>NZ_AALY01000009.1 GCF_000152625.1 Roseovarius nubinhibens ISM | reverse complement strand
TTCTCTTGTATTGAAGTGATATTTGGCATTTTTTCTAGACAAATTTTCTAAAGAAAATAATGCAAAAATAAATAATAAAAGAAAAAAAGATAATCGATTTGCAAATGCCAAATCATCAAAAGCTATCCAAGAATTATAGATACCAGTTGTTAAAGTATTGATTGAAAAAAAATCAACTGCTCCGAACTCTGCTAATGTTTCCATTGCGACTAATGATAATCCAGCAACTATAGCTGGGCGAGCAGATGGTAATATAATTTTGTAAAATGATTTAAATTTTGAAAATCCAAGATTTTTACCTAAATCGATTAAATTTTGTGATTGATATAAAAAAGATGCTCTTGTTAAAATAAATACATAGGCAAATAATGAGAACGAAATGGATAATATTGCACCAAACATTCCATCAAATTTGGGTATACTCTGATTATAATTACCATCTCCAAATAAATTTTTTAAAATTGCATACGCAGTGCCATAATTTTCAAAAAATGCTGTTAAAGAATAAGCATAAATATAAGGTGGAACTGCAAAGGATAAGATAAGTGCCCATTTAAAGAAATTACTTAGTGGAAACTCATAAAATGATACTAGATAAGCTGATCCAGTGCCTATTAGAAATGTTAGCACGAGCACACTTAATAATAAAACTGAAGAATTGAAGATATATTCTATTAAAAATGTATTCTTTAATAGTTCATAGTATTCGGAAGTATCATCAAAAAAACTTGAAAAAACTGTAAGTATTGGAATTAAAACAAATGAGGAAATTATTATTGATATAAAAAACCATATATTTAAATTTTTAGGCATTTTGGCGATTTATATATTAATTTAAGTTTAATGAATAGATTTACTCACTACCTGCTGCAAGATATTCTAAACATTTTTCTGGCATGGTTTCAGTATAAGGATCATCATCTGACCCTTCATTGTTTATTCCTGGTTCTTCCCACCATTTTTCAACTATTCCATCAGTAATTACAGCCATATATCTCCAGCTTCTATTACCAAAACCTAAATGATCTTTAGAAATTAACATTCCCATCTGTTTTGTAAAATAACCATTACCATCCGGTATAAGTTTTACATTTTTGATCCTCATTTTTTCTGCCCAAGCATTCATTGTATATGCATCATTTACTGAGCAACAATAAATTTCATCTATACCTAATTTTTTAAAACGCTCACAATAATTTTCAAATCCTGGTAGTTGTAGTGAAGAACATGTTGGTGTAAAAGCACCCGGCAAACTAAATAAAACTACTCTCCTATTTTTAAAAAAATCATCAGTGGTCTTTTCAATCCATCTTCCACCAATCGAACACTGATTATGACTACTAGCTTTATCACCTTCTCTTAATTTAAAGATAACCTTATCTAATTTATATCCAGCTTTCATTTTTATTTTTTTCTGTTCAAAGAGTGTTCATCATAATAAGGAGACATCTTGATCACGTGAACACTCCTTCAACAGAAGGAAATCTTTTAATGACCATGCTTTAGGAAGGAGACGCCAACCTAAGCATGGCCATTGTCAGAAAATCAAAAATTAAATACTTTAAGGAGATGCGGAACTTCCTTAGTTTTAATTTCTGAAAGTTTTCTGTCATTTATTCTTTTATTGATTTTTTTACACTCCAAATTACATGGGGAACATGCTTTAGAAGAATTATTTAAATCAACATAAGACATAAATTTCTTTTTTACT
>NZ_AALY01000010.1 GCF_000152625.1 Roseovarius nubinhibens ISM | reverse complement strand
AGGCACAGTTCGGCATGACCACCATGGGCCCGGCGGCGGAATCGCTGGCAGGGACCAACCCGATTGCCCCCGGTCTGCAGATGACCAATGCGTGTGCCATGTTCCCGATGTATCAGACGCCCTTTAGCGTGACTGCGCTGGCCTCGTCGGGCATCGAAAGCATCGCGGATATCCCGGATGGGGCGCGGATCGGCTTTGGTCCGGCGGGCTCGACCTCGGACACCTATTTCCCGCGCATGATGGAAGAGCTGGGCGTCAAGTTCGAGCGCCGCAATGGCGGCTGGTCCGACCTTGGCGGGCAGCTTCAGGACGGTCTTCTCGACGTGATCGCCTTTGCTGCCGGTGTGCCGGTGCCCGCGGTCAGCCAGCTCGAAGTGCAGACGGATGTGAACATCATCGAGTTCACCGAAGAGGAACAGGCCAAGATCATGGAGGCCTTCCCGGTGTCGGCCTTTGAAATCAAGGCGGATACCTACACCACGCTGGAAGCGCCGGCGCGGTCGGTGTCGATGTGGAACTTCACCATCGCCAATTGCGACCTGCCCGAGAGCTTTGTCTATGCGGTCGTGGACACGGTCATGTCGGACAACGAGCGGATGCAGGGCATCCACCGTGCCGCCGCATCGACCCTGCCCGAGAACTGGGACAAGAACAAAGTCATGATGTGGCACCCCGGTGCAGCAAAATGGTTCGTTGAGAATGCCGGTGCGGATATCCCCGCCGACAAGATCTTCAGCAAGTAAACCGTCACCGGCCTGAATGGCCTGACAGTAGTGCCGCGCCCCCAGAGACCCGGGCGCGGCATTTTTCCAAGTGGGCGCTGCACCCGTGCTATGATGCGGGACGCAGAGCGGAGGGGACAATGACACAAGCACAAGAAACCGCCGACCAGGTCGTCCTGGCAGAGGGCGTCGATGAGGAACCGGTCGAGCGCAATCGCCGCCTGTTCACCAATAAATCCTATCTTTTCGTGGCCGCCATCGCCACGCTCTATGCGCTGACCCATATGATCGCGCTCAACGGCGTGTCGATCCGTGATTGGACCGGGATCAACATTCCCCTGCTGCCGACCTTTCCGATGGAGACGTGGAATTTCCGCATCGTCCACGTGTCGGGCGCGCTGGCGCTGGGCTTTCTTCTCTTTGCGGCGCGGCTCTTCCCCGATACCGAGCGGCCCGAGACGCGGATGTTGTCGCTGGCCGGGCTAGGCCTGATCCTGCCGGCGCTGGTGGCGGGCTATATGGCGCTCAGCTTTGCGGTCAAGATCAACTCGGGCACCCTGCCGCAGATGGGCGGGCTCAGCACCTGGGCCGCGTTTCCGGGCACCGAGATCTACAACCAAGAGGTCACCTGGTTCGGCATTCCGCTTTTGATCGCCACTTTCGGCGCGATTGTGCTTGGCTGGTTCGAGAACACCCATCGTCACCGGTTTGCCGCCTCGGACATCGTGCTGGCGATCTGTGCCGTGGTGGTCGCGCTCTACCTGCTGCCGGTCTATTCGACGGCGGCGCGCAATTCGGTCGGGACGAGCTTTGTGCTATCGGCGTGGCCTTTGCCGCGACGGCGGCTCGGCGATGATCCTCGAGCTGACC
>NZ_CH724156.1:2534601-3576288 GCF_000152625.1 Roseovarius nubinhibens ISM | reverse complement strand
CACCGATGATCAGCGCGAGCAAAGCTACTCCGAGCGTCAGCTCTATGAGGCGGCGCTCGAACGTCTGACCCGCGAAGTGGCGGCGGTGAACGGCAATGACGAAGTTGCCGCAGCCAAGCAGGTCGGCGATGTGCTGGTGTCGCGCGCGGCCTGACACCGACGCGTTACTGACGTAATACCGCTAGAAAACCGCGTCCCTCGGGGCGCGGTTTTTTCGTGTGTTTGGAGCTGGCTTAAATCAGTAGCGAGGCAAGGATCGCGATCTCCGCCACCTGCTGTGTGGCCCCCAGAACATCGCCGCTCTGACCGGCAATCTTGGCTTGTGCAAGCTGCGCCATGCCCCAGGTCAGCAGGGCCGCCCAGAACAGCGCCGGGAACACGCCAAAGCCCGCGAAAATCAGCGCCGGGATAAGCGCGATGGCGAGGCCCAGCCAAGCGTTTTCAAGACTGACAAGGCCCACCCCATGCGACAGCCCATCCTTGCGGGCATGCGGCAGCAGCGCCATGAGAAACGGCATGAGCGCCCGCGACAACGCAGCGCTGGCGATCACCGCGGCGCAGGCAAAACCGGTCGAGATTTCAATAAGATACCAAAGCGTTACCCACCGCGCACCGAGCGAAAGGATGAGCGCCACGACGCCGTAGGTGCCGATGCGGCTGTCGCGCATGATCTCGAGCCGGATCTCTTGCGTCCAACCGCCCCAGAACCCATCGGCCACATCGGCGAGCCCGTCCTCATGCATCGCACCGCTGAGGGCGATGAGCGTGCCAAGCCCGGTGAGGGCCACCAGAGGCGCGGGCAGGCCGATCAGCGTGGCGCAGAGCATGGCGAGCGACGCCAGGAGGCCGAGACCGAGCCCCACCGCGCCATAGGCCCAGGCGGAGGCCGCGTTGAGGTCGGGATCGGCGACGCCGCGCGGCAGCGGCAGGCGGCTCAGCAGGCTGAAGGCGGTGACCAGTTCCGAAGCTCTTGGACTCATGTCGTTTTCCCCTTCCGATCCGGGTGAATTTGGCTGCATCTTGCCTGACGAAATGGGATACACAGGCGCGGGTGATAGCGCAACAGGGGGCTGAGATGCAGGACGGGCCGAAGACGATGAGCGAGCTGGCGGGTTTGCTGGCGGAGATGCCGGGGCCGGACGGGGCGGCGGAAGAGGCGGCTCGGGCGCGGGATGCGGTTTTGACGAAACCGCCGGGGGCGCTTGGGCGGCTGGAAGAGCTGGCGATCTGGTATGCGGGCTGGCGTGGGGAGGCGCGGCCTGTGCTGAAGTCGCCGCAAGTCATTGTTTTTGCAGGTAATCATGGGGTTGTGGCGCAGGGCGTGTCGCCGTTTCCGCAAGAAGTCACCGCGCAGATGGTGGCGAATTTCCAAGCGGGCGGTGCTGCGGTGAACCAATTGAGCGCCGTCTCAGGGGCGCGGATGGACGTGTATGCGTTGCGGTTGGAGACCCCCACGGAGGACTTCACAAAGGCCCCTGCGATGGGCGAAAAGAGCTTTCTTGAGCACATGAGGGATGGCTGGCAAGCTGTTGATCCAAAATGTGATTTGCTCGTTGTGGGTGAGATGGGAATTGGCAACACCACGGCGGGGGCGGCGGTGGCTTTGGCGGTGTTTGGGGGGGAGGCTGAGGACTGGACCGGGCGGGGGACCGGGGTGGATGATGCCGGGCTCAAGCGCAAGGCCGAGGTTGTGGCGCGGGGCGTGGCGGCGCATCCGGGGGTGAAGGGCGACGGGATGGCGGCGCTGAGGCATCTAGGCGGGCGCGAAATGGTGGCCATGGCGGGGGCCATTTTGCGGGCAAGGCATTTGCGAATTCCCGTTATTTTGGATGGGTTTATCTGCACAAGTTCAGCCGCCTGTCTGGAGGTGGCCGCGCCCGGGGCGCTGGATCATTGCGTGGCCGGGCATCTGAGCGCCGAGGGGGCGCATGGGGCGCTGCTGGAGCGGTTGGGCAAGGCCCCGATCCTATCGCTCGGGATGCGATTGGGCGAAGCCTCGGGGGCGGCGCTGGCGATCTCGATCCTCAAGGGCGCGCTGGCCTGTCATAGCGGCATGGCGACCTTTGCAGAGGCTGGCGTGTCTGATGGGTAATCAAGCAATTTCAACTACATAAACTGCGTTTTTCATCCATGAATGCGCCGTAAAACCTGCGTGCCGCCGGGTTAATCGGCAGCGCGTTGAGGGGGTTTGGGCGCTTTTTCGGTATGACGTCGGTATTACGACGGTAAAGCGACTGTATGGGGAGGCGCGGCCCGGCCCCGTGGCAGACGCGCGGTTAAGGCTGCGCACGGTTAAGGCTGCGCACGGGCGGCGTTTACCTCCTCGGCGACGGTGCGTAGGGCGGCGGTGAGATCGGGCTTGGCCAGACCGCCGAAGGCGAGGCGGAGCGCCTGCGGCACCGCCTGGGTCGTGGCGAAGGCTTCGGCCCCGGAGACCGAGACGCCGCGCGTCTTGAGCCGTGAGACGATGGGTTCGGCCCGCAGGCCCCGGTCGAGCGGCAGCCAAGCGAAGCCCGCGTTGGGGTGCGACAGGAGCGGCAGACCGGCGAGACCGGCGAGACAGTCGCGGCAGAGACGCTGCCGATCGGCCCCGTCGCGACGCCGGGTCTCTTCCGAGCGGGCGAGGGTGCCATCCTCGATCCAGCCCGCGACAAGCCCCGAAATCAGCGCCGGCGCGTTCCATGTGGTGGCGCGGATCGCCTCGATCAGCGGGGCGATGCGGCTGGGCGGCGCGATGAGATAGCCAAGGCGCAGCCCGGTGGCGAGGCTCTTGGAAAAGCCGCCGATATGGATCGTGCGCTCGGGGGCGAGGGAAAGAAGGCTCGGCCTCGGGGTGGGGTCGAGAAACGCATAGGCCGCATCCTCGATAATCAGCAGGTCATGGGCCTGCGCCACGGCGATTATGCGGTGCCGGGTGGCGATGTCCATCACCGCGCCAAGCGGGTTGTGGACGGTGGGCATGAGATAGACGGCGCGGACCGGGCGGGTGCGGCAGAGCCGGTCGAGCGCGTCGGGGTCCATGACGCCGCCTGCGTGGGCGAGGCTGTCGACCGGGGCGAGGTCGATGCCCTGCAGGGAGGCCACGGATTTGAACCCGGGATAGGTGAGCGCGTCGCTGGCGATGAGATCGCCGCGCTTGAACAGGGCGAGGGCGGTGATGGCGAGCCCGTGCTGCGCGCCGGAGGTGATCAAGAGGTGATCGGGGTCGAGCGGGCCGAACCCGTCGCCAAGGGATGGTTCGAGATGGGCGGCGATGAGGCGGCGTTCATGAGGGCGGCCGCCATGGGGCTGATAGCGCAGCATGGCCTCGAGATCGCCCGCCGTGGCGAGGCGTCTCAGCCCGGCGCGGAGCATGTCGGGATCGCCGCTGTCGCCGGGCATGTTGAAGACGAGATCGAGAAGCCCGTCGGATGTGCCCTGCTGCATCCCGAGGCTGAGTGGCAGGCCCGGATCGCGCACGAAGGTGCCGCGCCCGGCCTCGCCCGTGACCAGCCCGCGCCGTTCCAATTCGCCATAGGTGCGGGTGGCGGTGGCGAGCGCCACGCCAAAGCGTTCGGCAAAGGCGCGGTGGGTGGGCAGCCGCGTGCCGGGGGCGAGCGTGCCACGGTCGATGGCGGCGGCGATCTGATCTGCGAGGCGGAGGTAGCGGGCCTGGGGCATGTTTGGTCTCGTCCGGTCTCGGGAGGTCTTCGGCTCGGGGCGCGTGGGGAGAGCATGGCGGGGCGCTGTCCTTAGGACAATCTAAAAATTGTCATGGATAGGCGCGGCGTGCCATGCCGGGGCAGCGAGACCCTTGCCAATCAGGAGCGCAGTCCATGATGAAACCGCTTGCCGTGCCGCTCTTGGCGCTCAGCCTCTTTACCGTGACATTCGCGGTCAATCTGCAGGCGCCGCTCTATGAGACCTATGCCGCCGGGAGCGGGCGTGGGGCGATGGCGGTGACCATCGGCTTTGCCGCCTATGTGGCGGGGCTGATGCCGACGCTTGTGCTGCTCGGCGGGCTGTCGGACCGGGTGGGGCGGCGGGGGCCGATTGCGCTGGCGCTGGGCCTTGGCGGGGTGGCGACGGGGATGTTGGTGGTCTGGCCCGGCTGGTCGAGCCTTGTGGCGGCGCGGGTCCTGCTCGGGGTGGGGACGGCGCTCGCGACGACGGCGGGCACGGCCTATATGGCCGAGATCATGGGCGAGGCGCGGGCCGGGCGGGCAGCGCTCGTGGTGACCTCGGCCACGTCTTTGGGCTTTGGCGGCGGGGCCTTGGCGACGGGGATCAGCCTTGGGGTGCAGGGGGCGACGCTGTTGCCGGCGAGCTATGTCGCGCTGTTTCTGGCGGTGCCGGGGCTGGTGCTTGGGGTGCTGGCGCTGCCTCGGGTGGACCGGCCTCGGGCGGTGTCGCCGCTGCGGTTGCCGGTCTTTGCGCGTGGCACTTGGGTGTATGGCGTGGCGATGGCGCTTGCCTGGTCGACGACGGGGATGGTGATCGCGGTGGTGCCACTTGAGCTTGGCGCGCGGGGGCTTGGCGGCTGGGGTGGGCTGGTGATCTTTCTGGCGATTTTCATAGGGTTTCTCTGTCAGCCGCTGGCGCGGCGGATGGGGCCTGGGCGGGCGCTGGCGCTTGGCTTTTTCTGCGTTCCCTTGGGGTTTGCGGTGCTCTTGTGGGGGGTGTGGCTGGGCCTGCTCTGGCCGGTGCTGGCGGGGGCCTGCCTCACCAGCGCGGCGAGCTATGGGTTCACCTATCTGGCGGCGCTGGCCGAGGTGTCGCGGGCCGCACCAGAGGAGCGGGCGCGGGCGGTGGCGGGGCTTTTTGTCTATGCCTATGTGGGGTTTGCCCTGCCGGTGATGGCGAGCGGCGCGCTGGCCGAGCGGGTCGGCCTGCGAGAGGCGATGGCGGGGTTTGCCATGGCGCAGGCGGCGGCGACGCTGATCACCGCGCTGCTGTGGGTGCGGCAAGTAGGGGTCAGGCGGTTTTCTTATCCTCGGTGGCGGCGGCCTCTTCCATGGCGCTGAGCAGCATGGTTTCGAGCTCGGATTCGAGCTCTTTCGCGCGGGCGATATAGGCGGCGTTTTCCACCGTCGGGATGTCCGGGTTCCACAGCGCGGCGAGTTCCTTCACCGAATGGCGGTCGTGATGGTAGAAGGTGGTTTCCAGTTCCGCCGCCTCGAATTCCGACAGGCCGAGGTTTTCCAGCGCATAGCGCCCGGCGCGCAGCGAGGCGTCGAACATTTCGCGCACGATGTCATTGGCCCCGGCCTGATAGAGGCGGAAGACATGGGTGCGGTCGCGGGCGCGGCAGATGATGTGCAGGTCGGGCCGTTCGCGGCGGGCGAAATGGACCAGCCGGACCGAGGCCTGCGGGTCGTCGATGGCGACCACCAGCACGCGCGCCTCGCGGAGGCCCGCGGCGATCAGCATCTCGGGGCGGGTGGGATCGCCGAAGAAGCTCTTGATGCCGAAGCGGCGCATGCGCTGGATGGCGGAGAGGTCGCGGTCGAGCACCACGGTGGAAAAGCCCGCCGAGCGCACCAGACGGTGGACGATCTGGCCGAAGCGGCCGATGCCGACGATGATCACCTGGCCCTTGTCGTCGATTTGGTCGGGCTCGGGGAGGTCGTTCGTTTCAGTCATGCGGCGCGACATCCAGTCGTAGAGCAGGAAGAGCAGCGGCGTGATCAGCATGGTGAGGGCGACCACCAGCAGCAGCACCTCGTCGATCTGGCGGGGCAGGACGTTTTGCTGTTTCGAGAAGGAGATCAGCACGAAGCCGAATTCGCCGGCCTGGGCCAGCGACAGGGTGAAGAGCCACAGATCGCGGCGGCGCAGGCCGAAGACGCGGCCGAGGCAATAGAGGACGATGCCCTTGATCACGATGACGGCGAGGGTGAGGCCGAGGATCAGCGCGGGCAGGGCGAAGAGCACGGCGAAGTTGATGCCGGCGCCGACGGTGATGAAGAAGAGGCCGAGGAGCAGGCCCTTGAAGGGTTCGATGTCGCTTTCGAGCTCGTGGCGGAATTCGCTGTTGGCGAGGACCACCCCGGCGAGGAAGGCGCCGAGCGCGGGTGAGAGGCCCAGAAGGTTCATCAGAAAGGAGATCGAGACGACGATGAGCAGGGCCAGCGCGGTGTACATCTCGCGCAGCTTGGCGGCGTGGATGAAGCGGAAAATCGGGCGGGTGAGGTAGACGCCAAAGACGATGATGCCCGCGACCGCGCCGAAAGTGACGAGGGTCACGCCCCAGGACGGCAGGCTTTCGATGAAATGGACGGCGGCCTCATGGGCGGGGGCGACCTCGTGCTTGCCTTCGCCGGCCATCAGTTTCTTGAGTGCGTCGCCGAGCACGGATTCGGGGGTCTGGGGCAGGGCGAGGAGAGGGATGAAGGCGAGCATCGGAATGACCGCGATGTCCTGGGTCAGCAGCACGGAAAAGGACGAGCGGCCGCCGCCGGTGCGCATCAGCCCCTTTTCCGACAGGGTTTGCAGCACGATGGCGGTGGAGGAGAGCGCGAAGATCATGCCGATGGCGAGCGCCACGCTCCAGACCTGACCGAGCTGCATCGCCACCACCATGACGGCCAGCGTGGTGAGCACCACCTGCATGCCGCCGAGACCGATGAGCTTGTGCCGCATGTCCCACAGCGCCTTTGGCTCGAGCTCGAGCCCGATGAGGAAGAGCATCATCACCACGCCAAATTCGCCCACATGCTGCAAATCATGGGTCTCATGGCCGACGAGGCCGAGCACCGGACCGATGAGGATACCGGCGGCGATATAGCCCAGAACGGAGCCCAGTCCCAGGCGCGAGGCGAGCGGTACGGCGATGACCGCTGCAACCAAGTAGATCGTCGCCTGAAACAGCATACCTTCCATGGGATTTTCCTTGCCTGCGTGGGGTTTGGACAAGTTTAGCCTATCGGGGGCGTCAAGGCTATCGGCCATGCCCCGGCGGGGGATGGGAAAATTCGGCGGGGCGTATCACGATGGGGTCAAGAGAGCGTCACCAAAGGGCGGTGCCACGGGGGCGACAGAGCAAGCGGGGGCTTTGCCTTGGCCGCATCAGCCTGTATCACCGCGGGAAGATGAAATGCGAGCCGCAGAAACGCGGTCAGGGGGATGGCGCATGATGAACTGGCCGGAAGGCTATGGGCGGCGGGTGCTGGCGCGGGTCGACAGCACCAATGCCGAGGCCGCGCGGATCGCGCCGACATTGGCGGGGCCGGAATGGATTCTGGCGCTGGAACAGACGGCGGCACGGGGGCGGCGGGGCCGCGCCTGGGCCAACCCGGTGGGCAATTTCGCCGCCACATTGGTCATGCGCCCGACCGAGAGCCCGGATCAGGTGGCGCTGCGGTCCTTTGTGGCGTCGCTGGCGCTGTTTGATGCGGTGGTCGATGCGACGGGCCGCGCGGCGGGGGTGAGCCTCAAATGGCCCAATGATGTGCTGCTCAATGGCGGCAAGCTCGCCGGGATCTTGCTCGAGAGCGCGGGCAGCGGCGGTGGCCTGTCGCATTTCGCCATCGGCATCGGGGTCAATCTGCGCGAGGCCCCCGGCGCGGGCGAGGTCGAGCCGGGCGCGGTGCGGCCCGTGTCGCTCTTGTCCGAGGCGGGGGTGATGGTGACGCCGGAAGAGTTTCTCGATCTGCTGGCCCCGGCCTATGCGCGCTATGAGACGCAGTTCGTGACCTATGGGTTCGCGCCCATTCGCGAAGCCTGGCTCGCGCGGGCGGCGAAGATCGGCGAGGTGATCACCGCGCGCACCACCCGTGACAGCCATGAGGGCACGTTCGAGACAGTGGACGCGACGGGCAATCTTGTATTATCCACCGCCCACGGGCGCATCGCCATCCCGGCGGCGGATGTGTTTTTCTAGGGAAGGGCGGCGCGATGCTTCTGGCGATTGATTGCGGCAATACCAACACGGTGTTTTCGATCTGGGACGGGGAGAAATTCCTCTGCACCCTGCGCACCTCGACCCATCATGCGCGCACGGCGGATGCCTATTTCACCTGGTTCACCACTTTGGTGGCGCATTACGGCATCACCCCGGACATTCAACATGTGATCATTTCCTCGACCGTGCCGCGGGTTGTGTTCAATCTGCGGGTTTTCGCGGACCGGTTCTTTGGCTGTCGCCCGGTGGTGGTGGGCAAGCCCGATTGCGCGCTGCCGCAAGCGCCGCGTGTCGATGAGGGCACGATTGTCGGGCCCGACCGTCTGGTCAATGCGGCGGGGGCCTATGACCGCCATGGCGGCGATCTGGTGGTGGTCGATTTCGGCACCGCCACCACGTTCGACGTGGTGGCCGAGGATGGCGCCTATGTCGGCGGGGTGATCGCGCCGGGGGTGAACCTCAGCCTTGAGGCGCTGCATATGGCGGCGGCGGCGCTGCCGCATGTGGATGTGACCACGCCACAGAAGGTGATCGGTACGAATACGGTGGATTGCATCCAGTCAGGGGTGTACTGGGGCTATGTCGGGCTGGTCGAAGGGATCTGCGCGCGTATTCGGGCCGAGTATGACCGGCCGATGCGGGTGATCGGGACCGGCGGGCTGGCGCCCTTGTTTGCGCAGGGAACGCAGCTATTTGATACGATAGAAGAAGATTTGACGATGCATGGTCTCACCGTGATCCATGCGTATAACCAGAAGATGTAAGAACAAGAAAGAGAGCTGAGGACATATGAGCAGCGACAGACTGATCTACCTGCCCCTGGGCGGCGCGGGCGAAATCGGCATGAATGCCTATGTTTACGGCTATGGCAAACCGGGCAAGGAGCGGCTCATCCTGGTCGATCTCGGCGTGACCTTCCCGGATATGGACACGACGCCGGGCGTTGATCTGATCATGCCCGATATCGCCTGGCTCGCCAAGAACCGCGACCGTCTCGAGGCGGTGTTCATCACCCATGCCCATGAGGACCATGTCGGCGCTGTGGCGCATCTCTATGATCGGCTGGGCGCGCCGGTCTATGCGCGAGCCTTTACCGCCAATATCGCGCGCCGCAAGATGGGCGAGCATGGGCATCCCGATGAGGCGGTGACCACCGTATCGGCCTGGCCCGAGATGACCGAGGCCGGTCCGTTTCAGGTGGGCTTTGTGCCGCTGTCGCATTCGATCCCCGAAAGCTCGGGTCTGGTCATCGACACGCCGGCGGGGCGGATCGTCCATTCGGGCGATTTCAAGCTCGACGAGAACCCGATCGTGGGCGAGGCGTTCGACCGCAAGCTCTGGGAAGAGGTGGCGAAGCCGGGGGTCAAGGTGTTCGCCTGTGACAGCACCAATGTGATGTCGCGCCATCCCGGGCGCTCGGAATCGAGCGTCGGCGGCGAGATCGAAAAGCTCGTCGGCACCGCCGAGGGCGTGTTTGTCGCCACCACATTCGCCAGCAACGTGGCGCGGGTTCTGACGCTGGCCGAGGCCGGGCAGCGCGCCGGGCGCTCGGTCTGCCTCTTGGGGCGGGCGATGCGGCGGATGATCGAGGCCGCGATCGAGACCGGTGTTCTCGCCGATTTCCCGCGCACGGTGAGCCCCGAGGACGCGCGCAATATCCCGCGCGAGAACCTCATGCTCATCGTGACCGGCAGCCAGGGCGAGCGCCGCGCCGCGAGTGCGCAGCTTGCCAATGGCAAATATCAGGGGATCGAGTTGAAAGAGGGGGATATGTTCCTCTTTTCCTCGAAGACCATTCCCGGCAATGAGCGCGGTGTCCTGCGCATCGTCAACCAGCTCAGCGAGAAGGGCGTCGATGTGATCGACGACAGTTCCGGGCTCTACCATGTGTCGGGCCATGCCAACCGGCCCGATCTCGAGACGATGCATGAGATATTGCAGCCCGAGATCCTGGTGCCGATGCATGGCGAGCATCGCCATCTGCGCGAGCATGTGAAGCTGGCCGACAAGCGGGGGATCAAGGGTATTCTCGCGGTCAACGGGATGATGATCGATCTCACCGGCAAGGCGCCCAAGGTGGCGGAATATATCGACACCGGGCGGACCTATCTCGATGGGTCGGTGAAATACGGGGCGCTGGACGGGATCGTGCGGGACCGCATCCGGATGGCGCTCAACGGGCATGTGATGGTCAATGTGATCCTCGACGAAGAGGACGCGCCGCTGGGCGAGCCGTGGTGCGAGCTGCGTGGGCTGGCCGAGCAGGGGAGCAGCAATGCGCCGCTGGTCGATGTGCTCGAGGCCGATCTCGATCAGTTTCTGGGCCGGGCGGATGACAAGACGCTTGCCGATGATGACAAGCTCGAAGAGCAGCTGCGCCGGATCGCCCGTCAGACGACGCAGGGCGAGATCGGCAAGAAGCCCGAGGTGACGGTGGTGATCAGCCGGTTGAGCTGAGGCCGTTCCGGGCGATTTCTGCCGCAGGGCAGGGTATCAGAGCTCTTCCCGTCTCGCGTGACGGGGAGGGCTTTTCTCGTTTCAGAGGCCGAAAAAAGAGTTGAAACGCGGCGGGTTTGCGCGCTTGCATGGGGTGGGGAGTGGAGCGTTCTTGGGGAGGATGCGAGATGGGGCTGACGAATTGCCGCGAGTGCGGGCATCAGATTTCAGAGGCGGCGAAGACCTGCCCGAGCTGTGGGCTCGACAATCCGGGGCCGTCGGGGGTGTGGATCGGGCGGCTCAAGATGGCCGGTGGGGCGGTGGTGCTGCTTCTGGTGGGGATCTTGGTGATGCGCAGCCTTGGCGGTCAGATGCTCAGCACCTGCAAGATATTGGCGCTTCGCAACGCGGAGGATGCGTTCATCGTCAATGGCGAGTTCGACTATGGGATCGTGACCCATGTCACCGCCGGGCTCGACGGGGCGGGGCGCGAGGTCGAGATTTCCGTGCGGCTCGAGACGAGCGAGGGCGATTTCACCCGCAAGACGCGGGTGGCCATCGGCGACAAGGGGCAGCGCAGCGTGCAGGTGCAATTTCCCGAACCCACCATTGGCGGCAAGGTCGATCGCAGCGTTGCGAGCTGTCGGTAAAGGAAAGGGGGTCGGTGACCGGGCTTAGCCGGTCATCCGCTCCTCAAAGCTCAGCGCGATGAAGCTGGGCAGGTGGTCGCCCATGCCGACGGGGCCTTTGCCCTGTTGGCCGCCGCCACGCTGGCCGCGCGATTGACCGCCGCGCGAGCGGTCGCGGTTTTCGCGATTTTCACGGCTCTCGCGCGGTTCGCGCGTGTCGCTGGCGTTCTCCTCGGCGGGCTCGGCGGGCTCGGCGGGCTTGCCCCGGCGGCTGCGGCTGCGGCTGCGCGGTTTGTCGTCGTTGTCGGCGGATTTGGCCGGGGTCGCCTCGACCGTGTCGGCCACAGGTTCTGCCTCTGTCGCGGCCACGGCGGGCGCGTCGGATTTGGTCGCGACCGCCTCGGTGGCCTCTGCGGGGGCGGCATCAGCCGTGTCGCGGGCCGTGTCGCGGGCGCTGTCGGATTTGCCGCGACGGCTGCGGGTGCGGCGCGGTTTCGGCTTGTCGCCTTCGGCGCTGTCGGGCTTGGCATTGTCGCCCTCGTCAGAGGGGGCGGTGCCGAGCGGGTTGTCGATGCGCGGGATCTCTTTCTGGATCAGCTTTTCGATGGCGTCGAAATTCTTTTCGTCGCGGGCCGAGCAGATCATCATCGCCTTGCCGTCACGCCCGGCGCGGCCGGTGCGGCCGATGCGGTGGACGTAATCCTCGGCATGGCTCGGCACGTCGAAGTTGAACACATGGCTCACCGAGGGCACGTCGAGACCACGGGCCGCCACATCGGAGGCCACGAGGAAGCGCAGGTCGCCAGCGCGGAAGGATTCGAGCGTGCGCGTGCGCTGAGACTGGTCGAGATCGCCATGGATCGGCGCCGCGTCATAGCCGTATTTCTTGAGGCTTTTCGCGACGATATCCACATCCGTCTTGCGGTTGCAGAAGATGATCGCGTTGGTGCATTTGTCGCCCTCGGCGTCGATCAGCTTGCGCAGGACATTGCGTTTCTCGGAGGCTTCGCGGTCGCGGCGCGAGCCTTTGAACATCACCACGCCCTGTTCGATGGTCTCGGAGGCGGTGGCCTGACGGGCCACTTCGACCCGTGCCGGGTTCGACAGGAAGGTGTTGGTGATACGTTCGATTTCCGGGGCCATGGTGGCCGAGAAGAAGAGCGTCTGACGGGTGAAGGGGGTCAGGCCGAAGATGCGTTCGATATCGGGGATGAACCCCATGTCGAGCATCCGGTCGGCTTCGTCCACGACCATCACCTTGACGTCCGACAGGATCAGCTTGCCGCGCTCGAAATGGTCGAGCAGGCGGCCGGGCGTGGCGATGAGCACATCGACGCCCTTGTCGATGATCTGTTCCTGTTCCTTGAAGCTGACCCCGCCGATGAGCAGCGCCTTGGTCAGTTTCAGATGTTTGGAATAGGTGTCGAAGTTTTCCGCCACCTGTGCCGCCAATTCGCGGGTCGGGCAGAGCACGAGGCTGCGCGGCATCCGGGCGCGGGCCCGGCCACGGGCCAGAAGCGAGAGCATCGGAAGGGTAAAGCTGGCGGTCTTGCCAGTGCCGGTCTGGGCGATGCCCAGAACGTCGCGGCCTTCGAGGGCGGGGGGAATCGCGCCCGCCTGGATCGGTGTCGGGCTTTCGTATCCGGCCTCGTCGATGGCCTTGAGAACTTTTGCGTTGAGGTTCAGCTCAGAGAATTTTGTCATGTGTATCCGCTGTTTGCGGACACTTTCCCGGCCCGCCGTCATGATTGGGATCGGGCCCACGCGGCCCTTGCGGTTCGTCGCAATTAACGATCCCTTGGGGCCATGTAGCGCAGATTGGGCTTGGTGGCAATCTGTTGTGATTATGTGCGCACAATGCGGGGGTTAAGCGGTGCTTTGTCGCCTATTTGGCAACAGTTGACGCGGTTTGCGGGAAAAACCGGGCCCGTTTCGCCGCAAGATCGAGATCGATCCGGTGCAGCTGGTCATGATCCGCGAGCCGGGTGCGTAGGGCGGGGCTCGCCTCGCAGACCTCGGCGTAGAAGCGGCGCAGCGCCGCCTCGCCGCCCTCGGTCTCGAGCAGGGAGAAGAGCGCATTGAGGTTGAGCCCCGCGCCATCCGGGGTGGGCGCCGGTTTGAGATCGGCGCGGTAGCTGCCCCGCGCCAGCCGGTAGCGATAGGCCTGCAGGAAATGGTCGAAATCGCGGGCGTGGAGATGGCAGAGCTTGGTCTCTGCCAAAGAGGTCTCGGCGCTGAGCTGTTCGCCCCGCACAAAGCCGTTGTGAATGCGGAAATTCACCTTGGGGATGCGGGTGCGGATAAAGACCTTGCCCGCCACATGGCTCAGGAAGCCGCCGTTGAGATGGGGGCCGAATTCGGGGTAGATCTCGGCGGTCTGGCGGCGGCGCATGGCTTGTTGGCGCGCGTAGGATTTGAACCAGAGGCCGGGGTGCGCGCTGTCATCCACCGGCGCCAGCGCCTCGACGGGATAGACCCGGACCACGTCGGTGTCATCGGGCAGGGCGGCGAGCTGTTCGCCGATGGGCCGGTCGGGCCAGAGAAATTCATCCACGTCGATATGGGCAAGCCAGTCGACCCCGGGGCGGCGGCGATAGGCGAAGGTGGCGTTTTTCGTCTGGCGGGCCTGATGTTTTTCGGGCCGGCCGTCCCAGCGGGCCCAATGGGCGTCGTCGCAGACCGTGACCTGCACCCGGGGCCGGGTGGCGAGGGCCGCGCGGGCCTCTGGGTTGTCCTCGTCGAGAAAGAGGTGGATGCGATGCGCGCCGAGCGCCAGGTGATGGGCCGCGAAATCGAGGATCGCGTCGCAGTCAGCCTTGACCGTGGCGACGATGCCCCAGCGGGTCGTTGGATCGGGCGAGGGGGCGTTGGCATCGGTCATGGGGCATGATTGGCCGAGAGCGCAGCGCGGTGCAAGAGGGCTTTGCCTTGCGCTTGGGTCGGTGGCACTCTATCTCGTGAGAGGAACCACCAAGGAGGGCGCGATGGCCATTCTCGCAAGCGATATCGAGGCTTTGATCCGTGAGAGCTTTCCCAATGCGCGGATCAGCGTGCAGGGCGATGACGGGGCGCATTTTGCAGCCGAGGTGATCGACGAAAGCTTTCGCGGGAAGAACCGCGTGCAACAGCAACGCGCCGTTTATGCGGCGCTCAAGGGTAAGATGGACGGGTCAAACGGCGAGCTGCACGCGCTGGCGCTCACCACCAAGGCGCCCGACTGAGATCTAGAGACAAGGACATGAGCAATGAGTGACGCAAAGACCCGGATCGACGAGACCGTCAAATCCAATGACGTGGTGCTCTATATGAAGGGCACCAAGGAAATGCCGCAATGCGGGTTTTCCAGCCGCGTGGCGGGGGTGCTCAACTATATGGGTGTCAATTACGCCGATGTGAACGTGCTGGCGGATGAGGAGATCCGGCAGGGGATCAAGGAGTATTCCGACTGGCCGACGATCCCGCAGCTCTATGTGAAGGGCGAGTTCGTGGGCGGCTGTGACATCATCACCGAGATGACGCTCTCGGGGGAGTTGGACACGCTGTTCGAGGAAAATGGCGTGACCTATGACAAGGACGCCGCCGAGAAGATCCGCGAAGCCAACGCCTGAGGTTGGCGGCCCCGTGTGAGGCTGTGGTTGCGATATGAAACGCCCGCCGGGGGATCGGCGGGCGTTTTTCTTTGGGTATTTGGGACCAGAATGAGGGGGCTCAGCGGCGTTTGCGGCGGGTCAGGCGGCGGGTCAGCAGGATGGCGAAGAGCGCCAGGATCACGATGCCGATGCCGCGGCCGATGGTGGCGAGGAGGCTGTCGGTGCGGTCGGCTCTTTTGCTGGCGGTGCCTTGGGGGAGGGCGGCGGCGGGCAGGGGCGCGAGGCTGGCGAGAATCTGGGTGATCTCGGCCCGTGTGGCGCCGAGATCGGTGCCTTGCGGCGCGTTGCCGGGGTAGAGCTCGCAGGAGAGCGTGGCGACGGTGGTTTTCAGGAAGAGCGTGCGGGCGGTGAGGGTCACGGGCACGCTTTGGATCTCGCCGGTGGCGTGGTAGTCCCAGCTCGGGTAGCCGTCCTGGCGCGGCGTGGCCTCGGCGCTGTCGAGCGTGTAGCCCTGTCGGGCGAGCCCGTCACCGCGCGAGCGGGCGAAGATCTCGGCGCCTTCAGCCGTCATGTCCGAGAGCAAATCGCCGGTGGTTTGCGGCGGTGTCATGGCCTCGGGATAGGGGCCGCCTTGCAGGAAACAGGCGCGCCAGAGCGCGCCCTGGCTGGCCTCGGGCGTGGTGAGGTTGCCGATGGCAAAGCGGATGGGCGCGGTTGTTTCTAGCTCGAGCCAGTCGGATTGGGGCAGGGCAAAGGAGACGCCGAGGGTCTCGTCGCTATGGGCCGTCTGGGCCGTGGCGGGTCGGAGGAGGGCGGCGAGCGCGCCCAAGAGCAGTGCCAATGTGAGATGTCGCATGATCTGTCCCTCCCTTTTGGGATATTGGCGGATGTCCTTTGTCTGGAATTGCCCGGTGACAGGGATCGGGGCGCACACATGCTCGTAACGCGGTCGGTGGGAGGCTTGCGGCGCAGTGGCGGAATGGGCCAGGGCGGGGGCCTCCGGGGGATCGGAGCCGGAGATACGGCCGGGATCCCGGGAACCAGCATGCCAGAGGATCGCAAAAAACGCCAATTTTTGGTATAGTTGCCCCGGGGAACACAAGGGGATGGCGAGATGGGGGATCCGTTAACCATATGCTCGGGCTGCGGCGGCAGCGGCAGGCATGGCAATATCATCTGCGGGCATTGCGGCGGGCGCGGGCTTGTCGTTGATCCGATCCGCAAGCTGCAGCAGGACAATATGGACCGCCAGATGCGCGGCGGGGGCGGCAGGGTTGGGGGCCGGTCGATGACGCCGCTGCCGCCCAAGCTGCGCCTCGCGGCTTGGGTCTTGGGGGGGCTTGCGGCCTATCTCGCCTATCGCGCCTTTGCGCCGGATCCTCTGGCCTGGGGGGCGGCGCTTTTGGCCTTTGCGGCGGTGGCCTATGGGCTCAAGCTCTTGCACAGTATCGTCACGCGGCCGCTGCAATGGCTGACGCTGGTGGCGCTGGTCTTTGGGGTGGATCATTTTCTCTTTGAGGGGGCGCTGTCGGCCTGGCTGGTGCAGAGCGGGCCGGGGGTGATCAAAGGGCTGTTTCAGGGGTGAAGTTTCTGGCCCTCGATGCAGAACGCCCGCCGGGGGGAACCGGCGGGCGTTGTTTTTGGGTATTTGAAACCAGAAAGAGCGGTGGGGCTCAGGCGAAATAGCGGCCGAAGCTCGTGCGGTAGAGCGTGGCGAGCTCTGCCAGCGGCACAGAGGCCGAGCCGAGGGCGATCTGGTCGCCGCCGAAGCTGCCCACCTGGGTGAGCGGCACGTCGGCGGCCTGGGCGGCCTCTTGCAGCGTGGCGAGTTGATCGGGGGCGACGGCCAGCAGGTAGCGGGCCTGGTCTTCGCCGAAGAGATCGCCGGTGCTGGCGGGGGTGAGGGCGAGGCCGGTGCCTGCGGCCTCGGCCATCTCGAAGCCCGCGAGGGCCAGCCCGCCGTCGGAGAGGTCGGTGCAGGCGCGGATCGAGGCGTGGTTGTCGCGGATGAAATCGCCGTTGCGTTTCTCGGCGGCGAGATCGACCGGCGGCGCGTCGCCTTCGGCGCGCTCAAGCACCTCGGCAAGCCAGGCCGACTGGCCCAGGTGGCCGCGGGTGTCGCCCACCAGAAGGGCGATGTCGCCGGGCTGGGCCGCGCCGAGAATGGCCTTGTCTTCGCTGGCGATGAGACCCACGGCACCAATGGTGGGGGTGGGCAGGATCGCCTTGCCGTCGGTTTCATTATAGAGCGACACGTTGCCCGAGACGATCGGCATGTCGAGCGCTTCGACCGCGGCACCGATGCCTTTGATGGCGCCGACGAACTGACCCATGATGGCGGGTTTCTCGGGGTTGCCGAAATTCATGTTGTCGGTGGTGGCGAGCGGCGTCGCGCCGAGGGCGGTCAGGTTGCGATAGGCCTCGGCCACCGCCTGTTTGCCGCCTTCGACCGGGTTCGCCTTGACGTAGCGCGGGGTCACGTCGGAGGTGAAGGCCAGCAGTTTTTCCGTGCCATGGACGCGGATCAGACCGCCGCCGAGACCGGGGCCGCGCACCGTGTCGGCCATGACCATCGTGTCATATTGTTCATAGACCCATTGCCGCGAGCAGTAGTTGGGCGAGCTCACCAATTTGCGCAGGGCCTCGACAGGGTCGCTGTCGGGCAGGTTGGTGGTGAGGGCTGCGGGGGCCGGGGTTTCCTCCCAGGGGCGGTCATATTCCGGGGCGGTCGAGGAGAGTTTCGACAGCGGCAGATCGGCCATGACATTGCCCTGATGCAGGATCAGGAAGCGGTCTTCGTCGATGGTTTCGCCGACGATGGCGAAATCGAGATCCCATTTCTCGAAGACGGCGCGGGCCTCGGCCTCGAGCTCGGGCTTGAGGACCATGAGCATCCGCTCCTGGCTCTCGGAGAGCATCATCTCATAAGCGGTCATGTTGGCTTCGCGCTGCGGCACGGAATCGAGATCGAGCCGCACGCCGAGCCCGCCCTTGTCGCCCATTTCCACGGCCGAGCAGGTGAGGCCTGCGGCGCCCATGTCCTGAATGGAGATCACCGCGCCGGTGGCCATCAGTTCGAGCGTCGCCTCCATCAGGCGTTTTTCGGTGAAGGGATCGCCGACCTGAACGGTGGGGCGTTTCTCTTCGATCGTGTCGTCGAATTCGGCCGAGGCCATGGTCGCGCCGCCGACGCCGTCGCGGCCGGTCTTGGCGCCGAGATAGACGACGGGCATGCCGACGCCCGAGGCGGCGGAGTAGAAGATCTTGTCCGCATCGGCGAGACCGGCGGCAAAGGCGTTCACCAGGCAGTTGCCATTATAGGCCGGGTCAAAGCGGACCTCGCCGCCCACCGTGGGCACGCCAAAGCAATTGCCGTAACCGCCGACGCCTTCGACCACGCCATGCACAAGCTGGCGGGTTTTCGGGTGCGACAGTTCGCCAAAGCTCAGCGAGTTCATCGCCGCCACGGGGCGCGCGCCCATGGTGAAGACATCGCGGAGGATGCCGCCGACGCCGGTGGCCGCGCCTTGGTAGGGCTCGATATAGGAGGGGTGGTTGTGGCTTTCCATCTTGAAGACCACGGCCTGACCATCGCCGATATCGACCACGCCGGCGTTTTCGCCGGGGCCGCAGATCACCTGCGGGCCGGTGGTCGGCAGGGTGCGCAACCATTTCTTGGAGGATTTATAGGAGCAATGCTCGTTCCACATGGCCGAGAAGATGCCCAGCTCGGTAAACGTCGGCTCGCGGCCGATGATCTCCAGGATGCGATCATATTCATCGGGCTTGAGCCCGTGCGCGTCGATCAGTTCCGGCGTGATGGCAGGTTCTTGCATCTGCTCCGATTCCCCTTTTGCGGCATGGGCCTTCTTTAGGCGATTGCGGGGATGGGGGAAAGGGGGCGGGGGCGCGGCTCTCCCGCTTAGCCCACAGCAAAACGACCCGGACGCGATGTCCGGGCCGTTTCGGGGAGATTGGGGGGCGGGAGGGTGCCCCCCGAAGCCTGTGGCCCATAAAGGCCTAGAGCTTACATATTGGCGAGCACATGGCCGCGCAGATGGCTCATCTCGGCGCCGTATTCGATGGTGCCGGCGGTGGCCACGTTCAGCGTGTCGAGCGTGAAGCCCACGGTCTTGGCCGGGATGTCAGCATCGGCGGCGACGTCGACAAAGACGATGGCGCCGTTCTCGTCATCGGTTTCACGGGCTTCGATCACGGTACCGATCAGCTCGCCATCCGAGGTGCGGACTTCGGTGCCGGCCTTGGCGGCGACGAAGATGCGGTCGAACTCGTCCTCGGCGGTGTCACCCCGGACGTCATCGGGGCCGAGATCCTTGACCGTGGCGTCTGCCACGAGCTGCTTGTTGGTCTCGAGGCCGACGTTGGTCTGGGTCTTGCCTTCGACTTCGCGGATGTCGGTGTCGAGCGTGGTTTCGGTCTGAACCTGTGCGCCGTCTTCCATCACTTTGCCTTCGACATTGATGCCGCTGTCGAGCGAGGCGGCATAGGCGCCCATGGCGGTGGTTGTTGCGAGGGCGGCGGTGAGTGCGATGTCACGGATAAACATGTCTATCCTCCTGAATTCATTGCGTTCCGTGGGGTTGGCCTTGGCCTTGCCACGATCTGTGGGGCGGTGCCCCTTGCTGTTACGGGGAGACAAGCCGCGAGACCGGCAAGTGTTCCACAGAGATTGCGTGATTTTGGTGTAAGCCCTTGGGATTGCGTGAAAACTAATGCGGTTTTCAAATCCCTTGCGCAAAGCGGGAAAGGCTGTCACGGCTAGGAGGGACGAGAAAAGGGGGCGGTTGCGCCCCTTGGTGCGGTGGCAGAAGGTGAGGAGAGGGCGATGAAGTTTCTCAAGAATCCCTATCGGGGAGCGGGGCTCGATCTGGCCGAGCTCGAGGCGGTGCCGGCACCGTCGGTGGATGCGGCGGCAGCGCGGGCGGTGATGGCGGAATATCTGCCCTCGGAGGTCACGCCGCTGACCAGAGTAGAGGCCTTTGGCGTCGATGTCTGGATCAAGGATGAGAGCGGGCGCATGGGGCTTGGGTCCTTCAAGGCGTTGGGCGCGGCCTATGTGATTGCGCATATGGCGCGTGCGCGGGGCGGTGATCGGGCGACGGCCTTGGCGGGCGAGACATTTGTGACCTCGAGCGCGGGCAATCACGGACTGTCGGTTGCCTATGGCGCGGCGCGGTTCGGGGCGCGGGCGGTGATCTACCTGTCGCAAGAAGTGCCCTCTGGCTTTGCCACGCGGCTGCGGGCGCAGGGCGCAGAGGTGGTGATCGAGGGCGCGGATTACGAGGCCAGCATGGTCGCGGCGCAAAGGGCGGCGGAGGACAATGGCTGGACCTTACTGCTCGACACGTCCTGGGCGGGCTATACCGAAATTCCGCATCGGTTGATGGAGGGCTATCTCGCCATGGGGGCGGAGATCGTCGATCAGTTGACTGAGGTGCCGACCCATGTGTTCTTGCAAGCCGGGGTGGGCGGGCTCGCCGGGGCGATGGCGGCCTATATGCGCCATGTCTGGGGCGATGCGCCCAAGATCATCGTGGTCGAGCCGAACCGGGCGGCGGCGCTCTATGGGGCGATCGAGGCGGGGCGGTTTGTCACCGCCGAAGGGCCTGCGTCGGATATGGGGCGGCTCGATTGCAAGGAGGCGTCGCTCATTGCGCTGAAGGGGCTGGCGCGGGATGCGGATGCCTTTGCGCTCATTTCCGAGGAAGAGGCGTTCGCGGTGCTCGATGAGCTGAGCGCGCTTGGCTTTGCCACCACCACATCGGGGGCGGCGGGGCTGGCGGCGCTGGCGCAGATGACCCTGCCCGAAGGCGCGCGGCCCTTGTGCATCCTGAGCGAGGGCGCGGGGTGATGCGCGGCTTTGCCGAGGCCGAGTTTCGCGGGCGGTTGCACAAGGCGCAGACGCTCATGGCCGAGGCGGGGATCGGGGCGATCTTGCTCACCACCGAGCCGGAATTTCGCTATTTCAGCGGGTTTTTGACGCGGTTCTGGGAGAGCCCGAGCCGGCCCTGGTTTCTCATCCTGCCGGCGCAGGGCGATCCGGTGGCGGTGATCCCGTCGATTGGCGCGGCGCTGATGCAGAGCACCTGGGTGCAGGACATTCGCACATGGCCCGCGCCCAATCCGCGTGACGAGGGGGTGAGCCTTCTGGTCGAGGCGCTGCGCGAAACCGGCGGGCCGGTGGCGCTGCCGTCCGGGCCGGAGAGCAGCCTGCGCATGAGCCTTGCGGATTATGCGCGGGTGCAGTGCGACAGCGGGCTCACGTTTCGCGATGATGCGGGGATCACGGCGCGGCTGCGGGCGATCAAATCGGAGGCCGAGATCGACAAGATCCGCGCCAGCTGTGCGGTGGCGGGGCGCAGTTTCGCCCGGGTGCCGGAGATTGCCCGCGAGGGCGTGGCCCTGGCGCAGGTGTTTCGCGATTTTCAGCGGCTCTTGCTCGAAGAGGGGGCCGAGTTCGTCTCCTATCTGGCGGGAGGCGCGGGGCCGGATGGCTATGGCGATGTGATTTCGCCCGCTTCAGATGTGCCGCTGGCGCGGGGCGATGTTCTCATGCTCGACACCGGGGCGGTCCGTGACGGGTATTTCTGTGATTACGACCGGAATTTCGCGGTGGGCGCGCCGAGCGCCGTGGCGGCGGGCGCGCATGCGCAGCTCATCGAGGCGACCGCGGCGGGGTTCGAGGCGTCGCGTCCGGGCGCGCGGGCCTGCGATGTCTTTGCGGCGATGGCGGCGATCACCGGCGGCGGCGAAGAGGCGGGGCGGCTCGGCCATGGGCTGGGGCTGCAGCTGACCGAGGGGCTGTCGCTCTCGCCGCGCGACGAGACTGTGCTCGCCGAGGGCATGGTGATCACGCTCGAGCCGGGGGTCGAGACCGGGCCCGGGCGGCTCATGGTGCATGAGGAGAATATCGTTATCCGCGCGGGCGGGGCCGAGCGGCTCAGCCCCTTTGCGGGGCCGGAACTGGTGGTGATCTGAGCTCTGCTGTCAGAGGGCTCAGGCGGCGGACATGACGCGGGCCAGGGCGCAGAATTCTTCGAGGCTCAGGGTTTCGGCGCGGCGGGTCGGTTCGATGCCGGCGGCGTTGAGCCGGTCCTCGATGTCGGGGGCCATGGATTTGAGCGCGGCGCGCAGCATCTTGCGGCGCTGGTTGAAGGCCTGGGCCACGACCCGTTCGAGCATCTTGGGATCGGCGGGAAAGCGGGGCTCGGGCAGGGCGCGCAGATGGACCACGGCGCTCGACACTTTGGGGGCCGGGGTGAAGGCCTCGGGCGGCAATGACATCACGATGCGGGCCTCGGCACGCCATTGCGCCAGGAGGGCGAGGCGGCCATAGGCCTTGGACCCCGGTTTGGCGGTGATGCGCTCGGCCACCTCCCGCTGAAACATCAAGGTGAGGCTCTGCCAGAAGGGCGGCCACTCCTGTGGCGTGAGCCAGCGCACCAACAATTCAGTCCCGACATTATAGGGCAGGTTGGCCGCGATATGGATGGGCGGCGTCAGATGCGCCAGCGGATCGACCTCGAGCGCGTCGCCATTGATCACCTCGAGCCGGCCGGGGTAGGCGGCGGCGATCTCGGCCAGCGCGGGCAGGCAGCGGCTGTCCTTTTCGATGGCGAGGACGCGGCGCGCGCCTTCGGCCAGCAGCCCACGGGTGAGACCGCCTGGGCCGGGGCCGATTTCGAGCACATCCGCCGTGCTCAGATCGCCGGCCTGACGGGCGATCTTGGCGGTCAGGTTGAGATCGAGAAGGAAGTTCTGGCCAAGCGATTTACGCGCCACGAGATCGTGGTCGTTGATCACCTGACGGAGCGGCGGGAGGTTGTCGATCGTGCTCATCTGTTGCGGGCGGCGACCATCTGGGCGGCGAGCTTCATCGCCTCGATGATCGAGGTCGGGTTGGCGATACCTTGGCCTGCGATGTCGAGCGCAGTGCCGTGATCGGGCGAGGTGCGGATGAAGGGCAGGCCGAGGGTGATGTTGACGCCGCGGTCGAAATCCAGCGTCTTGATCGGGATCAGCGCCTGATCGTGATACATGCAGATCGCCGCGTCATAGCCCGTGCGGGCGGCGGCGTGGAACATCGTGTCGGCGGACATCGGCCCGATGAGCGACAGGCCCTCGGCGCGCAGCTCGGCCAGCACCGGGGCGATGAGGTCGATCTCGTCGCGGCCCATCTTGCCGCTTTCGCCCGCATGCGGGTTGAGCCCGGCGACGGCGAGGCGCGGCGCGGGGATGCCGAAATCGGCGATGAGCGCGGCATGGGTGATGCGGATCGTGTCGCGCAAGAGATCGGCGGTGAGCGCGCCGGGCACCTCCGACAGCGCGATATGGATCGTCGTCGGCACGACGCGGAGCTGATCCGAGGCCAGCATCATCACGGCGCGGTTGACCCCGCCGAGACGGGCGAGAAATTCGGTATGGCCGGGAAAGGCAAAGCCCGCGCCGTCCTGCAACGCCTGTTTGTGGATGGGCGCGGTGCAGATGGCGGAGGCCGCGCCTTGCGACACGAGGGTCACCGCCTCTTCGATGGCGGCGATCACATGGGCGGCATGGTCCGGGTTCGGCGTGCCAGGGCTGAGCGTGCCGGGAAAGGGATGCACCAGCACCGGCAGGCCACGGTCGATGACCTCGCTCGCTTGTGCGGGGCTGGCGATTTCCACATGGCGGGTGCCCGGCGGCAGATGCGACGGGTCACCGATCCAGAAGAAAGGCAGCCGGTCGCGCAGCGCGGCCCAGGTCTTTGCCGCGAGCTCTGGCCCGACGCCGGAAGGCTCACCACAGGTGAGCGCGACGGGCTTCATTTCTCGACGATCCGGGCCTCGGCCTTGAGCTGGGCCATGTAACCATCCGCGTAGGAGGCCAGACGCTGATCGCCGATCTGGCGCGACAGCATTTCCGTCTCCGAGAGCGCGTTGGCCGCGGCCTCGCCTTCGGCGCTGTCGGCGGTGGTTTCACCGGTGGCAGGGGCCTCTTCGGCGATGGTTTGCGAGCGGCCGCAGAGCATCAGCAGCACCAGCGTTTCGCCATTGGAGCGGGTCAGGGTGTAGGAGACCTCGCCGGGGTCGAGCTTGGACAGCTCATAGGCGATGTCTTGCGGGATCTCCGACGGAGCCTTGGAGCCGCGTTCGAGAACGCGCGGGTCTTCGCCCTGGGCGATGCCATAGAGATCATCGCAAGTGTCGGTATCGGCCTCGACCCGTGCGGCGCGGGCGAGCGCCTGTTCGCTGCGGCCGCCATTGATGTAATAGGCGGCGTATTCGATGGCGGCATATTCCGGCTCGGCCACGTCGGTTTCGCGGATGTCGCGCAGCTGGAACAGGGCGACGGCGCCTTGCAGCGGCAGCGGGTCGGTCACATCGCCCGGCGCGAGGCCGAGGATGATGCCGCGCAACCCGCCGGGCAATTCGTTGAGCGGGGTCCAGGGCAGGCGGCCGCCGCTGGGCGCGGTGCGGGTCGCGGAATAGCGGCGGGCCTCGGCGGCAAAGCTGCTTTCGCTGGCGCCTTCCGAGATGCGGCGGGCGGTGGCTTCGACCTGTTCCTGGGTCTGCGGGGTGTAGGGGATGATAAGCTCGGACATGAGCACTTCGACACCGCCGCCCTTGCCGACGGCGGCGCGGGCGCGTTCGAGATCATCCTCGCTGATCGAGACGCGGGGGGCAAAGCGGGCGCGGGTCAGGTCGGACCAGCTCACCCCGGCGATGATGAAGGCGCGGAATGTTTCCTCATAGACGCCTTCGCTCGCGAGCAGCTTGACCATTTCGGCACCGCTGAGATTGGCCTGCGAGGCAAAGCGGTCCATCCCGGCGGCGATCTGTTCCTCGTTGACCTCGATGCCGCTTTGACGCGCGGCCTGCAGTTTCAGCCGGTCTTCGATGAGCTGTTCGCGGGCCAGCGCGATAGGATCGCCCGGCGCGCGCAGAAGCCGCAGGAAGCGGGCGCGCTGTTCGATCTCGAACTGGGTGATGGGCGCGTTATTGACGGTGATGACCGCCTCGAATTTGGACTGGGCGATGACCGGAGCGGCCGTCAGCGGGGTCAACCCGAGCACCAGCGCCACGGCGCTTGTCTGGAAAAACTTGGCAATCATGCGCGTCTTCTTGGTCATTTCTGTCATTTCCTGCATGTCCGGGCGTAGTTGGCGTCGCTGGTCCGGGTCGCAAACCCGCGCAGCCCCACCGTCAGGCTGAAATCGGTCGATGGTGTGAGGATAGTGGAAGAGGTAAAGCGGCGCGAGGCCTTAAGCGTGATATCGACACATTCATTGGTGTAGGTCACGCCGAGCCCTCCTTCAACGCTTTCGTCACTGGCCACGTCATAACGCCATTCGGCATGGCCTGTCCAATGCCGCGACATCCGGTAGCTCGCGTCAAAGGCCCATTCGGAGATCGTGTTGGGCCGGTCTTCGGCAAGATCGCTGCCGAGCCAGATATAGGTGGCGCTCAGCCCGGTCTTGGCGTTGTCCCAAGCGGTGCGGACCTCGGCCTTGGTGGTGTCAAAGCCGCTGTCAAAGAGGCCACGGGCGGTCAGGCTCAGCCCGTTCTGGGTGGCGACATGGGCCGCGACGAGCATGTCGGAGGTCGAACCGCGCTGACCGGAGGAGGCGGAGAAGGTCGAGCTGCCATCGCTCTCGGTCAGGTCCTTTTCGCGCCAGACCTGGCCAAAGCTCAGCCGGGTTTCAAGCCCCTTGGGGTTGAGCCGCGACCAGCTCAGCCCGTAGGCGCCGATAAAGCCGCGTTCGCGGCGGTCGGTTTCGGGAAAGCGCGACATCGACAGCAGATTGCCTTCGTCGAACTCGACCCGGGTGCTTTCGTCATTGGGCAGGTCCGAGTTGCTGCCGCCGACCCAGCCGAATTGCGCCACCGGCTCGATCACATGGGTGACGCCGCCGCGCGTGGTCTTGGCCAGCGGCCAGCGCAGCGCGACCGAGGCGCTGGGCGTCAGCTGCGTGTCGCTCGAGGCGCTGGTGGCGCCCGCGTCATTGACATAGGTGCTGTCGAGGGCGAGCCCGGTCTGCACCGTCGAGCGGATGCCGCCAAAGAGCGTCCAGGTGCGCAGCCAATCGGCGCTGCCGGTCAGGCGGGTGACATCGCGGCCATCGGCCCAGATGTCGTAGTCCGTGCCGTCGAGAATGCTGTCGGAGCTGCGGTAATGGCTGTGCAGCCCGCCGGAAAACCGCAGCTCGCCGCCGAGCCGGGTCGGGAAGATGCGGCGTTCATAGTCGAGATTGCCGGCGATGGTCGGCAGGGTGGTGTTTTCTTCCCCGGAGCGCAGCGAGCGGAAATGGGTCAGCGCGGCGCTCACCCATTCGTCGCGGCGCGCCCGGTGGATCGAGATTTCGCTGTCGAGCCGGTCCTTGTTCGAATAGCCATAATCCACCAGGTAGCTTTCATCATTCACCAGCTCGATGTCGAAATTCAGCTCGAAATCGCGCGGCAGTTCAAACTTGCCCTGGCCGAAGAGATAATGGCGATTGCTGCGCTCGGTGCCGAAATCATCGTTGGAAAACGCGCCCTCGAATTCGATCTCGCCCTTGGTGAAGGCCTGCCGGTAGCGCCATTCGAGCGTGGTCGTCTTGGTGGCGATATAGGGGGTCAGCGTCAGGTCGCGGTGATCGCCGAGCTTGAAGAAATAGGGCACTTTGACGCCAGTGCCGCGTTGGGTCGAGCTTTCGATCGAGGGGATGAGAAAGCCGGTGGCCCGTTCGAGCGTCGGATCGGGCAGGCGCAGGCGCGGCAGGTACATGACCGGCACGTCAAAGACCCGGAACTGCGCGCCATCGAGATAGATCTGGCGTTCTTCCTTGTCGTGGATCACCCGGCGGGCGCGAAACTGCCAGAGCGGGGCCTCGTCGGTGTTGCAGGTGCGGCAGGAGGTGACGGCGGCCTTGTAGAGCTGGGTATAGCGGCCTTCGACCTGATTGGCCTGCACGGCGGCGAGCTGTAGCTGATCATCCATGATGATGCGGGCGCCGGTGAGGATGCCGTTCTGCAAATCCCGGTCGAGCCGCGCCTGATCGGCGAGCACGGTGGTGTATTCGCCGTCCTGCAGGGTGATCGGGCCTTCGATGGTGAGGGTCTCGGTCTCGTGATCGTAGATGATCTGCCGGGCGCGCAGACGCCGGCCCTCATAGAGCGCCTCGACATTGCCGCTGGCGATGAGGCGCCGGTCGGGGGTGATCTGCAGATCGTCGGCGACGAGCAGGGCGGGATCGTCTTGGGGCGCGCGGGTGGTCGTGGTCACGCCTTGGGCGCGCAGCGCGGCGGGCGGCAGCGACAGGGCGGTGCCAAGACCGAGCGCCAGCGCCAGCGAGGGCAGCAGTCGCAGAGCCGGGAGCATAAGGGGCGCGGAGTGGGTCGAACGGGACGTCATCCGTCCTCCATATGCAGCAAGATGCCGAGTGCCAACAGCAATGAGGCCACCGGTGGGGCCCAGGCGGCGAGAAGGATCGGGATCTGACCGTTCTCGCCCAAAACCTGCGCGAAATTGCGGATGTAATGCAGCGTAAAGCCGAGCATGACCGCCGCCAGAACCGAGGTGCCGGTGTTGGCGAGGCGGGCGTGTTTCATGGTGAAGGCCGCGCCGACCAGAACCAGCGCGATGAGAAAGAGCGGCTGGGCCAGCTCCATCTGGAACCAGACGGCATAGCGCCGGGCCGAAAAGCCCGCGGTTTCGAGCTGATCGATAAAGGCGGGCAGATCCCAGATCGGGATATATTCCGGCTTGCCGAAACTGTCGATGATCCGGTCACGGGTGAGCGCGGCGCGGATGGTGAGCCGGTCTTGGGTGCGGGCGCTGGCCTCGGGGTTGTCGGTATTGGCGAGATCCCAGATCTTGACGTCCGAGAGGTGCCATTGGCCCTGGCCCAACTCGGCGCTTTCGGCGGTGAGCCGGCGCATCGGATCGCCCTCGGGGGTAAAGCTGGTGAAGGTCGCGCCGAAGAGGGTGCTCAGATCCGGGGTGGCGCTTTTGGCGTGAATGACGGTCTGGCCTTCTTCGGTGCCCTGGCGCAGCCAGAGGCCTTCGGAGGAGATCGCCAGCACATTGTCGCCAAGGCCGGAATGGCCGTTGACCAGATCATTGTAGCGTTTCGCCGAGGCCGCGACGACCGGGTTGAACATGGTGACACCGACGAGCCCCACGAGGGCCGCCACCGCGACCGGGCCCGCCAGCCCGGCCAGCGCCGAGCGGCCAGAGGCACGCAGCACCACCAGTTCCGAGCTGCGCGCCAGCCGCACGAAAAGCGCCACGGTGGCGAGGATCATCACCAGCGGCAGGATCTCGTAATTGGCATGGGGCAGGTTCAACAGCACGATTTCGAGCACGTCGAAAAACGGCAGGTCGGGGAAATCCTGCAGCTCGTCGACAAGGTCGATGAGCCCCAGCAAAACGGAAAACACCGTGGCGATGCCGATCAGGGTCCAGAGGAATTTCCGGGCGAAGTAGAAATGCAGGATCATGCGCTGCTGGCCTCGGCAAGGGAGCGGCTGCGCCATCGAAAGAGGCGCGGCCTGCTGGCCATGTAGAGCAGCAGCACCACAAGGACAAAGCCCATCGCGGGCGGCGCATAGGCCAATGGCCAAAGCTCGGGCGCGGAGAGGATCGGCGAGGTCAGCGTGCCTTCGACCAGCTTGACGGCGACGAGTAGCAAGAAGGCCAAGAGGATCTGTCGCCAGACGCCAAAGCGGCTATAGGTGCCCAAAAGCAGCGTCGCGAAACCGATGAGCGCCGCGACGACACACATGAGCGCCTGCGCAAAGCGGTTGTGCAATTCGAGCGTCACGACCCCTTCGGAGACGCCGGAAATCTGGGCGATTTCGGCGGCGCGGGTCATCAGGGCCGGGGTCGAGGCATAGCGGGCATGGGTCAGGTTGATCACGTCATCGCTGATCAACCCGCTGATGTCATAAGAGAAATCGGTGAAAAACGTGGTGAAGAGCCGGTTGCCCTTGGTCTGGGCGGTCTGCGCCAGACCGTTCACCATCACCAGTTTCGTGCCGCCGCCTTCCTGCACCAGATAGGCCATCTTGGAGGTGTAGATCACCGGGGCCTGAATGTCGCGCCGGTCCGACAGGAAGACATCGCGCAGCTCGCCCTCGGGGGTGATCTCGCGGATGTAGAAGGTCACGCCGCCCGCCGGGTGCAGAAACTCGCCCTCGGTCAGGAGCTTGGCGGTGACATTGCGCGACACTTCGGCCTTGCGGGTCTCAAGCCGATGCAGGCTGGTCGGGACAAGCACATGGGTCAGGAGCGACATCATCGCGGCCACGATCACCCCGTAAATCAGCACCGGCCGTGCCAGCCGCCAAGGCGAATAGCCGGTGGCCTGCATCACGGTCAGCTCGCTTTCGGTGCTGAGCCGGTTGGTGACATAGACCGCGCCGGCAAAGCCCGCGATGGGCAGCACAACGGCGATCACGCCGGGCAGGGTCAGGGCCGTCAATTCAAGGAAAACAAAGGAGGATTGTCCGTCGCTGATCAGCCGGTCGAACATGCGCACGGCCTTGTTGATCCAGAAGATCGACACCAGGACCAGGGCGAAGAACCCAAAGAGCACCATGAATTGCGACAGCATGTATCTGTCGAATCTGGTCACGCGGCTTCCCCCAAAGTCTGAATTTATTGCAGGGCAAACTAGCCCAATTCCGCGCGGGGGAAAACCGTTAAAGCGGGGCGGCTGGCAAAGCCCCGCCGTCGCGCGGGGGAACGGCGCGGGGCGGGGCGCGGCCTTGGGCCTGTGGGTGTGGTCTGACACGGGACGCGGCACCGGACCCGGCAGGGGTGTCGGCACTGGTCAAGGGCGCGCCGCCGCGTTAGGTCTTGTGCAAATCTTCAAAGGAGAAGCGTTATGACCACCCCTGTTGACGTCACTTTCAGCGCCGTATCGCTCGACGAGATCGCCGAGGCCGAGGGCCGTGTGGCCGTGTTCCTGACCCGTGACGGCAAGATGGACAAGACGGCGCGGCGGGTGAACCGGCTCACCAAAGGGGCGCTGATGCGGCTGGTGGACGAAGGCGCTCTCGAAGAGATGAAAGAGGCCGAGGTCAAGACGCTGGCCTATCCGGCGGGGATGGCGGCCAAGGCGCTCGACGTGGTGTGCATCGAGCGCAATGCCGATGCGCTGGCGACGCGCAAGGCCGGGGTGGCGCTCGGCAAGCTCAAGGGGCGCGATGCGATGCTGGCGCTGGCGCCGCAGCTCAAACGTCCGGCGGAGCTGGCGCAGGGGATCGCGTTGCGCGCCTATGCGTTTGACGCCCACAAAAGCGACGCCAAGAAGGACGCCTCCGGCGCGCTGGCGGTGATGGTGACCGACCCCGAGGCCGCGCGCGAGGCGGCGGCGCCGCTCTTGGCGGTGACCGAGGGCGTGTTCTTTACCCGCGATCTGGTGAGCGAGCCGGCCAACCACCTGACCACCACGGAATTCGCCAAGCGGATCAAGGAGATGGAAAGCCTTGGTCTGACGGTGAAAATCCTCGAGGAAGACGAGCTTGCCACGCTGGGCATGGGCTGTCTTCTGTCGGTGGGGCAAGGCTCTGACAGCCCGTCGAAAGTGGCGGTGATGGAATGGATGGGCGGCGACAAGGACGCGGCGCCGCTGGCCCTGATCGGCAAGGGCGTGGTGTTCGACACCGGCGGGATCAGCCTCAAACCGGCGGCGGGCATGGAAGACATGACCATGGATATGGGCGGCGCGGGCGTCGTGGCGGGCACCATGCGGGCGCTGGCGCTGCGCAAGGCGAAGGCCAATGTCGTGGGGCTCGTCGGGCTGGTGGAAAACATGCCCTCGGGCAATGCGACGCGGCCCGGCGATGTGGTCACCTCGATGAAGGGCGACACGGTGGAGGTGATCAACACCGATGCCGAAGGCCGGCTCGTTCTGGCGGATGTGATGTGGTACGCGCAGGAGACCTACAAGCCTGCGGGCATGATCGATCTGGCGACGCTGACCGGGGCGATCATCATCGGGCTCGGCCATGAGAAGGCGGGGGTCTTTGCCAATGACGACCAGATCTGCAACCAGTTCCTGCGCGCCGCCGAGGCCGAGGGCGAGGGCGCGTGGCGGATGCCGCTGGGCAAGGCCTATGACGACATGCTCAAGAGCCAGATTGCCGATATGAAAAACGTCGGCGGGCGGGCTGCGGGCTCGATCACCGCGGCGCAATTCCTGCAGCGTTTCGTGCAAGACGGAACGCCGTGGATCCATCTCGATATTGCCGGGGTGGCCTCGGTCAAGACCGACACGCCGCATGCGCCCAAGGGCGCGTCGGGCTGGGGGGTGATGGCGCTCAACCGGCTGGTGGCGGATCAGTTCGAGGGCGCGTAAACCCTTGGGCGCGGCCTATTTTTACCACCTGACGCGACAGCCGCTCGAGGCAACGCTGCCCATGCTTTTGACCAAGGCGATGGGCGCGGGCTGGCGGGTGGTTGTGCGCGGGGTCGAGCCGGGCCGGATGGACTGGCTCGACCAAAAGCTGTGGCAGGGCGGCGAGAGCTTTTTGCCGCATGGGCTGGCGGGCGGGGCGCATGATGCGTTGCAGCCGGTGTTGCTCACCACGGCGATGGAGGCGGCGAATGATCCGCAATGCCTGATGGCGGTGGATGGGGCCGAGGTCAGTGCCGAGGAGGTGCAGCGGCTCGAGCGGGTTTGCGTGCTCTTTGATGGCAATGACATGGCGGCGCTGGACCGGGCGCGGGGGCAGTGGAAGGCGCTCACCGAGGCGGGCTGTTCGGCGCAATACTGGTCCGAAGAGAGCGGGTCGTGGGAGAAGAAAGCCGAGCGTTGAGAGGCGCTTAGCGGGTCAGGATCAGCTTGCCATCGGCGAAGGTCACGGTGCCGAACCGCGACAGGTAGGACATGCCCAGTAGCGAGCTGTCGAGCTCGCCGCCATTGACCACGGCGCGGACATTTTCGTCGCGGATGCCGCCGATGTCGATGCTGTCGAGGCGGATCGGCGCGGTGCGGATGATCCCGTTGGCGGTGCGGGCGGAGCCGTGAAAGCTAATCTTATCAAGCTCATATCCCGCTCTTTCGGCGTCACGCTGGGTCAGGACGAGATCGGTGGCGCCGGTGTCGACGACAAAGCGCATGGGCACGCCATTGACCTCGGCGCTCAGGTAGTAATGACCATCCGCCGCGAGCGGCGCGACGATGCGGCCATTGGCGAGCTCGACCGATTGCCGGGGCAGGACGGTTTGCTTGATATGGTCCCACATGCCGATTCCGGCGATGACGCCCATGAAAATAAGGCCCCAGAGCAGCGCCTGTTGCGCCACTTTGCCGAGCGAATTGCGGTTCTGCACGATGAACCAGAAGACCACCGCCGTGCCCAGCATGACGAGATAGATGAGATGGGCGGTGTCGAATTCCTGCATCAAAACCTCATGGTGCGGGGCAGGCCGGGGCCTCGGTCCTGTCGATATAGGGGGTGGCAAGGGGCGCGAAAACCCCGTGTCGGTAACACGTCGGTATTACGACAGTACCACGACTGTGCTCAGGCGAGGCCGAAACCGCGCACGCCGTCGAGCACGAATTGCACCGCCAGCGCCGCCAGCAACATGCCGAGAAGCCGCGTCACCACCACGATGCCGGTCTTGCCGAGCGCCCGGTCGATGAGGCTCGCCCCGAGCAGAAAGACAAAGTTCAGCGTCAGCACCGCCAGCATGACGCCGACGACAAGGGCAAAGCCTTCCCAGCCCGGTTGCTGCCCGGTGAGCAGGATCACGGTGGCGATGGTGCCCGGCCCGGCGATGAGCGGGATCGCCATGGGAAAGACCGACGGGTCGTCATGGTCATCCTCTTCGCCGCGGGTCTGACGCCGCTGGTTGCGGCGTTCAAAGAGCATGTCGAGCGCGGTCAGGAAAAGAAGGATGCCGCCGGCGATGCGAAAGGCGGGCATGGTGATGCCGATAAAGCCGAGGATCGACTCGCCGAAGGCCGCGAAGGCGATGAGCACACCGGCCGCCACCAGACAGGCGCGCAGCGCGATGGCGCGGCGGCGCTGGGCCGACATGCCTTGGGTCAGGGCGGCAAAGACCGGGGCGAGGCCCGGCGGGTCCATGATCACGAAGAAGGTGACAAAGGCGGTGATGAGAAAGGCGGTGTCCATGGCCAGCGATTAGGCGAGCCCCCGGTCCAGATCAAGATAATTCTGGCCGGGGGCGTCGCGTCACTGTTCGCGGAAGGCGCGGGTCATGCTGTCGGTCACCGGCTTCATCAGATATTGGACAAAGGTGCGTTCCTCGGTCTGGATCATGATTTCGGCGGGCATGCCCGGGGTCGGGGTAAAGCCGCGCACCCGGTCAAGCTCTGCCGGGGGCACGGAGACCCGGGCGACATAGATCTCGCGCGGCTTCTCCTGCGAGCGGTCAAGGATCGCATCGGCCGAGACATAGAAGACCTCGCCCATCAGGATCGGGGTGATCCGCTGGTTGAGCGCGGTGAGGCGCACGGTGGCGGGCTGACCTTTCTTGACCACGTCAATCTCGACCCGCGGGATCTGCACCTCGATGATCAGCGGCTCGCCGGTGGGCAGGATCTCGGCGATGGCCTTGCCGCTCTCGATCACGCCGCCGGGGGTATGATAGTGGAGCCGCACCACGGTGCCCGCAACCGGCGCCACGACCTCGGCCCGGCGCAGCACGTTTTCAGCGGTGCGGGCCTGTTCGCGGACGCTTTCAAGTTCGGACTGCACGACCTGTAGCTCATCGAGCGCCGCGCCGCGCCGTTCGCTCACCGCCTGGGCGATCTGGGCCTCGTAGCGGCGTTTGACCTCGGTGATCTCGTCCACCTCGGCGATGAGGCGGCCGATCTGACCTTCGATCTCTGCGATGGCGCGGCGGAGCGCGTTGAATTCGCTGCGCCGGATCAGCCCCTGATCGAGCAGCGTCTGTTTGGCGTTGCTATCTTCGAGAAGGATCGCGTGTTGGGCGCGGCTCGAGATCAGCTGTTGCTGATAGCCGACGGCGCGCACGGTGAGCGCCTCGATATTCTGTTGCAGCAGTTTGACGTCGTTCTTCATCTGTTGCAGGGCGACGTTGAACACCACGCGCTGACCGTCGAGCATGGCGGCGATGTTGAAATCCGAGCGCAGCGCCTCGAGATGGGCGGGGTAGGTGAGCGTTTCCTTTTGATTGTATTCGGCGAGAATGCGGGCCTCCATCGCCTCGAGCCGGATCTGGCGCAGGAACAATTCGCGTTCGGTGGCCAGCGCCGAGGTTTCATCGAGCCGCAGAAGCGGCTGACCGGCGGTGACATTGTCGCCTTCCTCGATGAGGATTTCCTTGATGATGCCGCCTTCGAGATGCTGCACGATCTTGTTGCTGCCGGTGGCGACAAAGCTGCCTTGGGAAATCACCGCGGCGGCGAGCGGCGCGGTAAAGGCCCAAAGGCCAAAGCCGCCAAAGGTGGTGAGCAAGAGCACGAGGCCGAAGATCACCAGTTTCGACACGCTGCGCGGCACCTCGGCATACCATTCGGGGGGCTCGGCATAGACCACGAGATTAGACATTGGACGGGCCTCCCTGTTGCTGTTGTCCCGAAATATGGCCGCCACGGCCCGGGTTGCTGCGCTGGGCGAGCTGTTCGAGCACCTGCTGGCGATGGCCGAAGAGCGCGACATTGCCGTCGGCCAGGAGCATGATCTTGTCGACCACGCTCAGCAGCGAGGGTTTTTGGGTGATGACGACCACGGTGATGCCATGTTGTCCGGCGTGGCGGATGGCATTGGCGAGCGCCCGGTCGCCGGCGGTGTCGAGGTTCGAGTTCGGCTCGTCCAGCACCAGAAAGCGCGGGTTGCCATAGAAGGCGCGGGCCAGCGCGATCCGCTGTTTCTGACCACCCGAGAGCGGCGAGCCATCGGCCTGCACCATGGTTTCATAGCCATGCGGCAGGGTGGCGATCATGTCATGCACATCGGCGAGCATGGCGGCGCGGTAGATGTCCTCGTCGCGGGCATCGGCGCGCATCCTTGCGATGTTGTTCTTGATGGTGCCGGGGAAGAGCTGCACGTCCTGAGGCAGGTAGCCGATGTTTTCACCAAGCTGGCGTTCATCCCAGTTGCGCAGGTCCATCAGGTCGAGCCGGACATTGCCCGAGGTGGGCAGGATCGAGCCCACCAGCATCTTGCCCAGCGTGGTTTTACCCGCGCCGGAATTGCCGATCACGGCAAGGGATTCCCCGGGGCTCAGATCAAAGCTCAGCCCGTTCAAGACCACCTGTTTGGTGCCGGTGGGCACATAGAGCAGCCGTTCGACGGTGAGGCGGCCTTCGGGGTTGGGCAGGCGCAGTTTTTCGAATTTCTGCACCGTGGCCAGCATCAGCTGGGTCACCCGGCCATAGGCGCCACGGGCCTGGGTAAAGCCGTTCCAGCCTTCGATCGAGCCTTCGATCGGGGCCAGCGCCCGGCCTGCGATGATCGAGGCGGCGATGACCATGCCGCCGGTGATCTCGCCCTGGATCGCGAGATAAGCGCCCCAGCCGAGCATGCCGATCTGGGTCAGCAGCCGCGCGCCGCGCGACACGGCCGCCCAGACGATGTTGCGGTCCTGGGCCATCACCTGCGAGCGCAGCGATTGCGCCGTGTCGCGGCCCCAGAGGGCGACGGCCTCGGGCACCATGGCGAGGGCGTTGATGATCTGGCTGTTGCGGGTCATGCTGTCGAGATGCATGTTGGCGCGGGCCTGGGCCATATTGGCCTGGGCAAAGGGTTTTGCGGTCATTTTCTGGTTGATCAGCGCCACCACCATCAGGACCATCGCAGTGATCACCACGATCATCCCCAGATGCGGATGCACGAGGAAGATGGCGAGGATGAAGAGCGGGGCAAAAGGCACGTCGAGGAAGGAGATCAGCGTGCCGGAGGTGAGAAAGCCGCGCAATTGCTGCAGGTCGCCGAGGGTCTGATATTGTCGCCCGTTGTCATGGAGCGAGGATTGCGCCGCGGCGCTCAGCACCGGGGCGCCGAGCCGCACCGCCACCTCGACCGCCGTGCGCATCAGGATGAAGCGGCGGACCGCGTCGAACACCGCCTGCAGCACCACGGCGCTGCCGATGACGATGGTCAGCATGATCAGCGTGTCGAGCGAGCGCGAGGTCAGCACGCGGTCGGAAATCTGGAAGAGATAGATCGGGATGGCCAGCACCAGCAGGTTGGTGGCGCAGGTCAGCACCATCACGAAGCCGATGTTGCGGCGCACCACGCGTTTGCCCTTTTCGAGCTGCACGGCGAATTGGTCGGGGCCGCCGCGTTTGTGGAACTTGGGCGTCTGGTTGTTGCCGCCGCCACCGCCGCCGCCATCGTCGCCGCGCTGCGGGGGTTTGGCGCCGCCGCCGCCGGTTTTGCGCAGGATCGGGCCGGTGTCGCCTTCGATCTGGATGCCGGGGCGGGAGGAGCGGAAGATTTCCTGCCCGTCGGCCTCCTTGGGCGTCACGCGCTGGGCCGGGTCGAGGCGGAGCGTGTCGTCTGTGTCTTTGGTGCTGTGAGTGGTGGAATCTGTCTTTGCCTTGTTAAATGATTGTTTTGCGCCGGTTTTTCCGGGGCTCGTTGAATTTGGCAGCTCTGCCTCAGGCGGCGCGGCTGCGTTTCGGGCGGCAATATCGTCCAAACTCATGTGTAATCCGTTCTGTTCAAGCAAGCATTGTCTGCATCACATCGGGCGATGTGGTGTCAGGGGCCGGGGTCGGCGCAATCTCTTCGGTGTCGGGCAGGTCGGGCGTGGTGAGCATGCCCTCGGCGAGGAAGGCCACCGCCTCGCTGGTGAGCTGGCTCAGGTTGACGCCGAGCGGGTTGGCCCCGGTGTCGATGAGCTCGGCCTGATAGATCAGCGCGTCGCTATAGACCTCGCCGCCGACATGGACGGTGGAATCCGTCCCATAGAGATCGATGGCCGCCAGGTTGATCGCCGCGTTCGAGCCGCTGACCAGCGAGACCGAAGCCTCGGCGCCGGTGGCGGCCTCGAAATTGTCGAGCGCCATATGCACCTGATCGGAATCGCCCATCACATTGGTCTGACGGATCGAGTTGATCATCGTGTGATCGCCGTCGATATAGAGCACCCGCAGCAGGTCGATCCCCTCGAAGGCGCTGTCGCGGGCGACGTCGCCGCCCACCGTGATGGCGCCATCGCCAAGCTGATCGGCGGCATTGGCGAAATTGTCCTGCATCTCGGCATAGCTGTCGAGCCCGGTGGCGGTGATCGACGCGCCGTTGAACACGAGATTGTCGCCAAAGCTCGGGCTGAACGCCATCGAGCCGGACCAGGTGACATTGTCGATGTCGATCATCACGTTGAGCTGAAAGATCTGGTTCACCGAGATCATGTTGCCGCCGATGATGATCAGGTCGTAGCCAAAGCCGAGCTCGAAGAGCTGGGTGATATTGGCGACGGTGTTGTCGCCGAGACCGATATAGGTGTTGGAACTGCTGAAGGTGATGTCGGCGCGGTCATGGTCCGTCATGAAGCTGTATTGCTCGACAAAGTTGACGGTCAGCAGATCGCCTTCGATCCGGGTCACGGCCCAGTTGGAGGGCAGGGAGAGCGGGCCGCCGGCGGTGGCGTCGGGGCCGGTTTCGCCCGCGTCGCCCTCGGCGCTTGCGTCGCTGCCCTCTTCGCCCGCGGTGCCTTCGGCCTCGACGGTGATTTCTTCGGGCGGCGGGGCCGAGCTGATCCGCGCCATCACGGCGCTGTTGACGCTGGTCGAGGCGCTGGCCTCGATGGTGCCATTGACCGAGCCATAGCTCACCATGACATTGACCTGCGAAATGAGATCAAGGGTGATCACATCGCCCATCACCGAGATGACCGGCGCGTCGAGCCAGCCCAGGGTGATGCCGGCCTCGTTGATCATCATATTGCCACCCGCGAGGGCGAGATGGCCGGGATCCACGGCGAATTGCGCGCTCGCCGGATTGTCGCCGAGCCCGGCAAAGGGATCGGGATCGACCGGGGCGTTGGAGAGCACAAAGCTGCTGTCGCCCTCTTCTGGGCCGGTGCTTGTGCCGTTGTCCTCTGAGGTCTCTTCTGCGTCAGGGTCCAGCGTGACATCTGGGTTCTTTGCTCGGAAATAGGCGGGCATGACGTCGTCGAGCTTGGTCACGGTGTCCACGGCTTGGCCGTTCTCGAACGTGCCTTGCGTCGCCTCGCCACGCTGGATCTCTATGCTGGCCCCGGTGATCGGGGCCGCTTCGGTGAGCGCTACAGCCTGGGTGGTGGCGAGCGCGTCATCGCGAACGGATGCGGAAAAATCCGGCATCTCGAGCCGCGGGGCGGCTTCGAGCGCCTGACCCACGGTGTGATATTGCTTGAGCGTTTCGGTATAGGCGGCGGTGTCCTCGAACACATGATCGCTGCGGCCCAGTTCGAAATCGTCATTGTCCTCGAGCCAGGCGTATTGATAGGTCGCGGTGGCGACGCTTCCCGGCGGTTCGAGGATGAGAAGGGGCCGTGCGGCCGCCATCTCGATTGTCAGATGGGCCGGCAGAAAGATCGCATCGGGCGCCAGAAAGATCTGCATCGGCAGCGGGATCTGCGGCATGAAATAGCCGAAGGGCTGAAAGAAAAACCCCGGACCCTCGGCGGGCGGGGCGATATCGCGGTAGTTGGTATAGGGTGAAAAGCCGTCGGGGCTGTAAGGCGCTTTGACGATGACTGTGATGTTCAGCAAGCTTCCGAGATCTGCCTCGGCCAGCCTCAGCGCGGCAAAGTCCTCGTAGATGTCACGCATGCGCTCTTCTTCGAGCGTGATGTGGAAAATGCCCACCATGTGGGCGATGATCTCTGTGGTCTTGTCCAACATGTCCGAGCCTTTCCATCCAAGTATTCTGGCCGGCTGCTCTTGCCTTTTGGCCTTAAGGGCCGTGCGGCCCTCGGGGCCGCTTCACCGAATTTACGAATCTAAAAATCTTGGGTCTTAAAAAGGCTTCGGGCCCGGACGATGCCGGGCCCGAAACAAGGTCACTTAGCTGTCGGCGTCGTCGCCGATGTAGCTGGAGCTGAAGCTGCCGCCGACCACGGTCATGTCGACCGTGTTGCCGAGGACGTTCGCGCCCATCACAACGCTCTGGTTGAACGCGGTGGTGTCGATTTGCGACGCGGCCGATGCAAAGCTCTCGCCGGTCACGAAACCATCGTCACCGTTGTTCGAGCCCCACATGCCGGCATTGCCGCCCATGCCACCATCTGCGAAGGCATCGCGTGCCGAGCCGCCAGTGCCGCCACCGGCCTGAACGCCGCCGACTGCTGCATAGCCGCCCGTGGCATTGCCGGTGTCACCGCCCCAGGCGTGACCGCCGTAGCCTGCACCGCCGTCACCCGCGAAGGCGCCGTTGATGCCGCCATTGCCTTGGGCGTTGTTGGCCGCTCCGGCCACCGAACCGGCGTCGCCGCCGTCACCGCCAGTGGCTTCGCCACCGCGACCGGTGCCTTCACCATTGCCGAGACCTGCAGCCAGAGCACCGGCGTCGCCGCCATTGCCGCTCTCGCCCGAGCCACCGCCGAGGCCAATGCCACCTGCAGCCGCATCGGCATTGCCGGTCGAACCGTTCTCAGCGCCAGCCAGACCAACGCCAAGGATGCCGAGACCGGCTCCGATTGCGCCGGCATCGCCGTCGTTGCTGCTGTCCGCGTCGGAGCTTGCAGCACCGATGCCGAGGCCAAGACCGCCAGCGTCGCCGCTGTTGCCGCCTTCAGCATTTGCACCGGCCAGACCTGCGCCGATGCCGAGACCGGCCCCGATCGAGGCTGCGCCTGCGCCGTCGCCACCGTCAGCGTCCGAATCCGCGCCAGCTGCGCCGAGACCAAGGCCGATGCCAACCGCGGTTGCATCACCGCCATCGTCACCTTTGCCGCCGTCTGCGTCGCCTTTGCCGCCGTCACCGCTATGGCCGCCGACCGCGATGGCCGCACCACCGACGCCAAAGCCACCAAGTGCGTTGCCGCCGTCCGATTTGGCGTGACCGCCATCGCCGCCAGCTGCGCCGGCGCTGATGCCGTCACCCGCTTCGGCGTCGCCGCCGCGAGAGTCGTTCTTCTGGTCCAGCTTGCCGTCGTTCGAGACTTTCTCGAGCGTGTCATTGTCTTGCAGGTTGTTGGACTGCGCGTTGACGATGCCCGTGTCATTGCCCGCGCCATCAAGGGCGTCGGCAAGGATGTCTTCGAGGTTCATGTCATTGCCGGGGCTGTAGTCGATGTCGCCCTTGGCCATGATGAAATCACCGGCCTCTGAATGGTCGAGGTCGATGTCGGCGAAATCGTCATCGGTCGGCTCATAGCCTTCGATCCCGACAGTGACGTCGACACCCACGGTGGTCATGCTCTCGTTGGTGTTGCTGTTGACGTTGCCATTGGCGTTGAGGTTGCCATTGGCGTTCAGGTTCCCGTTGGCGTTCAGGTTACCATTGGCGTTGCCGTTGGCGTTGCCGTTGTGGTTGCCGTTACCATTCAGGTTGCCGTTACCATTCAGGTTGCCATTGCCGTTCAGGTTGCCGTTGCCGTTCAGGTTGCCATTGCCATTGCCGTTCCAGTTCTCACTTGATGAGTGCTGGGCCTGACCCTGACCTTGGCCTTGTCCCTGTGCTTGCAGCTGGGCTTGAAGTTCAGCCTGGGCCTGGCCCTGGTGCTGATCTTGATCCTGATCCTGATGGCTTTTGGGACCAATCGGGAAAATCCAGTTTTTGTTGCTACCCATTTGTTCAATCTCCGAAATATGAGACCTTCGCTGGATCGCCGCTCATTTCAAAAGCGATCATCAACGGAAGGTGATTCTGTTGGACGTATGATTTGGCGCGGTTCGGACGAGGTCTCGATCCTGAACGGCACCGGGTTGGCTGATGAAATCTCTGTGTTGATGTCCCCCCTTCATTCAATCTGTTCCCCTTGCCGTCAGGCTGACGATCAGGCGGGAGGCGGATAAATATGCGATGCCCCCCGACGCTCTGATCACCGACATTCCCCGTAAAATAAGGGTCATGTTCCCCAAGTGACCTGCGGTAGGCACAGCATCTCACCGCTGCCCGAGTCGAAAACAGCCGGTAAAACGGTCTAACGAGGCGATGCGCCGTCGGGCCGGGTATCTGGCTGAAAAGGCTGGGGAAACGGCGGGGTGGATCGCTGTGGGCGCGTTCGAACGGTTAACCTTACGTTAACTTTTGATCAGGGAGAGCAGGGGGAGGTCTAAATCCACTGGTCTGGGGGTCTAGACCCCGGGTGGCCGCGATGGCCAGCGCCTGAATGCGGTCGCCGGGCGGTGGCAGGCGGGGCGAGGGCGCGTAACGTCAGGGTTGAGTTGACAAAATCGCCATCGCCCAAGGCGCGAGAGGGCCGGTCCAACCTTTGCCCAATTTGACCCGCCCTACGCCCAATGCCCAATAAACAAGCGGACAATTAGGCTAAAATGTGTTAATACTAATTAATGGCTTCACCGTATTTCGGGTGATTTTTCAGCCATGGCCCGCCGTATTTTTGGGCTCAAAGGTAAGAGTGACCATTGTTTGGACGGGGTCTTTCAAACCGGCCTCGAGAGAGTTTTTCAACACGAGAGCGCGCGGCCTGTCCGGCCGATCCTATTTGCGCTCAAGGCTAGGGGATGAGAGCCTATGATTGATGAAGCAAACCTGGATAAGACCAAAGTGATCTGCCTGTTTGTCGGCACCGCGCATGATTTTTCCGACCATGTGCTCCGGCTGGCGAGCGAAGAGTTTCCCTGCTGCGAGTTCCAGCGCATTTCCCATATCAACGACCTCGGGTTTTTCGACAAGAACGGGCGCCATAACCTGCGCGCGATCATTGTCCATCAAAGCCAGTCGAAAGAGCTGCTCGCGCAGTTGGGCAAGATCTGCGAGGGGTTCAACGGCGCGATGGTGGCGCTGGGCTATCGCGATGTGCCGGCCGCACGGCAGGTGGCGGATGCGGCCGAGGCCGATGGGCTTGGCGCGCAGCTCGGCTATCTGCCGATGAACCTCGAGATCGACCGCTGGGTGTCGGTGCTGCGGCTGCTGCTCTGTGGCGAAAGCTATATGCCGCGCGAGCTGATCGAACAGGCGGCACCCGCGCCAGAGCCTGCCAAGCCCGCGATGCCCGACCGGCTCTTCGATCGGCTGACCGATCGCGAATTCGAAGTGCTGAGCTGTGCCGCGCAGGGCAATCAGAACAAGATCATCGCCGACAAGCTCGGCCTGTCGGTGCATACGGTCAAGCTGCATATGCACCATGTGATCGCCAAGCTCGGAGTGCATAACCGGACCGAGGCGACGATCTGTTTTCTGGAACAGCAGCAATCCGCGCGCGTGCAGTGATGACGGCGGGGGGGCGGATCGATTTCGATACGGTGCTCCTGCTCGTCGGGCGGCTCAATTATGCCTGGACCAATACCGAAAGCCTGCTGATCCATCTGATCGCCGGGCTTTCGGGCACCGATAAGGAAATCGCCACCGTCACCTTTCTGACGCTCAACACGACACGGGCGCGGATCGACCTGGTGGAACGGCTGTCCAAGCTCGACCGGGTCGATGCCGCCGAGCGCAAGGCCATTCTCGGCCTCACCGGCCGCATTCAGCGCCATTCGGCGCTGCGCAACCGCTACAATCACTGCATCTATGCCTTTGATCCCGACGGGCAGCATCCGCGCACCATCCAGATGCGCATTGCCGACCGCAAGGACCGGCTGCTGATGGGGCAGGACACGCCGCTCGACGAGGCGGCGCTCGATGAGATCCGCGCCGCGCTCGATGCGCTGGCCGAGATCAACCGCGACATCTGGCAGTTCATCTCGGCGCATAAATACCCGGCCTGATTGGGCCTAAGTTTGGGCCTGATCCGCGTTACTCCACTTTCATTCGATACGGGCGCGATGTTCGCGCAGCCGCAGCACCATATTGGCGCCGAGCGTGGCAAAGGGCTCGGGCGGCAGGCGTTTCGGCGCGGGCTCTGCGGTGAAATGGGCGCTGATGTCGCTGTGATGGCCAAGCGCGGCCTCGGCGGCGGCGATGCCGGTGAGCGTGCCGCGCGCGGTGCCGAGCCCGTTTTGCACGCAGGCCGAAAACAGCCCATCCTCGAGCCGCCCGGTGACCGAGACGCCATTGAGGCTCAGGCAGAGGTGCCCGGCCCAGATATATTGCTGTTTGACGCCGCCCAGTTGTGGGAAGCGGTCGGCGAATTTGCGGGCCATGACGCGGGTGGCGCGGGCGAGGCCTGCGCGGCTCGGCTCCATGCCGGGGCGAAACTCGGTGCAAGACCTCGTGATGATCCGGTTGCCGCCCTGGGTCGTGTCGATGCGGCGCATCGTGGTGCCCATCGGGTCCGAGGGCGTGATGCCCCAGCGCGGTCGCCCGCCGAGCGCGGTGAGCGCCTCGGGCGAGAGGTCTTCGGTCATCGAGGCAAAAAGCATCACATGCAGGAGGCGTTTCTTGGCAAAGCCAAAGCTTTCCAGATGGCCATTGGTGCACAGGATCACGCAGCCCGAGGTGATACGATGCCCCTTGGCGGTCACCGTCCAGTGAGAGCCATTCCGGCTCATATCGGTGACGGGGCTTTCCTCATAGATCGCCACGCCGCCCGCGGCGAGACCGGCGGCGAGCCCCCGGATATAGCCCGCCGGCTGCAAGATCGCGGTGCCCGGCGTGTAGAGCCCGGATTGGTAATAGGAGGAGCCGGTGAGCTCTTGCATCGCCTGCGCATCGAGCATCTCACAGGGCTCGCCCAGCGCCTCGAGATGGCGGGCGTAGCTCAGGTTCTGGGCATGGGCGCCGTCGCCCGCCGCGCCGTTGACCTTGCCCACCGGATCGAAATAGGCGGGGGCGATGCCATAGTCGGCGACGGCCTGCGCGGCAAAGGCGATGGCGGCGCGGTTGAACCCGGTCATGATCCGGTCGTTGTCCGCCGCATGGCCCGCGTAATCGTCGGATTGCAGGTCATGGGGCAGGTCGATCATAAAGCCCGAGTTGCGCCCGGCGGCCCCTTCGCCGACGCGGCCCGCGTCGAGCACGGCGATCCGCAACCCCGGGTCGATCTGATGCAGCCGCCGCGCCGCCGAGAGCCCGGCAAAGCCCGCGCCGACGATGGTCACATCGGCGGAGCGATCCTCGGTCAGGGTCGTGGGCGGCGGCGCCTCGGGCAAAATGGCGTTCCAGGCCGCCCGCCCGGTGTGACGGGGCAGGCGGCGGGCATGAAGCTTGGTCATGGGTCTGGCCTCGATGGCTCAGCCGATCTGATCGTCGCTGTCATCCGACAGGTCGATCCAGATGGTCTTGAGCTGGGTGTATTGGTCATGGGCGTGGATGCCATTGTCGCGGCCGCCAAAGCCCGAGTGCTTGTACCCGCCAAAGGGCGTGGTGATGTCGCCCTCGCCAAAGCTGTTGACGGTGACGGTCCCCGCCTTGATGGCGCGAGCGGCGCGGATCGCGCGTTTGCCATTGGCCGAAAACACCGAGGCCGCCAGCCCATAGGGCGTGTCATTGGCGATGCTGATCGCCTCTTCGGTGCTGGTGACGGTGATCACTGACAGGACCGGGCCAAAGATTTCCTCGCGGGCGAGCCGCGCGTCATTGCCGGAAATCTCGACCACGGTGGGATCGACAAAGGCACCGCCGGAATGGGTGCCGCCGATCACCACGCGGCCTTTTTGCACCTCGTCGAGATAAGAGCAGACCTTGTCGAAATGCGCCCGCGACACGAGCGCGCCGACGCGCACCTGCGGGTCGAGCGGATCGCCGGTGATCCATTCGCGGGCATGGGCCTCGACCCGGGCGAGAAGATCGTCCTTGACCGAGGCATGCACGATGAGCCGCGACGAGGCCGAGCAGTTTTCGCCCATGTTCCAGAAGGCGCCGTTGACCACATGGGCCGCGACACTGTCGAGGTTCTCGGCGTCGTCGAGCACCACGCAGGGGTTCTTGCCGCCCATTTCGAGAACGACCTCCTTGAGGTTGCTGTCGGCGGAGTAATGCAGAAAGCGACGCCCGGTTTCGGTCGAGCCGGTGAAAGAGACCATATCGACATCCGGGTGCCGCCCGAGGGGTTCGCCGACGCCCGGCCCGTCGCCGGTCACGATGTTGAGCACACCGGCGGGCACGCCCGCCTCATGCGCCAGTTCCGCCAGACGCAGCGCGGTGAGCGGGGTTTCCTCGGCGGGTTTCACCACCACCGAACAGCCTGCCGCGAGCGCCGGGCCGATTTTCCACGCCAGCATCAGAAGCGGGAAGTTCCACGGCAGCACGAGGCCCACGACCCCCACCGGTTCGCGCAGAACCATGGCGATATGGTCGTCCGAGGCGGGGCTCACCTGATCATAGATCTTGTCGATGAGCTCGGCATGCCATTTGAGGCAGTGGATGGTCTCGGGGATGTCAACGGTTTCGCAATCATAGATGGTCTTGCCGCTGTCGAGGCTTTCCATCACCGCCAGCTCATGGGCGTTGCGGGTGAGCAGCTTGCACAGGCGGATGAGCACATCCTTGCGCGCCGAGGGGTGGAGCCGCGACCAGCGGCCATCCTCAAAGGCATCGCGGGCCTTTTCGACGGCGAAATCCACATCCTTGGTGTCGCAGGCCGCCACATCGGCGAGCTTGGCGCCGGTGGCGGGGTTCACGGTCTCAAAGGTCGCGCCGGATCGCGCGGGGCGAAAGCTGCCGTCGATAAAGGCGTTGACGGGCAGGGTCAGCCCCTTGGCAATGGCGCCGTATTCTTCGCGGGTCAGAAGATCACTCATGGCTCAATTCTCCGCCTTGATGTCAGAAATGGTGCGTTTGAGGGTGCGGATGACCTGTTCGAGCTGACGCTTGTCATCCTTGTTGAGCGGGCGCAGGGGCGGCCGCACGGTGCCGGTGGGGTGGCCCATGAAAGTGGTGCCATGCTTGACGCATTGGATGAACTTGCCACCCTGTTCGAGCACCCGCATCAGCGGCATCATCGCCGACATGATGCGGCGGCCCTTGGTGAAATCGCCCTGCACGACGCAGGTCTCGTAGAGGAACACATGTTCCTCGGGCAGGAAGTTCGAGCCGGCGCAGATCCAGCTGCGCGCGCCCCAGGCAAAGAACTCGAGCGCCTGATCATCCATGCCACAGCTGAGCTGAATATGAGGATAGTCGCGGGCCAGAAGATGCACGCGGTTGATGTCGCCGGAGCTTTCCTTGATGCCGATCACATTGCGCGAGCGGCCGACCCGGTCGAGAAACTCTTCGCCCATGTTGACGCCCATCCGGCCCGGATAATTGTAGAGGATCATCGGCAGATCGGCGGCGCGGTCCACCGCCAGCGTGTTGAGCGCGTTCTCGTGCTCGGTGGGCACCGAATAGGGCGGCGTGCCGTGCAGGATGCCATCGGCGCCCATCTCACGCGCGCCTGTGGCCATGGCGAGGCTGTCCTCGGTGCGCATCATGCCGGTGCCGACAAAGAGCGGCAGCCGCCCCTTGAGCCGGTCTTGGGTAAAGCGCGCGATCTCGAGCCGTTCCTCGACGGTCTGGGTATAGTTCTCGCCGGTCGAGCCGCCGGAAATAAGCCCGTGCACGCCGCTTGCTACCAGATGATCGACCACATCGGCCAGCGCGTCGTAATCGACGCTGAAATCATCGTGCAGCGGGGTCACGACCGGGGTGTAGATCCCTTCGAGTGTCATCCTTGGGGCCATCTGGCAATCTCCGTGGCTGGGGCCTGTCGGCGCCGGGGCTGCATAAGGCAGCCCTATAGGCGCGACGGCCAGAATTCTCTGTCCCTTGGGGTAAGCCAGAATCAATGCGCGAAAAAGCGAGAATATCCTTGGGTTGGGTATAAGGTTTTTCTTATGGGGCAAGGCGCGCGCCCGGTGCAGAGGGGCTTTGCCGTCCTGTCGGGACAGCTCTACGGCGCGCGGCCTTGGCAGTGACTTGGCACCAACTTGGCACTGCCTTGGCTCTGGCATGGCGGGCGCGGCTCACATAAGCTGGCGGCATGAGCACAGCCCCCCGATTCATCCACCTCCGCCTGCACACCGAATATTCGCTTCTCGAAGGCGCCATGCGCCTCAAGAAGCTGCCCGGTCTTTGCGCCAATATGGACATGCCCGCCGTCGCCGTGACCGACAGCAACAACATGTTCGCGGCGCTCGAATTTTCCGTCTCGGCGCAGGGCGCAGGGGTGCAGCCGATCATGGGCTGTCAGGTGGATTTCCACTATGATGAAGCGGCGGGCGACGAGGCGATTGCGCCGCTTGTCCTGCTGGCGCAGAACGAGGCGGGTTACGAGAACCTGATGAAGCTCAACTCGTGTCTCTATTTGCGCGGCGACGGGTCGCTGCCGCATGTGATCATCGAAGAGCTCGAACGCCATGCCGAGGGGCTGATCTGTCTCACCGGCGGGCCGGATGGGCCGGTCGGGCGGCTCTTGCAGGCGGGGCGCGCGCCTGTGGCCGAGGCGCTGGTCGCGCGGCTGGCCAAGGCCTATCCCACCCGGCTCTATATCGAGCTGCAGCGCCACCCCGGCGAAAACGGCCAGCCCGAGGCCGAACGGCTCACCGAGCGCGGCCATGTCGAGATGGCCTATGCGATGGGCCTGCCTCTGGTGGCCACCAATGACGTCTATTTCCCCAATAAAGAGATGTTCGAGGCCCATGACGCCATGCTCTGCGTGGCCGAGGGCGCCTATGTCGATCAAAGCGGCCCGCGGCGGCGGCTGACGCCGGAACATTACCTCAAGACGCCGCAGGAGATGGCGACGCTTTTTGCCGATCTGCCCGAGGCGCTCGAAAATACCGTCGAGATCGCGCGACGCTGTGCCTTTGGCTGCTATCGCCGCGATCCGATCTTGCCGAAATTCGCCGATGACGAGGTGGCCGAACTGCGCCGCATGGCCAACGCGGGGCTGCAGGCGCGGCTCGCGGTGATCCCGCATGCGGCCTCGGTCGAAGACTATCAAAAGCGGCTCGATTTCGAGCTCGGCATCATCGAGGGCATGGGCTTTCCGGGCTATTTCCTGATCGTGGCCGATTTCATCCAATGGGCCAAGGATCACGATATTCCGGTGGGGCCGGGGCGGGGCTCGGGCGCGGGCAGTCTGGTGGCCTATGCGCTCACCATCACCGACCTTGATCCGCTGCGCTACAGCCTGCTGTTTGAACGGTTCCTCAACCCGGAACGGGTGTCGATGCCCGACTTCGACATCGACTTCTGCATGGACCGCCGCGAAGAGGTGATCCGCTATGTGCAGGACAAATATGGCCGCGACCGGGTCGGGCAGATCATCACCTTTGGGGCGCTTTTGTCCAAGGCCGCGGTGCGCGACATCGGCCGCGTGTTGCAGATGCCCTATGGGCAGGTGGACCGGCTGTCGAAGATGATCCCCGTCGAGGGGGTCAAGCCGGTGAGCATCGAACAGGCGCTGGCGCAGGAAGAGCGGCTGCGCGAAGAGGCGCGGCGCGAAGAGGTGGTCGAACGGCTGCTGAATTACGGGATGAAGGTCGAAGGGCTGCTGCGCAACGCCTCGACCCATGCCGCGGGCGTGGTGATCGGCGACCGGCCTCTCGACGCGCTGGTGCCGCTCTATCAAGATCCGCGCTCGGACATGCCCGCGACGCAGTTCAACATGAAATGGGTCGAGCAGGCGGGGCTCGTCAAGTTCGACTTTCTCGGGCTCAAGACCCTCACCGTGATCCAGAACGCCATCGATCAGATCAAGGGCGGCGGGCGGCATCTGCATCAGGCGGCGGATGGCGCGACCCTCTATGAGCCGCCCGAGGGCGCGGTTGACGACATCGGGCAGATCCCGCTCGACGATGCCAAGACCTATGAGCTCTATGCCCGTGCCAAGACGGTGGCGGTGTTCCAGGTGGAAAGCTCGGGCATGATGGACGCGCTCAAGCGGATGAAGCCCACCTGTATCGAGGATATCGTGGCGCTCGTGGCGCTCTATCGGCCGGGTCCGATGGAGAACATCCCGACCTATTGCGAGGTCAAGAACGGGGTCAAGGAACGCGAGAGCGTGCATCCCCTCATCGACCATATCCTCGAAGAGACCCAAGGCATCATCGTCTATCAGGAACAGGTGATGCAGATCGCGCAGGTCATGGCGGGCTATAGCCTCGGCGGCGCCGACCTTCTGCGCCGCGCCATGGGCAAGAAGATCAAGGAGGCGATGGACGCCGAACGGCCCAAGTTCGAAAAGGGCGCGGCCGAGAATGGCGTCGACAAGAAGAAAGCCAGCGAAGTCTTTGACCTGCTGGAGAAATTCGCCAACTACGGGTTCAACAAATCGCACGCCGCCGCCTATGCGGTGGTGAGCTATCAGACCGCCTGGCTCAAGGCCAACCACCCGGTGGAATTCATGGCCGGGGTGATGAATTGCGATATTCATCTCACCGACAAGCTGGCGGTCTATTTCGAAGAGGTGAAGAAGGGGCTCGGGCTCGACTGGCTGCCGCCTTGCGTCAACCGCTCCGAGGCACGGTTCATAGTGCGCGACGGCGTGCTGCATTACGGGCTCGGCGCGCTCAAGAACGTGGGCGTCGACGCGATGCGGCTCATCACCCAGGCGCGCGGTGACAAGCCCTTTGCCACGCTCTATGATTTCGCCCGCCGGGTGGATCTCAAGAAGATCGGCAAGCGGCCGCTGGAAATGCTGGCGCGGGCCGGGGCGTTTGACGAGCTCGACCGCAACCGCCGCCGGGTGTTTGACAGTCTCGAAGGGCTGATGAATTACTCGGCCGCGATCCATGAGCAGCGCAATTCCAACCAGGTGTCGCTCTTTGGCGAGGCGGGCGACGATCTGCCCGAGCCGCGCATCATGCCGGTCGAGGATTGGCTGCCCGCCGAGCGGCTCACCGAAGAATTCCGCGCCGTGGGGTTTTACCTCTCGGGGCATCCGCTCGACGATTACATGGCGGCGCTCAAGCGCAAGGACGTCAAGACGCTCGACGAGGTCGAGATGCTGGCGCGGGGCGGGGCCTGTATTGCCAAGCTCGCCGGTGTGGTGGCCGGGCGGCAAGAGCGGAAATCGGCGCGCGGCAACCGTTTTGCCTTTGTGCAGCTGAGCGATACCACCGGCGGCTATGAGGTCACGATGTTCTCCGAAACGCTTGAGAAGTCACGCGATTATCTGGAGACCGGCTCGCAGGTCGTGGTCACGGTCGAGGCCACCAGCGAATCCGATCAGCTCAAGCTCTTGGCGCGGTCGGTGTCGCCCATTGACACGGTGGTGGCGGATGCGGGGGCCATGGGGCTCCGGATTTTTGTCGAAAGCCCCGGCGCGGTCGAGACCGTGGCGCGGGTGCTGGCCCGGGCGCAGGAGGCGGCGCGCAATGCCGCCCGGGGTCCGGTGCGGTTCTGTCTGGTGGATCAGGGGCTGCCCGGCGAGGTGGAGATGGACGCAGGCCAGGAATTTGCCGTCAATCCGCAGATCAAGGGCGCGATCAAGAGCCTCGATGGGGTCTGGGACGTCGAGGATATCTAAAAGCTAAGGGTTTCCCCCGGTGCAGGCCGGGGGATTTGGGTATTTCTGACCAGAAAGAGAGCGGGTCTCAGGCCTCGGCGGCTTCGAGCTTTTCCAGCGCCCGCATCCAGAGCGCCTCGGCCCGTTCGAGCCCGTCGCAGACTTCGGAATATTTGCGCTGCCAGACGGCGGCCTCGTCGACGCGGTCCTCGTCATAGAGCGCCGGGTCGGCCAGTTTGGTGGCGAGCTTTTCCGACATTTCCTGCAGCTTTTCGACGCGGGATTCGCATTTGCGGACCTCGGCGCGCAGCGCCAGCAGCGCGTCGCGCGACGGGCGTTTGGGCTTGGCCGCGGCCTTGGCCTTGTCGGATTTGGGGCGGCTCGATTTTTCGGGCGAGACGAGCATCTGCCGATAGGTTTCGAGATCGTCCTCATAGGGTTTCACCCGGCCATCCTTGACCAGCCAGAGCCGGTCTGCGACGAGGCTCAGCAGGTGCATGTCGTGGCTCACGAGGATAACCGCGCCGGAATAGGCGGTGAGCGCCTCGACCAGCGCCTCGCGGCTCTCGATGTCGAGGTGGTTGGTCGGTTCGTCGAGGATCAGCAGATGCGGCGCGTCGATGGTGGCGAGCATCAGGCTCAGCCGGGCCTTTTGCCCGCCTGAAAGCCGCCCGACCTCGGTTTCGGCCTGTTCGGCACCGATGCCAAAACCGCCGAGCCGGGCGCGCAGCTTGGCGATGGGCTCAGTCGGGCGCAGGCGGCGCACATGGTCGATGGGGGTCTCGTCGAGATGCAGTTCCTCGACCTGATGCTGGGCGAAGAAGCCCACGCGCAGCTTGGTGGCGCGGGTGACCCGGCCGCCCATCGGGTCGAGCTTGCCGGCCAGGAGTTTCGACAGGGTCGATTTGCCCTCGCCATTGCGGCCCAGAAGCGCGATCCGGTCGTCCTGGTCGATGCGCAGGGTCATCTGGCCCAGCACGGGTTTCTCGCCATAGCCCACCGAGGCGCTTTCGAGATTGATGATCGGCGGCGACAGCTCTTCGGGTTCGGGAAAGCTGAAGGCGCGCAGCGCGGCCTCTTGCGGGGTGGTGATGACCTTCATCTTTTCGATCATCTTGAGCCGCGATTGTGCCTGTTTGGCCTTGGAGGCCTTGTAGCGGAAGCGGTCGACAAAGCTCTGCAGATGGGCGCGGCGGGCGTCTTGCTTGCGCAGTTCGGCTTCGGCCACGGCGAGCCGCGCGGCGCGGGTCTCGGCAAAGCGGTCATAGCCGCCCTGATAGAGGGTGAGCTTGCGGTCCTCGAGATGCAGGATCGCGCCGACGGCGCGGTTGAGCAGCCCGCGGTCGTGGCTGATCACCAGCACCGTATGGGGGTATTTCGCCAGATAGCTTTCGAGCCAGAGCGCGCCTTCGAGATCGAGATAGTTGGTGGGCTCGTCGAGGAGCAGCAGATCGGGGGCGGAGAAGAGCACCGCCGCCAGCGCCACGCGCATCCGCCAGCCGCCCGAGAAGGCGCTGCAGGGCATCAGCTGTTCCTCGGGCGTAAAGCCCAGGCCGCGCAGGATGGTGGCGGCGCGCGCCTCGGCGCCCCAGGCGTCGATATCCGACAGCCGCGTCTGCACATCGGCGATGCGCGCCGGGTCGCTCGCGGTTTCGGCCTCGGCCAGGAGCGCGGCGCGTTCGGTGTCGGCGGCGAGCACCGTGTCGATGAGCGACACCTCATTGCCCGGCACCTCTTGGGCGACGCCGCCGATGCGGGCGCGCGAGGGCAGGGTGATCTGGCCGCCTTCGAGCGCCAATTCGCCCCGGATCAGGCGAAACAGCGTGGTCTTGCCGGTGCCATTGCGGCCGACGATGCCGACCTTGTGGCCCTCGGGAATGACGGCACTGGCCTCTTCGAGGAGGGGGCGGCCAGCGACCGCGTAGGAGATGTTCTCGATTTTCAACATGGGCAGGGGAATGGCGCAGCAGAGAGGCACTGTCAATCGCGGCTTTTCAAAGCTGGGGGCGCGTGGTATCGGGGCCGCGAAACACCGTTCCGGCGGGTCTGATCCCGCGCTTAACCCCTAATGTAAAGAGGCTCTCATGGCTGTTGAACGCACGCTCTCCATCATCAAACCCGATGCCACCAAACGCAACCTGACCGGCAAGATCAACGCCAAGTTCGAAGACGCCGGTCTGCGCATCGTCGCGCAGAAGCGCATTCAGCTGACCCCGGCGCAGGCTGGCAAATTCTACGAAGTGCATGCCGAGCGTCCGTTCTATGGCGAGCTGTGCGACTTCATGGCTTCCGAGCCGGTCGTCGTGCAGGTTCTCGAGGGGGAAGGCGCGATTGCCAAGAACCGCGAAGTGATGGGTGCCACCAACCCCGCCGACGCAGCCCCCGGCACGATCCGCGCCGAGTTCGCCGAATCCGTTGGCGAAAACTCGGTCCACGGCTCGGACGCCCCGGAAACCGCAGCGCAGGAGATTGCGTTCTTCTTCTCGGGTCTCGAACTGGTCGGCTAAGCCTTACGGCCCATGCCAGACGACATCGAAGGCGGTCCCTCAGGGGCCGCCTTTTGCATATGTGCCCGCAGCAGGTGGACATTGCGGGTGTTGGCCTTGATGCCCACATCGAGCAGATCGCCCACCAGCGGGATCAGCCCCACCGCCCAGTCGATGCCGAGATTGCCCGCCATCCGCAGCAAGAGCCAGCCGGGCGCGCCGAGCCGTCGGGCACGGGCAAGGATATAGAAGGAGGGCGCCAGCGCCGCCGTGTCGCCGATGCCCGGCACCAGACCCAGGAGCGCATCCCAGCCAAAGCGGATCTGCGTGAAGGGCAGGCGAAAGGCGCGGTCCATCTGCCGCGCCAGCCGGTCGAGCCGGTCAAGTTCGCGGTCGATCTGTGGCGAGCTGGGCGCTGCTTGGGGTGTGGTGATGTCGGGCATGGCGATCAGGCGGGACGATCAGGCGTGGCGGGGGCCACGGCTCGCGATGATCCAGACGGCATGCACGATGCCGGGGATATAGCCGAGAATCGTCAGCAGGATGTTAAGCCAGAAATGCTTGCCAAATCCTTCCTGCAAAAACACGCCGAGCGGCGGCAGGAGAATGGCGATCAATATGCGCAGAAGGTCCATGGTCTGTCCTCTCATCTTTGGGTGCGTCCCAAGAAGGCAACGCCGAGAGGGGCCATTTGTTCCGCCGCCAAGCGCGGCGGTCAGGGCTCAGACCAGATGTCAGAGGCTGGCGAAATCCGAGAAAATCTTGCGCGAGATGACCTGCGGTTTGCGGCGTTCGTCGCTGTCGTGCTGCGGGTCCTTGGCGGTTTGACCGCCGGCTTGGGCGCAGGGCTGCGGACGCGTGTCGGGACGGGGGGATGGTGCCTGTACTTGGGTGGGTTTGGTTGCTTGGCCCATTGGGCTGCTCCTTGTAGGAGGCCACCCGAACTGCCCCGGGCGGCGCTTGGCTGATCATCTCAGGATAGGCGGGAAAAGGGGCGTCGGGGTGGTTAGACTATGGCGAGAATTGGGCAATGTTTCGAACTGCGCGCATATTCCTCATTTCAAAGTGGATTGCACGCGAAATCGGCAACACATGTTTCAGCCAAACGCAAACCGGCCCCGGAGGTCATCCGGGGCCGGAAATCTGAGCGGATCCGCGCCGATCAGGCGGCCAGCATCGTCTCTACCGCTTCGCCAAAGGCCGAGGGGGTCGGCACGATGGTGACGCCGCAATCCTTGAGAATCTCGACCTTTTCCTGCGCGCTTTCGCCAAAGGCCGACACGATCGCCCCGGCATGGCCCATGCGGCGGCCCTTGGGGGCCGAGAGCCCGGCGATATAGGCGGCCACCGGCTTGGTCATGTGATCGCGGATATATTCCGCGGCCTCGGCCTCTTGCGGGCCGCCGATCTCGCCGACGAGCACCACGGCATCGGTCTCGGGATCATTCTCGAAGAGCTCGAGAATGTCGCGGAAGCTCGAGCCGTTGATCGGATCGCCGCCGATGCCGATGGAGGAACTCACGCCAATGCCGCGCGCCTTCATCTGGCTCGCCGCCTCATAGCCGAGCGTGCCCGAGCGGCCGATGATGCCAACCCGGCCCGGCAGGTAGATATGCGGCGGCATCAGCCCGGCAAAGCCCTGACCGGGGGTGATGATCCCGGCGCAGTTCGGCCCGATGAGCCGCATCCGGTTCTCGGCCTTGTAGCGGCGCATGTAGCGTTTGACGCGGATCATGTCCTGGGTCGGGATGCCGTCGGCGATGCAGATGCAGGTGCGGATGCCCGCATCGGCCGCTTCCATGATACTGTCGGCGGCAAAGGGGGGCGGCACGAAGGCGATGACCATATCGGCGCCGGTTTCGGCCACCGCGCCCTTGACGGTGTTGAACACCGGCAGGCCATTATGCACCATGCCGCCCTTGCCGGGGGTCACACCGCCCACGACATTGGTGCCATAGTCGCGCATCTCCTGCGCGTGAAAGCTGCCGATGCGACCGGTGAGCCCGGTCACCAGCACCTTGGAGTTCTTGTCGATCAGAATAGCCATTATGCGGCCCTCCCATTCTTGGCTTCGGCCATGCGCCAGGCGCTGACCACCTTTTCGGCGGCCTCGGCCAGCGTTTCCGCCGTGGTGATGTTGAGATCGCTTTCGGCGAGGATCTTGCGGCCTTCCTCGACGTTGGTGCCCGACAGGCGCACCACGAGCGGCAGCTTGAGGTCAAGCTCTTGCACCGCGCGCACCACGCCTTCGGCGATCCAGTCACAGCGGTTGATCCCGGCAAAGATATTGACCAGCACCGCCTCGACATTGGGATCGTTGAGCACCGCCTTGAAGGACATCAGCACCCGTTCCGGGCTGGCGCCGCCGCCCACGTCGAGAAAGTTGGCAGGCTCGCCGCCGGCCATCTTGATCATGTCGAGCGTCGCCATGGCGAGGCCCGCGCCGTTGACGATACAGCCGATCTCGCCCTCGAGCCCGATATAGTTGAGGCCGCGGTCACCGGCATAGGTTTCGCGGGCGTCTTCCTGGCTTTTGTCGCGCAGCTCCGAGATTTCGGGATGGCGGAAGAGGGCGTTGTCGTCAAAGCTCACCTTGCAGTCGAGCGCCACGATCTCGCCCGAGCCGGTGACCACCAGCGGGTTGATCTCGAGCATCGAGGCGTCGAGCTGATCCATCATCTTGTAGGCGCCGGTGATGGTTTTCGACGCCTGCGCGATGAGCGACGGGTCGAGCCCGAGCTGAAAGGCGATCTCGCGGGCCTGAAAGGCCTGCATCCCCACCGCCGGGTCGACGACCGAGCGGATGATGCTGTCGGGCTCATTGGCCGAGATATCTTCGATCTCCATGCCGCCCTGGGCCGAGGCCACGACCACGACACGCTCTTCGGTGCGGTCCATGACAAAGCCGAGGTAGATTTCCTGACGGATATCCGTGGCCTCTTCGACATAGAGCCGCCCGACGAGCTTGCCCTGCGGGCCGGTCTGATGGGTGACGAGCTTGCGGCCCAGCATCCAGCTCGCGGCGTCGGCGATCTCTTCGTCGCTGGAACAGACGCGCACACCGCCCGCCTTGCCGCGCGCGCCGGAATGGATCTGTGCCTTGACGACGCATTTGTCGCCTGACAGCTCCTGCGCGCGGTAGACCGCCTGTTCGGGGCTATAGGCAATGCCGCCGCGCGGCACGTTCACGCCGAACCGCTTGAGCAGCTCCTTGGCCTGATACTCATGAATGTCCATATCGGGTCCTCCTCACCCTTTGGCTGCAATGGCATCGGCCACTGTCAGCACGTTGTTGGCCATCCGCTCGCTGGCGGCGTCGATCATCTTACCGTCGAGGCTGGCCGCGCCCTTGCCCTGCGCTTCGGCCTTGCGCAGTTCTTCGATGATGCGGCGGGCGCGGGTGACCTCGGCCTCGGGCGGCGAGAACACGTCATTGGCCAGCGCGATCTGACTGGGGTGGATGGCCCATTTGCCCTCGATGCCGAGTGCGGCGGCGCGTTTGGCGCTGGCGACATAGGCGTCGGGATCGCTGAAATCGCCGAACGGCCCGTCGATGGCGCGCAGCCCATAGGCGCGGCAGGCCACCGTCATCCGGCTCAGGGCGAAATGCCACTGGTCGCCCGGATAATCGGGGTTGAGCCCGCCGATCACCACGGTGCGGGCGCGGTTCGAGGCGGCATAATCAGCCACCCCGAAATGCAGCGCCTCGAGGCGGCCGGGGCTGGCGGCGATGGCTTCGACATTGGCCATGCCGAGCGCGGTTTCGATCAGCGCCTCAAGGCCGATCTTATGGGGCAGGTTCATCGCCTCTTCGATCTGGCTCACCATGGTTTCCACGGTGTAGAGATCGCCGGGCACGCCCACCTTGGGGACGAGGATCGTGTCCACATGCTGACCGGCCTGTTCGAGAATATCGACCACGTCGCGATACATGTAATGGGTGTCGAGACCGTTGATGCGGATCGACATGGTCTTGCCCTTGGCTTTCCAGTCGATGTCATTGAGCGCCTCGATGATGTTCTTGCGGGCCTGCACCTTGTCGGGGGGCGCGACCGCGTCTTCGAGATCGAGGAAGATGTAATCCACATCGCTGTCAGCGGCCTTTTCGATCATGCCGGGGTTGGAGCCGGGCACGGCGAGTTCCGAGCGTTGCAGGCGTTGCTTTTTCAGCGGGTGGAGTGTGTAGCTCATGGTCTGTCCTTCATTGTCCTGTGGCGCACGGGCTGCGCGCCGTCCTCCTCAGTCTGGCCGGGGCAGGGCCTGCGCGACACTTTCCCTTGGGTAAGAAGGACCGCACCGGGTTGAGACATGGCATCGAACGGGTAGGGGGTGACTACCCGCGGGCCGCATTGCGGGATGCCATAGGATGCCGTGGGGCACCTCATGGTTTCCTTGGTTTTTCAAATGTTTATGATAGGAAACTTTTGCGCCGCCCCCAGATGACAGGGATAGGGGCGGCGCGGGTCTGACGCGGGCTGGGAGAGCCGTCAGACCACCCGGTCGGGGGGGATCGCCCCGGCCAGGAAGGCTGCGAGATTGTCGATGGCACGATGCCCCATCGCGGCGCGGGTCTCTTCGGTGGCGCTGCCCAGATGCGGCGCAAGCACGAGACTGTCATGGTCCAAGAACCGTGGATCGAGCGCCGGCTCACCGCGATAGACATCGAGCCCGGCACCGCCCAGATGCCCCCGCTCCAACGCCGCGAAAAGCGCGTCCTCATCCACCACATCGCCGCGCGCCGTGTTGACGAGGATCGCGCCGGGCTTCATCGCGGCCAGCACCTCGGCCCCGATGAGCCCCGCCGTCTCGGCCCCGCCGGGACAATGCAGCGACAGGAAATCACAGGCCTTCGCCACCTCGATCACGCTGGCCAATTGCCGGGCATTGCCCGCCGCCCGCGCCACCTCCGGATCGACGGTGGAACGGTTCTGAAACACCACCTCCATGCCAAAGCCGTAATGCGCCCGCCGCGACATCGCCTGGCCGATCCGGCCAAAGCCCACGATGCCAAGCGTCGCGCCGCTCACCTTGCGGCCGATCATATGGGTGGGCCGCCAACCGGCCCAGTGTCCGGCGCGGGTCTCACGCTCGCCCTCGCCAATCCGCCGCGCCGCCGCAAGCAAGAGCCCCATCGCCAGATCGGCGGTGCAATCGGTGAGCACCCCGGGCGTGTTGGTCACCGTGATGCCATTCTCCCGCGCCGCCGTGATGTCGATATGGTTATAGCCCACCCCGTAAGAGGCCAAGAGCCGCAGCCGCCCCTTGGCGGCGGGGTAGAATTCGGGTGGGATCACATCCGACACGGTGGGCAGGATCGCATCGTAACGCCCGGCGGCGTCGATGAATTCCGCCGCACTCATCGGCGTGTCGGGGGCGCGAAACGTCACCGCCCCCAGCTCGGTCAGCCGCGCCTCGACCGCTTCGGGCCAGGCGCGGGTGACAAGGATCTTCGCGCGTCCGGCCATCGCCTAGCGCCCCGTCCGGTAATGATCCTGCGCCGCCGCCACGCCCGCGCCCGGGGTGATCTTGGCCCCCGCATCGATGAGCGCCATCTCCGCCGCCGACAGCGCCCCGCAGAGCATCACCGGGTTGAGCGAGCCGAGATGCCCGATCCGAAACGCGCGACCGGCGAGCTTGTTGAGCCCGGTGCCGAGCGAGGTCTGATATTTCTTATAGGCGCCCGCGATCACATCACGCGCATCGACGCCCTCGGGGGTGTAGATGGCCGAGACCGTGTCCGAGGCCCATTCCGGCCCCGCCGCCACCAGCTCACAGCCGTCCCAGGCCGCCACCGCCCGGCGCACCCCTTCGGCGTGATAGGCGTGGCGCGCCCAGACCTGCTCCATCCCTTCGGCGAGCAGCATATCGAGCGCCGCGCGCAGGCCGCGCAAGAGCTGCGTCGCGGGCGTATAGGGGAAATAGCCGGTGTCATTGAGCGCGATCATATCCTCAAAGCTGAAGTAACAGCGCTCCATCCCCGCCTTGTTGCGGCGGCGGTTGACCTCGAGCGCCTTGTCGCTCACCCCCAGAATGCCGAGCCCGGCCGGCAGCATGAACCCTTTCTGCGAGCCAGAGACCGCCAGATCAACGCCCCATTTCTCCATCTCAAAGGGGATCGAGGCGATGGAGCTCACCCCATCCACGAAAAGAAGCGCCGGATGCCCCGTCTCATCGAGCACCCGCCGCACGCCTTCGATATCCGAGGTGACGCCGGTCGCGGTCTCGTTCTGGGTGGCAAAGACGGCCTTGATCGAGTGATCCTTGTCCGCCGCCAGCGCCGCGCGATAGGCCTCGAGCGGCACGCCCTTGCCCCAATCCACCTCGCAGAGCTCGACCTCGAGCCCCATGCGCTGGGCCATATCCACCCAAAGAAGCGAGAACTGGCCGAAGCGCGACATTAGGACGCGGTCACCGCGGTCGAGCGTGTTGGTGATCGCGCTTTCCCAGGCGCCGGTGCCCGAGGAGGGAAAGACAAAGACCCGCCCCGAGGACATCCGATAGACTTTCTTGACGTCCTCCAAGAGCCCGTTCACCAATTCCGGGAAATCGGGCGCGCGCATATCTTCCATAGGTATGTTCATGGATTGACGAATTTTTTCCGGGATATTGGTCGGTCCGGGAATGAAAAGATGTTGGGTTCCGTGCATGATCGCCTCCGTGGTTTGGGGCAGTCTCGCGCAGGCGGCCCCGGCAGGTAACGCCCGTCCGCATGGCGATCGGGTGCCGGGCACGGGCGGCCGGCCCCGAACGGGTAGGCCGCGCTACCCGCGGGGGTGAAACCGGGGGCATTTCCGGCTGGCATACGATGGTATGCGGAAAAATACTTTGATTTCAGTCACTTCCTTGGTCACACTCAGGGGATGCCATGGGGAGGTGGCAAGATGTGCTCAAAGTCATGACCGAGGATAAGACCCGGACCCTGTCGCGCGTGATCGTCGCGGACCGGCAGGTGATCGTGTGTCAGGGGATCGGCTCGCTTGTCGATCAGATGGAGGAGGTGGCGCTTGGCCCCTTTGCCACCGATCTCAAGACGCTGCGCCGTCTGCTGGGTCAGGAAAGCGGCCCGGTGATCGTCATTCTGGGCGTGCGTCTGGCCGATGCCGATCTCGCCACCAGCCTCAAGGCGCTGCACAAGGATTTTCCCCATGTGCTCGTGGTGGTCGTCGCGGAAGAGAGCGAATTTGCCTTCATCCGCGCGGCGATCAAATCCGGGGCCAATTCCGTCTGCATGATGGGGCAGATCCTTGAAAGCCTGCCGCGTATCCTGGGCAAGCTGGTCGTCGGCCATAGCCTCGTGCCGACCGACATCCTGCGCCGGCTGACCAATGACACCTCGGACGCGCTGTCGCGGCGCGAGCATGAGATTTTGGGGCTGCTGGTCGACGGGCTGACCAATTTTCAGATATCCGCCCGGCTCGGGCTGAGCGAGAACACCGTCAAATATTACCTCAAGGCGATCTATCAAAAGCTCGGCGTCAATTCGCGCGGCGGCGCCATCGCGAAATACGTGGCCGGGACCTACTAGGGTCGAGACCTGAGGGGAGGGAGCAGGGCGCCTCTGCGCCCCGCCGCTTGTGGTCTAGTTAATCTGCCTCACATCCCGTTGCGCCGGATCTTGTGCGACCATGATTTCTCATGAAAGAGCGCATCATCGACGAAACAGCGCGTGCCCGCCTCAATGTAGAAATGCGTCGCATCGCACCACATTTCGGCGCGGGTCTCGATCCGGGCATTCCAATCGTCGCGGCTGAAATGCCCCTCTTGGGTCATCACCGCGCGGGCGCTCGTCGGGTCTGATCCGATCTCATAGATCCGTTCCGAGATATCGCCGAGCTCGGTGCCGGTCTCGTCGATGCGGATGCGCCCCACCGGGCCGAACACCCCGCCATCGATCCAAGTGCGGTTGATGAGCTTGCCGCTCAGCGCATCGAACTGCCAGCCGCGCTCCATCCGGCCCTCGCGGATCTGCGTCATCGCAGGCTGGGGCGGCGCGTCGGGCGCGGGCAGGGCGCGCGGCCTGGGCGCGTCGGCCACCGCTTGGCGCAGCGGCAGCGACAGCTGCGACAGGCCGGGGGTCAGGGTGATCCTGACCGGCTCGGGGCTCGGCCAAAGGATCGGCCAATAGGCGGACGAGAGCTTGATCAGCACCCGGTGGCCCTCTGGCAGGCGATAACCCGTGGCATGAAGCAGGATCTCGGCCTCGACCGGCGTGCCGGGGCTGAGCGGTGTCACCTGCTCTGGACCGTCGAGATGCATGAGATTGGCAAAGCCCCGGGCGATCACCGTCTGCGCCCCGTCGGGGGCCTCGTCGACCAGAAGCGCGGCGAGCATCGCCTGCGGCTTGTCCGCCGCCACCCGCAGCCGAAGCCGCGCCTGACCCAGAATGTCGAGCGCCGCCTCGCAAGGCGCGCTGCGGAACTCGAGCGCCCCGGCGCCATCGAGCCTTGCATCGCCGGGCAGGTCGCCGGGCGTGGCAAAGGACATGAAATCGCCCCCCGACGCGCCATAGCTCGTCGGCGTGGTGACCGACATATCAGGGCCGGGATGCGGGCTCTGGCCCAGCACGCCATGATTGAGGTGAAAGATCTCCTCCGCCACATTGGGGCTCGGCCAGCGCGGCTCTTCGACCCAGCGGCCGGGACGCGGGTCGGGATCGTCGCCCGGAGCCGTGGCCTCGCGCAGGTAGAGCCGCAGCGGCGGCTCATCCATCAGCCCGGTGTCGCGCGCCTTCATCCAATGGTCCCACCAGCGGATGAGCTCGGCCGGGAAATCCACCTGCGGTCCCGGCGCGCCCTCATGCGGATAGAGATGCCCCCAAGGCCCGATCATCACCTTGACCGGGCTCGTGGCATGTTCCGCCATCCGAAACGGCGTGTTGCGATAGGCATCGGCCCAACCGCCAAAGATATAGGCGGGGACTTCGATATCGGCGTAATTCTCGCAGACCGACCCATGTTGCCAGAACGCGTCCCGCGTCTGATGCTCGAGCCACTCTGCCGGCCAGAACTCCGTCGCCTCGAGCCGCGCCCGCCATGTCTCGCGCCACGCGTCACCCAGGACCGCCGGATCGGGCGGCTGCGCGTTAAACAGCTGCATGATCGCGCCCCACCAGAAATTGTCGCTCATCAGGCAACCGCCCGAGAAATGGATGCATTCCGCCCAGCGGTCATCCGTCCCCATCACCGGCGCAATCGCCCGCAGCCCCTCGGGCCGCCGCGCCGCCACCTGGTAGGCGCTATAGGCGCCCCAGCTCTTGCCGAACATGCCGACCTGCCCATCGGACCACTCCTGCCCCCGGATCCAGCCGATCACGTCGCAACCGTCCTGGATCTCCTGTTCGAGATATTCGCCATGCATGAGCCCGTCACTGTCGCCCGCGCCCCGCATATCGACCCTGATCGAGGCATAGCCCGCATGCGCAAACCGCGGATGCATCGCCTCATCGCGAAGCCGCGTGCGGTCGCGCCGCCGATAGGGGATATATTCGAGAATGGTGGGAAAGGGCCCATCGCCCTCGGGCAGCCAGAGCCGTGCGGCAAGCCGCGCCCCGTCGGGCATCTCGATCCAGATGGTTTCGGTGCTGGTGACCATGCTCTCTCCTTGGCTGATCTCTTGCGGCTGATCCCTGAGGTCAGGATCCGCTTCGCGCCGCGCATTCTCGCGGCCGCTCCGGCGGCACAGTGCTGCGCCGGGCAGGGGATGCAAGCCGCCGAATTCCCCCGCGGATCCAAGCCCCCAAAGGCGCTCGGAACATTTTGCCCATTGTAATTCCTTGCAGCAACGCATTAGTGTGTGTCTATGCGCGAGAGGCCTGACCTCCGCCCATTTCTGAGTTTCGCTGTTTCAGAGACGCCCCCGGCCAGAGCCGGGCCTTCTGACACAGACCGATTGGGCCCGACATACCGGGTCACATACATGCCCAGGTCCGCAGAATTTGGCGAACCGGGTGACCGAACGGGTGCCACACGAGGCACCGGAGAAGAACCGCGATGACACGCGCGAACGGGACAAACAGGACGAGAGAGGCCGCCAGCGGTCACCGTCCACCCGCGCACGCACTCGCCCCTGACAGACACCCTGCCCAAACCGCGACCGCCCCACCCGGGCGCGCGGTTCTGCGCCGGTGCAATTGGAATACATGGCCAAGAAAATGCTTATCGATGCCACCCACGCGGAAGAAACCCGCGTCGTGGTGGTGGACGGAAACAAGGTCGAGGAATTCGATTTTGAATCTGAAAACAAACGGCAACTCGCCGGCAATATCTATCTCGCAAAGGTAACACGGGTCGAACCGTCGCTGCAGGCGGCCTTTGTCGACTATGGCGGAAACCGCCATGGTTTCCTCGCCTTTTCCGAGATCCACCCGGATTACTATCAGATCCCGGTCGCCGACCGCGAGGCGCTTCTCGAAGAGGAACGCGCCTATGCCGAGGCTCTGAAAGCCCGCGAAGAGGACGACAGCAAACCCAAACGCAGCCGCCGCTCGCGCAGCCGCTCCAAGGCCGCACAGGCCGATAATGGCGACGTGGTCGAGAGCTCGGATGTGGTGAGCGATGGCATCTCGGGGATGGAAACCATCGACCCCGAAGACAATGCCGCTCAGGACGAGGCCCAGGACGCGACCCAAGACGCGGCCCAGGATTCCGACGCGCCCATCGCGGCCCCTGAGGCCGAAGATCGCGCCGAAGATCAGTCCGACGCGCAAGCCGACGACAGCGATGACGCCGAGGACGATCTGTCCTTCGACGACGATCGTGACGACAATGGCGACGACGACAGCGACGAAGACGATGACGGCGATGACCGCGACGACGAGGACGACAGCAACGGGCGTTCGACCCGGGGCCGTGGCCGCAGCCGCCGCAAATCCGCCGCCTCCAAGGACGAGGCCATCGAATCCGTCGCAGATGATGATGACGAGGCCGACATCCGCCCGCCGCGCAAACCGCGGCCCAAGCGCTACAAGATCCAAGAGGTCATCAAGGTCCGCCAGATCCTTCTGGTGCAGGTCGTCAAGGAAGAGCGCGGCAACAAGGGCGCGGCGCTCACCACCTACCTCTCGCTCGCGGGCCGCTACTGCGTTTTGATGCCCAACACCGCCCGTGGCGGTGGCATCAGCCGCAAGATCACCAATGCCGCCGACCGCAAGAAGCTCAAGGAAATCGCCTCCGAGATCGACGTGCCCCGGGGCGCCGGTCTCATCGTCCGCACCGCGGGCGCCAAGCGGACCAAGGCCGAGATCAAGCGCGATTATGAATATCTGCAACGGCTCTGGGAACAGATCCGCGAGCTGACGCTCAAATCCATCGCGCCGGCCAAGATCTATGAAGAGGGCGACCTGATCAAACGCTCGATCCGCGACCTTTACAATCGCGACATCGACGAGGTTCTGGTCGAAGGCGAACGCGGCTACCGCATCGCCAAGGACTTCATGAAAATGATCATGCCGTCCCACGCCAAGAACGTGAAGAACTACCAAGACGCGATGCCGCTCTTCGCCCGCTATCAGGTCGAAAGCTATCTCGGCGCGATGTTCAACCCGACGGTGCAGCTCAAATCCGGTGGCTATATCGTCATCGGCGTGACCGAGGCGCTGGTCGCCATCGACGTCAACTCGGGCCGCGCCACCAAGGAAGGCTCGATCGAGGAAACCGCGCTCAAGACCAATCTCGAGGCCGCCGACGAGGTGGCCCGCCAGCTCCGCCTGCGCGATCTGGCCGGTCTCATCGTCATCGACTTCATCGACATGGATGAACGCCGCAACAACGCGGCGGTGGAAAAGCGGATGAAGGACCGGCTCAAGACCGACCGCGCCCGCATTCAGGTGAGCCGCATCTCGGGCTTTGGCCTGATGGAAATGTCGCGTCAGCGTCTGCGCCCCGGCATGATCGAGGCCACGACCCAGCCCTGCGCCGCCTGCCATGGCACCGGGCTGATCCGGTCGGATGACAACCTCGCCCTGTCGATCCTGCGTCAGATCGAAGAAGAGGGCGTGCGCCGCCGCTCGCGCGAAGTTCTGGTGAAATGCCCGGTGGCCATCGCCAACTTCCTGATGAACCAGAAACGCGAACATGTGGCCCAGATCGAAACCCGCTACGGGCTCTCGGTCCGGATCGAAGGCGATCACACGCTGATCAGCCCCGATTTCAGCCTCGAAAAGTTCAAGACCGCCACCCGTTCGGTGCCCGAGGCCACAGCGCCTGTGGTCTCCGTCGACAGCTCGATCATGGCCGATATCGACGAGGCCGAGCCGATCGAGGAGGAGGCCGAAGACAACCTGCCCGGCGGCGATGCGCCCGCCGAGACCCAGGGCGAGGATGACAAGCCCAAGAAGCGCCGCCGTCGGCGTCGCCGCCGGGGCGGCAAACGCAACGGTGACGAGGGCGACAACGGCTCTGACGGCGACAACGGCGACAACAGCGACAGCGAAGAGGCCGCCGAAGGCGACGTGACCTCCGACAAGGTCGAAGAGACTGCCGAGGCAGCCCCTGCAGAGGCCGAAGCCGAAGCGCTCGCGCCGGCAGAAAAGCCCAAGCGCAAACGCGCGCCGCGCAAGAAAAAGGTCGAGGCAGAGGCCGAGACCCCGGCAGAGGCCAAACCCGAGACTGACGGCGCAGACGCGCCCGAGGCCGAAGAAAAGCCCAAGCCCAAGCGCAAGCGCGCCCCGCGCAAGAAGAAGGAAGAGCCGGTCGACGCCGCGCCCGAGGCCGCAGAAGCGCCCGAGGCACAGCCAGAGCCGGTGGCTGAGGCTCCCGCACCGGAACCTGCACCCGCGCCGGAACCCGAGGCACAGCCCGAACCGCAGCCCGAACCCGAGCCCGCTCTGGTCGACGCCGCGCCCGAGCCCGCAGCGGCCCCCGAGGCGGCCCAGGCAGAAGAGCCGTCCAAGCCCAAGCGTCGCGGCTGGTGGTCCATGGGCCGCTAAGCTCAGGTTCCGCACAGAACAGCAAAAAGGCAGGGGAGACCCTGCCTTTTTTCATGCGCAGCGGCTCTTTCTTTACTCTGCCGCTTCTTCTGGCTCAAAATATCCCGGGGGGAGGCCGCAGGCCGGGGGGCAGCGCCCCCAAACGCGATCCGGGGAAACCCCCGCCAGCCCCTCAAAACCCGCACCGTCGCTTTACCGTCGAAATACCGACGTCCTGCCGACATGCCATTTTCCGGGGGTTCAGCGCCTCGAATCAGCCGCCAACACGCACGACAAAGCGCAGATCGCCGTTAACCTCTTGGCTCTCGACGAGCGTATGACCGGCCTCGGCACAGAAATGCGGCACGTCAATCACCGCCGCCGGATCATCCGCCAACATGGTGATCTCCGCGCCGTTTTCCAGCGATTTCAACCGCTTGCGCAGCTTGAGAACGGGCAGGGGGCAGAGCAGCCCCCGCGCATCCAAAGTGTCATTGTCGCTCATACGGCCAGTTAACCGGAACGTGACATCCTGTCCACAAACTTGTGACCGGATGTCTCATGACGCCGCCGCGCAAATACCGTATGTCTCTCCCCATGTTCGGAATAGACCTCATCGACGCCTCCCTCCTCCCCGCCATGTTTGTCGCATTGGCGGCCGGGATCATTTCGTTTCTGAGCCCCTGCGTGCTGCCCATCGTGCCGCCCTATCTGGCCTATATGAGCGGCACCACATTGGCCGATCTTTCGGCCGGGGACCGGCGGCGCAACGCGGCTGTCGTGCCGGCGATTTTCTTTGTCATGGGGCTGTCGACGATCTTTCTGATCCTCGGCTTCGCGGCCTCGGTGGCGGGCACGATGATCTTGCAATTTCAAGGCTATTTCAATGCCTTGGCGGGCATAACGGTGATGGTCTTCGGGCTGCATTTCCTGCAGATCCTGCGGCTTCCCTTCCTCAATCGCGAGGCGCGGGTGGATGCCGGGGACCGGGGCGGCTCGGCTTTTGGCGCCTATCTCCTCGGGCTCGCCTTCGCCTTTGGCTGGACGCCCTGCATCGGCCCACAGCTCGGTGCGATCCTGTCACTCGCCGCGTCCGAGGCCTCGGTGCCGCGCGGCACGGCGCTCTTGGCGGTCTATGCCATGGGGCTCGGTCTGCCCTTCATCCTCGTGGCGCTCTTCCTGCCGCGCATGGGCGGCTTCCTCGGCTGGATGAAGCGCCATATGGATGTGATCGAACGGATCATGGGCCTGCTTTTGTGGACCATCGGGCTGATGATGCTCACCGGCGGCTTCTCGGCCTTCGCCTATTGGCTGCTCGAACTTTTCCCGGCCCTCGCTCTCCTTGGTTAGGTCTTTGTCTTGCCAAACTCCTGCGCTACTCTCGGCGCTAGAGGCAGGACATGAGCAAAAGAATTTCCCGTAGGCGGGTCTTTTATATCCCCGGATATGACCCCATCCACCCGCGCCGGTACAGAGAGCTGTACCGCAAGGAATCCGCCGCGCAGGCGGAGGTGTCGGGCTATGACATCACCTTGAAACCGCAGGATAAAAACGCCTCATCAGCGCGCTATGGCTGGCAGGTCGATGCGCGGATCGAGGGTGGCGAAACCCATGCCGATATCGCGGTTCTGGTCTGGTCGGACATCGTGCGGGGCAGTATGGAACAGGGCATTCTTGCCACCTATGGTCAGCTCATCCGCACCGCCTGGACCTATATCGCTTCAGGCGCGCTCTTCCGGCTGATGCGGCTGCGCAAGGGTCCGGTGATCGCGGCGCTCTACCCGGTCGGATTTCTGATCCTGCAACTGCTCATCGCGCTCGGGCTGGCCTGGGGCGCGGGGCGTCTCCTCAGCCTGATCCACCCCTGGGCCGCTTGGGCGGGGCTCGCGCTGGTGCCGCTGGTGCTCGGTTGGTTTCGCCGCAAGGACAACCGGTTTTTCGCCTATTACCTCATGCATGATTACGCCTATTCCGCCCGTTGGCGCGGCGCGAACCCGCCCGATCTCGAGGCCCGGATGGCCGAGTTCGCGGATGAGATTGCGCAAGCTTTGCAAGAGGATAGCGATGAGGTTCTCGTCGTGGGCCACAGCTCTGGCGCGCATCTCGCAGTGTCGATCCTCGCTGATTTGATCCGCGCGGGCCGGGTGCCGGAGGGCGGGCCGGAGCTCTCATTCCTGTCGCTGGGACAGGTGGTGCCGATGGTGTCCTTCCTGCCGCGCGCCGAGCGTCTGCGCGCCGATCTCGCCTATCTCTCGACGCGAGGCGAGCTCGCTTGGGTCGATGTCACCGCGCCGGGCGATGGCTGCGCCTTTGCGCTCTGCGACCCGGTGGCGGTGTCAGGCGTGGCCCCTGAAAGTGGCAAGCGCTGGCCTCTGGTGCTCTCGGCGGCCTTCACCCAGACGCTCAGCCCCGAGCGCTGGAAAGAGCTGCGTTGGCGGTTCTTTCGCTTGCATTTTCAATATCTTTGCGCCTTTGACCGGCCGGGCGATTATGACTATTTCCGCATCACCGCGGGGCCCAAGACACTGGCCGAGCGCTTTGCCGGGCGGCAGCCGTCGCAGAGCCGGATCGAAAAGCCGGTCAACCGGTTCACGAGCACCGCCGCATGAGCGGTTGCCCGCATCTGCCGCCGAAACCCCCGGCACGTGAGGGGCGGGTGTCGCTCTGGCGCTATGCGCGGCTCTTTCGGCAGGACATCCTGTCGGCCCAGCCTGCGCGGCTATATCGCGCGTGGATGGCCGAGTTTCGCACGCCGTTTTTCCGGTCTTACCTCTGCAATCAGCCCGATCTGGTGGATCTGATCCTCAAGGGACGGCCCGATGATTTCCCGAAATCCGACCGCATTCGCGAGGGGTTGACGCCGCTGTTGGGGCAATCGGTCTTTGTCACCAATGGCGAGACATGGAAGCGGCAACGCCGGATCATCGACCCCGCCTTTGAGGGCGGGCGGCTGCGCGACACGTTTCCGGCCATGTATGCCGCGGGCGAGGCCGCCGTCGCGCGGCTCGCGCCGCAGGCTGATGGCGCGCCCAAGGATATCGAGTTTCACACGAGCCATGCCGCGGCGGATGTGATCTTTCGCACGCTGTTTTCGCTGCCCATCGAGGACGAGACCGCGAGCGAGGTCTTTGCCGCCTTCCGTGATCATCAGCGGACGCAGCCGGTTCTGAACCTCGGGGCTTTTTTGCCGCTGCCACGCTGGTTTCCCCGGTTTCACCGCCGCAGGACCCGCGAAACAGCGAGACATATCAGGGCGTTGATCACCGATCTTACGGCGCGTCGACGGGCCGAAATCGAGGCTGGGACCGCGCCGGATGATCTTGCCACCAAGATCATGACGACGCCCGATCCGGTGACGGGCAAGCGGTTCGAGACCGAGGAAATGGTCGATCAGGTGGCGATTTTCTTTTTGGCGGGGCATGAAACCAGCGCTTCGGCCTTGGCTTGGGCGCTCTATCTTCTGGCGCTCTATCCCGACTGGCAGGAGCGGCTGGCAGAGGAGGCAACAGGCGCGATGACCGGTACGAGCACGGGCGCGTTCGGCATGTCGGACATGGCCAAGCTGCGGCTGTCGCGCGATGTGTTCCGCGAGGCGCTGCGCCTTTATCCGCCGGTGCCAATGATGGTGCGCGAGGCGTCCGGGACAGAGGTTTTCCGTGATCGCGAGGTGCGCAAAGGCAGCCAGATCGTGCTCAGCGCCTGGCATCTGCACCGGCATGAACGGCTCTGGGAGCGGCCGGATGCGTTCGATCCCGACCGCTTTGCCACCGACAATGGCCGGTCCTGCCTGCGCGAGGCTTTCATGCCGTTTTCCGCCGGGCAGCGGGTCTGTCCCGGGGCGGGGTTTGCGATGATCGAAGGGCCGCTGTTGCTGTCGATGCTGCTCCGGAACTATCGCTTTGAGGTGGTCGCAGACCGGCCTGCGATGCCCGTCGCGCATCTGACGGTGCGCGGGCGCGATGGCATCTGGCTGCGCATCACGCCGCGCGGCGACGCGGCACCTGACGTCGCAACCAACTGACGAAACTCGCGGCTTCGCGGCTCGTCCCGCCAAGCGGTGTGGCGATGTGATAGCTTGCCTCTTGCGGCGAGCCGACCGCCGCGACCGCGCAGAGGCTGCCTTGGCTGAGCTCATCCTCGATCAGGTAGACCGGCAGGAGGGCGGCGCCAAGCCCTTGGAGCGCGGCGGAAATCATCAACGAGAATTGATCAAAGAGCATCCCGGCCCCGGCGCGGGTGGCATCCTGCGCCTGGGCGGCAAAGAAGCCAGCCCAGGCATCAGGCCGCGAGCTCAGCTGCAAGAGCGGCGCCTGGCAGAGATCGGCGGGCTGGCGGATGCCGTGGCGTTCGATAAAGGCGGGGGCGGCGACGGCGCGCAGGTTCTCCGGGCAGAGCGGGGTGAGCTGCGCGCCGGGCCAGTCGGCGCGGCCAAAGTGAATGGCCACGTCGCAGCGCGCCTCTTGCAGGTCAAAGGGCTCGCCCCGGCTGCTGAAGCTGAGCTGAATGTCCGGGTGACGGGCGCAGAAATCGGGCAGGCGCGGCATGAGCCAGCGCGACCCGAAGGTGGGCAGCACCGCCACCGACAGGATCGAGCCGCCATCGCCCGCCGCGACCGCCCGGCTCACGCTCTGCCGAAGCCGAGCGAGATCGCCGCCCAGGTCACGGGCAAAGCCGCGCCCCGCCGGTGTGAGCTGCACGCTGCGCCCGACCCGGGCGAAAAGCCGCGCGCCGATGAGCTCTTCAAGCTCGCGGACCTGACGGCTTATGGCGCCTTGGGTAAGGCCGAGCTCTTCGGCGGCCATGGTAAAGCTCTGATGGCGGGCGGCGGCCTCAAAGCTGCGCAGGACCGGCAGCGAGGGCAGAGGGGGTGTTTTGGCCATGGGGCGTGCTCATTCATTACAATCACTCATCAATATCGCAGGTTTGCTTGTCTTTTAAACCGTGTTTTCGCGGGCTAGACAGGGAAAGACGGCTGCCAGCGGCGGCAGGGCAAGACAGGGGAACAGGATATGAGCACGGATTTTCGCAGGGCTGAACGGCTTCAAGGGCTCGAATTGTCGGAGATCGTGCAGGTCTCCGAGGCGGCGCGGGCCATGCGCGACGCGGGCCATGACGTGATCGCGCTCAGCACGGGCGAGCCGGATTTCCCGACGCCGCCGCATGTGGTCGAGGCGGCCCATCGCGCGGCGGTCAATGGCGATACCAATTACACGCCCACCGGCGGCACAGCCAAACTGCGCGCGACCGTGGCAGAGGGCGCGGGTGTCGAGCCTGCGAATGTGGTGATCTCGACCGGGGCCAAGCAATCCATCGCCAATGCGATGCTGGCGACGCTCGATCCCGGTGACGAGGTGGTGATGCCGGTGCCGTTCTGGACGAGCTATGCCGATATCGTGCGGATGGCAGGCGGCGTGCCGGTTCTCGTGGATTGTCCGATGGAGGCCGGGTTTCGCCTGACGCCCGCGCAGCTCGAGACGGCGATCACCTCGCGCACCCGTTGGCTCATGCTCAATGCGCCGTCGAACCCGTCGGGCGCGGTCTATTCGGCCGAGGATTATGCCGGGCTGGCCGAGGTGCTCGAGCGGCATCCGCATGTGTGGATCATGGCCGACGAGATTTATGAGCATCTGAGCTTTGTGCCCTTCGTGTCCTTCCGCGAGACGGTGCCGGGGCTGCGGGACCGGACGCTGGTGATCAACGGCGTGTCCAAGGCCTATTCGATGACCGGCTGGCGGGTCGGCTGGGGCATAGGGCCTGCGCCTTTGATCAAGGCGATGACGGCGGTGCAGGGGCAGGTGACCTCGGGCGGCTCGTCCATTTCGCAGGCGGCGGCGGTGGCGGCACTGACAGGAGATCAGTCGCTGCTGGCCGAACGCAACGCTGCGATGAAGGCGCGCCGGGACCGGGTGGTGGCAGCGCTCGATGCGATGCCGGGGGTGAGCTGTCTCGTGCCGGATGGGGCGTTCTATGCCTTTCCCAATATCGAAGGCGCGATCAAGGCAGGGGGCTTTGACGAGGATGGCGTGTTCTGCAAGGCGTTGCTGGAGGCCGAGGCGCTGGCGCTGGTGCCGGGGCGGGCCTTTGGGATGCCGGGGCATCTGCGCCTGTCTTTTGCCTATGCTGATGCGCTGCTCGACGAGGGGCTCGCGCGGATGGGCCGGTTTGTCGCCGGTCTTGGCGCATAAGGGGGCGGATCATGGATCGCGCAGAGATCGTCCATCAGAATTTTCTCACCCGTGTCGGCGGCAATGACCTGCCCGAGGGGCGTGCGCCCGCTGGGCCGCTGACGCCCGAGGCGGCGGTTGGCATTTTCCGCGCCGGCTGTCTCAGCCGGGCGCTCGATCGGCAGAGCCGGGCGATGCAGAAGGCAGGGCAGGGGTTCTATACCATCGGCTCGTCCGGGCACGAGGGGATGGCGGCGGTGGCCGCCGCGCTGCGCCCGAGCGATATGGCGTTCTTGCATTACCGCGATGCGGCGTTTCAGATTGCCCGCGCCGATCAGGTGCCGGGGCAGACGATCCTGTGGGATATGGCGCTCAGTTTTGCGGCCTCGTCCGAGGACCCGATCAGCGGCGGGCGGCACAAGGTGCTGGGATCAAAGGCGCTCAACATCCCGCCGCAGACCTCGACCATCGCGAGCCATCTGCCCAAGGCGTTGGGCGTGGCCTATTCGCTCGGCATGGCGCGGCGGCGCGCGCCGGAACATCAGGCCCTGCCCGAAGACAGCATCGTTTACTGTTCCTTCGGCGATGCCTCGGCCAACCATTCGACGGCGCAGGGCGCGTTCAACACGGCGGGCTGGACCTCCTATCAATCGGTGCCTTTGCCGCTGCTGTTTGTCTGCGAAGACAATGGCATCGGCATTTCGGTCAAGACGCCCAAGGGCTGGATCGCGGCAAGCTTCGCGCAGCGGCCGGGGATCAAGTATTTCCATTGTGATGGGCTCGACATGTTCGAGACCTATCGCGTGGCGCAGGAGGCGGCAGAGTATGTGCGCACGCGGCGCAAGCCCGCCTTCCTGCATATCCGCACCGTGCGGCTCTATGGGCATGCGGGGGCGGATGTGCCGACCACCTATATGCCCAAATCCGAGGTCGAGGCGGATGAGGCCAATGATCCCTTGCTGCATTCCGTGCGGCTCCTGCGTGATGCAGGGGCGATGGCACCTGACGAGGCGCTGCGCGTCTATGTCGAGAGTTGCGACCGGGTGGTGCGGGTGGCCGATGAGGCGGTGACGCGGCCGCGGCTGCAGGATGCCAAGGGCGTGATGGCGAGCCTTGTCCCGCCGAAACGCGCCTGTCGGCCGAGCAACGGGCCGGACAGTGCAGCGCGCGAGGCGGCGTTTGGCAGCGATTTGCGGGCGATGAGCGAGCCGCAGATCATGTCGCGGCTGATCAACTGGGCGATGACCGACCTGATGCTGGAACATCCCGAGATCGCGCTGATGGGCGAGGATGTCGGACGCAAGGGCGGGGTTTACGGCGTCACGCAAAAGCTGCAATCGCGGTTCGGGCCGGACCGGGTGATCGACACGCTGCTCGACGAGCAATCCATTCTCGGGCTCGGTATCGGCATGGCGCATAACGGGTTTCTGCCGATCCCGGAGATCCAGTTTCTGGCCTATCTGCACAATGCGGAGGATCAGCTGCGCGGTGAGGCGGCGACCTTGCCGTTTTTCTCCAACGGGCAATATACCAACCCGATGGTGGTGCGGATTGCCGGGCTTGGCTATCAAAAGGGCTTTGGTGGGCATTTCCATAATGACAACTCGCTGGCCGTACTGCGCGACATTCCGGGGCTGATTTTGGCTATTCCGTCCAATGGGTTGGATGCGGCCAAGATGTTGCGGGAATGCGTGCGGCTGGCGCGGGAAGAGCAGCGGGTGGTGGTGTTTTTGGAACCCATTGCCCTCTATCCGATGCGCGATCTGCATGAAGCGGGGGATGGGGGCTGGATGTGTCGCTATCCCGATCCGTCAGAGCGCATCGCGCTGGGCGAGGTGGGCCAGCACGGCGAGGGGCGCGATCTGGCGATCGTGACTTTTGGCAATGGCACGTATCTGTCGACCAAGGCGGCTCAACAGCTTGAACGCGAGGGCATAAGCACGCGGGTCATTGATCTGCGCTGGATTTCGCCGCTGCCCGAAGAGGCGCTGCGCGCGGCGCTCGAGGGGGTGAAAAACGTGTTGATCGTCGATGAGACGCGGCACTCGGGCGGGGTGGCCGAGGCGCTGATGGCGTTTTGTGCCGAAAATCTCGACGTGCCCTTTGCTCGCGAGACGGCGGAGGACAGCTTTATCGCGACGGGTCCGGCCTATGCTGTAACCATGCCCTCGGACGTCGGTATCGCGTCGGTGGCGAAATCGCTGGTGAAAGGGGGGGCGAAATGACCAAGGCGGTTGTCATCTGTCCGGGGCGCGGCACCTATAACAAAGCCGAGCTTGGCTATCTGGGGCGGCATTTTCCCGATGCGGCGCTGCTCGATCAGTTCGACCGGCGGCGGGCCGAGCGCGGCGAGGAGACGCTGCGCGATCTCGACGGGGCCGAGCGGTTTTCGATGGCGCGGCACACGCGGGGCGACAATGCCTCGGGGCTCATCTATGCGGCGAGCCTCGGGGATTATCTCAGCATCGATCGCGACCGGATCGAGATCGTCGCGGTCACCGGCAATTCGATGGGCTGGTATTCCGCCCTGGCCCTGGCCGGGGCGCTGAGCCCGCAGGACGGGTTCGAGCTGGTCAACACGATGGGCGCCTTCATGCAGGAGGCAATGATCGGCGGGCAGCTGGTCTATCCGGTGACGGGGACCGATTGGGTGCCCGATGCGGCGCGGCGCGAGGAGGTGCTGGCGCTGGTCGCAGAGATCGACGGGCGGGCCGGGCATGTCTTGGGCATTTCCATCGATCTCGGCGGGATGCTGGTGCTTGCGGGCGACAAAGCGGGGCTCGCTGCGTTCGAGGCCGAGGCCGCCCCGCTGGAAGGACGCTATCCGATGAGGCTGGCCAATCACGCCGGGTTCCATTCGGCGCTGCAAGAGCCGGTGGCGGCGCGGGGGCGGGCGGCGCTCGCGTCCGAGATGTTTGGCCAGCCGGAGCTGCCGATGATCGACGGGCGCGGCGCGATCTGGTGGCCGGGGGCCTGCGACCGCGCGGCGCTGCATGGCTATACGCTCGGCCATCAGGTGACCGAGACCTATGATTTCGCCCGTGCGATCAAGGTGGCCGCGCGCGAGTTCGCGCCGGATCTTTTCATCGTGCCGGGGCCGGGGACCACGCTCGGCGGGGCGGTGGCGCAATCGCTCATCGCGGCGGGCTGGCGCGGCATGGCGAGCAAGGAAGATTTCAAGACCCGTCAGGAGGCCGAACCGCTTCTGGTGTCGATGGGGATGGAGACACAACGCGGGCTCGCCACCGGGCGGTAAAGCGCGCGTCATGGGGACAAGATCAGACAGGCCGGGCAAATGTCCGGCCTGAATTTTGTGCGAAATCCGATAGATCGCCCGATGGGGCAAAAAATTGATCGCGCCGGGGGTTGGGAACCATTGACAACCGGTCCGGCTTGATTCTACCTTGGTAAAAAAATGTTCCCCAGAGGAAAATACAGAAATCTGCGGAGCGCCCACTGACCCGGAGGGCAGGGCTTGGCCAAGGGCCACACTGTCCGCGTATAACGAAGGAGCACAAGATGTGCGGAATTGTCGGTTTGTTCTTGAAAGACCGGTCGCTTGAACCCCAGCTGGGGGCGCTTCTGACCGATATGCTGATCACCATGACGGATCGCGGCCCGGACAGCGCCGGCATCGCGATCTATGCGCAGAACGCGGGCGACACGGCCAAGCTGACGGTGCAATCCGCCACGCCGGATGAGGCGTTCGACGGGCTGGCCGACAAGCTCGGCACGGCGATTGGCGCCAAGGCCACGATTGAGCGGCGTGACAGCCATGCGGTGCTCAGCATGCCGCGCGAAAAGCTCGACGAGGCGCGGGGCTATCTGCGGGCGAGCCATCCGGATCTGCGCATCATGAGCAGCGGCGACGCGGTGGAAATCTACAAGGAAGTGGGCCTGCCCAAGGATGTGGCCGAGCGGTTCTCGCTCAGCGCGATGCAGGGCAGCCATGGCATCGGTCACACCCGGATGGCCACCGAATCCGCCGTGACCACCGATGGCGCCCATCCCTATTCGACCGGCGCCGATCAGTGCCTCGTGCACAACGGCTCGCTGTCGAACCACAATTCGCTGCGCCGCAAACTGCGCCGCAACGGGATCGAGTTCGAAAGCCAGAACGACACCGAGGTGGGCGCCGCCTATCTCACCTGGAAAATGCAGCAGGGCGCGAGCCTTGGTGAAGCGCTTGAGGCGGGGCTCGAGGATCTCGACGGGTTCTACACCTTTGTGGTGGGCACCAAGGACGGGTTTGGCGTGGTCCGTGACCCGATCGCCTGCAAGCCTGCCGTGCTGGCCGAGACCGACCGCTATGTGGCCTTCGGGTCGGAATACCGGGCACTGGTCAACCTGCCGGGGATCGAAGACGCCAAGGTCTGGGAACCCGAACCCGCAACCGTTTACTTCTGGAGCCACTGATATGCAGACCATCGACCTCGAGGCCACCGGCCTGCGCGAGATGAACAGCGCCCTGCAGGCGCAAGCGAAAGACACCAACCAGACGGCCTGGGAGATCGTCAACCCGCGCGGGGCACATGCGATTGCCGTGGGTCTCGATGCGCCGATCGACGTCGCGGTGCGCGGCTCTACGGGCTATTACTGTGCCGGGATGAACAAGCAGGCCACGGTGCGCGTCGACGGCTCGGCCGGGCCGGGCGTGGCCGAGAACATGATGTCGGGCACGGTCGTCATTGAAGGCGACGCCAGCCAATATGCCGGGGCCACCGGCCATGGCGGCACGCTGGTGATCAAGGGCAATGCCAGCTCGCGCTGCGGGATCTCGATGAAGGGGATCGACATCGTGGTGCATGGCAATGTCGGCCATATGTCGGCCTTCATGGCGCAATCCGGCAATCTCGTCGTCTGCGGCGATGCCGGTGAGGCGCTGGGCGACTCGATCTACGAGGCGCGGCTCTTCGTGCGCGGATCGGTCAAATCGCTGGGCGCGGATTGCATCGAAAAAGAGATGCGGCCCGAGCATCTGGAGATCCTCGCGGAGCTTCTGGAGCGCGGCGGCTGTGACGCCAAGCCGGAAGAGTTCAAGCGCTATGGCTCGGCTCGGCAGCTCTATAATTTCAACATCGACAACGCATATTGAGGGGCAGGATCATGGCCAAAGACGACAGCAGCGCACCGCGCACCGAACCGATCCAGTCCTGGACCTTTTCGAAGAATATCAACGCCGAGATCCGCCGGGCGGCGGCGACCGGCATCTATGACATCCGCGGCGGGGGCGCGAAACGCCGGGTGCCGCATTTCGACGATCTGCTGTTTCTCGGCGCGTCGATCTCGCGCTATCCGCTCGAAGGCTATCGCGAGAAATGCGACACGCGGGTGACGCTCGGCACGCGCTATGCCAAGAAGCCGATTGAGCTCGATATTCCGGTGACCATTGCCGGCATGAGTTTTGGCGCGCTGTCCGGTCCGGCCAAGGAGGCGCTCGGCCGGGGAGCGACGCTGGCGGGCACCTCGACCACCACGGGCGATGGCGGCATGACGCCGGAAGAGCGCGGGCATTCCAAGAAGCTCGTCTATCAATATCTGCCGTCGCGCTATGGGATGAACCCGGACGATCTGCGCAAGGCCGATGCGATCGAAGTGGTCGTGGGCCAGGGCGCCAAGCCGGGCGGCGGCGGGATGCTGCTCGGTCAGAAGATTTCCGACCGGGTCGCCGAGATGCGCAACCTGCCCAAGGGGATCGACCAGCGGTCGGCCTGCCGTCACCCCGACTGGACCGGGCCGGACGATCTCGAGATCAAGATCCTCGAGCTGCGCGAGATCACCAATTGGGAAAAGCCGATCTATGTCAAAGTGGGCGGCGCGCGGCCCTATTACGACACGACGCTGGCGGTCAAGGCCGGGGCGGATGTGGTCGTTCTCGACGGGATGCAGGGCGGCACGGCGGCGACGCAGGATGTGTTCATCGAACATGTCGGGCAGCCGATCCTCGCCTGTATCCGCGACGCGGTGCAAGCGCTGCAGGATCTCGACATGCACCGCGAGGTGCAGCTCATCGTGTCGGGCGGTATCCGCAGCGGCGCGGATGTGGCCAAGGCGCTGGCGCTTGGGGCGGATGCGGTGGCCATTGGCACCGCGGCGCTCATCGCGCTGGGCGACAATGATCCGCGTTGGGAAGAAGAGTATCAGCGGCTCGGCACCACGACCGGGGCCTATGACGACTGGCACGAGGGCCGTGACCCGGCCGGGATCACCACGCAGGATCCCGAGCTCATGGCGCGGTTCGATCCCATCGAGGGCGGTCGGCGGCTCAACAACTACCTCAAGGTCATGACGCTCGAGGCGCAGACCTTGGCGCGGGCCTGCGGCAAGAGCCATGTTCACAATCTCGAGCCCGAGGATCTCGTGGCTCTGACCATGGAGGCCGCCGCCATGGCGCGGGTGCCGCTGTCGGGGACCGATTGGTGGCCCGGCAAGCCCGGCACCGGCTTCTGACCGACACGCGATCCGGACCTGCCCCGCAATGACGGGGCAGGCTGCTTTAAAAATATAAGAGATGACAGGGAGTACCTAAATGACACGTGATCTGGCGAAATATGCCAAGGAGAAGGGGATCAAATATTACATGATCTCTTTCACAGATCTCTTTGGCGCGCAGCGGGCCAAGCTGGTCCCGGCTCAGGCCATCGCCGATATGCAAGAAGACGGGGCCGGGTTCGCGGGCTTTGCCACATGGCTCGATCTGACGCCCGCGCATCCCGATATGCTCGCCGTGCCGGACCCGGAGGCGGTGATCCAGCTGCCCTGGAACCCCGAGCTCGCCTGGGTGCCGGGCAATTGCGTGATGGGCGGCAAGGATCTTGCCCAAGCGCCGCGCAACGTGCTGCGCCGTCTGATCAAGGAGGCCGCCGACGAGGGGCTTCACATCAAGACCGGGATCGAGGCCGAGTATTTCATCATGACGCCCGACGGTCATGCGATCTCGGATGAATATGACACTGCCGAAAAGCCTTGCTACGACCAGCAGGCAATCATGCGGCGGCTGCATGTGGTGCAGGAAATCTGCGACTATATGCTCGATCTCGGCTGGGGCCCGTATCAGAACGATCACGAGGACGCCAACGGCCAGTATGAGATGAACTGGGAGTTCGACGACGCGCTGGCGACCGCCGACAAGCACAGTTTCTTCAAGTTCATGACCAAATCCGTGGCCGAGAAACATGGGCTGCGGGCCACGTTCATGCCGAAACCCGTCGAGGGGCTGACCGGCAATGGCTGTCACGCGCATATCTCGGTCTGGGACGCGCCGGGCGACAAGGCCAAGCGCAATGTTTTTGCCACCGACAAGGGCGAAGGCCCGACCGGCGAGCTTGGCCTGAGTGAGCAGGGCAAGTATTTCCTCGGCGGGATCATGAAACATGCGAGCGCCCTGGCGGCGATCACCAACCCGACGGTCAACAGCTACAAGCGGATCAACGCGCCGCGCACCACCTCGGGGGCCACCTGGGCGCCCAACACGGTGACATGGACCGGCAACAACCGCACCCATATGGTGCGGGTGCCAGGGCCGGGCCGGTTCGAGCTGCGGCTGCCGGATGGGGCGGTGAACCCCTATCTGTTGCAGGCGGTGATCATCGCGGCGGGGCTTGACGGAATCCGCACCAAGGCCGATCCGGGCAAGCGCCATGACATCGACATGTATGCCGAAGGGCACAAGGTGCGCGGCGCGCCGAAACTGCCGCTCAACATGCTGGATGCGCTGCGCGAATATGACAAGGACAAGCAGCTCAAATCCATGATGGGCGAAGAGTTCTCGGCGGCCTTCCTCAAGCTCAAGCATCAGGAATGGAACGCTTATTGCCGCCATTTCAGCGAGTGGGAACGCGCCAACACGCTCGATATCTGATCCCCGACCCACTGGTCCCACTGGGCGCGGCCTTCGGGCTGCGCCTTTTTTATGGGGCTGTCGGGTTTGATGCGCGGTGAGAGCTCAGTCGTCATCCTGCCCGACCGGGCCGAGCTGCCGGTAGCGGGTCTGGCGCAGGGTTTCGACCAGCATGGCGGTGAGAAAGCCGAAGATCATCAGCCCATTGGCCGCGGCGAGCCCCCCCAGAAGCCGCCAGGGCTGTGGCAGGAGCACATCGCCAAAGCCCAGCGTGGTAAAGGCCACGAGGGCGAAATAGACGGCGCCTTCAAAGCTCTCGAACACGTCGAGCCGCCAGAAGACCACGGCCCAGATCCAGATCGAAAGCGTCATCATGCAGAGCACCCAGAGCATCGCCACCAGCAGCACAGCGGCCAGTTTGAGCCCGTAGGGCGGGTGAATTATCCACGGATGGGTGCGGCGCAGAACCATTTCCAACAGCATCTAGGACATGGAGGCGAGGAGCGCGGTGGCGGCGAGCAGGGCGCTTCCGATCAGGAGTTGCAGGACCATGGGGCTATCCGTCCGTTGACAGGCCGCGGGGGGCGGGGTGTCGGAAAGGTAGCGCGGTGGGGTGGGATGGAAAGTGCTGAGGGGGGGATCGAAATGGAGCGGGTGATGAGATTCGAACTCACGACATTTACCTTGGCAAGGTAACGCTCTACCCCTGAGCTACACCCGCATCCGTTTCGTGAGCCGTGATGTACAAAGACTGGCGCGGGGCTGCAAGTGCAAATTTGCGAGGGATTTCAAAATCCTTCACGGCGCAGGTAAGCCACGGCGAACGCCCGCCAAGGCGGTCATTTCAGTCAGCTTTTTGGGGAGGTTTCGAAATGGAGCGGGTGATGAGATTCGAACTCACGACATTTACCTTGGCAAGGTAACGCTCTACCCCTGAGCTACACCCGCGTCCGTTTCGTGAGCCGTGATGTATAAATTCTCGGCGTGGGCTGCAAGGGAAAAGCGCGGGGGCGGGCCATTTTTTTTCGCGAGGCTTTCACCTCTCAGACGCCCGCCCAACCGGCAATTTCGCGATGCGGTATTACGTCGGTATCCCGTCGGCATCACGACGGCGCTTGCGTTGGCGCAAAAGGTTGAGCCCTTCGACCGCGCCGCCGAACACCATGGCGGCATAGATGAAGCCGCGTTCGACGTGATAATGGAAGCCGTCGGCCACCAGCGCCATGCCCACCATGACGAGAAAGGCGAGGGCGAGCATCTTGGTGCTCGGGTGTTTGGCGACGAAATCCGAGATCGGCACGGCGGCGATCATCATCACCGCGATGGCCACGACCACGGCGGCGATCATCACCTCGATATGATCGGCGATGCCGACGGCGGTGATCACGCTGTCGATGGAGAAGACGAGATCAAGGATCATGATCTGGACGATGACGTTGAGAAAGACCGCCTTGACCACGCGTTCTTCGGCAGTGTGGAGGTGGTCGCCCTCGACCTCGTCGAAGATCTCGGTGGCGGCCTTGTAGATCAGGAAGAGACCGCCGGCGATCAGGATCAGGTCACGCCAGGACATTTCCCAGCCCCAGAGATCGGCGATGGGTTTCGACAGGCCGACGATCCAGGCGATGGAGAACAGGAGCGCCACGCGCAGCACCAGCGCCCCGGCGAGGCCCAGAGTGCGGGCGCGGGCGCGCTGCGCTTCGGGGAGCTTGGCGGCGGCGATGGAGATAAAGATCACGTTGTCCACGCCGAGCACGATCTCGAGAATGGTGAGGGTAAAGAAAGAGGCCCAGACGGCCGGATCGTTCAGTAGTTCGAGCATGTCATGTCCCGACAAGAAAAAAGGATGCGCCAATCACAAGATTGACGCATCCCCGCAGAAATCAAGCTCTGCCAAGAAATACTCCGGGGCTGTGGCGCCCCGGAGAAGGTCTCATTCCAGCTCGACCATGAGGTCCTTGGCGTCGATCTGACCGCCGGGCTGAACATGCACGGCTTTGACCACCGCGTCGCGTTCGGCATAGATGCCGGTTTCCATCTTCATCGCCTCGATGGTGAGCAGGAGATCGTCCTGCTTGACCTTCTGGCCGACGCTGACCGCGACCGAGGACACCACGCCGGGCATCGGCGCGCCGATGTGGTCGGGGTTGCCGAGCTCGGCCTTGGGGCGGGCGGCGGTCTGGGCCTTGACCAGACGGTTCGGCACGCGGATGACGCGCGGCTGGCCGTTCAGTTCGAAGAAGACGCGCACTTCGCCGTCTTCCTGGGTTTCGCCCACCGCCTGCAGCAGGATTTCGAGCGTCTTGCCGGGGTCGATTTCGACGCTGATCTCTTCGCCGGGCTCCATGCCGTAGAAGAAGGTCTTGGTCGGCAGGGTGCGGACCGGGCCATAGGTCCGGTGGCGGCCCATGTAGTCGAGGAAGACCTTGGGATACATGAGGTAGCCGTTGAGATCCTCGTCGTCGATCTCCTTGCCCTCGAGCAGCTCGCGCAGTTCCTGACGCTTGGCGTCGAGATCGACGGGCGGCAGATGCGCGCCGGGGCGGTCGGTGTTGGGGGCTTCGCCCTTGAGCACCTTTTGCACGATGCTTTCGGGGAAGCCGCCGGGGGGCTGGCCGAGGTTGCCGCGCATCATGTCGACCACCGAATCCGGGAAGGCGAGATCGGTGTCGGGGTTTTCCACGTCGTGACGGGTGAGGCCCTGGCTCACCATCAGGAGGGCCATGTCGCCGACCACCTTGGAGGAGGGGGTCACCTTGACGATGTCGCCGAACATCTGATTCACATCGGCATAGGTGCGGGCGATCTCGGGCCATTTCTCTTCGAGACCGAGCGAGCGGGCCTGCGCCTTGAGGTTGGTGAACTGACCGCCGGGCATCTCGTGGAGATAGACCTCGGAGGCGGGGGCCTGCAGACCGCTTTCAAAGGCCACATATTGGGCGCGGACATGTTCCCAGTAATCCGACATTTCGCGGATACGTTCGCGGGACATCCCGGTGTCGCGCTTGGTATGGGCCAGGGCTTCGACGATCGAGCCGAGACAGGGCTGGGACGTGCCGCCCGAGAAGGCGTCCATCGCCGCATCGACCGCGTCGACGCCCGCGTCGGAGGCGGCGAGGATCGTGGCGCCCGCGATGCCGCTGGTGTCGTGGGTGTGGAAATGGACGGGAATGTCGATTTCCTCTTTCAGCGCCTTGACGAGCACCCGCGCCGCTTCGGGTTTCAGGAGGCCCGCCATGTCCTTGAGCCCAAGGATATGCGCGCCGGCCGACTGCATCTCCTTGGCCATCGAGACGTAATATTTGAGGTCATATTTGGCGCGGTTCGGGTCGAGGATATCGCCGGTGTAGCAGATCGTGCCTTCGCAGATCTTGCCGCTGTCGATCACCGCATCCATCGCGACGCGCATGTTTTCGACCCAGTTGAGACTGTCGAAGACGCGGAATACATCGACGCCGGTCTTGGCGGCCTGACGGACGAATTCCTGCACCACATTGTCGGGATAGTTGGTGTAGCCGACGCCGTTGGAGGCGCGCAGCAGCATCTGGGTCAGCAGGTTCGGCATGGCGGCGCGCAGCTCGCGCAGGCGCTGCCAGGGGCATTCCTGCAAGAAGCGATAGGCCACGTCAAAGGTCGCACCGCCCCAGCATTCGACCGAGAAGAGCTCGGGCAGGTTGGCGGCATAGGCGGGGGCGGCCTTGATCATGTCGATCGAGCGCATCCGCGTCGCCAAGAGCGACTGATGCCCGTCGCGCATGGTGGTGTCGGTGAGCAGGAGCCGCTCCTGCGCCAGCATCCAGTCGGCCACCGCCTTGGCGCCCTTGGCGTCGAGCAGGGTCTTGGTGCCGTCCTTGGGCGCGCCTTGCAGTGCCGGCGGCTTGGGCAGCTTGGCCTCGGCGGGCACCGGGCGGCCTTCGGTCTCGGGATGGCCGTTGACGGTGATGTCGGCGATATAGGTCAGCACCTTGGTGCCGCGGTCGCGACGCTTGGAGAATTTGAACAGGTCCGGCGTCGTGTCGATGAATTTCGTGGTGTATTCATTGCTGAGGAAGGTCGGGTGTTTCAGCAGGTTTTCCACGAAGGCGATGTTGGTGCTCACGCCGCGAATACGGAATTCGCGCAGCGCCCGATCCATCCGGGCAATCGCCGCCTCGGGGGTCTGGGCATGCGCGGTGATCTTGACCAGCAGACTGTCGTAATAGCGGGTGATCACGCCGCCCGCATAGGCGGTGCCGCCGTCGAGACGGATGCCCATGCCGGTGGCCGAGCGATAGGCGGTGATGCGGCCGTAATCGGGGATGAAGTTGTTCTGCGGGTCCTCGGTGGTGATCCGGGTCTGCAGCGCGTGGCCGTTGAGACGGATGTCGTCCTGGCTCTCCTTGCGGGTGGCCTCGGCCAGGGTCTTGCCTTCGGCGATCTTGATCTGGGCCTGCACGATGTCGATGCCGGTGACCTCTTCGGTCACGGTATGTTCGACCTGAACGCGCGGGTTGACCTCGATGAAGTAGAATTCGCCGCTGTCCATATCCATCAGGAATTCGACGGTGCCGGCGCATTCGTAATTCACATGTTTGCAGATCTTGTAGCCAAGCTCGCAGATCTCGGCGCGCTGGGCCTCGCTCAGATAGGGGGCGGGGGCGCGTTCGACGACCTTCTGGTTGCGGCGCTGGACCGAGCAGTCGCGTTCAAAGAGGTGGTACATGTTGCCATGTTTGTCGCCGAGGATCTGGACCTCGACATGGCGGGCGCGCAGGATCATCTTTTCGAGATAGCCCTCGCCATTGCCAAAGGCGGCTTCGGCCTCGCGGCGGCCTTCGAGCACCTTTTCCACCAGCTCATCGGGGCCGTTGATCGGGCGCATGCCGCGTCCGCCGCCGCCCCAGGAGGCCTTGAGCATCAAGGGATAGCCGACCTCTTCGGCCTCGCGGGCGATGGCCTCCATATCGTCGCCGAGCACCTCGGTGGCGGGGATGACCGGCACGCCGGCCTCGATGGCCACGCGGCGGGCGCTGGCCTTGTCGCCAAGGGCGCGCATGGTTTCGGCCTTGGGGCCGATGAAGGTGATGCCGTTGGCCTCGCAGGCGTCGACGAAATCGGGGTTCTCGGAGAGCAGACCATAGCCCGGGTGGATCGCGTCGGCGCCCGATTCCTTGGCGACGCGGATGATTTCATCGATGCTCAGATAGGCGGCCACTGGCCCGAGACCGGCCCCGATGCGATAGGCCTCGTCCGCCTTGAAGCGGTGCAAGCCGAGCTTGTCCTCTTCGGCGAAGACGGCCACGGTGCGTTTGCCCATTTCATTGGCGGCTCGCATGATCCGGATGGCAATCTCACCACGGTTGGCAACAAGGATTTTCTTGAAATCACTCACGGGCGGGTCCCTTTCGTTTGTCTGGGCTGTTCGCGTCGCGCGAACGGTCCTGGGGTCATCTTGCCGCGCTGCAGCGCGGCTGACGGGCACTTTGTAGGAATTGTGAAAGGTTTACGCAATCCCGACCGAATCTTTCTCACCCAGTCGCGACATTCGCTGCCCGGAGGGGGGAATTGGCCTGCAAGGGGAATTTTCCGAAAAGTGACGCAGCGTCAAGGGCTTGGCCGAGCGGCCTACCCGAACGGGTGGGCTGGGGATGGCCTGCGTTCAGGTGATTTTCATTTGCCGATCAGGGGCTTCGGAGGGGCGGATGAGCCCCAGTTGCCCCATGTTGGATTCGAGATCGAGGCGCAGAATCCGTGCCAGATGGGCCGGGCCTTGGGCGCCCAATGCCGCCAATGCGAAATGCCAGGCGCGGCCCAGCATGGTGAAATCCGCGCCGAGCGCCAGGGCGCGCAGGATGTCGAGACCGCCGCTGATGCCGCTGTCGACGATGAGTGGCAGATCGGTGGCGGCGCGGATCGCGGGCAGCACTTCGAGCGGGGCGGGGGCGGCATCGAACTGACGCCCGCCATGGTTCGACAGCCACAGCGCATCGACCCCGGCGGCCATGAGGCGCGGCACGGTATCGGGATCAAGCACGCCCTTGACCACCAGCGGCCCCTGCCAGGCGTCCCGGAGCCAGCTGAGATAGTCCCAATCCGGCGAGGTGCGCAGCAGATAGCCCGCGTGGGCAGTGGAGGAGAGGCCCTTTTCGGGGCGTGAATAATCGTCGATGAGCGCCATCCGGGGCATGCCGTGACGGGCCATGCCGAGCGCCCAGGCGGGGCGGATCGCGACCTGTGCCAGAAGGCGCGGCGAGAGGCGCGGCGGCTGGGTGAGACCGGAGCGGAGCTGGCGTTCGCGGCGGGAGGCGACGGGGACATCGACGGTGAGGACGAGGGTGGTGAAGCCCGCGGCGCGGGCGCGGCGGAGCATGTCCTGGCGGATCTCGGGATCGCGCGGCGGGTAGAGCTGAAACCAGCCGTTGCCGGCGAGATGCGGGGCCACGGCCTCGGGCGTCTGGCTCGCCACGGTGGAGAGCGTATAGGGCAGGCCGGCGGCTGTGGCGGCGCGGGCGAGGTGGCCTTCGGCATCGGGCCAGATCAGCCCGGACATGCCCACCGGCGCGATGCCCACGGGCATCTGATAGGCCTGTCCCAGAAGGCGCGTGGTGAGGTCGGGCGTCTGTTCGCCATGCAGGAGCGAGGGCATCAGACGGAGGCCTGCGAAGACCTCTTCATTGCGGCGGCAGGTGGCCTCGGTGCCGGTGCCCGCGTCGAGATATTCCCAGACGAACCGGGGCAGGCGGCGGCGGGCGCGGGCCTTGAGATCGGCGATGGCGGGGTATCGGCTGTCGAGGGTCATGGGGAGGATTTGCCGCGAAAGCCGGGGCTTTGTCCAGTGGCCAAAGGCGGCCAAATGAGGCGGAAATGCCACGTCGGTATTGCGTCGGTATCACGGCTGCAGAGCGGCTGTGCGTATTTGCCGGGTCCTGGGCGATGGATCGGTTGGGCGAGAGGCGCTATGATCGGGGCAGATCATGGGCCGCATAGGAGGACGCGATGAGCTGGAACCCGAGCCTGGAGCCGCATTGCCCGGAGGCGGGAAGCCTCGATGCGATAGAGACCTTGATCGTGCCCCGTGCCCGCGATCTCGGCGCGTTCGAAGTGCGCCGCGCCTTGCCCGCGCCCAAGCGGCAGATGGTCGGGCCGTTCATCTTTTTCGACCAGATGGGACCGGTCGAGTTCCTGACCGGGCAGGGGATCGATATTCGGCCGCATCCGCATATCGGGCTCGGCACTGTGACCTATCTATTCGAGGGCGAGTTTCAGCATCGCGACAGTCTCGGGACCGATCAGATGATCCATCCCGGCGCGGTCAACTGGATGGTGGCGGGAAATGGCGTCACCCATTCCGAACGCACCAGCGAGGCGACGCGGCAGGGGCGGTCGCGGCTGGCGGGGATCCAGACCTGGGTGGCGCTGCCGGAGGCGGAGGAGGACAGTGCGGCGCGGTTCGAGCATCACGGCAAGGCGGCGCTACCGCTGCTGGAGGGCGAGGGCAAGCGGCTGCGGCTCATCATGGGGCGCGGCTGGGGGGCGCAGGCGCCGGTGGGCACGTTCACGGATATGTTCTATGCCGATGCGCAGATGGAGGCGGGGGCGATGCTGCCCTTGCCCGAGGATCACGAGGATCGCGGGATCTATGTGCTCGACGGGTCGGTGATCATTGCCGGAGATGAATTTGAGGCCGGGCGGATGATGGTGTTTCGGCCCGGTGATGCGATCACCATCAAGGCGGGCGATGGCGGCGCGCGGATCATGCTGCTCGGCGGTGAGACGCTCAACGGGCCGCGCTATATCTGGTGGAATTTCGTGGCCTCGAGCCGCGACCGGATCGAGGCGGCCAAGGTCGCCTGGGCGGCGGGCGATTGGGCCCATGGGCGGTTTCAGCTGCCGCCCGGAGACGATGCGGAGTTCATCCCGCTGCCGAGCTAACACTATTGCGGGAAGTTATTGTTCTATAAGTATTTATATATAGGTTTGCGGGCTTTTCCGGCTCGACATTCCGGGGCGAGGATTGCTTAATGCCGCCATGAGTCTATTGGCGCGCAGCGGCCCCGGTTGGGGCATTTTCTGGATGGTGGTGACGGGGATGCAGTTTGTCGGCGTCACCGCGCTGGTCAAGCTTCTCGGCACCCGTATCCCGGCGCCCGAGGCGGCGTTTCTGCGCTATGTGCTGGGGCTCGTCTTCCTGATCCCGATGATCGGCACGCTGCGGCGGATGAGCTGGACGAAGCCGGTGGTCGGGCTGTTTGCGGCGCGGGGCGCGGTGCATACGGTCGGGGTCTGCCTGTGGTTTTTCGGCATGGCGCGCATTCCGCTCGCCGAGGTGACGGCGATCAACTATCTCTCGCCCATCTATGTGACCATTGGCGCGGCGATTTTTCTTGGGGAAAAACTGGCGCTTAGGCGGGTTCTGGCGGTGGTTGCGGCGCTGATTGGGGCGCTGATCATCCTGCGGCCCGGGTTTCGCGAGCTGGGGCCGGGGCATCTGGCGATGCTGGGCACGGCGTTTTTCTTTGGCGGGTCTTATCTTCTGGCGAAGAAGATCAGCGCGGCGCATAGCGCGGGCGTGGTGGTGGCGATGCTGTCGATCACGGTGACCATCGGGCTGGCGCCGATTGCCCTGATGCAATGGGTGACGCCGACGCCGATGGAAGTGCTTATTTCCTTTGGGGTGGCCTGTCTGGCGACGGCGGGGCATTTCACCATGACGCTGGCGTTTCGGGCGGCGCCGTTGGCGGTGACGCAGCCGGTGACCTTCCTGCAGCTGGTGTGGGCGGTGCTCATGGGGGCGGTGTTCTTTGGCGAGCCGGCGGATGGGTTCGTGATCCTCGGCGGCGTGGTGATCGTCGCGGCGATCAGTTTCATCAGCTGGCGCGAGGCGGTGTTGAAGCGGCAGGCGGTGACACCTGCAGTTTCCGCCGTAAAGTGATGAAAACGCTGGGGTAATCAGCGGTTTACCCGGAAAATTGCGGATCTTCGGTAGGACGTCGGTATTACGACGGTAACACGGCTGTGGCGCGCCTAGCCGTCGCCGTCGCGGCGGAAGAACGGGATGATGAAGACCAGACAGGCGATGAGGAAGAAGAGGCTGCCGCCCATCGCCCAGAAATGGCCGATGCTTGCCACCACGAAACAGAGCGCCGAGGCGATGAAGAGGAGCCAGCCGAGAAAGTCGATCTGTCGGTTGCTGATCCGTCGCTTGCCAGTGTCGTCACGGTGAAAGCCCAAGCTCATCTGTGGTGTCCTTTCGTCATTGGCTACACGGGCAGGGTGGCAGGCGCTGATCGCTTGGGCAATGAATTTGTCTGCGGGGAGCGCTTCAAAAATATCGACAAAATCCTGCCCGAATTTCTGGTTAGGGCAGGGAACGCAGAGGCTTCGCCCCGTGATGACCTGATTTCGATGAGCGACTAATTTGGAAAGGATTTCTATTATGAGAAAAGGCGTTTTTATTCTAATGGCAAGCGTCGCGGGGATGACGCTCGGTGGGGGCAGCCCAGCAAAGGCCGAGCCGGTTGCTTTGGTGTCGCAGGTGGCAAATTTGACCGCTGTCACGCTAGAGACGCTGCCCGAGAACAAATGGCGGGATCAGGGCGCGAGACCCGAGCATTGCTTTCTGGCTGCAGAGAACAGGGTGACTGTTGCGGGCAATCTTGTTGCGGCGCGGGGGTGGAGTGTCACCAATGAGATTTCGCGCGGTGATCTGAGTTTTGTCAGTTTTGCAGGAGAGGTTGAGCCGGGCACGAGCGGGATGTGTATCTACAGTCACGGCAATGTCGGCGTGTTCCGGGGGGAGCAGCCTCTTGGGGTCATTTATACCGCAGATTCAGCGGCCAGCAGTTTGACCTACATTGAAGAGCTTGAAGGGGAGCGGCTGCGCCTCTGGGGAGGCAAGTATGGGTCTTGGCCAATGGCCGATCTGGTCATCGAAAGCGAGGCGCTGATGATCGTGAAGCCGGTGGCCGAGCGTGACAGTTTCTGCGACGGGGCAACGAGCCTGCCAACGCTACACCGGTTGCCCTTTGACGTGGCGCGGCGTGTGTTGATGAGCGAAGGCTGGGAGCCGTCAGAGGCTTCGGATCAAAGCGGCAGCGACAGCTATCAGGACGAGCGCGCGGCGTTTCCGGAGTTGGATAGCTGTTCCGGAACTGGGGTCGGCTATTGCGCTTTTGGATATAGCAAAGATGACAGCTACAGCCTGTGGGTGACCACCGTGGGCGGCTCGCCTTCGTCAGACAATCTCGGCCAAGGGTCGCCGGTGGTTCAGTCCTATGAAATTGGCTGCTGACTGAGCGGCCCATTCCAATGAAAAACGCCTGCCGAGTTTCCCCGGCAGGCGTGTGTTTCGATCAGGTCGCGCGCGGCGATCAGGCCATGGACCAGCGTTCGGCCCAGCGTTCGCCGTCGAGATCCCAGTTCGAGCTCATCTGCTCGGGGATCATCACCTTGTCGCTGACGCCAAAGACGTAATTGGCGAACATCGGGATGACCGTGCCGCCTTCGTTGGCGCAGATCTCCTGCATTTCCCAATACATCTCTTTGCGCTTGGCATCGTCGAGCTCGGCGCGGGCCTTGACCATCAGCTCGTCAAAGCGGTCGTTGCACCAGTAGCTTTCGTTCCAGCTCGCGCCGCATTTATAGGCGGTGGCGAACATCTGGTCTTCGACGGGTCGGCCGCCCCAGTAGGAGAAGACCATCGGTTTCTTCATCCAGACGTCGGACCAGTAGCCGTCATTGGGCTCGCGCACGACTTCCATATTGATGCCGGTGCCCTTGGAGGAGGCTTGGAAGAGAACGGCGGCGTCGACCGCGCCGGCAAAGGCCGCGTCGGAGGAGGAGAGGTTGATCGCAACCTTGTCCATGCCGGCCTCTTTCAGGTGCCAGGCCGCCTTGTCGGGGTCATAGGCCTTCTGTTCCAGTTCGGAATGGTAGAAGCGCTGACCCGAGCCGATCGGGTGGTCATTGCCGAGCGAGCCATAGCCGAAGAGGATCTTGTCGACCATTTCCTGCCGGTTGACGGCGTATTTGAGCGCCTGACGCACGTGGTTGTTGCTGTAGGGGTCCATCCGCGTGTCCATCGGGATGGTGTAATGCTGGGTGCCGGCGACCGATTTGATCTGAATGCCGGGTTTGCGGCCCAGAAGCCCCACGGTCTTGAGGTCGAGACGGTCGATGACATCGACATCGCCCGAGACCAGCGCCGTGGTGCGGGCGTTCTGGTCGACGAGGGCGAGCATTTCGATGCTGTCGAAGAAGCCGACATCTTCGCGCCAGTGGTTCGGGTTCTTCTCGAGACGGATCGAGACGCCGAAATCCTTGGACTTGAGCACATAGGCGCCGCAGCCATTGCCGGATTGCCAGTCGATGCTGTCATCCTTGGCCTTGCAGATGGCGAGGTGATAGTCGGTCAGGATGAAGGGGAAGTCGGCATTGCCGCCTTCGAGCTTGAAGACAACGGTATCGCCTTCGATGGTCATGTCCTGAATAGGCGCCACGATGGGGCCGGCGGCCGAGGTCGAGTTCTCGCCGCGGTGGAAGTTGATCGAGGCGACCACGTCTTCGGGGGTCAGTTCGGCGCCATCGTGGAAGGTCACGCCCTTGCGGATCTTGAAGCGCCATTCGGCGGCGTCGTCAGAGGCTTCCCAGCTTTCGGCGAGGTTGCCCGCGACCGAGCCATCGGGGGCCACTTCGGTGAGGAAGCCATGGATGGCGAAGGCCATGCCGATGGTAAAGCCGTTTTCCCATGTGCCGGGGTTCAGCGTGTCGGTGGTCTGGCCATGGGCCTTGCCGACGCGCAGGTGGCCACCGCGTTTCGGGGCCGCATAGGCGGTCATGGGCAGGCTGGCCGCGAAGGTGGTGGCGGCGGTTGTTTTGAGGAAACCGCGGCGGTCCAGAAGGCCGCCTTTGATGATCGACATGAACTATTCTCCCTGAGTCGTTGTCTTCATTCGTTATTTCCGACCGGGAGGGGAGGACCGGCAGCAGAGCGTTCCGTTTAAGGGGAACGCCCGGATCTGCGACAGTTTCCCCGTGCGGCCGGGGTGATGGTGTTATGGTCCCATGCGCAAAAGATACGGCGAGCGTCGCCGGGCACGCAACCTAATTTCTTGCCCGCGCTTCAATTTTTACAAATCGTACTCTGGCGGGAGTCGGTCGGTTTTTTATTGATTGACGAGTCAATTAAACGCCAATATCCGATTGAGACAAGTTTTTTCTATCGGAGCCCCGCTATGCCCAAGCTTGGAATGGAGCCGATCCGGCGCTCGGCCTTGGTCGAGGCGACGATCCACGAGGTCGGCCTGCGCGGCACGCTCGATGTGACGGTGAGCCAGATCGCCAAGCGGGCGGGCATGTCGAGCGCGCTGGCGCATCATTATTTCGGCGGCAAGGAGCAGATCTTTACCGCCGCCATGCGCCATATCCTCGGGCTTTACGGGGCCGAGGTGCGCGGCGCGCTGTCGATGGCCAAAACGCCGCGCGAACGGGTCGAGGCGATCATCCGCGCCAGTTTCGCCCGCACCCAGTTTCGCAATGAGACGGTGGCGGCCTGGCTCAATTTCTATGTGCAGGCGCTCAAATCCGACGAGGCGTCACGGCTCTTGCATATCTATCAGCGGCGGCTGCGGTCGAACCTCAACCATGCGCTGCGTCAGATGATGCCCGCCGCCGAGGCGCGGCTTGTGACGCGGGGGCTCGCGGCGATGATCGACGGGCTCTACCTGCGGCAGGCGCTGCGCCGCGATCCGCTCGCCGGGGATGCGGCGATTGATGTCATGCTGTCCTATCTGGACAGCGCCCTGAGCAAGGAGAGCGCAGAATGACTGCCCCCAATATCCTGATTTTCATGGTGGATCAGCTCAATGGGACGCTGTTCCCCGATGGGCCTGCCGAGTGGCTGCATGCGCCCAATCTCAAGAAGCTGGCGGCGCGGTCGACCCGGTTCAAAAACGCCTATACGGCGAGCCCGCTCTGTGCGCCGGGGCGGGCGAGTTTTATGTCCGGGCTGCTGCCGTCGCGCAGCCGGGTCTATGACAATGCGGCCGAGTTCGCCGCCGATATTCCGACCTATGCGCATCATCTGCGGCGGGCGGGCTATCAGACCTGTCTTTCGGGCAAGATGCATTTCGTTGGCCCCGATCAGATGCACGGGTTCGAAGAGCGGCTGACCACCGATATTTATCCAGCCGATTTCGGCTGGACGCCGGATTATCGCAAGCCGGGCGAGCGCATCGATTGGTGGTATCACAATATGGGCAGCGTCACCGGGGCAGGGGTGGCCGAGATTTCCAACCAGATGGAATATGACGATGAGGTCGCCTATCACGCGCGGGCCAAGGTCTATGATCTGGCGCGGGGCCATGATGCGCGGCCCTGGTGTCTCACGGTGAGTTTCACCCATCCGCATGACCCCTATGTGGCGCGCAAGAAATACTGGGATCTCTACGAGGATTGCGCCCATCTTCTGCCCGAGGTGCCGGCGATGGACTATGCCGATCACGACCCCCATGCGCAGCGGATTTTCGACGCCAATGACTGGCGTAATTTCGACATCACGGAAGAAGATATCCGCCGGTCGCGCCGGGCGTATTTCGCCAATATTTCCTATCTCGACGACAAGATCGGCGAGGTGATGGAGGCGCTCGAGGCGACGCGGCAGGAGGCGGTGATCCTCTTTGTGTCGGATCATGGCGATATGCTCGGCGAGCGGGGGCTGTGGTTCAAGATGTGCTTCTACGAGGGCTCGTCGCGGGTGCCCTTGATGGTGTCGTCGCCCGAGATGGCGCCGGGTCTGATCGAGGCGCCGGTGAGCAATATCGACGTCTGTCCGACGCTCTGCGATCTGGCCGGGGTCGATATGTCCGAGGTGATGCCCTGGGTCGCGGGCGAGAGCCTCGTGCCGCTGGGCCAGGGTGCCGAGCGGCGCAGCCCGGTGGCGATGGAATATGCGGCCGAGGCGTCGAATTCGCCGCTGGTGTGCTTGCGGGCGGGGCGGTGGAAATACACCAATTGCGCGCTCGACCCTGAGCAATTGTTCGATCTTGAGGCCGATCCGCATGAATTGACCAATCTGGCCGAGCTGTCGGAGCATCGCGAGGTGCTCGAGAGGTTCCGGGTCGAGGCGGCGGCGCGTTGGGATCTCGAGGCGTTCGATGCGCAGGTGCGCGAGAGCCAGGCGCGGCGGTGGGTGGTCTATGAGGCGCTCAGGCAGGGCGGCTATTACCCGTGGGATTACCAGCCGCTGCGCGACGCCAGCGAGCGCTATATGCGCAATCACATGGACCTCAACGTGGTCGAGGAAAATCAACGGTTCCCGCGGGGTGAGTGACATGCAGGCAGAGTATGTGATCGTCGGCGCGGGCAGCGCGGGCTGTGCCATGGCCTATCGGCTGGCCGAGGCGGGCAAGCGGGTCATCGTCATCGAGCATGGCGGCACCGATGCGGGGCCGTTCATCCAGATGCCCGGGGCGCTCAGCTATCCGATGAACATGAAACGCTATGACTGGGGCTATGAGACCGAGCCCGAGCCGCATCTCGGCGGGCGGCGTCTCGCCTGTCCGCGCGGCAAGGTGATCGGCGGGTCGAGCAGCATCAACGGCATGATCTATGTGCGCGGACATGCCAAGGATTTCGACCATTGGCGCGACGAGGGCGCGGCGGGCTGGGGCTATGCCGATGTGCTGCCCTATTACAAGCGGCTGGAGAATTGGCATGATGGCGGCCATGGCGGCGATCCGGCGTGGCGCGGCAAGGACGGCCCGCTCCATATCACGCGGGGGACACGCGCCAACCCGCTGACCCGGGCCTTTGTCGAGGCCGGGCGGCAGGCGGGCTATCCGGTGACCGGCGACTATAACGGGCATCAGCAAGAGGGGTTCGGCCCCTTTGACATGACGGTCTGGAAAGGGCGGCGCTGGTCGGCGGCCAATGCCTATCTCAAACCGGCGCTCAGGCGCGAGAATTGCACGCTGGTGCGGGCGCTGGCGCGGCGGGTGGTGATCGAAGAGGGGCGGGCGCGCGGCGTCGAAGTCTTGCGCGGCGGCAAGGTCGAGGTGATCCGGGCAGAGGCGGAGGTGATCCTCGCGGCGTCGTCGATCAATTCGCCCAAGCTTCTGATGCTGTCGGGGATCGGCCCCGGCGCGCATCTCGCAGAGCATGGGATCGAGGTGCTGGCCGACCGGCCGGGCGTCGGGCAGAACCTGCAGGATCACCTCGAGCTCTATATCCAGATGGCGGCGAGCCAGCCGGTGAGCCTCTACAAATACTGGAGCCTCTTGGGCAAGGCCTATGTGGGGGCGCGCTGGCTCTTCACCCGGACCGGGCCGGGGGCGTCGAACCAGTTCGAAAGCGCCGCCTTCATCCGGTCGCGGGAGGGGGTGGACTATCCGGATATCCAGTATCATTTCCTGCCCATCGCGGTGCGCTATGACGGGCAGGCCTCGGCCGAGGGGCACGGGTTTCAGGCCCATGTCGGCCCGATGCGCAGCGTCTCGCGCGGGGCGGTGAGCCTGCGCAGCAAGGACCCGGCGGCGGACCCGAAGATCCTCTTCAACTATATGAGCGACGACAGCGACTGGGCGGATTTCCGGCGCTGTATCCGGCTCACCCGCGAGATTTTCGCGCAGGAGGCGTTCCAACCCTATGTGCGCCACGAGATCCAGCCCGGGGAAGCGGCGCAATCGGATGCGGCGCTGGACGATTTCATCCGCGAGCATGTGGAGAGCGCCTATCACCCCTGCGGCACCTGCCGGATGGGGCGGGCGGAGGATCCGCGCTCGGTGGTCGACCCGGAGGCGCGGGTGATCGGGGTCGAAGGGCTGCGCGTCGCCGACAGCAGCATCTTCCCGCGCATCACCAATGGCAATCTCAATGCGCCGTCGATCATGACGGGCGAGAAGGTCGCGGATCATGTGCTGGGCCGGGCGCCGCTGGCGCCCGACAATGCCGAGCCTTGGCTGCATCCCGACTGGGACGCTGCGCAGCGCTAGGCCTGTGGCCGCTGTTGGATTTGGGTATTTTTAACCAAAAAGAGTGACTTGCGCCTCTTTCTGGTTGGCAAATACCCCTGCGCGACGGGGGCCAGAGGGCGCGGCGTCAGCCGACCTCATAGGGCAGCACGCCACGGGCGTCGGGGGTGATGGTGAGCCGTCGTTCCAGCGGCGGGATCGAGCGTTGGTGGCAATCGGTGCGTTCGCAGATGCGGCAGGAGATGCCGATCGGCTCGAACGCCTGGGCGGTGTCGAGATCGAGCCCGTCGGCATAGACCAGCGCCTCGGCATGTTTGACCTCGCAGCCCAGCGCGATGGCAAAGCGGCGCACCGGCGCGCCAAAGGAGCCGCCCTGTTTCGAGACGTCGCGGGCGAGGTTGATATAGCGGATGCCGTCGGGGGTTTCGGCCAGTTGCCGCAGGAAGCGGCCCGGGGTTTCAAACGCCTGATGCACGTTCCAGAGCGGGCAGGCGCCGCCGTAGCGGGCGAATTGCATATGGGTGGCGGAGTGGCGTTTGGTGATGGTGCCGGCCTGATCGACGCGGACGAAGAAGAAGGGGATGCCCTTGGCGCCGGGGCGTTGCAGGGTTGAGAGCCTATGCGCCACCTGTTCGATGGAGGCGCCAAAGCGGTTGGCGAGCCGTTCGAGATCGTGGCGCTGGTCGCGGGCGGCGGCGAGGAAAGCGCCATAGGGCATGAGCGCGGCGCCTGCGTAGTAATTGGCGAGGCCGATCTTGGCGATGGCGCGGGCCTCGTCGGATTGGAACCGGGCGAGATCGAGCGTCGCCTCGAAAAGCTTGTCCTGGGTCAGGAGCGCCAGTTGCAGGAGCATCTGAAAGCTGCGGGTTTCGGGGGCGGCGCGGGAGGAGAGTTGGAGTATCCCGCGTTCGCGGTCGAATTGGCGCACCGGGTCGGTGTCGGCGAGCACGACCGAGATGCCGCGGTCCTGCAGGGCGCTGCGGGCCTTGTCGGTCACCGTCTGGCCGGGCTTGTCGAGCGTGCCAAACCGTTCGGCGGCGCGGTCCACCGCATCGACGTAATTGTCGCAATAGTGAAAGAAATCGCGGACCTCGTTCCACGGGCTTTGCTGGGTCTGGGCGTCGTCGCGGCCCAGCGCCTCGTCGAGGGAGGCGAGCCGTTCATGGGTCTGGCGGTAGGCGGCGTGCAGTTCGAGAAAGGCGCGGGCGAGGGCCGGGGCATTGCCTGCGGCGAGGCGCAGGTCGGAGAGCGGCGGCGGGTCGGAGAAGACCGGATCGGCCAGCGCTTCGCGCATGTCGGAGACCATGCGTTCGGCGTCGCCCGAGCCAAGCTCGGTGACGTCGAAGCCAAATTCCTGCGCCAGGGCCAGCACCACGGTGGTGCTCACTGGACGGTTATTATTCTCCATTTGGTTCAGGTACGGGAGGCTCACGCCGAGCCGGGCGGCGAAGTCTTTTTGGGTCAGGCCGAGGCGGCTGCGGGTCTCGCGCAGCTTGGCACCGGCGTAGAGTTTGCGAGGGGCCATGGGTGCGCCTTTGCAGATTTGCGGTTGGCGCATCATGTGTTTGCAAACTCGGCCCGTCAAGGGGGCGAGGTATGGGGGAGAGGAGGGGCGGTTAGAGACGGGCCTCGGCCACCAGTCGTTTCTCGCGGTGGATCACGAAGGAGATGGCGGCGATGGCGGGCAGGGCGGTGGCGAGCATCACCCACAGGAGCGGCGTCGCGCCCGAGCCTTCGGTGAGCACCGCGCCGGCCAGCGCCGAGAGCCCGGCGCCGAGGCCGATCATCAAGGCGCCTGCAAGCCCCGAGGCGGTGCCGGCCAGATGCGGGCGCACCGAGAGCGCGCCGGCGGTGGCGTTGGGAATGGTCATGCCATTGCCGAGCCCGACCATGGTCATCAGGGCGAAGAAGGTGATCTCATTGGCGAGCCCGGCCCAGAACAGGCCGAGATTGACCAGAATGCCGGAGGCGTTGATCAGCGTGCCCCAGAGCACCATCTTGTTGACGCCGGCGCGGACCGAGTAGCGGCCGGAGAGGAAATTGCCGACGAAATAGCCGACGGCGGGCGCGCCGAAGAAGAAACCCACTTCAGAGGGCGACAGGCCGAAGACGTGATCGCCCACATAGGGCGCACCGCCGAGATAGGCGAAGAAGGCCCCCGACGACAGGCCCGAGGCCAGCGCATAGCCCCAAAACCGCGGCGCGGTGAGCAGTTCGGGATATTCGCCGAATTGGCGGAAGATCGACAACTCGCTCTTGGGGGCGGTTTCGCCGAGATCGGACCAGGTGAGCCAGGTCACCAGCCCGCCGAGGATCAGCAGCGCCCAGAAATTGGCCTGCCAGCCAAAGCTCTCGTCGAGCACGCCGCCGATGGCGGGGCCGATCATCGGGGCCACGGTCATGCCCATGGTGACATAGCCGATCATCGAGGCGGCGCGGTCCTGGGGAACCATGTCGCGCACCACGGCGCGGCTCAGCGCCATGGCGGCGACCACGGCGGCCTGGGCCATGCGGCAGGCGAGAAAGACGGTGACATTGGGGGCGAAGATACAGCCGACGGTGGCGATCATGAAGATGATCAACCCGCCGAGGATCACCGGGCGGCGACCGAAACGGTCGGAGACCGGGCCCATCAGGATCTGCAGCATCGCGTTGACGGCGAGGTAGAGCGCCACCGAGAGCTGCATCAGCCGGTAATCGGTGTCGAAATGCGCCGTCATGCCGGGCAGGGAGGGCAGGAAGATGTTCATCGCAAGCGCCGAAATCCCGGCCAGCAGGATGAGGGTCACGATATGGGGTGCGGTGGTTCGGTCGCCAAAACGGACCGTCGGCGTCTCTTGCATGTTCTTCGGTTAGGTCAGGATTTTGGCAAAGTCCATCGGGGATGAACCGTTTGGTACAATTTTGTGCCGGGCTTTGTGCCGGGGCGAGCGGGGGGCGGCGGCGGAGGATTTGCTGATTTGCAGTATTGCACCGCATGTTTCGCAAGTATTTGCAAATTTGCTGAATAGCGCTTCACGGGGCGCGATGCGCCGCCTATAGATGGGAAAAATCCCGGGAGGCCAGTTGTGAAAGATATTCTTCAGACCTTGGAAGACCGCCGCGGTCAGGCGCGGCTTGGCGGTGGGCAAAAGCGCATCGACGCGCAGCATGGGCGCGGCAAGCTGACGGCGCGCGAGCGGATCGATCTGCTGCTCGACGAGGGCAGTTTCGAAGAGTTCGACATGTTCATGACCCATCGCTGCACCGATTTCGGCATGGAAGAGAACCAACCCTATGGCGACGGGGTGGTGACCGGCTGGGGCACGATCAATGGCCGTCAGGTCTATGTGTTCAGCCAGGACTTTACCGTGCTGGGCGGGTCGGTCTCGGCCACCCATGCGCAGAAGATCTGCAAGATCATGGATATGGCGGTGCAGAATGGCGCGCCGATCATCGGGATCAACGATTCGGGCGGTGCGCGCATTCAGGAAGGCGTCGACAGTCTCGCGGGCTATGGCGAAGTCTTTCAGCGCAACATCATGGCCTCGGGCGTGGTGCCGCAGATCAGCGTGATCATGGGCCCCTGTGCCGGCGGCGCGGTCTATAGCCCGGCGATGACCGATTTCATCTTCATGGTGAAAGACAGCTCTTACATGTTCGTGACCGGCCCGGATGTGGTCAAGACCGTGACCAACGAGCAGGTGAGCGCCGAAGAGCTCGGCGGGGCGAGCACCCATACCAAGAAAAGCTCGGTCGCGGATGCGGCGTTTGAGAACGATGTCGAAGCGCTGGCCGAAGTGCGGCGTCTGGTCGATTTCCTGCCGCTCAACAACCGGCAGAAACCGCCGAAACGGCCGTTCTTTGACGCGCCCGACCGGGTCGAGCCGAGCCTCGACACGCTGGTGCCCGACAATCCCAACACGCCCTATGACATGAAGGAATTGATCCTCAAACTGGCGGATGAGGGGGATTTCTACGAGATCCAGGAGGATTTCGCCAAGAACATGATCACCGGCTTTATCCGTCTCGAGGGGCGGACGGTCGGTGTGGTGGCCAACCAGCCGATGGTTCTGGCCGGGGTTCTCGACATTGACAGCGCTCGCAAGGCGGCGCGGTTCGTGCGGTTCTGCGACTGTTTCGACATTCCGATCCTGACGCTGGTGGATGTGCCGGGCTTCCTGCCGGGGACGAGCCAGGAGTATAACGGGGTGATCAAACATGGCGCCAAGCTGCTCTTTGCCTATGGCGAGGCGACGGTGCCGAAGGTTACGGTGATCACCCGCAAAGCCTATGGCGGGGCCTATGTGGTGATGTCGTCGAAACATCTGCGCGGCGATTTCAACTATGCCTGGCCCACCGCCGAGGTGGCGGTGATGGGCGCCAAGGGGGCGACGGAGATCATCCATCGCGCCGATCTGGGCGATCCGGAAAAGATCGCGGCCCATACCAAGAATTACGAGGATCGGTTCGCCAATCCCTTCGTGGCCGCCGAGCGCGGGTTTATCGACGAGGTGATCATGCCGCGCAGCACGCGGGTGCGGGTCAGCCGGGCGATTGCCAGCCTGCGCAACAAGGCGCATGACATGCCGTGGAAGAAACACGACAATATTCCGCTGTGATGGGGCGGGCGGCGGCGCTGACCGGGGTCTGGCTGTTCTGTGGAACGGTCGGGGCGTCGGGGCAGGCCGCCTTGCCCGAATTGCTGCCGCTGCCTTCGGGCGGGGTGGCGCATTTGCACGAAACTCTGAGCGACCGGCCGGGGCCGGGGCTCATCTACAGGTTCCGCTTTGTGCAGGACGGGTTTGAAGTGACGGAAGGAGGGTTCGACGCGGTGATGAGCGATCTGCAATATCTGTGCGACAGCTATGCTGTGCCGCGGCTGCCCAGCGTCGGTCCGCAGCCCGATCAGGTGGTGATTTCCCTGGCCGGGGCCAAGACCGTGTTCGGCGAGCCGACGCCCGGTGTCGCGCAGGTGTTCGAGGCGTTTCGCGTCGAAAACGGCGTCTGTATCTGGGAGGAATTCTGATGCGGACACAATATCTTGCGGCGGATTCTGCGGCCCTGGCGGGAGTTGAGGCTTCTGAGTCACAGGGGAATTCGATGCGTTTCTCCGCATATCTTTTGACATGGATATCGCCTATTTTGCACGGTGGTTGCCCTCGGGTGGCCGTTACCGTGTTTTCGGGGCAGGTGGGGGCGTTTGCCTCGTTTAACCCTCGAACAAGAAACAGGAGACAAACATGTCGAACAGTATCAAGAGCCTTCTCGCGCTCGGCCTCGTGGCCATGGTTGCAGCTTGTGCCCAGCAAGCTGAAGAAGAATACGTTGTCGTCGAGCCGGAGCCGATTTCGGTCGAGCCCGCGCCCACGACCAAATACGGCGGCAAATACTAAGCACGCTGACCCGATTTCGGGTTTCGCGGGGCGGGCCTTTGGGCCTGTCCCGTTTTTCATGCGCGCCGCCCAGATCGATGCGGAGGCCCAAGCATGATCAAACATCGCGGATTTCCCGGCCGTCTGCCGGGGTCTGATTTCCAGTTCACCCTGCGCCGGGCCAATCCCAAGGGGGCGACGCCTCTGGTGGCGCGGGAGCGGTATCGCGACCGGCGGCCGGCGGACAAGCGCGCCGATGCGGCCTTTGCCGCGGCGCTTTGGGAGCATTTCGGCGATGAGCCCTTTGAGCGCGGCAATCTCGATGCCGGGCGGCTCGCCTGGCTCTTTGGGCGCGAAGTGCTGCCCTATGATGATCCGTTCGATCCCGAGGATTACGAGGCGCGTCTCGTCATCGATGTCGAGGCCATGCGCCGAGCCTTTCCTGAGGCCATGGAATGATCGAAATGACCAGTCCTTTTGTGCAGTTCTGCGAAGGTGAGCGTCAAATCGGCGGGAATCTGCGCTTGTTTCCGCGCATGAAAGACCGGTTTAAGCGGGTTGCAGCCGATCGCGAGAAGCTGGAGAAAACCGGCTTGGCTTGGACGAAAACCGCCCCCAGATTGGGTCTTGTAGTGGCGGGTCTTCCCCAAGGGCCCGAGACATATTGTCTGAACCGTTACCCTTCCCCTTATGGGCGGCGCCGCGTGTTTTGGCGTGCGTCGCCCATTTTTTCCTCTGCTGAGGCGCACAGAGATGGGCAAACTCTTGCCAGTTTGTGCGTACAGAAAGGGGAACTGTTTGACGCTGATGGCGTTTCCACCTGTGATAGAGGGATAACCCCTGAAGGATCGGGAAGAGGTAGCCTATCATGCAGAAGAAGTTTTCATTGGCCGCAGCCTTGGTTGCCGCGCTTGGCCTTGCGGCCTGTGGCGACACATTGGGCGAGCAGGCCCTTATCGGGGCGGGCGCGGGCGTCGGCACCGCGGCGGTGCTGGGCGGCAGCCTTGCAGCCGGGGCAGCCGTCGGTGCGGCGGGCAACGTCGCCTATTGCCACGCCTACCCAAGTAGATGCTGATCACCTGACAGGTGGCGCCGCCTGGCGCCGCGCCTGTCATTGTCATAGAGCCATCGACGGTGCTGCCGTCGGTGGCTTTTTCTTTGCCGACCGCAAGCCCGAAAACGGGCGCGGCAGAACCGAAGGGGACGCAGAATGTTCAAGAAAATCCTGATCGCCAACCGCGGCGAGATCGCCTGTCGCGTGATCAAGACGGCCCGCAAGATGGGCATTCAGACCGTTGCGGTCTATTCGGACGCGGACCGCAATGCGCTGCATGTGCAGATGGCGGATGAGGCGGTGCATATCGGGCCGCCGCCCGCGAACCAATCCTATAACGTGATTGACAAGATCATGGAGGCCATCCGCGCCACCGGCGCCGAGGCGGTGCATCCGGGCTATGGTTTCTTGTCGGAGAACTCGAAATTCGCCGAGGCGCTGGCCGCCGAGGGCGTGGCCTTTGTCGGCCCGCCGGTGGGCGCGATCGAGAGCATGGGCGACAAGATCACCTCGAAGAAGATCGCCCAGGAGGCCGATGTGTCGACCGTGCCGGGCTATATGGGTCTGATCGCGGATGCGGATGAGGCGGTGAAGATCTCGGGCGAGATCGGCTATCCGGTGATGATCAAGGCCTCGGCTGGCGGCGGCGGCAAGGGGATGCGCATCGCGTGGAATGACGAAGAGGCGCGCGAAGGGTTCCAGAGTTCGAAGAACGAGGCTGCCAACAGCTTTGGCGATGACCGGATTTTCATCGAGAAATTCGTCACCCAGCCGCGCCATATCGAAATCCAGGTGCTCTGTGACAGCCATGGCAACGGCATTTACCTGGGCGAGCGGGAATGTTCGATCCAGCGGCGCAACCAGAAGGTCATCGAAGAGGCGCCGAGCCCGTTTCTCGACGAGGCGACGCGGCGCGCGATGGGCGAGCAGGCCGTGGCGCTGGCCCATGCGGTGGGCTATGCCAGCGCCGGGACGGTGGAATTCATCGTCGATGGCGACAAGAATTTCTACTTCCTCGAGATGAACACCCGTCTGCAGGTGGAGCATCCGGTGACGGAACTCATCACCGGGGTCGACCTTGTGGAGCAGATGATCCGGGTCGCGGCAGGCGAAAAGCTCGGCATGAGCCAGGACGATGTGAAACTCACCGGCTGGGCGATGGAGAGCCGTCTCTATGCCGAGGATCCCTATCGCAACTTCCTGCCGTCGATCGGGCGTCTGACGCGCTATGCGCCGCCGCAGGAAGTGGCCGCCGGGCCGCTTCTCGAGACCGGGAAATGGCAGGGCGAGGCGCCGGCGGGCGACTGGGCCGTGCGCAATGACACCGGCGTCTATGATGGCGGCGAGATTTCGATGTATTACGACCCGATGATCGCCAAGCTCTGCACCTGGGGGCCGAACCGGGCGAGCGCCATCGAGGGGATGCGCGTGGCGCTTGACAGTTTCGAGGTCGAGGGGATCGGGCATAACCTGCCGTTCCTCAGCGCGGTGATGGATCACCCGAAATTTGTGTCGGGCGACATGACCACGGCATTCATCGCCGAGGAATATCCCGAAGGCTTCGAGGGTGTGACGCTCGACAGTGAGGCGCTGCGCCGGATTGCGGCGGCCTGTGCCGCGATGCACCGGGTGGCCGAGATCCGCCGCACCCGCGTGTCGGGCCGGATGGACAATCACGAGCGCCATGTCGGTGAGGATTGGGTGGTGAGCCTGCAGGGTGAGGAGTATCCCGTCACCATCAAGGCCGACCGCGAAGGCTCGACCGTGAAGTTCGACGATGGCAGCGAGCTGCGGGTGGCGAGCGACTGGACCCCCGGCGACACGCTGGCGCGGCTCGATGTGGGCGGCGCGCCCTTGGTGCTCAAGGTCGGCAAGATTTCCGGCGGTTTCCGCATTCGCAGCCGCGGTGCCGAGCTCAAGGTGCATGTGCGCAGCCCGCGTCAGGCCGAGCTCGCCCGGCTGATGCCCGAGAAGCTGCCGCCGGACACGTCCAAGCTGCTGCTCTGCCCGATGCCGGGCCTCATCGTCACCGTGGCGGTGGAAGAGGGGCAGGAGGTGCAGGAGGGGCAGGCGCTCTGTACCGTCGAGGCGATGAAGATGGAGAACATCCTGCGCGCCGAGAAAAAGGGCGTGGTGGCCAAGATCAACGCGGGTCCGGGCGACAGTCTCGCCGTGGATGACGTGATCATGGAGTTCGAGTAACCGCAATGACGCGCGGGCAGGATATCAGCGGGGCCGGAGTTGCGGCGGGCGGGGCTCAGCCCTGGCCCGCGGCGCGCCGGTCGCGGATCTCCTGTTCGCGCAGCGGTTGCTTGTCGATGGTGCGCGAGATTTCCCGTACCGACCAGGGCGAGGGTTTGCGCAGGATCACGGTGCCGTCCTTGGAGATCAGCGCGAGCATGAAGCCACGCGGGCGCAGCGCCTCGCGCAGCTCGGAGCCGCTGGCCGGATCGGTGTCGATCAGCACCACCACATCGCGTTCGGCGAGATCGTCGAGCCGGGCCTCGATATATTGCATCTGTTGCAGGAAACGCGGGTCTTCGGCGCTGTCGGCAAAGATGACCAGCGGGCGTTTATGCCAAAGAAAATCATTCAAATTTGCATCAATTGACCCGAGGACGACCGGATCTTCTGGCGTGGTCTGGGCCTCTTGGGCGGCGGCCGGTGCAGCCAATGCCATGGCGAGCAACAGACCGGAAAACTTGGAAAAAACGCGTGTCATTGATCCTCCTGCTGATCCTTATATAAGCACGGATGGACCGATTGCGATATGGCAAAGCGCAGGCTGTGCCGGGCGGGGGCGTCTTCATCATATATCAAAAACTCTGCGCAAGGCTCGGGCATCTTTTCCCGCGTCGCGACAGAGATCGGCGGCGCCATCTGCAAGGGCTGCCATGGATATTCACCTGCATTTGGGGGCGCATCGGGCTGCCTCGACGAGTTTTCAGTTTTACATGCGGTCCAATGCCGAGACGCTGGGCGATGGCGGCGTGGGCTATTGGGGGCCGCCGCGGCTGCGCAAGGGGCTGTTTCACGGGGTGACGCCGGTGGCGTCGGTGATGAGCGCGGCGCAGCAGATCGAGCGCGCCCGGGGCCGGATCGCCCTGCGGTTGGCCAAGCTCGAGGCGCGGGGGCTGCGGGCGCTGGTGGTGAGCGACGAGAATATGCTCGGCAGTGTGCGGCACAATCTGCGGCATCGGCAGCTCTATCCGGCGGCGGGGCAGCGGCTGGCGCGCTATCGTCATGCGATGGGCGGCCGGGTGGATCGGGTGATCCTGTGCATCCGCGCGCCGCAGCATTACTGGGCCTCGGCCTATGCGTTCAGCCTGATGCGGATCGGTCAGGTGCCGGGACGCGCGGAGCTGTCCGAGATTGCCGCCATGCCGCGCAGCTGGCGCGATGTGGTGACCGATCTCGCCTGTGCGCTGCCCGACACCGAGATCATCGTGCTGCCGCATGAGCGGCTGGCGCCTTACCCGGAGGCGCGTCTGGCGGCGCTTCTGGGGCGGGCGGATGTGCCGCGCAAACATGCGCGCGAGGTGCGCAATGCGCGGCCCAGCACGGCGGCGCTGGTGGCGCGGCTGACGGAGTGCGGCCTCGATCCCGGACCCTATGCCAAGATGGCCGAGGGGGCAGGGCTCTTTGACAGGGAGGCCCGGGCCCGGATGGCCGAAACCTATGCGGATGATCTGTACTGGCTGCGCGCGGGCGCGGATGGGCTGGCACGGATCTGTGAGGAAACCACGCCTGAGACAGCGGGGACAAACCCCGACCCGGGCGCGATCAGAAGAGGACAAAGCAATGGGACGCAAGCACGACGCATGGCGTGAAATCGCCGAGAAAGAGCTGCGCGGTCGCGCGGTGGAGGACCTGACCTGGAACACGCTGGAAGGCATCAAGGTCAAGCCGATCTATACCGAGGAGGACCTCGAAGGGCTCGGCCATCTGGGCAGCCTGCCCGGCGAGGGGCCGTTCACCCGTGGCGTCAAGGCGACGATGTATGCGGGCCGTCCCTGGACCATCCGGCAATATGCGGGGTTTTCCACGGCCGAGGAATCCAACGCCTTTTACCGTCGCAACCTGGCGGCCGGGCAGCAGGGCGTGTCGGTGGCCTTTGATCTGGCGACGCACCGGGGCTATGACAGCGACCATCCGCGCGTCGTCGGCGATGTCGGCAAAGCGGGCGTTGCCATCGACAGTGTCGAGGATATGAAGATCCTCTTTGACGAGATCCCGCTCGATCAGGTCAGCGTGTCGATGACGATGAATGGCGCGGTGATCCCGATCCTTGCCAGTTTCATCGTGGCGGGCGAAGAGCAGGGCCATGACAAGAGCCTGCTCGCAGGCACGATCCAGAACGACATTCTCAAGGAGTTCATGGTTCGCAACACCTATATCTACCCGCCCGAGCCGTCGATGCGGATCGTGTCGGACATCATCGGCTATACCTCTGAGCATATGCCGAAATTCAACTCGATCTCGATCTCGGGCTATCACATGCAGGAGGCGGGGGCGAACCTCGTGCAGGAGCTGGCCTTTACGCTGGCCGATGGCAAGGAATATGTGAAAGCGGCGATCGAGGCGGGGCTCGATGTCGACAAGTTCGCCGGGCGGCTCAGCTTTTTCTTTGCGATCGGCATGAATTTCTTCATGGAGGCGGCCAAGCTGCGGGCGGCGCGGCTGCTCTGGCATCGCATCATGACCGAGTTCGGGGCGAAATCGGACCGGTCGAAAATGCTGCGCACCCATTGCCAGACGAGCGGCGTGAGCCTGCAGGAGCAAGACCCCTATAACAACGTGATCCGCACCGCCTATGAGGCGATGAGCGCGGTTCTGGGGGGCACGCAGTCGCTGCATACCAATGCGCTCGACGAGGCGATTGCGCTGCCGACGGATTTCAGCGCGCGGATTGCACGCAACACCCAGCTCGTGCTGCAGGAAGAGACCGGGGTGACCAACGTGGTCGATCCGCTGGCCGGGTCCTATTATGTCGAGAGCCTGACCCATGAGCTCGCCGAGGCGGCGTGGAAGATCATCGAAGAGGTCGATGAGATGGGCGGCATGACCAAGGCGGTGGCCTCGGGTATGCCGAAGCTGCGCATCGAGGAATCGGCGGCGACGCGGCAGGCGATGATCGATCGCGGCGACGAGGTGATCGTCGGCGTCAACAAGTACCGCAAGGACAAGGAAGACCCGATCGACATTCTCGATGTCGACAATATGGCGGTGCGCGACAGTCAGATCGCGCGGCTCGAGACGATCCGGGCGAACCGCGATCAGGCCGCCTGTGATGCGGCGCTGGCCGAGATCACGCGGCGCGCGCGCGAGGGCGGCAATCTGCTCGAGGCGGCGGTTGAGGCCGCGCGGGCCCGGGCCACTGTGGGAGAGATCAGCATGGCGATGGAAGATGAGTTCGGGCGGCACCGGGCCGAGGTCAAGACGCTGGCCGGGGTCTATGGCGCGGCCTATGAGGGCGACGCGGGCTTTGCCGCGATTCAGAAATCGGTCGAGGACTTTGCCGAGGAAGAGGGGCGGCGTCCGCGCATGCTCGTCGTCAAGATGGGGCAGGATGGCCATGACCGGGGCGCCAAGGTGATTGCCACGGCCTTTGCCGATATCGGCTTTGACGTGGATGTCGGGCCGCTGTTCCAGACGCCGGAAGAGGCGGCGCAGGATGCGGTCGACAATGACGTGCATGTGATCGGCATCTCGAGCCAGGCGGCGGGGCATAAGACGCTGGCGCCGAAGCTCATCGAGGCGCTGCGCGAAAATGATGCGGGCGATATTCTGGTGATCTGTGGCGGGGTGATCCCGCAGCAGGATTACGAGTTCCTCAAGAAGGCCGGCGTCAAGGCGATCTTTGGCCCGGGCACCAATATCCCCGAGGCGGCGCAGGATATTCTGCGGCTCATTCGCGAGGCGCGCGGGTAAGAAAGCGGGGCCGGGAGGGGCGCGGCCCCTCTTGGCCTTGCGGCCAATTCACCCCGGGATATTGTGAGCCAGAAGAGGCGCAAACCGGGAGAGAGAGCGATGACGGGATTGGTAGAGGGGCCGGACGGGCGGCCGCGCTGTGGCTGGTGCGCGGCGGCGCCGGAGTTTTTCGACTATCACGACCGCGAATGGGGCTATCCGGTGGTCGATGACCAGCGACTTTTCGAGAAGCTCTGTCTGGAAAGCTTTCAGTCGGGGCTCAGCTGGCGGACGATCCTGTCGAAGCGCGAGAATTTCCGCGCGGCTTTTGCCGGGTTCGATTTTCATCAGGTGGCGCGGTTTGGCGAGGCGGATGTGGCGCGGCTCTTGCAGGATGCGGGGATCATCCGGCATCGCGGCAAGATCGAGGCCACGATCAACAATGCGGCGCGGGCCTGTGAGATGGTCGAAGCGGAGGGATCGCTGGCGGCGTTTTTCTGGCGCTATGAGCCGGGCGAGGAGCCGGCGGTGACCCCGCAGAGCCGGTCGGTATCGCCGGCGTCACAGGCGATTGCCAAGGAATTGAAAAAGCGCGGCTGGAAGTTTCTTGGGCCGACGACGATTTTCGCCTTCATGCAGGCGATGGGGCTGATCAATGATCACGCCGAGGGCTGTGCCATGCGGGAGGTGTCGGAGGCGGCGCGGGCGGGGCTCAAACGCCCCGCCTGAAGCCTTAGACGAGGCGGCTGTTGTCCAGCGCGGCGCGCACGAAATCGGCAAAGAGCGGATGCGGCGCGAAGGGTTTCGATTTCAGCTCGGGGTGGAATTGCACGCCGATGAACCACGGGTGATCGGCCCATTCGACGATTTCCGGCAGCCGCCCGTCGGGGGACATGCCCGAGAAGGTCAGGCCGCATTTTTCGAGCTGTTCGCGATAGGTCGTGTCGACCTCGTAGCGGTGGCGGTGACGTTCGTCGATACCCGTGGTGCCATAGATCTGGGCCACGCGGGAGCCGTCCTTGAGCGTCGCGTCATAGGCGCCGAGACGCATGGTGCCGCCCTTGTCGTCGGAGACCTTGCGCTTGACCTTGCGGTTGCCCTGCACCCATTCCTTGAGGTGGTAGACCACGGGGGTGAAGCGCTTTTCGCCGGCCTCGTGGTCGAATTCCTCGGAGCCCGCGTCTTTGAGCCCGGCCACGTTGCGTGCCGCCTCGATCACCGCCATTTGCATGCCGAGGCAGATGCCGAGATAGGGGATCTTGCGGGTGCGGGCGAATTCGGCGGCGCGGATCTTGCCTTCGGTGCCGCGTTCGCCAAAGCCGCCGGGGACGAGGATCGCGTGGAAGCCTTCGAGATGGGGCGCGGGGTCTTCGCGGTCGAAGATCTCGGCATCGACCCATTCGACATTGACCTTGACCCGGTTCGCCATGCCGCCGTGGGTCAGCGCCTCTTTGATGGATTTATAGGCATCTTCGAGCTGAATATATTTGCCGACGATGGCGATGTTGACCTCGCCATCGGTGTTGTGGATGCGGTCATAGACATCCTGCCAGATGGTCAGATCGGGGCGCGGCGCGGGCGAGATGGCAAAGGCATCGAGCACCGCCTGATCGAGACCTTCGCGGTGATAGGCAAGCGGCGCCTCGTAGATGGATTTGAGGTCATAGGCCGCGACCACCGCCTCTTTGCGGACGTTGCAGAAGAGGGCGATTTTCTCGCGTTCCTTTTCGGGGATCGGCTGTTCGGAGCGGCAGACGAGGATGTCGGGCGCGATGCCGATGGATTGCAATTCCTTGACCGAGTGCTGGGTCGGTTTGGTCTTGAGCTCGCCGCTGGCCGAGAGATAGGGCAGCAGCGTCAGGTGCATGAAGATGCATTGGCCGCGCGGCTGGTCATGGCTGAATTGGCGGATTGCCTCGAAGAAGGGCAGGCCCTCGATGTCGCCGACGGTGCCGCCGATTTCGCAGAGCATGAAATCGACCTCGTCCTCGCCGATCGAGATGAATTCCTTGATCTGGTTGGTGACATGGGGGACGACCTGGATCGTCTTGCCGAGGTAATCGCCGCGCCGTTCCTTTTCGAGCACGTCGGAATAGATGCGGCCCGAGGAGACGGAATCGCTCATCCGGGCGGGGACGCCGGTGAAGCGTTCGTAATGGCCGAGGTCGAGATCGGTTTCGGCGCCATCATCGGTGACGAAGACTTCGCCATGCTCAAAGGGCGACATCGTGCCGGGATCGACATTCAGATAGGGATCGAGCTTGCGCAGGCGCACCGAGAAGCCGCGGGCCTGCAGGAGCGAGCCGAGCGCCGCCGATGCGAGACCTTTGCCAAGGGACGAGACGACCCCACCTGTGATGAAGATAAAACGCGCCATAGGATGGCAGTCCCCCGTGATTTCTGGCCTCTGAGATGGCACGATTCGGTCTCTGAGACCCGCAGCACCACGGGACTCAACTCTTATAGCAATCGAGATAAAGGCGCAAGGTGACCGCAAGATGATGTTGCGGTTCTTTTGCCTTCCTCTAAAGCTTGTGGATTATTCGGCGCTTGGCAGGAGCGGCGTGTCATCGCCTGCCGCCGGGGGCAGGAGCGAGCCGCCGAGGCCGGTGTCGCCTTGGGCGTCGGCCGGGGCCGATTGCGCCGGGGCGTCGGTCAGACGATCGAGCACCGAGCTGCCGGCCGATTTTTCCGCCGCGATCACGGTGAGCGCGATCGAGGTGGCGAAGAGGCCAAAGCCCAGAACCCAGGTCAGCTTGCCCAGCGCGGTGGCCGCAGAACGGCCCGCGACAGCCCCGCCGCCGCCGCCCATACCGAGCCCGCCGCCTTCGGAGCGTTGAAGGAGCACGACGCCGATCAGGGCCAGCGTGACGAGGAGGTGGATGGTAAGGACGACATTTTCCATGGACGGGCCTGTAGGATCCTGTGGTTGCTGCGCGCGTCAACGCGCATGGGCGGCCATCCGGTACGGGACCGGACGCACGCGAGTCATTTCGATTTCAGGTGATTTAGGCAATTCCGCCCGCTGCCGCAACCCGGCAGATGCGCTGTGGGCGTGTCGTGGCCAAAATGGCGCGGCAGGGGTGGGGGGATGGCGGGGTATGTGAAGGGTGCCGCTGCCACGCCGGGAGGGGGCGATGGGGCGGCGGCCTTGCCCCAGCCCCGCATCACCGCAGGACCAAGGGGGTTGCAAACTTGCTCGGATCTCGCGGCGTGTCCAGACCCCGGTTGGGGAACATGGAGCCTTGCAAGAACGCGAGTACATCCAGCAGATCATGTTTGACGAGCAAATCTACCACGGCTTTGTTGACGTCTTTTTCAAACCACCTGACACGGTGATGTTCGAGGGACCAGCGCATCATCCAGCTGCGGAGGTAATCCTGGTCGAGATCCTCCATCTTCGCCATGGCTATGATAGCGGGGTGGGAGAGTTGGATGTGATCCGGTGGGGTCTCGATGATGATTTTCTTTTTCCACAGGCCTTGCATGAACTCGATATCCGCGCCTTGCGCTTGCCAGCCGCGCAAAGTTTCGTCGCTGTAGCGCCGGTTGACGTCGCTGAGCGGGGGAAACAGCGCGATGATCTGATCCAGGATCAGGTCTGGATGGTCCATTTTAAAGTAATACAGCAAAGGCAGGCTGTTCACTTTTCGCTGATGGTCGGCGCGACGGAACGCCATTGCGAGTTCTGTTTCATATTGGCCGACCTCTGCCAGAGACTCGTTCCTATCGAGCCGATAGTAGAACTCCAGCTTGGCAAGTTTGGCGGCAAAGATATCTCTGTTGTGAAAGTTCGATGCGGCGATGGCGAAGAGCTCTGATCTGATCGAGGGGTCTGCCTCCAGGATCTTTCGGGCCCCCTTGCCAAAGCCGAACCCTTGTTTGATCAGCTCGGCAACGAGATCTTTTCGTTCGGGCAGGCGGAGGCCCCGGTCCAGCTGCAGGTCGAATTCCCGCAACAGATCTTTTTCATCGGCAGAGAGCGGCGCGGGGTGCGGGCTCTGATATCTTTGCAGGATCTTCCGCACCGCATCGTCAAGAATGACCGGGTCGTTGACGGTGTCATAGGAGATGTCCGGGTCAAACAGACCGAAGTGGATCAGGTCGCTTTTCAGGGTGCGATCTGGATCGGCAGAGATTTTGAGCCAGCTGTTGCGCCACAGGTGTAGGGAGGCCAGGCCGCGTTCCTCCGGATCCATGTACAAGAAGGCAAAGTGCCATACGCCCTTTGCTTTGGCCTCGAGATTGCGTGCGATCACCTTGCGGTTGCGCTGGTCCACGATCACATAGCCTTCGGGCCGGGACTGAACCTCCCAGATGTCGAGATTGCCGGGCCGGGGCCATTCGCCGCTCACCTCGTAGTCGTTGATCATCACATCAGCAGGACGTTCGTGGTTTTCCTGCGCTCTGAGCCGCCCGTCCCGATCGCGGGCAAACAATGCGGCGGTCTTTGAACTCCAACGCAAGCGGATCCAGTCCAGATCAGGGTTTCTCAGGAGCTGCATGCAGATGTCAGAGCAGGTCAGGTCATGGGCCTCTTTGCCGCTCCATTTGGTCCAGAGCTCTACGGATCTCGGCGGTGTCTTCAGCTCGGCGCTGAGGACGGGCTGTAACCAGGCGGCGTTTGGATCAAGGTGGTTGCGGTAAAGGCCCGGGCCAAAAACCGCTCCGAGGAAGATCACGGCACCAAGCAGCGCCGCGCCGGCCCGTGTTTTTCGGCCGAGCAAAACGGCGGGGATCATGAGGATCATGAGGGCGAAGAGGTTGGCGATCAGGAGCCCGAACAGAAGCACGAGCCCGAATGTCAGATAGGTCAGCCCCATGAGAAGGTCGGGGAGCATCAACACCCCGATCATCGCCCCAAGACAGGCAATCACAATAAAGTAAGCACGCATACCAAGCCTCACTCAAAACCAGAAACAACGCACAGTTTTAATCAAAGGAAAGGGGCCAGAATGTGAAATTCTCTGTCAAGAATGCGGGTCTTGAGAAGGCCTGTTTCGGGCGGTGCTAGCGGCGTGGCAGGCGCAAGGCAAGTCTTTGGAGACACGCCTGTTTTGGGGGCGGGTTGGGTTTGGCTTGAAAACCAAAAAAGCCCTCAAGTCTTTGCGACTTAAGGGCTTTTTTTGGCTCCGGCGGTAGGGATCGAACCTACGACCAATTGATTAACAGTCAACTGCTCTACCGCTGAGCTACGCCGGAACACGAGGGGCGATATAGCAACAGGTTTCGGTGGCGTCCAGAGGGAGTTCACAATTTTTTCGTATCTTTTTCCAGCGCGTTGGAATTGAGGGAAAATTCTGTGTCGGGCGCCAGGGGCGCGGTGCAGGTGACGTGGTTTTTCCCCAAGAGATCAATGAGATGGGAGAGCACATTGCGGCCGGCGGCGGGCAGGAGGGACGCGGGCGTGTCGGTGTAGATGGCGCGGGCGAGGCTCTGGGCGGTGGCGGGGCCTTGGGTGAGGGCGCGCAGGATATCGGTCTCGCGGCCCTCGCGGTGGGTGAGCAGCCAGCTTATGCGGTCTTCGGGGCTCTCAATCGGCGCGCCATGACCGGGGTAGAGGCGTTGCGGGGCAAGCGCGCGGAGGCGGCGGCAGGAGGTCATGAAATCGGTGAGATCGCCATCGGGGGGCGAGACCAGCGAGCTCGCCCAGCCCATCACCAGATCGCCGGAAAAGACCTGACCTTGCCAGTCGAAGCAGAGGTGATTGCCGAAATGCCCGGGCGTCCAGAGCGCGGTGAGCTGCCAGCCCTCGCCCTCGATCACCGCGCCGTCAGAGAGGGTGACGTCGGGGGAGAAATCCCTGTCGACGCCTTCGCCGCCGCCGATGGCGCCGCCAAGGGCCAGCGATTGCATAATGTCGCTGCGCCCGGCCTCGGCATCGCCAAAGGCCAGAACCGGGGCGCCGGTGGCCTCGGACAGCGGTCGCGCGAGGGGCGAGTGATCGAGATGGGCATGGGTCACGAGAATATGGCTGATCCGCTGGCCGGGGGTGAGGGCGGCAAGGATCGCCTCCATATGCACCGCATCCGCCGGGCCGGGATCAATCACCGCGATGTCGCGCGCGCCCAGCAGATAGGTGTTGGTGCCGCGAAAGGTCATCGGCGACGGGTTCGGCGCTAGGATGCGGCGCAGCCCGGGGGCGAGAGGCGTGGCCTCTCCGGGGGCGGGATTGAAATCGGCGGGATCGAAGGCGGAGGTCATGAGAGTTTTTCTTTCGCGTCTGGCGGGCTGCGGATAGATGTAACGCATGTCTTTTCGCTGGCTCAAACGATATATGCCCCGAAGCCTCTCTGGGCGGGCGACGCTGATCCTGCTGCTGCCGGTCATCTCGGTGACTTTGGTGGTCTCTGTGGTGTCGGCGCAGCGGCTTTTTGAAGGGGTCACCGTGCAGATGACCACGGCCACGGCGCGGGAAATCCTGCTGATTCTCAATGACGAAGACCCGGAGGCCGAGGCGGCGGCGCTTGAGATTGCGATGCGCGATCTGCCCCGCGACGACGCGCCGGGGGCGCATCAGCGGCGCTGGTATGATGTGACGGGGCTGTTGGTCATTCGCAACATGGAGCGGCAGGTGCCGGGGCTCTTGGCGGTGGACCTGCCGGATGACAATTGGGTGCGGCTCTATGTGGCGGATGGGCCGGAAGCGGTCGAGCTGCAGTTTGATCGGCGGCGGGTGTCGGCGTCGAATCCGCATCAGCTCATCGTGAATATGGTGGTGACGGGGGCGATCATGACGATCATCGCCTATCTCTATCTGCGCAATCAGCTGCGGCCGATCACCCGATTGGCACGGGCGGCCGAGGCCTTTGGCCGGGGGCGGATCGAGGAATATCGCCCGAGCGGAGCGAATGAGGTGCGGGCGGCGGGGAACGCTTTTCTAGATATGCGGGCGCGGATCGAGCGCCATATCGAGCAGCGGACCTTGATGCTCTCGGGGGTAAGCCATGATCTGCGCACGCCGCTGACGCGGCTGCGGCTCAGCCTGTCGATGCTCGACGATGCCGAGGCGGAGGCGATGCTGCGCGATGTGCGGGATATGGAGCGGCTCTTGAACGAGTTTCTCGAATTTGCCCGGGGCACGGCGGAGGGCGAGATGGGGGCGGTGGACCCGGTCGCGCTGGTCTCGGATATCGTGAAGGAATGTCAGCGGGCCGGTATGGCGGTGGAGCTGGGGGCGGTCGAGGGCGAGGCGCTCGGCGGGGTTTTGCCCTTGCGCGAAGGCGCGGTACGGCGCGCGGTGGAGAACCTCGTCGGCAATGCGGTGCGCTATGGCAACCGGGCCGAGGTGTCGGTGGCGCTGACCGAGCGCAGCCTGCGCATCCGGGTCGAGGATGACGGGCCGGGCATTCCGGCGGCGCTGCGCGAGGAGGCGGTCAAGCCCTTCACCCGGCTCGAGCCTGCGCGCAATCAGAACAAGGGTAGCGGTGTCGGGCTTGGCCTCTCTATCGCGATGGATGTGGCGCGGGCGCATGGCGGCAGTCTGCGGCTGGGGGAGAGTGCGCGTCTTGGGGGGCTGCAGGCCGATATCGTCTTTGCACGCTAGCGAATAAGGCCGGGATGCGGGGTGCTGCTATACTGTCGCCCGGTTCCGGTCATTATTCGGTCGTCAAAACCCTATAGGCAGGCGAGAAGATATTGAGGTCCGCCCTTTGGCGGCTTGGGCCCGTGGTGGCTTGGGCCCTGATGGCTTGGGAATGAGACAGGTCGTGATGACAGAGACAGGCATGCTTGGCAGCGCCCCCTATATTCGTCTGCGCGCGGGTCCCGAGGGGCCGGCGGTCGAAGGGCTGTCGCGCTGGCAATCGACGCCTGCGCCGGGTGGGGCCGCTATTGGCATGATGCGCGGGGCCTGGGCCTGGGATGGCGCGCAGCTCGTGGCCGAGGTGGATCGGTTCGGCTTCTATTCGCTTTTTGTCTATGAAAAGCAGGGCGAGGTGATGGTGTCGCCCTCGCTGCTCGAACTGGTGGCGCAGGGGGCGGATACCACGCGCGATGAGCTGGCGCTGGCGGTGTTTCACCGGGTGGGGATTTTCATCAATGACGAAACGCCGCTGAAACATGTGCGGGTCCTGCCGCCGGGGGGGCGGCTGGTCTGGCGCGCGGGGCGGATGGAGATCACCGGCGGGGCCGAGATCCCCGTAGCGCAGCGGATCAGCCGCGATGATGCGGTGGACGGGATGATCAGCCTCTTTGGGCAGGCGGTGCGGCGTATCCTGACCCATTGCGACGGGCCGATCGTGCTGCCGCTGAGCGGGGGGCGGGATTCGCGGCATATCCTGCTTGAGCTTTTGCATCAGGGGCGCGCGCCCGAGGCCTGCGTGACCTTTCATCACAATGGCTATGCGTTCAACAGCGAGGCGCAGGCGGCACGGGCGCTGTGCCAAAGGGCAGGGATCGCCCATGATGTGCTGGGCTATGCGCGGCCACGGCTGGCGGATGCGACGCGGGCGATGGCACTGACCGGGCTTTGCGCCGATGAGCATGCGCAGATGATGCCGCTGCATGATTATTTCGCCCAGCGCGATGTCATCGGTTTTGACGGGATTGCGGGCGATATCCTCACCAATCCCGATGATTGGGCGGATGATTTCTACAAGCTGGCGGAGAAGGGCGATTATCGCGGCATCGCGCTGGGGATGATCAAAGGCCATGGCGGGGTGATCTCGCGGTCCGAGTGGGGGCAGGGCGCGGGGCCGGTCTATTCGCCGGGGCGCGACGACGAGGTGCTCGACCATATGGGGCGGGCGATTGCGCAATATGCCGATGCGCCCGATCCCTATCAGATGTTTTGGATGTTCCATCGCACGCGGCGCGAGATCAATTTCGTCCCGCAAGCGATCCTGTCGCCGGCGCGGCAGGTCTTTACGCCCTATCTCGACCCAGAGTTCGCGCGGTTCTGTCTGTCCTTGCCCTATAGCGTGACCAAGGATCAGATGCTTCATGATGACGCGATTGCCCGCGGCTTTCCCGAGATGTCGGATATTCCCTATCAGGAGGGGTTTGACCAACCTGCCGCCGGGCGCTGTGGCATTGGCCATAAGTGGCGCAATCTGCAGGCGGCGTGGCAGGTGTCCGGGGCGCTTCGGCCTGAGCGGCGCCTGCGCTCGACGCTGGGCTGGGTGAAGGCGCATCCGCAGCTCACCCGGGTGCATGGGGCGGTCTATGATCTGCATCAGCTTTGTCTTGACGGGCTCGACGCCACCCGAGCGCGCGATATTCAGCGGCTGGCGGCGGAGTTTGCCCATATGTCGCCGGCGCGCTTGATCAGCGATAGGCTGGAGGCCCGGGGATGATCGACCGGTTCCGCATGAAATGGCTGGAGACCCAGGAGGAGATCAAGCGGCTGGGACGCTATCAGAGACCCTTTGACGGGGATCTGCCGCATCGGTTGCTGATCCTTGGGGTGGATCATCGCATCCCGCAAAGTCAGGTCTATCCGTTCCATTACTACCGCCGGGCTCTGAAACAGGCGGGGGTGGAGGTGCGCGAGGCCAATGTGGCCCGCTATGGCGAGACCGGGGAGAGTGCGCCCAAGGGGGCGAGCGCCGTGGCGATCCAGAGCACTATGGATCTGACCGAGGCGCAGTTCGACCGGCTGCTCGACCGGGTGCGCAGGGCCAATCCAAAGGCGCGGATCACTTACATGGATTGGTTCGCGCCGACCGATCTGCGGTTTGCCGAGATGATGGCCGAGCGTGTCGATCTCTATCTCAGCAAGCATCTTCTGCGCGACAGGGCGGCCTATGGGCATCCGACGCTGGGGGATACCACGCTGATGGATTTCTATGGGCGTCACTTTGGGCTCGACCAAGAGGCGCAGTGTTTTGCGGTGCCTGACGGGTTCTGGGAGAAGCTGCGGCTTGGGCCGTCCTTTGTCACCGCGCCTTTCATGCTGCCGGTCTTTGATAGGGGGGCGTTTCCCGAAGGCGCGCGCCCCATCGACCTGCATGCGCGGATCGCGGTGGCGGGCACGCCGTGGTATCAGAAGATGCGGCAGGGCTGTGCCGATGCGGTTGACGCGCTGGGGGGCGTCAACAAGCTGGTGGGGACCGGCATCCGGCATGATCGGTTCCTGGAAGAGCTGCGGCGCTCGAAGATCTGCTTTAGCCCGTTTGGCTATGGCGAGGTGTGCTGGCGCGACTTCGAGGCGGTGATGTGCGGGGCGGTGCTGCTCAAACAGGATATGGGCCATGTGGAGACCGATCCCGATCTGTTCGTGCCCGGCGAGACCTATGTGCCGCTGCGCTGGGACCTGAGCGATTTTGACGAGGTGGTGCGCGGCTTGCTGGCCGATCCTGCGCGGCGCGAGCGGATTGCGCGGGCGGCGTTTCAGAAGATGCAGGATTATGCGCGGTCGTCCCGGTTTGTCGAACAGATGACGCCGCTCTGGCAGGTGACGGCATGAGCGGGGCAGGGCCCGAGGTCGATGCGGTGGTGATCGGCCGCAACGAGGGGGAGCGGCTCAGCGCGGCGCTCGGCTCGCTCGCTGGTGGCGTGCGGCGGATCATCTATGTCGACAGCGGATCGCAGGATGACAGCGTGGCCCGGGCCGAGGCGCTGGGGGCGGAGGTGGTCAATCTGGATATGACACAGCCCTTTACCGCGGCGCGGGCGCGCAATGCGGGGTTTGCGGCGCTGGGCGAAGATGCGGCGGAATTTGTTCAGTTCATCGATGGCGATTGTTCGGTGGTCGCGGGGTGGATTGATGCGGCGCGGGCGGCGCTGGTTGACGAGCCTGCGCTGGGCCTCGTTTGTGGGCGGCGGCGCGAGCGGCAGCCGGAGGCCAGCGTCTACAACCGGTTGATCGACAGGGAATGGGACACGCCGGTGGGCGAGACCCGCGCCTGTGGCGGCGATTTCATGGTGCGGCATGCGGCGTTTGCGCAGGTGGGCGGGTTCGATGCCGGGCTGATTGCCGGGGAAGAGCCGGAGCTTTGTCTGCGGTTGCGGCGGGCGGGCTGGCGGCTTTGGCGGCTCGATGCCGAGATGACAGCGCATGACGCGGCGCTGACGCGGTTTGGCCAATGGTGGCGGCGGGCGCGGCGGGCGGGCTTTGCCTTTGCCGAAGGCGCGGCGCGCTATGGGTTCGCGCCCGAGCGGCATTGGCTGCGCGAGACGCTGCGGGGGGTGCTCTGGGGACTGCTGCTGCCACTGGCGGGGCTGTTGGGCGCGTTGTGGAGCCCTTGGGCGCTGCTGCTGTGGCTCGCCTATCCAGCGCAGGTTTTGCGGCTCTGGCGCAAGGGGCTGGGGGCGGATTGGGCGTTTTTCACGGTGCTGTCGAAATTTCCCGAGGCGCAGGGCGTCTTGGGCTATTGGTGGCGGCGGCTGCGGCGCGGTGAAGCGCGGCTCATCGAATATAAATAGCGCTCAGCGGGCGCGGCGCTGCCGCCAGGCCTGAAGGATGAGGCCGGGCAGTATGGCGAAACAGGCCAGATAGCGCGGCAAGAGCCGTTTCGGGCTCGACAGCGCGCGCCAGAGCCATTCGAGCGCAAGCGCCCGCATCAGTTTCGGGGCGCGGCGTTGATGGCCGGAGAGGAAATCGAGACCGGCGCCAATGGAGACGAACCCCACCGAGGGGGCGAGGGTGCGACCGCGCAGGGCAAGGATTTCCTGTTTCGGCGCGCCGAGGGCCAGAAAGCAGAGCCGGGCGCCGGAGGCCTCGATCGCCTGCAGGGCGGTTGCGGCCGCATCGCCTTCGGGATCGAACCCCATGGGCGGGGCAAAGCAATGCAGGACACGCAGCCCCGGCACTTGCGCCGCAAGCGCCTCTGCCGCCCCGGCGAGGGCCGCGTCGGTGCTGCCCAGCAGGGCGATAGGCCAGTCTTTTTTCGCGGCGATCCGGGCCATCGGCAGGATCAGGTCAGAGCCGGGCATCAGCTCGACCGGCTGGCGGCTCAGCCGTGAGAGCCAGACGATGGGACGGCCATCGGCCACCACGAAATCCTGTCCCGCATAGGCGCGGGCAAACGCGCGGTCGTGGCGCAGCTTGACCAGATGATCGAGGTTCACGGTGGCAAGGGCAAAGCCATCCCCCCGGGCCAGCCGGTCGGTCACCGCCTGCCACAGAAGATCGCGGGTGGGGATGTTGATCCCGACGGTGCCGGTGCCGGTGTCGATGCGCATCTGATCCTCAAATAGCTTTGCGAGAGGCGATAGCCTGTCACGCCACGCTGGCAAAGAAAAAACACAGTTTCCGGGAGGTTGACGGCAGGGGCGCGACAATTCTGCCGGTGCGTGATAGGGTCGCCCCGGGCCGCGCCGCGATGCGCCGCTATGGCCCGCGACGCGCAACTAGCAGGACTGTCCGACGCCGATGCCGAACCCCGTGGCCTATCTCATGCTGATCCTGTGGCCGGGCGTGTCGCTCTTGCTGTTTCAGAAGCTGCCAAAAGAGCGGGCGATCATCTGGACCGTGCTGGCAGGCTATCTCCTGCTGCCGCAGGGGACCGAGTTCGACCTGCCGCTGGTGCCGGATATGGACAAGGTGTCGATCCCCAATATCTGTGCCTTTGCCATGGTGGTTTTGCTGCTCAAGGAGCGGGTGCGGCTCTGGCCCGAGACATGGGTGATGCGGGTGCTGCTCCTTGGCTTTGTGTTTGGCGTGGTGCCGACCGTTCTGACCAACCGCGAGCCGGTGGTGTTTTCGCTGCTCGGGGTGAGCGAGACGAACCTATTTGAGGTGGGGTCGTTGCCGGGGCTGCGGGTGATCGACCTGTTTTCGGTGCTGGCGACGCAGCTCATCACCTTGATGCCGTTCTTTCTCGGGCGGAATTTCCTCGCGCGGGATCAGGGGATGCGGGATCTGCTGCTGGCGCTGGCGCTGGGCGGCTTGGCCTATAGCCTGCCGGCGCTCTTTGAAATTCGCATGAGCCCGCAGCTGCATGTCTGGATCTACGGGTTCTTTCAGCATGATTTCGAACAGATGATGCGCGATGGCGGGTTTAGGCCCATCGTGTTCCTGCCGCATGCGCTTTGGCTCGCGTTTTTCCTGATGACCTCGGTGGTGGCGCTGATGGCATTGGCGCGGGCGGAGAAGGGGCCGCAGAGGGCACGGGCGCTGCTGGCGGGGATTTACCTGCTGGGCGTGCTGGTCCTGTGCAAGAGCCTTGCCTCGATGCTCTATGCGATGGCGCTCGTGCCAGCGGTTCTCTTTGCGAGCGAGCGGGCGATGGTGCGGGTGGCGCTCTTGATGGCGGCGGTGGCGGTGGTCTATCCGGTGCTGCGCGGCAATGGCTGGGTGCCGGTGGATGCGATCCTCGCACAGGCCGAGGCGTTCAACCCCGACCGCGCGCAATCGCTGGCCTATCGGTTCAACAATGAGACGATCCTGTTGGAGCGGGCGCAGGAAAAGCTCTTGTTCGGCTGGGGCGGATGGGGGCGCAACCTGTTGCATGACGTCACCACGGGGCGGATTCTGACCATCCCGGATGGCGAGTGGATCATCGTGTTCGGGACCTTCGGCTGGGTCGGCTATCTGAGCCAGATGGGGCTCTTGGCGGTGCCGGTCTACATGATGTGGCGGCATTTGCCGCGCCGCAAAGCGGGCGACACAGCGCGGGGGGCGCGCTATGGCGGGGTGGTGACGCTGCTGCTGGCGATCACGCTCGTTGATATGTTGATCAACGCGATCCTGACGCCCTTTACCTGGCTTGTGGCGGGGGCGGTCTGGGGCCGCGCCGAGAGCTATCTTCGGGCGGATGGCGATGAGGAGGCCAAGGCCCCGATGACGCGCCAGCCGCTGCCGACCGCATTGCAGCGGGACGTGCCGAAGAAACGGCGTACTGTTCTCTAGGACCTCCCCGGCGGATCTCTGGTCGGTTGCACGGATCAACCTCAGAGCGATTCTGCCGCCTTATCAAGGCATTGTTGACCCAGCGTGACCAATTTGTTTCGCCTGCGTGGTTTGTCACCCAGCGGTGTCTTTGCGGCAAAACTGTGGCTTTTCAATAAAATTAATGTTATCAAAGGGCTGTAGGTGAAAACTCAATTTAATCCCTGTCCGCTGCTGCGCGACTGCCCCTGTTTCGGGTAGAGAATTCATAATTCTAACGCATTTCGAGACATGGATTTGGGAGTCGATTGCTAAATGTGTGCTTGGGGAAGCTCGACCGATCTTGGGGGCGATATCGCGATTGTCGGCATGGCGCTGAAAGTGCCGGGGGCCGATGGCGTCGATGACTTCTGGCGCAACCTCAGCCAAGGCATCGAGAGCATCCAACCGCAAAGCGAAGAGGATTTGCTCGCGGCGGGCGAAGACCCGGGCCGGTTGGCGCAGGCCAATTACGTGCGGGCGGCGGCGCTTCTCGACGAATACGACCATTTCGATCCCGATTTCTTTGGCTTTGGTCCCAAGGAGGCGGCGATCCTCGACCCGCAGCATCGCAAATTCCTAGAGGTGAGCTGGGAGGCGATGGAGCAGGCCGGGCATGTGCCGGGCCAGTTCAAGGGCCGCGTTGGCGTCTATGCGGGTTGTGGCATGGGCAGCTATTTCTATTTCAACATCTGCTCCAACCCCGATCTCGTCGATGATGTGGGCATGTTCCTTCTGCGCCATACCGGCAATGACAAGGATTTCCTGTCGACCCGGGTGAGCCATGTGTTCGACCTCAAGGGGCCGAGCCTCAACATCCAGACCGCCTGTTCCACCTCGCTGGTGGCGGTGCATCAGGCGCGAGCGGCCCTGATGCGCGGCGAATGCGATATGGCGCTGGCGGGCGGCGTGACGATCGAGCTGCCACAGGGGCGGGGCTATCTCTACAAGGAAAACGAAATCCTGTCGCCGGATGGCCATTGCCATGCCTTCGATCATCGGGCGCAGGGCACGGTGTTTGGCAGCGGCGCAGGCGCGGTGGCGCTGCGGCGGCTCGAGGATGCGCTGGCCGATGGCGATCACATCTGGGCGGTGATCAAGGGCAGCGCGATCAACAATGACGGGGCGGCCAAGGCGGGCTATCTCGCGCCGAGCGTCGATGGCCAGGCCGAGGCGGTGCGCGCGGCGCTCAGCGATGCCGGGCTGCCGCCGGAAAGCATCGGCTATGTGGAATGCCACGGCACCGGCACCTATCTGGGCGATCCGATCGAGGTGGCGGCGCTGACCGAGGCCTTTGGCGGGGCCGAGACACCCTATTGCGGGATCGGATCGGTCAAGACCAACATCGGCCATCTCGACACCGCGGCGGGGGTGGTGAGTCTGATCAAGACGAGCCTGTCGCTCTATCACAAGCAATTGGTGCCGAGCCTCGGCTATGAGGCGCCGAACCCCTCCATCGCCTTCGAGGGCAGCCCGTTTCGGGTGAGTGACCGGCTGTCGGATTGGACGGCAGAGGCGCCGCGCCGGGCCGGGGTCAATTCGCTGGGCGTGGGCGGGACCAATGCGCATGTGGTGCTCGAAGAAGCGCCGGCGCGGGCGGCGTCAGAGCCGTCGGACTGGCCTTATCAGATCCTAACGCTTTCGGCGAAATCCGCCAAGGCGCTCGATGCCAATGCTTTGGTGCTGGCCGACTGGCTGCGCCGGTCGCCGCAGGTGCCGCTGGCCGATGTGGCCTATACGCTCAAGACCGCGCGCGGGGCCTTCGACAAGCGGCGCGTCGTGGTGGCCCGAAGCCATGAAGAGGCGGCGGATCTGCTCGAGGCGGGCGATCCGCGTCGGGTCTTCAGCCATGAGCGGCTGGGCGCGGCGCCAGATGTGGTCTTCATGTTCCCCGGCGGCGGCGCGCAATATGCGGGCATGGCGCGCGATCTCTATGAGACGGAGCCGGTCTTCCGCGACTGGATGGAGCGGGGGCTCGCCCATCTTGAAACGCGGAGCGATTTTGACATTCGCGCCGTCTGGCTGCCAGAGCCGGGGCAGGAGGCCGAGGCCGACAAGGCGCTGTTGCAGCCTTCGGTGCAGCTGCCGCTGATCATGATTGTGGAATATGCGCTGGCCCAGCTCTGGATGAGCTGGGGGGTGCGTCCGGCGGCGCTGGTTGGGCATTCGATGGGGGAGAATACTGCCGCCTGTCTCGCCGGGGTCATGGGGTTCGAGGATTGCATCGATCTGGTGCTGCTGCGCGGGCAGTTGTTTGACCGGGTGCCGGCGGGCGGGATGCTCAGCGTGTCGCTCGGCGAGGCGGCGCTGCGGGCCTATCTCTCGGAGGCCGAGGCGCTCGACATGGCCAGTGTCAATGCGCCCGAGCTTTGTGCCGTGTCCGGCCCGGATGCGGCGCTGGCGGAGCTTGGCGCGCGGTTGACGCGCGACGGGGTCGAGTTTCAGCGCATTGCCATCGATATCGCGGCGCATTCCCGGATGCTCGAGCCGATCCTTGAGGATTATCGCGCCTTTCTGGCCTCGATCCCGCTAGCGGCACCGCAGATGGAGATCATCTCGAACCGCAGCGGTGAGGCGCTGCGTGCCGAGGAGGCGACCGACCCGGAGTATTGGGTCGGACAGCTGCGCAACACGGTGCGGTTTGACGATTGCCTGCGCCATCTCGGGGCGAAATCCGATCGGGTGTTCCTTGAGGTCGGGCCGGGCAAGGCGCTCAGCGCGCTGGCGGGGATGCAGCCGGCGGTCAAACCCGGTCAGGTGCTGAGTTCGCTCCGGCATCCGGAGGACAAGACCGAGGATGACGCCCATTTCCTGCGCATCATTGGCCGGCTCTGGGCTGCCGGGGTCGAGGCGGATTGGGATCAGATCTGGGGCAATGCGCGGCGCAACCGCGTGGTTCTGCCGTCCTATGCCTTTCAACAGCAACGGTTTTTTATTGCGCCGGGGCGGCGCGATGTGGCGGCCAAACAGGCACTTGTCACGCGGCATGAGGATCTGCGCGATTGGGGCTATAGCCTCGGCTGGAAGCCCGCCTATCCCGATATCGAGGCAGATGCCTTGGATCGGCTGGCGGAGGCGCCGCGGTGCTGGCTGGTGTTCAGCGACACCGGCGGGATTGCGGAGCGGCTCGTCACCCGGCTCAGGGCGGCGGGGCATCGGGTGGCGACGGTGGCCTCGGGCGATAGCTTTCTGCGGCGGGGGGCGGGGGAGTATGTGATCGCGCCGGAGGTGGGGCGCGATGGCTATGACGCTTTGCTGGCGGGGCTGGCCGAGGACGGGATGATGCCGGACCGGGTGGCGCATTTCTGGCTGGTGACCGAAAGCGAGACATTCCGCCCCGGTGGCAGCTTCTTTGACCGCAATCTCGAACATGGGTTCTATGGGCTGTTCCACCTGACCCAGGCGCTCGAAGAGGCGCGGGAGGACGGGGCCCCGGTGCATGTGACGGCCTTCACCAATGGCGCGGCACAGGTCGGAGACGAGCCGCTGCCCTGGCCGGAAAAAGCGATGATTTCCGGGGTCTTGGGGGTCGCACCGCGCGAGATGCCGGGGCTCAGCATGGCGAGTGTCGATCTCGTGATGCAAGGCGCGGCGGAGCGAGAGGTGCTGGTCGATCGGCTGCTCGAAGAGCTCTTGGCAGAGCCCGCGAATGCCCGGGTCGCCTATCGCGACGGGCGGCGCTATGTGGCGGGGCTGCGGTCTGAGCCCTTGCCCGACATGACCCGCAAACCGGCGGAGTTCCGGGCCGGTGGCACCTATCTCATCACCGGGGGGTTGGGCGGCATCGGGCTTAGCGTGGCGCGGTATTTGGCACGGGAGTATAGCGCCTGTATTGCGTCGGTATCGCGTCGGTCCGTTCCGCCCCGCGAAGACTGGGACGATTACATCGCGCGGACCGGCGGCACCGGGCCGGTGGCGGCCAAGCTCATCGCGCTGCGCGAGATCGAGGCGCTCGGCGGTGAGGTGCGGGTGTTCCAGGGCGACGTCACCGATCTCGCCGCGATGCAGGAGATCCGCGATCAGCTCTGCGCCGAGCGGGGCGCGGTCACGGGCGTCATTCATGCCGCCGGTCATGTGGATGACGCGCCGCTTCTGGCCAAGGATGTGGCGCAGGTGCAGGCGGTGCTCGCGCCCAAGGTGGCGGGGCTTCGGGTGCTCGACACGGTGTTCCCTGATGGGTCGCTCGACCTGATGCTGCTCTTTTCCTCGACCTCGACCATCATCACCCCGGCGGGGCAGGTGGATTACGTCGCGGCGAATGAATATCTCAACGCCTTTGCCCAGTCGCGCCGGGGCGGCAAGACCAAGGTCTGCGCGGTGAACTGGGGGGTCTGGGCCGAGACCGGCATGGCCGCCGAGGCGGTGGCGGCGCGGACCGGGGAAGAGGACAGCGAAACGCTGCAGCTCGACCTGCCGTTGCTCAGGGAACTGACGCCGGGGCCGGAGGGCGATCGGCTGCGGGCCGAGCTTGATGGCGCGCGCGACTGGGTGCTCTCCGAGCATAAGACGCGGCGCGGGCAGATCATCCTGCCGGGGACCGGGACCGTCGAGCTTGCGGCAGAGGCGCTGGCGGCGAAAGGCTTTGGCGCGCCCTATGCGCTGCGCGATCTGATGTTCCTGCGCCCGCTCGATGTGGCGGGACGGCGCAGGATTGAGATTGCCCTGACGCCAGAGGCCGACGGGCTTCGGTTCGAGCTTAGCGCCGAGGCGCAGGCCGAGGGGCGGCGCGGCCAGGTGGCGATTGCCGAGGCGCAGCTTGCGCCGCTCGATCCGGCAGAGCGGCCCGGGCGGGTTGACCCGCCAGCGATCGAGAAACGCTGTGCCGAGATCCTGCCGCAGCCCTTACGGTCGCCGCAGATGGCGCATCTCGAGTTCGGGCCACGTTGGGATGTGGTACGCGAGGCCCGGTTCGGCGCGGGCGAGGGGATCGCGCGGCTGGCGCTCGGCAGCCAAGGACAGAGGGACCTCGACGAGGGTATCCGGCTGCATCCGGCATTGATGGATCTGGCGACGGGCTGGGCCATCGGGCTGGTGCCGGGCTATCAGGGCACGCATCTCTGGGCGCCGATGTCCTATGGGGCGATCCGCATCTGGGGGAAATTGCCGGCGGAAATCATCAGCTGGGTGCGGCTGCGCGAGGGGGCGGATCGCGACAGCGCGCGGTTCGACATCACGCTCTGCGGGGCGGATGGCGCGGTCTATGCCGAGATCGAGGATTTCCAGATGCGAAGGCTGGCCGGTGAGGGCGGCTTTGCGCTGGCCCCGGTGGCGGCGCGGGATATTCGCGTGGCGGACGCGGCGCAGGCGCCGCTCAGCCGGGCCGAAGAGCGGCTCGCGCAGAATGTGGCGCGGGGGATCACGGCCAAGGAGGGCGCAGAGGCCCTGGCCCGGGGGCTGAGCCTTGGGCGGTCGCAGCTGTTCATTTCCTCGCTCGATCTGCCGGCGCTTTGTGCCGAGGCGGCGCAGCCGCAAGAGGCGGCTGGCGGTGCCGGGCAGAGCTTTGAGCGGCCCGAGCTCGACAGTGAATATGCCGCCCCCGAGGGCGAGATCGAGACCGGGCTCGCCGAGCTCTGGCAGGCGGTTCTCGGCATCGAAGAGATCGGGGCCGAGGACAGTTTCTTTGATCTGGGCGGTCATTCGCTGTTGGCGGTGCGGCTCTTTGCGCAGGTCAAGCGCAGCTTTGGGGTCGAGTTCCCGATTTCGGTGCTGTTCGAGGCGCCGACGATCCGGGCCTTGGCGGCCAAGGTCGAGGCCTCGGGCGGGCAGGTGGCGCAGGCGGCCTCAAAAGACCGGGGCGCTGCGCCCAAACCGGCGGAGGTGTCGAGCACGCGCTATCTCGTGCCCTTGCACAGTGGCACTCCGGGGCCGGGCGCGCCGCTCTATATCGTGGCGGGCATGTTCGGCAATGTGATGAACCTGCGCCATATGGCGGCGCTTTTGGGCAAGGATCGCCCGGTCTTTGGCCTGCAGGCGCGGGGTCTTGTCGGGGATGAGGCGCCGCATGAGCGGATCGAAGAGGCGGCGGCAGATTATATCGCCGAGCTGCGCCGGGAGCAGCCGGAGGGGCTCTATCACCTTGCCGGATTCTCGGGCGGGGGCATCACCGCCTATGAGATCGCACAGCAATTGTCGGCGGCGGGTCAGGAGGTCGGCAGTCTGATCCTGCTCGACACGCCGCTGCCGGTGCGCCCGTCGCTGAGCCGCTTGGACAAGGGGTTGATCAAGCTGCATGAACTCCGCCGCAAGGGGCCCGCCTATTTTGCGGAATGGCTGCGCAACCGGATTGAATGGCAGGCGGAGAATCGGCGGCGCGCGGCGCAGCGTGAGGCTGGGGCCGAGGCCGGCGGTTTTGACAATGCGGGGATTGAGCGCGCGTTTCTTGCGGCGGTTGGCGCCTATGAGGCCAAGCCCTGGGATGGGGCGGTGACGCTCTTCCGGCCCCGGCTCGACCGGCATTGGCCGGTGTCGGGCGGCAATTTCGTCAGCCGCGAGCGCGAATATGTGTTCGAGGACAATCAGTGGCGGCCGCTTGCGCCAAAGCTCGAGGTGATCGAAGTGCCCGGGGATCACGACAGTATGGTTCTCGTGCCCAATGTCAGCGTTCTCGCCCGGCATATCGGGGATGCGCTGCGGGTGGCGGATGGGCCCAGAGGGCAGGCGGTCGGCTTTGTCTGGCCCAATCGGACGGCGGCGGAGTGATGGCGGTGCATACTCCTACGGTTCTCACCGTCATTTTGAACTATCGCACGCCGGAGATGAGCCTGCGGTCGCTCGATGCGGCCTATCGTGCCATGGAGGGGATCGCGGGCGAGATCGTCGTGGTCGACAATGGCTCTGACGATGGCTCTTGCGAGGTGATCTCTGCGGGGATCGAGGCGCGGGGCTGGGCCGAGGGGACGCGGGTGCGGTTTGCCGCCTCCGGCCGCAATGGCGGCTTTGGCGCGGGCAATAATTTCGGCATGGGGCTTGGCCTCTCGGATGGGTCGAAGCCGGATTATGTCTATATCCTCAACTCCGATGCCTTTCCCGAGCCGGGGGCGATTAACGCGCTTTTGGAGCATCTTGAACGGACCCCTGCGGCGGGCATGGCGGGGAGCTATATCCGGGGCGAGGATGATGTGCCGCATGTCACCGCCTTTCGGTTTCCGTCGATGGCCAGCGAGTTCGAAGGGGCGGTGCGGACGGGGATCGTGTCGCGGCTCTTGCGCCGTTCGATCGTGCCCTTGCCAATGCCGGAGACGCCCACTGCGGTGGATTGGGTGGCGGGGGCCTCGGTTTTGATGCGCCAAGAGATGCTCGACCAGATCGGCGGCTTTGATGAGCGGTTCTTTCTCTACTTTGAGGAGACCGATCTTTGTCGTCGGGCGGAGGGGGCGGGGTGGCAGGTTTGGTATCTGCCGCAGAGCCGGGTGGTGCATGTGGGATCGGTCAGCACGGGGATGAAGGGCTGGACCCGGACGCCGGGCTATTGGTTTGACTCGCGGCTTTACTATTTCACGAAAAATCATGGGCGATTCTATGCGTTTATGGCCACTTTGGCGCGGGTCATGGGGGCGGCGATCTGGCGGGTGCGGGTGGCGATCTCCAGCAAGGATCTGGGCGAGCCGCCACATTTTCTGCGGGATTTAATCAGCCACGGTATTGCGTCGGTATTGCGTCGGCAAAGCGACGGTGGCCCGGGGGCGGGCGATCCGCTCCGGGAGGAGGGAAAATGAGCAAGCTGTCCTGTGTCCTGATTGGCGATGCCTCTCTCACCATTGGCTGTGGCACTTTGTGGCGCGAGGCCGGCCATGTGATCCGCGCGGTGGTCAGTCAGGACCAGGCGGTGCGCGACTGGGCGCAGGCCGAGGGGCTGGCGGTGCTGTCGACGCCCGAGGCGCTGCATGGGCTGGCGGGGGAGACGCGGTTCGATTGGCTGCTGAGCGTGGCCTATCTCGCGCTGCTGCCCGAGGATGTGCTGCGCCTCGCGGGCAAGGGTGCGGTGAATTTCCATGACGGACCGCTGCCGGGCTATGCCGGGCTCAACACCCCGGTCTGGGCCAAGCTCGCGGGGGAGACAGAGCATGCGATCACCTGGCACCGGATGGATGCGGGGATCGACACCGGGGCGGTGTTGCTCGACCGGCGGTTTGACATCCGGCCCGAGGACACGGCGCAAGGGCTCAACACCAAGGCCTATGCCGCGGGGCTCGAGACCTTTCCCGAGCTGATCGAGATGTTGGCGCGGGGCGAGGGCGATGGCGTGCCGCAGCCTGAGGGTACGCGGCGGCTCTGTCGGCGCGATGACCGGCCTACGGCGGGCGGCTGTCTCGACTTCGCGGAAGGGCAAGATGCGGTGCTGCGCCTCGTGCGGGGGCTCGATTTCGGGGAGTACTGGAACCCGCTTTGCCGCGCCAAGCTGATGAGCAAATCCGGCGTGGTTCTGGTGGGTGCGGCCGATCTGGTCGCCGAGCGGCAGGGGGCCGTGGGCGAGGTTCTTGAGGTTTCGCGCGACGGGGTGATCGTGGCGGCCAAGGACGGCGCGGTCCGGCTCAGCGGTTTGAGCGATCTTGCGGGGCTGGGGTGCGATGCGGAAGCGCTGTTCACCGTGGGGGACCTCCTGCCGAGCGGCGCAGAGCTGCGCCCCGAGCGCTGGCAAGAGGTGACGGGCGCGATTGTCGGCCATGAGCCGATGTGGCGGGGGAGGCTGGCAGAGATGTCCGGGCTGTCGCTGCCTTTGGTGCGGCGTGGGGCCGAGGCGCCGCGCTACAAGCGGGTGGCGCGGGTTCTGCCCGAGGCGCTGACCGCGCGGGAAATGCATGCGGCGGCGGCGCTCTGGGCGCTGATTTCAGCTGGGGCAGAGACGGGCGATATCGCCTGGTATGGCGCGGCACAGGCCGCGTTTCAGGACGCGCCGCAGGGGGCGGTTGCGCCTTGGGTGCCGCTGCGCGTGACGGGGCAGGCGCGGGATTGGGCCGATCTGTGCAATGGCGTGGCCAAACAGGTGCAGGCGGCGGACCGGGGCATCGGCTTTGCCGCCGATCTTATCGCCCGTGATCCCGCGCTCGCGGCGCGGGAGCTGCCGCAAATCGGGCTCTCGGTGTGCGATGCGCCGATTGACGGCATGGCGGTCACGCTTGCGGTCCATAATGGGCGGGCGGCGCTCTATTTTGATCGGGCGCGGGTCGATGCGGCGACGGCGGCACTGCTCTTGCGGCGGCTCGAGGCGATCTGTGCGCGGGTGGCCGAGGGCGAGACGCGGCTCGACGCCATTCGGGCCTTGCCCGCGCGCGAGGTTCGGCGGCTCTTGCAGGGGTGGAACGCCACCAAGAGCACCTATGACAGCAGCCAGACGATGCATGGCGCGATCGAGGCGCAGATGGCCAGAACCCCTGACGATGTGGCGCTGGTCTTTGAGGATCAGAGCCTCAGCTACGGGGCGCTCGATCAGCTGTCGCGGAAAGTGGCAGGGCAGTTGCATGCGGCGGGGATCGGGCCGGGGAGCAATGTGGCGCTCTGCCTGCCGCGTGGCTTTGATCTGGTGATCGGGGCGCTGGCGATCCTGCGGGCGGGCGGCGCCTATCTGCCGCTCGATCCCGATTATCCCAAGGACCGGCTGGCGCATTGTATCAGCGACAGCCGCGCCGGTGTGATCCTCAGCAATGCGGCGTTGGCGGGCAAGCTGCCCGAGAGCGAGGCCACGGTTCTGTTGATCTCTGATCTGCAGGCACGGGGCGAGGATGGCCCGGTGGATGGTGAGGCGGGGCCCGGTGATCTCGCCTATCTCATCTATACCTCCGGCTCGACCGGCCTGCCCAAGGGGGTGATGGTCGAGCATCGCAATGTGGTGAATTTCTTTCACGCGATGGATGCGTTTATCGACCGCGACCAGGGCCGCAATTGGATGGCGGTGACGAGCCTCGCCTTTGATATTTCGGTGCTCGAGCTGTTTTACACCCTGTCGCGGGGGTTCCGCGTGGTGATCAGCGGCGACGAGACGCGCGCCGCCATTTCCAACGGGCCGCTGCGCGGCGGCGCGGGCAAGGCGGGCGGCGCGATGGATTTCTCGCTCTATTACTGGGGGGCGGATGATCAGCCGGGGCCGGGGAAATACGACCTTCTGATGCAGGGCGCGCGCTATGCGGATGAGAACGGCTTTGCCGCGATCTGGACGCCCGAGCGGCATTTCCACGCCTTTGGCGGGCCCTATCCGAACCCGGCGGTGACCGGGGCCTCGGTCGCGGGGTTCACCCGCAACATCGGCGTGCGGGCGGGATCTATCGTCGCACCCCTGCACCATCCGGCGCGGATTGCCGAGGAATGGGCGGTGATCGACAACCTGACAGGCGGGCGGGCCGGGATGGCCTTTGCCTCGGGCTGGCAGCCGGATGATTTCATCCTGCGCCCCGAGAACACGCCGCCGAAGAACCGCGATGCGCTCTTTGCGACGCTGGATCAGGTCAGGGCGCTGTGGCGCGGCGAGACGGTGGAATTTCCGCGCGAAAACGGCGAGATGCACGGGGTGGTGACGCAGCCGCGCCCGGTGTCGCGCGAGCTCGAGGCCTGGGTCACCACGGCGGGCAATCCCGAGACCTGGCGCGAGGCGGGGGCCAATGGGGCCAATATCCTCACCCATCTGTTGGGCCAGTCCATCGCGGAAGTGGCGGAAAAGATCGGCATCTATCACGAGGCCTTGCGCGCGGCGGGGCATGATCCGGCGGCGCATAAGGTGACGCTCATGCTGCACAGCTATCTCGCCGAGGATCGCGAGACGGCGCGTGACATCGCACGCGAGCCGATGAAGGATTATCTGCGCTCTGCGGCGGGGCTGATCAAGCAATATGCCTGGGCCTTTCCGGCGTTCAAGAAACCCGAGGGCGTCAGCAACCCGTTCCAGATCGACCTCAGCGGTCTTAGCGAGGACGAGATGGAGGCGATCCTCGATTTCGCCTTTGAGCGCTATTTCGAGGACAGCGGGTTTTTTGGCTCGGTGGCGGATGGCATCGCCCGGGCCGAGGCGCTGCGCGAGATCGGGGTGAGCGAGATTGCCTGCCTCATCGAATATGGGATCGAGACGCAGACCGTTCTCGACAGCCTGCCACGGATCAAGGCGGTGATGGATCATGTGAACGCGGGCGCGGGGCCCGCGGCGGATGATTTCTCGCTCGCGGCGCAGATCGTGCGCCATGAGATCACCCATCTGCAGGCGACGCCGAGCATGGCGCGGCTTTTCATGATGAATGACGAGGCGCGCGAGGCGCTATCAGAGGTGCGGCAGATCTATCTTGGCGGCGAGGCGCTGCCGGGGTCCTTGGTGGCGGAGCTGCGCGAGGTGACCGGGGCGGAGATCCACAATATGTACGGGCCGACGGAGACGACCATCTGGTCCACCGTGGCGAAGCCGGGGCAGCCGGCACCCGGGGCCGAGCCGATCGGGCGGCCGATTGCCAACACGGTGGTGCGGGTTCTCGATGACGCGGGGGGGCTCTGTCCGGTGGGGGTGCCCGGTGAGCTCTGGATCGGCGGCGATGGGGTCACACGGGGCTATTGGCAGCGCGAGGCGCTCACGGCCGAGCGGTTCTGTGCGGATGCGTTTGCCAAGGGTGGCAAGGGCGCGCGGCTCTACCGGACGGGGGATCTGGTGTGCTGGCGGGCCGATGGGCAGATCGCGTTCCTGGGGCGGACCGATTTTCAGGTCAAGATCCGGGGGCAGCGGATCGAGCTTGGCGAGATCGAAAGCGCGCTCAAGGCGAGCGAGGGCGTGCGTGAGGCGGTTGTCGTGGCGCGTGAGATCGCCGGGGATACGCGGCTGGTGGCCTATTATACCGGGGTCGCGCGGGAGGAGGCGGTGCTCAAGTCCGAGTTGGGGACGCGGCTCATGGGGGCGATGATCCCGGCGCATATCCGGCATTTGGCGGCGTTTCCGTTGACGCCGAACAAGAAGATCGACCGCAAGGCGCTGCCCGATCCGGTGGCGGGGCGTGTGGCGAAAGCGGTGGCCGCGACGCCGGTGCCGGAGGTGCAGGCACCGGCCACAGAGGCCACAGAGGCCACGGCGCAGGATGGCGCGGCGGTGCAGGCGGCGGTTTTGGCCGTCTGGCGCGCGGTGTTGGGCGTGTCGGATATTGCGCCCGAGGACAGTTTCTTTGATCTCGGGGGGCATTCGCTTCTGGCGGTGCAGGCGCATCGGCAGATCCGGGCGGCGCTGCCTGGGGTGGCGCTGACCATCACGGATGTGTTCCGCTTTCCGGTGCTGCGCGATCTTGTGGCGCATGTGGTGGCCAAGGGGGGCGCGGCGCTACCCGCCGCAGTGCCCGCCGCCACAGCCGCCGCTGAGCCGGTCGACCGCCCGACGGCGGCAGAGATCGTGGCCCCGCGCGTGGTGCTCGCGCCCGCAGTGCAGGAGATCGTCTCGCGGCGGCAGGCGTTGCGCGCGAAACGGCGGCCGGAGGAGGCGGGATGAGCGCCTGTCGCAAGCTTGCAAGCGAAACACGGCTGGCGGATCTGGCGGGGCTTTTTCCGCCGGGGGTGGCGGTCGAGGTCTCTGACCCAAGCGCGGTACAGCCCGCGCCCTTTGCCGAAGAGGCCGTCGCCATGGCCCGCGCCACGCCCGCGCGGCAGCGCGAGTTTGCCGCCGGGCGGGCCGCCGCCCATGGCGCGATGCGCCGTCTTGGGCGGGTGGCCGCGCCGGTGCCGCATGGGCCGGACCGGGCACCGCGCTGGCCTGCGGGGCTTTGTGGCAGTATCAGCCATTGCGAGGGGCTCTGCCTTGCGGCGGTGGCCCCGACCCAGAGCCTGCGCAGCCTCGGCGTCGATGTGGAGCCGGATGCGGCGCTTCCCGCGGACCTCATTGATGAGGTGACCTGTCTGGTCGAGCGGGCGTGGCTCTCGGCGCAATCGGCATCGGTGCGCGGGCGCCTAGCGCGGCTGATCTTTTCGGCCAAGGAGGCGGCCTATAAGTGCCAATACCCGGTGAGCGGCGCGATGATCGGGTTTCAGGATCTGGTGATCACCCCCGATCTCGACACCGGGCAGTTTGAGGCCACATTGCTTCGGACGGTGCCGGGGTTTCGCGAGGGGCAGTGTTTTCACGGGCGGTTCCTGATGTGCGAGGGCGTGATCGTGACGGCGGTGAGCCTGTCGCCGGGGCCGCGCTGGAGCATGCAGGGCAGCGGGTGAACGCGCAGGTGAGCACGCGGATGAAGGGGATGGGATGACGCGCATGGGGGCAGCTATATTTGCCGGGGTCGTGGTTCTGCTCGGGCTGGGGCTCTATGCCTTTTGGCAGTCGGGGGCCAAGCGGGCGGCAAGCACGGCGCTGACGGGCGCGTTTTCGCAGCCGCTTGCCGCGCCGGAGGGGGCGCTTGCGGTCTATCATCTGGGGCATAGTCTTGTCGGGCGCGACATGCCGGCCATGCTGGCGCAGCTGGCAGAGGCTGCGGGCATCGGCGCGCATCGCTACGACAGTCAGCTCGGCTGGGGCACATCGCTGCGCGAGCATTATGAGCCGGATCTGCCGATCAACGGGTTCGAGGCGGAAAACGATCACCCGCGCTATCGCGATGCCGAAGAGGCGCTGGCCTCGGGCGAGTATGACGCGGTGGTTCTGACCGAGATGGTCGAGATCAAGGATGCGGTGAAATACCACAAATCGGCGCAATATCTGCAGCGCTGGGCGGCGCGGGCGCGGGCGGGCAATCCGGATGTGCGGCTCTACCTTTATGAGACCTGGCATCATGTCGATGACCCGGAGGGCTGGCTCACCCGGCTTGAGGGCGATCTCGAACACTATTGGCTGGGCGAGATCCTTGGCCCGGCGCTGGCCAAGGAGCCGGCGACGCCGATCCATGTGATGCCTGCCGGGCAGGTCATGGCCGAGTTTACCCGCCGGGCCGAGGCAGGAGAGGCCGGGGTGGCGTTTTCGCGCGAGGATCTCTTTGCGCGGCGTGAGGATGGGACGCTCGACACGATCCATGTCAATGACCTCGGGGCCTATCTGGTGGCCTTGACCCATTACGCGGTTCTCTATCATCGTGACCCGAGGGGGCTTGCGCATCAGCTTATGCGGGCCGATGGGCAGGCGGCGGTGGCGCCGGAGGCAGCGCTGGCCAAGCTGATGCAGGAGACCGTATGGGATGTGGTGACCAAGATGCCGATGACCGGGCTGAGACGAGAGCGGGGCTGACAGAATGAGACATCCTATCTGGGCGGCGATGCTGCTGGGCTGTGTTTCCGTGCTGGCACCGGGATCGGCGCAGGCGCAGGCACAGGCGGAGGGCACGGGGGCGGAGGCGTCAGAGGCCGTCGCGTCGGAAAGCACGGCAAAGCCGGGGCTTGGGATGAACCTCGCCTATCTGCGCGACTGGTCGAGCGCGCAGCCTTTTCTCGATGTGATGAAGACGGCGCGGCGCTGGATCGGGCATAAGCCGGGGCAATGGGGCGGCGTGTCCTATGAGAGCCTCATGGCGCAGGATCTGCTGGACGCACAGGGCTGGCCCAAGCGGGTGCCCGGCGATCTCGGCTCGATCGGCACGGTGATCCTCACCGATCTGCCGCCCGAGGCCGAGATATTCGCGGGCGAATACCTTTTGCGGTTCAAGGGCGAAGGCATCGTCGAAGTGTCGGGCCGGGCGCAGAATGTGCGCTATGGCAAGGGCGAGGTGCGGTTCGAGTTTACCCCCGGCAGTGGCCCGGTGGTGATCCGCATTCAGCGCAGCGATCCCTATGGCAAGGGCGATCACCTGCGCGATATCACCGTGGTCAAACGCGAGCATCTGGCGGCCTATGAGGCCGGGGCGGTGTTTCATCCCGAATACCTGAAGGTGCTGCAAGGGCTTGATACGCTTCGCTTTATGGATTGGGGCAACACCAACAACAGCCGTCTGGCGAGCTGGGACGATCGGGCGCGGGTCGATGATTTTTCCTATACACGGCAGGGCGTGCCCTATGAGGTGATGCAGCAGCTCGCAGGCGCGGTCGGGGCCGATGTCTGGATCACCTTGCCGCATCTGGCGGAGGATGCCTATGCGCGGGGCGCGTGCCGTCTGTTGCGTGAGGCTGTGCCCGAGGATGGCCGGGTCTATGTCGAATATTCCAACGAGGTCTGGAACTGGACCTTTGATCAGGCGGAATGGGCGGCGGATCAGGCGCTTGCGCTTTGGGGCGACCGGGATCAGGGCACGCAGTTCTATGGGATGCGGGCGGCGCAGCTGGCGGAGATCTGTGCCGAGGCCTTTGGGCCGGAACAGCGCGAACAGCTGGTCAATGTGATTGCCACGCAGACCGGCTGGCTCGGGCTTGAGAAGGGGATCCTCACCGCGCCGCTCTGGCGGGACAAGGGGCCGGGGTATCGCCCGCCGCATGAGAGTTTTGATGCCTATGCGGTGACCGGCTATTTCGGCGTTCTGGGCAGCGACAAGCGGCGCGACATGGTGCGGCAATGGATCGAGGACAGCGCCGAGGCGGCGCGCGCGGCGGGCGCGGCGGCGGGGCTTGGCGGTGAGGCGCTCGAGGCGCATGTGGCGCGGCATCGCTATGACCTCGCGGTGAGCCTTGCGACGGATGAGCTGTTGTCCGGGGCGCTCAGCGGGGATGCGGAAGGCTCGCTCAACGATCTGCGCGACCGGGTCTTTCCCTATCATGCGGGGATCGCGCGGGACTATGATCTCGACCTCATCATGTATGAGGGCGGCACCCATGTGGTGGGCATCGGGGCCGGGGTTGATGACCCGGAGCTCACGGCGTTTTTCACCCATCTCAACTATACCGCCGAGATGGGCATGCTCTATGCCAGGCTGATCGCGGATTGGCGTGCGGCGGGGGGCGGATTGTTCACGCATTTCAACGAGATACAGAAGCCGGGGAAATGGGGGAGCTGGGGCGCGCTGCGCTATCTCGGCGATGACACGGCGCGGTGGCAGGTGCTCGAGGCGGCCAAGTGAGCGCGTCGCTGAGCGTCATCATCCCGGCCCATGACGAGGCGGGGTGGATCGGCGCGTGCCTGTCGGCGCTCATCGCGTCCGAGCCCGGCGGTGGGGCGGTCGAGATCGTGGTCGTGGCCAATGGCTGTTCCGATGACACGGCAGCGGAGGCGCGGGCGATGGGGCCGGCGGCAGAGGCGGCGGGGATGGCGTTGCGGGTGATCGAGCTGGCGGAGGGCGGCAAGCCCGGGGCGCTCGATGCGGGGGATGCGGCGGCAGAGCATGGGGTGCGGGTCTATCTCGATGCGGATGTGACGGTGGCGCCGGATCTGCTGGCGGCGCTGGCGCGGGAGCTGTCTGGCGAGGCGGCGCGTTATGCCAGCGGGACGGTGGTGCTCTGCCGGGCGCGATCGGCGTTCAGCCGGGCCTATGGGCGCTATTGGATGCGACTGCCGTTCAACACGCAAGACGTTGGGGGATTTGGGCTTTTTGCGATGAACGCGGCGGGGCGGGCGCGGTGGGGAGTGTGGCCCCGGATCATCGCGGACGACATGTTTGCGCGGCTGAATTTCGCGCCGCAGGAGCGGGTGAAACTGCCGCAGCGCTATCACTGGCCGTTGGTGGAGGGGTTTGGAAATCTGGTGCGGGTGCGGCGCAGGCAGGATCGCGGGGTGCGCGAGATTGCCGAGGCGTTTCCGGAGCTTATGAAGAACGAAGCGGTGGCGCGACCGGGGATTGGCGCGGTTCTGCTGCGGGCGCTGCGGGCGCCTTTGGGGTTTTGCGCCTATGCGCTGGTGGCGCTGAGCGTCAAGCTCAGCCGGGGGCGGCACGGGACGCTCTGGGTGCGCGGGCGCTAGGGGGTCTGGGCGGCGCGGATGAGCTCGGCGAGCTTGGCGGCTTCGGTGTCGACATCGTGACGCGCGAGCACGCGGCGGCGGGCGGATTGGCCCAGGGCATCTCGATTTTCATGAGACATTTCAGCGAGTTCGCAGGCGGCTGCGGCGAGCGCGGAAGGGTCTCCGGCGGGGGTGAGCCAGCCGGTCTCGCCGGGGCGGACAAGCTCGGGCGTGCCGGCTATATAGGTGGCGATGACGGGGCGGGCGGCGGCCATGGCCTCCATCACCACCATGGGCAGGCCTTCGGCAAAGCTCGGCATCAGGAGCGCATGGGCGGCGTCGAGCTCGGCGCGGATCGCCGCCTCGTCTAACCATCCGATAAGTTTGATGTTTTCCGAGAGGCCCGCGGCGGCGATACCGGCCTCGATCTCGGGTCTGAGGGGGCCGTCGCCGACGAGATGGAGCACCGTATCGGGGTGTTTCGCGCAGATCTCCTGCATGGCGGGGATAAGGATCATCTGGCCCTTTTGTTCGACGAAACGGCCGATGGAAACGAGGCGGAGCGGGCCGTTTTCGGGGGTCGGTATCGCGTCGGTAAAGCGACTGTATTCTATCCCACAATGAACCACGTGGATTTTGGGCCAATCGGCGTGGTCAACCCAGCGGCAGAGCTGCGAGCGGCCAAAGCTGCTCACCCCCACGGTAAAGCGGGAGGCGGCGATTTTTTCGCCAAGCGACAGGGCGCGGGGCGCGTCGAACTCTTCGGGGCCATGGACGGTGAAGGAATAGCCCGGCCCGCCGAGCGCGTGGCAGAGATGCGCGACGGCGGCGGCATTGGTGCCGAAATGAGCGTGGATGTGGCGCACATCCTCGGTGGCGCAGCGGGCGCGGACATGGGCCGCCTCGGCGAGATAGACGAGATGGCGCAACCGGCCCGAGAGACCGCCCGCACGCGCGCCCATGCGCCAGGCGCGGGCCGCAGAGCGCAGCACCAGAGCGGGGCGGCGCAGGGCGAGGCCGAAAAGCCCGCCGAGAAGCGCGGGCATGCCACGGTCCAGCACATATTCCGTGCGCTCGGCCTCGGCCCGGTCGCCGGGATCGACGAGCGCCATGTCGGGGCCGCGCATGGCGAGGCGCGTCACGGTGAACCCCTGCCGTTCGAGCGCGTGCAATTCGCGGCGAATGAAGCTGTGCGAGGGTTGCGGGTAGGTGTTGAGAACATAGGCGATGCGCATGCCCGGCCTTTCCAGGATCAGAATATGCGCGGCAGGGCGCAGGGTTGGCCCGTATTCTCGCGATTACCGCCCAAGGCACAAGGGGGATGGGCCCGATCTTGAGGGGTTTGGGCCACAAATCCCGAGATTCTGCGGCGCGATGATTGTCCTTTTACATGGCTCGCGTAAGAGGAGAGGGGCGCGGCGTAAGGGGCTATGCATGAAGGGAATTTCCGGCATGTTTACGGGCTCGGGTCTGATGGCGCGGTTGATGCGCAGCGGGTCTTGGGTGCTGATCGGCTATGGCGGGTCGCAGGCCATTCGGCTCGCGTCGAACCTGATCCTGACGCGGCTTCTCTTTCCCGAGGCCTTCGGTCTCATGGCGCTGGTGTCGGTGGTGACCGTCGGGCTCATGATGTTCTCGGACGTGGGGGTCGGCCCGTCGATTGCCCAGAGCAAACGCGGCGACGATCCGGCGTTTCTCGATACGGCATTCAGCATCCAGATCCTGCGCGGCGCGTTACTGTGGCTCGCGACCATCGCACTCGCCGGGCCGATGGCGCGGTTCTACGATCAGCCCGATCTGGTGCTCTACCTGCCGATTGCGGGGATTGCGCTGCTACTGTTGGGGTTCAAGCCGACCAAGGTCGAGACGGCGCAGCGGCATTTGCGCTTTGGCCGGCTGACGATGATCGAGCTCGCGTCGCAGGCGATTGGCGTGGTGGCGATGGTGCTGCTGGCGCTGGTGACAGAGTCGGTGATTTCGCTGGTGCTCGGCTCGGTGGTGCAGGCACTCGTGAAGCTCATCCTCGCCTGGGGTGTGTTGCCGGGGCATAACAACCGGCCACGGATCGAACGGGCGGCGATGGCCGAGCAGATGGGGTTTGGCAAATGGGTGTTTCTGTCCACCGCCTTTGCCTTTGTCAGCCAGCAGGGCGACAAGGCGATCCTGGGTAAGCTTTTGTCGCTGGAGACGCTGGGGATCTACAACATCGGCTATTTCCTTGCGGGGTTTCCGATCCTTTTGGGGGTGACGCTGTGCAACAGCCTGCTCATCCCGGTCTATCGCGACCGGCCGCCAGCGGAGAGCGCGGAGAACCGGGCCAAGCTTGGCCGGATGCGGTTTGTCGTGACCTCGGCGCTGTTTGCCATGCTGAGCGGGATGGCACTGCTTGGGCCTTGGGTGGTCGATCTGCTTTATGATGCGCGCTATGCGCCGGCGGGGGCGATGCTTGTCGTGATTGCGCTGGCGTTTCTGCCGCAGGCGATTGGCGTCACCTATGAGCGCGCGGCGCTGGCGGCGGGAGATTCGCGCGGGGCCTTTGTCTATTCCGGGCTGCGGGCGGTGCTGCAGGTGGGCTGTCTCTTGGTCGGGTTCCGGATCGCTGGGCTTGTCGGCGGGATGGTGTCCTATGGGGTGGCGATGGCGCTGGTGCATCCGCTGCTCATCCGGCTGGCGCGGCGGCATCAGGCCTGGGGCGCGCGCCATGATGCGGGGTTTGCGCTGCTCGCCACGCTGATCATCGGGGCGGTGGTCTGGCTGCACTGGCCGGCGATTGCGGCGCTCAGCCGCGCGCAATGACGCGCGCCATAATCCGGGCCGCTAGCGCTGTTTCTTTTTGCGGCGGCGGGCGCGGGGATCGATTTCGGGGATGGTCACCACGGGGCGCAGGCCGATGGCATGTTCCATCTGGGCCGCGGTGCGGATCACCGGGCGGCGCAGGTCGAGCAGGAAGGCGAGGAACAGCCCGGCCAGCAGGCTGCCAAGGCTGCCGAGGATGACGAGTTTCTTGCGCGAGCTGGTGTAGGGGTATTCGGGCAGCGGCGCGGGTTCGAGCACGGTCAGCCGTTCGGATTGTTTTTCGGCCTCGAGATCATGGGCGATGGCGGCTTCTTTGTGCTTGGTGCGGGCGGCCTGAAGCTGATCGCGGAGCTGCGACAGCTGCAGCTCATACCGGCTCAGCTGCAGTTCGATCTCGGGGCTGGCGGCGATCGAGCTTTGCAACTCGGCCAGTGGCGCGGTGATCAGCTTGCGCTCTTCGGTGAGCCGGGCGATGGCCTCGCGGGCCTCGTCCTGTTCGCGGCGTTCGACGCGGGTTTGCGGGGTCCGGGCGAGCCGGGCCTGCAGGGTGATCATCTCGCGGTCGAGGCTCAGCAGGCTCTGGTTTAGGCGTTCGATTTCACGCTGGGCGGCGGCGACGCTGCCGGGGGCGGGGATGTCATTGCTGGCGCGATACTCGGCGATCTCGGTCTCGAGCGCGTCGACCTCGGCGGCGAGATTGGCTTCGCGCAGTTCGAAATAGCGGACGGCCTCGAGCGATTGTTCGAGGCGGGAATCGATGCTCAGCTCTTGGGTGCGGCGGGAGAAATCGCGGGCGAGGTTCTGGGCGGCTTCGGGGCTGTCCCAGGTGGCGGTGATGCGCAAGAGCGAGACGGTGCCATCGTCGCTAAAGCCTTCGCGGGCGGCGGCGACGCCGTGCAGCTCGACCGAGCGGCGCAGCAGTTCGACCTTTTTGCCATCCTCGAGATTGGGCAGGTCAGTGAAGAGGTTGAGCCGTTCGGCCGCGTCGAGCAGGGCGCCGCGCGACATGACCTGCTGTTCGATGAATTGCAGGCGGCGGGCGGAGGAGCCTTCGACGGTCGAGGGGGTCAGCGAGGTGGCGATTTTCGGGCTGCGCAGTTGCAGCACTTCGGTCGAGAGGTAGAGATGCTGCTGGGTCAGGGCGAAGAGCACGGAGAGGATCGTGCCGAGAATGGCCACGGATAGGATGATGGCCAGCCTGCGGCGGACCATATCGAAGACATCTCCGATGGAGTAAATCGAACCCATAACGTCCTTTTCCTGCCTCTGACCGGGTCATGCCGGTTTGCCCGGCTTTCCGGTTACCTAGCGGAGCAACGGGGCGAAACTATGGCCTGACAGGGGATGATTATGCGGCAACCGAGGTGCTGGGCAAGCGGCGGGCGCGGTTGAGCACCACGCCGAGCAGCGGTGCCTTGCCCGACAGGCGGCGTTCGCATTCCTCGATCTGCGGCCCGAGGGTGCGGGTGGCATCGGCCACCAGCAGCACCCCGTCGAGCTGGGGCAGGAAGGCCGCGACATCGTCATGTTCGAGCATGGCGGGCATGTCGTAGAGCACCAGATCGGGGTTGAGATCGTGGATCATCGCGTCGAGCACCTCGCCGCTGCGGCGCATGTGCAGCACTTCGGAGGGGCTCTGTGAGGGCATGGTGTTGAGCCCGAGGGCCAGCGTGTCGGAGAATTTGACCAGATGATCCTCGAGCGGCAGCTGGCCGCGCAGGAAACCGGCCATGTCGCTCTCGCGGCTGATGCGGAGCTGGCGGGTCAGGGCGGGGCTGCGCTGATTGAGGTCCATCAGCACGGTGCGTTGATCGGGGATGCGCGAGAGGCTCAGCGCCAGCTGGGTGGCGGCAAAGCTCGCGCCGCAGCCCGAGGTGGGCGCGGTGATGGCGATGCGGCGCCAGCGTTCGGCCTGCATGCTGGTCAGAAGCTGGGTGCGCAGATCGTCGAAGATGCGCACGACACGGGCGTCTTGATGCGCGAGCACCATTTGCACGTGATGGGCGTCGATATGCTGGGAATTCTCGTAGAGATAGGGCAGCGCGCGCCACGGGTCGCGGGTCGAGAGGGCGACGGACATCGGGCGCGACGTGGCGGCTATGAAATGCGGATCGCCGAGCACCAGCGGACCGGGGGTCGCGAGTTTGGTCAGGGCGGTGCTGGTCGAGGGCGTCTGTTCGGGGGCTGCGACACGCGGTTTTGCGGGCGTCATCAAAGGCTTAGAGGGCGCTTTTGTCTTGACGGGTTTTGCCTCGACCGTGCGCGGCGCGGCGGCGTCTTCGCGCAGCAAAGAGATGAGCGATTGCGCGGTGGCATCGCGGCGCGCGTTCGGGCCAATCCGCGGGATCGGTGCGGGCTGGGCCTTGCGGTCGGCGGATATTTTTTCTGCACTCATCGCGGTCATTTCAAAAGTCCCACTCATCTTAACACATAGTCCCGGAAGATCCGGTGTCGACGCTCATCGTCAGTAGCCAGTCCTGCGGAGCACAACGCCCACAGTCTTGAAAAGGATCACCAAATCGCGCCAGGGCGACAGGTCTTCGGCATAGGATTGATCCATGCCGACACGCTGGGTGAAGAGATCTTCGTTGCGCGTCGAAACCTGCCAGCTTCCGGTGATGCCGGGGCGCAGGGCGAAGTAATAGCTGGCATCGCCATAGAGCGGCAGCTGTTCGGGCAGCATCGGGCGCGGGCCAATTAGGCTCATCTCGCCGGTGAGCACGTTCCACAGCTGCGGTAGCTCGTCGAGCGAGGTCTTGCGCAGGAGGGCGCCGATGCGGGTGATGCGCGGATCATGTTTGAGCTTTTGCGTGGCGTCCCATTCGGCGCGCAGCTCTGGGTCCTTGGCAAGGCAGGTTTCGAGCATCTTGTCGGCGTTGCGGACCATGGTGCGCAGCTTGTAGATGCGGAACCGTTCGCCGTGACGGCCGAGGCGATCCTGATGATAGAAAGGATTGCCGCCTTCGATCCAGAGAGCCAGGCTGGCGAGCAGGATCAAGGGCAGCGCCAGCGGCGCGAGCAGCAGGACCAGCAGAATGTCGAGGAGACGTTTGCCTACAACCAGATAAAAGCCGTCGACCGTGGCAGCGGTCAGGGCGGGTTTGGTCGTGCCAATAGCTTTTACGCCCGCGCTGGCGCGCGGGTACACAATTGATGAATCCGTCATCTGCCTTCCCCAGCAGCGATATACGGCGTTCTTTGTGCGGAGAGCCCCATCTCGGATATACGCAGAAGATCCCGTAAATCCTCGCAAGAGCAGAAGGCGAGGCGGTCTTCCTATCCGAGCCCAAGAGGGCTGAACTATTTAACCACTTTTACTCAAAACACTTTTTACACAAAACACACACGGCGCACGAAATTGGCCAATAATTTGTCTAAAGTTAGACTATCAGTTTCTCATGATTCCTAAATCGTTTCTACGGAAACAATATGTTTCCCGGATGTTAGGAGTTGCACTGCAAGCTCTTGAAAATATGCCCGTATTCCGCGTGGATTACACGTATAACGGGAAACGGTTTTGAGCCATGCAAGGGCGTTGTTTCTCAAGTGTTAACAAAAGGTTGATCTGGGGAAATAAGGCGAAATTGTGACAATCGAACACAATCAGAGGAAAATCGGTGTTTTGGCCCGATGGGACGTTGGGGCACCGAATCGGATTGTGGCAGGGGTCAGGGATTGCGGCAGATTTGCGGCAAAGCCCGTTTGAGGGGGCGGCTGGAGAGGGTTTGTATAGGGTTGCGGGGCGGCCCCGATCAGGCTGGTCTGCGGGTCCGATCGCTGGCGGGGAGAGGGAGGAATTTCGCGGGATCGAAAGAAATTCCATTCCATCGCTTGACGCGCCCGGCAGAGGGCCATATGAGACGGCTCACGGTCGCACCAACGGGTGCAACCGAGCAGTGGGCGGTTGTAGCTCAGTTGGTTAGAGTACCGGCCTGTCACGCCGGGGGTCGCGGGTTCGAGCCCCGTCAACCGCGCCACCGCTGCTAATTCCTCGGACAGTTTAGAAGAGCGATCCGGCGAGATGATCCCGGGCCTTTGGGCCGCGGGATTTTCGCCGTTTGACCCAGAAATCCCGCATCGGTTTCACGTCGGCATCGCGTCGGTAAAGCGACAGTGCGGGATTGGCGCCCAAAAAAATCGCGATCGGTGAAATTGAGGTGCATTTCGTCATTGACGGGGGCAGGGGCGTTCTTTAATCAGCCCCTCACGCGCGGTTGTAGCTCAGTTGGTTAGAGTACCGGCCTGTCACGCCGGGGGTCGCGGGTTCGAGCCCCGTCAACCGCGCCACTTTCTCCCCCTCTCTATATATGCGTCTCTATATATGCGCCTGTGCGTGCCGAGGCCGCGCCTTTGCCGCAGGCGTCCTAGGCCGGGATCAGGCCTGGGGTCAGGGCCGGGGTCAGAGCTGGGTTTGGGGCTGGGGTCAGGGTTTGTAGTCGCGATGGCTCACCGGATCGAGCTTGAGAAACTCGGGCAAGCCGATGAACCGTTCGACCCCGGCAATGATCAGGCAGACGGCGAGGATGGCGAGGACGAATTTCACGCGGCCCTCGCTTGGCGGGTGTTTGGCCAGTTTGGCCATTCGGAACAGCCAGCGCTGATTCATTATCCTGTCTCCCTCGGGCCGGGTCTTGCAAACCGGGGCGCATTCCCTGAAAACCCCGGTCACGCCGTTATCGGGGACGATTACCATGCCAAGCCATTCCGAAACCCGGCAGATGCCATATAGCGCCCAGCAGATGTATGATCTGGTGGCGGATGTGGCCTCCTATCCGGACTTTCTGCCCTGGACCGCCGCCGCACGGGTGCGCAGCGTCACGCCGCGCGAGGATGGCGCCGAGGTGATGGAAGCGGATCTGGTGATCAGCTTCAAGCTCTTTCGCGAGAAATTCGGCAGCCGGGTGACGCTCTGGCCCGAGGATCTGGCGATTGATACCGAATATCTCGACGGGCCGTTCAAATATATGCAGTCGGAATGGCGGTTCCGCGATGTCGAGGGCGGCTGTGAGGTCGGGTTCTCGGTCGATTTCGAATTTCGCAACCTGCTGCTGCAAAAGGCGGCGGGGCTTTTCTTTTTCGAGGCGATGCAGCGGGTGGTCCGGGCGTTCGAGGCGCGGGCGCATGAGCTCTATGGGGCGAAACCATGAGCGATGATCTTGGGCGGTTGATGGCGGGGGCGCGGCGCGAGGCGGTGTTCGATCTCACCGCGCCGATGGATCTGGCGGCGCGCGAGGCGCGGGTGCAGGCCAAGGCGGCGGCGCTCTTGGGGGCGGCGCGGGCCGAGGCGGGCTGGCAGGCGGTCAGTGGCGGTGATCTTGGCGCGTTCGTGGCGCTTATGGCAGGGCGCTGAGGATCAGGTTGAGCGCGTGATCGCGGGCGGCGCGGCGTACGGCGTCGCGGCCCAATGTGCCGAAATCCATTGTTTCTACAAGGGCTTCTGAGCCGTAGTTCAGGCCGAAACAGACGCGGCCCTCGGGTTTGAATTCGGAGCCGCCGGGGCCTGCGATGCCGGTCACGGCAACAGCGATGTCGGCGCGGGCCTGTTGGCGCGCGCCTGCGGCCATTTCACCGGCGACCGCTTCGGAAACCGCGCCATGGGCCGCGAGCGTGTCGGGCGAGACGCCAAGAAGATCCGTCTTGGCGGCGTTGGAATAGGTGACGAAGCCGCGTTCAAACATGGCCGAGGAGCCGGGCAGATCGGTGAGCGCGGCGGCGACCATGCCGCCGGTGCAGCTCTCGGCGGTGGTGATGGTGAGGCCCGCGCGCGTGGCGCGGGCGAGGATCTCGGCGCGGATGTCGGGGGCGTCGGTCATAGCGCGTGCCAGAGATAGCCCATGAGGCCGGTGCCGAGCGCGGCAAAGACGCCGGCGATCACATCGTCGAGCATCACGCCCATCGGGCCGCCAAGCCGGTCGGCCCAGCCGATGGGGCCGGGTTTCAGGATGTCGAAGAGGCGAAAGAGGGCGAAGGCCGCGACCCAGCCGGGCCAGAGCGCCAGCAGCGGCGCGCCGGAATGGGCGGCACCGATGGCCACGGGCAGCAGCGCGATCCATTGGCCTGCGACCTCGTCGATCACGATCTCGGAGGGGTCCTTGTCGGATTTTCCCTTGGTTTCCAAAGCGGTGGCCCAGTATCCTAATCCACAGGCGGCGACGATCCCGAGGAGGAGAAGCGTCACGCCACCGAGGCTCAGGAGCAGCCAGGCGGCGGGCAGTGCCGCGAGCGAGCCCCAGGTGCCGGGGGCCGGGCGCAGGTGGCCCGCGTGAAAGAAGGTGGCGATGAGATGGCTCAGGCGGGTGGACATGCGGGGGCTCCTCTCAGAGACCGGTGAGGGTGACGGTGGCCAGCGCCGCAATGCCTTCGCCGCGCCCGGTGAAGCCCAGCCGTTCGGAGGTCGTGGCCTTGACCGAGACAGCATCGAGCGGCGTCTGGCAGAGCTCGGCTAGGGCCGCGCGCATGGCCTCGGCCTGGGGGCCGATCTTGGGGTATTCGCAGACAAGAGTGACGTCTAGATTGTTGATCTTGTAGCCTTTATCGGCGGCGAGGCCGACGGCATGGCGGAGAAAAATGCGGCTGTCCGCGCCTTTCCATTGCATGTCGGAGGGCGGGAAATGACGGCCAATGTCGCCCTCGGCCAGCGCGCCATAGATGGCATCGGTGAGCGCGTGCATGCCGACATCGGCATCGGAATGGCCTTGGAGGCCGCGATCATGCGGGATGGTTACACCGCAGAGCACCACCGCATCGCCCGGCCCGAACCGGTGCACGTCATAGCCATTGCCCAGTCTGATTTTCATCTCGCTCCCCAATATGCGTTGCGCCCGGGCGAAATCCTCGGGCCAGGTGATCTTGATATTGGCCTCATCCCCCCGGGTGATGATGACGTCAAGCCCGGCGGCGCGGGCAATGGCCACATCATCGGCGGCGTCGGCTGTGCCCTGGGTCTGGGCGTCGTTCTGGGCCTTGGCGTGGGCGTCGCGGATGGCGGCGAAGTGAAAGCCCTGCGGCGTCTGGGCGCGGAAGAGACCTGTCCGGTCTTCGGTGCCGGTGACGCGGGCCTCGGCGCCGCGCCAGAGCGCGTCGGTGACCGGCAGCGCGGGGGCGGCGGCGGGGCCATGGGCGAGCGCCGCGATCACCCCGTCGATGACGGAGGACGAAACGCAAGGCCGGGCCACGTCATGGATCAGCACAAGGTCCGGGGCGTGCTCGGCCAGCGCGTCGAGCCCGTTGCGGACCGAGGCGGCGCGCGTGCTGCCGCCGGGCGCAAGGATCAGACCGGGGTGATCGGGGGCGAGGGCCATGTCGTCGGGATGCAGCACCATGCAGATCGGGCCGATGCGCGGGTGGGTGGCAAAGCGCGCCAGCGTCACATCGGCGACGCGGGCAGGCCCGAGCGGTTGCCACTGCTTGGGCAGCGGGGTTTCGGCGCGCGAACCACGGCCAGCGGCGACAATGAGGGCAGCGATGATCATGAGGTTTGATAGCGCGGTGATGCGACCCTGTGCAATGGCGGGAAAATGTGCTTAAATTTTGTGCAACTGCTGAATGAGCGGGACATTCTGGTCTTGAATTATTGCGGAAAGTCGCATCTGGACGCAGCCTGCCGCCACTGCACAAGGATTAAGCACGTGATCGATACGATCCCAGGCCTTGGCCTGACCCCGCCCGTTTTCCTCGCCCCGCTTGCGGGAATCACCGATCTGCCGTTTCGCAACCTCGTGTCGCGCTTTGGCGCGGGGCTGGTGGTGAGCGAAATGGTGGCGAGCCAGGAGATGGTGCAGGCCAAGCCGGGGGTGCGTGAGCGGGCCGAGCTCGGCTTTGGGGTGGAGAATACGGCGGTGCAGCTGGCGGGATGCGATGCCGAATGGCTCGCCGAGGCGGCGCGGATGGTCGAGGCCAATGGCGCGAAGATCATCGATATCAACATGGGCTGCCCGGCGAAGAAAGTCACCAGTGCCAGCGGCAATGGCGCGAGCGGCTCGGCGCTGATGAAGACGCCGGACCATGCGCTGCGGCTCATCGAGGCGGTGGTCGAGGCGGTCGAGGTGCCGGTGACGCTCAAGACGCGGTTGGGCTGGGATGAGGATCTGCTCAACGCGCCCGAGATTGCGGCGCGGGCCGAGGCGGCGGGGGTGCAGATGATCACCATCCATGGCCGCACGCGGTGTCAGTTCTACAAGGGTCGGGCCGATTGGGCGGCGATCGCGCGGGTCAAAGAGGCCGTCGCGGTGCCTGTCATTGCCAATGGCGATATCACCGGGCCTGACGAGGCGCGCACGGCGCTGGCGCAATCGGGCGGCGACGGCGTGATGATCGGGCGCGGGGCGCAGGGGCGGCCTTGGGTTCTGGCGCAGGTGGCGGCAGAGCTCTGGGGGGCTGCGCCGCCCGACGTGCCGCAGGGTGCCGAGCTCGTTGATCTGGTGTCGGACCATTATGACGAGATGCTGCGGTTTTACGGCGGCGATCTCGGGCTGCGCGTGGCGCGCAAACATCTCGGTTGGTACATGGATGGGGTGGGCACGCCCGCCAATCTGCGGCGGCCGATCCTGACGGCCCGGGCCCCTGAAGAGGTGTTCGCGCGGTTGCCGGAGGCGCTCGGCGCGCCGCAGCAGGTGGCGGCATGAGCGGGATTGGCGACACCATCTGGGCGGCGCTGCCGGTGCCGGGGATCTTGGTCGATGGCGACGATCTGGTGAGCGATCTCAACACCGCCGCCGAAGGGTTTCTCAACCTGTCGTCGCGCAGCGTGCGGGGGCGGCCCTTGTGGGATGTGCTGCGGCTGGCCGAGCCGCCGCTTGCCGCCGTGGCGCGGGCGCGGGAACAGGTGACGCCGCTCTATATCAATGATGCGACGATCGAGACCGGGCCGCGCAGCCGGGTGCAGGCCGGGCTTCAGATCGCGCCACTCTCCGGGCAGGACGGGGCGATGGTGGTGCTTGTTGCGCCGCGCGATGCGGCGGGGCGGCCGGGGCCGGGCGGGGCGATCTCGGCGAAATCGTCGAAATCGGCGATCGGCATGGCAGAGATGCTCGCCCATGAGATCAAGAACCCGCTGGCCGGGATCACCGGGGCGGCGCAGCTCTTGTCGATGACGCTCAGTGAGGAGGATCAGGAGCTGACCGATCTGATCGTGGCCGAGAGCCGGCGGATCGTCGGGCTTTTGGAGCAGGTCGAGCAGTTTGGCGATGTGCGCCCGCCAGAGCGGAGTGCGGTCAACCTGCATGATATTCTCGACCGGGCGCGGCGGTCGGCGCAGCTCAGCGTGGCGGGGCATATGAAGGTGATCGAGATTTTCGACCCCTCGCTGCCACCGGCGCATGGCGATGCCGATCAGCTGTTGCAGGTGTTGCTCAACCTCATCCGGAACGCGGCGCAGGCGGCGGGACCGGCAGGGGGCACGATCACCCTGCGCACCTATTATGAACATGGTCTGCGATTGCAGGGGCCGGATGGCGAGGGCCAGAAAGTGCCGCTGCAGATCGAGATCGAGGATGACGGGCCGGGGCTGCCAGCGGATATCGCCGATGAGGTGTTCGATCCGTTTGTCTCGGGCCGGGAAAATGGCACCGGGTTGGGGCTGGCGCTGGCCGCCAAGATCATCGCGGCGCATGGCGGCTGGATCGGCGTGACGTCGGAACCGGGTTGCACTGTCTTCAGGCTGTCGCTGCCGATGGCGCCCAGAGAACTTCAGGAGGATAACTGATGGATGGCACTGTATTGGTGGCCGATGACGACCGTACGATCCGTACGGTCCTGACCCAGGCGCTGACGCGGGCGGGGTGCAAGGTGCATGCCACCTCGTCGCTCACCACGCTGATGCGGTGGGTGACCGAAGGCCGGGGCGATGCGGTGATCTCGGATGTGGTGATGCCCGATGGCAACGGGCTCGAGATGCTGCCAAAGATCGCGCAGGAGCGGCCGGGGCTGCCGGTGATCGTGATCTCGGCGCAGAACACGATCATGACCGCCATTCGCGCGACCGAGGCGGAGGCGTTCGATTACCTGCCCAAGCCCTTTGACCTGCCCGATCTGATGAAGCGGACGCGCGCCGCGCTCGACAAGGGGCGGGCGTCGCGGTCGGGCAGTGCGGTGGTCGAAGAGCGGCCAGACGAGCTTCCCCTGGTGGGGCGGACGCCGGTGATGCAGGCGCTCTATCAAGGGGTGGCGCGGCTTATCCATAGCGAGCTTCCGGTGCTGATCCGCGGCGAGACGGGGGCGGGCAAGTCGCTTTTGGCGAAGTCGATCCATGATCTGTCGGAACGCCGGGCCGAGCCGTTTGTGGTGGTCGGCGGCGGTGATCTCGCGCGCGAGGCGGATGTGGCGGCGATCATCGAGCGGGCCGGGCGCGGCACCGTGGTGCTCGACGGGCTCGAAGAGTTTGGCGACACCGCGCAGTCGCTGGCCATCCGGCTGTTGCAGACGGGGCAGAACCTGCGGGTGCTGAGCACTTTGCAGCATGGTGGCACCGGCGGCGTGCGCGACGATCTGTTTTTCCGGCTGTCGGGGGCGGTTCTCGAGATGCCGGCGCTGCGCGACCGGAGCGAGGATATTGCCCTGTTGGCGGCGCATGCGCTGGCGCTGGCCGAGGCCGAGGGCGCCCCGGCGCGGCATCTGAGCGAGAACGCGCTGTCGCTGATGCGGCGCTATGCCTGGCCGGGCAATGTGCGGCAATTGCAGAACCTCGTGCGGCACGCGGCATTGTCGGTGCGCGATGCGGAGATCGGGCTCAAGGATATTGAACCGCTGCTGTCGGTGCAGCCCGACGCGCCGGAAAGCGCCGGGGGGCCGGAGGGCGAGACGCTCAGCGAATCTGTCGGGCGGCATCTGCGGCGCTATTTCGACATGCATGGCGGATTGTTGCCACCGGCGGGGCTCTATCCCCGGATTCTCAAGGAAATGGAGCAGCCTCTCATTGAAATCGCGCTGGAAGCGACGGGGGGAAATCAGGCGAAATGCGCCGAGCTTCTGGGGATCAACCGGAATACTTTGCGCAAGAAAATGACCGACCTTGATATTCGCGTGACACGCCGCCGCAAGTTGATGTAAAACCGCAACAGGCCTGTGGCGAAAAGGGAGCAGCGCTCAAGTGCACCGCAATATTTCGCGGTGCGCCTCTTTTTCGCTACAAATTGAGGGGGGCTTGAGTGGCGGCAAGAGCACAGAGATTGAGCTGGGATCGGCTTGTCCGGCTGCGCAGATTGCGCGAATTGCAGGCCGTGGGCACGGTTGCGCTGTTCTTTCTCGGGCCGGTTCTGGCGGTGGTCACCTATTTGGTGATGGGGCCGCTCGACAAGGGGGCCGCGTCGAATGTGCTGCGCATCGTGCTGCTCACCGATCTGGTCTATGTGCTCATCGTGGCGGCGCTGGTTCTGACGCGGGTGATGCAGATGGTCGCGGCGCGGCGGCGGCATTCGGCGGGCTCGCGGCTGCATATGCGGCTCACCGGTGTTTTCACCATCATGGCGCTGATCCCGACGGTCACGGTGGCGGTGTTTGCGACGCTCAGCGTGAACATGGGGCTCGAGGCATGGTTTTCCGACCGGGTGGGCCGGGTGGTCAGCAATTCGGTGGCCGCGGCGCAGGCCTATGAGGAAGAGCATCGCCGCGATCTCATCACCGATGCGCGGGCGCTGGCGTCGATCATCAACGCCACGAAACGCGCCACGGTGTTCATGAATGACGGCGATATTCGCAAGGTTCTGTCAGATGGGCAGCGCGGCATTCAGCGCGGGCTGCGCGAGGCCTTTGTCGTCGATGGCACCGGCGAGATCCGGGCGCGGGGCGAGAACAGCTATCTTTTCGACTTTGAGCGGCCCAGCCCGGCGCAGGTGGCGCGGGCGCGGGCGGATGGGATCATCGTGATCCAGGATTGGGTCAACAACGAGTTTCGGGCGCTGATGCCGCTGGTGACCTTTCCCGACCGCTATCTCTATGTGAGCCGCAATGTCGATGGCGAGATCCTCAACCTGCTCGACGAAACGCAGGAGACGGCGACATTCTATCGTCAGCGCGAGAGCGAGCGGGGGCGGGTGCTGTTTGAGTTCGGGCTGGTGTATCTGGGCTTTGCGGTGATCCTCATCCTCGCGGCGATCTGGCTTGGCATGTGGTTTGCCGAGCGCCTGTCGCGGCCGGTGGGGCGGCTTGCCAGCGCGGCGCAGCGCGTCGGGGATGGCGATCTCGACGTGCAGGTGCAGGAAGAAGAGGGCGATGACGAGATCGCCATGATGGGCCGTTATTTCAACCAGATGACCCGGCAGCTCAAGGGCCAGCGCAACGATCTTTTGACCCGGTCGGAACAGATCGAACGGCGGCGCAGGCTGTTCGATTCGGTGCTGGGATCGGTGTCCTCGGGGGTTGTGGGGCTCGATGTGGAAGGGCGGGTCAGTTTTGTGAACCGCGCGGCGGAGCGGCTGCTCAACTGGCAAGAAGATCAGCAATCCGTGGCGCTCTCGGTGGCGGTGCCGGAATTTGCCGAGCTCTTTGAGCGGCTGCGGGCGCATGGCGGGCTGGTGCAGGAGGAAATCCGCGTCACCCGCAATGGCGAGCAGGAAAATCTGCTGGTGCGCATGTCCGAGCGGATCAGCGAGGCGGGCACGCCGGAGGGCTATGTGGTGGCCTTTGACGATGTGACCGATCTGGTGAGCGCGCAGCGGATGGCGGCCTGGGGCGATGTCGCGCGACGCATCGCGCATGAGATCAAGAACCCGCTGACGCCGATCAAGCTTTCGGCGGAACGGACGCGGCGCAAGTTCTCAAAACTGCTGGCCGAAGAGGATGCGGCCGATCTGGCGCAGATGACCGATGTGATCGTGCGTCAGACCGATGACCTGCGCCGCATCGTCGATGAGTTTTCCAAATTCGCCCGGATGCCAGAGCCCGAACGGCGGCAGGAGAGTCTGAGCCAATTGGTGCGCGAGGCGGCGATGCTGCAGGAGGCGGGTCAGCCCGAGGTGCGGTTCGAGACCGATCTCAGCGAGGAACCTATGGTGGCGGATGTGGATGCGACGATGATCAGTCAGGCGCTCATCAACCTGATCAAGAACGCAGGCGAAGCCATTGAAACAAGGCAGGAAAAACTGGGCAAGGAGTTCACCCCGACGATCCGTATTCACTGTGGTGAAGAGGATGGCGCGGCGGTGATCCGGATTGCCGACAATGGCATTGGCCTGCCCGAAGATCGCAGCCGGCTCTTTGAGCCTTATGTGACGACCCGCGACAAGGGCACCGGCCTCGGCCTGCCCATCGTGAAGAAGATTATCGAAGAGCATGGCGGCACGCTCAGCCTTGAGGATGCACCGGAATTTGAGCCGGGGGCGCATCGCGGGGCGATGGCGGTCGTGACGCTCGACCTGCGTCGGGAGGCGCAGGGCGAGCCATTGGAACAACAAGCGGTGTAGGGGGTGATCCCATGAGTGATATTCTTATTGTCGATGACGAACGCGATATTCGCGAACTGATCTCTGATATTTTGAAAGATGAAGGGTTTGAGACCCGTTTGGCGGGCAATTCAGACGATGCCATGGCGGCGATTGCGGAGACGCAGCCGGCGCTTTTGATCCTCGATATCTGGCTGAAAGACAGCAATATGGACGGGATCGACATTCTCAAGGCGGTGAAGCGTGACTATCCGGATGTGCCGGTGGTGATCATCTCGGGCCATGGCAATATCGAGATCGCCGTCGCGGCGATCAAACAGGGGGCTTATGATTTCATCGAGAAGCCGTTCAACATCGATCAGCTCTTGGTGGTGATCCGGCGCGGCATGGAGGCGAGCCGACTGCGCCGCGAGGTGCAATCGCTCAAGCGGCAGGGCAGTGGCCCGGCGGAGATGCTTGGCGAGAGCGGCGTATTCCGGGCGCTGCTCAGTCAGCTCGACAAGGTCACGCGGTCGAACGGGCGGGTGATGCTGTCGGGGCCGGCGGGATCGGGCAAGGAGCTTGCGGCGCGCTATATTCATGCCAATTCGGCGCGGGCGGATCATCCGTTCGTCTCGGTGGGCTGCGCCACGATCGAAGCGGACCGGATGGAAGAGGTTCTCTTTGGGCGCGAGAGCGAAGAGCGCGGCATCGAGCCCGGGCTTTTGGAAGAGGCCAATGGCGGGGTGATCTATTTCGACGAGGTGGCCGACATGCCGGTGGGCACCCAGTCCAAGATCCTGCGGGTTCTGGTGGATCAGCAATTCCTGCGGGTTGGCGGGTCGGACAAGGTGCAGGTCGATCTGCGGGTGATTTCCTCGACCAGCCGTGATCTCGAGGCGGAGATTGCCGCCGAACGGTTCCGCCGCGAGCTCTATCATCGGCTCAATGTGGTGCCGATTGCGGTGCCCTCGCTCGAGGAACGGCGCGACGATATTCCGCTCTTGGCCGATTATTTCATCGAACAGCTGCACAAGACCCAAGGCCTGCCTCAGCGGGCCTTGTCGGATGAGGCGGGGGCCTTGTTGCAGACGATGAGCTGGCCCGGCAATGTGCGGCAATTGCGCAATGTGATCGAGCGGGTGCTGATCCTCGGCGAGGGGACGGCGGCGATCGAGGCGAGCGAATTGCCCGGCGATACCGAGGCCTCGGTCGATGATGGCCGGGTGGTTCTGTCGGGGGCGCTGGCGACGATGCCGCTGCGCGAGGCGCGCGAGGCCTTCGAGCGGGAATATCTGCTCACCCAGATCAACCGGTTTGGCGGCAATATCAGCCGCACCGCCGAGTTCGTGGGCATGGAACGCAGCGCGCTGCATCGCAAGCTCAAATCACTGGGCGTGGTGACCAATGCCAAATCCGGGGCGCGGGTCGCCAAGGTGGCGGAAGGGGCCGAGAGCTAGATCATGCAGCTGTTCCCGCGCCGCAGCCCAGAGGAAAAGGCACGCAGCGTCAAGGAGGCCGCGATGCTCACCGGGCTTTTCCTCGTGCTGGCGCTGGCGGGGTTCGGGGTGTTTCTCTTTGGCGGGCCGGGCCTGCCGCCGGGCGATGACGGGGTCTGGAACGTCATTCGCTGGATCGCGCTGCTGCTCGGGCTGGCGTCGGCCTATATCACCGCGCAGTGTGTTCTATCGCTCGTGGTGGAGGCGACGGTGGGGCCGGAGCGGTATTTCGCGTTCATCTTACTGCTGATGGCGATTTGGGGGCTTTGGACATGGCTCTCGTGAGGGCGTCGCAGGGGCGCGGGATGCGGGATCGGGCGGCGGATAAACCCGTTGACCCTTGCCCCGCAACCTGCCATGCAAAAAGCCCCAAGGGCCAAAAGACAGGGCAGGCATGAAGGTCATTATCTGTGGCGCGGGTCAGGTCGGTTGGCAAATCGCCCGCCATCTCTCTGGTGAGAAGAACGACGTGACCGTTGTGGACAACAATCCCGAACTGGTGCGGCGTGCGACCGACACGCTTGATGTTCAGGGCTTGTGGGGCTTTGCCAGCTATCCCGACATTCTCAAACGGGCCGGCGCCAATGACGCCGACATGATCATCGCCGCGACCCATTCGGACGAGGTGAACATGGTCACCTGTCAGGTGGCGCATTCGGTGTTCAACATCTCGCGCAAGATTGCCCGGCTGCGCAGCCAGTCCTATCTCGACGCGATTTATTCCGATCTCTACCGGCGCGATCACATGCCGATTGACGTGGTGATCAGCCCCGAGCGGGAGGTGGCCGAGGCGGCGCTGCGGCGGCTCAAATATCCGGCGGCCTTTGACAGCGAGAGTTTCCTCGAAGATGAGGCGCAGCTCATGGGGTTGCGGCTCGAACAGGATTGTCCGGTGCTCAACACGCCCTTGCGGCAGCTCAATGATCTCTTCTCGACGCTGCGGGTGATCGTGCTCGCGGTGCGGCGCGAGGGGCGGCTTTTCGCGCCGGATGCGGGCGATCAGCTTTTCGCGGGCGATGAAATCTATGCCTTTGCCCCGAATGAGGATGTGCCGCGTCTGCTCGAGGTGTTCGGCAAGACCACCAAGCGGCAGGAGCGGGTGGTGATCCTTGGCGGCGGCAATGTCGGGCTCACCGTGGCGCAGGCGCTCGAAGAGCGCGGCGGCGGCATCCGGGCCAAGATGATCGAGCGCAACCGCGCCAGTGCCGAACGCGCGGCGGATGCGCTCGAGCGGACCATCGTTCTCAATGGCGATGCGCTCGACGCGACGCTTCTCAATGAGGCGGGGGTGAGCCGGGCCGATGCGGTGCTGGCGGTCACGGATGATGACAAGACCAACCTTCTTGCGGCGGTGCGCGGCAAGGCGGAGGGCTGTCCTCTGGCGATTTCGTTGATCAATGATCCGACGCTCATCCCGCTGATGGAGCCGATGGGGATCGACGCCTATATCAACCCGCGCGCCACCACGGTGAGTTCGATCCTGCGCCATATCCGGCATGGCCGGGTGCGCGGCGTCTATTCCATCGGCGATGCCGAGGCCGAGGTGATCGAGGCGCAGGTGCTGTCGACCTCCTCGGTGGCGGGCGTGCATATCCGCGACATCGATTTCCCCGAAGGCGTGCTGGTCGGGGCGGTCAAGAAGGGCCATGAGATTCACAAACCGAGCGGCGGTCTGCGCATCGAAGAAGGCGATGTGATGGTGATCTTCGCGCTGGCTTCGGATGTGCCTGCGGTCGAGCAGCTCCTCCAGGTCTCGATCGACTTTTTCTGATCCGATGTTGGCGTATCTGGCCAGATTGCCCCTGTTTCTGATCCTCGCGGGGATTGCGGCGCTGGCAATGTTTCTACCGGCCTTTCATGCGCTTTTGCTCGAAGATCACACGATTGCGCGGAGCTTTTTCTATACCGGCATTCTGGGGCTGGCGCTGGTGTCTCTCACCGGCGTGGCGATGAGCACCGGGCCGCGCCGCACCGACAATGATCTCGCCAACCTGTTTTCGCTCTTCCTCACCTATTCAGTATTGCCGCTGTTTCTGGCGATCCCGTTTTACGAGGGGCTCGGCACGACGAGCTATCTCAACGCCTATGTGGAGATGGTGTCGAGCCTGACCACCACCGGCGCCACGCTTTTTGACGAGCCGGGGCGGCTGCGCGATAGCCTGCATCTGTGGCGCGGCATGATCGGCTGGCTCGGCGGGCTGTTGATGTGGGTCTCGGCCTCGGCGGTTCTGGCGCAGCTCAACCTCGGCGGGTTCGAGGTCACGGCGACGGCGGAGCCGGGGCAGGGCGGCACCCGGTTCGACCGGTTTGAACGCGCCTCGGCGTCGCGGCGGCTGGGGCGGGCGACGGTGACGCTGGCGCCGGTCTATGTCGGTCTCACGGTGATCATGTGGCTCTGCCTGCTGGTCGGCGGCGACCGGCCTCTGGTCGGCCTTGTGCATGCCATGTCGACCATGGCCACGAGCGGGATTTCCGCGGTGGGCGGGTTGCAGAATGCGCAATCGGGCATCGCCGGCGAGGCGGTGATTTTCCTCTTTCTCACCTTCGCGCTGTCGCGGCTGACGTTTTCGTCGGACACGGTGACCACGGCGCGGCCGGGGCTTTGGAACGATCCAGAATTTCGCCTCGGCGTGATCATGGTGGTGGGGGTGCCCTTGGCGCTTTTTGCGCGGCATTGGCTTGGCACGCTCGATGTGACCGAGGGGCAGAGCTGGCTCGCGGCGTTTCAGGCGCTTTGGGGTGGGGCGTTCAGTGTCTTGTCGTTCCTGTCGACCACCGGGTTCGAGAGCGCCTATTGGGACGCGGCGCAGGATTGGTCGGGGCTCGAGACCTCGGGGCTGATCCTGATGGGGCTCGCGGTGATGGGCGGCGGGGTGGCGACCACGGCGGGGGGCGTCAAGCTCTTGCGGGTCTATGCGCTCTATCTCGCGGGGACGCGGGAGATGGAGCGGCTGATCCATCCGTCGTCGGTGGGACGGGCGGGGGCGCGGAGCCGTCGGATCCGGCGGCAGGGGGCCTTTGTGGCGTGGATCTTCTTCATGCTCTTCGCGCTGTCGCTGGCGTTTTTGTCGGTGGTGTTCTCGGCGCTGGGCATCGGGTTTGAACAGGCGCTGGTGCTGTCGGTGGCGGGGCTGTCGACCACCGGGCCGCTGACCCATTCGGCGCTCGAAGTGCCGATCAACCTGCTGACCATCGGGCCATGGGCCAAGCTCACCTTCTGTGCGGCGATGGTGATCGGGCGGCTTGAGACGCTGGCGATCATCGCATTGCTGAACCCCGGCCTGTGGCGGGATTAAGCCGAGCCGGGCACAACCGGCGGAGGTGTTTGTCCCGGTTGCATTTTAGGGCTGGAATAAGCGTCGATTGATCTTCATACTTAATGAAGATTGAAAATCGGGGCCGATCCGCGGCACCGCGCAAGAAAAAAGGCTTTGAGGGTACAATGGCTTCAGACCGTCAGAATTTGCAGGACGCATTTCTCAACCAAGTGCGTAAGACCAAGACTCCGGTCACGGTCTTCCTGATCAATGGTGTCAAGCTGCAGGGTGTGATCACCTGGTTTGACAATTTCTGCATCCTGCTGCGCCGCGATGGCCAGAGCCAGCTTGTCTACAAGCACGCGGTATCGACCATCATGCCCGCGCAGCCGGTCAACCTGTATGACGGTGACGAGGACGCGTGACGTCACATGATCCCGCGGTGACCCGTGCCTGGGTCCTGCATCCAGATATATATGGCCAGAATGACGACCGCGATCCCAAGCGGGCGCTCGAAGAGGCCGTGGCGCTTGGCGTCGCCTTGCCGGGTCTCGACGTGGTGGGGTCCGAGATCGTGCGCCTGCCGAAACCGCATCCCGGGGCGCTCTTTGGGTCGGGCAAGATCGAAGAGCTGAAGGCGCGGCTCGAGGCGAATGAGGTCGATCTCGTGCTGATCGACGGGCCGGTGACGCCGGTGCAGCAGCGCAATCTCGAAAAGGCTTGGGGGCTCAAGCTTCTGGACCGGACGGGGCTTATCCTTGAGATTTTCAGCGACCGTGCCGCGACCCGCGAGGGCGTGCTGCAGGTCGAGATGGCGGCGCTCAGCTATCAGCGGACGCGGCTGGTGCGGGCCTGGACCCACCTCGAGCGGCAGCGCGGCGGGCTTGGCTTTGTCGGCGGTCCGGGGGAAACCCAGATCGAGGCCGACCGGCGGGCGATCGATGATCAGCTCGTGCGGCTGCGGCGGCAGTTGGAAAAGGTCGTGAAGACCCGGACCCTGCACCGTGCGGCGCGGGCCAAGGTGCCGTTTCCGATTGTCGCGCTGGTGGGCTATACCAACGCCGGGAAATCCACGCTTTTCAACCGGTTGACCGGGTCGGACGTGATGGCCAAGGACATGCTTTTTGCGACGCTCGATCCGACGATGCGCAAGGTGTCGCTGCCGCATGGCGGGCCGGATGTGATCCTCAGCGATACGGTGGGGTTCATTTCGGACCTGCCGACCGAGCTGGTGGCGGCGTTCCGGGCGACGCTCGAAGAGGTGGTGAGCGCCGATCTCGTGGTGCATGTGCGCGACATTTCGCATCCCGAGACGGAAGAGCAGGCGCGCGACGTGGAGGCCATTCTCGAGAGCCTCGACGTGGCCGAGGGCACGCCCCGCATCGAGCTGTGGAACAAGGCCGATCTGCTCGACCCGGAGGCGCGCGAGACCTTTGCCAATCAGGCGGCGCGGCGCGAGGAGGTGATCCTTGTCTCGGCGGTGAGCGGCGAGGGGATGGAAGCCTTTGTCGATCAGGCCACCGAGGCGCTCAGCGGGGTGCAGCACGAGGCGACGATCACGCTCGGCTTTGGCGAAGGGCGGCGCCGGGCGTGGCTCTTTGATCAGGGCGTGGTGGAGGCCGAACGGCAGACCGATGAGGGCTGGGAGTTCGATCTGCGCTGGACCGCGCGGCAGGCGGGGCAGTTCCAAGACCTGTAAACGCGGTGGCTCAGCCCCCTGACAGGGCCGGGTCGCAGGGGATGGCCGGATCGTCCTTGTAGGTTTCCGAGATGAAATGGGTCGTGTAACGGGTGATGTTTTTATCCCCGTCAAAGAGCCTGTCGCAGGTGGCCTGATACTCGACCATATCGCGAAAATTGCCAATCAGGATCGCATCCAGATCTCCCGTCACCCCATAGGCATAGGAAATCGCGGGCTCGGCGCCCACGGATTTGGCAAAGGCCGCGCGGCGGGCGAGATCGTAATCCTTGGTGGTGACGGTGATGATCGCCCTGAGGCCACGGCCCAGCTTTGCGCCATCGGCGAGAAAGACATTGCGGGTCAGGATGCCCGCCTTTTGCAGGCTGCGGACCCGGCGTAGGCAGGTCGAGGGGGTCGAGCCCACGGCCTCGGCCAGCTCGGCATGGGTCAGATCGCCCCGGCGTTGCAGAATGTCGACGATGCGGATGTCCAGCCGGTCCATGGGGCCCTTGCAATATTCTGCCAAAACTCTGGCTATTTTGACCACAGCTTGCACGGAATATCCATATCTTGCGACCCAGTTCCTCGGCAATCAAGGATGGGAAATCGGAATGGTGTTTCAGATCGGCATTGGGCCCAACAACCGGAAATCAGTGTATTTCGACGCCACCGTGGCGGATGGGGTGGCGTGTTTTTCCGTCTATAATCATATGTTTATTCCGGCGCATTTCGGAGATCCACAGGCGGAGTACGACGCGCTCATGACCGGGGTGGCGATGTGGGACGTGGCGGCGCAGCGGCAGGTGGAGATTGCCGGACCCGATGCGGCGCGGCTGATCCAGTATCTGACGACGCGCGACATGCGGGGGGCGAAAGTGGGTCAGGGACGCTATGTGCCGATCTGCGATCATGCGGGGCGGCTGATCAATGATCCGGTGCTGTTGAAGCTGGGCGATGGGCGGTTTTGGCTGTCGATTGCGGATAGCGATATCGAGCTCTGGGCGAGTGCGATTGCGGCGGAGCGGGGGTTCGATGTGGAGGTGCATGAGCCGGATGTCTCGCCGCTCGCGATCCAGGGGCCCAAGGCCGAGCGGGTGGTGGCGGATCTCTTTGGGGATTGGGTGACGGAGCTTAGATACTTTGGGTTCCGGCAGACGGAGCTGCGCGGTATTCCCTTGGTCTTGGCGCGGTCGGGCTGGTCGAAACAGGGCGGGTTCGAGCTCTATCTGCAGGATGGGACGCGGGGGGCGGAGCTCTGGCAGATGGTGAAAGCGGCGGGCACTCCCTATGGCATCCGGCCCGGCGCGCCGAATGATCTCGAGCGGATCGAGAGCGGGCTTGTGTCCTATGGGGCGGATGGAAGGCTGCAGGTAAACCCTTGCAATCCCTTTGAAATCGGACTTGGGGCGCTGGTCGATTTCGACAAGCCCGAGGATTTTGTCGGTCGTGAAGCGTTGCTCAGGCTGCGCCGCGAGGGGGCGGCGCGGCGGCGGGTGTCCTATGTGATCGAGGGCGCTCCGATCCAAGGGTTCGAGCATGGGCTGCCGGTTTTGACGGGCCAAGGCGCGCCTGCCGGTGTCCTCAGCGAGGCGGTCTATTCGCAGCGGTTCGGTGCGAATATCGGCGTCGGGATGATCTCGACGGGGATCGAGGAGACGGGCGAGAGCCTCTATGTCGAGATGGCAGAAGGGCGTCGTCGGGTCGAACCTCGGGCCGGGTTTGGCGCCGGGTAGCGCGGCGTTAACCCCGGAAATCCCCTGTCGGTAAGACGTCGGTATTGCGACGGTAAAACGACTGTGCCCGAAACCGGGTGCTCGGCCCGCGTTAACGCGGGCTGAGCAGGGTCACACCGACCGAGGCGGCGCGGGCCAGATCGGGATCGAGCGACATCGGGATATATTCGCCGCGCCGCCAGAGCTGGGCCATGTCGTCGTAATGGCGGCTCAGGAAATGGCCGGACTGGCCGGTCGAGATCATGAAGACGCTGCTGTCGGGATCGGCAAAATCATAGACCCCGCGATAGCCCGCGCCATGGACGTTGTGATAGGGGTTCGGCCCCTCGCCGATGGTGCGGCCGCGCAGGAGCGTGTGATCGCCGCCGCTGGTCGATTGGCGGATGTTGACGAAATAGCGCAGCACCGGCACCTCGCCCAGAACCGGGTGGTCATGGGTGGCCTGATGCACATCGCCCCAGCGGAGCGATTCGAGCGCATTGCCGTAGCGATCCGAGATCCAGACCAGCGCATCGTCGAGCGCCAGCCGGGCGATGTCGGTGCAGGTCTCCTGAGGGCTCGACTGGCGCACGTCGCACCAGATCGCGGCCCCGTCCACATCGCGGTAGACCCGTTCGATAAAGACCGGATCGGCATGGGTGAATTCCTCGATCAGCGGGCCGAGCTCGTCCTTGGCGAGGCGCACCTGTAGCGCGCGCAGCCAAGCGGCATAGATCAGCGGCTCGGGCTGATGTTCGTTCATCTCGCCGTTCCAATCGGCCAGAAGCCGCAGCGCGTCCTCGCGCAGACGTTCCTGGGTGCCTTCGGGCGAGGGGGTGCCGGTGAACCACAGATCAGCGCCGATCAGCGGCAGGATCGAGCGGGCGGTAAAGCTCACCGTGTCGAGCTGGGCCTCGATGAAACTGTCGCGGGTGTGGACCTCGCGCCCCTGCATGAGCCGTTCCCAGCGGTGGATGCGTTGGGTGTCGCCCCAGACAAAGCTCACATGGTTGGGGAAGGGCTGATCCACGGTCTTGTTGTTGGTGTTGCCGAGAATGCCACCGCGCGGGGCGATGAATTCGGGGTTGTCGGCGTAGGGGATGCGGCCCTGCCAGCGGTTGCGGGCGATCCAGCCGCGGCTTGGCATGCGGCCCTGGCTTTCGTGGTCTGCGGCGCGGCGGGGCATGGCGCCCACCAGCTTCATGGCGATGTTGTTCTGATCGACCAGCGTCAGGTTCTGCGAGGGCGCGATATAGCGTTCGCCCGCCTCGAGCGCCTCGGAGACATCGGCGGCGGACATCAGCTCAATCGCGGCGCTCATCGTGGTGTCGCGGCGGCTCAGCGCGGTCCAGGCGAGGGCGGCGACATGGCCCTTGGGCGTCACGGTGCCGAGATCGTAATGGGTGCCGGGCAGCACCGGGCCATTGTCGGTCCAGCGCAGCGTCATGGTGACCGGATCATGGTCCTTGATCTGGATGATGGAATTGCGTGTCTCGAACGCTTTGAACCCGTCAGGGGTTTGATATTGCTCGGGGTTCTCGGGGTTCAGTTTCTCGATAAAGAGGTCCTGGTCGTCGAGATAGGAGGAGGTGACCGCCCAGCCGAGCCGGGCGCTGCGGCCGACGATGATGGCGGGAATGCCGGGGATCGTGCCGCCGATCACCCCGCCCGAGGCGAGATCGAGCCGCGCCAGATACCAGACGCCGGGGGCGGAAAAGCCCAGATGCGGATCATTGGCCAGCAGCGTGCCACCGGCGGCGGAGCGGGCCGGGGCGGCGGCCCAGGCGTTCGAGGCGCCTGCGAGTTCCGGCGGCGCGAAGGGCGACAACGGGTCGCGCGGCATCCGGGTGGTTTCGGCATAGCGCGGCAGGCTCTGGGGCGGGAAAAGGCTCGCATATTCGGGCAGGGCGGCGATGCCCTGGCCCGGATCGTCGGGCAGGATGTCGCGCAGCCGGTCCTTGTCATTGAGCATGAGCGAGACCCGGGTGCGGCGCACCTCATGGGCGAGATGGCCCGAGAGTTGCAGCGCCATGAGTTTCAGGATGGCGATGCTGTCGGCGGGCTGCCAGGGCGAGATCGGCGCGTTGAAGAGGAACATCTCTGGCGCGCCACGGCCCAAAGCATCGCTGTTGATCTCTTCGAGCCGCGCGTTGACCCCGGCGGCATAGGCGTCGAGGGCGATCAGGGTTTCGCTATCCTGCATCTCGACCGAGGCGCGGGCCGCGCCGTAAAGATCGAGCCGGCGCAAGAGCTTATCAATATTGAGCGTGCGGGTGCCGAAGACCTCGGAGAGCCGGCCCTGGGCGGTGCGGCGCAGGGTCGTCATCTGCCACAGCCGGTCCTGGGCATGGGCATAGCCGAGGCCGAAATAGGCATCGCGGTCGGAGGCCGCAAAGACATGCGGCACATTGGCATTGTCGCGCACGATCTCGACCGGGGCGGTGAGCCCGGAGACGGCGAGGCTCTTGTCATAGTCGGGCAGCGAGCGCGACAGCAGCATATAGAACACGCCGACCGCGATCAGGCCGAGCAGCAGCGCCGCTCCGGTGATGCGGATCACCCATTTGAGTAGTCTTGCCATGTGGGGCCGTTTCTCCTTGCAATCAGGGACGGGATAGTCAGAAATCCGGCCTGAGACAATGCAGGAGGTGAGGGATATGGCGAAACTGGCATTTCTGGGCTTGGGTGTGATGGGCTACCCGATGGCGGGGCATCTACAGGCCAAGGGGCATGAGGTGACCGTCTATAACCGCACCGCGGCCAAGGCCGAGGCTTGGGTCAAAGAGCATGGCGGCGCGGCGGCGAAGACCCCGCGCGAGGCGGCGCAAGGTGCTGATTTCGTTATGGCTTGTGTCGGCAATGACGATGATCTGCGGGGCGTCTGTCTGGGCGAGGACGGGGCGTTTGAGGGGATGAAAGAGGGGGCGGTTTTCGTCGACCACACCACCGTGTCGGCCAAGGTCACCCGCGAGCTCTATGAGGCGGCGGGGGCCAAGGGGCTCGCCTTTGTGGATGCGCCGATCTCGGGCGGTCAGGCGGGGGCGGAAAACGGCGTGCTCTCGGTCATGTGCGGTGGCGATGAGGCGGCCTATGGGCAGGCCGAGCCGGTGATGGCGGCCTATGCGCGGATCTGCCGCCGGATCGGCGAGAGCGGTGCCGGCCAGATGACCAAGATGTGCAACCAGATCGCCATCGCGGGCCTTGTGCAGGGTCTGAGCGAGGCGCTTCATTTCGCGGAGAAATCCGGGCTCGACGGGCGGGCCGTGGTGGAGGTGATCAGCCAGGGCGCTGCGGGCAGCTGGCAGATGGCGAACCGCTATGAGACGATGATCGACGACCAGTTCGAACATGGGTTCGCGGTGGATTGGATGCGCAAGGATCTGGGGATCTGCCTCGACACGGCGGAGGAAAACGGCGCGTCGCTTCCCGTCACGGCGCTGGTCGATCAGTTCTACAAGGATGTGCAGAAAATGGGCGGCGGGCGTTGGGATACGTCGAGCCTCTTCAAGCGGCTGCGCAAGCTCGGTTGAGGGCGAAACGGGGTATCGGTGGCACGTCGGTCTCGCGTCGGTAAAGCGGCGGTGGGGATTTTCCGGCCCGGCGCGTTGGTTTGGCGCGTCGGGCCGGTGAACAGCGCGCAAGGGGCCCGGCCATCGCCAGCCCCTGCCTTGGGCTGGCGAAATGCTGTGGCGCGTAGGACTGTCGGATTTACCAATCATATCGGAATGAAAGCGTCGAGCCGAAGTGAGCGCCGAGACCCCCAATGTACCTCGCGATGCAAGTTGCGCGGAAGCTAACGGAGATACCGCTCTTGAGCATTGAGGTCGAAACCCGCCCGCTAAACATCACCCGGGGTGTCCTGCTGATTGTCCTGGCTGCACTCACGATTTCAGTTCAAGATGTCATCTTCAAACTGTTCAGCAACACTCTGACCCTTTGGCAAATTTTTGCGCTACGCGGCGTTCTGGCCGTGCCTCTGCTGCTGAGTGTGAGTTGGATGCGCGGCGCACATAGGGGCATTCTGCGCGCCGCCTTTGGGACATGGTCCATATTACGTGCGCTCTTTATCACAACCACATTTCTAGCCTTCTATGCCGCCATCCCATTTCTAAGCTTGTCGACAGTTGGCGCTGCAAATTACATCGCTCCTATCTTTGTGGCCTTGCTGTCCGCCTATGTGATCAAGGAAGCCGTCGGGCCTCTGGGTTGGATGGGTGTGGTGCTTGGCTTTGTCGGGGTCGTCGTCTTGTTACAGCCAGGCACAGACGCGTTTTCGCCTTGGGCATTGTTGCCGATCATAGGCGCGGGTTTCTATGCTCTTGCACATATTACGACACGGACAAGATGCCAGGGCGTGCCCCTTGCCGCGCTTTCGTTGTCGCAGAATACCGTCATGATGGTGGCGGGTGTTGCGGTAAGCCTTTTTCTGGTTTTTCTGAAGCCGCAGGGTGAGCTGCACGCGGCCTATCCGTATATTCTTGGTGAATGGACAACAGTGACCCCACAGGATTGGCTCGTCCTTTTGCTGTTGGCGGGATTTGCCGTGGGTATTGGCATGATGCTGGCGGGGGCGTATCAAGCCGCGCCGCCATCCACCGTTGCTACATTCGAGTATAGCTATCTCGTCTTTGTTGCCGTCTGGGATATCTTGTGTTTTGGCATCGCGCCGACCGTCGCGTCGATCACGGGTATGATGTTGATCGTGGGGGCAGGGGTATTGGTTCTACGTCGCTGATCGGGCGCGGCAACTCAGATAAATGTTGAACCGTTCTTGGACGGAAGCGGGCGTCTCGATAAGGCTAGAGTTTTTTCCGTGGATAGTAGCAGCCCGAAACAACGGAAAAATACGCAATCAAAACCTATATCTTTTCACCGCTTGACGGGCCTGTATCCGGCGACACTGGTGGCGCAGCCGAAGAAGTGGTTTTTCAATGTTACCGACAGACCTGCTTCGCGAAGGGCTTCCGCCATGTGGGTGCTGTCACCATAGTTTCTTGTGTAGGTGCCAATCATGCTGAAATCCTTCGCACCTTTTAGGAAAAACCGTTCTATTTGGGGCAATATTCTGTCGAGGTAGAACCGATAGAATGGCCGCAACATCCAGCCCTTAGGGTCCGATGCTTCGATCAGTGCAAAGCTGCCGCCAGGCTTTAGAATACGGGCAATTTGTTTTGCCAAAACACTTTGGTGATCTCGGTCAAAGGTCTTTAGACCAAAAGTGGAGATCACGAGATCAGCGTAATCAGATGGCAGATCAGTTCGCAACGCATCTGCTTCAATGTGAGTTATCATATCCGCGTATTTACCGTGCAAGCGATCCACAGCTTCCAAATGCATTCTGTGTGAAATATCCAGCGCCGTGATCGTGCCAAGGTCAGGAAACCGACGCAGAAGATGTGGCCAAACCTCGCCCGTTCCCGCCATCAGATCCACCGCAATTGAGCCAGTATGCGCAGGTGGAATGAGACGGTTCACACATTGGTAACGCCATAAGGAAATGAATCCGAATGAGCTTATGGCGCTCCACCGCCTGTAGCTTGATGAGCAACGGTCAAATAAATTTGCGACGAATTGAGGGTCGTAGATATCGTCGTCACCAACATCCTTTGGATTTTTCATGGCGGCTTTACCTTCTCCCTTTATGCAGAACACTACGCAAGTTCTTTGGCTTATCCAATCACTCGGAAACAGAGTTTGGCATAACGGCAGGGAAGGTCTGAAACGTCCGCAATGGGGAAATCAGTGGGGAGCGTAGCTGGGTTCCGCGTTTCACCCGCCTCCCGAGGTCGGTGATGCGCAAGGGAAACAAGTAAGAGCGGCCTGACCGGGCGATACACCTGTGCGCTACTGGCTCATCCCGGCCGGCGTGGGCGGTGCCGGAGCGTTGGTTTGACGCGCCGGGCCGGGGTGTTTTTAGAGGGCGCTTGTCTACTGTTTTCGAAGCAAATCGTCGAAGAGTTCGAGGTCGCCTTCGTATGGTTTCGGCTGACCCTCCGGAAAAAACGAAGCGAGAAGCTCGGAGAGTTTGGGCAGCTGCGGATTCTTGTCCCGCAGAAAGTCGTATCTGTAATTGTCGAATTTATTCTGCAATACACGTGCATAGCTGCTCACAGATGCGGCGTGATGATACGCGGCCATTCGCTTGTAAAAATCCGTGCCTTCGATCTTGCCATAGTGCTCTTGCAAGAGTGGCAGCATTTCACAGAAATTGTCGTAGCCATATTGTCCAACGCCATCAACAATTCGAGCGATAAGCAGGTTCTCGGTTGCCTCAGTAATTCCATGAGACGCGAAAATTTGAGAAATGACGTCTTTCTGGGATACTTCATGGTGCATGTCCCAGACGGTCAAGAACCGCGCATAATAGGGGACGAAATCAGGGTGCGCTATTGCAAGAACAGATATGGCGGGTTCGGCGAATTGCGTTTCGTCGAGTTCCCATAGCCCCTCTGTCGCACGGCCCATTTTGTTGACGCGCTCGAGCATGTGCAGGACCTGATCAAGCCAGGATTTTATCTGTTGATGCAAATCCGGATTGCGGGCGACGCGCGCCCAGAAGGCCCGCGTCGTGGCATTCCAGGGATCAAACTCTCTGGGCGGCGTCCAGGATGTTGCGGATTTTCCGCTCTCCAGCATCTGCTTTCGGGGCGGCGGCGCAATGGAAAAGGTCTGAAAGTACAGCGACCTGTCACTGGCCGATCGTTTGATCACAGGAATAGACTCTATAAATCCTGAAAGGATCTCGCTGTCATAGCTATCAGGATCATTGCCCGACGGAAGAATGCGGACAACCAATTGCATGCTCTCAGGTAGTGTATAGGTTTCTATAGGCACGGGTTAACTCATCAATTGTTACTGCCGGAGCAGTCTATGCTGAATTCGGGTGGAATTAGCCCGAATTGCGGGTAATTCTTTGACCGCATCGTCATTCCGGGATTTTCTGTTGCCCTATAGAAAGCGATTTTTTGTGTCCCTTAAATACGTGTCGCGAAACATCAACCGAATGCGGATGGCGCGGTCTGTCTACAAGATGCCCGCGAGGACCCAGCCGAAAACGCGGTGTCGGTGACACGTCGGTATCGCGTCGGCAAAGCGACAGTGCGGATTTTCCGGCCCGGAGGGATCAGTGCAAGCGCCGGGCCGATGAACAGCGCGCAAGGGGCCCGGCCATCGCCAGTCCCTGCCTTGGGCTGGCGATGGCCTCTGCGAAGGGCAGCGAGGTCCGCCGAGCGCGGTTAGCTTCCGCTTTTCACGACCCACCCACCCGTTACTGGCTCATCCCGGCGATCATGGCGGCGAGGGCGACGATATGGATGAGCATGATGGCGCGGTCGTTCCACATGACGCCGACGAGGAACCAGCCGAGGACGCCTACGAGGAAGAAATAGAGGTTGTAGGGGGTCCAGCCAAAGGCGGTGGCGGCGTAGCCCGCGATCTGGATGGCCGAGGCCACCCATTTCAGCGCAAAGGCGATCTGGGCCGTCGAGAGGCGGCGGGGGGCGAGATCAGACGGCACGGGTGAGGCCTCCGTCAACGCGCAGGTTCTGGCCGGTGATATAGCCGCCGTCGGTGGAGGCGAGCAGGGCGATGAGCGACGAGACCTCCTCGGCGCGGCCATAGCGGCCGAGCGGGATGCGGGCGCGGCGGTCGTCGGTTTCCGGCAGGCTGTCGATAAAGCCCGGCAGCACGTTGTTCATGCGGATGTTATCGGCGGCATATTTGTCGGAATAGAGCTTGGTGAAGGCGGCGAGCCCGGCGCGGAAGACGCCTGAGGTCGGGAAGAGCGGGTCGGGTTCAAAGGCTGCGAAGGTCGAGATGTTGATGATCGCGCCGCCGCCCTGGGCCTGCATCACCGGGGTGACGAGACGGGTGGGGCGGATCACGTTCATCAGGTAGACCTCCATCCCCTGATGCCAATCCTCATCGGGGATGTCGAGCACCGGGCCCTTGGGGCCGTGGCCGGCAGAGTTGATCAGCACATCGACGCGGCCATAGCGTTCGGTGGCGCCGTCGACCAGCGCGGCGAGCGCCTCGGGGTCGAGGTTGGAGCCGGTGACGCCAAAACCGCCGAGCTCTTGGCCGAGGGCCTCGCCCTTGCCGGAGGAAGAGAGGATGCCGACCTTAAAGCCATCTTGGGCCAGGCGGCGGGCGGCGTCGGCGCCCATGCCGGAGCCGCCGGCGGTGATCAGGGCTACTTTGTCTACAGTCATCTTTGCCTCCATCAGGGGATTGCATCGGGTTGCTTGCCTCATAGATACGCCGGCTGGCGGGCAAATGCGCGAGAGGATTGATCTCTCGTGACTGTAGGAATACTATTGCCAGATGGAGAGATTACCCAATCTGAACGGGCTGCGGGCCTTTGAGGCGGCGGGGCGGCATCTGACCTTTCGCGCGGCGGCGGAGGAATTGGGCGTGACCCAAGGCGCGGTGGCGCAGCAGGTACGGCAGTTGGAGGCAGGGCTTGGCGTGGCCTTGTTCGAGCGTTTGCCGAAAGGCTTGATGCTCAGCGAGGCGGGGCGGGCCTATCACGGGCGGATCGCCGGGGCGTTCGACGAGATGCGGCAGGCCACGGCGGCGCTACGGCCGACGCCCGGGCGGGTGACGATCAGCGTCACACCGAGCTTTGCGGCGAAATGGCTCATCCCCAATATGGCGGGGCTGGCCGAGCGGCATCCGGATGTCGATCTGCGCATATTGGCCACTGAAAAAGTCTCGAGCTTTCATGGGGATGGCATTGATCTGGCGGTGCGGCAGGGGCGGCCGCCTTTTGGGGCGTCGATCGAGGCGGTGTTGCTTTTCGCCCAAGAGCTGATCGCGGTGGCGGCGCCGGAGCTGCTGGGCGATAGGAGGGTGCCGGTGACGCCCGCGCAGCTCGCGCAGCTGCCCAAGCTGCGCGATGCCCATGGGCATTGGCCGGGCTTTCTGCGCCAGATCGGGGTGGCGGAGGAGAGCGGTCGCGGGCTTGGGCTCAGCCAGACGGCGCTTGCCATTGATGCGGCGCGGGCCGGGCAGGGCGTGGCGCTGGTGAGCCGGTTCCTGGTGGCGCGGGATCTGGCGGAGGGCAGCCTCGTGCAAGTCAGTGAGGCGGTGATGCGCGGCGCGCAGGATTTCTATCTTCTGGCGCAGCGCGGGCGGCGGCCCGAGGCGGTGGCCTCGGTGATGGGCTGGCTCAGCGCGGCGGCCGCGGCGCAGGGCGGCGGCGCGGGCTAGCGCGTGGCGCCCGAGTGGCGGGCCATGCCGTCGGGCAGCACGATATCGGCCACCTGTTCGGCGATGGGATCGCTGTGCAGCGGGTGGGCGCGGTCCTCGTAGTCCTCAGACGGGCGCATGTCTTCCCATTGGCCGCCGACATAGAGCTCGATCCCCGAGAACCCGGCCTTGTAGCCCATCTTGGGGCTGCCCGGCACCCAATAGCCGAGATAGACGTAAGGCAGGCCGAGATCGCGGCACATCTGGATATGGTCGAGGATCAGATAGGTGCCGGGGCTTTGCCGGGCGATGGAGGGGTTGAAGAAGGAGTAGACCATGCTCACCCCATCATCGAGAATATCGGTGAGGCAGCTGGCCATCAGCGCGCCGCTGTCGCGGTCGATATATTCGACGACGCGGGTGCGCACCGGGGTTTCCTCGACCATGGCGGCGAATTCGAACGCGTCCATATCGGCCATGCCGCCGCTGGCGTGGCGGGCGTCGAGATAGTCGCGGAAGAGATCGTATTGATCCTCGGTGGCCCAGGGCGAGGTGGCGCGGCGTTCGAGATGTTCATTGCGCCGCTGCACCCGTTTTTGCGATTTCGTCGGGCTGAAGCGTGACACGTCGATCCGGGCCGAAAGGCAGGCGGCGCAATCGGCGCAGGCGGGGCGGTAGAGCACGTTCTGCGAGCGGCGGAAGCCTTGTTTCGAGAGGGAATCGTTGAGCCGCTGCGCCTCGTCGCCTTGCAGCGCGGTGAAGAGTTTCCGTTCCATCCGCCCCGGCAGATAGGGGCAGGGTTGCGGCGCGGTCACATAGAACTGAGGGGCCAGGGGCAGCGTGTGGCGCATGATACCTCTATTGTCGTCAATCCAAGGGAAACGATAGCAACGAAGATACCCCCCGCCAAGGGGGCAGGTTGTGGATTTGCGAGGCTGGCTGGGGTTTAGCTGGCGGCGCGGCGGTTGAGAGCGACGGTGGAAAGGGCGATATCGGTGAGCCCCTGACCGCGCGGGTTGAGCAGCATGAAGCCCATCGAGACGATCTGAATGATCGGGAGCAGGCAGCTCAGCGAGAAGCCCAGCGTGTGCAGCAGGGCGGTGTCGGTGCCGAGCCGGTCGCCGTTGCGGTCGCGGAATTCGATGGCGGTGAGCCGCATGCCAAGCGTGGCGGAATGGCGGGCGAGCCCGTAGCTGCGATAGGCAAAGCCCACCGCGAGAAAGAGCAGCGGGAAGAAGAAAAGTCCGGTGAAGGCGGTCAGCACAACGGCGATGAGCGTGAGCAGCAAGATTGCCGCCGTGTCGATCCAGAAGGCGACAAAGCGTTTCGTCGCCACGTCGCGGTAGAACTCGGGCTGACGTTCGGGATCGGGCAGGTGCCAGGTGAGCGGGGCTTGGGTATAGGTCATGATCCCCAGATAGGGAGGCGGGCGCGTGCGTGCAATGGTGCGAGGCCCATTGACCTCGGGACGGGGGCGGGGAATGGTCGGGCCATGAGTTTTTTGTCCCGCATGACCCGCTGTCCCCGTCCCCATGATCCCGATGCTGCCGAGGAGGCGCGGGGCCAGGTGCCGGGGCTTGCCCCCGAGCTGGCCGATCTGGTGGCGGGGGCGGCGGGGTGCAGCCCCTATCTCGCCGGGTTGATCGCGCGGGAGGCGGGGTGGCTGAGCGAGGCGCTCGACGACCCGGAGGCGGCGCGGGCGGGTCTCATGGCGGAGGTGCGGGGGCTCGAGGATGGGGCGCTTGGCTCGGGGCTGCGCGCGGCCAAGGGGCGGATTGCGCTCTTGGCGGGGCTCGCGGATCTGGCGGGGGTCTGGCCGTTGGAAGAGGTGACCGGGACGCTCACCGAGTTTGCCGATCTGGCGTGCCAGCGGGCGCTCACCGAGGCGGTGGGGCGCGAGATCCGGCGTGGCAAGCTGCCGGGGCAAAGCGAGGATGACATCGAGACGGCGGGCGGCATGGTGGTGCTCGCCATGGGCAAGATGGGGGCGGGGGAGCTCAACTACAGCTCGGATATCGACCTGATCTGTCTCTTTGACGAGACGAGGTTCGGGCCGGAGGAGTTTCTCGACGCGCGGGCGAGTTTCGTGCGGGCGACGCGGCGGATGAGCGCGACGCTCAACGACCGGACCGCGGAGGGCTATGTGTTTCGCACCGATCTGCGGCTGCGGCCCGATCCGAGCGTGACGCCCGTCTGCCTCGCCATGGCGGCGGCGGAGGCCTATTACGAAAGCCTCGGGCGGACCTGGGAGCGGGCGGCCTATATCAAGGCGCGGCCCTGTGCCGGGGATCTGGCGGCGGGCGAGCGGTTTCTGGCGACGCTCAAGCCCTTCGTGTGGCGCAGGCATCTCGATTTCGCGGCCATTGAGGATGCCCATAACATGCGGCTGCGGATCCGCGAGGCCAAGGGGTTTGGCCGTGGGATCGGGCAGTTTGGCCACAACATGAAGCTCGGCCGGGGCGGCATTCGCGAGATCGAGTTTTTCACCCAGACACGGCAGATCATCGCGGGCGGGCGCGACCGCGCGTTGCGGGTGCGCGGCACCGAAGAGGGGCTGGCGCGGCTGGCGGAGAATGAGTGGATCCCGGCGGATGTGGCGGCAACGCTGCGCGATCATTACCGGTTTCACCGCGAGGTCGAGCATCGGGTGCAGATGCTGCGCGATGCGCAGACCCATGCGCTGCCCAGCTCCGAGGAAGAGTTTCAGCGGCTGGCGGATTTCATGGGGCGCGACCTTGGCGATCTGCGCGACGAGATCACCGCGCGGCTTACCGAGGTGGATGCGATCATCGAGCGGTTCTTTGCCCCCGATGCGCCGGAGAGCGTGGAAGAGACGCCGCCCGCGCAAGGGATCGAGCTCGACCGGACGATCATCGCCCGTTGGCCCACCTATCCGGCGCTGCGCTCGACCCGGGCCACGGAGATTTTCAACCGGCTGCGGCCGAAGATCCTCAACCGGCTGGCCTGTGCCGCGCATCCGCAAGAGGCGCTGGTGGCGCTCGACGGGTTTTTGGCGGGGCTGCCGGCCGGGGTGCAGCTCTTGTCGCTCTTCGAGGCCAATCCGCAGTTGATTGATCTGCTCTTGGATATTGCCGGGACCGCGCCGGCGCTGGCGGCGCATCTGTCGCGCAATGCGGGGGTGTTCGATGCGGTGATCGCGGGCGATTTCTTTGCGCCCTGGCCGGGGATGGAAGCGCTGCGCGTCGAGGCCGCCGAGATGCTCGCCGCCGAGAGCGATTACGAGCGCAAGCTTGATGCGGCGCGGCGCTGGCGGCGGGAATGGCATTTTCGCATCGGGGTGCATCATCTGCGCGATCTCATCGATGCGGACCGCGCGGGCGAGCAATATGCGGAATTGGCCGAGGCGATTGTCTCGGCGCTCTATCCGGAGGTGGTGGCGCAGTTCGCGACGCGGCACGGGCCACCGCCGGGGCGGGGGGCTGCGGTGCTCGGCATGGGATCGCTGGGCGGTGCGCGGCTCAACTCGACCTCGGATCTCGATCTTATCGTGATCTATGACGCGGAGGGGGTTGAGAGCTCGGACGGCAAGCGGCCCTTGGGGGCGCGGACCTATTATGCGCGGCTGACCCAGGCGCTGATCACCGCGATCACCGCGCAGACCGCCGAGGGGCGGCTCTATGAGGTGGATATGCGGCTGCGGCCCTCGGGAAATCAGGGGCCGGTGGCGACGGCCTGGGCGGCGTTTCAGGAATATCAGAAGAGCGAGGCCTGGGTCTGGGAGCATCTGGCGCTCACCCGGGCGCGGGCGATTGCTGGCGATACGGGGCTTGGCCGCGATGTCGAGGCGTTCCGGCGCGAGCTGCTGGCGCAGGCCTATCCGGTGGACAAGGTTCTGGCCGAGGTGGCGGAGATGCGGGCGCGGATCGGCGCGGCGAAACAGCCCGATGGGCCGCTTGATACCAAGCTCGGGCCGGGGCGGCTGCAGGATGTGGAGCTCATCGCGCAGGCGGCGATCCTGATGGCGGGCAGCGGCACCTGTGATGTGCATCAGGGTTTGGCCGAGGCTGTCGAAATCGGCTGGTTAAGTGACGCGGAGAGGCAGGATTTGCAATCCGCTTTCAGGCTTTGTTGGCGGGTGACGCTGGCGGCGCGGCTGCTCAGCGACAAGGCGCCGGACCCGGATCGGGTGACCGGCAGCGCCAAGGCGTTCCTGCTGCGTCAGGTCGAGGCGGGGGATATGGCGGCGCTGATCGCCGCGCTCGACCATCGCGCGGCGCGGGCGCAAGAGATCATCGAGGCGGCGCTGCAGCGCGCGCCGGAAGGGAGACAGGGATGAGCACGGAGATGAACGGCAAGCGCGTGAAAGATGCGTTGGACCCCAAGGGGCTCATCCGTGAGGCCTATCGGATCGAGGGGATCACGGGCGGCGAATGCCGGTCGATCTTTCTCGACTGGGCGCTGTCGATGGAGGCCGGGCGCGAGACGCAGGAGGATATCGCGGCGCTGATCGCGCGCTATGGCGCAGAGCATCCCGAGCATCCGATGACCGAGGTGCTGCGCGAGGGCCAAGCCAGTGCCGAGCGGCCCCGGCGGCGCGGCGGCTGGCGGCGGCAACAGCGCGACTGAGTCACGGCGGGCGGGGCGGTCATCCGTTCGTATACACGTAAATTTACCAGCTTTTGCAGGGCTATGCGGCCATGACGCTGACCTGAAACCATCACTGAATTGAACTAAATCCATCTCAAATGCGCCTTATTTCCCGCGCAGATTGTTTCCAGACAAGGGCAAAAGCCCAAAGAGGGTTTCGGCCCGCTGGAGGACAAGATGAAACTGATCCGTGTGATGACTGCGCTGTTTGTGGGGCTGGGGCTGAGCGCCTGTGCCATGAGCGATACCGCCACCCGTAACACGCCGCCGGGCAACGAGCTTATCGCGGCGCCCTCTGTGCCGGCGCTCAAGGTCAACCGGGTGATCGTCGATGTGCCGCAGAGCCTTGAGGTGAGCGAGGCCAATCGCTACTTCCCCGCAGGCGATATTGTCTGGCGCGAAGATCCGCTGGGCGACCGTCATGCGCAGGTCAAGGCCATCGTCGAGGATGCGATGACCAAGGGTGTGGCCGGGCTCGATGGTCCGACGACGGTCGATCTGCACATCCAGATCACCCGCTTTCACGCGCTGACCCAGAAGGCCCGCTACACCACCGGCGGCGTGCATGACGTGGAATTCAACATGACGCTGCTGCATCCCAAGACCGGCGAGCCGCTGGCCCCCTCGCGCTTTGTCGAAGCCGGGTTCAAGGCCTATGGCGGCGAGGCGGCGGTGGCGGCCGAGGCGCGGGGCGAGACCCAGAAGGTGCGCATCACCGAGCATCTGGCCCAGGTCGTGCGCACCGAGCTCACCGATCCCGAAGGGTTCAAGGCGGTGCGGCTCGGGCTTCTTGAGATGTTCAACTGATCCGGCTCTTCCCAGAGCGCGCAAACTGATCTAAGGGGACGGCATGACGCTGTCCCCTTTGCCTATTCTCCGCCTGAAACCCAAAATGAGCCCGCGCCACATCCGGCACGGGTTTCCCTGGGTATATGACAACGAGCTTGTCACCGACCGCCGCAGCCGGGCGATCGCGCCGGGCACCATCGGCCTGCTCGAGGATGCCGAGCGCAATCCCGTGGCCCTGGTGGCGATCAATCCCAATTCGCGCATCATGGCGCGGGTTCTTGACCGCGACACCGGCGCCGAGATCGGGCGCGCGTGGATCGAGGCGCGGCTGCTGCGGGCGTTCGATCTGCGGTCGCGGCTCTTTGAGGCGCCCTATTACCGGCTCGTCCATGCCGAGGCCGATGGGCTTCCGGGGGTGATCATCGACCGGTTTGGCGATGTCGCGGTGATCCAGCCCAACGCGGCCTGGGCCGAGGCGATGATCGAGGTGCTGAGCGAAGCGCTGGTGGCGGTGACCGGTGTCAGCACCGTGATCAAGAACGCCTCTGGCCGGGCGCGGTCGCTCGAAGGGCTCGATGAAGAGAGCGCGGTTTTGCGCGGGGCGGCGCCCGACGGGCCGCTTGCGGTGCCGATGAATGGCGCGACCTATATGGCCGATCTGATGGGCGGGCAGAAGACCGGGATATTCTATGATCAGCGGCCCAACCATGCCTTTGCCGCGCGGTTCGCGCCGGGGGCGCGGGTGCTCGATGTGTTTTCCCATGTCGGGGGCTTTTCGCTCGCGGCCCTGGCGGGCGGGGCCGAGAGCGCGGTGGCGGTCGACGGGTCGGAGCCGGCGCTGGCGCTGGCCGAGGCCGGGGCGGCGGCGATGGGGGCCGAGGCGCGGTTTGCCACGCGGCGCGGCGATGCCTTTGCCCAGCTCGAAGCGCTGGCGGCGGAGGGCGAGAGTTTCGATGTGGTGATCTGCGACCCGCCGGCCTTTGCGCCGACGAAAAAGGCGCTCGACCGGGGCTTGCGGGCCTATGAGCGGGTGGCACGGCTGGCGGCGCCGCTGGTGCGCGAGGGCGGGCTCTTGGGGCTCTGCTCGTGCTCGCATGCGGCCGATCTCGGGGCGTTCCGGGGCGCGTCGGTGCGTGGCATCGGTCGCGCCGGGCGCGAGGCGCGGCTCATCCACACGGGCTTTGCCGGGCCGGATCATCCGATGCATCCGCAGCTCGCCGAGAGCGGCTATCTCAAGGCGCTGTTCTTCGCCCTATGAAAGCGCTGCTCGACGCCAATGTGATCTATCCCACGGTGATGCGCGAGATGCTGCTGGGGGTGGCGGGCACGGGGGCGTTCACGCCGCTCTGGTCCGAGCGGATCATCGGCGAATGGGTGCGCGCGGCGCAAAAGCTCGGGCCGGAGGGCGCGGCGCAGGCGGCGGGCGAGGCGGCGCTACTGGCGGCGCGCTGGCCCAAGGCCGAAGTGGCGCCCGCGCCGGGGATCGAGGCGCGGCTCTGGCTGCCCGATGCGGCCGACACCCATGTGCTGGCGGTGGCCATCGCCAGTTCGGCGGAAGTGATCGTGACGATGAATGCCAAGGATTTCCCGCGCAATATCCTCGCCGAAGAGGGGCTGAGCCGGGCCGACCCGGACGCGTTTCTCATGGGGTTCTGGCAGGCCAAACCTGACATGGTGGCCGAGGTGGCGGCGCGGGTTCTGGCGGAGGCGCGGCGGCTCTCGGGCGAGGCGTGGAGCTTGCGGCCGCTTTTGAAGAAAGCACGGCTGCCCCGGCTCGCCAAGGCCCTGACCGCCTGAGCGCGGCGGGCCGGGTGTCATGGGTATTTGACACCAGAAAGAAGCAGGGCTGCGTCAGGCTTGCCAGCTCAGCGACAGTTTCTCGATGGCCTTGATGCGCTCTTCGGTCTTGGGGTGGCTCATCAGCCAGGCGGGGGCCGCGCCGCCCCGGGCCTCGGTCAGTTTTTCGAGCTTTTGAAACAGCGAGATCTGCGGCGCGGTGCCGATCCCGGCCTTGGTCAGCAGGGCCGCGGCATAGGCGTCGGCCTCGTATTCATCGGCGCGCGAGATGCGGGCGGCGAGCAGCGAGGTGAGCGCATTGGCGATGGCCCCACCGATCCCCGGCAAGACGCGCGACAGCATCAGCGCCATTGCGGTGCGCAGGGCGTTCTGGCCGGAAAAGTCGATCATCCGCCGCCGGGCATGGCCGAGCGCCACATGGCCCAGCTCATGGGCGATGACCGAGGCGAGCTCGTCCGCGCTGACCTCGCCCTCTTGAAACTGGCGATAGAAGCCGCGGGTGATGAAGATGCGGCCGTCGGGGGCGGCAAGCCCGTTGACCGGGTCGATCTCGTAGATATGGACGCGGATGCGCGGCAGGTCGAGGGCGCGGGCGAGCCGGTCGTTCATCACGCGCAGCATCGGATCGGCCAGCTCGGTCGAGCGGGCGTCGAGCTCGCGCGCGGTGCGCCAGGCCGAGAAGCGGTACATCACGAACCCGTAGAGCAGGGCGAGCAGAATCGGGGTGAGTTTCAACATCTCTCATATATGCGCCCGGGGCTCTGGCGGGGCAAGGCGGGGCCTCTTTCTGGTGTCAAATACCCCAAGAGCCGCGCGGGCCAGAGGCGCGACGCTCAGGCCGAGCAGCTGGCCCCGCCAAGGACGCAGAATTTGGCGCAATGGGGGTGGTTGAGCGCCACGTCGCGCTCGGCCTCGGCCAGGGTTGTGCCGAGCTCGAACTCGGGCGCGTAGGGCAGCAGCGTGCAGGCGAGCACGGTGGGGGTCGCGGCGCCTTTGCGTTTCACCACCATGCGCGAGGAGGCGCACATCACGTCGCGGGGCGATTTGCCGAGAATGTCCCAGCAGGCGGTGGTGATTTCCGGCACATCGACGGTTTCGTCCATTTCCGGGAAAAGCACCGTGGTGCCCGGGTCGCTGGCGTCGATGTCAAAGCCATGGCGGGCGTAGAGCGCGGCATAGCCGGCGCGGGCCTCTGCGTCGCTTTCGTCCCAGAGGGTGCGGCCGGCGACCGCCATGCGCGCGCCTTGGTCGCGCAGCCAGATCATGCCGTCGAGGGTGCGAGCGAAGGCCTGCTTGCCGCGCATCTGGTCATGCATCTCTTCAGACCAATGGTCGAGCGAGATGCGCAGGGTGAGCCGGGGGCCATAGTCGGCGATCAGCGCGGCGAGCTCGGCCTGCACGGATTTGCGCATCATCGGGCGCATGGCATTGGTGAGGATGAGCACCTCATAGCCGCGGGCGAGCGCGGTGCGGGCCATGGCGCACATCTCGGGGTTCATGAAGGGTTCGCCGCCGGTGAAGGCGATCTCGCGCACCGGCCAGTTCCGGGCGGTGAGCTCATCGAGATAGGCGCGCATTTCGGGCTCGGTGATATAGACCAGCCGGTCATTGTTTGGCGAGCTCTCGATATAGCAATTCACGCAGGTGATGTTGCACAGCGTGCCGGTGTTGAACCAGAGCGTTTCGGGATGGCTCAGCGGCACGGAGGCGCGGGGCTCGCCCTTGGCGGTCACGGCAGGGTCGGAAAATTTTGCCGCGCCGTCCGGGGCTTGGGCGGTGAGGCTGGCATCGTCCGGCGTGATTGCGTGATCTTTCATGATGGTCCCGTCACATTGGTGCTCTACCATCGACTAAAGACGCCAGCCCGGTAATAAAAGTCCGCACAGGGGCATTTGACGCCATTGTGAACACCGGGGGGCGTGTTAGTCTCGGGCCAAAGTCGGGCATCGGGTCCGGCGAAAAGAGGTGCAGATGGTTTCACGCGTCATCCCAGTCGAGGCTTTCGACCTGGTGATCATCGGGGGCACGGGCGATCTTGCCCGGCGCAAGATCCTGCCTGCGCTCTATCAGCGGTTCAACGCGGGTCAGATCGGCAAGAAGAGCCAGATCATCGGCGCGGCGCGGGGCGAGATGACCAGCGAGGCTTACCGCGCTTTTGCCGAGGAGGCGATCCGCGAGTTTCTCGACAAGAGCGATGTGAAGGTGCGCGCGCTCAAATCCTTTCTCAAGTTGCTGAGCTATGTCACGCTTGACGCCAAGGGCGAGACCGGCTGGGAGGAACTGGCCGGCAAGATGCATAGCGACCGCATCCGGGCGATCTATTTCTCGGTGGGGCCGAGCCTCTTTGGCGATCTGGCCAAGCGGTTGCACAAGCATGGGATGGCGGGCGAAGGCACGCGGCTGGTGGTGGAAAAGCCCTTTGGCCGCGATCTGGCCTCGGCCAAGGAGCTCAACCAGATGCTGGCGCGGCATTTCGACGAGAGCCAGATTTACCGGATCGACCATTATCTCGGCAAGGAGACGGTGCAGAACCTGATGGCGGTGCGGTTTGGCAATATGCTCTTCGAGCCGCTGTGGAACAGCCAATATGTCGATCACATCCAGATCACCGTGGCCGAGAGTGTCGGGGTCGGCACGCGGGGCGGCTATTACGACCGGTCGGGGGCGATGCGGGATATGGTGCAGAACCATCTCATGCAGCTTCTGTGTCTCATCGCGATGGAGCCGCCGGCCAAGTTCGACCCGGATGCGGTGCGCGACGAAAAGCTCAAGGTGATCCGGGCGCTCGATCCTGTAGAGCCCGACAATATCGTGCGCGGTCAATATGAGGGCGATGGCGAGCGGCCGGGCTATCGCAACCAGGTGGAGAGCCGCGACAGCACCACCGAGACCTTTGTCGCGCTCAAGGCGCATATCAGCAATTGGCGCTGGGCCGGGACGCCGTTTTACCTGCGCACCGGCAAGCGGCTCAAGGATCGGGCGAGCGAGATTGCCATCATCTTCAAGGACGCGCCGCATTCGATTTTCGAAGAGGATGGGCAGCGCCATAACAATATCCTGACGATCCGGCTGCAGCCCAATGAGGGGATCGAGCTTGGCGTGACGATCAAGGAACCGGGGCCGGGGGGAATGCGTCTTGTGGATGTGCCGCTCGACATGAGTTTCGCGGAGGTGCTCGGGCCCGATGAGGCGGATTTCCCGGATGCCTATGAGCGGCTGATCATGGATGTGATCCGGGGCAACCAGACGCTGTTCATGCGCGGCGACGAGGTCGAGGCGGCCTGGGCCTGGACCGATCCGATCATCGCGGAGTGGGACGGGTCGGGGCAGGCGCCCGAACCCTATGCGCCGGGCAGTTCCGGACCGGAGAGCGCCATGTTCCTGATGCATCGGGACGGGCGCCGTTGGCGGGAGATAAAGCCATGAATTTCAACGAGTATCTTGACGAAGACATGCTGTCGATCCAGCTCGCACACCGGCTGGCCGGGGCGCTCAACACGGCGCTTGAGACGCAGGATCGGGCCTTTCTCGTGGTCCCCGGCGGGACGACGCCGGGGCCGGTTTTCGACATTCTTTGCGCCACGCGGCTCGATTGGAGCCGGGTGGATGTGGCGCTCTCGGATGAGCGCTGGCGGCCCGAGGAGCATATCCGCTCGAACACCAAGCTGCTGCGCGAGCGGCTGTTCGTTGAGCGGGCGGCGAAGGCGACCCATGTGCCGCTCTACCGGCGGGCGGAGACGCCGGAGGAGGTGATCGACGATCTGGCGGCGGGGATCGAGGCGCGGCTGCCGATTGATGTGCTGCTGTTGGGGATGGGGACGGATATGCATACTGCGTCGCTCTTTCCCGGCGGTGACCGGATTGAAGAGGCGCTCAGCCGCGACGCGCCGGTGCTCGTGCCGATGCGGGCCGAGGGCGAGCCGGAGCCGCGCGTCACGATGAGCGCGAGGGTGCTCAACGACGCGATGAGCAAGCATCTGGTGATCATGGGCGATGCCAAGCGCGGGGCGCTTGATCGGGCGCGGTCGATGACGCCGCTGCAGGCGCCGGTGGCGGCGGTGCTCGACGATATCGAGGTGCATTGGGCGCCGTGAATTTGGGGCGCGGTCACGGGGGTGTGGCCGGGGCTGTGGCCGGGGCTGTAATCGGGGCCGATTGTCGGAATTGAGGGATTTGTTCAAAGTGCAAGACGAGTTGAAAGCGCGGGGCGAAGCGGCGCGGGCGCGGGGTATTCTGCCGCTGTTTGAAGAGGACGCAGGCCGGGCCGAGGCGTTTTCCATCGGGTTTGACGGGCTGCTCTTTGATTATGCCAAGACCCATCTCGACCGCGAGGACCGGGCGGCACTGCTCGGCTGGGCCGAGGCGGCGGGGGTGGCGGCGCGGCGCGATGCGATGTTTTCCGGCGCGCGGATCAACGAGACCGAGGGGCGGGCGGTGCTGCACACGGCGCTGCGCAATCTCGAGGGCGGTCCGGTCGAGGTCGATGGCCGCGATGTGATGCCCGAGATCCGCGACACGCTCGAACGGATGAAGCGCTTTGCCCGGCGGGTGCGGGCGCAGAGCTACAAGGGCGCGGGCGGCGAGATCACCGATGTGGTCAATATCGGCATTGGCGGCTCGCATCTCGGGCCGGAGATGGCGGTCAGAGCGCTCGAGACCTTTCGGCAAGGGCCGCGCTGTCATTTCCTGTCGAATGTCGACGGGGCGGATGCGGCGGATATTCTCGATCATCTCGACCCGCGGCAGACCTTGGTGATTGTCGCGTCAAAGAGCTTTACCACCCAAGAGACCATGACCAACGCGGCGACGGTGCGCGACTGGATGGCGACGGCGGTGGACAACCCGGCCAAGCAGTTCGTGGCGCTGTCCTCGTCCAAGGAGAAGACCGCCGAATTTGGCGTGCCGCCCGAGCAGGTGTTCGATTTCGGCGATTATGTCGGCGGGCGCTATTCGGTCTGGGGGCCGATTGGCCTGTCGCTGATGATTGCCATCGGGCCCGAGGCTTTTGGCATGATGCTCAGGGGTGGGGCGGCGATGGACCGGCATTTCCGCGAGGCGCCTCTGGCCGAGAACATGCCGGTGATGCTCGGTCTCGTGGGGCTCTGGCATCATCAGGTGATGGGGTTTCCGACGCGGGCGGTGCTGCCCTATGCGCAGCGGTTGGAGCGGCTGCCGGCCTATTTGCAGCAGCTTGAGATGGAATCGAACGGCAAAAGGGTGCGGATGGATGGCCGCACGCTCGATCTGCCGTCGGGGCCGGTGGTCTGGGGCGAGCCGGGCACGAATGGCCAGCATGCGTTCTATCAGCTCATCCATCAGGGCACGCAGGTGGTGCCTTGCGAATTCATCGTGGCGGCCGAAGGCCATGAGCCGACGCTTGCCCATCATCACCGGCTGTTGCTGGCCAATTGCCTGGCGCAATCCGAGGCGCTGATGCGCGGGCGCGATATGGCCACGGCGCAGGCGCTGATGGCCGAGGCGGGCTATGAGGGGGCGGAGCGCGACCGGCAGGCGGCGCATCGGGTGTTCGAGGGCAATCGGCCGTCGGTGACGCTGATGATAGATCAGCTCACCCCCTATCGGCTGGGGCAGATCATCGCGCTCTATGAGCATCGGGTGTTTGTTGAGGGGGTGATGCTCGGCATCAATTCCTTTGACCAATGGGGGGTCGAGCTTGGCAAAGAGTTGGCCCGGGCGCTCGAGCCGGTGCTGGCCGGCGAGGAAAGCGCGGAGGGCAAAGACGGCTCGACCCGGGCGCTGGTGGCCTATGCCCAGAGGTTCTGGGCGCGCGAGCGCTGAGATCCGCCGAACGCGTGGGAAATTTTGTCGCGGTGATGGAACCCCTTTCGGGGGCTTGCGTTGAGGGACAGACAACGAAACGCAAGGCGAAAGGAATTTGTCATGACCAAGATCGTACATATGATCGCAGGGACGTCGATGCTGGTGCTGGGGGCTTGTGAAAACATGACCTCTGATCAGCGCACCGTGGCCGGTGTGGCCGGTGGGGCCGCTGCTGGCCTGATCACTGCCGAGGCTCTGGGAGCGGATGATGACTGGCGGCTGATCTCGGCGCTGGCCGGTGCGGCGGCCGGTACGGTCGTGGCCCAGAACAACCAGCGCAATGTCTGCGCCTATTCGCGCGGCAATGGCACCTATTACGAGGCGCCGTGCCCGTAATCCGGGGATTGGTTTAGGTTTGAGTTCCACCGAAGAAGGGGTGCGCCGGGAGCGCGCCCCTTTTTTGTTTGGGCGAAGGGCGGACATGAAAAAGGCGCGCGGGGGGCCGCGCGCCTTGGGGTGTTTTGGGGGGCGTGATCCGCGCTTAGCGCAGGATCGAGCGGCCCGCGTAGATGGCGGTGTCGCCCAGCATTTCCTCAATGCGGATGAGCTGATTGTATTTCGCCAGCCGGTCCGAGCGGGCGAGGCTGCCGGTCTTGATCTGGCCGCAGTTGGTGGCGACGGCGAGATCGGCGATGGTCGCGTCTTCGGTTTCGCCCGAGCGGTGCGACATGACATTGGTCATCCGGGCGCGGTGGGCCATTTCGACGGCGCGCAGGGTTTCGGTCAGGCTGCCGATCTGGTTGACCTTGACCAGCATCGAGTTGGCGGCGCCGCGTTCGATGCCTTCGGCGAGGCGGGTGGGGTTGGTGACGAAGAGATCGTCGCCGACCAGCTGCACCTTGTCGCCCAGCGCCTCGGTCAGGGCGATCCAGCCGTCCCAGTCATCCTCGGCCATGCCGTCCTCGATCGAGATGATCGGGTAATCGGCGACCAGCGCCTTGAGGTAGTCGACATTTTCCTGCGAACTCAGGGTCTTGCCTTCGCCGGAGAGGACATATTTGCCGTCCTTGAAATATTCGGTGGCGGCGCAATCGAGCGCGAGATGGATGTCGTCGCCGGGCTTGTAGCCGGCTTTCTCGATGGATTTCAGCACGAAATCAAGCGCTTCGCGGGTCGAGGCGATGTTCGGGGCAAAGCCGCCTTCGTCGCCGATGCCGGTGGAGAGGCCGGCGGCGGAGAGCTCTTTCTTGAGCGTGTGGAAGACCTCGGCGCCCATGCGGACCGCGTCGCGGATGTTCTCCGCCGAGGTCGGCATGATCATGAATTCCTGGATGTCGATCGGGTTGTCGGCATGTTCGCCGCCGTTGATGATGTTCATCATCGGCACCGGCAGGACGCGGGCCGAGGTGCCGCCGACATAGCGGAAGAGCGGCTGGGCGCAGAAATCCGCGGCGGCCTTGGCGGTGGCGAGCGAGACACCGAGGATGGCGTTGGCACCGAGGCGGGATTTGTTGTCGGTGCCGTCGAGCTCGATCATCGCTTCGTCGATGGCGACCTGTTCGGCGGCGTCAAAGCCCAGGAGCGTGTCGGCGATCTCGCCATTGACGGCGGCGACGGCCTCGAGCACGCCCTTGCCCATGTAGCGGCTCTTGTCGCCATCGCGGCGTTCGACCGCCTCGTAGGCGCCGGTGGAGGCGCCCGAGGGGACGGCGGCGCGGCCCATGGTGCCGTCTTCGAGGATCACGTCGACCTCGACGGTGGGGTTGCCCCGGCTGTCGAGGATTTCGCGGGCGTGGATGTCGATAATCGTGCTCATGGGGCAATTCCTGAATAACCAGTGTTGCCCGTTCAGTAGCAAAGAACCGGTGAAAAGGGAACCGGATATGTTATCGCTAACACGACGATTTGCGAGGAGATTGCGCCGATGATGCCGGTAACGGTTTTACGTCGGTTTCACGGCGGTATCGCGGCTGCGCCTCTTGAGCCGCTGTTCACGCAGAATCGTATAGAGGCCGGAGCCGATGATGATGGCCGAGCCGAGCAGCGTCCAGGCGTCGGGGCGTTCGCCAAAGGCGATGATGCCGATGGCCAGCGCCACCAGAAGCCGGCTGTAGCGGAAGGGCGAGATGAAGGAGACATCGCCGACGCGGTTGGCGGCCACCACGGCGTAATAGCCGGTGCAGCCGGCGACGAGCGCGCCGCCGAGCGGCCAGAGCGGAAAGCCCGCAGGCAGGAGCGGCTCGCCCCCCATCAGCAAGAGCCCGAGACCGGAGAGCGCGATGGTGGCAAAGGCATAGGTCGAGATCTGCATCGAGGTGACGCTCGGCGGGGCGCGGCGGGTGGCGAGATCGCGCAGGGCGAGGGCAAAGACCGCCGTCAGCGCCCAGAGCGAGGCAAAGTTGAACCCGTCGAACCCGGGGCGGATGATCATCAGCACGCCGAGAAACCCCACGGCGATGGCGCTGTAGCGGCGCCAGCCCACGGTTTCGCCCATGAAGAGCGCGGCGGCCAGCGTCACGGCGAGCGGGTTGGCCTGAAGGATTGCGGAGACGAGCGACAGATCGGCCATGGAGAGCGCGGTGACAAAGCCGATGGCGGCGATCAGTTCGCCCAGATTGCGCAGCAGGATCGGTTTCGAGACGAGGGCGCGGGTGACGACGGGCTGCCCCTGCAGGGCGCTGGCAAGGGCAAAGATCACCGTGCCGCCGAGCCCCAGCAGCATCAGGATATGGCCGATATGGAGATCGGCCGCCATGTATTTGATGAAGGCGTCTTCAAAGGCGAAACCCGTCATGGCGAGAACCATGAGAAGCGCACCGCGCAGATTGTCCATTGCTCAGGCTTTCAGAGGGCTCAGATGTCGAGCGTGATCCAGATCGGAACGTGATCCGAGGGCTTGTCGCCGCCGCGCACATGTTTGTCGATCTGACAATCGGTGAGGCGGTCGGCGCATTGCGGGCTCAGCAGGAAATGGTCGATGCGGATGCCGTCGTCGCGGTTCCAGGCACCGGCCTGATAGTCCCAGAAGGTGTAATGGCCGGGGCCTTGGGTGCGGGCGCGGAAGGCCTCGGTCAGGCCGAGATTGACGATCCGGCGATAGGCGGCGCGGCTTTGCGGCAGGGCGAGCGCATCTTCGCGCCAGGCCTCGGGGCGTTTGGCATCCTCGTCTTGCGGGATGATGTTGTAATCGCCGGCCATGAGGAAGGGCTCTTCCAGCGCGAGAAGCGCCTCGGCGCGGGCCTGAAGCCGTTCCATCCAGGCGAGTTTGTAGTCGTATTTCGGCCCCGGCGCGGGGTTGCCATTGGGCAGGTAGAGGCCGCAGAGCCGCAGCGCGCTGTGGTCGCCAATGACCGTCGCTTCGATATAGCGGGCCTGTTCGTCGGCGTCGTCGCCGGGCAGGCCGCGGGTCACATCCTCGAGCGGCAGTTTCGACAGGATGGCGACGCCGTTGAAGCTCTTCTGGCCGTGGGTTTCGACCTGATAGCCACGCTCTTCGAAGATCTCGCGCGGGAAGTTTTCATCGACGGATTTGATTTCCTGAAGGATGGCGACATCGGGCTGGGCCTCGTCGAGCCATGCGGGCAGGGCGTCGATCCGGGCCTTGATGCCGTTGATGTTGAAACTGGCGATTTTCATACCCGGTCCTCCGCGATGCACTGGCCCTCTATCGCGTGTTCGTCGGGTGGGGGCAAGCGTTGTGCGCAAACTCTGGGGTCGCGAGAGGGCGCCGCGGAGCCCGTGCATGAGCGCGCGAATCGGACGTGGCGGATTCCCGGAGCTTCGCTGCGCGCTCAGGGCGATACCCGTATGGGTTGAGGTCGTTTCCATATGAGAAACGCAGAGATTCTATCCACAGGCAAAATATTTTCCCCGACGTCAGCCTCGGGGGGCGGGCGGAAACTCCTGATCCGGGGGGCAGGATTGCGCGGCGAAGTTGAACAATTCACAGGGCTGTGGATAAAACTTTAGCGTTAAAATCTTCGTAGACAAACCCGTTTAGCGTGTGCGGCAGTTAGGCATCTGCAACCTTGATCCGGGGAGATCGAAAGATGACCGCACAACTTAAGCATGAAGTGACTGTGACCAGCCCGCGCCGCGTGGAGCGCGTGGAAAGCCTGCATGATGGCAGCTCTGTTGAGGCCTTTACCTCGTCCCTCGGCCCGGTGATGGCGGGTGATGCGCTGATGGGTGACGCGGTGGAAATGTTCACCTCGAGCCTGGCACCGATGGCGACCTCGGCCCGTGATGGCGATGCGGTGGAAATGTTCACCTCGAGCCTCGCACCGATGACGACCTCGGCCCGTGACGGCGATGCGGTGGAAATGTTCACCTCGAGCCTCGCGCCGATGGCGACCGAAGCCCGTGACGGCGATGCGGTCGAGATGTTCACCTCGAGCCTGGCGCCGATGGCGACCGAAGCCCGTGATGGCGATGCGGTTGAGATGTTCACCTCGAGCCTCGCGCCGATGGCGACCGAAGCCCGTGACGGCGACGCGGTCGAGATGTTCACCTCGAGCCTCGCGCCGATGGCGACCGAAGCCCGTGATGGCGACGCGGTCGAAATGTTCACCTCGAGCCTCGCACCCTCGGCCAGCAAGACCCGCGATGGCGATGCCGTGGCGCTCTTCACCTCGAGCCTCTGATCGAGATTTGACGCAACCGGAACGGGGCATTTGCCCCGGCCAGCCGACAAGGAAAGACCCATGCATAATGTTGTCCGACTGAATGTCCCGTTCCGGCAAACCTCTGCGGCGGCGCGTCAAGGCGCGCTGGTCCGCAATTTCGCCGAGGACCGGCGGGGGCGCGAGGATGTGTTCTGGCTCAAGGAGAATGCCGAGATCCTGAACGTTCTCGAGACCACCGGCGCGACGCTCGGCCCCGAGGCGCTGGCGCTGCATCAGCCGGGCTATGAGCAGCTTGAGGCGCGGCTTGGGTTTTTTCCGCAATATTACCGGTTTCACCTGTCGATGTGCCTCGATCTCGAAGATCTGGGCTTTGGCGGCGACAAGGGCGCGCGCCTGGCGGAATGGGTCGCGGCGCAGGGCTTGGCCGAGGCGGAGCTGTCGGATTTGCAGCGGGCCGAGGCGCGGCGTCTGTGCCTGCGGCGCGGGGTTGATCCGCTGGCGGGCGAGGGGGCGGCGCTCGAGGCGCGGCTTCGGGCCTTTGCCGGGCGGTCGCAGACCTTTGCCATGCCCAACAAGAAGGCGGCCTATGAGCTGACCCATATCATTTTCTACCTGTCGGAATATGGGCGCGTCGATCCGCAGATCGATGCCGCCATGCATGACAGTCTTATCTTTGCAGGAACACTGGCCTTTCTCGATTTCAACGCCGATCTGCTGGCGGAAATCTGCATCGCGCTGCGCTTTGCCGGGGAAGAGCCACCCGAGGTCTGGGACATCTGGCTGCGCCAACAACTGCGCTGTTTCTCCCTGGTCCCGGACGAGGCCGCACCTTTGGCGGACGACTATCACGAGTATCTGATGTTGAATTGGTATTTGTCTCTGACGGGGCTGGGCGGTTTTGCCGACCAGGTGCCCGAGGGGCGCGTGGTTTTCCGTCGGGTGCGGCCGCTTTCCGGCCCCTTGCGGGAATTGTCGGAATGCATCTATGCCATGGGCAACACCCGCAGCGGCGACTGGCCCAAGATGCGCGAAACGGTGTCGGCGCGGCTGTCGCAGGAGGCGCAGGCGGCGATTGCCGCAGCCGAGGCGGCCACCGGGCAGTTCGATGCGTTTTTCCACGGGTTTTCGCGGGTCGGTCTGCAGATGGAGCTGCGGGCATGAGCGCCGGGGTGCTGCGTAGCGCGCTGCCGCTCGGCGTGGCGATGGTCGCGCTCTATACTTTGCTGATTTCGAGCGCCGACGCGATCACCAAGCTTTTTGCCCATGGCTATGCCGCGCCGCAGCTCTTCGCGCTGTCGGGGCTGATGGTGGCGGGGCTGGCCTATGGGGCCAATCGGCGCGGCGGGACGAGGCGCGGGATGCGCACCCATTGCCCGCGTGCGATGGCGCTGCGGGTGGCGGCGACGGTGGCCGGGTCGGTGGCATTTTACTATGCCTTCCGGCTCTTGCCCTTTGCGGAGGTGTTTTTGTTCATCGCGCTCATTCCTCTGGTGACGGCGCTCTTGTCAGGGCCGGTTCTGGGCGAGGCGGTGCGGCCGCAGGCCTGGGCGGCGCTGGGCCTTGGCGCGGTGGGGGTGATGTGTCTTTTTCCCGCCGGGCTCAGCGATATCGGGCTGGGGCATCTGGTGGCGCTGGCGGCGGTGCTTCTGGGCTGTGTGTCGATGATGGCGTCGCGCTATATCGGGCTGCGCGATGACAATATTCTGGCGCAGGTGTTTTATCCCAATCTCGGCCTCGGTCTGGTGATGGCCGCGGCCTTGCCGTTCGTCTGGCAGCCGATGGGGTTTGGGGATCTGGCGCTGGCGATGCTCTATGCCGGGGTGCTCTTTGGGGCGCGGTGGGTGTTGGTGGCGGCGTTTCGGATGATGCCGGCCTATGTGGTGACGCCGCTGATGAACCTGCAGTTCGTCTGGATGGTGCTGTTGGGCGCGGTGGCCTTTGGCGAGATGCCGGCGCTCACCGTCTATATCGGGGCCGCGATCATCATGGTGGCGGGCGGTTGGCTCATCTGGGATCAGAGCCTGCCACAGCGCCGCGCGGCACAGGCCAGTGCGGTGCCCGCCGAATGACGCGCACCTTTATCAAACCCTAATAATAGGGTGATTACATAGAGAAGGACGTGCCGCAGCCGCAGGAGCTGCTGGCGTTGGGGTTGTCGATGATGAACCGCGCGCCAATCAGTTCCTCGGTAAAGTCGATGGTCGCCCCAGTGAGAAAGGGCAGCGACACGGCATCGACCACGACCCGTTCGCCCTGACCCTCGAGCACGAGGTCATCGGCCTCGGGCGCGTCGAGCTTGATCTCATATTGAAAGCCGGAACAGCCGCCGCCTTCGACCGCGACGCGCAGGGCCTGACCCTGGGCGCCGGCGCCGATCTCGGCGAGGCGTTCAAAGGCGCGGTCGGTGACTTTGGGAGGCAGTTGCATGGTTTTCGGCCCGTAAGCTTTGTTTGTCCGTCGCTTTGCAATATATGAAGGGCAGAACGGGGCGACAAGGATCAATGAGAAGATGACGGCAGTCTATGCGGCACAGCCGATGGCCGCGCGCGGGCGTCTTGTGCCCGAGGAGGAGAGCGCGTTTCGCTCGTGTTTTCAGCGGGATCGGGACCGGATCATTCATTCGAGCGCCTTTCGCAGGCTCAAACACAAGACGCAGGTCTTTGTCGAACATGAGGGCGATTATTTCCGCACGCGGCTCACCCATTCGATCGAGGTGGCGCAGGTGGCGCGGACAATCTCCGGCGCGCTGGGCCTCAATGCCGAGCTGACCGAGGCGGTGGCGCTGGCGCATGATCTGGGTCACACGCCCTTTGGGCATACCGGCGAGGATGCGCTCGACGCCTTGATGCAGCCCTATGGCGGGTTCGACCATAATGCGCAGGCGGTGCGCATCGTGACCTCGCTCGAGCGGCATTATGCAGAGTTCGACGGGCTCAACCTCACCTGGGAGACGCTGGAGGGGATTGCCAAGCACAATGGCCCGGTGCTCGGCGATCTGCCCTATGCGCTGGCGGAATATGATGCGCGCCATGATCTCGAGCTGCACACCCATGCGAGCGCCGAGGCGCAGGTGGCGGCGCTGGCCGATGACATCGCCTATAACAATCACGATCTGCATGATGGGTTGCGCGCCAAGCTCTTTACCGAAGAGGAGCTCTTGGAGCTGCCCATCGTGGGGCCGTGTTTCCGCGAGGTGGATGCGGCCTATCCGGGCTTGGGCCGGGTGCGGCGGCGGCATGAGGCGCTGCGCCGGGTGTTTGGTGTCATGGTTGGCGATGTGATCGAGACGTCGCGCGCCACGCTCAGCCAGTCGGGTGTTGTGAGTTCTCAGGAGATCCGCGATCTCGGGCGGCCGGTGATCCGGTTTTCCCAAGATCTCTGGGCCGAGCTGCAGGTGATCCGCAAGTTTCTCTTCACCCGGATGTACCGCGCGCCGAGCGTCATGGTGATGCGGGCGGAGGTCACGAAAGTGGTCGAGGACCTGTTTCCGTTCTATATGGAGCGCAACGAGTTCCTTCCGAAGGACTGGCAGGAAGATGTGGCGCGGGCCAAGGATGAGACCGCGATGGCACGTCTGGTGGCCGATTATATCGCAGGAATGACAGACAGGTATGCCTACCAAAGCCATGCACGGTTCTTTGGGGGCACAGGTAACGAGGAACGCGCATGGCGGTAGAGACAGCGGTGGCCGAGGGGCTCAGCCCGGTGATGGCCTTTGCCCTGGTCGGGGGCATCGGGGTGGGGGCGCAATGGCTCGCCTGGCGGCTCAGGATGCCGGCCATTGTGCTGATGCTCGGGGCCGGTCTGGTAATCGGGCCTTTGCTCGGTCTGTTCGATCCGGGGCGCGATATCGGGCCGCTGATGCAGCCGATGATTTCCATCGCGGTGGCGATCATCCTCTTCGAAGGCGGTCTTACCCTCAATTTCCACCATCTGCGCAGTGCCGCCGAAGGCGTGCGGCGGCTGGTGGTGGTGGGCGCGCCTTTGGGCTGGCTTCTGTCGACCTTGGCGCTGCGCTATGTGGCGGGGCTCAGCTGGGAGGCGTCGCTGGTGTTCGGCGGCATCATGATTGTCACCGGGCCTACGGTGATCGCGCCGCTTCTGCGGCAGGCGCGGTTGCCGCGAAGGCCGGCGCAGCTCTTGCATTGGGAGGCGATTGTCAACGATCCCATCGGGGCGCTGGCGGCGGTTCTGGCCTTTGAGATGATCCTCGTGATGCGGGCGACCGAGACCATGGGCGATGCGGTGCTCGATCTGGTGTTGGGCATTTCGCTCGCCACTGCGCTTGGCATTGCCGGGGGCTGGGGCGTGGTGCGGGCCTTTCGCCGGGAGCTGGTGCCGCAATATATGAAAGTGCCGCTGCTGTTTGCCATGGTGCTCGGGGTTTTTGCGCTCTCTGATGGGATGCTGCATGAGAGCGGTCTTTTGGCGGTGACGGTGATGGGGCTCTGGATCGCCAATGCCGAGCTGCCGAGCTATGACGAGCTGCGTCGGTTCAAGGAACATGCGACGATCCTTCTTGTGTCGGGCGTTTTCGTGGTGCTCGCCGCCTCGCTCAAGCCCGAGACGCTGATGGCGCTCGATTGGCGGACCGGGGCCTTTGTGGTGGTGGTCATTCTGGTGGTGCGGCCGGCGACGGTGCTGGTGTCGTTTCTCGGGACCAAGCTGCCGATGAACGAGCGGCTCTTGGTCGGGTTCACCGGGCCGCGCGGCGTGGTTCTGGTGGCGGTGGCGGGGCTGTTTGCCCAGCGTCTCTATGCCGACGGGGTCGAGGATGCGGCGCGGCTCACGCCGATTGCCTTTGCGCTGGTGGCGGCGACGGTGATCCTGCACGGGTTCACCATGTCGCCGATGGCCCGCGCGCTTGGGCTCAGCGCGGCGCAGGTGCCCGGGGTGCTCATCGCCGGGGGGTCGCGGTTTGCGGCCTCTTTCGGGCTGGCGCTCAAGCGGCTCGAGGTGCCGGTTCTGGTGGCGGACAGCAATCGCACGCGGCTGCGCAGTGTGCGCGAGGCGGGGCTGCCGATTTTCGTCGGCAACATCCTGTCGGAGGCGGCGGAGCATGGGGTCGAGTTCATCAGCTATGGGCGGATCGTGGCGCTCAGCGACAATGACGCGCTCAACACGCTGATCACCACCGATCTCGCGCCGGAGTTCGGCCATGAGAATGTCTATCAGCTCAAACCCGCGAAACAGGAGCAGCGGCGGCATGCGATGCCGGTGACGCTCGGTGGGCGGAGCTATTGCGACGGGCTGAGCTATCTCGAGATTGGCCGGCGGATGGGCGAGGGCTGGGAGGTGCAAGTTCTCGAATGGGGTCTCGACGACGGCCCCGATCTGGAGAGCTGGCGGGCGGCGAACCCTGATGCGGTGGTCTTGGCCGAGGTCAAGCCGGGGCGTGATATTCGGCTCATCGCGGAAGAGATGGAGCCCAATGGCACGGCGGGCTGGCATCTCGTTTATTTCGCGCCGATGGCCGAGGAGGCGTCCGACGCAGCGTCCGAGGAGGCATCAGAGGCCCCGGCAGAGCCGACACCGGCAGACGCGGTCAAGCCATCATCCGATTGACGCGGGCGGTGGCAGTGGTAAACCCGGCGCGATGATCAAAGAGGCGCAAGAGATATGAACCTGTTCACCGAAATCCGCGGCACCGTGATTGCCGCGCTCGAGGCGATGATGGACGCCGATACCCTGCCTGCAGGGCTGGACCTGTCCAACGTGGCGGTCGAGCCGCCGCGCGATCCGCTGCATGGGGACATGGCGACCAATGCCGCGATGGTGCTGGCCAAGCCTGCCGGGCTCAAGCCGCGCGACATTGCCGAGGATCTGGCGGCGCGTTTGGCCGACGACCCGCGCATCGCGAGTGCCGAAGTGGCGGGGCCGGGGTTTCTCAACCTGCGGCTGGCGCCGGGGCAATGGCATGAGGTGCTGCGCGCGGTGCTCGCGGCGGGGCCGGATTTTGGCCGCTCGACCATGGGGCAGGGGCGCAAGGTCAATGTGGAATATGTCAGCGCCAACCCGACCGGGCCGCTGCATGTGGGGCACACGCGGGGCGCGGTCTTTGGTGATGCGCTGGCGAGCCTTCTCGATTTCACCGGCCATGAGGTGACGCGCGAATATTACATCAATGATGGCGGGGCGCAGGTTGATGTGCTCGCGCGGTCGGTCTATCTGCGCTATCTCGAGGCGCATGGGCAGGAGGTCGCCTTTGAAGATGGCACCTATCCCGGCGATTACCTCATTCCGGTGGGCGAGGCGCTCAAATCCGAGGTGGGCGATGCCTATGTCGGTCAGCCCGAGGAGGTCTGGCTCGAGAAGGTGCGCGAGTTTGCCACCGAGAAGATGATGGGGCTCATTCGTGAGGATCTCAAATCGCTCGGCGTCGAGATGGACGAGTTCTATTCCGAAAAGTCGCTCTATGGCACGGGCCGCATCGAGGCGGCGTTGGCCGAGCTCGAGAGCAAGGGGCTCATCTATGAAGGGGTTCTCGAGCCGCCGAAGGGCAAGAAGCCCGAGGATTGGGAGCCGCGCGAGCAGACGCTCTTTAAGAGCACTGAGCATGGTGACGATGTAGACCGGCCGGTCAAGAAATCCGACGGGGCCTGGACCTATTTCGCGCCCGATATCGCCTATCACTATGACAAGGTGAGCCGTGGCTTTGACGCGCTGATCGACGTGTTCGGGGCCGATCATGGCGGCTATGTCAAACGGATGAAGGCGGCGGTGTCGGCGCTCTCGGACGGGCGGGTGCCGCTCGACATCAAGCTGTGCCAGCTGGTCAAGCTCTACAAGAATGGCGAGCCGTTCAAGATGTCGAAACGGGCGGGCACCTTTGTCACGCTGCGCGACGTGGTGGATATGGTCGGCGCGGATGTGACGCGGTTCCATATGCTCACCCGCAAGAACGATGCGCCGCTCGATTTCGATTTCGATAAGGTGGTCGAGCAGTCCAAGGACAACCCGGTGTTTTACGTGCAATATGCCAATGCGCGGGTGTCGTCGGTGCTGCGTAAGGCGGCGGAGGCGGGGATTGCCGCCGATGATGCGACGCTGGCCAAGGCCGATCTGTCGATCCTGAGCCATGAGGCCGAGCTCACGCTGGCGCGCAAGATCGCCGAATGGCCGCGCCTCGTCGAGATTGCCGGGCGCACCAATGAGCCGCATCGCGTGGCCTTCTACCTCTATGATCTGGCCAGCGATCTGCATGCGCTGTGGAACCGGGGCCATGACGAGCCGGGGCTTCGCTTCCTGCAAGAGGGCGATGCGGCCACATCACAGGCAAAAATCGCGCTGGCGCGGGCGGCGACCGTTGTTATTTCGGCCGGGCTTGGTATTCTGGGCGTAACTCCGGTGGAAGAGATGCGCTAAGACATCCTGCACAATCGCCGGGGCGTGAGGCGGAAACGTCCCGGCGGCCATGTATCGTCGGGAAAACAAGAGGCGAGACATGGCACAGATGCAGGCGCCGCGGCCGATGGCCGCGACCCCGGAGCAGCACCCGGGACATCCTCTGGAAAAAGCAACCTATCTGGTGGGCGCGGCCCTCTCGCTTGGGTTGGTTGTCGGTATGGTGGTCTGGGGCGTCAATATGATGACCCGCGATCTCAGCGGTGTGCCGGTCATTCAGGCCTCGAAAGGCCCGATGCGCATTCAGCCCGAAGATCCCGGTGGCCAGCAGGCCCGCAACCAGGGCCTGTCGGTCAATGATGTGGCGGCAGTGGGTACGGCGGCAGCGCCGGCGGACCGGCTTGTGCTGGCGCCCGAGCCGCTCGATCTGACATTCGAAGAAGTGCCGGCTGGCACGGCGCCGGGGGCGGTTGTCCGCACGACGCCGGCGGCCCCGGCGAAATCCGTCAAGGACATGAGCGAGGCGGAAATTCTGGCGCTGGCCGAGAGCCTCGCCGAAGGCGCCGAGCCGCTTGAGACGCTGCAACCGGCGAGCCTCGCGGTGGAGACTGAAGAGGCAGAGCCTGTGGCGGCGCTGGCGACAGATGGGCTGGCCCGGTCGCTGCGCCCCTTGGCGCGGCCTGCGGCGCTGCGGCAGGTGGCCTCGGCCGAGCCCGGTGTGGCGGCGACCGCCGCCGGATCGCAGGGTGTCGATCCCGAGAGCATCCCGGTGGGCACGCGGCTGGCGCAGCTTGGCGCCTATAAGAGCGAGGCGATTGCCCGCGAGGAATGGGCGCGGCTCGAGGCGCGGTTTGGCGATTACCTCGACGGCAAGAACCGGGTGATCCAGAAGGCGACCAGCGGCGGGCGGACCTTCTATCGCCTGCGCGCCATGGGGTTCGATGATCTGGCCGAGGCGCGGCGGTTCTGTTCCGCGCTGGTGGCGGAACGGGCCGAGTGCATCCCGGTGGTGACGCGGTGAGCCGGTTCGGCGCGACGATCCTCGATGCCAGCGGCACCAAGCTCAGCCACGAGGAAAAGGCCTTCTTTCGCGAGGCGGACCCGTTCGGGTTTATCCTCTTTGGCCGCAATATCGAGACGCCCGAGCAGGTCCATGCGCTGACTTCGGAGATGCGCGAGGCGGTGGGGCGCGACGCGGTCATCACCATCGATCAGGAAGGCGGCCGTGTGCAGCGGCTGCGCCCGCCGCATTGGACGGGCTGGGACGCGCCTCTGGACGAGGTGCGCCGGGCCGGGCCGAAGGCGGCAGAGGCGATGCGCCTGCGCTACCGGATCATGGCCGAAGAGCTGCGGGCGCTGGGCGTCGACAGCAATTGTGCGCCGCTCGTTGATGTGATCGCCGAGGCGACCCATGAGTTTCTCACCGACCGCTGCTATGGCGATGCGCCGGATGCGGTGGGCGAGATTGGCGCGGCGGTGGCCGAAGGGCTTTTGGCCGGTGGGGTTCTGCCGGTGGTCAAACATATTCCGGGCCATGGCCGGGCGAGCTGTGACAGCCATCTCGAGCTGCCGCGCGTGGCGGCCAGTGCCGAGGATCTGCGGGCGGTGGATTTCGCGCCTTTCGCGCGGCTCGCCGATCAGCCGATGGCGATGACGGCGCATGTGGTCTATGAGGCGCTGGATGATCTGCCCGCCACCCTGTCGCCCAAGGTAATCGGGATGATCCGCGACGAGATCGGCTTTGATGGGCTTTTGATGACCGATGACATCAGCATGAAGGCCCTGAACGGCACGCCCGAGGAGATTTCGCGCGCCTCGCTCAAGGCGGGCTGTGACGTGGTGCTCTTGTGCAATGCCGATCTGGCGACGCGGGCGATCGTGGCCGAGGCCTCGGGGCGGATGAGCCCGGCGGCGCAGGCCCGGGCCGAGGCGGCGATGGCACGGCGGCAGGTGGCCTGCGAGGTTGACATTCGCGCCCTGAAGGCCAAGCTGGCAGAATTGCAGTAGCGCCGGGAGGCCAAGTCGCCAGACGTGTCCGACAACCTCTTTCACGAGATCGAACAGGATGAGCGCAGCCGCGTTGCCGAACGGGTGGCGGCAGAGGCGCTTATCGTCGATGTGGACGGGTATGAAGGGCCGCTCGACCTGCTGCTGACGCTGAGCCGGACGCAGAAGGTCGATCTGCGCAAGATCTCGATCCTGCAGCTGGCCGAGCAATATCTCAAATTCGTTGAAAAGGCGCGCGAGCTGCGGATCGAGCTGGCGGCGGATTATCTGGTGATGGCGGCCTGGCTCGCCTTTCTCAAATCGCGGCTTCTGCTGCCGCCCGATCCGTCGGAGGATGGCCCGTCGGGCGAAGAGCTTGCAGCGCATCTGGCGTTTCAGCTCGAGCGGCTGCAGGCGATGCGCGATGTGGCGGCGCGGCTCATGGCGCGGTCGCGGCTCGGGCGGGACTTCTTTGCGCGCGGCATTCCCGAGACGATGGAGCGGGTGCGCAAGGTGACCTATACCGCGACGCTTCTCGATCTCATGCAGGGCTATGCGCGGATCAGGACCAAGGACGAGTTTCGGCCCTATGCGCTCGACCGCGAGTCGATCTTTTCGCTCGAAGAGGCGCTCGAGCGGATGCGCAGCCTGATCGGCTTTGCCGGCGACTGGATGGATATTTCGAGCTATATGCCCAAAGGGTTTGGCACCGATCCCGCCAAGCGGCGGTCGGCCACCGCCTCGACCTTTGCGGCGGCGCTTGAGCTGGCCAAGGAGGGCAAGCTCGAGATCAAGCAATCCGAGGTCTTTGCGCCGATCCAGGTGCGGCGGCGGAAGGAAGAGGACGGAAGATGAGCGAGACAGGTCCGCAGGACGACCAGAGCGAGGCCACCCTGTCGCCCGAGGACGCGGGCACAGAAGAGGAGGCGCGGGGCGAGAGCCTCTTTGAAGCGCCGCCCATCGCGGAACAGGAGCGCATGGTCGAGGCCATTTTGTTTGCCAGCGCCGAGCCGGTGACGGTGAACGAGCTCAACGCGCGGATGCCCCATGGCAGCGACGCGGCGGAGGCGCTGGTCTATCTCAAGAAACGCTATGAGGGGCGGGGGGTGGCGCTGGCCAAGGTCGGCGATGCCTGGGTGTTTCGCACCGCACCCGATCTCGGCTTTCTCATGCAGCGCGAGACGGTGGAGACCCGCAAGCTCAGCCGGGCGGCGATCGAGACGCTGGCGATCATCGCCTATCATCAGCCGGTGACCCGCGCCGAGATCGAAGAGATCCGCGGCGTGTCGGTGAGCCGGGGCACGATTGATCAGTTGCTCGAGATGGAATGGATCCGGTTCGGGCGGCGCAAGATGACACCGGGGCGGCCGATCACCTTTGTGGTGACGCAGGATTTTCTGGCGCATTTCGGGCTCGAGAGTGCGCGCGATCTGCCGGGGCTCAAGGAGCTGCGGGCGGCGGGGCTTCTCGACAACCGTCCGCCGCCGTCGTCGATGCCGGGGCTGCCGGATGGCGAGGATGACGAGGATGACGGGGCCGGGATCGCGGCCGAGGATCAGGGCGATATGTTCGAGGCGTGAGAGCGCCGCACCGAATGCCCTGAAAACGCCAAGATCCGCCCCTATATTGGGTGTAACGGTTGGCCGAAGGGCCGAGAGGAGTGTGAGCGATGAATATGAACCAAGTGATCAATATGGTGATCCGGCAGGTCATGCGCCGGGTGATCAACAAGGGCGTCAGCACCGGCATCGATGTGGCGTCGCGCAAGTTCGGCAGCAAGGATGCGCCGGAGCCGGGGGCCAAGCCCAATGCGCCCGACAGCGCGGCCACGCAGCAGCGGGCCAAGCAGACGATGCGCATGGCGCGGCGTATCGGGCGGATGTGAGCGGGCGGGCTGCCTGTTCTCGGCCGCCTGTCCCTCGCCGTCCTTAGCTGCGGAAATGTTTTGAAAGCTTGAGGCCCTGGCCCTGATAGTTTGAGGCCAGCGCCGCGCCGTAGAGCGTCTTTGGCGCGCTGGCCATGCGCTCATAGATGAGCCGGCCGACAACCTGCCCATGTTCGAGCACGAAAGGCGCGTCGTGACAGCGCACTTCGAGCACCCCGCGCGAGCCGGCGCCGCCGGCCTCGGCATAGCCAAAACCGGGGTCGAAAAACCCCGCGTAATGCACCCGGAATTCACCAACCATGGCGAGATAGGGGGCCATTTCCGCCGCACAATCGGGCGGGATCGAAATCGCCTCGCGGCTCACCAGAATATAGAAAGCGCCGGGATCGAGGATGATCCGGCCCTTGGTGGTGCGCATCTCTTCCCAGTAATCCGCCGGGTCGTAGTGACCGAGCTTGGCGAGGTCGATGACGCCGGTGTGCCGCTTGGCCCGGTAGCCCACGAGATCGCCGGAGCGGGGCCGCAGATCGACCGAAAAGCCGAGCCCGTCGGAGATCACCGGCGTGTCCGAGACGATGGGCGTGCGGGCGTGGACTGCGCGCAGCTCGTCATCCGAGAGCATGGTGCGGCCCTGGCGAAAGATGATCTGGGTCAGGGTCTGGCCGGGCTGGGCCACGACCGAAAAGCTCTGGGGGCAGATTTCGGCATAGAGCGGCCCGTCATAGCCGTCCTGCACGCGGTCGAACTCGACCCCTTGATCGGTGATCACCCGGGTCATGAGATCGAGCCTGCCGGTTGAGCTCTTGGCGCTGGCGGCGGCGGTCATTCCTTGCGGCAGGCGGAGCCGTTCCATCAGCGGCACGACATAGACGCAGCCCTTTTCGAGCACCGCGCCGCCGTCGAGCGAGATTTCATGCATGGTGAGATCGGAGAGCCGGTCGGTGACCGTGTTGCCCTGACCCGGCAGGAAGGAGGCCCGCACGCGGTAGGCCCGTTCCCCGAGGCGCAGATCGAGCGAGGCTGGCTGCACCTGACCCGGTTCGACCGGGACGGAGGCGGCGATGCCGCCGTCGGTGATCATCTGGCTGATCTGGTGATCTGCAAGCACACCGGTCATGGTCGGTCCTTTCCGTTACAACGGATCGGGCGGGTTAGGTGGGGTGGTTTTATGGTCGGGCTAGCAGGACTCGAACCTGCGACCTTCCGTCCCCCAGACGGACGCGCTACCAGGCTGCGCCATAGCCCGAACTCAGTGCAGGCTTCATACCGTTTTTGAAACCGAGCACAAGGGGGTTTTGCCAAAAAGGCGGCACTCATTTGCGAGAATTGGCTTTCGTCGACGGAAAGCGCCGGACGCGGTCGAGAAGGACGCTCAGATCAGAGCTCTGTCCGGCGAGGCGCGCCCGGTCGAGCGTGCTGAGCGCGCTCAGCGGGCCGGGGGCGGCGGCGATCGTGTCGGCGGGATCGTCGGGCAGGGTGATCGACCGCGGGCGCGGGACGGCGGGGCGTTTGGGGGCTGGTGTGGTCGCTGTGGGGTCTGGCGCAGGTGCCTCGAGCGCGGGGTCTGCGGCGTCTGTGGGGGCCTCAGGAGGTGTCGCGGTGGGCGTCTCTGCGGGCATCTCTGCGGGCGTCTCGGTCGGCGCTTCTGTGACTGGGGCTGTGTCTGCGCTGCTAACGTCGCTGCTGTCGTGGCTGGCCGTGTCTTGCTGGGCAGGCTCGGCGCTGGCGGCCTCGGCCATGGAGGGCGCTTCGGGCGTCTCTTCTGTCTCTGTGGGCGATTCTGTGGTCGTGGGCGTCCTAGCGGCGGGCGGCGTTGTCTCGGGGGGCTGACCTTCGGGAGAGTGCGCGGCTGGTGGCGCGTCCGATGCCGTAGCGGCGGGGGTGTCTACCGGGGCCGCCTCGGGCGTCTCAGTGGGCGATGCCTCTTCGGGGTCGCTCGGCTGCGCAGGGCTTGCGGCGTCGCTGTCGTCAGAAGGGGGGGCTTCGGCATTGTCGTCGCGGCTAAAGCTCAGCACCTTGGCCGTTTCCGGCGCGGCGGGCGCGGTGGCTGGGATCTCGACGGGATCGTCGTCGCTGTCGAGCGGCAGCGACAGGGCGGCCACATGTTTGATGCCCTGTTCGCGCAGGAGTTTCTGCACGCCCTTGATGGTCATCCCATCGTCATGCAGCAATTTTCGGATGCCGCCCAGAAGGCGCATATCGGCGGGGCGGTAATAGCGGCGGCCGCCCGCGCGTTTGACCGGTTTGACCTGGCTGAACTTGCTTTCCCAAAAGCGCAGAACATGGGCGGGAACGCCCAGCCAATCGGCGACTTCGCTGATGGTGCGGAAGGCGTCTGCGGATTTGGGCATCGGCTCGGTCCGCCTTAGCGTTTGTTGCCGGCCGCCACGCGCTCTTTCATCAGGTGAGAGGGGCGAAAGGTCAGCACGCGGCGTGGATCGATCGGCACTTCGGTTCCGGTCTTGGGGTTACGCCCCATGCGGGCCGATTTCTGGCGCACGGAAAAGGTGCCGAAAGATGAAATCTTGACCTGTTCCCCGCGCACCAGCGCGTCGGACATATGGTCGAGCACGCTTTCCACCAGTTGGGCGGAATCGTTGCGCGACAAACCGACTTCGCGGAAAATCGCCTCGCTCAGGTCCATGCGTGTCAGTGTGGTTTCGCTCATGTCGTCCCCCTGGATGCTTTGGATAACATTGCGGGGAAGTATTAAACGAGTCAATATCAACCACTTGGAAGTGGCTGTTTAAGCGGGATTTCTCAGGTTTTACCAGCGCAGAACCACGGAACCCCAAGCCAAACCGCCGCCAATCGCCTCGGACAGCACCAGATCGCCGCGTTTGATCCGGCCCTCGGCCACGCCCACCGACAGCGCCAGCGGGATCGACGCGGCGGAGGTGTTGCCATGGTCCTGCACCGTCAGAACGACGCGGTCCATCGACAGGCCGAGCTTGCGCGCGGTGCCGGAAATAATGCGGATATTGGCCTGATGCGGTACGATCCAGTCGACTTCCGAGCTCAGCAGACCAGCCTTTTCCAGCGAGGTTTCGGCGGTGGAGGCGAGCTTTTCCACGGCTTGGCGGAAGAGCTGATTGCCCTGCATCCGCAGCTTGCCCGCGGTGCCGGTGGTGGAGACGCCGCCATCGACATAGAGCATGTCCTTGTAGCGCCCGTCGGAATTGAGATCGGTGGCAAGAATGCCGCGGTCTTCCTTGGTGCCGACGCCCTCTTCGGCGCCGAGGATCAGCGCGCCGGCGCCATCGCCGAAGAGCACGCAGGTGGAGCGGTCTTCCCAATCCATGATTCGACTGAAGGTTTCGGCGCCGATGACCAGCACGCGGCGGGCCTGACCCGAGACAATGAGCGCGTTGGCGTTGCACAGCGCATAGATGAACCCGGCGCAGACGGCCTGAACGTCGAAGGCAAAGCCCTGGGTCATGCCGAGGCGGTTTTGCACCATGGTGGCGACCGAGGGAAAGGTCAGGTCCGGGGTCGAGGTGGCGACGAGTACGCAATCGATATCGTCAGGCTCGAGCCCGGCATTGGCGAGCGCGGCCTTGGAGGCGGCGAGCGCCAGATCGGAGGTGGTTTCATGTTCGGCGGCGAAATGACGCCGTTCGATGCCCGAGCGCGTTCTGATCCATTCGTCCGACGTGTCGAGAAACTCCTCGAACCAGGCGTTCTCGACAATCCGATCGGGCAGGTAATGGCCGACACCTTCGACAACGGCGCGCAGGGTCATGTTCAGTTACTTTCTTTGGTCACAGCGTCATCATCGCTGTCGTCGTCATCGCCGTCGCCATAGCGCGACGGCAGGTTGGCCGAGGCCACACGCGCGGCCAACCTATCGGAAAACCCGCTCTCGGCAAGTTGAAAGGCCAGCTTGATCGCGGCGGCGACGCCGGTGGCGTCGGCCGAGCCGTGGGATTTGACCACCGTGCCGTTGAGGCCGAGGAAGACGCCGCCATTGACGCGGCGCGGGTCGATCCGCTTTTTCAGCCGTTGCAGCGAGGTATAGGCCAGGAGCGAGGCGAGGCGTGACAGGGGCGAATATTGGAACGCGGCGCGAAGCTGTTCGGAGATCAGCGAGGCGGTGCCTTCGCCGGTCTTGAGCGCCACATTGCCGGTGAACCCGTCGGTGACGATCACGTCGCAGACATCGCTCGGCAGGTCGCGGCCTTCGACGAAGCCCACGAATTTGAACCCGGCCTGGCTCGCATTGGCAGCGATGAGATCATGCGCCTCCTTGAGCTCGGCCCGGCCCTTGTGTTCTTCGGTACCGACATTGAGCAGCCCGACGCGCGGATGTTCGAGGTTAAGACCGTTGCGCGCATAGGAGGTGCCCATCAGCGCATATTGCATGAGGTCCTTGGCATCGGCGCGGATATCGGCGCCGCCGTCCAGCAGCACGTTGAACCCTTGCGGGTTGCGCGAGGGCCAGAGCACGGCGATGGCGGGGCGGTAGATGCCCGCCAGACGGCGCAGGCGCAGCACCGAGAGCGCCATCAGCGCACCGGTATTGCCGCAGGAGACACAGACCGTGGCCTCGCCCGCGCGCACCGATTCCAGGGCCGACCACATGGAGGTGCCTTTGCCGTTGCGCATCACCTGGGCGGGCTTGTCCTCCATCGAGACGACATCGGCCGCATCGCGAATTTCGACGCGATCGGCCAAATGTTTGCGCCGCGCCACGAGCGGTTCAAGCTCGGCGCGGGGCCCGTGCAGGATGAATGCGAGATCCGGGTTTTTCTTGGCTGATTTCGCCAGCCCGCCGACAACGGCGGAGGGGCCACGATCGCCCCCCATGGCATCAACCGAGATAACGGTGCGCCCGGCACCCGCTTTGGATGAATTATCCGTCACAGCGGTCATGCGGCGGGCGCCCCTTATTTCGCGATTATGCCGCGTCGTCTTCCAGGTCGATATCGTCCGACATGGTCACAACTTCACGATCTGCATAATGGCCACAGGCCGCGCAGACGTGATGCGGGCGCTTGAGCTCACCGCAGTTGGGGCATTCGTTCGGGTTTTCGGCCACGAGCGAGTCATGTGCGCGACGGTTGTTGCGACGCGATTTCGATACTTTGTTCTGTTGGACAGCCATGTCACAACCTCAATTCCTGTGGGCCGCGAGGCCCGGTTTCACGATGTTTGGGCGGCTCTTACAGGGTTGCAGGCCACGCGTACACCCCAGATTCCGATGAGAGCGCGAAAATACAGCGAAATGCCGCCGGGGCAAGTGGAATTTTCGGCCGTCGAAACGGGGCGGGTCTCAGTCGTCCTTTTCCATTTTCTTGCGCAGTTCGGCAAGCCCTGCAAAGGGTTTTATCTTTTCATCGGTCAGCGGCTCGGCGCCTTTGGGGGCGGCGGTGGCCACGAGGGGATCCTCGGCGGTGGCGCGCGGGTAGGCGGGCAGGGCCAGCGACAGCTCCTCATGCAAGAGCGCGTCGAGGTCGATCACCTCGCCCAGAGGCTCGAGCGTGTCATCCTCGGGCATCTCGATCTCTTCGCCTTCGGGGGTTTGCAGCCCGCCGGCCACGTAAAGCCGCGACACGGGCGTGTCGATTCGGGTGGTCACCGGGGCGAGCGTGGCGACGCAGGGTTGAATGACCGTGGCGCCGAGACGGGCCTTGAGCCGCCAGTCGCGGCGGCCTTCGGAGGTGACTTCGCCCTCGAAAAGCACCTTGCGCAGATCCACGAGATCGAGCGTGCCGGCCAGGTCCTGCAGGGTTTGCGCGTCCGGCACGATGCGGAAGCGGTTGGGTTTGCGCTGCGAGAGCTCTGCGACCTTGAGCGTGCCTGTCATCGCGGTTCCTTCTGCCATCTGGGGCTGCTTCCTTTCTTGATCCTATGGACCTTGTTACTGTAAGCGGGATAAAAGGCGCATGAGGCCAAGATCAAGAGGGCAGCAATCATGAAGCATGAGTTTCGTTGGAAAACGGCCGTACTGGGGCTGTTTCTCATGCTGTCGACGGCGTGTACCACACTTTATCGCAATCATGGCTATGTGCCGCCCGAAGAAGAGCTGCAAAACATCGTGGTGGGCGTTGATACCCGTGCCACGGTGGATGATGTGGTCGGACCGCCCTCGACCGCCGGTGTGCTCAGCGATGGCAATTATTACTATGTTCGCAGCCGGGTGCGCCATTATGGGGCGCTGCGCCCGGAGGTGATCGAGCGGCAGGTGCTGGCGATCAGTTTCGATCAGGCCGACGTGGTGGCCAATGTCGAACGATTCGGGCTGCAAGACGGTCAGGTCGTTGTTCTGTCGCGCCGGGTCACCGACAGTTCGGTCGAAGGCAACGGGTTCCTGCGCCAAATGCTCGGCAATATCGGGCGTCTCGACCCGTCCACCCTGTTTGGCGGCTAAGCATTTTACGTAGCGTCACAGCGGTCCCCGGCGGCGGGGGCTGTCACCGCTTTGTCATTGCTTTTTGCCTAAACTCTCCCAACATCTTGTAGATGACCCAGGAGGGGGAGCCGGAGCATGTTGTTCAAGGGACGCTATAGCGCGCGAGAGGCCGAGAGCCCGGCGGATGTGATCCGGGCGCAGAGCCTGCGGGCCAAGGTGTTCGGCGGCGGGCGGTTCGATCTCGATGCCGATGATTACGACACGCGCTGTGCGCATATCCTTGTCGAGGAACGGGCGACCGGCGATCTCGTCTGCTGTTTCCGCTTCTTGCGATTGGACGATGGGCGCGACATTTCCCAGAGCTATTCGGCGCAGTTCTATGGGCTGGAGGCGCTGGAGAAATTTGCCGGGCCGATGGTCGAGATGGGGCGGTTCTGCATCGATCCGGCGCGGCGTGACCCGGATATCCTGCGCGTGGCCTGGGGCGCGATGACGCGCTATGTCGATGAGAACGGCATTGAGCTGTTGTTCGGGTGTTCGTCCTTTACCGGCACCGATGCGGATAACTACCTCGATACATTCGGTATTCTGAGCCAGCGGCATCTTGCGCCGCGGCGTTGGTTGCCGCGGGTCAAAGCGCCGAGCGTGGTGCGCTTTGCCCAGATGCTGCGGCTGCGCAGGCCCGATGCCAAGGCCGCGATGAAGCAGATGCCGCCCTTGCTCAAGACCTATCTGATGATGGGCGGCTGGGTCAGCGATCATGCGGTGGTCGACACCCATCTCAACACGCTGCATGTGTTCACTGGGGTCGAGATCAAGGCCATCCCGGCGAGCCGCAAGCGGCTGTTGCGGGCGGTGGCGCAGTAGCGCCATCCCGGTATCGGCCCGGTCCTGATCTGGCGCTGCGCGACGCCGCTTGACCTTGTCGCGCGGCGGGGATAGCCCGCTTGCATGGCACAAGCACCGCTCTTACAGCTTTCAGATATCTCGCTCACCTTCGGGGGTGAGCCGGTTTTCGACGATCTTTCGCTGGTGGTTCAGACCGGCGACAGGGTCGCCCTCGTGGGTCGCAATGGCTCGGGAAAATCCACGCTTCTCAAGGTGATGGCGGGTCTTGTTGAACCTGACCGGGGGGATCGGGTGATCCCGCCCGGCATCCGGGTCGGCTATATGGAGCAGGACCCGGATATGAGCGGCTTTGCGACGCTGGGTGATTTTGCCAGCGCGGCGCTCGATCCCGGTGAGATGTACCGGGTGGAACGGGCAGGCGAAGGGCTCAAATTCGATCCGGCGCGGCCGGTGAGCACCGCGTCGGGCGGCGAGCGGCGGCGCGCGGCGCTGGCGCGGATCATGGCCGAAGCGCCCGATCTCATGCTGCTCGACGAGCCGACGAACCATCTCGATATCGAGGCGATTGCCTGGCTCGAGGCCGAGCTCAAATCGACGCGGGCGGGCTATGTTCTGATCAGCCACGACCGGGCGTTTCTGCGCGAGCTGACGCGGGCAACCCTCTGGATCGACAGGGGAATGACGCGGCGGCAGGAAAAGGGGTTCGAGCATTTCGAAGCCTGGCGCGACAAGGTCTGGGACGAGGAAGACACGGCGCGGCACAAGCTCAACCGGAAGATCAAATCCGAGGCCCGCTGGGCCGTGGAAGGGATCAGTGCGCGGCGCAAGCGCAACCAGGGCCGGGTGCGGGCGCTGCAGGAGCTGCGGGCCGAGCGCGCCTCGCAGATCAAGCGGCAGGGCACGGCGGCGCTGGCGCTCGATGCGGGGCCGAAATCCGGCAAGCGGGTGATCGAGGCCAAGGGCATCGCAAAATCCTTTGCGGACAAGGAGATCGTCCGCGACTTTGATCTCAAGATTCAGCGCGGCGACCGGGTGGCCTTTGTCGGGCCGAACGGGGTGGGCAAGACGACGCTGCTCAAGATGCTGCTTGGCGAAGAGACGCCGGATGCGGGCAGCGTCGATCATGGCACCAATCTGATGGTGGCGGTGTTCGATCAGGCGCGGGCGCAGCTCGACCCGGAGATGAGCCTCTGGGAGAGCCTGACGGGCGACAAGGATATGCGCGTCTCGGGCAATGCCGATCAGGTCATGGTGCGGGGGCAGCCGCGGCATGTGGTGGGCTATCTCAAGGATTTCCTCTTTGACGAACGGCAGGCGCGGGCGGCGGTCAAATCGCTCTCGGGCGGGGAAAAGGCGCGGCTCTTGCTAGCCAAGCTGATGGCCAAGGAGAGCAATCTTTTGGTCATGGACGAGCCGACCAATGACCTCGATATCGAGACGCTCGATCTCTTGCAGGAGCTGCTCGACGATTATGACGGCACGGTTCTCTTGGTGAGCCACGACCGCGATTTCCTCGACCGGGTGGCGGCGACCACGGTGGTCATGGAGGGCGACGGGCGGGCGACGATCTATGCCGGCGGTTGGAGCGATTACCAGACCCAGAAACGCAAGGCGGCGGCTGAGGATAAGGCCGAGGCCAAGGCGGCGCAGGGCGGCGGGAGACCTGCCAAGGGCGAGGCCAAGCCGGGCGGGGCCAAGCCCGCGCGCAAGGGGCTCAGCTTTACCGAGAAGCATCGTCTCGAGGCGCTGCCGGGCGAGATTGCGCGGCTCGAGGCGGAGATCGGCAAGCTCAGCGAGCTGATGTCCGATCCCGAGCTGTTCACCCGCGAGCCGGTCAAGTTCCGCAAGGCGACCGAGGCGCTGACACAGCGTCAGGAGGCGCTGGCCAAGGCCGAGGAAGAGTGGCTCTTGCTGGAAGAAAAGGCCGAAGGGGCGGGGTGATCCCGTGCCCCTCTGGGGTCGTTATCGGGGCGTGTTTGCGCGCCGGTCACTGCATCCGAAGCGCGCCGTCGATGCGGATCACTTCGCCGTTAAGGTATTCACATTCCACGATAAACCGCGCCAGCGCCGCGTATTCCGCCGGGTCGCCCAGCCGTTTCGGGAAGGGCACGCCTTGGGCCAGCTCGTCTTGCACCTCTTGCGGCAGGCCGCGCAGCATGGGGGTGCCGAAGATGCCCGGCGCGATGGTCATGACGCGGATGCCTTCACGGGTCAGATCGCGGGCCATGGGCAGGGTCAGCCCGACGATCCCGCCCTTGGAGGCGGCATAGGCGGTCTGGCCTTTTTGGCCGTCAAAGGCGGCGATGGAGGCGGTGTTGATGATCACGCCGCGCGTGCCATGGGGGCCGGGGGCGTTGTCGGCGATGCGGGCGGCGGCGAGGCGGGCGATGTTGAAACTGCCCACGAGATTGATGTCGATGGTGCGTTGAAACGCCTTGAGATCATGGGGTCCGTCACGGCCCAGCGTCTTGGCCCCGGTGGCGATTCCGGCGCAGTTCACCGCCGCCGTGATGCGGCCCATATGGGCGGCTGCGGCGTCGATGGCGGCGCTGGCAGAGGCCTCGTCCGTCACATCGCATTCGATGAAGTGTGCGCCGATGTCTTCGGCCACTTGCGGGCCACGGGTGGTGTCGCGGTCAAAGAGGCAGACGGCGGCACCCATCTCGCGGAAATGGCGGGCGGTGGCTTCGCCGAGGCCCGAGGCCGAGCCGGTGATGATCGCGGCGGTGTCTTCCATGCGCATGGCGGTCTCCGATGAATTGAACACCTGTTCAAATACCGGGCGCGGGGCGCTCTGTCAAAGCTTCTCGCGGCGCCAGCGGCGTGACAGCACGCCGAGACCGGCCACGGTGAGCAGGATGCGGATGATGTGATGCAGCGTGACGAAGGCGGGGTTTGCCTCGAGGCTCAGCGCGATGAGGGCCATTTCGGTGAGCCCGCCGGGCGCAAAGCTGATCAGCACCACGTCGAAAGGTTCGTCGCCCAAGGGCAGCAGGAGCGCGGCAAAGCCGCCGGCCAGCGCCATCATCAGCGTGACCGACAGGAAGGATAGCCAGGTGGCCTTTAACAAAAGTTTGCGATCGAGCCCGGTGAAGCGCAGGCCGAGGGCGGTGCCGATGATGATCTGGGCGGCGTTGACGAGCCATTGCGGCAGTTCGATCACCAGAAGGCCCGAGAGCGTCACCGCGGCGGCGAGGAGCAGCGGGCCGGTGAGCTGACGGGCGGGCAGGCGCAGCAGGTGGCCCGCGACGATGCCAAGCCCGAGGGTGATGCCGATGCCGGGCAGGGCCACCCAATCGGTGGTTTCGCGGGCAAAGCTCAGCCCGGCGGAGCTTCCGACCGGGGCGCCGAGCCAGAGCGACAGGGCGACGGGCAGGGCGCTCACCACGAAGATGACGCGCAGGAATTGCTGCAGCATGAGGCGGGCCGGGTCGGCGCCGCTTTCCTCGCCGAGCGCGATGGATTCGAAGAGCCCGCCGGGCGCGCCCGCGCAAAAAGCCGTGGCCCGGTCATAGCCGCCAAGCCGTTGAAAGATATAAGCGTTGCCAAGCTGGGCCAGGGCCACGAAAGCGGCAAGGGCTGTGGCGCGCAGGGCGAGGGCGGTGGGGTCGGAGAAGAGCTCGGGCGTGATCTGCGCGCCGATCATCAGCCCGATGAGGCCGATAAAGACGATGCGGATGCGCTGTGGGAAGGCGTAGCCCGTGGGCAGGATCTGTGGGCGCAGGATGGCGATGGTGCCGGAGGCGATGAGCGGGCCCAGCAGATAGGGCAAGGGCAGGCCGAGATGGACGGCGAGCGGGGCGACAAAGGCCCCCATCAGGAGAAGAAGCGCGGTTGAAATCAGTTTGGGTAACATGGCGTCTATGAAGCACCATGCGCGGGGCTGTGCAAGGGGCGCTGTACAGGGGGCTGTGGCCGTCTTGCAGGTCGGGGAGGTGTTGGGGGGATCGGCTGGAGCGGGTAACGGGAATCGAACCCGTAACTAAAGCTTGGGAAGCTGCCGTGATACCTTTTCACCATACCCGCGCTGCCGAGGCCCTGAGATAGGCAAAAGCCGGGGCGAGGTCAAGGCCCGCCGCGCGGGGGATCGGGGAAAATTGGCAAGCCGAGAGGCCGGGGAAGAATCGCCTGTTTCGGCGGGATCAAGCCTATGGTTAACAAGGGAAATTCTGGAAAACCCGGGCTGCGGTAACACGTCGGTAAGACGTCGGTATTGCGACTGTGCCAAAGTCGGGGGCTCGCGCATCTTGTGTCAAGGCAGGGCGCGGGCGGGGCGTTAAGGGGTAAAGCGCGGGTAAAGGGGGCGTGCGGCGCCCCCTTTGTGTTGTGCTGTTCCGATGGCGGTCAGACTTAGCCGCGTCGACGGCGACGGCGGCCGCCGCCTTCGGCATCGCCACCGCCGGTGTTGAAGCTCACCTGTGGCAGGGGCGCGATGCGGGCCAGTTCGGGGAAGGGGTCCGTCTTGTGCGGGATGGCGTTGGCCGCGACGAAATGTTCCTGGAACTTGGGCTCGATGGCGGTCTCGACCTTGGTGATCTGACGCACGACGCGCTCGATCTCGGCCCGGGCGGCGATGTTGCACAGCGCGATGCGCGCGCCGGTGCCGGCGGCGTTGCCGGCGCTCGTCACCTTGTCGAGGGGCACATCGGGGATCATGCCGAGCACCATGGCGTGCAGCGGCGAGATATGCGCGCCAAAGGCCCCGGCGAGCACGACGCGGTCGACCTTGTCGACGTTGCGGCTGTCCATCAGCAGGCGGGCCCCGGCGTAGAGCGCCGATTTGGCGAGCTGAATGGCGCGGATGTCGCCCTGGGTCACGGTGATGCGCGGGCCGCCCTCGGCGCTGGCGTCGATGATGAGATAGGAATGGGTGCGGCCCTCGGGAACGGAGCGGGCCGTGCCGGTCTGTTCGGCCGAGCCGATGAGGCCGCTGTCGTCGAGCAGGCCCGCCATGCGCATTTCGGCCACTGCCTCGATGATGCCCGAGCCGCAGATGCCGGTGATGCCGGTGGTGGCGGTCGCCTCGGCAAAGCCGTCTTCGTCGGACCACAGATCACAGCCGATGACGCGGAAGCGCGGCTCTTTGGTGACCGGGTCGATGCGGATCGCCTCGATGGCGCCGGGGGCGGCGCGTTGGCCGGAGGAGATTTGTGCGCCCTCGAACGCCGGGCCGGTGGGCGACGAACAGGCGAGCACGGAATGGCGGTCGCCGAGCAGGATTTCGGCATTGGTGCCGACGTCGATGATGAGCGCCAGATCCTCGGATTTGCCGGGCTCTTCCGAGAGCGCCACGGCGGCGCAATCGGCCCCCACATGGCCCGCGATGCAGGGCAGGATATAGGTGCGGGCGCGGGTGTTGACGGCGGGCAGGTCAAGTTCGCGCGCGAGCATCGAGATGCTGTCGGAGGTGGCCAGCGCAAAGGGGGCCTGACCGAGTTCCACCGGGTCGATGCCCAAGAGAAGATGGTGCATGACCGGGTTGCAGACGAAGACGAGTTCAATGATGAGCGTCGGATCGATCCCGGCCTCGGCGGCGATTTCCACGGAGAGCGTGTTGATCGCGTCGCGCACGGCGGCGGTCATTTCACGGTCGCCGCCGGGGTTCATCATGGCATAGCTCACCCGGCTCATCAGGTCTTCGCCAAAGCGGATCTGCGGGTTCATGATGCCCGAGCTCGCCTTGACCTCGCCGGTTTCGAGATCGGTCAGATGGGCCGCGACGGTGGTCGAGCCGAGGTCGATGGCGAGACCGTAGAGACCGGATTCGTGCAGGCCGGGCCAGATTTCGATGACGGTGGCGACGGCGTCGCGGTGCGATTTATGGAGCGCCACGGTGACCTGAAACTTGCCCTTGCGCAGGGCCGGCTGCAGTTTCGACAGGAGGGTGAGATCGGCGCGGATGTCGTCGATCTGCCATTGCTCGGAGAGCGCGCGTTTGAGCCGTTCGAGATCGCCGGTCGGCTCGTGCATGTCGGGTTCATCCACCTCGACGAAATAGAGCCGCGTGGCCGGGTCCATCTGAATGACGCGGGCCGAGGCGGCCTTGCGCACCACCTGTTTGTGGACCTGTGATTCGGGCGGCACGTCGATGACGATGTCGCCCTGGACGGTGGCCTGACAGCCGAGGCGGCGGCCCGGTTTCAGCCCGCGTTTCTGGTCATAGCGTTCCTCGACCGCGTTCCAGTCGGAGAGCGCGTCGGCGGCGACGGTGACGCCATGTTTGGGAAATTCGCCATAGGAGGGGGTGATCTGACATTTCGAGCAGATGCCGCGCCCGCCGCAGACCGAATCGAGATCGACACCGAGCTGTCGGGCGGCGGTCAGAACCGGGGTGCCAACCGCAAAGCGGCCGCGTTTGCCCGAGGGGGTGAAAACGACGAGGGGATCGGTGGGATCGGTGCTCATGCCTGTCTCCGTCAATGCGCTTGGGCGACCATAGGGGATTGGGCGCGGGGCGAAAGCCCGAACCCGTCATATTGATGATGAGGAGCGGCATGTGCCACGGGTTTTGTGAGGTTTTGAGGGCGGATCAGAGCCCGACGCGGCGGCGGATGTCGGCGGGGGTGTCACCGGCGGCGCGGTAGGTGGCGATGGCGCGGGCGTCGTCGCGCTTGGCCAGCCGTTTGCCGGCCTCGTCGCGGATCAGCCGGTGGTGGTGGTAGCGCGGCGTCGGCAGGCCAAGGAGGCGCTGCAGGAGCACATGGATCGGCGTCGCCTCGGCGAGATCGGCGCCACGGATGACATGGGTGATTTCTTGGTCCGCGTCGTCGAGCACCACGGAGAGATGGTAGGAGCCGAGGAAATCGCGGCGCGACAGGACGATGTCGCCGATTGTCGTGACCATCTCGTCAGGGCTCAGGGTCGGATGGGTGACGTCCGAGAGTTCGTGATAGGTGACAAGGGCTTGCGCGGCTTTCCTCATGTCTAGGCGCAGGGCCTCGTCCGCGGGGCGCGGGCCCCTGCGCGGGGCGTCGCGGCAGGTGCCGGGGTAGATGATCCCGTCGGGGCCATGGAGCGGCGCGCCCTCTTGCGGGGCCGAGGCGGCGGCGGCGATGTCGCGGCGGCGGCAGCTACAGGGATAGAGGAGACCTGCGTCCCAGAGCCGGTCGAGGGCGTCGGCGTAGCGCGGCAGGCGGTCGGATTGGCGCAGGGGTGTGTCGTCCCAGGTCAGGCCGAGCCAAGTGAGATCGTCGAGGATCTGCGCCTCCCATTCGGGGCGGGCGCGGGTCTGGTCGATGTCCTCGATGCGCAGGAGAAAGCGGCCTTGGGCGGCGCGGGCCATGTCATGGGCGAGGATCGCCGAATAGGCATGGCCCAGATGCAGCGGCCCGGTGGGCGATGGGGCGAAGCGCGTAATATATGTCATATCAGGGCTTTACCGCGCATAGCTCACCTTAGTCGGTCTGGCGCGGAAGCGGGTAGGCGTCGAGCCAGCCTTGCCAGGCCTCTTTGCCGCGATCGGTATAGGCCTTGTAGCGGTCCTTGCGACCGCGACGCCCACCCTTGAGCCCATCGACGGGGCGGAAGAGGCCGAAATTGACGTTCATCGGCTGGAAAGTCTTGGCCTCGGCACCGCCGGTGATGTGGTGGATGAGCGCGCCCATGGCGCTGTCTTGCGGCACCGGCGGCGGGGTTTTCCCGCTGAGCTCGGCGGCGGCGAGACGGCCTGCGAGCAGCCCCATGGCGGCGCTTTCGACATAGCCTTCGACGCCGGTGATCTGCCCGGCAAAGCGGATATGGGGCCGCGATTTGAGCCGCATCTGATCGTCGAGCAGCGTCGGCGAGTTCAGGAACGTGTTGCGGTGGATGCCGCCGAGACGCGCGAAACGCGCGTTCTCTAGGCCGGGAATCATTTTGAAAACATCGGCTTGTGCGCCGTATTTCATCTTGGTCTGGAAACCCACGATATTGTAGAGCGTGCCCAGCGCATTGTCGCGGCGGAGCTGCACCACGGCGTGAGGCTTGACGTCCGGCTGATGCGGGTTGGTGAGGCCCACGGGCTTCATCGGGCCGTGGCGGAGCGTTTCGCGGCCACGTTCGGCCATGACTTCGATCGGCAGGCAGCCGTCGAAATAGCCGGCGGTTTCGCCCTCGTGGAACTCGGTCTTGTCGGCGGCGAGCAGCGCGTCGATGAAGGCCTCGTATTGGTCGCGGTCCATCGGGCAGTTGAGATAGGCGGTGCGCTCTTCCTCGGTCTCGCCCTTGTCATAGCGCGACTGCATCCAGGCGCGGCTCATGTCGATGCTGTCGTGATAGACGATGGGGGCGATGGCGTCGAAGAAGGCGAGCGCCTCAGCGCCGGTCTCGGCGGCGATGGCCTGGCCCAGACCTTGCGAGGTGAGCGGGCCGGTGGCGATGATCCAGGTGCCGTCTTCGGGCAGGGCGGAGATTTCGCCGGGCGCGACGGTGACCAGAGGATGGGCGCGCAGGGTTTCGGTCACGGCGCGGGCAAAGGCGTCGCGGTCGACGGCCAGTGCGCCGCCTGCGGGGAGGCGGTGACGGTCGGCCATGGCCATGATCAGCCCGCCCGCCGCGCGCATTTCCCAATGCAGCAATCCGACGGCGTTTTGTTCATCGTCATCCGAGCGGAAGGAGTTCGAGCAGACCATCTCGGCGAGATCGCCGGTTTGATGCGCAAAAGTCCCGGTCTCGGGGCGCATTTCGTGGATGGTCACGGGGATGCCGTGGCTGGCGGCCTGCCAGGCGGCTTCGGAGCCGGCCATGCCGCCGCCGATGATATGGAGCGTGTTCGTCATGGGGGCGATGTAGGGCAGAAGCCGCGCGAAGGGAAGGGGCGTCAGGGCCGCGCGAGGGCGGCGAGCAGGTCGGGCCCGGCGGCGGGTGTCGGCAGCGGCGAAGGCGCGGGATCGAGCGGCAGGCCCGAGGGCACGCGGGGCGGGGGGCCGAGACGGCCACCCCCGGCCATGACCGGATCTTCCAGCGATTTGAGAAAGTCGAGGATCGCCGCGACCTCGGGATCGGTGAGGGTCACGGGGGCGATGTCGATGGCGGCCTCGATCCGGGCAAGCTCGCGCGGGTCGGGGCGGTAGGGATCGGCCTCGGGGCTGGCCAGTTGCGGCAGGCGGGCGCGGTTCGGCGTGTAGCGGGCGAGCATCTCGGCGGGGGCGAGATGATGGCGGACCATGTCTTCGAGCCGAGTATAGGCGCCATTGTGGCCATAGGGCGCGGTCAGCGTCACGTTGCGCAGCGAGGGCGTGCGAAAGCGGTAGCTGTCGGTTGTGTCGCCGGTGACGTAAGAGCGGCCGTGATCCTCGCCGCCATAGAGGCCGCGCGTCTTGCCGGGGCCGAGCGGCGGCAGGCCGAGGGCGTGGAATTTCTGATCGGTCTGGAAGGTGCCGCTGTGGCAGCTACTGCATTGCGCCTTGCCGTAGAAGAGCGTCATGCCCGCGATCTGACGCGGCGAGAGCGCGTCGCTCTGGCCGAGCAGATAGGCATCAAAAGGGCTGTCGCTGCTGCGGAACTCATAGGCGATGAAATTGGCCAAGGCGCGGCCGATGTCGCTGATGTGGACAGGTTCATCGGGGCCGAGGATGGCGTCAAAGCGGCGGCGATAGTCTGGCGTGGCCTCGACCCGGGCGGCGAGCATTTCCCACGCGCCGTGGAGGCCGCGTATCTCGCCTGCGGCAACGGCGTCGGCCACTGGGTTTTCGCCGGGCTGGCCCGCCATTTCGTCATGCGACATGAGCGGCAAGAGCGCCTGTGCCGCGAGCAATGTGGGCGCGGGGCGTTCGAGGGCAAAGCCTTCGGGCATGCGGATGCCAAAGCGGGTGCTGTCATCGCGCGACACACGGCCATCGTGAAAGAGCGTGGTGATCTCGCGGGCGCCGAGATTGAACAGCGCGGGCGCGTTGCGCGGGATGAGACGCGGCGGGATATTGGCAGGATCGGCGCTGCGGGCGGCGCCGAGACCGAGCCCGCCTTCGCCCAGAGCCAGCGACATGCCATCGGCGCTGCCGAGGCTCGGATGGTGGCAGGTGGCGCAGGAAATATTGCGATTGCCCGACAGAATCGGATCAAAGAACAGATCGCGCCCGAGAAGGACAGAGGTGGTGCCGGGGGTCGGGAAAGTTTCGTGGGTCACCGCAGCCGGTAGGTCGGCGGCCAGAGAGAGGCTGGCCTGGAGGGACATAAATGCTGCGGTGACCCAAGATCTGAGCAAGGTAATACCTGTCATTGCCGATTGGGAACAGGGGTATCGCAGCGATTGCGGCAATAAAACGGCGCATTTGGAAAAAATGTGGCACAAATTTGGAAACATTCGTGTGCTTTATACCGGGCAGCATAGCGGGCGGCGCAGGCCGGGTGGGCCTGCGCCATGTCACGAATGTCGTGTCCTGCAAGGGGTTTGCGGGGCGCGCGCCGTGGTTCATTGATCCCAGTCGGGGGCGCGTTTTTCGATGAAGGCGGAGATGCCTTCGGCGGTGTCGCTGCGCAGCATGTTCTCGACCATGACCTGCCCGGTATAGGCATAGGCCGCGTCGAGCCCCATTTCGAGCTGATTGTAGAAGGCTTCCTTGCCGATGCGGACCGCCGCGCCGAGCTTGGCCGCGATGGTCTCGGCCATCTCCATGGCGGCGGGCAGCAGGTCGTCGGCGGGCACGGCGCGGTTGATCAGCCCGAGCGCCTGGGCGCGGTCGGTGTCGATGAACTCGCCCGTAGTGAGCATCTCGAAGGCCTGCTTGCGCGGGATGTTGCGCGACAGGGCGACCATCGGCGTCGAGCAGAAGAGCCCGATATTGACACCATTGACGCCAAAGCGCGTGCCCTCGGCGGCGATGGCGAGATCGCAGGAGGCGACCAATTGGCAACCGGCGGCGGTGGCGATGCCATGGGGGGCGGCGATCACCGGCTGGGGCAGGGCGCGCAGCCCGGTCATCACGCTGGCGCAGCGGTTGAAGAGATCGGCGAAATAGGCGCGGCCGCCGTCCTCGGACTGACGCCCGGCGGTCATTTCCTTGAGATCATGCCCGGCGCAGAAGGCCTTGCCCGCGCCGGAGATGACCACGGCACGAATGCTGCGATCCTCGCGCAGCGTGTCGATCTGGGATTGCAGCGCGGCGAGCATGGCGTCGCTCAGCGCGTTGATCCGTTCGGGCGCGTTGAGGCGCAGATGGGCCACGGGGCCGGTGTCGTTGCGTTCCAGTAGTGCCATCTTGTCTCTCCTCCCGGCATGTGGTCCTGTTTCAGCGACCGATAGGGGGAGAAAACATGGGGTTGCAGTTTACTGTCAAGGAATTGTCTGACTTTTTGGAGACGGAATTTCCGCAAGTGGGCGGGCAATTCACCATCGAGGCGCTCGGTGAGATGATGGCGACGGTGCGGCTCAATGTCGGTGAGCAGCATCTGCGCCCCGGTGGCACGGTGTCGGGCCCGTCGATTTTCGCGCTGGCGGATGTGGCGATCTATATTGCCGTGCTGGCGATGATCGGGCGCGAGGCGCTGGCGGTGACGACCAATTGTTCCATTGATTTCATGCGCAAACCGGCGGCGGGGGTGGATCTCATCGCCGAGTGCCGCTTGCTCAAGCTGGGGCGGGTGTTGGCGGTGGGGGATGTTCTCATCCGGTCCGAGGGGCAGGAGGCGCCGGTGGCGCGCGCCAGCCTCACCTATTCCATTCCGCCCAAGAGGTGAGATCATGCAGGATCCTGTGACGCTCTGTGCCTTTGATGTGGATGCGACAGGCCGGGCCGTGGCGGTCGAGGGTCCGCTGGCGGCGGCGGCGCCCGAGGGCTGTTACCGCTGGCTGCATTTCGATGTGGCGGCGGCGGGGCTCGAGCCGTGGTTGCGGGCGCATTTGCCGGAGGCGGCGGTGGATGCGCTGTTGCAGGCCGAGACCCGGCCGCGCTGTGACGCGCATGGGGCGGGGGCGATCATCAACCTGCGCGGCGTCAACCTCAACCCGGGGGCCAGCCCGGAGGATATGGTGAGCCTGCGGATCTGGATGGCGGAGGGTCTGGTGGTGACGGCGCGGCTGCGCAAGATCTGGGCGCTGGATGCGATCCGCGCCCAGGCCGAGGCCGAGGGGCAGGCGCCGGAGAGCTCTGGCGCGCTCTTGGCGGCGATTGCCGAGGGGCTGACGCGGCGGATCGAGGCGGTGGCGCTCGAGCTCGAAGAGCAGACCGATGCGCTTGAAGAGACGGTGCTCGGCGAGGCGCAGGAGGTGCCTTTGGCGCAGCTTTCGGGGGTGCGGCACACGGTGATCAAGCTGCGCCGTTTCGTCAATCCGCAGCGCGAGGCGCTGGAGGCGCTGGCGGCGGGCGAGGCACCGGGGATGGATGCGCGGGCGCTCAGCGATCTGCGGGAGAGCGCCAACCGGTCGGCGCGCAATGTCGAGGCGCTCGATGCGACGCGCGAGCGGCTGATGGCCTTGCAGGATCATATGGAGGTGCAGCGCGGGCAGCGGCTTGGGCAGAACTCTTATGTGCTGTCGGTGGTGGCGGCGATTTTCCTGCCGCTCGGCTTTCTCACCGGGCTCTTTGGGGTCAATGTGGCGGGGATGCCGGGGGTCGAGCATGCGGGCGCGTTCTGGATCCTCTGCGCCGGATCGCTGGCGCTGGGCGTGCTGCTTTACCTGGTGTTCAAGCTGGGGCGGTGGCTCTGATCCTCTTGGGGCGTTTAAGCCCGTTTGCCATAAAAAAGGCCGGGCAGATGCCCGGCCAGTGGAAGAGGGACCGTCACGGGGAGTTACGGTCTCCAGAACCTCTTGGTCATCTCGAGATCGGCGGTGCCGCGGTCGAGGCCAATGTCGCGCAGCTGCTCCACCGAGAGATGGCGCAGGGCGCGGCGGGTGCGGTGGCGGCTCGTCCAGACCGCGATGAGATAGGCCAGACGGACCGCCACCTGCGATGCCAGCGGCAGCGTGCCGGCACGTGAAAGCTGTGCGAGGGCGGACTGATCGGCAGAGGTGGGCAGGTACATGGGTCTATCTCCTATATCTGATTGTACCAATACAATTTGCACATTGTATGCATGATCGATAGCCTGTACCGATGTATTACGCTAGGGAAACATTGTTATGAATACAATTTGGCCGCCAGACCTGACCAAAAACAGCGATCCGAAGTATATTGTATTGATACAATCCATGCGGGCCGCCATCCGATCCGGAGAGCTGCCGCAGGGGCAGAGGATGCCACCGGTGCGCGAGCTGGCCTGGGATCTCAAGATCACGCCGGGCACGGTGGCGCGGGTCTATAAGCTGGCGGCGGAAGAGGGGCTTGTGACCACCGAGGTCGGGCGCGGCACCTTCGTGTCGGGTGGGCCGGTGGCGGGATCGCTGCCCGAGGATCCGCTGCTTCGCTCCGTGCGGCGCGGCATGCTCGATTTCCGCGCGGTCAGGGTGCCGGAGATCGGTCAGGAGGCGGTCATTCGCAGCGGGTTGCAGCGATTGGCGCAGAGCCCGGCCATGGCCTATACGGATTATCCGACCAGCGAGACCGACCGCGCGGCGCGGGCGGCGGTGGCGCAATGGATCGGGCCGGATCGGGCGGGGCCGCTCGAGGCGGAGGATATTATCCTCGGCATGGGGGCGCAGAACACGGTGATCATGCTGTTGCAGGCGCTGTTGCATGGGCCGAACCCGGTGATCCTCACCGAAGAGCTCGGCTATCCGGGGGTGCGGCACGCGGCGCGGCTGTTGCGGGCGCAGCTTGTTGGGGTGGAGATGGATGCCGAGGGCATCCGGCCCGATGCGTTCGAAGAGGCATTGCGGCGGGAGGGGGCGCAGGTGCTCTTGACCGTGGGGGATGTGCACAGCCCGACGACGCGGCGGCCCAGCGTGGCGCGGCGGCAGGAGATCGCGGCGCTGGCGCGGAAGTATCAGATCCAGATCATCGAGGATGATTGCCATTGTATCTCGCGGCCCACCGAGCCGGGCTATCGCGCGATCTGCCCGGAGCGGGCGTGGTTCGTGTCGTCGCTCACCAAGACGGTGTCGGCCTCGCTGCGCTTTGGCTATGCGGCCTGCGCGCGCGATCAGGCGGCGCTGGCGCGGCAGGTGGCGCAATCGTCCTTTTACGGGATGCCGCAGCCGATCCTCGATCTGAGCGCCCAGCTTATCGAGAGCGGCGAGGCGGAGCGGCTGCGGGCCGAGGCCGAGCGTAGCGCCCGCGAGCGGGTCAAGCGGGCGGTGAATATCCTGGGCCGCTGGGACATCAGCTGGCGCGAGGATGTGCCGTTTCTGTGGCTGCGGCTGCCGCAGGGCTGGCGGGCGTCGCGCTATGCGCGGGCCTGTGCCGAGGCGGGGATCGACATCAAGCCGGCGGATGAGTTTTCGCTGCCCGATGGGCGGGCGCCCAATGCGGTGCGGATTGGGCTCAATGCGCAGGAGAGCGTGGCGGTCTATGAGGCGGCGCTGCGCAAGATGGATGCGCTTTTGGCGCGGCCGCCGGCGAATGTGGACCTGTGAGGGGCGAAATGTGTGGGGTAAAATAATACCGTAATTGCAAACCATTGTTTTGCAACGGCTATATTTGATTTACCCCACTTGATCCTGCGGGAATTGCCTGTATAACCCGCCCATCCAATGCGACGGCGGCCTGTCCGTGCGTTCGCGCGTCACCACCAAGAGAGTCTTCTCGATATGAAAACCTATTCTGCGACACCGGCAGATATCGACAAGAAATGGATCCTGATCGACGCTGAAGGCGTTGTTCTGGGCCGTCTTGCATCGATCATCGCCATGCGCCTGCGCGGCAAGCACAAGGCCACCTTCACCCCGCATATGGATTGCGGTGACAATGTCATCGTCATCAACGCGGACAAGGTCCAGCTCACCGGCAACAAGCGCGAAAAGCCCAACTACTGGCACACCGGCCACCCGGGCGGGATCAAGAGCCGCACCACCGGCGAGATCCTCGAAGGGGCGCATCCGGAGCGCGTTGTCATGCAGGCCGTCAAGCGGATGCTGCCCGGCAACCGTCTGAGCCGTCAGCAAATGACCAATCTGCGCGTCTATGCAGGCACCGAGCATCCGCATGAGGCCCAGAGCCCCGATGTGCTGGATGTGAAATCCATGAACAAGAAAAACACGCGGGTGGCATGATGGCTGAAGAAATCAAAACCCTCGACGGCCTCGAAGCCGCTGTGAGCGACGCCGGTGTTCTGGCCGCTGAAGCCGCACCGCGCGAGCCCGTTCGTGACGATCTCGGCCGCTCCTATGCGACCGGCAAGCGTAAAGACGCCGTGGCCCGCGTCTGGATCAAGCCCGGCTCGGGCAAGGTCTCGGTCAATGGCCGCGAAATCAACGTCTATTTCGCCCGTCCCGTTCTGCAGATGATCCTGCGCCAGCCCTTCACCGTGGCCGGTGTGGAAGACCAGTTCGACGTGGTCGCAACCGTCAAGGGCGGTGGTCTCTCGGGTCAGGCCGGTGCGGTCAAGCACGGCATCTCGAAAGCGCTGCAGCTCTATGATCCGAGCCTGCGTGGCGCGCTCAAGGCGGCAGGCTTCCTGACCCGCGACAGCCGCGTCGTCGAGCGGAAGAAATACGGTAAGCGCAAGGCGCGCCGGAGCTTCCAGTTCTCGAAGCGTTAAGCTGCGATTACATGTTTTGGGAAGGGGCTGCCTTTGGGCGGCCCTTTTTCGTTTGTGTGGGGGATTAGGTGGGGGCTTTGCCGCAGGGTTTAGGTGGGGGCTTTGCCCCCGGCCTGCGGCCTCCCCCAGGATATTTTTAGCCAGAAGAAGCGGGGGCGGACGGTTTGGGGGGAGGTGGTTGGGGCGTTAGTCGCGGCTCAGGCCGAGGCCGTGGAGATAGGTGGTGAGGGCGGTTTCCAGCAGCATCTCGGGGGCGGGGCCGTCGGGGCGCGGGTTGCGCGCGAAGAGCTCGACGATGCCGTGGCTCAGCGCCCAGACATGGGCGGCGAAGAGATCGGCGGGCGGGCAATTGGCGGCGGGCAAGCGGCCGCAGAGCCGTGTGGCGGCCTGATCGAAGCGGGCCCGGGCACGGGCGGCGGCCTCGGCCAGGGCGGGCGAGCGGTCAACGGCGATGCCGCTTTCGAACATCGCCATGTAATGGCCGGGGTGGTCATGGGCAAAGCGCAGATAGGCGTGGCCGCTGGCGATGAAGCCTTCGATCGGGCAGCTCTGATCGGGGCCGAGCGCCTTGTCCTGCGCCTCGGCGAAGATCACGAAGCCCTGGCGCGCGGCCTCGGCGATGAGATCATCGCGGCCGGCGAAATGGCGGTAGACGGCGGCGGGGGTGACGCCCGCCTGTTTGGCGGCCTCGGAGAGGGTAAAGCCGGTGGGGCCGCGGGTCTCGATCAGGGTGAGCGCCGCGTCGACCAGGGCCTGACGCAGGTTGCCGTGATGATAGCCGCGCTTAGGCATTCCATATCTCGGGGCCGCCGCAGATCAGCGGATCGGGCTGGCCCAGGGCGCGGGCGTCTTTATGATCATAGTCGAGACGGCCGAGCACATGGCGGATCGCCTCGAGGCGGGCGCGGCGTTTGTCGTCGGAGCGGATCACCGTCCAGGGCGCGACCTCGGTATGGGTGCGGGCCAGCGTTTCCTCGATGGCAGCGCTGTAGGCGTCCCAGCGTTTGAGGCCTTCGACGTCGATCCAGCTCAGCTTCCATTGTTTGAGCGGGTCGCTTTCGCGTTTGAGAAAGCGGCGCAGCTGTTCGGCGCGGCCCACGTTGAGCCAGATCTTGATCACATGGATGCCGTCCTCGGTGAGCATGCGCTCGAAATCGGGGGTCTGGGCGAAGAAATGTTCGCGCTGCTCCTCGGTGCAGAAGTCGAACACATGTTCGACCACGCCGCGATTGTACCAGCTGCGGTCAAAGAGCACCATTTCACCGGCGGCGGGCAGATGGGCGGCGTAGCGTTGGAAATACCATTGCGTCGCCTCGCGGTCGGTGGGTTTCGACAGGGCCACGACGCGGGCGTTGCGCGGGTTGAGGTTTTCGCGGAAGCGTTTGATCGTGCCGCCCTTGCCGGCCGCGTCGCGGCCTTCGAAGACGACGACGACGCGGGCGCCGCTCTGGCGGACCCAGGACTGGCATTTCACCAATTCGATCTGCACCCGCTGCATTTCCTGATCATAGACCTTGCGCGCCAGCCGGTCGGAATAGGGGAAGGCCGCGTCGAGAATGTCGCCCTTGTCGGCGCGGCGGATGGCGGCGCGCACCGCGTCGGGGGCGGCAAATTCGAAAAACTCGCTGATGGCGCCGTCGAAGGGCAGGTCCATGTGGCTCTCCTTTTACAGGGCAGTATGGCGTCAGCCTGTGGCCTGTGCAATTGCGCGCCGCTCAGCGGCGGCGCAGGTCGGTGGAACTCAGCCCGATCTGGTCGATGTCATAGGGCGTGGTTTCGTAAATCTCGGAAATCCAGTTGCCATAGAGCAGATGGGCGTGGCTGCGCCAACGGTTCTGCGGCGGGCGTTTGGGATCGTCGTCGGGGTAGTAATTGCAGGGCACGTTGATCGGCGTGCCATTGGCGACGTCGCGGTCATATTCCTGTTTCAGCGTGTCGCTGTCATATTCGAGATGGTTGAAGATATAGAGCGCCCGGTGGGCGGGATCTTCGACCAGACAGGGCCCGACCTGATCGGAATGCAAGAGCGTGGTGAGCCCGTCGCGGGCGTCGATCTCGTCTTGACGGATTTCGGTCCAGCGGCTCACCGGGATCACGCAATCGTCGGAGAAGCCGCGCAGGAAGGGCGAGGCGGGGGCCATGTTGCGGTGACGGAAACAGCCGAAGGCCTTGGCGTCGAGCAGATGTTTCGCCACGCCGTGGAAATGGTGGATCATCGCCATGCCGCCCCAGCAGACGCCAAAGGTGGAATGGACATGGCTCTGGGTCCAGTCCATGACGCGGCGCAGCTCGTCCCAATAGGTGACCTCATCGAAGGGCAGATGTTCGATGGGCGCGCCGGTGATGATCAGACCGTCGAATTTCTCGCCCGTCGCCTCGACCTCGGCGAAGGGGCGGTAGAAGCTCTCCATATGGTCGGCGGCGGTGTTGCGGGCGCGGTGGTCGCTCATCCGGATCAGGCTCAGATCGATCTGCAGCGGCGTGGCGCCGATGAGCCGCGCGAATTGCGTCTCGGTCTGGATCTTCTTGGGCATCAGGTTGAGCAGCGCGATGCGCAGCGGGCGGATGTCCTGCCGGGCGGCCTGATCAGGGTCCATGACCATCACGCCCTCGTGCGAGAGCACGTCATAGGCGGGAAGATCGGATGGAATCTTGATGGGCATGGGACAGGTCCGTTTGCAGGTTGTTTCAGGTGTCAGGGTGTCGGATGGCCGGGAGGCCGCGCGCCCTAGATGGGCGTTTTAGCCGCGCATGTCGAGGGCACGGGCCACCAACGCGTCGAAATCCTCGGCGCTGCGCACGTCGGAGACCTCGCTGGCGGGCAGGGTGATGCCCCATTTCGCCATCGCCTCGTAGCGCGGTTTGCGGTGGGCCAGCGCGCGGGCATAGGTCCAGCGGATGAAGCTGTCGGGATCGACCTTGTCGGCGGTAACGTTCTGCTCGGCCAGATATTGCGTCCAGGCCTCGGCGAGAAACTCGGGCTGATAGGCCATCGGTTTCGGCGCGCGGTCAAAGCGGCGAATGAGCGCCTCGGTATGGGCGTCGGAGCCTTGCAGATAGATCAGCAGGCAATGTTGCGACAGTTCCGTCAGCAGCGGGTCGTTGGGATCGTCGCCATCGGCCCATTCGCAGATCGAGCCGCCGGTGTCGCAGATGAAATGCGGGTAGCCATAGAGGCTCTGGGCGCGGCTGATGAAATGGGAGGTGTCCATCAGCGCCGAAATCTCGGCATGGCGGAACTGTTCCTGCCGCCGGGTGTATTCGGCATAGGGCAGGCCGCCGCGCGTGGGATCGCCGGGCTTGCCGAGATAGGTCGAGACCGGGGCGAGATTGTTGAAGGTGATGTTCGAGCCGATATAGATCGAATCCGACAGCAGCAGGTCGCGCAGGAAAGGCACCTGCATGGCGTGGGCCTTGGCGTTGTCGGCGATGAGCTCGCCCATGTAGCGGGTGCCGATCCGGTAATCGATGGAATAGTGGAACCAGCCGCCCGCGTCGCGCAGGAGGTTCGACAGGAAGGTCTTGCCGAGGCCAGACATGCCATAGAAGAGCACCCGTTTTTGCGGGGCGCTTTGCCAGTCTTTTGCGCTTTGATAGATCATGGGCGGTCCGTCCTTATGTCCGCCAGAGTGGTAGCCAGAGGCGCGGGGGGCGTCAATGCAAGCCGCGCCGGGGCAAGGAAAAACCCCGCCAGAGTGGCGGGGTTTCCATGTCGTGTCGAGGTGCGGTCGGGATCAGAAGGTCCAGCCGACCTTCATGCCGACGGCGACGGCGTCGTTGTCCGAGAAGCTTGCCACCGAAGTGTTGGCGCTGCCGATGTCGATGTAGCGCACGCCGGTGGTGATCTTGTAGCCTTCGCCTTGGTAGATCGCGGCGACGCCATAGCTCCAGTAGCCGTCGGTGCCCGAGAGGTTGCCGACCACGTCGCCATTGTCTTTCTCATAGCCGAGCGAGAAGGCGCCGCTCCACTTGTCCGAGAATTTGCGGCCAACACCGAGCGTGTAGGTCCAGACATCCGAGGTGCCCGAGGCGATGGGGGCCGGGACGAAATCGCTGGGCGAGACGGCGAATTCGGTCCATTCACGCCAGCGGATCGAGCCGAAGAGCAGCGTGTTGGCGGCGATGCCCGACTGGGCGTGCAGCGTCACCGATTGCGGTGTCTTCACCTTGAAGGGCGCGCCGGTGTTGTCGCGGAACTCATGCTCGATCTCGGATTCGTAGGTCAGCGCGACGCGCATCGCGATTTCCGGCACCTCATAGGCGGCACCCACGAGATAGCCGAGCTGATAATCCTTATCGACGTTGAGCGTATAGGGGTTCGGGGCGGTGCCGGCGACGGATTGCACGGTGATCGAGCCGGAGAGGCCCTGCAGCTTGAGCCCGCCATAGGCGCTGATCCGGTCGCTGAACTGATATTTCATCAGCGCGGTGGCAGCGATCGAGTCGACCGAGGCGCTCGAGCCGGCAAAGAAGGCGCCGGCGGTGTCATAGGTCACATCCGCGCCAACAGGTTCGTCGAGGACGAAGGCGAGGGTGATCTTGTCGTTGAGCTCATGTTTGTAGCCAAAAGCCCAGTTCTGATAGTTTTCGGTGATATTGCCGGTCGGGCCAACAGGGAACGGCGTGGTGTTCGTGCCGCTCACATTGGGCGAGACATGGACGACGGAAAACTCGAGATACTGATTACCCTCTTCGAAGAGGATCTGGGACGGGTCGCCGCGGCGCTCGATACCGCCAGCATGGGCGGCGCCTGCGGCGACGGTCGCGGCCCATGCCGCGGACACAAGGGTGGATTTCATGGTTACGCTCCTCCAAAACCAATGTCTCGACTGTAGCTTGGGCAAAACTTCGCTCAACTCTGACGCGGCGTCATGTCGCAGCGGTGCGGCGCAGGGTGTCAGAAATGACACAAAACTGTCGTCTGGGCCGAGGTGGGCCATGGGGCGCGTCATGTGCGCCGCGCCCGGGATTCGAGCCAGATATTCGTGTAATTCGCGGCAAAGATGACGGCGGCGCCGATAAAGACATAGATGTCGAGCGCCTCGCCATAGAGCACCATGCCGATCACCGCGATCAGCGGCAGCCGGGTGAAATCGACCGGCATGACCACGGTGGCGGGGGCGAGTTTCAACGCGGTGGTCAGGCAGAAATGCGCGACCAGCCCGCCGAGGCCGATGATGAGGAGCCACGGCAGGCTCGGCCCGCTGGGCAGGGCGATGTCGAGATCATGCCCGGCGCAGAGCAGGCCAAAGATCAGCTGCAGCCCGGTGAGCCAGAAGAGGATGCAGGTGAGGCTGTCGTTGCGGGTCAGGCGGCGGGTGGTGACGGCGGTGCCGGCGAAACCTACGGCGGCGATGGCGGCGGCGACGAGGCCCCAGCTCAGCGTGTCGGGGCTTGGCCGAGTCACGATGAGGATGCCGGCAAAGCCGATGAAAGCGGCGAGGACGCGTTGCAGCGTGAGCCGCTCGCCGAGCACCAGCGGCGCGAGGAAGAGCGCCCAGAGCGGCGCAGTGAACTCGAGCGCGAAGACCTGGGCCAGCGGGATCACCGTGATGGCGAAGAACCACAGGTTCTGGCCGGTGAAATGGCAGATGTTGCGGATCACATGCAGGCCGAAGCGGCGCGTGCGGATTTCGGGCAGGCGGCCGAGGGCGCTGGCGAAGAGAAGCACGAGGGCAAAGCCTATAAGGCTGCGGTACATCATGATCTCGAACGTATCGAGTTCAAAGCTCACGGCGCGCCCGGCCACGGCCATGGCCGAGAAGGACAGGATCGCGCCCACCATCCACGCCGCAGCGCGCAGCGTGTCATTGCCAGCCGGGGTGGCGGCGGAAGGGGTGGGGGTCACGTCAGCCATGACGTAGCGTTAGCCGCGCGGCTCGGGTCGCGCAAGAGGGCGCGGGCGGGTTGGTACAATTTTAGGTTGTAAGGTGTGAGGGCGCGCGAACCGCTGGGGCTCCGCCCGTTCGACATATAATCGCTCCACTGGAGCGATTACCGGGCTGCGCCCGGACTATGTCTCACTCCCATTCAATCGTGCCGGGGGGTTTGGATGTGACGTCATAGGTCACCCGATTGATGCCGCGCACTTCGTTGATGATGCGGGTCGCGGTTTCGCCGAGGAAATCATGGCTGAACGGGTAGTAATCCGCCGTCATGCCATCGACGCTGGTCACCGCGCGCAGCGCGCAGGCGAAATCATAGGTGCGCCCGTCGCCCATCACGCCCACGGTGCGGACCGGCAGGATGGCCACGAAGGCCTGCCAGATGTCGTCGTAGAGACCGTGTTTGCGGATCTGGTCGATATAGACCGCGTCGGCCTTGCGCAGGATCTCGAGCTTTTCGCGGGTGATCTCGCCGGGGCAGCGGATGGCGAGGCCCGGCCCCGGGAAGGGGTGGCGGCCGATGAAACTGTCGGGCAGGCCCAGTTCGCGGCCCAGAGCGCGGACCTCGTCCTTGAAGAGCTCGCGCAGCGGCTCGACCAGTTTCAGACCCATCTTTTCGGGCAGGCCGCCCACATTGTGATGCGACTTGATGGTGACCGAGGGGCCGCCGGAGAAAGACACGCTTTCGATCACGTCGGGATAGAGCGTGCCTTGGGCGAGAAACTCGGCGCCGTCGATGGAATTGGCGTGTTTCTGGAACACGTCGATGAAGAGGCGGCCGATGATCTTGCGCTTGGTCTCGGGGTCGGAGACGCCGTCGAGCTCGCCGAGGAAGAGCTCGGATTCGTCGGCATGGATCAGCGGGATGTTGTAATGGTCGCGGAACATCTTCACGACTTCATCCGCCTCGTTGAGACGCAGGAGACCGTGGTCGACGAAGACGCAGGTGAGCTGATCACCGATGGCTTCGTGGATGAGCACGGCGGCGACCGAGCTGTCGACGCCGCCGGAGAGGCCACAGATCACCTGTTTGTCGCCGACCTGTTCGCGGATCTTGCGGATCGCTTCTTCGCGGTAGGCGCCCATGGTCCAGTCGCCGGAGAAACCGGCGGCGCGCACGAAGTTTTCGTAGATCGTCTTGCCGTTCGGGGTGTGATGCACCTCGGGGTGGAATTGCACGGCGTAGAATTTGCGGTCCTCGTCGGCGGTGATCGCAAAAGGCGCGCCGGGCGAGGTGCCATAGACCGAGAAACCGGGGGCGATTTCGGCGACATGGTCGCCATGGCTCATCCAGACCTGTTCGCGGCCCGAGCCGTCCATGAACCAGCCGGTGAGCAGATCGATGCGGTCTTCGGAGGGGGTCACGAAGGCGCGGCCAAATTCGGCCGTGGCATGTTCGCCCGCCTCGACCCGACCGCCGAGATCATGCATCATCACCTGTTGCCCGTAGCAGATGCCGAGGATCGGCACGCCGAGGTCATAGACCGATTTCGGCGGACGCGGCGAGCCGTCGCGCATCACCGAATCCGGCCCGCCGGAGAAGATCACGGCCTTGGGCGCGAACTCGGCCAGGAAGGCGTCGGTCACGTTCTGATAGGGGTGGATTTCGCAATAGACGTTCAATTCGCGCAGGCGGCGCGCAATAAGCTGCGTGACCTGGCTGCCGAAGTCTATGATGAGAAGGCGGTCATGGGTGTCCTGGATCATGTCTGGCAGTTACCGCCAGATCGCCAATCGCGCAAGGCCCAAAAGGCGCGGAATGGCTGTCGACTGGGCGCGGTTTAGGTGTCGGGCCGAGGCGGGGTGCCGGTGCCAGATATGCGGTGCGGCGGCAGGCAAGCGGCGGGTGGGTCTGTATTTTTGTCATTTTACGCCCCCTGAAAACGCCGAAATGTCGTTTTCGGTCGCCAAGGGGCGAATCCTTCCATCGGGACCCGCACAGGGTAGGATACATCCCCCTTCACCGGGCCATCGAGAGCGGCCGAGTGAGTTCAAGGGAACAAAAAGACATGACAGAAGCAGCAGCACGTCGGCGTGGACGCGGTGGTGGGGGCGCAGCGCGCCGGGCAGAACGGACCTCGATCCGGATTGAGACCGCCAAATATATTGAACGCAATATCCCCAATTTCGAAGTGCTGACCGAAGAGGCGCTCGAAGTGATCGAAACCAACGCGGAGATCGTGCTGGAAGAGGTCGGCGTCAATTTCGTGGACAACCCCGCAGCCCTTGAACGGTGGCGCAATGCCGGGGCCGATGTGACCGGCGAGCGGGTGCGCATCCCGCGCGGTCTGGCGCGCAAGCTCTGCTCGACCGCGCCGAGCGAATTTACCCAATATGCCCGCAACCGCGACAAATCCGTGGTCATTGGTGGCCGCAACATGGTGCTGGCCCCGGTCTATGGCCCGCCCTTCGTGCGCGATGCCGCCGGTGGCCGCCGCTATGCGACCATGGCCGATTTCGAGAAATTCGTGAAACTCGCCTATATGTCGAAATGGCTCCATCATTCGGGGGGCACCGTTTGCGAGCCCACCGATGTGCCGGTGAACAAGCGTCACCTCGACATGCTGATGGCGCATATGACGCTGTCGGACAAACCCTTCATGGGGTCGGTGACCGAGGCGAGCCGGGCGCAGGACAGTGTCGATATGTGCAAGATCCTCTTTGGCGAGGATTTCGTGCCCGAGAACACGGTGATGACCTCGCTCATCAACATCAACTCGCCGATGACCTTCGACGATGTGATGATGGGCGCGATGGAGGTCTATGCCGAGAACAACCAGGCCTGCATCATTTCACCCTTTATCGTGGGCGGGGCGATGGCACCTGTGAGCGTCGCGGGCACGCTGACGCAGGTTCTGGCCGAGGTTCTGGCGGGCGTGGCCTATAATCAGCTCGTGCGTCCCGGCGCGCCGGCGATCTTTGGCGCCTTTGTGAGCTCGATCGACATGAACTCGGGCGCGCCGACCTTTGGCACGCCGGAGGCCGCGCTCATCACCTATGGGGCGGGGCAGCTCGCCCGGCGTCTGGGTCTGCCCTATCGTTCGGCAGGGTCGTTCTGTGGCTCGAAACTGCCCGATGCGCAGGCGGCCTATGAGACGGCGAACAGTCTCAACATGGGTCTGCTGTCGGGGGTGAACTTTATGCTCCATTCCTGTGGCTGGCTCGAAGGCGGGCTGGTGGCGGATTTCGAGAAATTCGTCATGGATGCCGATCAGCTCGGCGTGCTGCACGGGCTGGCCAAGGGCGTGCCGGTGGATGAAAACTCGCAGGCGATGGACGCGATCCGCGAGGTCGGCCCGGGCGGGCATTACCTCGGCTGTGCGCACACGCAGGCGAATTTCAAATCGGCCTTCTGGAAGACCGAACTGTTCGACTACAAGCCCTTCGAGACCTGGGACGAGGAAGGCGCGCGGGATACGCGGGCGCTGGCGACGTCGCGGGTGGATCACCTGATCGCGAATTACCAGCAGCCCGAGATGGACCCGGCGATTGCCGAGGCGCTGGCGGGTTACGTGGCGCGCAAGAAAGAATCGATGCCCGACGCGTTTTCCTGATCGGGGGCAGGCGCGGGCGCGCGGTTCGGGTCGGGGGCAGTTTCCTCGATCAGGCCGATGCGGCGTGCCTCGTCCATCATGGCGATCAACAGGTCGAGATGATCGGCCACGCGATACCCAATCGCACCGAGACGGCGCTGAGCATTCAGCGCCGTTTCCTTTTCCATCAACCGGCGCAGCACGAGGCTGTTCTGGGCGGGCAGGGCCTGCCCCAGCAGGCGCGGCAGATGCGTGGCGCGGTGATAATCCCGCAGACCCAGACGGGCGGCGCGCAGCAACAGGCGCGGGCGGCTCAGGGCGGTGAATTCTTTTAATGTTTCAACCATCGTTGGTCCCTTTCCTTTGGGTGAGCCGCCAGTAAGGCACAGCCAAAAGTTGTGTTGCGCGAGGCGCTTGGGGAGCGAACGGTGGTCCTTCTGGTTGTTAACCGATCATCAACAATAGTTTCCGGACGGGAGACAATTAACGAACCGGTAAGAAATTCCTCTTTAGGTTGAGAAGGCGTGATTGTGGAGAAGTCTGTGGACAACAAGGCTGCAGCGATGATGCAGGGGACGGGACATGGAGGTTCAGCGATGGGCGAGGCGATCTGCGGCGGTGACATGGTTGCAAGCCTGCCCAACTGGGTTCCTGAGCCGGCCAAGCTCTATCTTCGGCATATAGAAACAGGTGCTCCGATCCGTGCGCTGGCCCGGGAAACGGGCTGTCACGCGTCGACAGTGCTGCGTCGTATTCGATCTTATGAGGCCCTTCGGGACGATCTTCTGGTGGATCAGGCGTTGCGACGTCTGGGCGCTGGGCTGGTCAAGTCAGGAGGCACCGGTTCTCCAGCCAAGGAGAGCGTGATGATACGGCCAACCCATCCCCCTGAACGGAACCTGAGCGATGAACGGCTGCAGGGCGAGGCGCTGCGGCTGTTGCGCAGGCTCTGCGAGCGTGGCGCGCTGATGGCGGTCGCGATGAGCATGGAAAAGGCCGTGGTGGTGCGAGAGACCGAGGCCGGGACGCAGACCCGCACCGCGGTCACCGATCGCGATGTGGCCGAGGCGATGGCGCTCAAGGGCTGGATCAGCTGTGACGCGCCGGGGCCGGTGTCGCGCTATTACATCACCGGGGCGGGGCGTGCGGCGCTGGGCGCGATGCTGGCGCATCTCGAGAGCAGTGCGATGGTGGACACGGACGCGGCGGAGGCGCGGCGCGATCCGGCGATGGCCCCGAGCGAGACGCCGCTTGCCGCGCTGTCGCGGCGGCGCGACAAGGAGGGCGGGCAGTTTCTGGCGCCCGAGCTGGTCCGGGTGGGCGAGCGGCTGCGCGAGGATTTCGAGCTGGCCCAGATGGGGGCGGGCGGGGCGGTGCCCGACTGGGGGCAATGTCTTGAGAGCGCCGAGACCGGGCCGGTGGGGATCAAGGGGCCGCGCGGAAGGGTAGAGGCGGCGCTGCGCGACCTCGGACCGGGGCTTGGCGATATTGCGCTGCGCTGCTGCTGTCATCTCGAGGGGCTCGAGAGTGCCGAGCGGCGCATGGGCTGGTCGGCGCGGTCGGGCAAGATCGTGCTGCGCATCGCGTTACAACGGCTCAAGCGGTTCTATGACGGGCTTGGCGATGAGGCGGCGATGATCGGCTAGCCGGCGACGACGAGCCCCACGCCATAGGCCACCACGGCACAGACCGCGCCGACGAGGATGGTTTCGCCGACGCTGCGGGCGATGGGTTCGCCCGTGGCGTTCCAGCGCAAGAGGCCGAGCGCGGAAAGCGCGCCAAAGGTCGTGGCGACCGACCACCAGAAGGCCTGTGGCGTGGGTTCCATCACGAAATAGGGCAAGAGCGGCACCGCGCCGAAAACCACGAAGGCGAGGAAGGTGAACAGCCCGCTGAGTGCCGGGCTGTCATCCTCGGGGTGGCTCATGCCGAATTCATAGGTCATCATCAGATCGGCCATGATCGAGGGATGCCGCGACAACAGTTCGGCGGCGGTGTCGGCCTCGCCGGGGGGCACGCCGCGCTGGCGCAGGATCTCGAAGAGCTCCATCCTCTCGTGATCGGGGTTCTCGGCGATCTCGCGCAGCTCGCTCTCGCGGCGTTTGCGGTAGAGGTCATGCTGGGACCGGAGCGAGAGAAATTCGCCAAGCCCCATCGAGACCGCATCGGCAAAGAGATTGGCGAGGCCAAAGACCAGCACCGCCAGACCACCGATCTGCAGCACGCCCTCGGCCGAGGCCCCGGCAAAGCCCGCGACGATGGCAAAGGTGGTGACGATCCCGTCATTGCCGCCGTAGATGATCTGTTTGAGAAATTCCTGCGTCCGGCCCAATGCGTGGGCGTCGCGCCGATGTGCCTGCCAGTCCATGATCGTGCTCTTGTCCTTGCCGCGCGGGGATCGCGCGCGGTGTAGCGGCCTCGCCGCTCCACGTCCAACGAAAAAGGGCGCCCCGGATGGGACGCCCCTGTGGTTTTTTGTCCCTTGGGGATCAGGCCAGATCGAAGCGATCGGCGTTCATCACCTTGGTCCATGCGGCGACGAAATCGCGCACGAAGCGGGGGGCGGCATCGTCCTGACCATAGAGTTCGGCCACGGCGCGGAGCTGCGAGTTGGAGCCGAAGACGAGGTCGTTGCGGGTGCCGGTCCAGACGGTCTTGCCGGATTTGCGATCCACCGCTTCGAATTCGGACTGTTTCTCATCCGTCGATTTCCACTCGATCCCCATATCCAGCAGGTTCACGAAGAAATCATTGGTGAGCTGACCCTCGCGGGTGGTGAGCACGCCATGTTTGCTGTCGCCATGGTTGGCGCCGAGCACCCGCAGACCGGCCACGAGCACAGCCATTTCCGGCGCGGTGAGCGTCAGAAGCTGGGCGCGGTCGATGAGCAGTTTCTCTGCCGGCACGTCGAACTTGCCATAGCCGTAGTTGCGGAAGCCATCGGCCACCGGCTCGAGATAGGCGAAGCTGTCGGTGTCGGTCTGCTCTTGGGTGGCATCGACGCGGCCCGGCGCGAAGGGCACCTCGACCGAGTGACCGGCGTCCGCTGCGGCCTTTTCGACACCCACCACACCGGCGAGCACGATCAGATCGGCGAGCGAGACCGCCTTGCCCGACTGGGCGCTGTTAAAGGCGGTCTGAACGCCTTCGAGCGTGTCCAGAACCTTGGCCAGCTTGGCCGGTTCATTGGCCTCCCAGTCCTTTTGCGGCGCGAGACGGATGCGCGCGCCATTGGCACCGCCGCGATGGTCCGAGCCGCGATAGGTCGAGGCCGAAGCCCAGGCGGTCGATACCATATCGGCGACCGAAAGACCGGTGGCCGCGATGTCCTTTTTGAGCTGGGCGATGTCGGAGGCATCGATCAGATCATAGTCGCGGGCGGGCAGGGGGTCCTGCCAGATCAGGTCTTCGGCGGGCACGTCCGACCCGAGGTAACGCGATTTCGGCCCCATGTCGCGGTGGGTCAGCTTGAACCAGGCGCGGGCGAAAGCATCGGCGAATTTGTCGGGGTTGGCATGGAAGTCGCGCGAGATTTTCTCGAAGCCTTCATCCATACGCAGCGACATATCGGCGGTGGTCATCATAGGCGCGTGCTTTTTGCTCGGGTCATGGGCGTCTTCGACCATGTGCTCGGGCTTGACGTCCTTGGCGATCCACTGATGCGCGCCTGCGGGGCTCTTGGTGAGTTCCCACTCATAGCCGAAGAGCACGTCGAAATAGCCCATGTCCCAGGTGGTGGGGTTGGGTTTCCAGGCGCCTTCGATGCCCGAGGTGGTGGTGTGCACGGCAAGGCCGCTTTCATAGCTGTTTTTCCAGCCAAGGCCCATGTCGGCCATGTCGGAGGCTTCGGGTTCTGGGCCGACATAGATCGGATCGCCCGCGCCATGCGCCTTGCCGAACGTGTGGCCGCCAGCGACCAGAGCGACGGTTTCCTCGTCGGTCATGCCCATGCGGGTGAAGGTGTCGCGCACGTCGCGGCCCGAGGCCACGGGATCGGGGTTGCCGTCGGGACCTTCGGGGTTGACGTAGATCAGGCCCATCTGCACGGCGGCCAGCGGGTTGTCGAGCTGACGCTCGCCCGAGTAGCGGCTGTTGGGCTTGTCCGAGGTGGCGAGCCATTCGGTTTCGGCGCCCCAGTAGATGTCTTCTTCGGGCTCATAGATGTCTTCGCGGCCCCCGGCGAAGCCAAAGACCTTGCCGCCCATGGATTCGATGGCGCAGTTGCCGGCGAGGATCATCAGGTCGGCCCAGGACAGGCGGTTGCCGTATTTCTTTTTGACCGGCCAGAGCAGGCGGCGGGCCTTGTCGAGGTTGCCGTTGTCGGGCCAGGAGTTGAGCGGCGCGAAGCGCTGGTTGCCGGTGTTGCCACCGCCGCGACCATCGGCGGCGCGGTAGGTCCCGGCCGAGTGCCAGGCCATACGGATGAAGAGCGGGCCGTAATGGCCATAGTCGGCGGGCCACCAGTCCTGGCTGTCCTTCATCAGGGCAAAGATGTCCTGTTTGACGGCGTCGAGATCGAGTTTCTTGAACTCTTCGGCATAGTTGAATTCGCCGCTCATCGGGCTCGGCGATTTGCCGTGCTGATGCAGGATCTTGACGTTGAGCTGGTCAGGCCACCAATCCTTGTTCGTGACCTGTTTCTTGGTTGCGAAAGGGCATTTGATATCGCCGTCCATGGGACCTCCGGTAGGTAGTGCGTGGGTTGGACCGCGTCTGACATGGGGCGCAGCGCCCGCCGTCAGATCTGGCCTTGGAATCGTTCTAAGCGGAGTTTCTGCGAGTGGGGCCATAAAATCCAATTGCAGTTTCTTCTTTTTTCGATAATCAAAAACTATGAACATTACATATCGACAAGTGACCTATTTTCGCGCCTTGGCGGCGCAGCGGCATTTTGGCCGGGCGGCGGAAATGGTGAATGTCTCGCAGCCGGCGCTGTCGGTGCAGATCCGCGAGATGGAGGCGCAGCTTGGCAAGCCTTTGGTGGAGCGGCAATCGCGGGATGTGGTGCTGACCCCGTTCGGGCGGCGCATTCTGGAACATGCCGAGCGGGTGCATCAGGAGATGCAGGCGCTCGAAGAGGCGGCGCGTTGGGAGGGAGGCCTGTCGGGGCGGCTGCGGCTCGGGATCATTCCGACCCTGGCGCCCTATCTGTTGCCCGACACGCTCGAGATGTTGCGGAGCCGGGATATTTCACTGGATGTTCAGGTGCTTGAGGGCAAGACCGCGCGGCTCTTGGCGGATCTGCAGGCCGGGCATCTCGATGCGGCGGTGGTGGCGCTGCCGGTGGAGGAGACCGGGCTTCATGCCGAGGATCTCTTTGAGGATCGGTTTCTCTTGGCGGGCAGCCCGGCGCGGATTGCAGCGCTTGGGGCGCGGGTCGAGAGCCTGCGCCCGGATGCCTTGGTGACCTCGCCTTTGCTGCTGTTGGAGGATGGGCATTGCCTGACCGAGCAGGCGCTGGAGCTCTGCCATCTGGGGCGCGGGCAATCTGGTCAATCTGGTCGTGCCTCGGGAGGCTCGGCCGGGCGGATTGATATGGGCGCGTCGTCGCTGGCGACGCTGACGCGGCTGGTGGCGGCGGGGTTCGGGCTCACCCTCATGCCCGAGTTGGCGGCGCCGACCGAATGCCGCGCCGCGCCGGGGGTGGAGCTTTGCCGATTTGCCGCGCCCGAGCCGGGGCGGCGGATCGCGCTGGTGCGCCGCAAGGGCACGCAGGGCGGGGACTGGTTTGCCGAGCTGGCGCAGGTGCTGCGCGATGTGGGCGAGCGGCTGGTGACCGCGACGCGGGAGCCGCCACATGCGCTCGGCTAGGTCCGATCTGCCCCCCCCCCTAAAAGCAAGACGCCCCGACAACCCAAAAGAGCCGCCGGGGCGCGCCACATAACGCGCACAACTTATGAGGACTTGAACGGTGGGTACTCGTTAAAAACATGCCCGTCATGCAGCGACTGCAATCCAGGCGAGCGCGACTGGCACTTCCCACCGCCCATCACTATACTTAGAGATAGTTATCAAATGATTGGCGGGGAAATTCCTGTGCGCGACCTCAAATTGCCGGACCAGCGGCACCCGGAAAAAGCCCATAGGCCTGACAACGCGCAGCCCAAGAAACCCAAGTGGATCAGGGTCAAAGCGCCGGTCGGCAAGGGCTATATGGAGACCCGGAAGATCATGCGCGATCACAAACTTGTGACCGTGTGCGAAGAGGCCGGATGCCCGAATGTCGGCGAATGTTGGAATCAGGGCCACGCCACGATGATGATCATGGGCGAGGTCTGTACCCGCGCCTGCACCTTTTGCAACATCGCCACCGGCAAGCCGCCTGAGGATCTCGATCCGTTCGAGCCGGGGCGCGTGGCCGATGCGGTGCAAAAGCTCGGGCTTAATCATGTGGTGGTGACCAGCGTCGACCGCGATGACGTCAAGGATGGCGGGGCCGAACATTTCGCCCAGACGATCCGGGCGATCCGGCATCGCAGCCCGGGCACCACGATCGAGATTCTGACGCCGGACTTCATCAATTGCGATCCTGCGGTGCTCGAACTGGTGGTCGAGGCCAAGCCGGATGTGTTCAACCACAATCTCGAAACCGTGCCGGGGCTCTATCCCGAGGTGCGGCCGGGGGCGCGGTATTTCCATTCGCTGCGGCTCTTGCAGCGGGTCAAGGAGATGGACCCGTCGATCTTTACCAAGTCTGGAATCATGGTGGGTCTCGGGGAGACGCGCCAGCAGGTGCATCAGGTGATGGATGACATGCGCGCGGCGCAGATCGATTTCCTGACCATCGGTCAATATCTGCAGCCGACGCCCAAACATCACACGCTGGACCGGTTCGTGACGCCCGAGGAATTCGCGGCTTATGAGAAGGCGGCGAAGGGCAAGGGGTTCTTGATGGTGTCGGCGACGCCGCTCACCCGGTCGAGCTATCACGCGGGCGATGATTTCGCGCGGCTGCGCGAGGCGCGGGAACGGGCGCTGGCGGCGGCCTCCTGAGCCGCCTCCCTGTCCATCGAATTTTACGGAAAGAAGTGGCGCCGTCCCCCCGGGGGCGGCGTTTTCTATTTCGCATTTGAGGGATTGGCGCATAAAAAAACCGGCCCCGAGGGGCCGGCGCTTTCCTTGGAGGGAAAATCTTGGATCAGCCGTTCCAGCTGCGCAGGTCGCCACAATCCATGTGGACGAAGTTCGAGCGGTAGTAGCGGCCAACGCCACCGGCACGGCAAGATTGCGCGGCTTGGCTCAGCTGTGCGACCGAGCGCGAGCTGAGACGGAGATCAGCGGCCTGGCCTGTGATGTGGAGGGATTGGCGCGCCACGTTGCGCGAGCGCGAGCGGAGCATCGCGTTGGTCTTCGAGCTGCGGTAGCCCGAGAGCATTTTGTAAGGTTCGGTGGTGTCGACCAGCGCATGCGCGGCGGCCATGATGTCGATGGTGCGGGTGTCGATGGGTTTGACCGCATCGAGACGCCAGTCGCGCATGAAGTAGGAGATTTCCTGCACCGCGTCTTTGATATACTCGCCTTCGATCCAGTAGATCGTGTCGATCTGTTCGCCTGTCCGGCTCGAGACCATCTTGAGGCGGCGAATGTCGCCCGCGCCCCGAAGAAAGCCTGCTGCGTTGGAGTATGTAGGAGCCGCTGCCAGGGTGGTTGCTGCAAAAGCTCCCAAGAGGGCGCGCCGTGTCACGCCGGTCTTTGTGAATTCTGTCATATGTACTGCGCCTGTCCGTCGCTTGCCTGTGCTCCGCTGTGCCGCGGAGGCGTTCATCTCATCCCCAGATGCGAGACTAGCTATGACATATAAAGAATCGGTAACCAACCCAGTTTTCTTTTGTTCCCGGCATTCAAGGGGATTTGGGCATATTTCCGCGCATTTCCCGATCCGCGTGGCGGATTTGCCCAGAGGCGATGCAGCGGTGCCGCAGCCTGTCGGCAAATTGCGGGCGAGGGCAATTTGACGTGGACTTTCGCCCTAGTGTTTAGATGATGGACAACCGAGTGTCGCCCAAAAGTTAACGCGACAACGAAGACGGGGATATGATGTTTAAGACTGCTGCTGCATTTCGATTTACGCGTTTTTTCTACATGATTGCTTTTGTCGCGGCGGGGCTGGTTTTGACCAGCGACCGGGCCGCGGCGCAGGTCACGGCCTATAAGCAGGCGGTGGCAGAGGCGGCCGCCCGCGACGATGATCTCTCGGCCTTTTACCGGGCGAATGATTACCGGGGCATCTGGACCAATGACAGCGAGGCGGACCGCACGCGGCGTCGGGCGCTGTTTGAGGCCTTCGATCTGGCCGAGGCGCATGGGCTGCCCCGCGAGCGGTATCGCGAGCTGGAGCTGATGACGATGATCCGGTCGGCGCGGTCGCCGCGCGAGATCGGCATGCTCGAGGTGGAGCTGAGCCGCACCATGCTATTGCTGGCGCGGGATCTGCAGACCGGGATGCTCGTGCCCGCCAAGGTCGACCGCGAGATCGTCCGGCAGGTGCCTTATCGCAGCCGCGTCGCCCATCTGACCAATTTCTCGACCAGCAATCCGCGCGGGTTTTTCCGGAGCCTGCCGCCGAAGAACGCCGAATACAGCCGTCTTCTGCGCGAAAAACTGCGGCTCGAGGCGCTGATGCTGCAGGGGGGCTTTGGCCCGGAAGTGCCTGCCAAATCGCTCAAACGCGGCCAGTCGGGGCCGGCGGTGGTGGCGATGCGCAACCGTCTCGTGATCATGGGGTTCATGCCGCGCAGCGCGTCGCAGGAGTATGATGCCAAGCTTGCCGAGGCCGTGCAGGCCTTTCAGGCGGCGCATGGTCTCGTGGCGGATGGCGATGCGGGGGCGGCCACGGTGGCCGAGATCAACACATCCGTCGAGACGCGGCTCAAGTCGATCCTCGTGGCGATGGAGCGCGAACGCTGGATCAACCAGCCGCGCGGCGACCGTCATGTTCTGGTGAACCTCACCGATTTCAGCGCCCGGATCGTCGATCATGACGAGGTGACCTTTCAGACGCGCGCGGTGATCGGGCTCAATGATAGCGACCGGCGCAGCCCGGAATTCTCGGATGTGATGGAATATATGGAGATCAATCCGACGTGGAATGTGCCGCGCTCCATCACCGTCAAGGAATACCTGCCGCAGATGCAGCGCAACCCGAATGCGGCTGGGCATCTCAAGCTCTATAACAGCCGTGGTCAGCAGGTGAGCCGGGCCAATGTGAACTTTAACGCCTATACGGCGCGGACCTTTCCCTTTGCGCTGAAGCAGCCGCCGTCGAACCGCAATGCGCTCGGTCTGGTCAAGTTCATGTTCCCGAACAAATACAACATCTACCTGCATGACACGCCCGCCAAGAGCCTGTTCCAGCGCAACAAGCGGGATTTCAGCCATGGCTGTATCCGGCTGCAGGATCCGTTCGATTTCGCCTATGCGCTTCTGGCGCGGCAGGAAGAGGACCCCAAGGGCTTTTTCCACCGGGTGCTGAACACCGGGCAGCAGACGCAGGTGCGGCTCAAGAAACAGGTGCCGGTGCATATTATCTACCGCACCGCGTTCACCCAGGCCAAAGGGCCGATGCAGTACCGCAACGATGTCTATGGCCGTGACGCAAGGATATGGTCGGCGCTGCAACAGGCAGGGGTTTCACTGGCGGCGGTTCGCGGGTAAACCGGGCCCCGAATGACGGGGGTACGCATGTCCTATACGATAGCCGAAATTGCTGCATCACTTGGGGCCGAGGCCTTTGGCGATACGAGTCTTCGCATTGCCCGGCTGGCCGAACCTGCGGATGCGGGGCCGGATGATCTGGCTCTGGCCACCAAGCCCGCCTATGCCGAGGCGCTGCCGCAGGGCAAGGCGCGGGCGGCGATGCTCTGGGATGGGGCGGATTGGCAGGCGCTGGGCCTCAAGGCCGCGCTGATTGCGCCGCGTCCGCGATTTGCGATGGCGGGGCTCACCGCGATGATGGATCCGGGCGAAGGCTGGGGCGAGGGGGTTCACCCCTCGGCGGTGGTTGATGCCACGGCCGAGCTCGGCGACGGCGTTACGGTCGGACCGCTGAGCGTGATCGGCGCGCGGGCGCGGATCGGGGCGGGCACGCGGATCGGCCCGAATGTGACCATCGGGGCGGAGGCGCAGATCGGCGACAGCGGGGTGATCCGCGAGGGCGTCAAGATCGCCGCGCGGGTGCGGATCGGGGCGCGGGTGTTCATCCAGCCCGGGGCGGCCATTGGCGGTGACGGGTTCTCCTTTGTCACGCCCGAGGTCTCGGGGGTCGAGCAGGCGCGGGCGTCGCTCGGCGATCAGGGCGAGGCCACGGCGCAGAGCTATGTGCGCATCCATTCGCTGGGCTCGGTGCGGATCGGCGATGATGTCGAGATCGGCGCCAATGCCACCATCGACCGGGGCACCATTCGCGATACCGAAGTGGGCGACCGCACCAAGATCGATAATCTGGTGATGGTGGCCCATAACGTGATCGTCGGCAGCGATACGTTGCTCTGCGGTCAGGTGGGGATTGCCGGGTCGACCCGGATCGGCAGCAATGTGGTTCTGGCCGGTCAGGTGGGCGTCAGCGACAATATCACCGTGGGGGATCGGGTCATCGCCGGGGGCGGCACCAAGATCCTCAGCAAGGTGCCCGCAGGGCGGGTGATCCTGGGCTATCCGGCCGTCAAAATGGACACCCATATCGAGATGTATAAGCATATGCGCCGCCTTGGCCGCCTGTTTCAGGACGTGGCCGGGCTCAAGAAAGCTGTTTCCAAGACAGCTCAGACCGACTAAATCAGCGCAAACAGGCGCGCCGGAGGGCAGTTGATATGACCAAGAACATTCAAGACCGTGTGATCGAGATCATCGCTGAACAGGCTGTGCTGGAGCCATCGGATGTGACGATGGAGAGCACGCTCGAAGATCTGGGGATCGACAGTCTCGGGCTGGTGGAGAGCATCTTTGCCATTGAAGAGGCCTTTGACATCACCGTGCCCTTCAATGCGAATGAGCCCACCGAGAGCGATTTCGATATTTCCAGCGTGGCGACCATCGTTGCCGGGATCGAGAAACTGGTCGCGGAACAGCATTCGTGAAGCGGGTCGTCATCACAGGCGCGGGCACGATCAACGCGCTTGCGCATGACGTGCCCGGCACGCTCGAAGCGATGCGCGAGGGGCGCTGTGGCATTGGCGAGCTCGAGCTGCGCGATGTCGAGCGGCTCGGTATTCGGATCGGCGGGCAGGTCAAGGATTTCGAGCCGGAAGAGATGTTCAATCGCCAGCAGATGGCGCTGTTCGACCGGTTCACCCAGTTTACCCTTGTGGCGGCGCGCGAGGCGATTGCGCAATCGGGGCTCACCTTTGATGGTGAGCTGGCGACCCGGTCGGGCGTTGTGCTCGGCAATTCGGGCGGCGGGATGACCACGCTCGATGAGAATTACCGCTCGGTCTATGAAGAGGGCAAGAACCGCATTCACCCCTTCGTGGTGCCGAAGCTCATGAACAATGCCGCCGCGAGCCATGTGGCGATGCAGTATAATCTCATGGGGCCGAGCTTTACCGTCTCGACCGCCTGTTCCTCGTCCAATCACGCGATGGCGCAGGCGTTTCAGATGGTGCATGGCGGGGCCTGCCCGGTGATGGTCACTGGCGGCTCTGAATCGATCCTCTGCTTTGGTGGGGTGAAGGCCTGGGAAGGGCTGCGCGTCATGTCGCGCGACGCCTGCCGGCCGTTCTCGGCCAATCGCAACGGCATGGTGCAGGGCGAGGGGGCCGGCATCTTTGTCTTTGAGGAATATGAGCATGCGCGTGCGCGCGGCGCCGAGATCCTCGCCGAAGTCATCGGCTATGCCATGACCTCGGATGCCTCGGATATTGTCATGCCCTCCAAGCAAGGCGCGGCGCGGGCGATTTCCGGCGCGATGCGCGATGCCAAGGTCAATGCCGAAGAGGTGGGCTATATCAACGCCCATGGCACCGGCACGGCGGCGAATGACAAGACCGAATGCGCCGCGGTGGCGGATGTGTTCGGGCATCATGCCGACAATCTGCTCATGTCCTCGACCAAGTCGATGCATGGTCATGTGATCGGCGGGACCGGCGCGATCGAGCTTTTGGCATGTATCATGGCGCTGCGCGACGGGATCGTGGCGCCCACCATCGGCTATCAGGAGCCGGACCCGGAATGTGCGCTCGATGTCGTGCCGAACGAGGCGCGCGAGGCCAAGATCGACGTGGCGCTGAGCAATGCCTTTGCCTTTGGCGGGCTGAACGCGGTTCTGGCGCTGCGCCGGGTGGCGTGAGGCAGGGCTCAGGCCGCCAACCCGTAGGCCGCTAACCCGTAGGCCGTCAATCCGTAGGCCGTCAATCCGAGCCTCTGACATGAAAAAAACCCCCGGGCCGGATGGCGCGGGGGTTTCTTGTTTTCCGGGGTCTGCGAGAGATCAGTTCTGGATCACGCTGACCGCGTCAAAGGCTTTGGTGAAGCCCGAGAGCGAGGCGTCGATCGCCACTTTCTGATCGGGGGCCTGGGCCGGGGTGATGGTCACGATGGCCTTGGCGCCGCGTTTGAACGCGTCCACATCCGCCTGGGTCAGGCCGATCTGCGCGGTGCAGCCGGTCTGGCTGCAGAAGCGGAACGGATAGCTCTTGGCCTTGGCGCCATCGACGCCGATCTTGAGTTCGGCGGTGAGCAGGGTGAAGAGCGGCACGGTCACGGTCGCACCGGCCACGGCAGGGCCGCCGTCCTTGATGCGGAAGATCGCAAACTCGGCAATCGGGTTGCCCTGCTGTTCCTTGAGAAGCTGGAACATCTGGCAGGGGTCTTCTTCGCCTTCCGAGCGGAAGCAGCGCATTTGCCAGTCGCCGATGGTTTCCTTGATATAGGTCGGCTCTTCCTGGGTTTCGCGGCCCATGTCGAGGTTGGAGGGCTTTTCGCCGGCCTCGGCCGTGTCCTGATCGGTGGCGGTGCCCGAGGTGTCGGTTCCTGCGTCCTGACCTTGTGTTTCGGCTGCGGTGGCTTCGGCGGCGGTGGTGTCGGTCGTCGTCTCTTGTGCGAACACAGGTGCAGTGCCGATCAGCAATGCGCTCAGCGTTGTCATCGAAAGCGTCTTCAGCATATTTTCCCCATCAAATCAGGTTCGGATTGGTCTTGGGCGCTCTATCATGCCGCGCCATTCTTGTCAGGAGTTAATGCCAGCCCCGCCAGCAGTTCAAGGCAGAAATCCGCCGCTGTGCCGACCCTGCGCCCCTCTGCGTAAGGGGTTTGGCCGGGGTCGAATGCCGGTTGCATGTGGTGCAACAGCTTTGGGTTGTAACCCGCCAAAAAGAAAAAGGAACCTTGCGGCTCCTTTCTCGATTCTCTCCCTGCCGGACTGGCCGACTTAGTTTGTGATGCCGACGCTAGGACAGATGCGACAAATCGTCAACAGGCAAAAATGTGTCTTTTTGCGGCGCGATAGTCACAGCCTGGTCCGGCGATGGCTCTGGCGAAAAAAGGCCGCATCCGAAGATGCGGCCAGTCTGACAGGGAGGAAGTCTGTCCGATCCCAAGAGGACATGTGGCATCGGACGCATTTCATACTGGCAGGGAAAGGTTAAGTTAGTATGTTTGGACCGTCGCAACAGGGAATGCAGGGGTATCACGTGGCAGATCAGGTCTTTATCGGCGGGGGCGGGCCCGACTATGGCACCGCGCAGGGGCTGCGGCTCGATTATGCCAACCGGCACGGGTTGATCGCGGGGGCCACGGGGACCGGCAAGACGGTGACCTTGCAGATCCTGGCCGAAGGGTTTTCCGCCGCCGGGGTGCCGGTGTTCCTGTCGGATGTGAAGGGCGATCTGTCGGGGCTGGCGGCCTCTGGGAGCGTCGATCACAAGCTGCATCAGGCCTTTACCAAACGGGCGGCGACGATCGGGTTTGACACGTTCAGCTATAGCGCCTTTCCGGTTACCTTCTGGGATCTCTATGGCGCGTCTGGCCATCCGGTGCGCACCACGGTGGCCGAGATGGGGCCTTTGCTGCTCAGCCGGTTGATGGAGCTCAGCGAGGCGCAGGAAGGCATCATGAACATCGCCTTTCGGATCGCCGATGAGGAGGGGATGCCGCTTCTGGATCTCAAGGATCTGCAGGCGCTTCTGGTCTGGGTCGGCGAGAACCGCGAGGCGATTTCGCTGCGCTATGGCAATGTCTCGACCCAGTCTGTCGGGGCCATTCAGCGACAGCTCTTGGTGCTCGAAAATCAGGGCGGCAACGCGTTTTTCGGCGAGCCGGCGCTGGAGCTTGCGGATCTGATGCAGGTGACGCCCGAGGGGCAGGGGCGGATCAATATCCTCGCCGCTGACAAGCTCATGGGCGCGCCGCGGCTCTATGCGACCTTCCTGCTGTGGCTCTTGTCCGAGCTCTTTGAAACGCTGCCCGAGGTGGGCGATCCGGACAAGCCCAAGCTCGTGTTTTTCTTTGACGAGGCGCATCTTCTCTTTGATGACGCGCCCAAGGCGCTGGTGGAAAAAGTCGAGCAAGTCGCGCGGCTTATCCGGTCCAAAGGGGTGGGTGTCTATTTCATCACGCAGAACCCTGATGATGTGCCCGAGGATATTCTCGGCCAGCTCGGCAACCGGGTGCAGCATGCGCTGCGCGCCTTTACCGCGCGGGATCGCAAGGCGCTCAAACGGGCGGCAGAGACCTATCGCCCCAATGCGCGGTTCGACACTGCGGATGCCATTCGCGATGTCGGGGTTGGCGAGGCGGTGACCTCGATGCTGGCCGAAAAGGGCGTGCCGGGGGTGGTCGAGCGGACGCTGATCCGGCCGCCGTCGTCGCAGCTCGGCCCGATCAGTGATGCGGCGCGGGCGCAGGTGATCGCGGGCTCGCCGGTGGCGGGGAAATACGAGACGGTGGTCGATCGGGTCTCGGCCTTCGAGATGCTCAAGGCGCGGGCCGAAGAGGCGGCGCGCGAGGCGGATGCGGCAGAGGCGCAGGCCGAAGAGCAGACGGTGGCCGAGCGCGAGTTCAACGCGGGCCGTCGCTATGCCGGGCAGCGGGTCGGGCGATCCAGCTCGGGGCGCAGCACGCGGACCGAGGATGGTATCGGCAGCTCTATCGGCAAGGCGATCACGGGGATGGTGATCAAGGAGCTCAAGGGCACCACCGGACGACGGATCGTGCGGGGGATTCTGGGCGGGCTCTTCAAGGGGCGCTAGGGGCTGGATGGCCCCGAAATGCCACGTCGGTAATCTGTCGGTATTGCGACGGTATCACGACAGTGCGCGATTTGGGCTGGGCCTGGCTTAGGTGTAAGGCGGTTTTTGTGCGCGATCTCACGGAAGGCGCGGCGCGCGTGGCCATCTCTGCGAAATTGCGAGGGCGCGGGGCTCTCGCAACAAATTGATGGTTTCGATACGGTTTGGGCGGTATCGTCACCTCAGAGCAAAACAAGAGGCGAAGAAACATGACAGGCCGGACCACCCGCAAATCATCCGCCAAGACTGCGCGCAAATCCGCATCGAAAGCGGGCAAAGCCGCCAAGCCAGCCGCCAAGCCAGCGGCGGCCAAGACTGACGCCAAGGTGTCCGCACCTCTGGCCTCGGTGACGCCGCCGCCCTCCGTGGCGCCGCCGGCCGCTGTGGCGAAACCCTCGACCTCGCATGTGCCGGCACCGCCCGCCGCCAAGATCGCCAGCCCGGTGAAGCCACCGGTGGCCTCTGTGGTGCAGCCGACCGAGACCACGCAGGTCACGGCCGGGGACGGCGGGCCGCAGCTCAAGAAGCAGGAGCTGTTCAAGAAGACGGCGGATCGGTCGGGGATCAAGAAGAACCAGGTGAAGCCCGCCATCGAGGCGGCGCTCGAGGTGATTGGCGAGGCGCTCGCGCAGGGGCGCGAGATCAATTTGCCGCCGCTGGGCAAGATCAAGCAGAACCGCGTCAAGGACAGCGCCGGGGCCCGGATCATCATCGCGAAAATACGTCAGGCCAAGCCGAATGAAAAAGATGACAAAGAGACGGTTGCAGACGACGCCGAGTAGCGCTAAAGAGCGGCGCACGGGTGATTAGCTCAGTGGTAGAGCGCTTCGTTCACATCGAAGATGTCAGGAGTTCGAATCTCTTATCACCCACCATTTTTCCTGATGGCTGACTGAAACGGGCTGTGCTGCGGGTTTGCGGCGCGCCTGGTTTGGAATTTGGCGATTCCCCGGATCTGGCTCTGCGCTTTTGACGAGCTTTTTGACGGCGGCGATCACAGGTTAACGCTCACCATTCACAGAACTGCGCCGTGCAGGGCATGCGAATGTGCGTATATTTTAGTAGAATAATCTTAGGGTTGAAGACATTTCAAATTGTCTTGATCCTGCGGCGTGGCCTGTGATCTACATCGGTTGTGTATTGTTAACGAGTAACCCGTGGAGCGCATTTGACCAAATCGGCCAATCCAAAACCCGAGCCTGACAGTTCCTCAGAAATCGATCCCGAAATCATTGTCAAGATTGCCCAGCTGCGCGTGCAGATGCGCGAGAGCTTTGGCAAGGTGGTGATGGCGATGATGGCGCTGCCGCGCTATCGGCATCAGACGCTTGCCGATCTGCAGCATCTGGTGCTCGACCCGCTGATCCGCGACCGGCTCGCCATTGCCTATCCGGCGGACAAGGAGCGCGGCGATCTTGCCGATATCAGCGGCCTCGCGATCTGGGCCAGCGTGTCGGAAGAAGTCGATGCCAAGATCCGCGAGCAAATTCGCAATGGCGTCTGGCCGCTGCGCCTCAAGCCCGAGGATTGGACGAGCGGCGAGACCAATTGGCTCATCGATGTGATCGCGCAGGACCGCAAGATCACCGCCAGCGTGCTCGCCAATTTCAAACAGGTGGTGAAAGAGGGCGACCTGCGCCTGCATCCGATCATCGGCCGTCTGGTGGACAAAGAGACGCTGGAAAAGATGGGCGCGTCGCAGGCCAATGCGGCTGAAAAACCTGTGAGAACTCCAGCCTAATCCGACAAATCGCCTACGTGCCAATACTCAAAGGTTCCCTATGAAGAAAGTGTTGATTGCGATCACCTTCTTGATGGTTGGATATATGGTCATTGCCATGTGGTGGCCGCCCCGTCCCAGCCCGTTGTTCATCCCCCCGGTGACGCTTGCCGATGGGTCCGTCGAATATCAGCTGATCGACCGGGGCGCGGATGATGTGCGCGGCACTGAGGATGACCCGGTTTGGGTGCTGCGCTTTCCAAAGGGCATGTATGTAAGTAATCCAGATCTGTTGCGGACTGAAGAACAGATTGAGCAGAACCCGGCTTGGAAAAACAACTGGAACCTGTCTTTTTCGGTGAAGCTGCCTGACCTTGCGCTGGTCGAGAACCCGTATGATGAGCCAAAACATTCGATCCTGCGTGTTGCCCTGAATGCGCTGCCGGTCATTTACGGATCAGGGCAGTATATCGAGCCCGAGCTGTCGTTTTCCTCCAACATCGACAAATACGCACGCTTCATCTGCCGACCTGGTCGTGAGGTGTTTCCGGGTATCTTCCTGCTGCGCGCGCCAAATGACACCGAGATTCAGGCTGCCGAAACCGAGCTGCGGTCAAGGGGGCTGGGGTCGCATCCAGGCAAATACTCCTACCTGCGCGGCTGTTCGGTGGGAAAAGAAGACAGCGACCGGTATGTGATCTACGACAGATCCGGCGCGATATTGGGCAGTGCAAGCTGCTTCGCGCATGCGAAAGCTGCAGGAGGAGCACTCTGCGGGGCCCGCATTTGGTTGCCCCAAAACAGGGATGCTTTGCTGAGTTTTCATGGGCAGCACCTTCGCGACATCCAGGACATCTACACCAAGGTGGTCGCGTTGCTTTCCGCGGCAACCGACTATGACAAGTCTCGGAATTTGAGCCAATAGTGAGTTTAACCATGACCGAATTTGCATTGCCGCCAAGACATTTGTTGAAAGAAGAGTTCATACAAAGCTGCGGTTTCCGGCGTTCAACGCGCGCACCATGCCCGAGCTCTCTGGTCAGGTGGCGGATATTTCGCCCAGTTCGGTGATGGATGAGGTGACCGGCCAACATTATTTTCGCGTGACCGTGGAGGTCACGGCGGAGGAGCTTGGCCGCTTGGGGGATCGTGAGTTGGTGCCCGGCATGCCGGTGGAGGCCTATGTGCAGACCGGGGAGCGCACGGTTCTGAGCTATCTGGTGAAGCCGTTTGAAGAGCAGCTCATGCAAGCCTTTCGCGAGGAATAGAGCGCCGGGGGAGCAATCATGCGCCGTCTGGGGGCGGGGAAAACAATGTTCTCTTAGCTTTGGCCAAAGAGAAAAAATCGTGGAGACGCAACATGGTCTATGGGTTTGACAACTCGGCAAGCTTTGGAAAATTTCTCCCGGATGCTGACATGCCGGGCTATTGGGAGCATCTTGAGCAGCGCTTTAACGAAATGTCGGCCAACGGGGCGACTACGCATGAGTTTTTTCCACAGTTTAAATCGGCATTCATCGATGACTGCCTTGGAGGTTTGCTACCGATAGACGAGGATCTGTTGCCGAAAATTTTTGTGCTGGCGAAACCATATAAGAGTTTGGGTGATGTCATCCTTCTAGGACTGGGTATTGCTGTCACCGAACGATTAAGGGACGTAATCGAGAGACTAGAGCCAGGACGGCATCAGTTTCGACCGATCACGATCAAACAGCCCTCGGGGGCGGAGTTTCCAGACACGTATTTTACGCTTCGGGTCCTGACGCAACTGGACGCTTGGGATCGGGAAAAAAGCGATCCGGATTGCTGGGAAAGATCTATCCGAATCGAAAAGATGAAACGCCCCAAGAAAACCTATGCACATGGGATCGCGATGTCGCGCAGCGTGATCGGGGATCACCATATCTGGCGGGGGCTTGTCACGCCCGAGACTGGCATTTCAGGGTTTAACTTCTACGTGTCGGACCGTTTGAAAGCCGCCATTGACGAAGCGGGTTTGATAACGTCGCCATTCTATCAGTTGAAAGAAGTATAGGGGGCGCGTCACCCTCGACCGACCTAAGAGGCGCGGCCAGATGGCGCGAGGCGATCGCGGCGCACCATATCTGGCGAGAGAAACCTTCGATGTGGAGGGGATCTGCTGGCTGAGCAGATACGGTCGCCCGAAATCGGCGGGAGAGTGCCTATGGGCGTCGGGCGGGCGCGCGCGACAGATGGGCGGGTGCGGCTCGGACCTGCCTGATGTCGCGTCCAGAGGGCGGCCTGATCGTTATGCCGGCCCAGGGGCTGGGCGGATTAATTTTTAATCATTTCAGGGGATAGTGGCGGAGAGACAGGGATTCGAACCCTGGGAACCCGTAAAGGCTCAACGGTTTTCGAGACCGCCCCGTTCGACCACTCCGGCACCTCTCCGCGGGGGTCTGTGGGGGGCGTTTAATTGCCTTTGTCCGGGGTGGCAAGAGGGATTTGCATTGCGAGTGAAGAGAAATCTCCTAAGTCTGACAGAGACAGTTCCGTTTCGACACAGACCAGAGGTGCGTTATGACAATGAACCCTTCCCATATCAGGCCGTTTGCCCGGATGCGTCAGCTGCGTCAGGCGGGATTGGCGGCGCTGACCGCGCCGATGCTGGTGTTTGGCGTGGCGCCCGCGGTGGGGCTGGGGCTTGGCGCGGGCGCGGCCGTGGCGGCGGAACGGGCGGAGATTCGCGAGTTTCTGCAGGTCACCGGCTTTGACGTGGCGATCACCAGCGTGCAGTCGCAGATGAAGGATGCGCCGGTGATGCTCGGCCTGCCGGAAGAAGAGTTTGCGCAGAATTGGCAGGCCCAGGTGGCGGATCTCTATGAGGAGGCCAAGCTGCAGGATCTGGCGATGACCATGCTCGAGCCCAATCTCAGCGACAAGATGCGCGAAGAGGCGGTGGCGTTTTACGGCAGTGACCTGGGCCAGCGTCTGGTGGCGGTGGAAAACGCCAGCCATGTCGAAGAGAGCAGCCCCGAGCGGGAGGCCGAGGCCGAGGCGATTCTGAGCGATGTCAGCAAGACGCGGCGGGCAGAGCTGGAGCGGCTGGCCTTTGGCATTGACGCGCAGGGCGTGTCGGCGCGGGCGGTGCAGGATATTCAGGTCCGGTTCCTGATGGCGGCCTCGGAGGCGGGGCTTTTCGAGGTTGAGCTTGACGAAGGCATGTTGCGGGCGCAGATGGCGACGGGCTATGAGGCGCTCCGCGAGGAGCTGCGGGCGGCCAACCTCGCCCATGCGGCGCGGGTCTATCAGGAGTTTTCCGACGAGGAGATCGCGCGCTATGCGGACGCGCTGGCCGAGCCGGAGATGCAAAGGGTCTATGAATTGCTGAATGCCGTTCAATATGAGGTCATGGCGAACCGGCTCGAACGGCTCGCGCCGCGTCTGGCCAAGCTGCGGCAGGGTCAGGAAATTTGACCATTCCCCTCCGGCTGCGTGATCTGAAGGCTGCGGCGCTTGCCGTGGTGCTGTGCCTGCCGGGTGCGGCGCGGGCGGCGGGGGATCTCGATGCGCTCTTGGTGGCGTTGCAGATGGGGGAGACCGCAGCGCTCATGCGCGAAGAGGGTCTGCGCCATGCCGAGGGGTTGGTCTCGGATTATACCGGCGAGCCTGCCGGGGCGGGTTGGACCGCGCTGGTGGGCCGGATTTACGACCAAGCGGCGATGGAAGAGGTGATCGCGCAGGATATGGCGGCGGCGCTCGAGGGGCAGGACCTTGGGCCGATGGTTGCGTTTTTTGAAAGCGCGCGGGGGCAGCGGATTGTCACGCTCGAGCTCGCCGCGCGGCGGGCCTTGATGGCGGAGGGGGCCGAAGAGGCGGCCATTCTGCGCTATGAGCTGGCCGAAGAGGACGGCAAAGAGATCGCGGCGCAGGTCCAGCAGCTCATGGCCGATAGCGATCTGGTGGAGCGCAATGCCTCGGGCATGCTCAACGCCAATCTGATGTTTCTGCGCGGGCTGGCCAGCGGTGGCAGCTATGACGACAGCGAAGAGGCGATGATCCGCGATGTCTGGGCGCAGGAAGAGGATATCCGGCTCGACACGCTGGGTTGGCTCGGCGGCTATCTCATGCTTGCCTATGAGCCCTTGCCGCCCGGGGATCTCGACGCCTATATCGCGTTTTGGCAGGGCACGCCGGGGCGGGCGCTCAATGCGGCGCTCTTTGAGACGTTCAACGGGCTCTATGATCTGCACAGCTTTTTGCTGGGGCGTGGCCTCGCGGAGTTTGTGCGCAGCGAAGAGCTCTGAGCCGGGGCGCGGGGATTTCTGGGCCATGGGGGCGAAAGCCTCGGGAAACGCGCTTGACTTTTGTCTGGCACTCCTCAATAAGCGCGCAACCCGGCGGGCCTTGGCCCGTGCGGGATGTATGACATGACGCTCCGAACGGGGCGCGCTGTTCGAGGTGGCCCAAGGGCCGTGAACACCCGCAAGGGGACCACAGAACGCGGAAACACGAAGGAAGCAAATATGTTTGCGGTTCTCAAAACCGGCGGCAAGCAATACAAGGTTCAATCCGGCGATGTGCTGAAGGTTGAAAAGCTTGCGGCGGATGCCGGTGAAAAAGTTCAATTCAACGAAGTGCTGATGCTGGGCGGCGACAAGCCGGTTCTCGGTGCTCCGCTGGTCGACGGCGCGGCCGTTCAGGCGGAAGTGGTCGATCAGATCAAGGGTGACAAGCTCATCCACTTCGTCAAGCGTCGTCGTAAGCACGGCTCGCAGCGCACCAAAGGTCACCGTCAACAGCTGACCCTGCTGCGCATCACCGACATCCTTGAAAAAGGGGCGGAGAAGAGCGGCGTGAAAGCAGCGATCGGCGCAGGTTCGGTGGCCGGTGTGGCCGTGGCCGCGGCTGAAAAGCCCGCCAAGAAAGCCGAAAAGAAAGCTGAGAAGAAAGCCGACGCTCCCAAGAAGGCCAAAGCGGCCGCGGGTGGCGACGATCTGAAACAGCTGTCGGGCGTTGGCCCCGCGCTGGAGAAGAAGCTGCATGAAGCCGGTGTCACCACCTTTGCCCAGATCGCGGCATGGACCGAGGCGGATGTTGCTGATATGGACGAGAAACTGTCGTTCAAAGGCCGGATCGAGCGTGAAGGCTGGATCGAACAGGCCAAAGAAATGACCAAAGGTTAAGGAGAGAAAGCATGGCACATAAGAAAGCAGGCGGTTCCTCCCGTAACGGTCGCGACTCTGCGGGTCGTCGTCTTGGCGTGAAGAAATACGGCGGCGAAGCTGTCATCCCCGGCAACATCATCATGCGTCAGCGTGGCACCAAGATGTATCCCGGTAATGGCGTCGGCATGGGCAAAGATCACACCATCTTTGCGACCGTCGAAGGCTCTGTGAAATTTCACAAGGGTCTCAAAGGCCGCACCTTTATTTCGGTTCTGCCAGTGGCGGAGGCCGCGGAGTAAGCCGACCTTAAAGGTTTCATGAGACTTGAGGGGGGATCGGCAGAGCCGGTCCCCTTTCTGTTTTCCAACCCCACCCGATTGAAGAAAGACCGTTCAGATGAGCGTCGCCCTTGCCAGTTTCGCGGTCTTCGCCGCCAGTCAGGTCGGTACCCCCGGCCCGGCGAACATGGCGTTGATGGGCACCGGCGCGCGGTTCGGATTTCGGGCGGCGCTGCCTTTCGTGGGCGGTGTGGTGTTGGGAAAGCAGCTGATCATCTGGCCGCTGGGTCTGGGGCTTATGGTCTGGCTGCGCGACTATCCGGTGGTGTTCGGCGCGCTGCGCTGGGCTGCCATCGCCTATATTTTCTGGCTTGCCTGGAAAGTGGCCAACACACGTATCGCGCCGGGGGAAGAGGGCGCGCGCGTGCCGGGGCTGGTGGCGGGGCTTTGGGTGCATCCGCTCAACCCCAAGGCCTGGGCGATGATCATTGGGGGATTTACCAATTTCGTGGACGAAGGGACGTCCGCGATCGAGGCCACGTTTGGCATCGCCTTGGTGCTCTTTTCCTGTCAGCTCGTGCTGCATCCTTTGTGGGCGCTGGCGGGCGATAGGGTGGCGCGGCTGGTTGCCGGAACGCGGGCCGAAACCTATTTGATGTGGACCTTGGCGGCACTGACGGTGCTTTCGGTCCTGTATGTGCTGCTCGGAGGAGGAGAAGCATGATTTTAGAACCTATCACTCAACAAGCCGTCATTGAGACGGAACGCTATCAGCTGCGCCCGTTGCAGGTGTCGGACGCGGGGCTCATTGCGCTGCACACGGGCGATCTGCGCGTGGCGCGCATGACCAGCTCGATCCCGCATCCCTTGCCGCCCGGCACGACGGAGGCCTTTATCGCCCGCTGTCAGTCGGCAGAGCGGAGCGAGGATGCCTGGGCCATTGACGCCACCAAATCGGGCGGTGCCGAGCTGCTTGGAGTGATCGGGCTCAAGCATGTGGATGACGAGGCTTGCGAGCTTGGCTATTGGGTCGCGCCGCAGTTTTGGAACAGCGGCATCGCCTCGGAGGCGGTGCAGGCGCTGATCGAGGTCAATCCGCTGCGCTGCAAGACCTTCTTTGCCACCGTGTTCCAGGGCAATGCCGCCTCGGCGCGGGTGTTGACGAATTGCGGTTTCAAATATCTGGGCGATGCCGAAGGCTATTGCCTGTCGCGGGATGCGACGCTTCCCACATGGACCTATAGTCTCAGACGCGATTGAGGCTTGGCCCCCCTGACACCATCGCGTAAGGACGCGTTATGAAATTTCTAGATCTTGCCAAGGTTTATATTCGCTCGGGCTCCGGCGGGAACGGCTGTATCAGCTTTCGCCGCGAGAAATTTATCGAATATGGCGGCCCGGATGGCGGCGATGGTGGCGGTGGGGGCTCGGTCTGGGCCGAGGCCGTGGATGGGCTCAACACGCTGATTGATTTCCGCTATCAGCAGCATTTCTTCGCCAAGAACGGCCAGCAGGGCATGGGCAACCAGCGCACTGGCAAGGATGGCGACGATATCGTCCTGCGGGTGCCGGCGGGGACCGAATTGCTCGACGAGGATCAGGAGACGGTGATCGCCGACCTGGCCGAGGTGGGCGACCGGGTGCTTTTGGCCAAGGGCGGCAATGGCGGCTTTGGCAACCTGCATTTCAAGACCTCGACCAACCAGGCGCCGCGCCGGGCCAATCCGGGGCAGGAGGGCGTCGAACGCACCATCTGGCTGCGGCTCAAGCTGATTGCCGATGTGGGGCTTCTTGGCCTGCCCAATGCGGGAAAATCGACCTTTCTCGCCGCGACCTCGAATGCGCGACCGAAGATCGCCGATTATCCGTTCACCACGCTGCACCCCAACCTCGGGGTTGTGGGGGTGGATGGCGTCGAGTTTGTGGTCGCCGACATTCCCGGTCTGATCGACGGGGCGAGCGAGGGGCGCGGGCTTGGCGATCTCTTCCTCGGTCATGTGGAGCGCTGTTCGGTGCTCTTGCATTTGGTGGATGCGACGGCGGAGAATGTCGTCGAGGACTATCAGACCATCGTGCGCGAGATCAGCGCCTATGGGCATGTTCTCGCGGAAAAGCCGCGGGTGACCGTGCTCAACAAGAGCGATGCGCTTGGGCCGGAGCTGACCCAGATGGTGCGTGAAGAGCTTGAAGAGGCCATTGGTCAGAAGGTGATGACCATGTCGGGCGTCGCTGGCGAAGGCGTCACCGAGGTTCTGCGGGCGCTGCGCGCCGAGATCGCCGAGGACAAGCTGCGCCAGAAGATCGAGAGCGAAGAAGACGAAGGCGAGACCGGGACATGGCAACCGTAAGCACGGCACGGCGGATCGTCATCAAGATCGGATCGGCGCTGTTGGTGGACCGGGTGAGCGGCGCGTTGCGCGATGCCTGGCTCGGGTCGTTGATCGAGGATGTGGCCTGGCTGCGTAGCAAGGGCGCGGAGGTGGTTCTTGTGTCGTCGGGGTCGATTGCGCTGGGCCGGGCCGAGCTTGGGCTTGGCAATGCGGAGCTGTCGCTCGAACAGAGCCAGGCGGCGGCGGCGGTGGGGCAGATCCGGCTTGCCGGGGCCTATGAGGCCGCGCTCAAATCCCACGGGATCAAGGCGGCGCAGGTGTTGCTCACGCTGGAGGACAGCGAGAACCGGCGGCGCTATCTCAACACGCGGGCGACGCTCGATCAGCTGTTGCGATTGGGTGTGGTGCCCATCGTCAACGAGAATGACACCGTGGCCACCGATGAGATCCGCTATGGCGACAATGACCGGATGGCGGCGCAGGTCGCGGTGACGGCGGGGGCGGATCAGCTCATCCTCCTGAGCGATGTGGATGGGTTCTATTCGGCCAACCCGAATGACGACCCCACGGCCAAGCGGTTCGACGAAATCACCGCCATCACGCCCGAGATCGAGGCGATGGCGGGCGATGCGGGATCGGGGCTCAGCAAGGGCGGGATGAAGACCAAGCTCATGGCGGCGCGCACGGCGATGGCGGCGGGCTGTGACATGGCGATTTCCGAGGGCAGCGTGACCAACCCGGTGCAGGCCATCGAGGGCGGTGCGCCGGTCACATGGTTCCGAGGCCAGGGCGATCCGCAAGCGCGGCGCAAGGCCTGGATCGGTGGCATGAAGCCGCGCGGCCGGATCATCGTGGATGCAGGCGCTGTGGCGGCGCTCGAGGCCGGGAGCAGCCTCTTGCCGGCGGGCGTCAGCGCGATCGAGGGCCGGTTTGGCCGGGGCGATCCGGTGCAGGTGCGGGCGCAGGACGGGCGGGTGCTCGGCCAGGGGCTCACGCGCTATGATGCGGAGGAGGCGGCCAAGATCCTCGGGTTGCGCACCGATGCGATTGCCGAGGCTTTGGGATATGCGGCGCGGGGGGCCTTGATCCACCGCGACGACATGGCATTTTAACACTTGGCCTCTGGGGCCTGCGTGAAAAGGGTAAGGACATGAAGGACATGGATGATATTCCCGCGATGATGCAAGCTCTGGGCCGGTCGGCCCGGGATGCCGCACGAGCGCTGGCCATTGCCCCAGCCGCCCAGAAGACCGCCGCCTTGATGGCCGCCGCCGATGCCGTCTGGGCGCGCCGGGAAGAGATCATCGAGGCCAATGGCAAGGATATGGCCTATGGCCGCGACAAGGGGCTGAGCGACGCGATGCTGGATCGCCTGATGCTCGACGAGGCGCGGATCGAGGGGATCTGTGCCGGGCTGCGGGCCGTGGCGGGGCAGGATGATCCGGTGGGCGAAGTGCTGGCCGAATGGGAGCGTCCCACGGGGCTCAGCATTCGTCGGGTGCGGACGCCGCTGGGCGTGGTGGGCGTGATCTATGAAAGCCGTCCCAATGTCACGGCGGATGCCGGGGCGCTCTGCCTCAAATCGGGCAATGCGGTGATCCTGCGCGGCGGCTCCGAGAGCTTTCACAGCTCGGGCGCGATCCATGGCTGTCTGGTCGAGGGGCTGGTGTCGGCGGGTCTGCCGCAGGAGGCCATTCAGCTCGTCCCGACGCGGGACCGGGCGGCGGTGGCGGAGCTGCTGACCATGACCGATTATGTCGATGTGATCGTGCCGCGCGGGGGCAAGGGGCTTGTCGGTCTCGTGCAGCGCGAGGCGCGGGTGCCGGTCTTTGCCCATCTCGAGGGGATCGTGCATATCTATGTCGATGCCGCCGCCGATCCGAAGATGGCGATGGAGGTCGTGCTCAATGCCAAGACGCGGCGCACGGGGATCTGTGGCGCGGCGGAATGCCTGCTCATCCATCGCGATATTGCCGACACGCTGGGCCGGGATCTCATCGAGATGCTGATCGCCGCCGGGGTTGAGGTGCGCGCGGATGAGGGGCTGTCGGGGATTGCCGGGACAGTGCCTGCGGGCGCGGAGGACTGGGGGCGTGAGTATCTCGACAGTATCATCGCGGCGCGTGTGGTGGATGGGGTGCAAGAAGCGATTGGCCATATTGCGCGCTATGGCTCGAACCACACGGATTGCATCCTGACCGAGGATGCGGCGGCGGTGGAGCTGTTCTTTGCCGAGGTGGACAGTGCCATCGTGATGCACAATGCCTCGACGCAGTTTGCCGATGGCGGCGAATTTGGCATGGGGGCCGAGATTGGCATCGCGACGGGCAAGATGCACGCGCGCGGGCCGGTTGGGGCGGCGCAGCTTACCAGTTTCAAATATCAGGTGACCGGGCGCGGTTCGGTGCGGGCCTAGATCGAGATTTGCGCATGGTCGTCAGTATGTTGCGCGGATAGGTTCAAGTCGTTTCTCTGGGCCGTATGCGGCAGCAGCGCGAATTGGACCTCGGCGGGCGGCAGATCCTCGGGGATCGGGCGGCCGTCGAGAAGCGACCAATAGGGATCATGGGCGCGCAGGCCCTCGGATTGGGTGGTGATCGCCAGCGCCGCGCCATGGGGCGCGACGCGGATCTCGCCGCCATAGGGCAGGCAGCGGTCGAGGCAGAGAATGGCGAGGCAGGCGGCCTTGGCGCGGGGGCGGATCAGCGTCTCTTCGACCTCCCAGGTCACGCGGAGCGGGCCGGGAAAGCAGTGGCGGAGCAGCGATGCCATCTCGGGGGCGCTGACGGCCTGATCCTTGTGCGCAGCGCCAAAGGCCAGACGGAAGAAGCGAATGCGGCTGGTGGCCTGGGCGGCGCTGTCGCGGATCAGGGTGAATTCTGCGCCTTGGGCGCTGTGGGCCAGATCGAGCAATTCGAGCCCGTTGTTGATCGCGCCGACCGGGCTGATCAAATCATGGCAGATGCGGGAGACTATGAGCCCTGAGAGTTTCGCGGTAGTTTGATCCATAAAGTCTTGATCACTAAGGGAATGGGGATATGGCGGGCGGAGATGAATTTCTGGAGCCGGGCATGCGGGTCGAACATCCGCAACAGCCCGATTGGGGCATCGGCGAAGTGCAGTCGAACATCGGCGGGCGGGTCACTGTGAACTTTCCTGAAATAGGGAAAATCGTCATAGAAACCTCCCGTGTCGCATTGCACCCCGTTTTTGATGCCGAGACAAGGTTACCAAAAGGTTAATAGCCCGGTGGGATTAGGGCGGAATTCCGACATTGTGGGCTGTGGGTGACAGAAGGTGCAGGTCAAGACGCGGCTTGCTGCGGGCAAAGGGGCATTGGGTGGGCAAAAACTTTGCTGTATAAGCGTTGAACAGGCCGAGAGCGGGGAGCTAGACCTAGGTGAATGTGACGACACGGCCCGAATTTGAGGTTCGGCTGGCAGATGGGGAAGACGATATCCGAGCCGCGCAGGCCCTACGGTATCGTGTATTCGTTAATGAATTGGGAAGCGACGGGGCCCTGGTCGACCATGAGGCAGGGCTCGAGCGGGATGCGTTCGATGCGCATTGCGATCACCTGCTGCTCATCGACAAGGCGGCGGGGGATGCGGTGGTCGGTGTCTACCGCCTGTTGCAGCGCGCAGGCGCCGAGGCCGCCGGGCAGTTTTATTCCGAGAGCGAATATGATCTCGCGCCGCTGTTAAAATCGGGGCGTAACCTGTTGGAATTGGGGAGGTCGTGCCTCGATCCGGCCTATCGTGGTGGGGCGGCGATGCACCATCTCTGGCAAGGCTTGGCGCAATATGTCGAGGCCAATGAGATCGAGGTTTTGTTCGGCGTTGCGAGCTTTCACGGGACCGATGCCGAGGCGCTGGCCGAGCCTTTATCGCTGCTCTATCACCGGCATCGCGCGCCAGAGGGGCTGCGGCCGCGGGCGGTGAACTATCAGCCGATGGATCTGATGCCAGCGGAAGAGATCGACCGGCGGCGTGCGATGTTGCAGGTGCCGGCGCTGATCAAGGCTTATCTGCGCTTGGGCGGGTTTGTGGGCGATGGCGCCTATGTGGATCACGCGTTCAACACCATTGATGTCTGCCTTATCATGGACACCGAGCGCATGTGCTCGGCGCGAAAAAGCATTTATTCCCGTGAGGTTGCCGAGTGAATGTGACCTGGGACGGGGGCGGCGACGAGACGCCTGTCCGGATCAGCGCGGCGGGCTGGCTGCGGGTTGGGCTGCGGGCGCTGGCGCTGAGCACCATCTTGCTGGCCGGGGTGATCGTGAAGCTGCTGCTGCGGCTGGTTGAGTACCCGATTTTTCGCGAGAAACGCCCGATAACCCCTTGGGTGACAAGGACAGTGTGCCGTCAGGCGCTCTGGGTGATCGGGCTGCGGCTGCGGGTCATTGGGCGGCCGATGAAGATGCGCGGGGCATGGGTGGCTAACCATGCGTCATGGCTCGATATTTTCGTGCTGAATGCGGTCAAGTCGGTCTATTTCGTGTCCAAGGCCGAGGTGGCGGGATGGCCGGGGATCGGGTTCCTGGCGAAGATCACCGGGACGGTGTTTATCGCGCGCGATCCGCGGCAGGCGAAGGCGCAGACGGCGCTGTTCGTTGAGCGGCTCCGGGCGGGGCATCGGTTGGTGTTTTTTCCCGAAGGCACCTCGACGGATGGGTTCCGGGTTTTGCCTTTCAAAACAACGCTCTTTCAGTCGTTCTTTACCGAGGAATTGCGCGGAGAAATGGCCATTCAGCCGGTCAGCGTGGTCTATCATGCGCCGGAGGGCGAAGACCCGAGATTCTATGGCTGGTGGGGCGATATGAGCTTTGGCGCGCATCTGCTCAAGACCCTGTCGGCGGGGCGGCGGGGACGGGTCGAGCTGCGCTATCACAGCCCTGTAAAATTGGCGGATGCGGTGGATCGCAAGGCGCTGGCGCGGGAGCTGGAAGAGGCGGTGCGCGGCGGCATGCCCGAGGCGCGGCGGGTCGCGAGCTAGGCCGTGTTAACCCCGAAAATGCGAGGTCGGTAAGTCGTCGGTATTACGTCGGCAAAGCGACAGTGCGCCAATTTGTGGCAAGGACAGTCCTTGCCACAAGGTGCGCAGGTCGATTTAGCCCATGGCAGCGGCGAGGCGCGACAGTTCGGCGAGCGGGTCGTCGCTGGCCCAGATCTCGTCACCGATGGCGAAGAAATCGGTGACCGGGGCGAGGGCCGCGATGCGTTCGGCGTCGAGCGCGCCTTCGGCCACGACGGGCACTTCGATCATCTGGCTCCACCAGTCGAAGAGCTCATGCTCGGCCTGAGCGCCGTCGCCGAGCGAGGTGACGCCCGCGGGGCCGAAGCTGATGTAATCGGCGCCGGCTTCGCCGGCGGACATGCCGTCATGGCGCGAGGTGCCGCAGAAGGCGCCGACGATGGCGTCGGGGCCGAGGGTCTTGCGCGCCGAGCGGACCGAGCGGGTGCCATCGGTGAGATGGACGCCGTCGAGCCCGAGCCGTTCCACCAGCATCACGTGATTGTCGATGACCAGCGCCACGTCGCGGGGCAGGGTCACTTCGCGGCAGGCATCGGCCACGCGGGCGATGCGGTCTTCATCATGGCTCGCCAGCGCGAGGCGCAGGCAGGCGGTTTCATGCGCGTCGAGCGCCGCCGCGAGCTGATCCGGGAAGCGGGACAGCTCGATCTCGGCGGGGGTGATCAGATAGAGCTTTGGCGTGTCTGGCTCGGCCATGGGAAACCTCTTTTGATTTGGCCCGCTATAGCGGGGAAAACCCTTGCGGTCCATGGGGCTGCGGGCCAGCGGGGCCGGTTTTGCGCGATTTTGGCGCGGTTTGGCCGGTCTCGGCGCGAGTTGCGGCGCGAGAGGGGTTTTCGCCCTTGGCGGATCGGCTTATGACGCAAGCCCAAGGAGACCAGATATGCCAAGCGATACCCCCCAGCCTTCTTTCGTGCTCGTCCGTCCGCAGATGGGCGAGAATATCGGTGCGGCGGCCCGTGCCATGTGGAATTTCGGGCTTGACCGGATGCGGCTCGTGAGCCCGCGTGATGGCTGGCCCAATCCGAAAGCGGTGGCGATGGCGAGCGGCGCCGGGCGTCTGCTCGATGAGGCGCAACTGGTCGAGGATGTGGATGCGGCGGTGGCGGATACGAGTTTCGTCTTTGCCACCACGGCGCGGTCGCGGGAGATGACCAAGCCGGTCTATACGCCCGAAGCCGCGATGAAGCTCGCGGCCGAGAAGATCGCGGGCGGCGAGCGGGTGGCGGTTTTGTTCGGGCCGGAGCGCGCGGGGCTTGAGAATGACGATGTGGCGCGGGCCAATGCGATCATCAACGTGCCGGTCAATCCGCAGTTTGCCTCGCTCAACCTCGCGCAATGTGTGCTGCTGGTGGGCTATGAATGGATGCGCCAGCAGAGTGATGTGGCGCCGGTGCAGGAGGGGCTTGGCGATACGCAATGGGCGTCGCGCGACGAGATTGCCAAGCTCGCCGAGCATTACGAGGAGCGGATGGAAGAGGCGGGGTTCTTCTTTCCCGAGCACAAGGCCGCCAATATGCGCCGCAACCTGCGCAATTTCTGGTCGCGGATGCCGCTCACCCAGGCCGATATCCGGATGATGCATGGGGTGATGCGTCAGATGGTCCGCTGGAAGGACCGTGGTTGACCACGCCATAAGATGGCACAGTATATCCGAGGGGATGCGCGGGCAGAGCCCGGGCCAAGCATGAGGTGACGCGATGAGCGGCAAGCGCAGCATTTTCGAAGAGGTGGGCCAGGATGCGCCCGGGGGGCGTCAGGCGGCGGCCAAGGGCGTGATCGATCGCGGACGCGGCGGCGCGCGGGGCGCGATCCGGGTCTGGCTCATGGGGCTCTTTGCGCTGGTTCTGGCGATGATCGTGGTGGGCGGGTTGACCCGGCTCACCGATAGCGGCCTGTCGATCACCGAATGGCGGCCCATCACCGGCGCGCTGCCGCCGATGAACGCCGCCGATTGGCAGGCGGAATTCGCCAAATATCAGGCGATCCCCGAGTTTCAGATCCAGAACCAATGGATGCAGCTTGAGGATTTCAAATCCATCTATTGGTGGGAATGGGGTCATCGGCAGCTTGGCCGGGTGATCGGGCTGGTTTGGGCGCTTGGCTTTTTCGGCTTTCTGGCGGCGAAGAAAATTCCCACCGGCTGGAGCAAGCGGCTCTTGGGGCTGGGTCTTTTGGGCGGGCTGCAAGGGGCTGTGGGCTGGTGGATGGTGCATTCGGGGCTGCAGGGCAGCATGACCGATGTGGCCTCGTACCGGCTCGCGACGCATCTCGGGCTGGCCTTTGTGATCCTGGGGCTGATCGCGTGGTATGTGATGCTCTTGGGGCGTGAGGAGCGCGAGTTGATGCAGGCGCGGCGCGGCAAGGAGCGCAAGCTCTATGGGATGTCGACGGGGCTTTTGCATTTCGCGTTCCTGCAGATCCTCATCGGGGCGCTGGTGGCCGGGATCGACGCCGGGCGCAGCTATACCGATTGGCCGCTGATGGCGGGGGGCGTGCTGCCGCCCGAGCCTTTCATGATCGAGCCGTGGTGGCGGAATTTCTTTGAAAACCCGGGGCTTGTGCAGTTCATTCACCGGGTGACCGGCTATCTCATCTTTGCCTTTGGCATCGTGGTCTGGCTGCGCGGCCGCAAGAGCGCCCATCGCGCCACGCGGGTGGCGTTTCACGCGGCGTTCATCGCCATGCTCTTGCAGGTGGCGATCGGCATTCACACGGTGATGAGCGGCGCGCCCTGGCATATCGCGATCCTGCATCAGATCCTGGCGGTGGTGTTCTTTGTCCTGATCCTGCGGGCGCGGTTCCTGAGCCTCTATCCGCGGGCGCAATCGGTGCGGGACGCGTAAGATGGGGGCCTATGCGGAGCTGATCGCCTATCAGCGCGAGACCGAGGCGCTGGGCCAGGTGGCTGGGCGGCTGAGCTGGGACCAGGAGACGATGATGCCGCGCGGCGCGGCGGCGCAGCGGGCCGAGGAATCGGCGGCGATGCAGGGCGTTTTGCATGCGCGGCGCAGCGATCCGCGGATTGCCGACTGGTTGGCGGCGGCGGAGGCGGAGCTTGCGCAGGAGGATACGGTCGCGCGGGCGCAGCTGCGCGAGATCCGGCGAGGCTATGAGCGGACGCTCAAGGTGCCGGCGGCGCTGGCCATGGCCTTGGCGCGGGAGACGGCGCTGGCGCAGGGGATCTGGGCCGAGGCGCGGGCCGAGGAGGATGTGGCGCGGTTCTTGCCAGCGCTCTCGGAGGTGCTGCGGCTGCGGCGTGAGGAGGGTGCGGCGCTCGCCGGGGCTGGGGGCGATGCCTATGACGCGCTCTTGCAGGATTATGAGCCGGAGGCGACGGCGGCGGAGCTCGCGGCCATGTTCGGCGCGATGCGGCCGCGTCTCGTGGCGCTGCGCGACAAGGTGCAGGGCGCGGGCGAGGTGCCGGGGCTTTCGGGCGCGTTTGACACAGCGTTGCAGCTTGAGCTCAGCCGGGAGCTGGCGCTGGCCTTTGGCTATGATCTCAACCGGGGGCGGATTGACCGGGCGGTGCATCCGTTTTCCTCGGGCTCGGGGGCGGATGTGCGGATCACCACGCGGACCGATCCGAGCGATCCGTTCAACTGTCTCTATTCGACGATCCATGAGGTGGGACACGCCTGCTATGAACAGGCGGTCGATCCCGATTTCGGGCTGAGCGCGCTGGGCCGGGGCGTGTCGATGGGGGTGCATGAGAGCCAGAGCCGGATCTATGAGAACCAGCTTGGCCGGAGCCGGGCGTTTTGTGGCTGGCTCTATGGCCGGATGCGCGAGAAGTTCGGCGATTTCGGCGTGGCGGATGAAGAGGCGTTTTTCCGCGTCGTGAACCGGCTTGGCCGGGGCTATATCCGGACGGAAGCCGATGAGGTGCAATATAATCTGCACGTGCTGTTGCGCTTCGATCTCGAGCGGGCGCTGGTGGCGGGGGACCTGCTGCCCGGTGATCTGGAGGCGGCGTGGAACGACCGGTTTCAGCGCGATTTCGGCTATGCGGTGCCGAAACCCTCGCAGGGCGTGTTGCAGGATGTGCATTGGTCGGTGGGGCTTTTTGGCTATTTCCCGACCTATAGTCTCGGCAATCTTTATGCGGGGTGTCTGCATGCGGCGTTGCGCCGGGACCTACCTGATCTCGACGCGGATCTGGCGCGGGGCGATCCGTCGCGGGCGACCGGCTGGCTGCGCGAGAAGGTGCAGCGGCACGGGGCGCTTTACGGGCCGCGCGAGGTGATCGAGCGGGCCTGTGGCGCGGCCCCGAGCGAGGCGCCGCTTCTGGAGTATCTCGAAGAGAAATTCACGCCTTTCGCGGGGTGATCCGCGTCCGTTGATGGCCTGAAACGAAAAGCCCCGCCAGGTTGCTGGCGGGGCTTTGGGGTATTTGAAACCAGAAAGAGGGATCAGTCCTGATCGGGGGGGGATTGGTCCTGAGCCTCGGTTTGGTTCTCGGTTTGCGCCTCATCTTCGTCCTCGTCGCCGCGATCGGCGATCCAGGCGACCGAGACCACCTCTTCGTTCTTGCCGGTGTTGAAGACGCGGACGCCGCCGGCGCTGCGCGAGCGGAAGGAGATGCCATCGACGGGGATGCGGATCGACTGGCCCTTGGAGGTGGCGAGCATGACCTGATCGGGCATTTCCACCGGGAAACAGGCGATGATCGGGCCGTTCGACATGGATTTGGTCCAGGCGGTGACGCCGAGACCGCCACGGCCGCGCACCGGGTAGTCATGGCTCGAGCTGAGCTTGCCCGCGCCTTTGGCGGTGATGGTGAGAATGAGATTCTCGACCGCCGACATTTCGGCATAGCGTTCGGGGCTGAGCTGACCTGCGACGGCGGTTTCATCCTCGTCGTCGGAGGCGGCCTCGTCCTCGGTCAGGCCCGCCATCAGGCGGCGCTGCTTGAGATAGGCGACGCGTTCCTCGGAGCTGGCCTCGAAATGGCGGATGACCGACATCGAGACGACCTTGTCCTCGCCCGAGAGGCGGATGCCGCGCACGCCGACTGAATTGCGCGAGTTGAAGACCCGCACATCCGTGGTCGGAAAGCGGATGGCGCGGCCCGAGTTGGTCACCAGCATCACATCATCCTCTTCGGAGCAGATGCGGGCGTTGATCAGGCTCATCCCGGCGTTTTCATCCTCGAATTTCATCGCGATCTTGCCGTTGGATTTCACATTGGTGAAATCCGAGAGCCGGTTGCGGCGCACGGTGCCGGCGTCGGTGGCAAAGACGATCTGCAAATCGTTCCATTCCTCTTCGGGCCGGTCAACGGGCATGATCGCCGCGACAGAAACCCCGGTGGGAATGGGCAGGATGTTGACGATGGCCTTGCCCTTGGCGGTGCGGCCACCCTGCGGCAGGCGCCATGTCTTGAGCTTGTAGGCCATGCCGTCGGTGGTGAAGAACAGAAGCTGGGTATGGGTGTTGGCGACGAAGAGCGTGGTGACCACGTCCTCTTCCTTCGTCTGCATGCCCGAGAGCCCCTTGCCGCCGCGTTTCTGGGCGCGGAAATCGGCCAGCGCGGTGCGTTTGATATAGCCGCCGGAGGTGACCGTCACGACCATCTCTTCGCGCTCGATCAGGTCTTCGTCATCCATGTCACCGGACCAGTCGGTGATCTCGGTGCGGCGCGGCACGGCGAATTGGTCACGGACCTCGCGCAGCTCGTCTGCGATGATCTCCATGATCCGTTCGCGTGAGGCGAGGATGGCGAGATATTCCTTGATCTTGGCGGCGAGCTCTTGCAGCTCGTCGGTGACTTCCTTGACGCCGAGCTGGGTCAGGCGTTGCAGCCGCAACTCGAGAATGGCGCGGGCCTGGGTTTCCGACAGGTTATAGGTGCCGTCGTCATTGGCGCGGTGGGTCGGATCGTCGATCAGCGCGATATATTCGAGGATGTCGCCCGCGGGCCAGCGCCGCTCCATCAGCTTTTGCCTTGCCTCGGCGGCATCGGCAGAGGAGCGGATGGTCGCGACCACCTCGTCGACATTGCTCACCGCGACGGCCAGACCACAGAGGATATGGCTGCGTTCGCGGGCCTTGCGCAGGTCATAGGCAGTGCGACGGGCGACCACCTCTTCGCGGAAGGCGATGAAGGCGGTGAGAAAGCCGCGCAGGGTGAGCTGTTCTGGGCGGCCGCCATTGAGGGCGAGCATGTTGCAGCCAAAGGAGGTCTGCATCGGCGTGAAGCGGAAGAGCTGGTTCAGCACCACTTCGGCGGTGGCGTCGCGCTTGAGCTCGACCACGACGCGGACGCCGTTGCGGTCGCTTTCATCCTGCACATGGGCGATGCCCTCGATGCGTTTCTCGCGGGCGGCTTCGGCGATCTTTTCGATCATCGAGGCCTTGTTCACCTGATAGGGGATTTCGTCGATGACGATGGCCCAGCGGTCGCGGCGGATTTCCTCGACCCGGGTCTTGGCCCGGATGATGACCGAGCCGCGGCCTTCGAGATAGGCCTTTCGTGCGCCGGACCGGCCGAGCATGATGGCGCCGGTGGGGAAATCGGGGCCGGGGACATAATCGATGAGCTCTTCCGAGCTCAGATCCGGATTGTCGATGAGCGCCAGCGTGGCATCCACGACTTCGCCAAGGTTATGCGGCGGGATATTGGTCGCCATGCCGACGGCGATGCCGCCCGCGCCATTGACGAGCATATTGGGGAAACGCGCCGGCAGAACGGTGGGTTCGCGGTCCTTGCCGTCGTAATTGTCCTGAAAATTGACCGTGTCTTTTTCGATATCCGCGAGCAGGGCGCTGGCCGGTTTGTCCATGCGGACCTCGGTATAGCGCATTGCGGCGGCGTTATCGCCATCCATCGAGCCAAAGTTGCCCTGACCGTCGAGCAGCGGCAGCGACATGGAGAAATCCTGCGCCATGCGGACCAGCGCGTCATAGATCGCGCTGTCGCCATGGGGGTGGTATTTACCCATGACATCGCCGACGGGCCGGGCCGATTTGCGATAGGGTTTGTCATGGGTGTTGCCGGTTTCATGCATCGCATAGAGGATGCGCCGGTGCACCGGTTTCAACCCATCGCGCAGATCGGGAATGGCACGGCTGACGATCACCGACATGGCGTAATCGAGGTAGGAGGTCTTCATCTCCTCTTCGATTGTCACGGCCGGACCATCGTAAACCGGGCGCTCGGCGGGAATTTCGTCTGTGTCTTCAGGGGGTTGCGACTTATCGCTCACGTCAGGGCCTGCTGTCTATATATAGTTGATGGGACTATATCAGACCCCGGATGCGGGGTGCAATGGCGCATCACGCCGGGATTTGGCAGCCACTGGGTTGGGTGGCTAACACATTGTTTTCATTGAAAAGTAAAGTTTTTGTGGCAAGCTGGTGAAAGGGGGGTGTTAGAGCAGCGAAAGGAGCAGGAAATGCCCAACCCGAAAGACATGAGCGAGACCGAGCTGATGCTCAAGGGATATGGTCTGACCACGGCCGAATTCTTTTACCACATGCCGGACCATATCCATGTGCTCAACAGCTATATCTGGCAGGATTACGATGTGGCGCCGGATCATCCGAGGCTTTTTGAATTTATCGAGTTCTGGCAGCGCGAGCTGGACGGCCCGTTGCATTCGGTGCGGTTCAGCCATCGCAAGATGATCTCGCCCGGAGAATGGCGCAATGTGGTGGGGGAATTCACCCTGCATTGAGCCTGAGGGCGCGGCTTTGGCGCGGCCTGTGCCTCTTTCTGGGTCCAAATACCCAAAACGCCCGGCCTGAGGCCGGGCGCAAGGAGGCCGATCTGGGCGCGTGGCCCGATCAGGGAATGATGCGGGTGTATTTCATGCCTTCGAGCGACACGCCGGCCAAGAGACCCGCCTGACCGAAGATCACCGCCACGACCGGCGAGGTCGATGTGGTGGTTTCGGCGCGGATGTTCTCGCCCTGATCGCGGAAGGCGTATTCGATGTCGGCGCCCGCCGCCCAGCCCGAGGCGCGGCGGAATTTCGACAGCGCGTCATCGGTCATGAAGAACAGCACATGGGCGAATTGTTGGGCGCCGATCTGGAGCCCGACGCTGCCTTTGGTGGCCGAGTAGTAATCGACGGTCGAGCCGCCGATGCGCAGCGCGCCACGGCCATAGCCGCCGCCGATGCCAAGCCCGGCCTCGGTGACCAGTGGCATGACCAGCATGCCGGTGGATTTATCCGCGAGGCTGCGGGTGTTGGGGTAGGTGTTGTAGAGATAGTTCAGCGTGGTGTCGACGCGGGCGTCGATCCGTTCGGAACCGCGTGATCCCACACCATTGCCGCAAGCGGCGAGAAGCGGGGTGGCGGCGAGGGCGCCCAGCGTGAAGCTGCGTCGGGAAACTGTGCTCATGGTCTTGCCTGTAATTGTTGCCTGAAAGCAGCCGACCTTTGGATGGCCGATCTGCCGTCACTATAGGCGGAAGCCTGCCATCTGTCACCCCGCAACGGGGTTTTGGGCGAGATGCCGCCCGGTTTAGCCGAGCGCGCGGGCGATGCGCGGGGCGAAATAGGTCAGGATGCCGTCACAGCCGGCGCGTTTGAAGGCCATCAGGCTTTCGGCCATGGCGCGGTCGCCGTCGATCCAGCCGTTCTGCGCGGCGGCCATGATCATCGCGTATTCGCCCGACACCTGATAGGCGAAGGTGGGCGCGCCAAAGGCGTCCTTGGCGCGACGGCAGATGTCGAGATAGGGCATGCCGGGTTTGACCATGATCATATCCGCGCCCTCAGACAGATCGCGTTCGATGAGGCGCAGCGCCTCGTCGGAATTGGCGGGGTTCATCTGATAGGTGCGCTTGTCGCCCTTGAGCGCGCCCGCCGCGCCCACCGCATCGCGGAACGGGCCATAGAAGGCCGAGGCGTATTTGGCGGAATAGCTCATCAGGCAGGTGTCTTGGTGGCCCGCCTCTTCGAGGGCGCGGCGGATCGCGCCGATGCGGCCGTCCATCATGTCCGAGGGGCCGATGATGTCGACGCCGGCTTCGGCCTGGCTCAGCGCCTGACGGATGAGCGCCGCCACGGTTTCGTCATTGACGATGCGCCCGTCGCGGACAAACCCGTCATGACCTGTATCGGAATAGGGATCGAGCGCCACATCGGTCATGATGGCGATCTCGGGCACGGCGGATTTGATGGCGCGGGTGGCGCGGTTGCTCAGGTTCTCGGGGTTCCAGGCCTCGGCGCAATCCTCGGTGCGGTTGGCGGTCGAGGTGTAGGGAAAGAGGCAGAGCGCCGGGATGCCGAGATCGGCGGCCTCGCGGGCGGCCTCGACCGCGCGGTCGATGCTGAGCCGGTTGACGCCGGGCATCGAGGCGACGGGATCGCTCACCCCCTCGCCATCGCACAGAAAGATCGGCCAGATCAGATCGCCCACGGTGAGCGTGTTTTCCTGCACGAGGTCGCGCAGCGCGGCGCTCGCCCGGGGGCGGCGCAGGCGGGTCAGGGGGAAGGGAGCTTGGGTCGGGCGCATGGATCGGCTCGTGTTTGGTCCTTTTGCCCTCACTCGCACGATATTTTCGCCATCTCAAGGGTAGGAATTGCCGCGGAGCGGCGCTAAGAGGTTTGTCTGAGGCAGAACCGAGGCGGCACAGTGGACTGGTATACAGCGGTTTTCGAACTGATCGACATGCGCAGCTTTTCGAACCTGTGGTTCTGGATTGCGCTGGCGGTGATGTGGTCGACGGTCAATCACTGGGTGCTGGGCGTGCCTTATGACATGATCCTGCGGGCGCGTCGGGCCAAGGGCGAGACGGGCCAGGATTTCGAGGATCTGGTGCGGATCAACGTCAATCGCATCCTGCTGATCGCCGAGGAATCCGGTGTGCTGCTGGTGGGGTTCGCCTCGTTCATGCTGACGGCGCTGGTGCTTTTGGGCTTTGTCTATGACCGCGAGTTCGCGCAGGCGCTGGTGCTTTTGGGCACGCCGATGACGCTGGTGGCGTGGCTGGTGGTGCGCACGGCGCGGGCCATTCGGGCGCGCGATCTGCATGGGCCGGATCTGGTCAAGCGGCTGTCGCGGCATCGGGTGATGACGCAGGTGATCGGGATCATCTCGCTTTTCATCACCGCGATGTGGGGCATGTTGCAGAATTTCTCGAGTTCGGCGCTGGGCGGGTAGGCCATGGCAGAACAGTTCAAATTCACGGTCGGCGGCGCGCCCGAGGGGTTCGACGCGCGGCTCATCCTTCAGGAAAGCGACAAGAGCGGCGGCCCGGTCATCCATGTGGCGCGGGACGACAAGCGGATGGTCGCGATGCAGGCGGCGCTGCGGTTTTTCGCGCCCGATCTGCCGGTCATCACCTTTCCGGGCTGGGATTGTCTGCCCTATGACCGGGTGTCGCCCAATGCCGATATTTCGGCGACGCGGATGGCGACGCTGGCGGCACTGGCGCATGGCATGTCGGGGCGGTTCGTGCTGCTCACCACGCTCAATGCCGCGACCCAGAAGCTGCCGGCGCGGGAGGTGCTGCAAAGCGCCGCCTTTGCCGCGCAGGTGGGCGAGCGGATCGACGAAGAGGCGCTCAGGGCGTTTTTGGTGCGGATGGGGTTCACCCAGGCACCGACGGTGACCGAGCCCGGCGATTACGCGATCCGGGGCGGCATCATTGATATCTACTCGCCGGGCGATGCGGGGCCGGTTCGGCTCGATCTTTTTGGCGATGTGCTCGACGGGGTGCGGCGGTTTGATCCGGCGACCCAGCGCACGGTGGCCAAGCTCGACCAGATCGAGCTCGCGCCTGTGTCGGAGGTCATTCTCGACGAGGCGGCGATCACACGGTTTCGGCAGAATTACCGGATCGAGTTCGGCGCGGCGGGCACCGATGATCCGCTCTATGAGGCGGTGAGCGCGGGGCGCAAGCATCAGGGCATCGAGCATTGGCTGCCGTTTTTTCACGCGCGGCTTGAGACGCTGTTTGACTATCTGCCGGGGGCGAGTGTCACGCTCGACGATCAGAGCGCCGCGATGCGCGACGCCCGGTGGGTGTCGGTGGTCGATCAATATGAGACGCGGCAGCATGCGCTCAAGACCAAGGGGCGCGACGAGACGATCTATAAGCCGGTGCCGCCCGGTCAGCTCTATCTCGATGGGGCGGGCTGGGACGCGGCGGTGGCGGGGCGGCGGGTGCTGGCCTTTAGCCCCTTGCCGCAGGCGCCGGGGCCGGGGATCATCGATGCGGGCGCGCGGGTCGGGCGCAATTTCTCGCCCGAGCGGCAGCAGGAGGATGTGAACCTCTTTGCCGCGCTGAAAACCCATGTCGAGGCGCGGATGAGCGCCGGGCCGGTGCTCATCGCCGCCTATTCCGAGGGCGCGCGCGAGCGGCTTGAGGGGCTTGTCGAGGATGAGGGTCTGCTTGGGGCGGTGAGCGTCACCGACGCCAAGGGGCTGCGCGGGCAGGGGCTCTATCTCACGGTCTGGGGGCTCGAGCACGGCTTCGAGACGCCCGATCTCACGGTGATTGCCGAGCAGGATATTCTCGGCGACCGGTTGATCCGCGCGCCCAAGCGGCGGCGCAAGGCCGAGAATTTCCTCACCGAGGCGCAGAGCCTCAGCCCCGGCGATCTTGTGGTGCATGTGGATCATGGCATCGGGCGCTATCACGGGATGGAAGTGATCAGCGCGGCGGGCGCGGCGCATGAATGTCTGTTGCTCGAATATGCCGAGAACGCGCGGCTCTACCTGCCAGTGGAGAATATCGAGCTGTTGAGCCGCTATGGCCATGACGAGGGCTTGCTCGACCGGCTCGGGGGTGGCGCGTGGCAGGCCAAGAAGGCCAAGCTCAAGGAGCGCATCCGCGAGATGGCGGATCGGCTCATCCGGGTGGCGGCGGAGCGGGCGCTGCGCAAGGCGCCGGTGCTCGAGCCCGAACATCACGCCTGGGAGGCGTTTTCGGCGCGCTTTCCCTATCAGGAGACCGATGACCAGCTTGGCGCGATCTCGGATGTGATGGAGGATCTCGGGTCGGGGCGGCCGATGGATCGGCTGATCTGTGGTGACGTGGGCTTTGGCAAGACCGAGGTGGCGATGCGCGCGGCCTTTGTCGCGGCCATGTCCGGCCAGCAGGTGGCGGTGATCGCGCCGACGACATTGCTGGCGCGGCAGCATTACCAGAGCTTTGCCGAGAGGTTCCGGGGCTTTCCGGTCAATGTCGCGCCGCTGTCGCGGTTTGTGTCGGCGGGCGAGGCGACGAAGACCCGCGAAGGCCTCGCGCGCGGCAAGGTCGATATCGTGGTGGGCACCCATGCGCTCTTGGCCAAGTCGGTGCGGTTCGAGAACCTTGGGCTTCTGATCATCGACGAAGAGCAACGCTTTGGCGTGGCGCATAAGGAGCGGCTCAAGCAGATGCGGTCGGATGTGCATGTGCTGACCCTGTCGGCGACGCCAATCCCGCGCACGTTGCAGCTGTCGCTGTCGGGGGTGCGCGATCTGTCGATCATCGGCACGCCGCCGGTGGACCGGCTGTCGATCCGCACCTATGTGAGCGAGTTCGACCGGGTGACCGTGCGCGAGGCGCTGTTGCGCGAGCATTACCGGGGCGGGCAGAGTTTCTACGTGGTGCCACGTGTCAGCGATCTGCCCGAGATCGAAGAGTTCCTGCGCAACGAAGTGCCCGAGGTCACGTTCGCGGTGGCCCATGGCCAGATGGCGGCGGGCGAGCTCGATGCGCGGATGAACGCGTTCTATGACGGCAAATATGATGTGCTGCTGGCCACGACGATTGTCGAATCCGGTCTCGATATTCCGCGCGCCAACACGATGATCGTGCATCGGGCGGATATGTTCGGGCTGGCGCAGCTCTATCAGATCCGCGGGCGTGTCGGGCGGTCGAAGCTGCGGGCCTATGCGTATCTGACGACGAAACCGCGGGTCAAGCTCACCCCGGCGGCGGAAAAGCGGCTGCGCGTCTTGTCGTCGCTCGACACGCTGGGGGCCGGGTTCACGCTCGCCAGTCAGGATCTCGACATTCGCGGGGCGGGCAACCTGCTTGGCGAGGAGCAATCCGGCCAGATGCGCGATGTGGGCTATGAGCTCTATCAATCCATGCTTGAAGAGGCGATTGCCAAGATCAAATCGGGCGATCTCGAGGGCCTGAGCGAGGCGGATGGTCAATGGGCGCCGCAGATCAATCTCGGCGTGCCGGTGCTCATCCCCGAAGACTATGTGCCCGATCTCGATGTGCGGCTCGGGCTCTATCGGCGTCTTAGCGGGCTTGAGACCAAGGTCGAGCTGGAAGGCTTTGCCGCCGAGCTGATCGACCGGTTCGGCAAGCTGCCGCGCGAGGTCAACACGCTGCTTCTGGTGGTGCGGATCAAGGCCATGTGCAAGAAGGCCGGGATTGCCAAGCTCGACGGCGGGCCGAAGGGCGCGACGATCCAGTTCCACAACGACAAATTCGCCTCGCCGCAGGGGCTTGTGGAATTCGTGCAGGCGCAGGACGGGCTGGCCAAGATCCGCGACAACAAGATCGTGGTGCGCCGCGACTGGCGCAAGGATGGCGACAAGATCAAGGGGGCCTTTGCCATTGCCCGTGATCTGGCCGAGAAGGTCGTCGCCGAGAAGAAACGCACCTCTGCACAAAAATGAACGCGGCCCCCGGGGTGGGGACCGCGTTGCGTTAAGCGTTGACCTGGCTTAGCGGTCGCGGCTTTCGTCGCGCTCAAAGCCGTTGGGCAGGGTGTAGCCGCGACGCTCGTCGGGCTCGAAGCCGTTCGGCAAGGCACCGATATGCTCGGGCTGGTCGAAGCCATTGGGCAGCGCGCCGATGTGCTGATCTTGGCCGAAGCCGTTGGGCAGGGCGTCAGGCACGGCGGCAAAGGCCGGAGCTGCGAGGGCGATGAGAGTGGCGGTGGTTGCAAGAATACGCATGGTTTTGATCCTTAATCTGATGTGTTTTGTGGGGGCTTAGCGGTCGCGGCTTTCGTCGCGCTCAAAGCCGTTGGGCAGGGTGTAGCCGCGACGCTCGTCGGGCTCGAAGCCGTTCGGCAGGGCACCGATATGCTCGGGCTGATCGAAGCCGTTGGGCAGCGCGCCGATGTGTTGATCCTGGCCGAAGCCGTTGGGCAGGGCGTCAGGCACGGCGGCAAAGGCCGGGGCTGCGAGGGCGATGAGAGTGGCGGTGGTTGCAAGAATACGCATGATGTTTGTCCTTCGTGTGTCTCTGTGTGTCTGTTGTTCAGGCGGCGGTGTGTCGCCGTTTGTGAGACAGCAAATGGGGGTGGCCCAAGGGAATGAAATAGGCTCACGCTCGCGTGTGATGGGCCGTGAGAACTGGCTCACGGAGACGCGATGGGGATGTGTCAGTTTTGTGAAGGTGGGGGGCTTGTCCGTGATCGCGGGCGTTCTAAGGACGCGGTCAATCTGCAACAAAAAAGGCGGTCAGGGGCTGACCGCCTTTGGAAAGATTTTGTGCGGCTTGCGCCGGGATTTTCGCTACTCGGGCTGTTTCGCCGCGCCGGCCTTGGCCTCTTGCTCGGCCTTGAAGGCGCGGGCGCGTTCCATCAGTAGGGCGCGGGCCTTGATATTGGCGCGGCGGACGCGGATCGCGGTGAGAAACGCCTCTTCGGCGGTTTGAGACGAGGCCCCGAGGACGCCGACGATATCGGCGATGATCTTTTCATCCCCGCCGGTCGCGTCGATGTATTTGATCACATCGCGGGCCAGTTCGTCGGCAAGATCCTCGGCAACCCCCATGGCTCAGCGCGTGCCTTCGGTGAGGCGGCGTTTCACATAGCCGGTGACGGTGTCGATCATCGTGTCCATATGGGGCTCTTCGAAGAAATGGCCGGAGCCTTCGAGCTCTTCATGGGTGACGGTGATGCCTTGCTGTTCTTGCAGCTTGGCGACGAGCGTCTGGGTGTCGGCGGGTGGCGCCACGCGGTCATTCGTGCCGTTGATGATCAGCCCGGAGGACGGGCAGGGCGCGAGGAAGGAGAAATCATACATGTTGGCCGGCGGTGAGACCGAGACAAAGCCGGTGATCTCGGGGCGGCGCATCAAGAGCTGCATCCCGATCCAGGCGCCAAAGGAGAAGCCCGCGACCCAGCAATGTTTGGAATTGGCATTCATCGACTGCAGATAGTCGAGCGCCGAAGCGGCATCCGAGAGCTCACCCACGCCTTGATCATATTCGCCCTGGCTGCGCCCGACGCCGCGGAAATTGAACCGCAGCACGGTGAAGCCCATATTGTAGAAGGCGTAATGGAGATTATAGACAACCTTGTTGTTCATCGTCCCGCCAAACTGCGGATGCGGGTGCAGGACGATGGCGATCGGGGCGTCTCTTTCCTTTTGCGGGTGGTAGCGGCCTTCGAGACGGCCTTCGGGGCCGGGAAAGATAACCTCGGGCATGGTGGTCCTTTGTCCTTTCACGAAAGTGCGGCCATTCTTGACGGAGCGGCCAGGTCACTTTAGAACTGTTCTAAACACTTTTCGCCTGTGCAGATGCGTTTCATGCAGATACGCAATGCGCGGCGGAAGGTCAATCATTTGCAGGAGTTGCAGCGGTGAAGCTAAGCACGAAGGGACGCTATGCGATGGTCGCCCTGGCGGATATCGCGATGCAGGAGGCCAATGGGCTGGTGACGCTGGGCGATGTGTCGCGGCGTCAGGATATTTCGCTGCCCTATCTCGAGCAGCTTTTCGTCAAGCTGCGGCGGGCCGAGCTGGTGGCTTCGGTGCGGGGGCCGGGCGGTGGCTATCGTCTGGCGCGGCCGCCGTCGGAGATCCGGGTGGCCGAGATCCTCGCCGCCGTGGATGAGACGGTCGATGCGCTGCACAAGGGAGCCGGGGCCTCGGGGGCGGCGAGCGGATCGCGGGCGCAATCGATGACCAACCGGCTCTGGGAAGGGCTCAGCGCGCATGTCTATGTGTTCCTGCACCAGACGCGGCTCTCGGATGTGATCGAGAATGAGCTGGCGCCCTGTCCGGCGGTGCCGACGCTTTTCGCGGTGGTGGACGAGGAATGAGCGGCGCGGTGTTCGTTGTTGGGAATGTAAGTCGGGGGGCGCTGCCCGCTGGAAAAGTAAGTCGGGGGGCGCTGCCCCCCGGGACCCCCCGGGATATTTTGGGCCAGAAGAAGGCGGGGCGGGTGTGTCAGGAGACGGTGCGGCGATGACGCGGGTCTATCTCGATCATAATGCCACGGCACCGCTGCGGCCCGAGGCGCGGGCGGCGATGCTGGCGGCGATGGATCTTGTCGGTAACCCGTCAAGCGTTCATGCCGAGGGGCGCGCGGCCAAGTCGCTCATGGAGCGGGCGCGCGGTCAGGTGGCAGCGGCCTTGGGGGCCGAGGGCGCGGATGTGATCTTTACCTCGGGCGCCACCGAGGCGGCGGCGCTGGCCTGTGCCGGGCGGGGTCTTTTGGGGGCCGGGGTCGAGCATGACGCGGTGCGCGAATGGATCGACGAGACGCTGGCGGTGGATGCGGCGGGGCAGGTGACGGTGAACGAGCCGGGCCAGAGCGCGCTGCAGCTCGCCAATTCCGAGACCGGGGTTGTTCAGACGCTGCCGCAGGGGCTGGCGGTGTGTGACATGACGCAGGGCTTTGGCAAGCTGCCGCTGGCCTTCAACTGGGCGGGTTGCGAGATGGCGCTCATCTCGGCGCATAAGATCGGCGGGCCGAAAGGGATCGGCGCTCTGGTGATCAAGCGCGGCACCGATCTGGCGGCGCAGATCCGTGGCGGCGGGCAGGAAATGGGACGCCGCTCGGGGACCGAGAACCTCATCGGGATTGCCGGGTTCGGGGCAGCGGCGGAGGCGGCGGCGCGTGACCTTGCTGACGGGGCTTGGCAGCAGGTCGAGGAATTTAGAAACATTCTAGAAAATGCGCTTGTGGAATCGTCTAAAGAGACTATTTTTGTCGGGAAATCGGGGCCACGCCTGCCCAATACCTCTTGCTTCGTGACCGATGGCTGGAAGGGCGAAACGCAGGTGATGGCGCTTGATCTGGCGGGGTTTGCCGTATCGGCGGGCAGCGCCTGTTCCAGTGGCAAGACGCGCGCGAGCCATGTTCTGCGATGCATGGGGCTGAGCGAGAGCCAGGCGGGTTGTGCCCTGCGCGTGTCGCTTGGACCGGGGATCACCGAGGACGAGATTTACCGCTTTGCCGAAACCTGGGCGAAGCTGAGAGAAAGACATCGCGCCCGTGCGGCGTGAGAGGATGAGGAGAGACGAAATGGCTGCCCTTGACGATGTGCAAGTGAAGGAAGGCGTGGACCAGGAGACCGTGGATGCGGTCCGTGAGGTCGGTGGCGCGTATAAATACGGCTGGAACACCGATATCGAGATGGAATACGCCCCCAAGGGTCTGACGCCCGATATCGTGCGGCTGATCTCGGAGAAGAACGAAGAGCCCGCGTGGATGACCGAATGGCGGCTCGAGGCCTATGAGCGCTGGCTGACCAAGGAAGAGCCCGATTGGGCGATGGTCGACTACCCGGAGATCGATTTCCAGGACCAGTATTACTATGCCCGTCCGAAAAGCATGGAAGTGAAGCCGAAGTCGCTCGACGAGGTCGATCCCAAGCTGCTGGCGACCTATGAAAAGCTCGGTATCCCGCTCAAGGAGCAGATGATCCTTGCAGGCGTCGAAGGCGCCGAGGATGCGCCGGCCGAGGGCCGCAAGGTGGCGGTCGACGCGGTGTTCGATTCCGTGTCGGTGGGCACCACGTTCCAGGCCGAGCTCAAGAAAGCCGGGGTGATCTTTTGCTCGATCTCCGAGGCCATTCGCGAGCATCCCGAGCTGGTGAAGAAATATCTCGGCTCGGTCGTGCCGGTCAGCGACAATTTCTATGCGACGCTCAACAGCGCGGTGTTTTCCGATGGCTCCTTCGTTTACGTGCCGCCGGGGGTGCGCTGCCCGATGGAGCTCTCGACCTATTTCCGCATCAACGCGGAGAACACCGGCCAGTTCGAGCGCACGCTCATCATCGCCGACAAGGGCAGCTATGTGAGTTATCTCGAGGGCTGTACCGCGCCGCAGCGCGACACCAGCCAGCTTCACGCCGCGGTGGTGGAGATCATCATCGAGGAAGACGCCGAGGTGAAATACTCGACCGTTCAGAACTGGTATCCCGGCGATGAGAACGGCAAGGGCGGCATCTATAACTTTGTCACCAAGCGTGCCGATTGCCGCGGCGACCGCGCCAAGATCATGTGGACCCAGGTCGAGACCGGCTCGGCGGTGACGTGGAAATATCCGAGTTGCATCCTGCGTGGCGACGACAGTCAGGGCGAGTTCTATTCCATCGCCATCGCCAACAACATGCAGCAGGCCGACACCGGCACCAAGATGATCCATCTGGGCAAGCGCACCAAGTCGCGCATCGTCTCCAAGGGGATCAGCGCGGGCCGGGCGCAGAACACCTATCGCGGTCTCGTGTCGATGCATCCCAAGGCCAAGGAAAGCCGCAACTATACGCAATGCGACAGCCTGCTCATCGGCAGTGACTGTGGCGCGCATACGGTCCCCTATATCGAGGTCAAGAACAACTCGAGCCGGGTGGAACATGAGGCGACCACGTCGAAAGTGGATGACGACCAGATGTTCTATTGCCGTCAGCGCGGCATGGACGAGGAAGAGGCCGTGGCGCTGGTTGTGAACGGGTTCTGCAAGGATGTGCTTCAGGCGCTGCCGATGGAGTTTGCCATGGAAGCACAGCAGCTTGTGGCGATCAGCCTCGAAGGGTCCGTGGGGTAACCTGTGTCGAGCAATCTGGAGAACCACCAGATCCCGCAAAGCCGGGAGGGCGCCGATCTCATGGCTTATGTCGTGGCGTTCGTGGTGTTCTCCGTGGGCTTTACGGTGCTGGTGGCTTTCCTGTTTGACGCGTGGCATTTCCCGACCTGGGTGTTGTTTGCCGGGGGCGTTCTGGGTGCGGGGCTCGCCACTGCCCTGAGATGGCGGGCCAAGCGGGCGCGTGCGCGCCGCCGGGAGGCGTGGCTCCGCGAAAAGGCCGCGTTGGCCGAGGCAGAGACCGCGCGCCAGATGGATGAGATGTACGGTAAGGCATCTAATGTGCCTAAGGTGAGTAGTGGAGTATCGGAATGAGTTTGGAACGACATCAATTGGTTGTGGAGGCCGATGAGCGGCTGCGCGAGACGGGGGCCTATGTGGCGCCTCAGGCGCAGATCGTGCGGGCCTCGCATTTGGGCGAAGCGGTGTATTTCACCGTCGAAAATCCGCGTGACGTCATCCAATCCGAACATCTCTCCGGGCGGTTCTATGAGCTCGAAGAGCTGGCGATCATCGCGCGGTATTTCCCTCTGGGCGGTCGGTTTCTCGATATCGGCGCGAATGTGGGCAATCATTCCGTCTATGTGGCCAAGTTCCTGCGGGCGTCGCGTGTCGCGATGGTCGAGCCGAACCCGCTGGCGATCCGCTTGCTGCAGTCGAATATCTTTCTCAACGGGCTCGAAGGGGTCTGTGAACGGCGCTATCTCGGCTATGGGCTGTCGGATGGCGGGGCCGAGACGGCCTTTATCCGCACCGGCAAGGACAATCTCGGCGGGGCGCGGGTCAAGGAGGGCGAGGGCGATGTGCCGCTGCGCACCGGCGATCAGCTCTTTGGGACGCAGGAATTCGACCTGATCAAGATCGATGTCGAAGGCATGGAGATGAAGGTTCTGGCGGGGCTCGCCGGCTATCTCGCGGCCTATCCGACGCGGATTTTCATCGAGGTCGACAAGGGCAATTACGGCGCCTTTGACGAATGGGTCGCGGCCAAGGGCTATCGCGTTCTGGAGACGTTTCAGCGCTATCCGTCGAACACCAATTTCATGATCGAGAAAACGTCATGAGCTCGGTCGTCGCAATCCGTACCAACCGCTGGACCTCGGAAGAGGAACGGCTTGTCGCCAATCTGCAGCAGGCCAAGGGCGAGGATGTGGTCGTGGTGTTCCACAACCGGCCCGAAGGGGTCGTGCCGCCGGTGCCGGTGATCGATCTGAACGATCAGGTCTGCGAGGCGATGGGGCTTGGCCTGCCGCATGACTGGGGCTGGCGTTGTGGCGATTATTTCTACTATGCGCTGCGCGCGGCGCGGCCTGAGTATGAGTTTTACTGGCTTGTGGAACCGGATGTGATGTTCACCGGCGACCCGAGCAGTTTCTTTGCGGCCTTCGAGGGGGATGACCGCGATCTTCTTGGCGTGTCGCCTGGGCCGTTCGAGAATAAGGCGCATCCGTTCCTGAGCACATTGCAGCATCTCGAGCCCTATCGGGCGATCTTTGCGCTGACGCGGTTTTCGGGGCGGGCCCTGGATCGGTTGCTGCCGCAGCGGCAGGCGTCGGCCAAGGTGCCAAAGCTGGTCCGGAAATTCGCCAATGACGAGTTCTTTACCTTTTCGACGGTGCAGGCCGATCCCGAGCTGAGCATCGGGGATCTGGTCGAGGGCGCGCCGAGCTGGTTCGACGGGGCCTATGTGGAATCCGATCCGGACCTGCTCATCGATCTGGTGCGGGATGACGAGAGCCTGCGCGACAAGGTGTTCCACCCGGTCAAGACCAAGGAGTTCTGGATGACGTCGGTGGCGCATCGGCTCAGCAATAAGACCGCGTTTCTGAAACATATGGTGCCGTCTCTCAAGAAGCTCAGCGATGAGGAGATCGAGGCCATGGCGCAGATGGCCCATGATAATGTGCTTGCGGCGTTGAAGAAGGCGCGGGGCTGAGGCACGGATGACGGTCAGCGCAGATAGTCCCGCAGCTCGTCCCATTGTGACGATGCCCGCGCCCGAGGCGACGGATGCGTCCTATTTCGATCTGGGCGCGGCCCTGTCGGATCTGGGGGCTGGGCGGGCGCTGCGCTTTCCGCCGTTCGAGATGGTTTATTGGCCGGATGCGGGGCTTCAGTTTGCGCTCAACATGGCGCGCGATCCGATCCAGAAGGCGTTGCGGGCCGGGCGGTTCTTTGAAGAGGAAGAGCTGGGGCTGCTCGCAGAGCACGTCAAGTCTGGCGCGGAAGTGATTGATATCGGGGCGAATATCGGAAACCACGCCGTCTATTTCGCGACGCGGATGCAGGCGCGGCGGGTGGTGGTGGTCGAGCCCAATCCGCTGGCGCTGGCGCCTCTGGTGGCCAATGTCGTGCTCAACAAGCTGGGGCATGTGATCGATATGGGCGCGCTCGGCATCGGGCTGTCGGACCGGTCTGAGGGTGGTTTTGGCATGAAGCGTCACGACCGCAATCTCGGCGCGACCAAGCTGCGGGCGGGCAAAGGCGGGATCGAGGTCCATCCGGGCGACGCGATCTTTGCCGACGAGACGCCGGACCTGATTAAGATCGACGTGGAAGGCATGGAAATGAAAGTGCTTTCCGGTCTCGAAGAGACGATTTCGCGGAGCCGTCCGGTGATCCTTGTCGAGGTCGATGAGGAGAACGCCGACGGGTTCGAGGCCTGGCGTCAAGACCAAGGCTATCGGATTGTCCGGTCGCTGCGCCATAGCGCCAAGAACTGCAATCATCTGCTGGTCCCGGAGGCGCGCGGATGAGTGTGATGGCCCCGGTGACACGTCCCGAATTGACCCTGCCCGAGTGCGAGGCAGCGCGGCTGCGCGCGGCCTATGAGGGCGCGTCTGTGGTGCTCGAATATGGCAGCGGCGGATCGACCGTGATGGCGGGAGAATTGCCGAATACCAAGGTGTTCTCGGTCGAAAGTGATCCGGAATGGGCGGCCATGATGCGGGAGTGGTTCGCGCAGAACCCGCCCGCCCAGGGCAGCGAGGTCGACGTGATCTGGGCCGATCTGGGTGAGACGAAGGAATGGGGCTATCCCAAGAACCGCAGCGGCTATATGCGCTATGCGCGCTATCCGCTGGCGGTCTGGGATCTGGATGAGTTTTGCCAGCCCGATGTGGTGCTGGTGGATGGGCGGTTTCGGACGGGATGTGCGATGGCGACGGCGCTGCGCACGCAAAAGCCCGTGACGCTGCTCTTTGATGATTATGCCAACCGTGGCCAGTATCACCTGGTCGAACGCTATCTTGGCGCGCCCGAGCTGCATGGCCGCATGGCTGAATTCACCGTGGTACCGAGCACGCTCGACGCCACCGATCTGTTGGAAATCGTGGAAATGATGATCCGGCCCTAAGCAGGGCCGAGACAAGATGAGGACGAAAGACATGTTGGAAATCAAGAACCTGCACGTAGATCTTGAAGAAGAAGACAAGAGCATCCTGAAGGGCGTCGACCTGACCGTCGAGGCGGGCAAGGTGCATGCGATCATGGGCCCGAACGGATCGGGCAAGTCGACGCTGAGCTATGTGCTCTCGGGGCGTGACGGCTATGAGGTGACGCAAGGCAGCGCGACGCTCGATGGCGAAGACCTGCTCGAGCTGGAGCCGGAAGAGCGCGCGGCGGCGGGGCTGTTTCTGGCCTTCCAATACCCGGTCGAGATCCCGGGCGTCGGCAACATGACCTTCCTGCGCACCGCGGTAAACGCCCAGCGCAAGGCGCGTGGCGAGGAAGAAATGAGTGCCGCCGATTTCCTCAAGGTGGTGCGCGAGAAGGCGAAATCGCTCAAGATCGACGCCGATATGCTCAAGCGTCCGGTCAACGTCGGCTTCTCCGGTGGTGAGAAAAAGCGCAACGAGATCCTGCAGATGGCGATGCTCGAGCCGAAGATGTGCATTCTCGACGAGACGGATTCCGGTCTCGATGTGGATGCGATGAAGTTGGTGGCCGAGGGTGTGAACGCGCTGCGCGACGAGGGGCGTGGGTTCCTTGTGATCACCCACTATCAGCGTCTGCTCGACCATATCAAACCGGACGTGGTGCATATCATGGCCGATGGCCGCATCGTGAAGACCGGCGGGCCCGAGCTGGCGCTTGAGGTCGAGAACAACGGCTATGCAGGTATCCTCGAGGAGGTGGCCTAATGCTGCCGGTTCGCAAACATGCCCCGACCCCGCAAAAGAGCGCGGCGACCGAGGCGCGGCTGAACGCGCAGGCGCTGCCCGACGGGCCTGCGTGGCTGCGTGACATCCGCGAGGCCGCGGTGGCGCGGGTGCGCGATCGTGGTCTGCCGGATCGTCGTGACGAATATTGGAAATTCACCCGGCCCGAGACGCTGGTCCAGGCCGAGGCGCCTAAGGCCGCGGTTTTTGCCGGCGGCGATCAGTCGGTCTTTGCCAATGTTGATGCGCTCAAGATCGTGTTTGTCGATGGTGTCTTTGACGCCGAGGCGAGCGATGAACTGGCGCTTGACGGGCTGCGGATCGAGCGTCTGGCAGAGCTGAACGGCACCGATATTCACTGGGCCAAAGACCTCTATGGCGTGCTTGAAGAGCGTGGGCAATGGCCGGTCGACCGGCCGCTCGCGGCGCTCAACACCGGGTTTGCCAGCGATGGCGTGGTGATCCATGTCACCGGCCGGGTGAGCAAGCCCGTGCATATCGTCTATGAGCATCAGTCGGACAGCTCGGACGCGATGTTGCACCATCTGGTCAAGCTCGACGCGGGCGCGGATGTCACCCTGTTGGAAACCGGCCCCGGGGCCGCGCGGTTCAATTCGGTGATGGAAGTGGATGTGGCCGACAAGGCCGGGTTCCACCATGTGCGCGTGCAGGGCCGGGACCATGAGCGGCGCAGCAACACCCATGTGTTCGCGCGGCTCGGCACCGAGAGCACGTTCAAATCGTTCACCATGACCGCCAATGGCGTGCTCACCCGCAACGAGGCGGTGCTCGAGCTGACCGGCGATGACGCGGTGGCCCATGTCGCGGGGGCCGCGATGGGCGATGGCGATTTCCATCATGACGACACGGTTTTCATCACCCATGACGCCGAGAACTGCGAAAGCCGTCAGGTGTTCAAGAAGGTGCTGCGCAATGGCGCGACGGGCGTGTTCCAGGGCAAGATCCTGGTGAAACCCGGCGCGCAGAAGACCGATGGCTATCAGATCAGTCAGTCGCTTTTGCTCGACGAGGACAGCCAGTTTCTCGCCAAGCCCGAGCTCGAGATCTATGCCGATGACGTGGTCTGTTCGCATGGCTCGACCTCCGGGGCGATTGACGAGGATGCGCTCTATTACCTGCGGGCGCGGGGGCTGCCGAAAGAGATCGCGACCGATCTTCTGACGCAGGCGTTCCTGGCCGAGGCGGTGGATGAGATCGAGGACGAAGGTCTGCGCGAAGAGGTCGTTGGCCTGCTGAGCGGTTGGCTGGAGCGGCGGCGCGGCTGATGTCTGTTAGCCAGCAGATCGTGGCGACCTATAAGGGGCCGGGCCGTGTGGTCCGGCGCCTTTTGTCTGGGCCGGAGAGTGAGGGCAGGGCGCTTGCCATCTTGATGGCGGCCTGTGTCATCACCTTTATCGGGCAGCTGCCGCGCCTGTCGCGCGAAGCGCATCTCAGCGGTGAAGAACTCAACCCGCTGTTGGGTGGGGCGCTCTTGGGCTGGGTGTTCATGGCGCCGTTGATCTTTTACGCGCTGGCCTTTGTCAGCCATCTGCTCAGCCGTTTGGCGGGCGGGCGCGGGACGGGCTATGGTGCGCGGATCGCCCTTTTCTGGGCGCTTCTGGCGGCGAGCCCGCTCATCCTGCTATGGGGGTTGATGGCGGGGTTTGCCGGGCCGGGGGCCGGGCTTACCCTCGTGGGTCTCTTGTGGTGCATTGTGTTTTTGTGGTTCTGGATCGCGGGGTTGCGCGTCGCTGAATGGGGGATGGGTGAATGAACCGTGAGGTTATCATCGCATTGTTTAAGCAAACCCTGACAGAGCCCCGGGCGGCCGGGCGCTATATCATCGGGCTTGATCTGCCGGCGCAGTTCCTGTGGATGGCGCTGGCCTTTCTGGCGGTGCTGATGTCGCTTCTGGTGTCGGGGATGTTTCAGCTGGTGCCGATCCCCGAGGGCGATATGGGCGATATGGTTCAGATGAATCCGGCCTATCGCACGCCGCTCATGTTTGCGCTCATGCAATGGGGGCAGGCGGTGATTTCGGTCGTGGTTCTGACCTGGATCGGGCGGCTCTTTGGCGGGGCGGCGCGGGTCGAGGATATGCTCGCCGTGACGATCTGGCTGCAGCTCATCGCGCTGGTGCTTGGCCTCGGGGTCGGGGTGCTCGTGGTGCTCTTGCCGCCGCTCGGGGCGTTCGCGATTCTCGCCTATATCGCTTGGGCGCTGTTCATCACGGTGGCGATGATCGATGCCGCCCATAAATTCGAAAACATGCTGAAATCCCTTGGCGTTTTCATCGCTTCGATCCTGGCGCTGGCGCTGGGCTCGGCGTTGATTGCCGGGTTGCTCGGTGTCTCGGCCTCTGCGGGAGGGCTCTAATGTATGATGTCGAAACGGTGCGGCGGGATTTTCCGATCCTGTCGCGGGAAGTGAACGGCAAGCCTCTGGTCTATCTCGACAACGGGGCCTCGGCGCAAAAGCCGCAGGTGATGATCGACGCGGTGACGCGGGCCTATTCCGAGGAATATGCCAATGTGCATCGCGGGCTGCACACGCTCAGCAATATCGCCACCGAGAAATACGAGGCGGTGCGCGGCATCGTGGCGCGGTTTCTCGGGGTGCGGGACGAAGAGCGGGTGATTCTCAATTCTGGCACCACCGAGGGGATCAATATGGTCGCCTATGGCTGGGCCATGCCGAGGATGCAGGCGGGCGATGAGATCGTGCTGTCGGTGATGGAACATCACGCCAATATCGTGCCCTGGCATTTCCTGCGGGAGAGGCAGGGGGTGGTTCTCAAATGGGTCGAGACGGAACCCGACGGGGCGCTCGAGGCGCAGAAGGTGATCGACGCGATCGGGCCGCATACCAAGCTGGTGGCGATCAGCCATCTGTCGAATGTGCTCGGCACGCGGGTCGATGTGAAACCGATCATCGAGGCGGCCCATGCGCGCGGTGTTGCGGTGCTCGTAGATGGTAGCCAGGGCGCGGTGCATGCGCCCGTCGATGTCGACGACCTCGGCGCGGATTTCTATGTCATTACCGGGCACAAGCTCTATGGGCCGTCGGGATCGGGGGCGATCGTGGTGTCGCGGGACCGTCTGGCAGAGATGCGGCCATTCCTTGGCGGGGGTGACATGATTCGGGAAGTGACCCGAGATTCGGTGTCCTATGCCGATCCGCCGATGAAATTTGAGGCCGGAACCCCCGGGATCGTGCAAACAATCGGGCTTGGTGTTGCTCTAGAGTATCTCATGGGGCTGGGGATGGAGAATGTCGCCGCCCATGAGGACATGCTGCGCGATTACGCGGTTGAAAAGCTCTCTGGATTGAACTGGTTGAGCCAGCAAGGCACCACGAAAGACAAGGCCGCGATCTTTAGCTTCACCCTGGGCGGTGCCGCGCATCCCCATGATATTTCTACAATTTTAGACAAAAAGGGCGTGGCTGTGCGGGCAGGTCATCACTGTGCCGGGCCGCTTATGCAGCATCTTGGCGTGACAGCCACTTGCCGCGCGTCCTTTGGGCTCTACAATACAAAAGGTGAGGTTGACGCACTGGTCGAGGCCTTGGAATTGGCGAACGATCTGCTTTCCTGAGCCCGGTCGGCGGACAACCGCAACAAAGTTGAAACCATTTGAGAGATTCCGCTCAGATGGCATCGACAAACCCACTAAGGCCTTGTTAAGGTCTAACTGTTGCTAAACTTGGAGCCAAAAGTATGAAACTCTTCAAAATCCCGGCGGTTATCGCACTGAGCCTGTTTGCTGCTGCTTGCTCGCAGCAGTCGGAGCCCGAGCCCGTTTATGTCGAGCCCGAGCCCGTCTATGACAAATACGGCAACCCGGTCTAAGGCTTGCCTTAGAACGATTTCCGCCGCCGGGCCAGAGATGGTCCGGCGGTTTCCTTTTGCGCCTCTGACATGTCGATCAGGGGGTGAGGGGCAAAACCAAACAGCCGCCGGATTAGTGCGATTTCACGATTGCACGGGTGGGGCTGGGCTTGTATAGACCGAGCCAGACGCACCTGTAGCTCAGCTGGATAGAGCGCTGCCCTCCGAAGGCAGAGGCCAGAGGTTCGAATCCTCTCAGGTGCGCCATATTCTTCTTTTCCAATCAAGATGATCGCTGTGCCGCCCTTGGGCGATGTGCGCTATGGCATGCCGTGTTTGGCGATGCGGTATTGCGTCGGTATGACGACGGTAAAGCGACTGTGGGGATTTGCCGCGCGTCAAAAGCGGTGCGGCGCCAGGAGCGCGTCTTTGATTTTCTGAGGGGGGATTTGGTAGCGGAGGAGGGACTTGAACCCCCGACACGCGGATTATGATTCCGCTGCTCTAACCAACTGAGCTACTCCGCCAAACGTGGGGTGCTGATATTCCGAGGGGGCGCGGGGGTCAAGAGGGGGAAACGAAAAAATCACACCCTCTTTGACCGAAGATATGAGGGCTCAGGTGACGAGGCTCAGACGCGGCCCAGATGTGCCGGTTTTGGCCCTCTCGCGGGCCGGTTGCGAGGCGGTCTGACGCGGGGCTGCCGGGTAGCGGGCGGCAAAGCTTAGCCCGGCGCGGATCAGCTCGCGGTCCATGCGGCCACGGGTGAGCGCCGAGAGGGCCAGCCGGGCGGCAGGCGTCGCGTCGCGGCGCATGTGATGGAGCATGTGCAGCAGATAGATCTCGTCCTCGGTGAGCCGGGCGCGGGCATCGAGACAGAGCGGATCGCCCGCGCGCAGCCGGCCTTGCGTCGCGGCATGGGCGGCGCGGGCGAGGCGCGACAGGTCATAGGCGAGCGCAAGGCCGCGCGGCTCGCCCCAGCGGTTGACCGCAATGGTAAAGCCATGGTCCCAGGATTGCGTCGCCGGGTGGCGATGGGTGGCCAGGAAATGGCGCAGCACGGGCAGCACATCGCGTTCGAAGGGATCGAGCGTGGCGGGGGCCGTCTGGCCGGGCGGGTGATCGAGGCTCATCGCGGTGCGCCCGGGTGCAGCGCAGCGGTCTGCGCGGGGCCGGAGGCCGCATCAGCGGGGGCTGGCAGGGCGCGAGAGAGGGCGGTGAGCCGTGCCATGGCATGGGCGATCTCATTGCCTTCGCAGAGCAGCATCAGCTCGAGCCGGGCGCGGGCCGGGTGGCCGCGGCGGGCCCAGTGCAGCGCCAGCATCAGCCGTCTTTCATGTTCGGTGAGCACCGCGGCGCAGGGCGGACAGGCGGCGCTGTTGAAGTGAAAGACGGAAATGCGGGATTTGCGGACCTCGTCGATATAGCGCATGGCCTGGGTCGCGATGAGCGGGCCGGTGGCCGGGGCAAAGCCCGCGTCGGCACAGCGGAAAGCGGCCATCCAGGCCTGGCTCTGCGGGGCCGCAAAGCTGTGCAGCATGTGGCGGATGGTTTCGAGGCAGGTGCGCTCGGCCAGATCGAGCGGGCTCTGATCGAGGAGGCTATCCTGCGGGCCGAGCCGCTGTTGATGGGGGTGCCGGTGTTGGGTCATGTGGGGCCTCGTGCGTGAGAATGCGGACGGGCCGGGCTGGGATCATAGCTGGGCGGGCAATATCTGACAAAAAGAGTCGGAGAAGGCAAGCCCTGTTGAGGGCGGCAGGGCGAAGGCCCAAGAAAAAAGCCGTCCCGCGTCATCGGCGGAACGGCCTCTTGTGAGTCCGGCAAGGCGACGGGGTGCTTAGCCCACCATCATTTCCTTGGTGGCCGAGAGTTTCACATCCGGGTAATCGCGTTCGATCCGGTCGATGTCCCATTGCAGCCGGGTCAGATAGACCACGTCGCCATCATTGTCATGGGCGATATGCTGTTTGTTGGCGGCGGTGAATTTGTCGACCGCCTGCTTGTCGCCTGCGACCCAGCGGGCCGAGGTGAATTGCGAGGCCTCAAAGCGCACGGGCAGGCCATATTCGAGCTCGATCCGGGAGGCCAGAACCTCGAATTGCAGCGCGCCCACCACACCCACGATAAAACCCGAGCCAAAGGCCGGTTTAAAGACCTTGGCGGCGCCTTCTTCGGCGAATTGCATCAGGGCCTTTTCCAGATGCTTGGCCTTCATCGGGTCGCCCGCGCGGCAGGTCTGCAGCAGTTCCGGCGCAAACGACGGGATGCCGGTGACGCGCAGCGCCTCGCCCTCGGTCAGCGTGTCGCCGATGCGGAGCTGGCCGTGGTTCGGGATGCCGATGATGTCGCCGGCCCAGGCCTCGTCCGCCAGTTCGCGGTCGGAGGCGAGAAAGAGCACCGGGTTGGAAATGGCCATCGGTTTCTTGCTGCGGACATGGGTGAGTTTCATGCCGCGTTTGAAATGGCCCGAGGCCATGCGGACAAAGGCCACGCGGTCGCGGTGCTTGGGGTCCATATTGGCCTGCACCTTGAAGACAAAGCCCGAAACCTTGGTCTCGTCCGGGGCGATCTGGCGCGGGGTGGCGGATTGCGGCTGCGGTTCGGGGCCGTAATTGCCGATCCCGTCCATCAGTTCCTTGACGCCAAAGCTGTTGATCGCCGAGCCGAACCAGATCGGCGTCATATGGCCTTCGAGCACCGCCTGCGGGTCGAGCGCGGGCAGAAGTTCGCGCGCCATCTCGAGCTCTTCGCGGAGCTGGTCGATCAGGTTGGCGGGCACATGTTCGGCGAGTTTCGGGTCGTCGAGACCGTCGATCTTGATGCTCTCGGCGACGCGGTTGCGGTCGGCGCGGTCCATCAGTTCGAGACGGTCGCGCAGGATGTCGTAGCAGCCGACGAAATCGCGGCCCTGACCGATGGGCCAGGAGGCGGGCGTCACGTCGATGGCGAGCATCTCCTGGATCTCGTCGATGATCTCGAACGTGTCGCGGCTCTCGCGGTCCATCTTGTTGCAGAAGGTCAGAATCGGCAGATCGCGCAACCGGCAGACCTCGAAGAGCTTTTGGGTCTGGCTCTCGACGCCTTTGGCGCCGTCGATCACCATGACGGCCGCATCCACGGCGGTCAGGGTGCGATAGGTGTCCTCGGAGAAATCCGAGTGGCCGGGCGTGTCGACGAGATTGTAGCGATAGGGGCCGAAATCAAAGGACATGGCCGAGGCCGAGACCGAGATGCCCCGGTCCTTTTCCATCTGCATGAAGTCGGAGCGGGTGCGCCGGGCTTCGCCCTTGGCGCGGACCTGTCCGGCCATCTGAATGGCCCCGCCGAAGAGAAGGAATTTCTCGGTCAGGGTGGTTTTGCCGGCATCCGGGTGCGAGATGATCGCAAAGGTGCGGCGGCGCGCCACTTCGGGCGGCAGGTCGGGGCGGTTTTGAGCGGTGTCCAGCATAGGCGCGCGTATAGTCCGGGGCGGGGTTTTGCGCAATATGGATTGCGGTTTGGAACGCCGGGACGTGGCGCGGCGTTGGGCCTCTATGGAAAGGAGGCCATTATGCCAAATCCAAGCATCAAGGATGAAGAGACCTATCAGGCGCTGCGTGACGAGGGCTATACCAAGGAAAAGGCCGCGCGGATCGCCAATGCGCAGGCCAATCCCGATATGCACCCGTCCGAGAAGGGCGGCCGGGCCGAGCCCTATGAGGAGTGGACGAAAGCCGAGCTTTATCAGCGGGCGCAGGAGGTCGGGATCGACGGGCGCAGCGAGATGAGCAAGGATGAGCTGATCGCGGCGCTGCGTCGGTAAAGGCGCTCTTAGCTCGTCGAGGCGCGGCGCAGGATCTCGGCCATATTGGGATGGTCTAGGAGCGATTGCGCCACTTCGAATTCGAGATGTGGGCGCTGGGCGTGATCGGGCAGGCCGCTTTCAATCGCGTCGGCCAGATCGGCGGGCAGCGCGCCACGGGTGCGCGTGTCCACGAGCAGCGTCTCGGCGGCGATGCCTTCGGCATAGATGATCTGATGGTGGTCGAAGAGCAGCTGAAAATAGTCGATGAAGCCGCCGTCTTCTTGGGTGATCGTGTCGCCATTGACGAGATGGCGGGCGCGCACGAGGATTTCGTGCCGGCCCGCGCCGAGCGCGTCGGAGCGTTGGTAGATGAAGAGCCGGTGGTCAGGGCTCACCACGAGATCGTCGGAATTGTTGAGCGCGCCCTTGCGGATGCGGACGGGCGCGAGATCGCCGGTGGCGCGGGCGGTGGAGCTGCCGATCCAGCGGACGGGCCGGGGGCCATCGTCGCGGGTCAGGACGCGGTCGCCCACTTGCAGGTTTTCGATCGGGGTCTGGGCGCCGGTGGCGAGGGTGATCCGGGTGCCGCGCGAGAAGGAGACACAGGCGATCTGGGCGAATTTGGCGCGGGCGTGGTCGGTGTCGATTCCCACCAGCGTATAATCGGTGCGCGGGGCAAGCGGCGCGAGGGCGCGGGCATAGAGGCCCGAGACATCGCCCAGCCCGTCGATTTCCACCAGCACCAGCATTTCGATGGTGCCGCCGCCGGCGGACATGAAGGTCAGGCAGCTGTCGACGATGACGCGGTGGCCCGGGGTGCCGAGGGGCGAGCCTTTGGCGATCTCGAAATGGCCGTCCTGGCCGCTGTCGAGGACGAGGGCGTGGGTCTTAGCCTGGGGGCTCAGCTCATAGGTGTCGTCAAACTCGAGCTCTTCGGAAAAGGACAGGGCGTCGCCCATATTGGCGCCGGTGACGACGCAGAAATCCTGAGCGAGATGAACCTGGAGCGTTTGCACTTTATGACGTCTGCTTTGTTTCTATGGCTGGGGCCGCCTAGCCCGAACTGGTCCCGGGGGAAAGCGGCTTGTGACTGAATGGTTCTGTCAATAGGACTGTAATATGGCATGATCAGGGCTGGCAGCCGGTAATTTGCTGGCATTCTGGCCTGTAAGCCGGTGAAATACACGGGGAAATTAGGGAGAGTGTTACCATGGATCTCGGTTTGAAGGGCAAACGGGCGCTGGTCTGTGCGTCGAGCAAGGGTTTGGGGCTTGGCTGTGCGCGGGCGCTGGCGGGCGAAGGTGTCGATCTGGTGATGAACGCGCGCGGCGCCGAGGCGCTCGAGGCGTCGGCGCAGGCCATTCGCGACGAGTTCGGCGTCAAGGTCGTCGCCGTGGCCGCCGATATCACCACGGAAGAGGGCCGCGAGAAGGTTCTCAAAGAGGCGGAAGGCGTTGATATTCTTGTCAATAACGCCGGTGGCCCGCCGCCGGGCATGTGGACCGATTGGGACCGCGACGATTTCATCAAGGCGCTCGATGCCAATATGCTCGCGCCGATTGCGCTCATCAAGGCGCTGGTGCCGGCGATGATCGACCGGGGCTGGGGCCGGGTGGTGAACATCACATCGCAATCGGTCAAGGCACCGATTCCGGTGCTCGGCCTGTCGAATTCGGCGCGGGCGGGGCTTACCGGCTATGTGGCGGGCACCTCGCGTCAGGTCGCGGGCAAGGGTGTGACGATCAACAACCTGCTGCCCGGTATCCATGCCACCGATCGGGCGGTGTCGCTCGATCAGGGCGTGTCCAAGGCGCAGGGCATCAGCATGGACGAGGCCAAGGCGCAGCGCTGTGCGGGCATTCCCGCCGGGCGCTATGGCACGGCGGAAGAGTTCGGCGCGGCCTGTGCGTTCCTGTGCAGCCAGCACGCCGGGTTCATCGTGGGGCAGAACCTGCTTCTCGATGGTGGTGGCGTGAACTCCACCATGTAAGCACCGGGATTATATTGATAATCCTGACGGGCGTGCCGAGGGGCGCGCCCGTTTTGCTGTCATCCCGCGCCGCTCACCGCGCATCACAAGCGCGTGGGGGTGTGCGGTGGGACATAGGCGGCGGCGCGCGCGCCTGCTAGCGCTTGGGGGTCCAATGAACGGAGGCCCCATGTCCCTGTCTGTCATTCTTGCGCTCTTCGGGGCGGTGATCCTCGCCTCGATCTGGGCCGCGCCTCGGCGGGCGACGGTCGACGGGTTCTTTGCAGGCAACGGGCCGCGCGGCGAGGCACCGGGGCTTTGGGTGCTGGTGCTGAGCCAAGTCACCACATGGATTTTCGCGCGGTCGCTGATGAATGCGGCGATCCTTGGCTATTACTACGGGATCTGGGGCACGCTCGCCTATGCGGCCTATTACGGCTCGTTCCTCAGCGGCGGGTTCATTGTCGGGCGGCTGCGGCGCGACGGGGCGGGATCGGTGCAGGATTGGCTTGGCCAGCGGTTCGGCCCGGTGGGGCGCGCGGCCTATGATCTCGTGGTGGCGCTGCGGCTTCTGAGCGAGGTTTTCGCCAATCTTCTGGTGGTCGGGCTGATCTTTGCGGCCTTGCTGCCGGAGTATCGCCAGACCCATGGCGCCTCGGTGGTGATCGTGGCGGCGCTGGGCCTCGTCTATTCGGCCTGGGGCGGGCTCAGCGCGGCGCTGCGCAGCGATGTGGTGCAGATGCTGGTCTTTCTCGTGGTGTTCGGCGCGGCGCTTCTGGCGCTGTTGCTCAGCCCCGGGTTCAGCCTCGCCGCGGCGCTCAGCGCGCCGGGGGTGGCGGGGCCGGGTCAGGGGCAGGTGCTGGCGCTGGTGGCGCTGTTGCAGGTGTTTTCCTATCCGGCGCATGACCCGGTGATGATGGATCGCGGGTTTCTGGCCGATGCCGAGACGACGCGGCGGTCGTTCCTGCATGCGTTCTGGATTTCGCTGCTGTGCATCCTCGGCTTTGGCCTCTTTGGCATTCAGGCGGGGATCGTCGGGGCCGAGGTGGAGGGGCAGCTCTTGGGGACCTGGGCGGGGATGTTTCCGGGCTGGGTCTATCTGGCACTGGTGCTGTCGCTCTTGATTTCGGCGCTGAGCACGCTTGATTCGGCGCTGGCCAGTGCGGCGCGGCTGGCGGTCGAGGAATGGGGCTTTGGCGGCGGGCGGAGCCTCTGGGCCGGGCGGGTCGCGATGGCGGGGTTTGCCGGGCTGGGGGCGCTTTTGACGCTCTGGGGCAATCAGTCGCTGTTCGATGCGGTGGCGGTGAGCGGCACGGCGAGCATGTTTCTCACCCCGGTGCTGATCGTCGGGCTGGTGCAGGGGCGGCGGATCGCGCTCTGGGCCTATCTCGCGAGCTTTGCCGTGGCCCTCGCGGGGGCGGTGATCTATTTCGCGCGCGATGGCTGGGCGATGGCGATCCTACCGGACGTGCCGAAATACAGCCAGCTTTTGTGCATCTGTCTCGTGGTGCTGGCGCTGGGCTTTGCCGCGGTGCTCTTGGGCCGGGGCGCGCGGCGGTAACGGCAGTTTAAGCCGTTGGGATTGCGTCTATGGGGCAGGGTTGCTATCTGCGAAGTTCATCCCCGAGTGAATTGATCGGAAACCCGCACCCGATGCCAGAGCAGCCGATGCCCGAGCCGACTGTCCCGAGACTGGAGATCAGCAAGCTGACGCGCCGCTATGGCGGGCGGGCGGTGGTCGAAGACCTGTCGCTGTCGGTGCCGCCGGGGCAGGTGACTTGCCTCTTGGGACCGTCAGGCTGTGGCAAATCCACGACGCTGCGCATGGTCGCGGGGGTCGAGACGCCGGATGCGGGCGAGATCCGCGTCGATGGCGAGTTGATCTGTGCCAACGGCCAGGGTCTGCCGCCAGAACAGCGGCGCATCGGGCTTATGTTTCAGGATTTCGCGCTCTTCCCGCATCTGAGCGTCGCCGATAACGTGGCCTTTGGCCTCAGCGGTGCCAAGGACGCGCAGGGGCGTCGGGTGGCGGAGCTGCTCGAGCGGGTGGGGCTTGGCCAATATGGCGCGAAATATCCTCATGAGCTCTCGGGCGGCGAACAGCAGCGGGTGGCGCTGGCGCGGGCCTTGGCGCCGAACCCGTCGATCATGCTCATGGATGAGCCGTTTTCCGGGCTCGACAACCGGCTTCGCGATGGCATCCGCGACGAGACGATCGACATCTTGCGCGAACAGGGCGCGGCGGTTCTGCTGGTCACCCATGAGCCGGAAGAGGCGATGCGCATGGCCGATGAGATCGCTCTCATGCGGGCCGGGCGGATCGTGCAGAAGGGCGCGCCCTATAACATCTATAACGCGCCGGTCGACCGCGACTGCATGGCGTTTTTCAGCGATGTGAACGTGCTCACGGGGCGGGTGCATGGGGCGCTCACCGAGACCGCCTTTGGTCAGTTCTTTACCCCCGGTGTGCCCGATGGCGACGAGGTCGAGATCGTGATCCGGCCGCAGCATATCAAGATCGATTTCGACCGCAACGGGCGCGGCCCGAACCCGACCATGGCCGAGGGCACGGCGGTGCGCGGTGTGGTGCAGCGGGCGCGATTCATGGGCAATGAGAGCCTCGTTGAGTTTCGCATGGATCACGACGGATCCTTGATGCGGGCGACGGTGCCGAATGTGTTTTTGCCCAATCCCGGCAATGCGCTCTGGCTGATGATCCGGCGCGACAAATGCTTTCTTTTTCCCAAGCGGGATCTGCAATCGCGCATAGAATGACGCGGAATTTCCGCAAATTGGCGCAGAATGCACGCTTAGCCCTTCCACATCCCGCGATGAGCATTTAGATAAACAAGGTGAGCTTTTCGCGGCCCCCGGCGGGGCTGCATTCAGGGAGACCAATTCATGCTGAACAATATCGGCCTGCCGGGCATTCTGCTGATCGCGGTTGTCGTGCTGGTGCTTTTCGGGCGCGGCAAGATCTCGTCGCTGATGGGCGAAGTGGGCAAGGGCATCACGTCCTTCAAAAAGGGCATCAGCGAAGGCTCGAAAGAGCTTGAAGATGAGACGGCCAATGCCGACGAGGCACGCGACGTGACCCCGGCAGACAAAGAAAAAGACAAGGTCTGAGCGTCCTAGATGTTTGATCTTGGCTGGACCGAGCTGATGGTCATCGGTGTCGTGGCGTTGATCGTCGTGGGGCCGAAAGACCTGCCGGGCATGTTCCGCACCGTTGGGCAATTCGTGGGCAAGGCCAAGGGCATGGCCCGCGATTTCAGCCGCGCGATGAATGACGCGGCGGATGAGGCCGGGGTCAGCGATGTCCAGAAGACGATCAAGGCCGCGACCCGTCCGCTCAACACTGCGATGGACGAGGTGAAGAAATCCACCGACAGCTTTACCAAGCAGACGATGGAGAGCGGCAAGCCCAAGCTTGACCCGGCGCGGCAGGAAAAGGCCGACAAGATCGCCCAGAAATCCGCCGAGGTCGCCACCGCGCGCAAGGCGGAAGAGGCGAAGGCGGCAGAGGCGGCGGCCAAGCCTGCAACCAAGACGGCCAAGACCGCGGCGGCGAAGAAACCGGCGGCCAAACCTGCGGCGGCGAAAAAACCGGCGGCGAAGGCCGCGAAGGCCCCAACCAAACCGGCGGCCAAACCGGCCAAAAAACCGACCAGCACAGCAGCGACCAAAGCGGCGAGCAAGACCACGGCCGAGGCCAAGGACAAGGCATGAGCGACAGCAATATTCCCGGCGATGAGCTCGAAGACAGCGCCGCGCCGCTGATCGAACATCTGGCAGAGCTGCGCATGCGGCTGATCCGCTGTGTGGTGGCGTTTCTCATCGGCATGGTGATCTGTTTCACCGTGGCGACGCCTATCTTTACCTTTCTGACCTCGCCGCTCTGTCAGGTGCTGGCCGAGCGGGGGCAGGATTGCGACCTGATCTTCATCAGCCCGCAAGAAGGGTTCTTCGTGGCGATCAAAGTGTCGCTCTTGGGCGGGTTCATCCTGTCCTTTCCCTATCTCGCCAATCAGATGTGGCGGTTTGTGGCGCCGGGGCTCTACAAATCCGAGAAGGGCGCCTTCCTGCCGTTTCTCGTGGCCTCGCCCTTCATGTTCTTTCTCGGCGCGAGTTTTGCGTTCTACGTGGTGACGCCGCTCGCCTATGATTTCTTCCTGGGCTTTCAGCAGTTTGGCACCGGTGGCGAGGCGCTGCCCGATGGCGATCCGCAAAATGCCGCGCCGCTGAGCGTGGTGTTCCAGGGCTCGGCGCAGGAATATCTCAACCTCACGATCAAGTTCATCGTGGCCTTTGGCCTCTGCTTTCAGCTGCCGGTGCTGCTCACCCTGATGGGCAAGGCGGGGCTGGTGACGGCGCCGGGGCTCAAGGCGGTGCGCAAATATGCGGTGGTGGGCATTCTGGTGCTGGCCGCGCTGGTGACGCCGCCCGATGTGATCACCCAGATCATCCTCTTCACCGTCGTCTATGGCCTTTACGAAGTGTCGATCTTCCTCGTGGCCCGTGTGGAGCGTGAGCGTGAAAAGCGTCTGCGCGCCGAAGGGCTCTGGTTCGACGATGAGGACGAGGACGCGGACGCGGATGACGTCGCGGAGGGCATGGATGCCCATCCCGAAGAGATGCTGGACGACGAGACCAAAAAATGACCGATCCGATGCTGCGCATTGCCGAGGCGCTTGAACGTATGGCGCCGGCGCCGCTGAGCGCTCCTGATTTCACCGCCGCCGAGGCCTTTGTCTGGCATGTGAGCCCGGATCGGCTCGAACCGGTGCCGCAGGTGAGCCGGGTCGAGATGTCGCTTCTGGTGGGGATCAACCGGTCGCGCGACACGCTGCTCGAAAACACACGGCAATTCGCCAAGGGGCTGCCGGCCAATAACGCGCTTCTCTGGGGCGCGCGCGGCATGGGCAAATCGAGCCTCGTCAAGGCGGTCCATGCCAAGGTGCAGGCCGAGGGGCATGATCTCAAGATCGTGGAGTTGCAGCGCGAGGACCTGCCGAGCGTCACCCGGCTGCTGGGCCTCCTGCGCCAGAGCGCGGCGCGGTTCATCCTGTTTTGCGATGACCTGAGCTTTAGCCATGACGATCAGCATTACAAATCGCTCAAGGCCGTCCTTGATGGCGGAATCGAAGGCCGGCCCGAGAATGTGGTCTTCTATGCCACCTCGAACCGCCGCCACCTGATGCCGCGCGACATGATCGAAAATGAACGCTCCTCGGCCATCAACCCGAGCGAGGCGGTGGAAGAAAAGGTCTCGCTGAGCGACCGGTTCGGGCTCTGGCTCGGCTTCCACCCCTGTGATCAGGACGAATATCTCGCGATGATTCAGGGCTATTGCGAGGCTTACGGTGTCGAGATCGACGCCGAGACCCTGCGCGCCGAGGCGATCGAATGGCAGGCAACGCGCGGCTCGCGCTCGGGCCGGGTGGCGTGGCAATATTTCACCGATCTGGCCGGGCGCAAGGGCGTGGCGGTTTCGGGGTAATCCAAAACTGCGCCTCTTTCTGGTTCCAAATACCCAAAAAGAACCCCGGCACGCCCTTGGCCTGCCGGGGTTTTACGTCACGCTGCCCCCCAAGAGGGACCTAAGATCAGTTGGTCAGATAGGGCATCGGGTCGAGGCTCTCAAAGCCCTGGCGGACCTCGAAATGCACCGCGCTCGAGCCCAAGCTGCGGGCCTTGGCGAGGGATTGTCCGCGCGAGACCTTGTCGCCGGTTTTGACCGAGACCCCGTCCACGTTGGAATAGACCGTCAGCAGGTTGTTGGCATGTTTCACCACGACGATGGGCGTGCCATTGGTGTCCTTGGTGATGGCCGCGACCGTGCCGCTGTCGGCGGCCTTGACGGCGGCGCCGGGGGTGGCGGCGATGTCGATGCCGTCGTTCTTGCCCTTGGAATATTCGCGCACGATGTCGCCCTTGACCGGGAAGGACATGCGCGTCGGTTTGGCCGTGGTCTTGGTCTGCTCCTTGCCGAGATCGGGGGCGTCGCCGGGGCTCGTTTGCGGCTTCTTGAGCGTGGCGGCGGCGACGGTGTCCTCTTTGGGCAGCGGTTTGGCGGCGCTCGGCGGTTCCGGCGTGGGCGAGCCTGCGCCGGGGGCGGGCACCGCCACGGCGGCGGGGGCCGGGGCCTCGCTCGGGTCAAAGCTCTTGCGGGTTTCGCCGGGTTTCGGCACCGGGATCAGCAGGAACTGGCCTTCGCGCACCGCGAAATCCGAGCCGAGCCCGTTCCAATCCGCGAGGCTGCGGATCGAGACATTGTAGAGCCGCGCGATCGTATAGGCGGTTTCGCCGCGCGCCACCTTGTGGCGGATCGGCTGGGCGGTGCTTTCGGCGGCGGGCAGGGGGGTGGTTTCGACCTTCTGGGAATCGGCGCGTTCGATGGCGCTGCCGGCGAGGCTCTCGATATCGACGCCTGCGGGTTTGATCGGGCCGCCGGCCGGTTCGGCGACGCGGCCGGGCAGGGCCACGAGCTCATCCTGGCGCAGCGGGTCGCCGGGCTGCATGCCGTTGTAGCGGGCCAATTCGGCGGCGTTGACGCCGATCCGTTGCGCCAGCGTCTGCACCGTGTCGCCGCGTTGGGCGACGGCCACCTGATAGCCGGGGTAGGAGATGATGCCGCGGCTGTCGGGGGTTGGCCGGTCGGCGGTGGCGGTGCGGACCGCCTCGGCGGTGCCGCCGCTGGTGCGGCCGCGCAGATCCAGATCGAACGGCTCGCTACAGGAGGCCAGGGTCAGGCACGCGGCGCCTGCCACGATCACCACAGGGTTTGCTCGCAATCTCATCGCTCGTATCCTCGCTTGCGCCCCATTGTCTCGGGGGCTTCACCCAGTTTCATTCTGCCCGTTTAGGCCGCGCGGGCCCGAGGCGTCAATCCCGCCCCAGCCCTTCGAGCAATGGCACAAAACGTACGGGCATCAATTCATCATACTCAAATCCGGTCTCCGTCCGGGTCACCCGGATCAGGCTCTGCACCGCGTCCGACTGCCCGACGGGCAGCACCATGATACCGCCGATCTTGAGCTGGGCCAAGAGCGGGCCGGGGGGGTCCTCGGCGGCGGCGGTGACGATGATGCGGTCAAAGGGCGCCTGCCCGGGCAGCCCGTAGCTGCCATCGACGGTGCGGCAGGTGATATTGACCATATCGAGATCGCGGAAGATGTCATTGGCCTCGGCGACCAGCCGCTGATGGCGGTCGACGGTATAGACCCGGCGGGCGAGGTGGCTCAGGATCGCGGCCTGATAGCCCGAGCCGGTGCCGATCTCGAGCACGGTGTCGCGCGGCGAGACGGCGAGCGCCTGGGTCATGCGGCCCACCACCGAGGGCTGGCTGATGGTCTGGCCGCAGGCGATGGGCAGCGGCATGTCCTCATAGGCGCGGTCGGAGAAATAGCCTTTGACGAAAAGCGCGCGGTCGACCTTTTCCATCGCTTCGAGCACGGTCTTGTCGGTCACGCCCTTGGAGCGGAGCGCGAACAGGAACTGCATCTTGCGTTCGGCGATTTCGGGGTCAAGCGCGGTCATTCGATGCTCTTCAATGGCTCCAGCACGTCATGGGCCGTGAGATCGGCGCGCATCGGCGTCACCGAGATATAGCCCGCGAGATTGACATCGGCATCCGAGCCGGGCGCGGTCGGCTGTTGTTGCGGCGCGCCGGTGACCCAGAGAAAGCGCCGCCCAGAGGGCGAGAGCTGCGGCTTCACCCCAAAGCCCATGTCGCGGCGAAAGCCCTGGCGCACCGAGCGGCGGCCTTTGACTTCGGCGCCGGGGACCGGCGGGAAGTTCACGTTGAAGAAGATGCCGTAATCGTCATTGCCCCAGAGATCGGCGTCGAGAATGGCGCGGCAGGTGTCGAGACCATGCTGGCGCGCGGCCTCCCATTTGTCGTCGAGATCGCGGTTGGCGGGGCCGTAATACTGGCTCAGCGCGATGGCGCGGGTGCCTTGGAGCGCGGCCTCCATCGCGCCGCCGACGGTGCCGGAATAGACCGCGTTTTCCGCCGAATTGTTGCCCCGGTTGACGCCGGAGAGCACCAGATCGGGCGGGCAGTCGACCATGATGTCATGCAGCGCCGCGAGCACGCAATCGGCGGGGCTGCCTTGCACCGCATAGCGGCGCGGGCCCATTTCCGAGACCATCATCGGGTTGGTGTAGGAGATGCAGTGCCCGACGCCCGATTGCTCAAAGGCGGGGGCCACGGTCCAGACCTCGCCTTCGGGCCCGGCGAGATCGCTGGCAATCTGCTGGCAGACCTCGAGCCCGGGGGCCGAGATGCCGTCGTCATTGGTGATGAGAATGCGCATTGCGTCGCCTTCTGAAACCCGCGCCCGCCGGGGCGTGCGCGGTCTGCCCCTGTTTGATGTCTTGTCTAGCCGGGTGGGCCTGCTGCGGCAAGCGTTGCGCGGGAATTAACGCAAGGGTGTTAAAGCAGCGCGGGAAGAAGGCGGGCCGCCTCGGCATGGGGATCGGCCAGGGTGGCGCGGTCTTCGCCGGGGTGAAACCGGGCGCGGGTCGCCGTGGGCATCGGGTTCGGCGCGAGGATCTGCACCCGGGGGCCGGTCTTGGCGGTCTCGGCCTGCCAGCTCTTGGCCAGCGCGATCTGCGCGGCCTTGCTCGCCCCATAGGCGCCAAAGAATTTCTCGCCGGCGCGGGGATCGTCGAAGAAGACGGCCGTGCCCGTCTCGCCCAGCAGCGGTGCGACAAAGGGAATGAGCCGCCCGGTGGCGATGGCGTTGATGGTAAAGGACTTTTCCATATCCTTGGCATCGAGATGCCCGGTCAGGGTCAGCGGTGCGGCGTGGACCGCGCTATGCACCCAGAGCGCCACGCTGCCCCAGCGGTCATGGATCGAGCGGCAGAGCTGCGCCATGGCGTCGGGGTTTGCGATGTCCATCGGTGCCAGCGTCGCCTCGCCGCCCTTGGCCTTGATCCGATCGTCGAGCTCTTCGAGCGCGCCGACGGTGCGGGCGACGGCGACGATGTGATGGGTGGGGGCCAGCGCCTCGGCCAGCGCCGCGCCAAGCCCGCGCGACGCGCCGGTGATGAGCGCGATGGGGCGGGCGGTGTCTTGTGCATGTGTCTGGGTCATGGGCGGCAAATCCCATTGCGGCGCGTAATAATCAAGGTCTTTTGCTTGACTTTTTAGCAGGCGCAGCGAAAAAGTCGTGCAGATAAGAAAAATCAGGGAAAGGACCTTGACCTATGGGCGAAAGAGTTTTGAGCCAAGCCGTTCTTGGCACTGACAGCCTCCTCAAAAAAGCAGCCCTCGTGCTGGGCGGATCGCTGTTCATTGCAGCTGCTGCACAGGTGAGCGTGGGCTGGCCGGTGCCGATGTCGCTGCAGACATTTGCCATTCTGACCGTTGGTCTGACGCTGGGCTCGCGTCTTGGCGCGGCGGCGCTTCTGGCCTATCTGGCCGAAGGCGCGATGGGTCTTCCGGTCTTTGCCAATGGCGCCACCGGCCCGGCCCTGTTCGGCCCGACCGCGGGCTTCCTCTATGGCTTTGTCGGCATGGCTTATCTGGCCGGTCTGGCGGTTGAAAAGGGTCTCGCACGCGGTGTCGTATCGACCGCCGTTTGTGGCATCGTGATTTCGCTGCTGCTCTACATCCCGGGCCTCGCATGGCCGGCGGCCGTTCTCGGCAAATCGGCGGCAGCGCTGTGGTCGAGCTGGATGGCACCGTTCCTGCTCGGCGACGCGATCAAGGCCGTGATGGCGGCGATGGTTGTCTGGGGTGGCTGGCAGGCGATCAAGTCGCGCCGCGGCTAAGCCTCGCGTTACATCAATATATGCGAACGCCGCCCTTTGGGGCGGCGTTTTGCGTTTGGGGGCAATTGGTTAGCCCTCTTCGGAGGTGAGCCTCGCCTCGTCATGCAGGGCGTTCAGCGCGCTGTCGCAGAGGCCAAATTCGAGCCAGCGACAGCCCTGACAGAGCGTCGAGAGACTGCCGGGGGGCACCCGTTTGACGATGCGGCGCTTGGCCTCGCCCCAGGTGAGTTCGGTGCCCGCAAAGAGGCCCAGCGCGCGGGCGTGGCGGGTGTCGAGACGGCTGATGCTGTCCTGGCTTTCGCAGAGCGTGCCGCGCCGTTTGGGGCAGGGCGCGCAGATGTCATCGGTGGCGCCGACCACTTGGATGGGCGTGTCATCGCCGCCCGGCGCGCGCAGGCGGCCGAGGACGATGGAGGCCATATTGGCGGTGAACTCGTCGGAATAGCCCTTGCCCTGAAACCCCAGAGAACAAAGGAAATGATGCGGGCGGTAGCGGATCGGTGCGTCAGTCATCGGCGCACAATCCGCATTGCGGGACCGCCCGTCAAGCGCTTAGCCGCGGGGCATGGTCAGGCGCTCGGTCGCGCCATTGCGCATGAGCACCACGAGGCCGGGGTTGATCGCCACGACCTGCTGACGGCCGACCTTGTCGCCGAGGCCGATCTTTTCGATGCGGCCGTGGGGGTCGCGGATCAGGGCCTCGGGGGCCTTGTCATTCATGAAGGTCCCCAAGAGCACCATGCCGCGCATCGGCAATGCGTCTTGCTGGGTCGCGGCGGCGGTGACCTTGCGTGGGGTCGGTGTCCCCTCTGCCATCTGTCTCGTCCTTAGCTGTTTGGTCCGGGCCTGTCGCAGGCGGTGCCGGAGCGTGGGTCAGAGCGCTCCGTAGCCGGTTGCGAGAGGGGGGTAAACCGGGGCAAATGCCGCTCGGCAGGATCATGCCGCGTCGCGGCATCGGGGCGGCGGAGAAGCGCCGCTTGGCGGCGAAATGGCAGGTCGGTAAGCTGTCGGTAAAACGACGGTAAAGCGACGGTGCAATATGCGCAGACATAAGGGGGCGGCCAGAGCCGGGACGGATCGGGCGGCGCAGGCCCGGCAGGCCTCGGAGAGGGTCGTGGGTCTCTATGACGACCATGCCGCCCTCTGGCGGGCGCTGCGCTCTGGCGATCTGATCGAGAAGCGGTGGCTGGATCGCTTTGTCGCGATCGCGCGACAAGCTGGCCCAGAGCTGCTCGACCTTGGCTGCGGCACGGGAGAGCCGATCGGCCGCTATCTGATCGAAAGGGGCTGCCGGATTACCGGCGTCGATGGCGCGGCGGCGCAGATTGAGACAGCGCGCCTGACCTTTCCAGAGCAGGTCTGGATCACGGCAGATATGCGGGACTTGCCCGAGCTCGGGAAATTCGACGGGGTGCTGGCCTGGCATAGCCTGTTTCATCTCAGGCCAGAGGATCAGCGCCCGCTCTTGGCGCGGCTTGGCGCGCTCTGCCGCCCCGGTGCCGCGCTCATGTTCACGAGTGGCACGTCGGAGGGGGCAGAGATCGGCGAATTTGCCGGGCAGCCGCTCTATCATGGCAGCCTCGACAAGGCCGAGTATCGGGCGCGGCTGGAGCGGGCCGGGTTCGAAGTGATCGCGCATCAGGAAAACGACCCGGCCTGTGGCGGGGCGACGGTCTGGCTCGCGCGGAAAGCGTAAAAAAAGCGGCCAGGCCTCCGGGCCCAGCCGCCTTTGTTTGCCCATCAGGGCAGGATCATTCCGCCGCTTTGAGCGTGAAGCCCTTTTCGATCTGATCGGAGGGGGCGACCGGGTATTCGCCGGAGAAGCAGGCGTCGCAATATTGCGGGCATTTGGCGTTGCGGCCTTCGGCCTCGCCCACGGCGCGGTAGAGACCGTCGAGCGAGATGAAGCGCAGGCTGTCGACCTGCAGGTGATCGCGCATTTCTTCTTCGGACATGGTGGCGGCCAGAAGCTTTTCGCGTTCGGGCGTGTCGACACCATAGAAGCAGGGCCAGGCGGTCGGCGGGCTGGCGATGCGGAAGTGGACCTCCTTGGCGCCGGCGTCGAGGATCATTTCCTTGATCTTGCGCGAGGTGGTGCCGCGGACCACGCTGTCATCGACGAGGATGACGCGCTTGCCCTCGATCAGGGCGCGGTTGACGTTGAGCTTGAGCCGCACGCCCATGTTGCGGATCTGCTCGGTCGGCTCGATGAAGGTCCGGCCCATATATTGGTTGCGGATGATCCCCATGGCGTAGGGAATGCCCGATTCGTGGCTAAAGCCGATGGCCGCCGGGGTGCCGCTGTCGGGGACCGGGCAGACGAGATCGGCGTCGACGGGGCTTTCCTTGGCCAGCTCGATGCCGATCTGGCGGCGGGTCTCATAGACCGAGCGGCCGCCGATGATGCTGTCGGGGCGCGAGAAATAGACATGTTCGAAGATGCAAAAGCGCGAGGGCTGTTTGCGGAAGGGGCGGCGGCTCTCGACGCCCTGATCGGTGATGACCACCATTTCGCCCGGCTCGACCTCGCGCACATAGCGCGCGCCGATGATGTCGAGGGCGCAGGTTTCCGAGCTCAGCACCCAGCCGTCGCCGATCTGGCCCAGGACCAGCGGGCGCACGCCGAGCGGGTCGCGGACGCCGATGAGCTTGGTCCGGGTCATGGCGACCACGGAGAAGGCGCCTTCGACCCGGCGCAGCGCGTCTTCCATCCGGTCGGGGATGGTTTTCTGCAGGCTGCGCGCCATCAGGTGGATGATGCATTCGCTGTCGGAGTTGGACTGAAAGATCGAGCCGCGCTCGATCAGCTCGCGGCGCAGCGCGTCGGCATTGGTGATATTGCCGTTATGGGCGACGGCGGCGCCGCCCATGGAAAATTCGCCGAAGAAGGGCTGGACGTCGCGGATCACCGGGGCCTTGCCGCCTGCGGTGGAGTAGCGGACGTGACCGATGGCCAGCGGCCCGGGCAGGGTCGCCATCAGGTTCTGGTCGGTGAAATTGTCCCGCACATAGCCAAAGCGGCGGGCGTTGTTGAACCCGTGATCGGGGTGGTGGCAGACGATGCCGCCGGCCTCTTGGCCCCGGTGTTGCAGGGCGTGCAGGCCGAGGGCGACAAAGTTGGCAGCGTCGGCAACGCCGATGACGCCGTATATGCCACACTCCTCCTTCAGTTTGTCGTCGTCGAAAGGGTGTGCTGGTGGCATCTGTCGGGACAAGGTGCGGCTCCGAATCCGTTGCGCGATATGGGCTTCCCTTTACGCGGGATCGCCCGTGCTGTCACGAAACTATCATAGAAAGTGGCGCTCTGTCAGGATCGTTCCTGGTGAGTGTGGTGAACACGCCCAGCATATGGCCCTAGAAGCGCGACAATACAACCCCTGCCAGGAGGCAGAGCGCGGCAAGAATGCGCGGCAGGGTAAAGGGGCGGGGCTCGAGCCCGAAGGCGCCGATGGCGTCAAGCACCCCGGCGGCGATGACCTGACCGAAGACGATCATGATGGTCATGGTGAGCACGCCGAGGATCGGCACCGTCCAGAGCGAGCCGAAAACGAAGAGCGCCCCGAAGAAGCCGCCGATCAAGAGCCAGAGCGGCGCGTTGCCGACCCGGGCCAGCGCCGGGGCCTGACCGGTGAAGAGCGTCACCAGCAGGAGCGCCGTGAAGCCCACGCCGAAAGAGATGGTGGCGGCGGCCAGCGGGCTTGCGATCGCGCGGCCGAGGGCCGCGTTGATCGGGCTTTGCACGGTCACACCGAACCCGACCGCAATCATCAGTAGCGAGGCGATCAGGATCGGCTGTTGCATGGCGCTTACTCGGTCGGGGCGGGGGTGTCGGCGCCGCCGTCGCATTGGCCGATGAGCTGCTCATATTGCTGGGTGACCCAGCCGAGCGCCTGTTCGGGGTTGCCGTCTTCGATCTTGCCGGTGAGCTTGGCAAAGACGCGGGCCGAGCGGCTGTCGTCGATCATCGCGACCTCTTGGCTCGAGGCGACGGTTTCGTAGACGAAATAGGCGATGGCCACGAGAAGGATGCCGCGCGCCACGCCAAAGAGGAAGCCCGCGCCCTGATCGAGCCCGCCCAGCGCCGAGCGTTGCACCAGCGAGGAAAACAGCGGGGTGATCAGCGAGGCGACGATGAGCGCCACGGCAAAGACGGCGGCAAAGGCGCCGATCATGCTCAGCTCGCAGCTGTCGGCGATGAATTCGCCCACGAAGGGCACCTGTTTGACCAGAGGTTCGACCTGTGGCGCGAAGATGAAGGCGAGGATGCCCGCCACGACCCAGCCGGCGATGGCCAGGGCCTCGCGCACGAAGCCACGGGAATAGGCGAGAAGTGCGGAGAGCACGATCACAAGCGCCACGATGCCGTCGATGATGGTAAAGCCTTCCATGCCCTGCCTCTGTTCTAGGATGCGCCTACCCGGCGCCGAAAATATCACCCACAAACCCGGTCAGATCAGAGACCCGTGTCAGGTTCATACCATTGCCCGAGCCGGATTTTCCGCCTGCGGGTAGAATTGCGGAGGAGAAACCAAGTTTTTGGGCTTCTTTCAACCTGTTTTCGCTCTGACCCACGGGTCTGAGCGCAGCAGACAGGCTGATTTCACCGAAAACAACCGTATCCGCGGGAAGCGCCGTGTCTTCGCGGGCCGAGAGTAGCGCTGCAGCAACAGCCAGATCGGCGGCTGGTTCCGAAATTTTCATGCCGCCCGCCACGTTGAGATAGACGTCGAGCCCGGTGAAGGGGATGCCGCAGCGGGCCTCGAGCACGGCGAGAATCATCGCCAGCCGCGCGCCGTCCCAGCCGACCACGGCGCGGCGCGGCTGGGAATGGGGGGAGGGGGCGACGAGGGCTTGCAGCTCCACGAGCACCGGGCGGGTGCCTTCGATGCCGGAGAAGACGACGCTGCCGGCGCTCGGCGTGCCGCGTTCGGACAGGAAGAGGGCGGAGGGGTTGAGCACCTCGGAGAGCCCGCCGCCGGTCATCTCGAAGACGCCGATCTCATCGGCCGGGCCAAAGCGGTTCTTGACGGCGCGCAGGATGCGGAACTGATGGCCGCGCTCGCCCTCGAAATAGAGCACGGTGTCGACCATATGTTCGACGACGCGGGGGCCGGCGATCTGGCCGTCCTTGGTGACATGGCCGACGAGGATGATCGAGACCCCGGCGCGTTTGGCAAAGCTGGTGAGCTCATGGGCGGCGGCGCGGACCTGGCTCACCGAGCCGGGGGCGGAGCCGACGCTGTCGGACCACATGGTCTGGATCGAGTCGATGATGACGAGGCGCGGGCGTTCGGCCTCGATCGTGGTCAGGATGTCGCGCAGATTGGTCTCGGCCGCGAGCTGCACCGGCGCGTCGGAGAGCCCGAGCCGTTCGGCGCGCAGCCGCACCTGGGCGCTGGCCTCTTCGCCGGAGACATAGATCGTCTTGAGCCCCTTGCGGGCGAAGGCGGCGGCGGCCTGCAAGAGCAGCGTCGATTTGCCAATGCCGGGATCGCCGCCGACCAAAAGCGCCGAGGCCTCGACCAGCCCGCCGCCCAGCACGCGGTCAAGTTCCGCGAGGCCGGACATGGTGCGTTGCGGCGGTGCCTCTTCGGTGGTCAGATTGGTGAGGGGGACGCGTTTTCCCTTGGCGTTTCCGAGGCTTGCCTTGGCCGGGCCGGTGGAGATGCCGGCATCCTCGACGATGGAATTCCATTCGCCACAGGCGTCGCAACGGCCCGACCATTTCGAGTGAACCGCGCCGCAGGCATTGCAAGAGAAACTGGTGGTCTTGGCCATGTCTTCTCTTGCCCCAGCGGCGCGGCGGGGTAAAGGCTTTCTTGGCCCGGGCCCGCCGGTTGCGGCAGGCCGGGTGATTTAGCGTAGGCGTCTCCCGTGCCGGGGCGCGGTGCCGTTACTCGGCGGCGGCGCGATGCGGCAGGCCGATGACGCGGCTGTGCGTCGGGCCGGGTTCCACATCGAGACCGTCGAGCTCGGGCAGGATCTCGCGCAGGTCGTCGCGCAGGCGGCGGAGCTGGCTTTCGGCCATGCTCTCCTCCAACTCGACTTCCTGTGTCCAGCGGCGCAGCTCGGAGTTGATCTGCTTGGCCATGACGATGCGCTGTTCGAGCTCTTCGACCTCATCCTGCCGCTGGCGCAGAAACTCGCGCGCTCGCGCCACGTTGCGGTCGGAATAGGTCGAGGCCAGTTCCTGGCTCACCCGGCTCATCTGGGCCGCCACCTCGAGCACTTCGGGCTCGAGCGAGCCGAGCTCGGGATGGTCGCGCAGAAAGACCAGCCGTTCGCGCACCGCGTCGAACTCTGCCGACATGCGAAACGCGCCCTTGCGATCCTCTGCATGAACCCGCGCATAGGCCCGGGCCACGTCTTCCATGCTCAGCTGAAACTGACGATGCGAGGTTTCGAGCCGCGCCACGCGGAAATGCGAGGGCAGGTAAAACAAGAGCATCACGGCAAAGACAGTGACCCCCGACTGCACCCAGATCCCGGCCTGCTCTATCGGCTGCGCCCCAAACGCAAGTGATAGATCGAGCCAGGGCAGGACGCCTGCGGCGCTCAGCCCGGTGACGAGGAGCAACCCAAAGGCCGTGGCCGCAAGGATTGTTCCGGAGACATATTGTGACAGGGTGAAGATCACCCCGGTGGTGGTTTTGGCATACTCGCCCATGGTCGCTTCCCCCTTCGACTTAAGCGTGTGGAGTAAGTGTAGTCCTGGTTTGCGATTATTCTAAGAAAAAAGGCGAAATCCGGGCATCACGAAACAGTTCGTTTCGCCGTCAGCAACCCTATCGCCAGCGAGGCGAGGATGCAGAAGGTGAATAAATACAGGCCCCAGGCGGTTTCGATCCGGCCCATCCCCAGCCCCTTGACCAGGGTGATGTAGACCGCGATCAAGAACACATCCGCCATCGCCAATTTCCCCATGATCTGCAGATAGGGCAACAGTTTGCGGCGCATCAGGCCGAAGTGGATAAGGGCCAGCCCGATGGTCTTGAGATAGGGCGCGACGAGGGCGAAGAAGGTCACCATCAGCGCCAGAAACACATCCGTCGTCCACAGCGATTGCAGGCCCGAGATCACCGAAATCTCGCTCAGCCCGAAGATCGGCAGGAGGCCCGCGCGCATCAGGGGCGCGAACCACGAGAGGGGGAAGAGGAGCAAGAGGCTCAGGTTAGCGAAGCGGAGCATGAAGCCGGTTCCCCCGTTGTCACTATCCAAGCTAAGCGGGGAGGGCGCGCCGATCAAGTGCTTGGATTGGGGGAAAAATCCGGGCTCGGCGTCACGTCGGTATCGCGGCGGTGTGGCGTCGGTCGTGTCTCAGGCCGCGATTTTGCCCCTTGGGGCGGGCGTGGCGCAGGCGGGTATTTGGCACCAGAAAGAGGGGTTAGCGCACCGCCTCGATGGGGCCGTCGGCGCGGCCCGAGATGAACTGATCGACATAGGGATCGCCCGATTGGTCGAGATCGGCCACGGGGCCGGACCATTGGATCACCCCGTCATGCAGCATCGCCACATTGTCGGCGATGGCGCGCACCGAGCTCATGTCATGGGTGATGGTCATGGCGGTGGCGCCCATCTCGACCACGATCTCGCGGATCAGGTCGTTGATGACGCCGGACATGATCGGATCGAGCCCGGTGGTGGGTTCGTCGAAGAAGATGATCTCGGGCTCGGCGGCGATGGCGCGGGCGAGGCTCACGCGTTTTTGCATGCCGCCCGAAAGCTCGGCGGGGAATTTATCGGCAACCTCGGGTTTGAGCCCGACGCGGCGCAGTTTCTCGATGGCGATGGCGCGGGCCTCGTCCTTGGGGCGTTTGAGCGCGCCGCGCAGCAGGCGAAAGGCGACGTTTTGCCAGACCGGGAGTGAGTCGAAGAGCGCGCCGCCCTGAAAGAGCATGCCAAAGCGCGCGAGAAAGGCGTCGCGGTCGCCGCGGGTCACGTCCTGGCCGTCGAGGGTGATGCTGCCGCGATCCGGGGTCACGAGGCCCAGCACGCATTTCAGCGTGACCGATTTGCCGGTGCCCGAGCCGCCGATGATCACCATCGAGCTGCCGGTCGGGATCGACAGGTTGACGCCCCGGAGCACATCGATGGGGCCGAAGGATTTATGGACGTCGCGAAGCTCGATCATGCGGAGAAAAACAGCTCTGTCAGGAGGTAATTGGAGGCGAGGATCAGCACCGAGGCAGCGACCACGGCGGATTTGGTGGCTCGGCCGACGCCCTGGGCGCCGCGGCCGGAGTTCATGCCGAAATAGCAGCCCATGAGGGCGACGAGAAAGCCGAAAACCGCGCCTTTGATCAGGCCCGAGGTCACGTCCCAGAGGGTCAGGAAGTCGAGCGTGTTGTGCAGATAGGTGGCGGCGCCGAAATCGAGCCGTCCGACGCCGACGAGAAAGCCGCCCATGATGCCGAGCACATCGCCGACGCCGACCAGCACCGGCACGGCGAGCGTGGCGGCGAGAACGCGCGGCAGGGTCAGGTATTTCATCGGGTTGGTCGAGAGCGTGGTGAGCGCGTCGATCTGTTCGGTGACTTTCATGGTGCCGATCTCGGCGGCGATCGAGCTTGCCACGCGGGCGGCGACCATGAGACCGCCGAGCACTGGGCCCAACTCGCGGGTGAGGCCGATGGCGACGATCGAGGGCACCACGGTTTCAGCGTTGAACCGGGCGCCGCCGGCATAGATCTGCAGCGCCAGCGCGCCGCCGGTGAAGAGCGCGGTCATGCCGACCACGGGCAGCGAGAGCCAGCCGATCTGGATCAGCGCCGCGCCGAATTCGCGCCCGTAGAAGGGCGGGCGGATCAGATGCGACACGGTGTTGCCGGCAAAGATCGTGACCCGGCCGATGGTGGCGAGAAAGCCCAGAACGGTGGCGCCGATGCTGGCGAGGAACTGTGCGATCATGCTCATGCGGTCAGGTAGCGCCGGGTGTAGCGCGCGCCCAGAGAGGTGAGGATTTCATAGCCGATGGTGCCCGCCGCATCGGCGAGCGTGTCGACGCCCTGATTGGGACCAAGGAGCTGCAGGCTCTTGGGGTCTTGGCCGAGGGCAGTCACATCGACGCCGATGAGATCCATCGAGATACGGCCCGCGATGGGCAGCCGTTTGCCATCGCACCAGAGCCCGGTTTTCGGCCCCATGGCGCGCAGGATGCCATCGGCGTAGCCGGCGCTGATGGTGGCGATGCGGGTCGGGCGCGAGGCGACGTAGGAATTGCCATAGCCTACGGTTTCGCCGGGGGCCACGTCGCGGCATTGGATCACCGGGATGTCGAGCGTCGCCACATGGCGCGCCTCGGCAAAGGGGGCGCCGCCATAGGTGCCGATGCCGGGCCGGCAGAGATCGAAATGATAGTCGCGCCCCAAGAGCACGCCGCCGGTGTTGGCGAGGCTGCGCGGCACGTCGAGCCCGTCGGTCATCTCGCGGAAGGTCCGCAGCTGCTGGGCGTTCATCGGGTGATCGGGCTCATCGGCGCAGGCGAGATGGCTCATGATCAGCACCGGGTTCTGGGCCAGCGCCACATCGCGCACGGCGGCCCATTCCGAGGGCTCCATGCCGAGCCGGTTCATGCCGGTGTCGAGCTGCAGGCCAAAGGCATGGCCGGGCAGGGCCTCGACATGGCGGATCATCTGGTCGAGCGAGTTGATCATCGGCGTCAACTCGAGATCGCCAATCATGTCGGCATCGCCCGGCATATGGCCGGAAAACACGCAGATATTGGGGCCGGGGCCGAGGGCCTGGCGGAGCGCCGCGCCTTCTTCGGCGACGGCCACGAAAAAACTCCGGGCGCCGGCGCGGGCCAGGGCGCGCGCCAGTTTGTCAGCGCCGAGCCCATAGGCGTCGGCCTTTACCACAGCGGCGGTTTCGCAATCGGTTTTCGCATCAAGCGCGCGCCAATTGGCGACGGCGGCGTTCAAATCAATGGTCAGGGTCGCGGTACTCATGGCATCGGGTAGATGCCATCCCAGCCGGGCGCGTCAAGTGGAAAGCGCGGGCCGGGCGGGGAAATTCCCATGCGCCTGCGCAGAGGGGCCACAGAAGGGCCACGGAGCAGGCGGGAGAGCCTCTTCCCTGCGCCTCTTTCTGGTTGAAAATACCCAAATTCCCGAGGCTTGCCCAAGGCGAAACCGGCCTGTGGCGATCAGAATTCGCCGTCGCCGCCCTGCTGCCAGGGTTTGACCAGATTGCCGAAGCGGGTGAATTGGCTCTCGAAGCTGAGCTCGACGGTGCCGATGGGGCCGTGACGCTGTTTGCCGATGATGACCTCGGCCTTGCCGTGGAGGCGCGACATGCGCTCTTGCCATTCGGCCATTTCGTCGAGCTTTTCCTCGGAGGGTTTTTCGCGTTCGACGTAATATTCCTCGCGGAAGACGAACATGACCACGTCGGCATCCTGTTCGATCGAGCCGGATTCGCGCAGGTCCGAGAGCTGAGGCCGTTTGTCGTCGCGGCTCTCGACGCCCCGCGACAGCTGCGAGAGCGCGATGACCGGGATGTTGAGTTCCTTGGCGATGGCCTTGAGACCCATGGAGATCTCGCCGATCTCCTGCACCCGGTTGTCGGAGGTGCCGCGCACCAGCTGCAGATAGTCCACGATCAGCAGGTCGAGCCCATGGGTCCGCTTGAGGCGGCGGGCGCGGGCGGCGAGCTGGGCGATGGGGATCGCGGCGGTGTCGTCGATGAAGAGCGGGCAGCTTTCGAGCTCTTTCGCGGCGTTGACGAAGCGGCGGAATTCCTCTTCGGTCATGTCGCCCTGGCGGATCTTGTGGCTCGAGATTTCCGAGGCTTCGGCGAGGATACGACCGGCGAGCTGTTCGGCGCTCATCTCGAGCGAGAAGAAGCCCACGACGCCGCCGTCGATGGCGCCTTCGGTGCCGTCGTGACGCTTGCCGCGCTTGTAGGCCTTGGCGATGTTATAGGCGATGTTGGTGGCGAGCGAGGTCTTGCCCATCGAGGGGCGGCCGGCGAGGATCAGCAGGTCGGACGGGTGCAGACCGCCGAGCTTCTTGTCCATATCCATGAGGCCGGTGGAGACGCCGGCGAGGCCGCCGTCGCGCTGATAGGCGGCGTTGGCCACGTTGACGGCATCGGTGACCGCCTTGAGAAAGCTCTGAAAGCCGCTTTCGGCCTGGCCCTGTTCGGAGAGTTTGTAGAGGCTCTGTTCGGCCTCGACGATCTGATCCTTGGGTTCGCTTTTTACATCGGCGCGCATCGCCTTGCCGGCAATGTCATGGCCCAGCGTGATGAGCTCGCGCCGGATCGCCATGTCATAGATCATTTGGGCATAATCGCGCACGGCGAAGGACGAGATCGCGGCGCCTGCGAGTTTCACCAGATAGGCCGGGCCGCCAAGCTCCTTGAGCCCTTCGTCATCTTCCAGAAACGCCTTGAGCGTCACTGGCGAGGCGAGGTTGTTGCGGGCGATGCGGGCGGCGGCGGTCTCGTAGATCCGCGCGTGGACCGGGTCGTAGAAATGCTGCGGGCCGATGATCGACGCAATCTTGTCGTAGACATCATTGTTGGTCAGAATCGCGCCCAAGAGCTGCTGCTCGGCCTCAATCGAATGGGGCATGGTGTCGGCGGCCTGAACTTCGGTGCCGGTGGCGTTGAAGGCTTCTACCTTGGTCATCCTGTCCTCATTGTCCCGCGTGCCGATCACATAAGCGGCGGGCCGGGTCTTGGGCAAATTGTATATCGCTGTGCAAAAGCTGTGGATAAACTGACCGCATCATATAGCGGTCAGGCGGTTTCGCACAGCGATATGTTGAGTGCGCCACGGGGGCGCGTGTCTTTAGGGTGACTTTTGAGGGAAATTTCCCCCTAAGTCAGTCGCCCTTGCGGGCCTCTTGCCAGGCGCGGGGATCGTTGAGAAAGCTTTCGACCCCGTCGAGCGTCTCGGCGTCAAAGACACCTTGCGCGCGGGCCTCGGCCAGCACATCCCACCAGGTGCAGAGATAATGCAGCGCGACGCCGTGATCGCCGAGGGTTGTCTCGGTCTCGGGGAAGATGCCGTAGTAGAAGATCACGGCGGTGTGGCCACAGCTCGCACCGGTTTCGCGGATCGCGTCGACAAAGGAGAGCTTGGAGCCGCCATCGGTGGTCAGATCCTCGACCAGCAGCACCCGTTCGCCTTCGGACATGGCGCCTTCGATCCGGGCGTTGCGGCCGTATCCTTTGGGCTTTTTGCGCACATAGGTCATCGGCAGCGCCATGCGTTCGGCGACCAGCGCGGCAAAGGGGATGCCCGCGGTTTCGCCGCCTGCGACATTGTCGAACGCCTCAAAGCCTGCGTCGCGCATCACCGTCACGGTGAGGAAATCCATCAGCGTCGAGCGGATGCGCGGGAAGCTGATCAGCTTGCGGCAGTCGATATAGGTGGGCGAGGGCAGGCCGGAGGCGAGGGTAAAGGGCTCGGCCGCGTTGAAATGCACGGCGCCGATCTCGAGCAGCATACGGGCGGTCAGGCGGGCGATCTCTTCGCGGGGCGGATAGCTGGTGGGGATCATGTCGGGGTCCTTTTGGCGGGCGCAGGGGCTTTTCCGCCTCGAGAGGGGGTCTTGTCAAGCCGCGCGATGCCGGCGGGGCCGGGTCAGGCCGGGGCGCGGCCTGCGGGCCACGCCGGGGTGGCAGGGAACCGGAGGGGATCGCGAGAGGTTGGGGCGGAAATTAGCACGCAAATGGGCTGAACTGCGCCGCAAAGAGAGTGGCCGCCCCAGTCTCCTGAGGCGGCCTTCGCTCACGGCTTAGCGGCCGCTGATAAAATAAATTGAAGAAAAGCTACTGATTAAAAGGTTTTGGTAGTATTAATTTAGGTCTAGTCATGCCGGTCTGGCATGACCCATTTGGGCCAAAAACGTACCATTTGGTAAAAAAGTGCCAAGATTGTGTTTCTCCGGTCCATGCCAAGCAACGGGGTGAAGCGCGCATGCCGACATCCAACAGAGACAAAGTGATCGCAGCGATTTACGATTCGGTGATCCGACCGGAGCGCTATGCCGATTTCATGGATCTCTGGGGCGATCACATCTGCGAGGCGATGGAAACGGCACCGGAGCCTTTGGACACGGCGGGCCAATCCGATGCGCTGGGCATTGATCCGGTGCTCACCGAACATTTCACTCGGGCCTTGATGATCCTCGACCAATTGGGACGGCAGACGCCGCGCCAGAGCTTGAAGGATGAGGTGGCGCAGTCGAATACCTGGATGCTGCTGCTCGGGCGGGGGAGCCGGGTTCTGGCGCAGAGCCGGGTGGCGCAGGATTGGCTTGGCGGGCAGCCGTTGCAAGAGCGGCTCGATCCACATGGGGCGGAGCTGATGGAGGCGCTGCTTGGCCGGTTGGCGGATGTGCCGGGCGATGCCTCGCCGGTGGTGCTGGCGGTGGAGGGGGAGCTGCGGCATCTCCTGGCGCGGCTCGTGCCCTTGGAGGGGGCGACCGGGTCGGCCGTGTTGCTCGAATCGCTCGATTACCATTGGAGCCCGGCGGCGGAGCGGATGCTCGTCCAAAGCTTTGCGCTGAGCCGGGCGGAGCTGTCGGTGGTCGAGCATCTTCTGGCGGGGCATAACCTCGGCGCGATTGCCGAGATGACCGGCAAGTCGAAACATACGATCCGCAATCAGGCCAAGGCGGTGCTCGCCAAGACCGGCGCGCCGGGGCAGGCCGAGCTTATCCGGCTGGTGGTCTATATGATCAACCAATTGTCACCGTCGCAGGCGCCGCCGGGGGCGTCGCTGGGCCTCGATGCGCAGATCCTGCGGATGGGGACCGGGCTCAACATGCAGGTGTTCAGCCTCGGGCCGCCGGATGGGATGCCGGTGTTGTTCTTGCACGGGATGCTCGAAGGGGTGGCGGTGTTGCGCCATCTCGAAGAGGTGCTGAGCCGGGCGGGTCTTCGGGTGGTGGCGCCGATCCGGCCCGGCTATGGCCAGTCGGAGCAATGCGACGAGACCCCGGTTCTCGAGAGTTTCATGGCGCATCTGGTCGAGCTCATCTCGCGGTTCGAGCTCGACCGGCCGGTGATTCTCGGCCATCTGGCGGGCGGGTTTCATGGCCATATCCTGTGCCATCGCTTCCCCGACAAGGTGTCGGGGATGCTCGGCATCGGCTCGGTGGCGCCGATCAGGTCGCGGCGGCAATTGGTCGATATGGCGCCGCGGCAGAAGATCGTGGCCTTTACCGCGCGCTACCTGCCGTCCTTCCTGCCGACGATCCTGCGCGCCGGTGTGGCGCAGATTGACAGTCAGGATGTGAAGAATTTCATGGGCGGGCTCTACCCCGAAGGGTCGCATGACCGCGAAGTGATTGCGCGGCTCGAAATCGCGCCGCTCATTCAGGCGGGCTATCGGCTCTCGGTGCATCAGGGGCATTTCGGGTTTCTCGGCGACGCGCCCTATATGGTGCGCGACTGGAGCGATATGCTCGATTGTGAGGCGCCGGCGCCGGTGGTCTATCTGATGGGGGCCAAGGATCATGTGAACCGGCCCGACGCGGTGCGGGCCGGGTTCGACGGGATCGACGGGATCGCGCTGCATGAGGTGCAATCGGCCGGGCAGCTCATGTTCTATGAGCATCCCCAGCTGGTGATTGCGGCGCTGCGCGAGCTTTACGAGGCGGCTAGCTGACCGACCAATGCAGCGGCATTTGCGGATCGAAGAGCGTGACCGGGCCTTCGGGCGTGGCGATCTGGGCGGGATATTCCACCGGGGTGCCACGGGTCAGGGTGATCGTTTCGTCATTGGCGGGCAGGCCATAGAAGGCCGGGCCATTGAGTGAGGTAAAGCCTTCGAGCCGGTCGAGCGCGCCATCCTGTTCGAACACTTCGGCGAGGATCGACATGGTGTTGGTCGCGGTGAAACAGCCGGCACAGCCGCAGGGGCTCAGCTTGGCCGCGTCGAGATGCGGCGCGCTGTCGGTGCCGAGGAAGAAGCGCGCATCGCCCGAGGTGGCGGCGGCACGCAGGGCGAGCCGGTGCTCTTCGCGCTTGGCGACCGGCAGGCAGTAGTAATGCGGCTTGATCCCGCCCACGAGGATGTGGTTGCGGTTGATCACCAGGTGATGGGTGGTGATGGTCGCGCCGAGATTGTCCTGTGACTTGGCATATTCGACCCCGTCGCGGGTGGTGATATGTTCCATCACGGTGCGCAGGCCGGGGGTGGCGCGGCGGATTGGGTCGAGCACGCGGTCGATGAACACCGCCTCGCGGTCGAAAATGTCGATGCCCTCGTCGGTGACTTCGCCATGCAGGCAGAGCGGCAGGCCGATCTCGGCCATCTTGTCGAGCACGCCGCGCACCTTGTCGAAATTGGCAACCCCTGAGGCGGAGTTGGTGGTGGCACCTGCCGGGTAGAGCTTGACCGCCGTGACGAGACCGCTGGCATGGGCCTCGGCCACGTCCTCGGCGTCGGTGTCCTCGGTGAGGTAGAGCGTCATCAGCGGGGTGAAGGCGGCGCCTTCGGGCAGGGCCGCGAGGATACGGTCGCGGTAGGCCGCGGCCTGAGCGCCGGTGACCACCGGGGGCACGAGGTTCGGCATGATGATCGCGCGGGCGAAATGCCGGGTGGTTTCGGGCAGGACAGCGCCGAGCATCGCGCCATCGCGCAGATGCAGGTGCCAGTCGTCGGGGCGGCGGAGGGTCAAGCTCTGTGTCATGGGGATCGATTACACAATCGCGCGGGGCTGCGCCAGAGGTGTCGATGCCTGAGCTTTAGATCAGTCTTGGATGTCGCTCGTCTCGGGGCGGTGCTGTGCGGCGGCGGCATCGGCAAGCCGGGCCTCGGCCGCCTCGCGAGCCTTGCGGAAGGGGCGGCCGTTGCGCCGCTCGAGCACGAAATCGGCGAGCCGGATGATAAGCCGGTCGCGGTTCGCGCCGGTCAGCCGCTGCAAGAGCCCGAATTGATAGCCCGGATGTTCGCGGCGGTTGCGGAAGAGCCGGGCGAGATTGGTCACGGTGAGCTTGTCGGCGCTGAGCTGGGCAAGAATGCGGTAGAGAAGCTGCATCTGCATCAGCACGGTTTCGAGATCGGGTCCCATGTGGCGCATGCGGAACTTGGTCACATTGGAGCGGGTGAAGAGCGAGGCGTGCATCGCGTCGAGCTCGATCTCGGGATCATAGAGCAGGAACACCTCTTGCGCCGCGTCGATCATATCGGGGGCATAGCCGTAGCGGTCGGTAAAGGAGGTGCGGCGCATGTGGCGATAGCGGTCGTCCCATTCGGCGACGCGCGGATCCAGCGTGGCCTGCGGCTGCACCAGCACCAGACGCGCGCCGGGGGCGGCGACGGAAAAGGCGGCGGCGGCATAGCCACAGGCACCTGCGCCGTAAAAGATCACCTGGTCGAAATCCTCGAAGAAGCCATCGTCGATGAGCCGGTCGAAATAGCCATAGACGCGGGGGGCGCGAAACCAGGTGTCGCCATCGCTCAGCAGGCACAGATGCGACCAGCCGAGCGCCTTGACCATATCCCAGCCCAGCGGTTGGCCATCCTCGGAGAGCCGCGCGATGCTGTCATGGGTTTCAAACGTGACGAGCAAGGTCTTGCCATCTTCGACGAAAATCGCGCTGTGACGGTCGTCGAGACGCTCTGCATAGCCATCTTCGTCTACCAAGTCTGACACTTTGGCCAGCCAGGCCTCACGCGACTCGAGACCCGAGAGGGGCATGTCAAACGTGTTGGTGGCATTCTGCATCGCACTTTCCTCAATCACTGTTTACCGGTCTCAGCCGGCTACGTGAACCACAGGCGTAGGCGGCAATCCTGTCTAAAATGGGGAATTTCCATGAGATTTGAAAGGACAAGAGCGCGAAATTCGCAGGCCAAGCGGCGGTTTGGGCCGGTTTTCGGGGGCCGTGGCCGGTTTGTGGCAGCAAAGAAACACTGGGGTTTCGGCGAAATATGGCACGGTGAGGAAACTTCTATCGCTCCGAGGCGTTGGGGGGTCGAGATAATCACACGCAGAATCTGAGAGGTTCAAAGATGAGCAAGAGAGTTCTCAAGTCCACCACGGCGCTCGTGATGAGCGCCACGCTGGCCATGCCCGCCCCGCTCTTCGCGCAAGAGAGCGGCGTGCTGCCCGATCCCGACACGCTGCAGCCCTGTGTGACCGCAGAGGGCGCGCCTTGGCCGATCCTGCCGCCGCTGCAGGCGGGGGTCGAAATGACGCTCGATCCGGCGATTGGCGAGCTGGATGCAAGCCCTGTCGTCAAGCCGACCGGCGCGATGGGTCATTGCGTGATCGAAGGCGAGGCGGGGGCCAAGCTCGTCGTGGAAGGCTCGCAAACCGATGCGGGCGAGGTCTATGCCCGCAAGAGCGATGTCGAGGTCGCGCTGACCGAGGCGGGCGTGATCGTGCCGCTGGCCGATGTGGGTGCGACCGCCGGTGCCACGGCGGAGGCTGTGACATCGACGCCGCTGCCCGAGGCAGAGGTGACGCCTGAAGCGAGCGCCGATGCGAGCGCGGATACGACTGCAGAATCGACTGCAGAGGCCAGCGCCGATTCACCGGCAGAGGCGACCGTTGGGGCCGCGGCTGAGGCCGAGACCAAGCCCGAGGAAGAGCTGAGCGTCTCGGAGGATGTGGTGGCGCCTCTGGAAACCGAGACTACCACGGAAACCATGGCCGAGACCGTGACCGAGGCCGAAGCGCAGGCGGCAGCCGAAGCCGAAGCCGAGGCGCGCACCGCGGCGGAAGCGGCGCAGACCGAAGCCGAGCTTGAGCAGGCGCTCAAGGCGGCCGAGGCATCGGACCCGGCGGCCAGCGCGACGGCTGAGACCACCGGTGAGGCCACGGCTGAAACCACCGCTGAAACCACGGCTGAGACCACCGCCGAGAGCGATGCGACGGTCTCCGAAGGCAAAGAGGTCGAGCCCATCGTCGAGGGCGCCAAGACCATGATCGTGCCGCAAGAAGACAGCGAAAGCACCACGGCGGACGCCAACCAAGCGGTCGAGGCCGAAGCGGCCAGCAACCCCGATGCCCAAGGTGTCGAGGTCGAGACCGAGACCGTGACCGAGGACAACGCCCGGTCGAGCGACGAAGATTTCTCGACCGCCGCCAATGCCACCACGGTGACCGAAAGCGACAGCGGGCTTAGCAATTTCGAGAAATTCGCGCTGGGCGCTCTGGGGGCTGTGGCCGTGGGCACCATCCTCAACAATGGCAACAAGGTTCTGTCGAACTCGGGCGACCGGGTTGTGGTGGAACGCAGCGATGGCGAGATCGAAGTTCTCAAGGATGACAACGTGTTGCTGCGTCGTCCGGGGGCCGAGGTGACCACCGAACGGTTCAGCGATGGCTCGGTCCGCGAGACGGTGACCCGTGCCAATGGCGTCAAGGTGGTGACCATCAAGGCGTCGAACGGTCAGGTGCTGCGCCGGGTGCGCGTGATGCCCGATGGGCAACAGATCGTGCTCTTTGACGACACCGTGACGGTTGAGCCGGTCGAAGTGACCGAGCTGCCGCGCACCAGCACGCGGAGCATTCAGCTCTCTGAGCTGAGCGAGGAAGAGCTGCGCGCCGCGCTGGCCGAGAAGGAGCGTGACCAGTTGCACCGTCACTATACGCTGCAGCAAGTGCGTGAGATCCGCGCCGTGCGCGATCTGGTGCCGGTGATCGAGCTGGAGGCGATCAACTTTGCCACCGATAGTGCCGCGATCACCGCCTCGGAGGCCGAAGAGCTGCGGGCGCTGGGCCTCGCGATGAGCGAGCTCATCGAGCGCAACCCGAATGAAGTGTTCCTGGTCGAGGGCCATACCGATGCGGTGGGCAGCGCAAGCTATAACCTCGCCCTGTCGGACCGTCGCGCCGAATCCGTGGCGCTGGCGCTGACCGAATATTTCGACGTGCCGCCAGAGAACATGGTGGTGCAGGGCTATGGTGAGGCGAACCTCAAGATCCGCACGCCGGGGCCGGAGCGTCAGAACCGCCGCGCCACCGTGCGCCGGATCACACCGCTCTTGCAGGCCTCTGCCGCGCAATAAGCGCCGCGATCGGTCGAGAAAAGATGACAGGGGGCAGGGCGCAAGCCTTGCCCCTTTGTCATGCGCGGGTGCGCGTCCGTCATTCCCAAGGGCCGCGGGACATTCTATGCTTGTTTCCAGAGGCATATCATTCACGCCAAAGGGTAGGACTGGCCATGCACAGAGGGTTTGCGGCGCTGATTTGCGGCACGGCGCTGATGTCGCTCGGGGCGCAGTTTCTGGTCTCCGAGGCGCTCATGGGCGCGCCGGGGTTCGGCGCGGTGCTGTGGCGGATGGCGGGGTATTTCACCGTGTTGACCAATACGCTCGTGGCGGTGACGTTTCTCTATGTGGTGGGGACGGGCCAGCGCGTCGGGCCGACCTGGGCCGGGGGGTTGACCCTGTGGATCGCTGCGGTGGGGATCGTCTATCACCTCGTGCTGGCGGGGCTGTGGCGGCCTGAGGGGCTCGCCTGGTGGGCCGATCAGGGGCTGCATACGGCGGTGCCGCTCTTGGTGGTGCTCTGGTGGGGGTGGCAAGCCGACAAGAGCGGATTGCGGCGGCGCCATGCGGCGATCTGGCTCCTCTGGCCCGCGCTTTACTGCACCTATGCGTTGATCCGGGGGGCGCTGAGCGGGTTTTATCCCTATCCGTTTCTCGATGTGACAGCGCTCGGTCCCGGGGCGGTGGCGGTCAATGTCGTGGGGCTGCTGCTGGCCTTTGCCGGGGGCGGGCTGATGCTCTTGACGCTGGCGCGGTGGCGGGCCGGGGTAAGGGCGCGGTAGCGGCCTGAGCGGCGCCTCTTGCAAGTGGCGCGGGGACGCGGCACATCTGGGCCATGGACAGGTTTGATGACATTCCCGAACAGGCGCTGGCCTGGTTCCGCGAGGGCCGGGGGGCGGCGCTCGCCACCGTGGTCGAGACATGGGGCAGCGCGCCGCGCCGGGTGGGCAGTCAGCTCGCCATTTCCGGGGCGGGCGAGATTGCCGGATCGGTCTCGGGCGGCTGTGTCGAGGGCGCTGTGGTGGCCGAGGCGCTCGACGCGATCGAGCGCGGGACGTCGGCGACGCTCACTTTCGGGGTGAGCGATGATGATGCCTTCGCCGTGGGGCTTGGCTGTGGCGGCACGATCCGGGTGATGGTCGAGCCGCTGGGATCGGTGCTGAGCGAAGCGCTGATGGCCGAGTTGGTGGCGGCAAGGGCGGCGCAGGAGCCGGTGGCGGTGATTTCGGGCGGCGACCGCCCGGCAGAGATCACCCGCGAGGGGTTCGAGGCGCGGTTTCGGCAGGATCTGTCGGGGTTCGAGGCGGATGGGCGGTTTGTCACCATCCACAACCCGCCGCTGCGGCTCATCGTGGTGGGGGCGGTGCATATCGCGCAGGCGCTGGTGCCGATGGCGCGGATTGCGGGCTATGACGTGGTGATCGTCGACCCGCGCGAGAGCTTTGCCAGCGCGGCGCGGTTTCCCGGCGAGAGATTGATCGATGACTGGCCGGACGAGGCGCTGGCGGCGCTCGGCATCGACGCGCGCACGGCGGTGGTGGTGCTCAGCCATGATCCGAAGATCGACGATCCGGCGCTGATGGCGGCGCTGCGGTCAGAGGCCTATTACATCGGTGCTCTGGGTTCGACCCGGTCGCGGGACAAGCGGGCGGTGCGATTGGGCCTGCTGGGCGCCAGCGCCGAGGAGATCGGGCGCATACACGGGCCGGTGGGGCTCGATATCGGGGCGGCGACACCGGCGGAGATTGCGGTCTCGACCCTGGCCGAGATGATCGCGGTCTTGCGCGGCAAGAGCGCCTGACGGATCGCCTAAGGCCCGAAACGCAAACGGCGCCCCAAGCGGGACGCCGTTGAAATCCTGGAGGCGAGGACCCGTTAGCGGGCGGCGGGCGCGATGATCATGATCATCTGACGGCCTTCCATCTTGGGCATGTTTTCCACCTTGCCCACGCCTTCGATATCACCGGAAACCCGTTGCAGCAGCTGGCGGCCCAGATCCTGGTGCGCCATTTCGCGGCCCCGGAAGCGCATGGTGATCTTCACCTTGTCGCCATTCTCGAGGAATTTCATCACGCTGCGCATTTTGACTTCATAGTCATGCGTGTCGGTGTTGGGCCGGAATTTGATTTCCTTGACCTCGATCACCTTTTGCTTTTTGCGGGCTTCAGATTCCCGCTTTTGCTGTTCGTATTTGTATTTGCCGAAATCCATGATCTTACAGACCGGGGGATTGGCATTGGGGGAAATCTCGACCAGATCGAGACCGGCCTCTTCGGCCATCTCCATCGCCCGGGTCGGGGTCACGACCCCGACGTTTTCGCCGTCTGCGCCGATCAGGCGGATTTCGTCTGCACGGATGCGATCGTTGATCCGGGGACCAGTGTCCCGTGTCGGCGGCGCGTTGTGAGGTCTGCGGGCTATGGCTTTGTTCCTTGAATAATGGACGAATGTTCGAGGGTGCAAAATAGACCCGCGTTGCGGGTGTTTCAAGCGGCAAATCAAGGGTTTTTACGAATTTACACCGGAAAACCGGGCTTGGCGCACAAACTGTGGGAGAGCGCCGGTTTGCGCTGGGCGGGATGAGTTTCCCCCTTGTCGGGAGCCTCGGCATGGGTCATTTGAGGTCCGTAGTTTTCAGGCCGATCACGGTATGTCGGCCATTTTGCAAGGGACTAAGCAAATGAAAAATCTTCTTTGGATTGCGTTGGCCGGGGCCGTTCTCATCGGCGGCTATTTTCTCATCACAGGTAAATCGCCTCAGGAGCTCGTCGAGGACGGCAAATCCATGGGCGAAACCGCCATGGACGAAGCCAAGGAAGCGGTGGATGCGACGGCCGAGGCCGCAAGTGAAGCCGCCGATGCAGCCGGGGACGCTGTGAATGCGGCGGCGGAGACCGCCACCGAGATGGCGACCGAGGCCGCTGATGCCGTGGCCGAAGGGGCCGAGGCCGTGACCGAGGCCGCAGGCGAGGCGGTTGAGGCGGCGGGTGACGCGGCCAATGCAGCGGCTGAGAGCACGGCCGAGGCGGTCGAGAATGCCACCGAGGCCACCGGCGATGCGGCGGCTGCCGCCACCGAGAGCGCCACCGAGACTGCGACAGAGACCGCGACGGAAGCCGCTGAGGCCACTGAGGCCACCACCGAGGCCGCAGGCGACGCGGCCAGCAATGTGTCCGGCGCGGCGAGCGACGCGGGCGATGCGGCCGCCGAGACCGCCACGGATGCGGCCAATACTGCCACCGAGGCCACCTCGGACGCCACCAGCGACGCGACGATGCAGAAGATCGAAGACGCCGCCAAGGAAGCGATGGACAGTGCCGCCGAGGCCGCCAAGGACGCGACCGATGCGGCCACCGACGCCGCCAAGGATGCGATGAAGAAAGTGACCGAATAAACCCGGTCCTCATAATCGAAAAAGGCCCGCGCGATGCGGGCCTTTTTTTATGGCTGAGCCTTGGCTGGGTGCCCCGGATGGGGGCTAGGCCTCAGTCGAGGAAGGCTTTTTCCACCACATAGGTCTGCGGATCGGAATTGGCGCCTTCCTTGAGCCCGAACTCTTCGAGCAGGTCCTTGAGCTCGAGGTTAAAGGCGAGGTTGCCGCAGATCATCGCGCGGTCATGTTCGGGCGCGATGGGGTCGATGCCGAGATCCTCGAACACCTCGCCCTTGCGCAGCAGATCGGTGATCCGGCCCATCTTGGGGCTCTCTTCGCGGGTGGTGGTCGGGTAGTAGCGGATCTTGTCGGCAAAGCCTTCGCCGATCAGCTCGGCCAGCATCTCATCATTGCGGATGCTGTCGATCAGCGCCGCGCCGTATTTGAGCTCGTCCGCGCCACGGCAGGTGTGGGTGATGATCACCTCGTCATAATCGTGGTAGGTCTGCGGCTCGCGCAAGAGCGAGGCGAAGGGCGCAAAGCCGGTGCCGGTGGCAAAGAACCACAGCCGCTTGCCGGGCAGGAGCGCGTCATGCACCAGCGTGCCCACGGGTTTCGGGCGCAGGATGATCTCGTCGCCAGGCTGGATATGCTGCAGCTTGGAGGTCAGCGGGCCGTCCTGCACCTTGATCGAGTAGAACTCGAGCTCTTCATCCCAGGAGGGCGAGGCGATGGAATAGGCGCGCAGGAGCGGTTTTTGCTTGCCGGTTTCGGGATGCGGGTCGCCCATCAGCCCGATCATCACGAACTCGCCCGAGCGAAAGCGCAGGCTCGCGGGGCGGGTCACGCGGAAGGAAAACAGCCGGTCCGTCCAATGGGTGACTTCGGTCACTTTCTGGGCGTCAGGCAGGGCGGGTTTGGCCTTGATGGGGCTGGCGTCGGTCACGTCGGCAATCTCGTTCATGCATGTCTGTGCCGGCGTCGCGCGCCGGCACCTCCTGATAGTCGGTTATGGGAAGAGGCGAAAGACCTAGCCGCGCAGGCGGGCCTGATAGTCATGGTTGCGCCAATCGGCCCGGAAGAGCCATTGATCCTCGGGCTGGCGGGCGGCGAGATCTTCGGAAATCTCCACCTCGTCAAAGCCCGCGCGGCGCGCCATGGCGTATTGATCGGCGATCACATGGCCGCGGGCGCGCAGTCGTCCGGTGTAGCCCATCAGGCGCAATTGCCGCGCGATGGTAAAGCCGCGGCCGTCGGCGAAGCTCGGAAAATCCACCCGGATCAAGGGGATATTGCCCAAGCGACCGGCCAGCTCGACCGGGTCGGTCGAGGAAGGAAGGTCGATGCCATAGCCCGCGCGCGCATCTTCGAGCGCGGTGATCGGGGCGGTCCAATCGTCGGGCTGAAAGCCCTGGTCTTGTACGAGAATGCTCATGCGTTTTCTCCGGTTCTGATCATTTTTCCATCCACGAAATGGATGCCACATTCGGTTTTGTCTTGGCCGCGCCAGCGTCCGGCGCGGGGGTCTGTGTCGCCATCGGTGACCGGGCTGGTGCAGGGCATACAGCCGATCGACGGGTAGCCGCGTGCCACAAGCGGATGTTTTGGCAGGCGATTTTCTTCCATATAGGTGCGCACGTCTTCGGGGCGCCAATGGGCCAGCGGGTTGACCTTCATCCGGCCGGTGCCCTCTTCGGTCTCGAAGAAATCGAGCGTGGCGCGGGCACCGCCCTGATAGCGTTTGCGCCCGGTGATCCAGCCGTCGAACCCGTCAAGAGCACGGGCCAAGGGCCGGGTCTTGCGCAGCGTACAGCAGGCGTCGGTATCGCGTCGGTGTAGCGACTGTTCCGGGTCGGTGGCCTGAACCTCGTCCGGGTCCGCGCGAATGATGCGCAGATCCTTGAGGCCGAGCCGCTCGCTCAGCTCCTGCTGGTAGACCAGCGTTTCGGCAAAGAGCAGCTCGGTGTCGAGAAAGATCACCGGGGTGGTCCGGTCGATCACCGACACCATGTGCAAGAGCACGACCGATTCCGCCCCGAAGCTCGACACCAGCGCCAGCTGACCCGCGGCGGGATCCGTGAGCGCGTGGCGCAGCACGCTGGTGGCCGAGTTCAGCCGGTACCAGTCGTTGAGCCCGGAGACCCGTGTGCCAAGATCCTCATTCGGCTGCATAGGCCTGTGCCTCGTCATAGAGCGCCGCCTTGAACGGCGCCATGCCCAGCCGGCGATAGGCCGCGAGGAAGGTTTCCTCGGGGTTGTCGCGGTGCTGCAGATAGGCGGCGATCAGGCGTTCGATGGCGGGAATGATCTCATCATAGGCAAAGCCCGGTCCGGTGCGTTCGCCGAGCGAAGCGTTTTCCGATCCGTCACCGCCGAGGGTGATCTGATAGTTTTCCACGCCCGCGCGATCGAGGCCGAGAATGCCGATATGGCCCACATGGTGATGGCCGCAGGCGTTGATGCAGCCCGAGATCTTGATCTTGAGATCGCCGATCTCATGCTCGAGCTTGAGCTCGTCAAAGCGGGTGGCAATCTGTTGCGCCACGGGGATCGAGCGGGCGGTGGCCAGCGCGCAGTAATCCATGCCGGGGCAGGCGATGATATCGGAGATGAGACCGATATTGGCGGTGGCGAGCCCGTGTTTCTTGAGCGTGGCGTGGATCTCGGGCAGGTCCGATTTATGGACATGCGGCAGGATCACGTTCTGCTCATGGCTGATGCGCAGCTCGTCATGGCCAAAGCGTTCGGCGAGATCGGCCATCACCCGCATCTGTTCGGCGGTGGCGTCGCCCGGCGTCTCGCCATGGGCCTTGAGGCTGATCTGCACGATGGCATAGCCCGGCGCGCGGTGCTCGGCCAGGTTGGTGTCGGCCCAGGCGCGGAAGATCGGGTCGGTCTGATAGGCCGTGTCAAAGAGCGCGGTGGGCTTTTGCGAAAAGGCCGGCGCGGCAAAGGCCGATTTGATATCTTCGAAAAGGTCGAGATCGAGCCCGCCAAAGCTCGGCCGGATGCGGGCATAGGCCGCGTCGACGCGGGCGCGGATGTCGTCGATGCCGTGCTCATGCACGGTGATCTTGATCCGGGCCTTGTATTTGTTGTCGCGACGCCCGAGCAGGTTCCAGACGCTGACCACCGCCTCGACATAGGGCAGCAGGTCTTCTTGGGCGACGAAATCATTGAGCACCTTGCCGATCATCGGGGTCCGGCCAAGGCCGCCGCCGACGAGGATGCGATAGCCGATCTGACCGTCGCGCTCGACCACCTGGATGCCGATGTCATGGGCGCGGATCACCGCGCGGTCATTTTCGGAGCCGGTGACGGCGATCTTGAACTTGCGCGGCAGGAACTGAAATTCCGGGTGGTCGGTCGACCATTGGCGCAAGAGCTCGGCCACGGGACGCGGATCCGTCACCTCATCGGCGGCGGCCCCGGCGAAATGGTCGGCGGTCACGTTGCGGATCGTGTTGCCCGAGGTCTGGATCGCGTGCATCTCCACCTCGGCCAGCGCGTCGAGCATGTCGGGCACGTCGCGCAGCTCGGGCCAGTTGTACTGAATGTTCTGGCGGGTGGTGAAATGGCCATAGCCCTTGTCCCACTTTTCCGCGAGCAGCGCGAGCTGACGCATCTGGCGGGAGTTGAGCGTGCCATAGGGGATCGCCACGCGCAGCATATAGGCGTGGAGCTGCAGGTAGAGACCGTTCATCAGGCGCAGCGGCTTGAACTCGTCCTCGGTGAGCGAGCCGTCGATGCGGCGTTCGACCTGGGCGCGGAACTGGCGGTTGCGTTCGGCGACAAAGGCCGCGTCGAATTCATTATAGCTGTACATCAGGCTTGCTCCGCTTGCTTGCCGTGGAAGTAGTTGGAGGGGCCGGTGCGCCGGAATTCCTCGCGGAAATGGGTGGGCTCGGGGCCGGTGTCGCCGGGTTTGGCATCGGCGAGATAGACGCCGACGACGGTGCCGGTCTGGGCCTCTGCGCCCAGAAGGCGCAGCTGGGCATGCGCCTCGTCGGTCAGCAGCTCGGCCTCGGAGATCTGGCGCGACCAGCGATCATCGGCGGTGAGATAGACCACATCGCCCTCGAGCAGGGCATTGGCGGTGATGATTTTCGGGGTAAAGGCGCGGGCCATGTCAGGCGAACTCCTGTTTCGTTTGGGTCAGCGCGGCCTGGGCCGCACGCGGCGCAAGGCCATAGAAGGTGAGGGCGGGGCCGGTGAGACCGGCGGCCGTGAGATCGGCGGGCAGCGCGTCGAGCGTCGTCGAGAGCACGCGTTGATCGGGGCGGGTGGCGTTTTCGATCACGGTGACCGGGGTGGCGCGGTCGGCGCCATGCATGATCAACCTGCCTTGGATAAAGCGGGCGGATTTCTTGCCCATGTAGATCGCCGCCACTTCGCCGGGCCGGGCCAGCGCCGCCCAATCGTGATCGGCAAAGCCCCGGGTGTCATGGCCGGTGAGAAAGCGGACCGAGCTGTTGCGGCCACGGCTGGTGAGGCTCTGACCGATGGCGGCGACAGAGGCCGAGGCGGCGGTGATGCCGGGGACCACGTGATAGGTGATGCCCGCCTCGGTCACGGCGTCGATCTCTTCGTCGAGACGGCCGAACACGGTGGGATCGCCGCCCTTGAGCCGCACCACCTGGGCGCCGCTCTCGGCATGTGCGACGATGAGGCGGTTGATCTCGTCCTGGGTCATCGAGGGGCCAAAGCCCTCTTTGCCCGCGTCGACGAGCACCGCCTCGCGGCGGGCCAGTTCGAGGATCTCAGGCGTCACCAGACGGTCATGGATCACCACATCGGCCTCGTCGAGGGCGCGGCGGGCCTTGAGCGTCAGCAGCTCGGGATCGCCCGGGCCAGCCCCGACAAAGGCCACGTGACCGGCGCGGTCTTCGCGGGTCTTGTAGTCGTCGAGCAGGCTGGCGAGGGTGCGGCGCACCGCGTCCGGCCCGCCCTGTTCGAGAGCGCGTGGGCCCTGGCGGAAATAATAATCGGCCCAGTAGTCGCGGCGGCGGCGGCCCATGGGCAGCACGTCGACGGCATGGCGGAAGGCCTGCCGATGCGCGCCAGAAGGCCGAGATGGGCGGGCAGCCGCGCCTCGAGATCGGCTTAATGGCGCGGGCGAGGACCGGGGCCGCGCTTCGGTGCCGATCGCCACGGTGACCGGATCGCGGTCGACGATGGCGGGGGTGATGAACTGGCTGTCGCTCAGATTGTCGACGATATTGACTAGCGCGCCCTCTGCGGTGGCAAGGGCGGCGGTGCGGGCGTCTTCGGTGGCGTCCTCATCGGCGGCATAGAAGAGCGTGGCGCCTTCGCAGTCGCCTGCGGCCAATGTGCGCCGGTGCAGGGTCAGCCGGGCCTCGTCGGCCCAGGTCACGATCTCGGGCGCGGGGGTCTTGGCATAGACATGGATGGCGGCCTCGGTCTTGAGCAGGAGCCGCAGTTTCGCAAGGGCCGCATCGCCACCGCCCGAGAGCACGACGCGGCGGCCTTCGAGGGCTACGAAAATGGGAAAGTGTTTCATGGGGCGGGGCCTCGGCTTGCGGTTGACTTGCCCTGATATATAGAATTTATTCCCACCAACGCGCTAGATGGGCGGGCGAATAAGGACATATGTTCCAGATCAGCCGCCGGTTAGGCCGCCCGTTCCAAGGAAAGAGGAAAGCTGGAATGTCCGTTCGTATCGATGATCTTGACCGAAAAATCCTTTTGCAACTGCAGCAGGATGGCGGTCAGTCGCTCGATGATATCGCCAAATCCGTGGGCAGTTCGAAGACCCCGGTGTGGAACCGGATTCGCAAGCTGCGCGAGGCCGGGGTGATCCGTCAGCAGACCTATCTTCTCGACCCCGAGGCGCTGGGCTTTGAGGCCTGTTTTTTCGTGCTTATCCGCACATCTGAACATGACGCGGCCTGGCAGAAGGCGTTTCTCAAGGCGCTGCGCGATCGGCCCGAGGTGCAGGAGGCGCATCGGCTGGCGGGAGATATCGATTACATCCTCAAGGTCCGGGTGCAAAATGCGCGGGCCTATGACACGTTCTATCAGGCGCTGATTTCAGAGGTGAAGGTGCATAACGTCACCGCGCTTCTGTCGATGGAAGAGATCAAATCGACCACCGAACTGCCGCTCTGACGATGGGGTTCAGTGGGTGGCGGTCGAGGAGAAGAGATTGATCACCACGATGCCGCCCACGATCATCGACAGGCCGAGAAAGGCCGGCAAATCAACCTTTTGGTTGAAGACGAGCCAGCCCAGGAACACCGTGAGGCAGATGCCGAGACCGGACCAGAGCGCATAGGTTACGCCGAGCGGCATGACCTTGAGCACCTGCATCAGGAAAAAGAACGCCGCGCCAAAGCCGAGGATCACGCCGAGCGAGGGCCAAAGCCGGGTGAATTGTTGTGAGGCTTGCAGGCTGGTGGTGCCGAGCCCTTCGAAAAGGACGGCGACGACAAGCAGAAGATAGGCGCGGGTCATGGGGCAATCTCTTTTTGGGACTATGGTCCAGCCAGACCAGAGCGGGAAAAAACTGTCAATCCGCGCCGGATGAAATTTTGTCGCAGCTTGGGGTCCAGCTTGTGAGAGCCACAAAATAAAGCGGGGCGCCGTGAGGACGCCCCGTTTTCGATCTTTGCGATGCCGTCTGGCTTAGCCCTTGAGGGCCTTGCCGAGGTTTTCGTCGACTTTCTCGAGGAAGCCCATGGTGGTGAGCCAGCCCTGATCGGGGCCGACGAGCAGCGCCAGGTCCTTGGTCATGTGGCCGCTTTCGACGGTGTCCACGATGACTTTTTCCAGCGTTTCGGCAAAGGTCTTGAGCGGCGCGTTCTCGTCGAGTTTCGCGCGGTGCTTGAGGCCGCCGGTCCAGGCAAAGATCGACGCGATCGAGTTGGTCGAGGTCTCTTCGCCCTTCTGGTGCTGACGGTAGTGACGGGTGACGGTGCCGTGGGCCGCTTCGGCCTCGACGATCTTTCCATCCGGCGTCATCAGCTGCGAGGTCATCAGGCCGAGCGAGCCAAAGCCCTGTGCCACGGTGTCCGACTGCACGTCGCCATCGTAGTTTTTGCAGGCCCAGACATAGCCGCCCGACCATTTCATCGCCGAGGCGACCATGTCGTCGATCAGGCGGTGCTCATAGGTGAGGCCGGCCTCTTCGAACTGGTCCTTGAACTCTTCGTCGAACACCTTCTGGAAGAGGATCATGAACTGACCATCATATTGCTTGAGGATGGTGTTCTTGGTCGAGAGATAGACCGGGTAGCCGCGCTTGAGCCCGTAGTTGAACGAGGCGCGGGCAAAGTCGATGATCGACTGGTCGAGGTTGTACATGCCCATGTAGATGCCGGAGGAGGGCGCGTCGAACACCTCTTCTTCCATCACGGTGCCGTCTTCGCCGACGAATTTCATCGACAGCTTGCCCGGGCCGGGGAATTTCATGTCGGTGGCGCGGTACTGGTCACCAAAGGCGTGACGACCGATGACGATGGGCTGGGTCCAGCCCGGCACCAGACGCGGCACGTTCGAGCAGATGATCGGCTCGCGAAAGACGACACCGCCGAGGATGTTGCGGATGGTGCCGTTGGGGCTGCGCCACATCTTCTTGAGGCCGAACTCTTCGACCCGGCCTTCATCGGGGGTGATGGTGGCGCATTTCACGCCAACGCCGATTTCCTTGATCTTATTGGCGGCGTCGATGGTGATCTGGTCATCGGTGCGGTCGCGCTCTTCGATGCCGAGATCGTAGTAGAGCAGATCCACGTCGAGATAGGGCAGGATGAGTTTCTTCTTGATGAAGTCCCAGATGATCCGGGTCATTTCATCGCCGTCGAGTTCGACGACCGGGTTGGCTACCTTGATCTTGGACATGGGGCGCACCTTTCATGTGATCATGTGTGAGGAATCGTATCTGGCGCGTTGCTAGCGGAAAATCGCAGCAAAGGGAAGTCATGTATGCAGTTGTATACCGAAATCCTTTGGCGCGGGTCTCGGGTCAGGCGTCGCGCTCTTCCTCGGGCATGAAAGCCATCGACAGGAAGGCCAGCGAAATCGCCAGAAGCGCCCCGATGATCAGCGGCAGCGGCGTGCCGTTGAAGGCCTGCCCGATGGGGATGGCGATGACCACAGACCCCATGGTGGCGGCGGCGCTGAAGACGCTCGTCGCGGTGCCTGCGAGATGGCCCATCGGTTCGAGCGCGATGGCGTTGAGATTGCCCATGGTCATGGCGGTGTGAACGAAAATCCCGCCCTGCCAGACCACATAGACCCAGAAGGGCAGCGCCGCGCCGCCGGTGACGAGGCCGAGCCCGAGGACGGCGAGCGACAGGGCGATCATGCCGACCATGGCGACCCGGATGAGCCGCCGCATGCCGAGCCGCATCACCAGCGCCGCGTTGATCAGGCTGAACCCGCCCGACAGCAGCGCGATGGCCGCGAACCAGAGCGGAAAGCTCTCGGCGCGGTCATAAGTGACGTCGAAAATCTGGTGGATGCTGCTGATCGAGGCGAAGAGCACCGAGAGGCAAAGCGTCTGGGCCAGCGTGCTGATCCGCACCGCCGGGTGGGCCAGCACGATGCCCGCATTGCGCCAGAGCGCGCGCGCGTTGAACGGGGTGCGCCGGTCGCGGGGCAGCGGTTCGGGGACGCGCAGCACAAGCCAGAGCGTCGAGATGAGCACGAACCCGACCAGCACCGCAAAGAGCCCGCGCCAGCCAGCAAAGTCGATGACGACGCTGCCCGCCAAGGGGGCGATGGCCGGGACGAGGGTAAAGACCATCATGATGAAGGAGACGATCCGCGCCATGCCACGGCCTTTGAAATAGTCGCGGGTGACGGCCATGGGCACGACCCGCGCCGCCGAGGCCGCGAGGCCCTGCAGCACCCGCGCCGCGATCACCAGTTCGAGATTGGGCGCGGCCCAGGCCAGAAGCGACGCAAAGCAATAGAGCGCCGCGCCGCCGACCACCGCCGGTTTGCGCCCAAAGGCGTCCGAGATCGGCCCGACAAAGAGCGTGCCGGCGCCCATGCCGAGCACAAAGCTGGTGATCAGAAGCTGTGTCCGGTTCGGATTATCCGCCGAAAGCTCGGCCGTGATCTCGGGCAGGGCGGGCAGCATCGCGTCGATGGAAAAGGCCACGGTGGCGATCATCATCGCCATCAGGGCAATGAATTCGGTGCGCCCGATTGCCGGTTCGGCGAGGGGCGTCGTGGCCTGCGGAGCAGCCTGCGGTTGTGCGGTCTCGGTCATGTCCCGCCGCTATCACGTTGTGACCACGCGCGCTATAGGCGGGTTGCGCACAGGGTTGCGCGCAAGAATGCACAGGAGTGCCTTAGGGGGGAGGCGTTAACCCTGACTGGCGGCGTCCGGGTTGTCGGCGGCCTGTGCCAGCTGTTCGAGCACCTCGTCGATCACCTTGATCCAGGTTTCCTTGGGCTGGGCGCCGGGCACCGCATGCTGGCCCGCGACGATGAAGAAGGGCACGCCAGAGACGCCCATTTCGCGGAACTGCGTGTCGCGGGCGCGCACGTCAGCCTTGTCATCCTCACCCGCCAAGAGCCGTTCGGTGACGGCGCGGTCCATCCCGGCGCTCTCGGCGATCTCAGTCAGGGTGGCGGCATCGCCGATGTCCCGGCCTTCCTCGAAATAGGCGCGAAAGAGCGCGTCTACCACCTCTTGCTGCACGCCCTCGGCCTCGGCCCAATGGATGAGCCGATGGGCGTCGATCGTGTTCGGCGTGCGCTTGATCCCGGCGAAATCAATGTTGAGCCCGATCTCTTCGGCGCGTTCCACGATCGGGGCATAGGCGCGCAGCGCGCCCTCTTTGCCGCCGAATTTCCCTTCGAGATAGGCGCGGCGGTCCATGCCTTCGGCGGGCATCTCGGGGTTGAGCTGAAACGGGTGCCACAGGATGGTGAACGGATGATTGGGTCGCTCTGCAAGCGCTTGATCCAGATAGGTTTTCCCGATGTAGCACCAGGGGCAGATGGGGTCGGAAACGATATCAAGACGGATCATGCAGGGCCTCATAGATCTGGGCAAGCGCGCGGCGCTGCAGCTTGCCATTCGGGTTTTGCGGCAGGGCGTCCACATGGAAAAAGCCGCGCGGGGTCTTGTAGCCTGCCAGCCGCTCGGAGGCCAGCCTTGCGAGCTCGGCCTCCGAGAGCGGCGCTGGGCCGGTGTAGAAGGCCATGATGAGCCGGGCATCGGAGCGGACGGCGATATCGGTCACGGCGATCTGGGTGATGCCGGGAATGTCCGACAGCGCCTGTTCCACCTCGAGCGGCGAGACGCGGTAGCCGCCGGCATTCATCATATCGTCCTTGCGGGCGAGATAGGTGATGGATGAGCTGTTATCCATAACGCCCTGATCTCCGGTCAAAAACCAGTCTCCTCGCATGCGGTCCCTTGTCTCGTCCTCGGCCCCGAGATAGCCAAGCATCAACCCCGGATCCCTGCGGTGCACGGCGATGGTGCCTTCGGTGCCGAGCGGCACGGGGCCGTCGGTCCCGAGGATCGCGATGCGGCGGCCGGGCTGTGGTCGGCCAAGCGTGCCACGGGTGGCGGGACGGCGCGGCGCGCCGGAGATGAAGGTCGAACATTCCGACATGCCATAGGCCTCGTAGATCGGCGTTCCGGTGGCATTTTGCCAGTTATCTTCGATACTTGCGGGAAGTTTCTCACCTGCGGAGAGGCCGTGGCGCAGGCTGGGGATCGCCCGTGCCGCGCCCGCGTTGAGGATCTTGCGGTAAACCCCTGGGGCGGCTGCGAAAATCGTGGCGCCATGCGCCTCCATCAGCCCCGGCAGGGCAGCCAGATCGGTGCCCTCGGCGGGGATCAGGGCGGTGGCGCCGACGCTCCACGGGTCCATCAGCCCGGTGCCGAGCGTATAGGTCCAGTTGAACGCGCCGGCGTGCAAGAGCCGGTCCTCGGGGCCGATGCCGTACCAGCCGTCATGCATCATCCGCCGCGCCCAGATGGCGCGATGGGCATGGACCACGCCACGCGGCTTGCCGGAGGTGCCGGAGGTATAGACGATATAGGCCGGACGGTTCGGATCGCCCATGTCATAACCGGCGGGCGGCAGGGCACGCATCGCGGCCAGAGCATCGGCGCCGATCACCGGCAGGTCAGTTTCGGGGCAGGCCACGTCGGGGGCGTGCAGGATCACCGAGGGGGCAAGCTCGGGCAGCATATTGGCCACTTCGCGCGCGGTGAGCGCCGCCGAGCTTGGCACCGGGACGAGCCCGGCGGTGATCGCGGCGAGATAGGCGATGGGAAATTCCACCCGGTTGCCAAGCCGCATCAGCACCCGGTCACCGGGGCGCAGCCCGGCCTGCAAGAGCCCGGTCGCGGTGCCGCGCACGGCGGCCTCGAGCGCGGCATAGGTCCAGCGCTCGGCCCCCGTTGCTCCAACCACCGCCAGCGCCAGTTTCTCGGGCGTCGCACCCGCCGCGCCAAGCACATAGCCCGCCATGTTGAACGGCGTGGGACAAGGGGCAGGCGGGCCTTGATCGAAGACAGACAGCATGGGCTTAGGGGTAGGGGCGTGCCGGGGCAGTTGCAAGTGGCGAGGGCTCTTCTTATACATCGCGCCATGGAAAAACCGACCTCTGACAATCTCATCCGGATCGCCCGCGACAGCGGCGGTGAAGAGCATGGCGAGCCGCTCAACCTCGGCCAGCGTGTGCGCGAGCTGCGCAAGGCGCGGGACTGGACGCTGGAACAGGCCGCCAAGCAGGCGGGGCTGGCCCGGTCGACCCTGTCGAAGATCGAGAACGGTCAGATGTCGCCGACCTATGAGGCGTTGAAAAAGCTGGCGGTGGGCCTCGAGATTTCCGTGCCGCAGCTCTTTACCGCGCCGCAGAAGGATCAGGTGACGGGGCGGATGACGGTGACCAAGCTCGGCGAGGGCACGCCTTATCTCACCACCACCTATGAGCATAAGCTGCTGTCAGACACGCTCACCAAGAAGAAGATGCTGCCCTATCATGCCCGCATCCGGGCGCGGTCGATGGAAGAGTTCGACGGCTGGGTGCGCCATGATGGCGAAGAGTTCCTGTTCGTGCTGACCGGGGTGGTGCGGCTCTATACCGAGTTCTACGAACCGGTCGAGATGCGGCGCGGCGACAGCGCCTATTATGACGGGACCATGGGCCATAACGTCATTTCGATCAGCGAGGAAGACGCCACCCTGCTGTGGGTGACGTCGCTGACCTGAACGGAGTTTACTCCGGATCAAACCACCAGACCGCCGGCAGGAACGCCACGCCATCGCCATAGATCGGCAGATGCTCCTTGGGGTATTTGAGCTCTTTCTTATGGGCGATCCGGCCCACCGCATATTGGTGGATCGGGATCACATAGCGCCCGGTGGTGAGCACCCGGTCGAGCGCGCGGGTGGCGTGGATGAAGTCCTCGCGGCTTTCCGCCTCGAGCATCCGGGCGATCATCGCCTCGGCGGCGGCGGATTTCATCCCCATGAGATTGCGGCTGCCGGGCGTATCGGCGCCTTCGGCCCCCCAGTAGAAATATTGCTCATTGCCGGGGCTGAGCGACAGCGACCGGCGCATGAAGGTGAGGTCGAAATCGTAGTTGGCCTCGCGCGTGCCATATTGCGCCTTGTCGACGCTTTGCACGGTGAGCGCGATGCCAAGCCGTTCGAGCGCGCGGGCATAGATCGCCATCATCGCATTGGCCTGCTGGATGAGCCCGTCCTGTTTCAGCACCACGGTGAGGGTCAGCGGCCGGCCCCCGGCATCGCGGCGCAGCCCATCGACCACCGGATAGCCCGCCTCATCCAGAAGCTTGGCGGCGCTGCGAATATTGGCGCGGTTGCGCTTGGTGCCGTCGGAGACGGGCAGGGCATAGCCCTCGAGCGCGCCGGGCAGAAGCTCGTCCGCAAAGGGCAGGAGAAGCTCGCGCACCGCGCCGGTGGCGGGACCGTGATCCATTGCCAGTTCCGAGCCCGAGAAATAGGAGGTGATGCGCGGCTGACGGCCGCCGGTGAGCGCCTCGTTGATGAATTCGAAATTGAAGGCGCGGATGAGCGCCTCGCGCACCCGCCAATCGTCGAGCGGCTTGCGTCGGGTGTTCATCACGAAACCGCTGATGCCCGAGGGTTTCTGATGCGGGATCTCGGATTTGACGATATCGCCGCGCTGCACGGCGGGGAAATCATACTGGCTCTCCCATTTCTCGGCGTTGAATTCGCGCAGATAGGAAATGGCCCCGGCGTTGAACGCCTCCTGCATGACATTGTTGTCGCCATAGAACTCGATGCGGATCTCGTCGAAATTGTCGGTGCCGCGTTTGATCGGCAGGTCGCGGCCCCAATAGTCGGGATTGCGGCGCAGGGTGACATAGCGGTCGATCTCATAGCTTTCGACCACATAGGGCGCGGTGCCGATCGGGATGTCGTGGATCGTGCTCTCGGTGATATCGCGCCCGTCCCATTGCGATTTCTTGACGATGGGCCGCAGCCCGGCCAGGAGCGCCAGATCGCGCTCTTTCGAATTGAAGCTGATGCGCAGGCTGCGCGGGCCGGTTTCCTCGATCTTCTCGATCTTGTCCCAGAGCCCGCGATAGCGCAGATGCCCGCGCGCGCCGATTTCGCTGAGCGACCAGATCACATCCTCGACGGTGACCGGGCTGCCATCGGAAAACCGGGCCTCGGGGCGCAGCGTGAACTCGACCCAGCTGCGCGACGAATCGGTCTCTACCGATTCGGCCAGAAGACCGTAGAGGGTGAAGGGTTCGTCCTCGGAGCGCAGCATCAGGCTTTCATAGGCGAGATAGCGGAATTGCCAGGGCGGGGTGCCGCGCACGATGAAAGGATTGAGCGAATCGAAGCCGCCGACATTGGCCGTGACCACCTTGCCGCCCTTCGGCGCATCGGGATTGGCATAGGGCAGCGACACAAAATCCGGTGGCAGCGCCGGGTCGCCATACATAGCTATGCCATGGCTCGGCTCTGCCAGCGCGGGCGAGAGGCAAAAACCCGTTGCGAAAAAGGTAAACGCGACCGCGAAGGGCCGGAAAATATCTGATATCATTTTGGCAACAATTCCCGACTGCCCTTATTTGTCTGCCCCTCAGGGTAGTAACAGATTTCCGTAGTTTCAAACTTTTAGCTTGGATGCCAGCGCGAGATTGCTTATAAAGGTGTCACTGCTCGATAGGTTTCTTGCCTGTATGAAACCTGCCTCAATAACTTAACGCCGGCCTCGTGCCGGCGTTTTTTTTGGCCGCAGCCCTTCTTTGCATCCCTTTACGCCTCTGATCGCGCCCCGCATCGGGGACGGCCATCACCCCTGATCCATCTAGGGCCTCGGGGCGGCGATTCCCATGGTGCAGAATGCGGCAATCCCGTCCCGGGGATCACGTTGTCGTGTTGTGCGAATTTGCCGGGCGTGGGCTGCGCTTGGTCCTACATCCGGCTGGTGCATTTCGCATGTGCAGCATGTAGGGTGCAAGCGGAAAGCATGAGGAGAGCTATGCATGAGCGTTCAAGGTAAAACTGCTGTCGTCACCGGGTCCAATTCGGGGATCGGTCTGGGCATCGCCACCGAGCTGGCCCGCGCCGGGATCAATGTGGTTCTGAACTCGTTCACCGACCGCGACGAGGATCACGCGCTGGCCGCCGAGCTGGCCAAGACCCATGGCGTCGAGGCGCGCTATATCAAGGCGGATATGTCGAAAGCGGCGGACTGCCGGGCGCTGATCGAAGAGGCCGGCGTCTGCGATATTCTCGTCAACAACGCGGGCATTCAGCACGTCGCCCCGCTGCCCGAGTTTCCGACCGAGAAATGGGATGCGATCATCGCGATCAACCTCAACTCGGCCTTTCACACAACGGCCGCGGCGCTGCCCTTGATGCGCAAGGCGGGCTGGGGCCGGGTGATCAACGTGGCCTCGGCCCATGGTCTCACTGCCTCGCCCTTCAAATCGGCCTATGTGGCGGCGAAACATGGCATCGTCGGGCTCACCAAGGTGACCGCGCTCGAGACCGCAGAAGAGCCGATCACCGCCAATGCCATCTGCCCGGGCTATGTGCTCACCCCGCTGGTCGAGGCGCAGATCCCCGACACGATGAAGGAATATGGCATGAGCCGTGAAGAGGTGATCAAGAATGTCATGCTCACCCGGCAGCCGTCGAAAGAGTTCGCCACGGTCGAACAGCTGGGCGGCACGGCGCTCTATCTCTGTTCGGATGCGGCGGCGCAGGTGACCGGCACGACGATCAGCGTCGACGGCGGCTGGACGGCGCTCTGAACCAGCGCAGAGGCGCAGATGTCAGGGCAGGGGGCGGGCCTCTGCCCTGACCGCATTTATGAGAGAGGCGAACCATGGCCAAACGCGCGACCAAGCGGATCAATCTCGGGCTGCAGGGCGGCGGGGCGCATGGCGCCTATACCTGGGGCGTGCTCGACCGGCTGCTCGAAGACGAGCGGATCGAGATCGCCGCCATGTCCGGCACCTCGGCGGGTGCGATGAATGGCGCGGCGGTGAAATCGGGTTGGGTCGCGGATGGGCGCGACGGGGCGCGAGAGCGGCTTAACTGGCTCTGGGGGCAGATGGGCGCGGTCAACGATCTGCGCTGGCCCGCGTGGTTCGGGCTCGACCTACCCAGCGCCGAGCTCAGCCGTGCGGTGAGCTTTTCACCGCCCTTCCTCATGGCCGATGCGGTCAGTCGCGCGGTGTCGCCCTATGTCTATGGACCGTTCTACAGCAACCCGCTGCGCCCGGTGGCCGAGGCGTTCGAATATGACAAGATCTGTTCCGAGGCGGGGCCGGCGCTTTTCGTTGGCGCGACCAATGTGAAGACGGGCAAGATCCGGGTGTTCAAGGACAATGAGATCAGCACCGATGTGCTCTTGGCCTCGGCCTGTTTGCCGACCATGTTCCAAGCGGTCGAAATCGGTGGCGAGCATTACTGGGATGGCGGCTATACCGGCAACCCGGCGCTCTTTCCGCTGTTTCGCCCGGATTTCCCGCGCGACATCGTGGTGATCAACATCAACCCTCTGGAACGCGACGCGGTGCCGCGCAGCGCCCAGGACATTCAGAACCGGATCAACGAGATCAGTTTCAACAGCTCGCTCTTGCGCGAGCTGCGCGCCATCAGCTTTGCCCAGCGTCTGCTCGACGAGGGCGCGATGCCGGGCGGCGCGATGAAGCGGGTGCTCATTCATATGATCGCCGATGACGGGCTGATGCGCGATCTGTCAGTGGCCACGAAAATGGTGCCGGTGCCGGCCTTGCTGCGCCGTCTCAAGGAGGCGGGGCGCGCGGCGGCAGAAGAGTTTCTCGCCGCGCATTTCGACGATCTGGGTGAACGCGACACGATCAACCTGGCCGAGATGTTCAGCTAGGCCACGGGCATCGGGGGATCAGCCGTCGGCATCCTCCGGCCGGTCCTTGCTGCCCGGATAGACGAGACCCGCCGAGATCACCAGCTTGGCCGCGTCCTCGATCGACATGTCGAGCTCGATCACATCTTCGCGCGGGAAAAACAGCAAAAACCCCGAGGTCGGGTTCGGCGTCGTCGGCACAAAGATCGACATCAGCGCGCCCGAGGTCTCCGCCCGCCGCGCCACTTCGCCCTTGGCGGTGGTCGAGATAAAGCCGATGGCCCAGATCCCCTTGCGCGGATATTGCACGAGACAGGCCTTTTCAAAGCTGCGTTCGCTCTGGGCAAAGACCGTCTCGGCGATCTGTTTCACGCCGGAATAGATCGAACGCACCACCGGCATCCGGTCGACCAGCCGTTCGGCAAAGCCGATCATGGATTTCCCGATCAGCCCCTTGGCGATCCAACCCACCAGAATGGTGAAGACAAAGAAGAAGATGACGCCGACGCCGCGCAGGTTGATGCCGATGTATTTCTCGGGCCGCAGATCATAGGGCACGAGCGGCAGAACCACCCCGTCGACCCAGCCCACCAGCGTCCAGACCAGCCAGACGGTCATGCCCACGGGCGCGATCACCACCAGCCCGGTGAGAAAGCTGGCACGGAGCCCTGCAAAGCGCCCGGGGCGGCGCGGTGGTTTCGGCTCGTCGTCGAAAGGTGTGTTCATTATGATGCCACTGCTAAGGGTCACCCGTATGTAGGCGGAAAGCGGCCGGGCGGCAACGGGGCAGGGGCAGATTGCCGCTCTCTTTTCCCCGGTTTGGCACGGTCTTGGGTGGCCTACACGGTCTTCTGCCATCTTTTGCGGCGGTTTGCGGCTTTTGGGCCTTTGTCCGTGTGCCTTTGCCCTTGCGCCTTTGGTTGGGGCGGTCTATACGCGCGGCACTGAAATCCGCAGGTATGGGCGGGCTGATCGGGGGAGACATCCCCGGCGGTCCACCGGTTGAAGCGCCGCTTCTCACCCCATGCCGAGGCGAAAACCGGAAAAGGAAAAAGACATGGCTCTTCCCGAGTTCACCATGCGTCAGCTGCTCGAAGCAGGCGTTCACTTTGGTCACCAGACGCAGCGTTGGAACCCCCGTATGGGCGAGTTCATCTATGGCGCGCGTAACGGCATCCACATCATGGACCTGACCCAGACCGTTCCGATGCTGGACGCGGCTTTGAATGCGATCCGTGACACCGCGGCCAAAGGCGGCCGGGTTCTCTTCGTCGGCACCAAGCGTCAGGCCGCAGGCCCCGTCGCCGAAGCCGCCGAAAAATCGGCCCAGTTCTACATGAACCACCGCTGGCTCGGCGGCACGCTGACCAACTGGCAGACCGTGAGCCAGTCGATCAAGCGTCTCAAAGAGATTGACGAAGCCCTCGAAGGTGGCGCCGAAGGCCTCACCAAGAAAGAGCGTCTCGGCATCGAACGCGACCAGGAAAAGCTGCAGGCCTCGCTCGGCGGTATCCGCGAAATGGGCGGCGTGCCGGACATGCTCTTCGTCATCGACGTCAAGAAAGAAGCCCTCGCCGTGGCCGAAGCCAACAAGCTCGGCATCCCGGTTGTGGCTGTGGTTGACACCAACTGCTCGCCCGATGGCATCGACTACATCATCCCCGGCAACGACGACGCGGCCCGCGCCATCTCGCTCTACTGCGACCTGGTGAGCCGTGCCGCGCTCGACGGCATGTCGGCCCAGATGGGTGCCGCAGGCGTCGATCTCGGTGCCCTGGCCGAGGCCCCTGTAGAAGAGACGCTGTCGGACGGCGTCGAAACCGGCAATGTCAGCGACGAGACCGCGCATAACGACGCCATGTCGAAAGATGCGCCCCTGGACATCAAATCGTCCGAGGAAGTCAAGGAAAACGCCGAAGGCTAAGCCTCGGGTTTCACGCAAATGACATGGGGGGCAGGGCAGACCTGTCCCCGTAATCCACAGATTCGAGGAGAGCCACGATGGCAATCACTGCTGCATTGGTGAAACAGCTGCGCGACACGACCGGCGCAGGCATGATGGACGCGAAAAAAGCGCTGACCGAAACCGATGGCGACATGGAGGCGGCTGTTGACTGGCTGCGCACCAAGGGCCTGGCCAAAGCGGCCAAGAAATCGGGCCGCACCGCGGCCGAAGGTCTCGTTGCGGTCAATGTCGAAGGTGGCCGTGGCGTCGCCGTCGAAGTGAACGCCGAAACCGACTTTGTCGCCAAGAACGCCGAGTTCCAGGCGATGGTGGCAAGCATCGCGGATGCAGCCGTCAAGGCAGACGACATCGAGGCGCTCAAGGCGACCGATCTCGGCGGCAAGACCGTGGCAGACACCATCACCGACAAGATCGCCACCATCGGCGAGAACATGTCGCTGCGCCGCATGGCGTCGGTGTCGGGCGACACGGTCGTCTCCTACATCCACAACCCCGCCGCGGACGGCATGGGCAAGATCGGCGTTCTCGTCGCTCTCAAAGGGGGTGATGAGGCGTTCGGCAAGCAGGTTGCCATGCATATCGCCGCGACCAACCCCGCCGCGCTCAACGAAGCCGAGCTCGACCCGGCCGTCGTCGAGAAGGAAAAGCAGGTTCAGATCGACATCGCACGTGAGTCGGGCAAGCCCGATGCCGTGATCGAGAAAATGATCGTCGGCCGCATGAAGAAATTCATGTCCGAAGTGACCCTGCTGGGCCAATCCTTCGTGATCAACCCCGACCTCACCGTCGAGGCCGCCGCCAAAGAAGCCGGTGCCGAGATCGTCGGGTTTGTCCGTCTCGAAGTGGGCGAAGGCATCGAAGTCGAAAAAGAAGATTTCGCCGCCGAAGTGGCCAAGGCCGCCCAGGGCTAAGCCTCGAGCTAAGCCCCGTTCAACGGTTTGAAACGATTGTGAAAACGCGCCTCTCGGGGCGCGTTTTTTCTTGGCCGGTCGCAGGCTGACAAAGGCCCGAATTCTGGTGGCAGGGGGCGACATAAGGGCGTCGCCGCGCCGCGCGTTAAGAGCTGTGAAGATGGGGGGTGGGGGCCGATTTTAAAGTGCCGATGATCAGCCCCGAACAATAGAGACTGACCACCAGCTCCGGTTGTACCGGACCGGTCCACCGAGCCTTGAAATGCCAAGGATTGTGGGCCCGATGTTCCCAGGCGAAAATTGCCACCACTCACGGAACACGTCTAAATTGCAAAATAATTTCATGGAATGAAAGTCAGGAAATCCGTACCTTCAATGAAATGAATGCAAATTTAAGCAGTGTATATTAAGATTGATTAAACCTTAGGGCGGTTTAGGACGGTTCCAGCGTGAAGATCTGGTTCTGGAAACTGGCCTTGAGCACCGCCTGCGCCGTGGTCTCGACGCTCAGCGCATCGCGGGCCAGGCGCAGATGCTTTTCAACCGTAGCGGGCGTCAGATTGAGCAAGAGCGCGATATCCTGCACCGTTTTGCCATCGCCGACCCAGCCCAGAACCTCGCGCTGCCGCGCCGTCAGGCTGCGGGTCGGGCTGGTATAGGGCAGGGAGAGGATGCGCAGATGCGCGATGTTGTTGAGCAGCAGGATATCGTCGCCATGCTCGGCCCAGATCGCATCGACCTCGTCCTGTCCCATGCCGGCCCGCGCGGTGAGCGCAATCGCCGCCTTGGTCCGGGCACTGACCGATTGAAACGAGATCGAATAGCCCGCGGTCACCTGATGCGAGATGTTGAACGCGACGACCTTGCGCTCCTGCGCGCTGAGCGTGCCGGTCTCCGCCATCTCATGCAGCACCGACCAGGAACACGGGCCTTCATGTTCCAGCGCCCATTTCACCATAGGCGCGTGAAAATAGAGGCCGCCATTCACAAACCCATCCATATACTCGGGATCGTGATTGGTCAGGATGACGAAATCCTCGGCATCGCCGAGCGAGGTCGCGGTGCGAAACCGCGTCGCGCCATAGATCAGCCGATCAAACCCATAGCCCGCCATCCGGCGCACCAGATGATCCCAGAGGGTTTCAAGCTCTGACGCATGCAGAAAATCGTTAAGTTCGGTACTGTCGATCATTTGGACATGTGCAAGTAACTGATGAGAGCGTCCATCGCCAAAGGATAACCTGCCGCGCCGAAACCGCAAATCACACCAACCGCGACCCGCGCGATATAGGATTTATGGCGAAACTCCTCGCGCGCATGGACATTCGACAGATGCAGCTCCACCACCGGCAGCTCGACCGAGCTGATCGCATCCATCAAGGCGATGGAGGTATGGGTGTAGGCCCCGGCGTTGAGGATGATCCCGTCGTGGCTGCCGCGCGCGCCATGGATGGCTTCGACCAGCGCGCCTTCGTGATTGCTCTGCTCAAAGCCGATGCTGACATTGGTCTCGCGCGCATGGGCACGGCACATGTCCTCGATATCTGCCAGCGTGGTCGCCCCGTAGATCTCGGGCTGACGTGTGCCCAAGAGGTTGAGGTTGGGGCCGTTCAGAATGAGCAGTGAGGTCATGATCAGCTTCCTTTTCGTGACCATTGCAATACCGCTCAAAACTGACGCTGTCGAGCGTCACAAGCCATCTTCTGTGCCATGCGCGACGGCTGTGCGGACAATGGGTCACCGGCATTTGGACATTTGCAATTGGGACAAAGCCACGTAAAGCTGCGCCCCAAGCCATTTCATCCTGCCACACGAGAGGGACCATGACCACCTGCGTATTCGTCCAGATCCGCTGCAAGCCCGGCACGACCTACAAGGTCGCCGATGCCATCGTCCTGCGCGAAATCCATTCCGAACTGTTCTCGACCAGCGGCGAATATGATCTGCTGCTCAAGCTCTACGTGCCCGCGGGCGAAGATGTCGGCGTCTATATCAACGACAATATCGCGATGATCGAGGGGGTCGAGCGCACGCTCACCACATTGACCTTCAACGCGTTCTGACAAAAGAGACGCCAGGGCAACGGGTTAGACCGCTGTTTTCATGCAGCCCGCACATGCTATATTAACATAATACTGATTATGCGACTTTTGCCTGTAGCCGCAAAGCAGTAATGTCACCCATCGGCAAAGCAGAAGTGTCACTCTCGCCTGCAATGAGAACAGGCAGAGAGATCGGGCATGGGATGGGTGATGATGAGCGAGCGCGAGTTGAACCGCGTGGAGGTTTTGGCACAGGTCGATGACGGCCGGCTGACGGTTGAGAATGCGGCGAACCTGCTGGATCTGACACGGCGGCAGGTATTCCGGCTGCTGAAGCGATACCGCCAGGACGGCGCATCCGCGATCCGTCACAAGGCGCGCGGCAAGCCTCCGAACAACCGGATCCACAAAGCGAAGCGCGACTATGCCTTGGCGTTGATAAAAGAAAACTATGTGGATTTCGGGCCGACGCTGGCCGCGGAAAAGCTGGCGGAACATCACGGGTTCAAGGTGTCCCGTGAGACGCTGCGCAAATGGATGATTGAAGACGGCATCTGGCTGTCGCGCAAACAGCGCCGGACGTTCCACCAGCCGCGTCTGCGCCGGGAATGCTATGGCGAGCTGATCCAGATCGACGGCTCCGATCACCGCTGGTTCGAGGATCGGGGCGGTCCCTGCACCCTGCTCGTGTTCATCGACGATGCCACCAGCACGTTGATGGAACTGCGGTTTGTCAAATCCGAGAGCACCTTCAGCTACTTCGAAGCGCTTGAGAGCTACCTGCATACCCATGGGCGGCCGGTTGCATTTTACAGTGACAAGCACTCGGTGTTTCGCGTGGCCAAGGAAGACGCCAAGGGCGGCGCGCGGATCACTCAGTTCGGGCGCGCTTTGAGTGAGCTGAATATCGAGATTTTGTGCGCCAACTCAAGCCAGGCGAAGGGTCGCGTGGAACGCGCCAACCGCACGCTTCAGGACCGGCTTGTCAAAGAGCTGAGACTGGCAGGTGTTTCGAATATAAAGGCCGGAAACGCCTTTCTGGAAGGCTTCAAGGCCCGCTTCAACGCCAAGTTTTCCAAGGCCCCGGCCAAACCGGATAACCTGCACCGGGCGCTGAATGTGGAACCGGACCGTTTGGCGGAAGTGCTGTGCTGGCGTGAGAACCGATATGTCGGAAAGCAACTGACATTTTCCTATGACCGCAAGCGGATCATGCTCGAGGAAAGCGAGATCACACGCGGCCTGGTCGGCAAATATGTAGACACCTACGCCTTCGTGGATGGCCGGTTTGAGGCGCGCTGGAAAGGCCGCTCCCTGCCCTACAAAATCTTCGACATGGATCAGCGCGTGACCCATGCGGCTATCACCGGCAACAAACGCCTGAGCGCTGTCCTCGAGCACATCAAAGAGATGCAGGAGGCCGCCCCGCCCAAGCCCAAGGTGCGGACGAACTCAGAGAAGATGGGTTATAAGCCGAATGGCCGGAGACCAAGCCGGCCGTCAGGGTCGCGGGCCAAGAAGAAGATTGTGCACGCGGCCGAATAGGCCCAAGAATGAAGGCATGACTGCCGACGACGACCCAGAAATCATCTTCTCCGATTACACGCAATCCGTCGTCATCGACGGGCATCATTTCGATGTTGAGATCTACCGGACCAGCATCAATCCCGGCTGGATCCTGTCCGTGGAGAACCAGTTCGGCACGTTGACGGTTTCCGATAACCCGCCCTTCTTCGGTGATGGCCTCGCCTGGCGCGCCTTTGAAGAGATCCTGCGCGAAGAAGGCATCAAAGCATTCTACAATAAGAAAGAACGGCGAAAGCTCGGTCTATGACCTGAGCCCCGCAAGGCTTTTCAGCCCTTCGATATGTGGGGTCTACGGGCTGCTAAGCCTTGCTCACGTCACGCCTCTTGGTGACGTTTCTGTTTTGCGCAGCCGGTGACATTTCTGAATGGTGTTTACATTGCCTGTGGGCTGACAGGGTCCCCGCTGCCGCTCTTTCTGGTTCCAAATACCCATAATGAAACGGCCCGCCAGAGATCCTGACGGGCCGTTCTGTCATCCAAACTCTCTCAAGCGCTTCAGAAGAACGCCTGAAGCCCCGTCTGCGCCCGGCCAAGGATCAGCGCGTGCACGTCATGGGTGCCCTCATAGGTGTTCACCGTCTCGAGGTTCATCATGTGGCGGATCACCTGGAACTCTTCCGAGATGCCGTTGCCGCCATGCATGTCACGGGCGTGGCGCGCAATCTCGAGCGCCTTGCCGCAATTGTTGCGCTTGATCAGGCTGATCATCTCGGGCGCCGCATTGGCCGCATCCATGAGCCGCCCGACCCGCAGCGCCGCCTGCAGGCCCAAGGTGATCTCGGTCTGCATATTGGCGAGCTTGAGCTGGAAAATCTGCGTCTGAGCCAGCGGCTTGCGAAACTGCTGCCGGTCGAGCCCATATTGACGCGCCGCGTGCCAGCAGAACTCGGCCGCGCCCATCACGCCCCAGGCAATGCCATAGCGCGCCCGGTTGAGACAGCCGAACGGCCCCTTGAGGCCCTCGACATTGGGCAGCAGCGCATCTTCGCCCACTTCGACGCCATCCATCACGATTTCGCCGGTGATCGAGGCGCGAAGGCTCTGTTTTCCTTCGATCTTCGGCGCGCTCAGCCCCTTCATCCCTTTCTCGAGGACAAAGCCGCGGATCTTGCCATCATGGGCGTCGGACTTGGCCCAGACCACGAACACATCGGCGATCGGGCTGTTCGAAATCCACATCTTCGAGCCCTTGAGGCGATAGCCGCCCTCGATCTTCTCGGCGCGGGTTTTCATCCCCGCCGGGTCGGAACCCGCATCAGGTTCGGTCAGACCAAAACAGCCGATGAATTCGCCGCTGGCGAGTTTCGGCAGGTATTTCTGCCGCTGCTCTTCGCTGCCATAGGCATAGATCGGGTACATCACCAGGCTCGACTGCACCGACATCATCGAGCGATAGCCCGAATCCACCCGCTCGATCTCGCGCGCCACGAGGCCATAGCCGACATAGCCACCGCCGAGCCCGCCGTATTCCTCGGGGATCGTGGTGCCAAGCAGGCCCATCTCGCCCATTTCGCGGAAAATCTCGGGATCGGTCTTTTCCTGCGCGTAGGCCTCGATCACCCGCGGCTGCAGCTTTTCCTGGGCAAAGCTGCGGGCGCTTTCCGCGATCATCCGCTCGTCTTCTTCGAGCTGATCGTTGAGGCGGAACGCGTCTTGCCAGTCAAAACTGCCAAGATCGGGTTTGTCTTTCGGCTTCAGGCTCGGGGCATCCAGTGACATCTTGCGGTCCTTTCCATGCGAAACAGGCATTCATTTCCGGGTTTGACCGGTGTATATATGAGAAAACCTGCGGTGAATAACGATATATCCGCATAATCCTATGAGGGAACAGCATATATCATGCCCCTGCCCCGCGCCCATATCCCCTCGACCGCCGCGCTGCGGGTGCTCGAGACGTTTGACCGGCTCGGCACCACCATTGCCACCGGTGACGCGCTCGGCCTCACGCAAAGCGCGGTGAGCCGGCAGCTCAAGACGCTGGAAGAGCAGCTTGGCGTGGCGCTCTTTCACCGCGAGGGCCGGCATCTGGTGCTGAGCGCCGCGGCGCAGGCCTATGCCGCTGAGGCGCGCGAGGCGCTGGCGCGGCTGACCCAGGCCGGGATGCGGCTGCGCGCCCCGGTCGATCACGGGCGGCTCAACCTCGCCATCCTGCCGACCTTCGGGATGCGCTGGCTGGTGCCGCGCTTGCCGGAATTTGCCCGCGCCCATCCCGAGGTGACGATCAATCTCTCGACCCGGCTGCAGAAGTTCAACTTCGCCAGTGAAGGCATTGATGCAGCGATACATTTCGGCGATGCGGATTGGCCCGGAACACAGGCGCTGCGGCTGATGCAGGAACAGGTCCTGCCGGTCGCGGCCCCCGATCTGCTGGGCAATCTGCTGGCCGGCATGAAACCCGACGCGCTGCCCGAGCCAGCGGCGCTGGCACAGCTGCCGCTTTTGCATATCGACACCCGCCCCGAGGCTTGGCCCACGTGGTTTGCCCGGCATGATGTGGCCGCCCCGCGGCTCACCGGCACCGTGCATGATCAGTTCTCGACGATCATTCAGGCGGCGCTGCATGGGCTTGGCGTGGCGCTCTTGCCGCTCTATCTGGCCGAGCCCGAGATCGCCGCCGGGCGGCTCGTGGCGCTCGCCCCGCATCCCGTAGAGCTGCCGGGCGCCTATTACCTCGTCTGGCCCGAGGCGCGCGCCACCGATCCGGCCTTGCGGGCCTTTCGCGACTGGCTGGCGGCGGTGGTCGACGAAGAGGACATGCTGCCGCGCTGAACGTAAAACCGGGGCAAAGTTCCCCCTGCCCCGGACACCCACTTCGCGTCACTCGTAAATCTTTTAGCCCAGCGCATATCCCGCGCCGCGCACCGTGCGCAGCGGGTCATCGCCGCCATATTGACAGAGCGCCTTGCGCAGCCGCCCGATATGGACGTCCACAGTGCGCGTATCGACATAGATGTCGCGGCCCCAGACCCGGTCGAGCAATTGCTCGCGGCTCCAGACACGGCCCGGTTTCTCCATGAAGGTCGACAGCAGGCGAAACTCTGTCGGCCCGAGCTTGAGCGACTGATCGGCCCGCGTCACCCGATGGGTTTCCGCATCGAGCACGATATCGTCAAATTCGAGCCGCGCGCCCATCGCCGCCGGCCGGGTCCGGCGCAGCTGCGCCCGCACCCGCGCCATGAGCTCGGCCACGGAATAGGGTTTCACCACGTAATCATCGGCGCCGGTCTCGAGGCCTCGCACCCGGTCCACCTCTTCCGAGCGGGCCGAGAGCATGATGATCGGCACGCCCCGCGTGTCGCTGCGCGATTTGAGCTGCCGACAGACTTCGATGCCGGACACATTGGGCAGCATCCAGTCGAGCACGATGATATCTGGCGACACCTCATCCACCAGAAGAAGCGCCTCTTCGCCATTCTCGGCCGCCGCCACCTCAAAGCCGTCGGCCTCGAGATTATAGGTCAGGATGTCGCGCTGGGCCGGTTCGTCTTCGACCAGCAACACGCAAGGTTGTTCTGCACTCATGGTCCGTATCCAGTCCTAGCTTGCTGCCCCTTGGGACAGATCGGGATTGACCGAGGTCTGATCGCCCTTGGGACGGGTGTCCTCGGGCATCTCGCCGGTCACCAGATAGATCACCTGCTCGGCGATCGAGGTCACATGGTCGCCCATCCGCTCGGTATTCTTGGCAATGAAATGCAGATGCATACAGGGCGTGATGTTGCGGGGATCCTCCATCATGAAGGTGAGATATTCACGAAACAGCGCATTATACATCTGATCGATGTCGCGGTCGCGCTCCATCACGTCCCGGGCGAGGCCCGCGTCGCGCTGGATATAGGCGTCGAGCGCATCCTTGAGCATCCGCTCCACCTCGCGCGCCATGCGGCGCAGGGCGGCGGCGGCGTCATGCACCGGGGCCATGGACGACAGGACCGTGGTCCGTTTCGCCATGTTCTTGGCATAGTCGCCGATCCGTTCGAGATTGCCGCTCACCTTGAGCACCGACAGAACGATGCGCAGATCGACCGCCGTGGGCGCGCGCAGCGCGATCACGCGGGCGACCTCTTCGTTGATCTGCTCTTCGAGCGCGTCGATCACCTTGTCGCGGCGGCGGACGGTCTCGGCCAGCTCTTCGTCCCGGGTCTCGAGCGATTGCGCCGCGTCGAGAATGGCCTCTTCCACGAGGCCGCCCATCTTCATGATGCTGGCCTGAATGCCTTCGAGGTCGCGGTCGAAGGCCGATTGGATATGTGTGTCCTGCATGGTCCTGTCCTCTTACCCGATCCGGCCGGTGATATAGCTTTCAGTGCGTGAATCTTGCGGGTTGGTGAAAATCTGTCCGGTCTCGCCGAACTCCACCAGATTGCCGAGGTGGAAGAAGGCGGTCTTCTGGCTCACCCGGGCGGCCTGCTGCATCGAGTGGGTGACGATGACCACCGAATAGCTCTCGCGCAGCTCGTCGATGAGCTCTTCGACCTGGGCCGTGGCGATGGGGTCGAGCGCCGAACAGGGTTCGTCCATCAGCAGAACTTCCGGCTCGGTCGCAACGGCGCGGGCGATGCACAGACGCTGCTGCTGCCCACCCGAAAGACCGGTGCCCGGCGCGTCGAGACGGTCCTTGACCTCGTTCCAGATCGCCCCCCGGCGCAGGGCGCGCTCGACGATCTCGTCGAGATCGGCCTTGTCGCGGGCGAGCCCGTGGATGCGCGGCCCATAGGCCACGTTGTCATAGATCGACTTGGGGAACGGGTTGGGTTTCTGGAACACCATGCCGACCTTGGCACGCAGCTGCACCGGATCGACCCGCTTGTCATAGATGTCTTCGCCGTCGAGCTTGATCTCGCCCTTGACGCGGCAGACGTCGATCGTGTCGTTCATCCGGTTGAGACAGCGCAGAAAGGTCGATTTGCCACATCCCGACGGGCCGATGAAGGCGGTCACAGTGCGGTCTTCGATATCGACATCCACGTCCTTGATGGCATGGGTGTCGCCATAATAGACCTGCACGCCGCGCGCCGAAATCTTGGTTGTCTTCTGGTCCACTTTCATCTCCCGGTTTGGAGCGTCATACATTGGTTTGATCCTCGTTCTCTTACCAGCGGCGCTCAAAGCGACGGCGCAGGATGATGGCAATGGCGTTCATGGTCAGCAGGAACACCAGCAGGATGATGATGCCGCCCCAGGCCCGTTCATAATAGGCCGGGTCGGCGCGTTTCGCCCATTCATAGATCTGCGCGGGCATGGCCGAGTTCGGATCGAGGAACCCCGAGGCAAACCCGTCGGGATAGTTCGAGGCGATATACCCCACCATCCCGATGAGCAGCAGCGGCGCGGTCTCGCCCAGCGCTTGTGCGAGGCCGATGATCGTGCCGGTCAGGATGCCGGGCATGGCAAGCGGCAGCACATGGTGAAAGATCGACTGCATCTTCGAGGCCCCGACGCCCAGCGCCGCATCGCGGATCGACGGCGGCACCGCCTTGAGCGAGGCGCGCGTCGAGATGATGATCGTCGGCAGGGTCATCAGCGTCAGCACCAGACCGCCCACCAGAGGCGCGGATTGCGGCAGATGGGCAAACTGGATGAACACCGCGAGGCCAAGGATACCGAAGACAATCGACGGCACCGCGGCGAGGTTCGAGATATTGACCTCGATGAGATCGGTGAACCGGTTCTGCGGCGCAAACTCCTCGAGATAGATCGAGGCGGCCACCCCGATCGGCAGGCTGAGCACCAGCACCACCAGCATCATGAAGAACGACCCCAGCATCGAGACCCCGATCCCCGCCTGTTCCGGGCGGCTCTCCGAGGCATCGGCGCCGGTGATAAAGCTCAGGTTGAACCCCTTGCTGACGATCCCCGCATCGCGGAGCTGGTCGGTCAGGTCGAGCTGCTCGACAGAGATGTTCTTGTCATCGGCCACGTCTTCACGTTTGACCCGGCCCTTGAGATAGCCATCGACCCGGCTCGAGGCGAGCAGGCGAAACTCGACCGTCTCGCCGATCTGCTCGGGGTTCGCCACCACATAGTCGCGCACCTCCGCCGCGGCCGAGGCCGACAGCAGGTTCTTCATGTCCTTGGACTTGGTGAGCGGGGTCTCGATGCCGCTTTTCTGAACCTCCGAGAGAAGCCCATCCTGGATCAGCGGCGCATAGCCGAAGGTCGACACTTTCTTGATCTCTTCGATGTCGCCCGTGCCGTTCTTGTCGAGCTTGGCCGGGTCGAGATAGACCGGCACGTTGACAAAGCTCTGCTGAAAGGCGCCGACCCCATTGTAGAGGATCGAGGACACCAGCACGACGAGGAAGAACAGACCGGTGAGAATGGCCGCCATGCCATAGGCGCGGAACCGGCGTTCGGCCCTGTTGCGCTTTTGGGTGCGGGCGTCCGCCGCCACCAGCGAGGTCGCGGGTGCGGCTTGCGGAGTTGCGGTCGCGTCGGTCATTCGTATTGCTCCCGGTATTTGCGCACGATGTAGAGCGCGAAGATATTGAGACCCAGCGTGATGACGAAAAGCGTCATGCCGAGCGCAAAGGCCACCAGCGCTTCGGGGCTGGCGAAATCCGCGTCCCCGGTGAGCTGGCTCACGATCTTGGCGGTGACGGTGGTCATCGCATCGAACGGGTTCATGCTGAGCCGGGCCGCGGCCCCTGCCCCGAGCACCACGATCATCGTCTCACCGATGGCGCGGCTCGCGGCGAGCAGGATCGCCCCCACGATGCCCGGCAGCGCGGCGGGCAGGATCACCTGACGGATCGTCTCGGATTTGGTGGCGCCAAGCCCGTAGGAGCCGTCGCGCATCGCCTGCGGCACCGCGTTGATGATGTCATCGCTGAGCGAGCTCACGAAGGGGATGAGCATCACCCCCATGACGAGGCCCGCGGTCATCACCGCCGTGCCCGCCTGCATCCAGCCAAGGCCTTCGTCGCCAAAGACCTGCAGCAAGAGCGGCCCGACGGTGAGCAGCGCGAAAAGACCGTAAACGATGGTCGGGATACCGGCGAGGATCTCGATGAGCGGCTTGGCCACACCGCGCACCGCGGGGCTGGCATACTCCGAGAGATAAATCGCCGCAAAGAGCCCGATGGGCACCGCCACCAGAAGCGCGATGATCGAGATATAGAGCGTGCCCCACAGCAGCGGCAGAATGCCAAGCTCGGACCCGCCGCCAAAGCTCGGCGCCCAGGTCAGCGAGGTGAAGAACTCCGACGCCGGGTAGAGCTTGAAGAACTCGATCGTGTTGAAGATCAGCGACAGCACGATGCCGAGCGTGGTCAGGATGGCGATCGAGGCGGCCGCAACCAAGAGCACGCGAATGCCGCTCTCGACGACGTTGCGGGCGCGGAACTCGGCCTTGGTGCGCGACATGGCAAAGACGAACCCGCCAAAGGCCAGCGCCAACACCAAAGCGGTGAGCATCCAGCTGCCAGCGGCATTCATCGTGCGGTAGGTCTGCGCCGCCGAGAGGATTTCAGGGGTCACATCAGAGCCCAGCGCCACACCGACCGCACCAAGCGTGTCGCGGATCGTGCCATCGGCGCTCAGCGTCTTGGCGGCATCGGCGCTCAGCACGCCCTGGCTCACCGCCAGGTCGAGCCCATCGGCCACCCGGCGCACATCGCTCATCACGAGGCTGAGCGTGCTGCTCTCGGGAATGGCGCTTTGCGGGATGTCGCCAGAGATGCTCGCATTGATCACCAGCGGCTGCGCGATGAGCCAGACCAGCACAAGGCCCAGCGCCGGCACAAGCGCGCTCAGCGCCACATTGGCGCCGTAGAAGCTTGGCAAGGAGTGCAGCACGCGACTGTCGCCGCCTGCCGATTTGAGGGCCCGGGCCCGTCCCAGCCCATAGCCGATCAACGCCATCGCGCCGACAATCAAAACTAACCAGAATACAGGCATTGCGGTCCCCCAAGCCCTTTTTCGTCCCCAGATGTCCCAGCGGCCAGAGGCGTGCAAACATCAAAAAGGGGCGGCACGAGAACCCGCGCCGCCCCAGAGCAAGCCTTTGGCTTACATGCCTTCGCCCATGGTCGCTTCGTCAGCCACCAGAGTTTGGGTCGCGGCCAGTTCCGGATCGGACACGAGGCCATAGTCGGAGAGCGGGCCATCGGGGCCTGCGATCTCGTCGCTGACAAAGAATTCAGCGTATTCTTTGAGGCCCGGGATCACGCCGATATGCGCTTTCTTGACGTAGAAGTAGAGCGGGCGCGACACCGGGTATTCGCCGCTGGCGATGGTCTCGGTCGAGGGGGCCACATCGGCCATGGTCGCAACCTTGAGCTTGTCGGTGTTGTTCTCGTAGAAGGCCAGGCCAAAGACGCCAACGCCGTTCGAGTTGCTGTCGAGACGCGCCAGAGTCTCGGTGTAGTCGCCGTCGATGTCGACCGATTTGCCATCGGTGCGGACGTTGTAGCAGGCTTTATGCGCCGCTTTGCCCTTGGCTTTGTCGTCTTCGCCTTCGGCTTCGGCTTTCAGCAGCTCATAGGCGCCGGTGTCTTCACAGCCCTGAACCAGAACTTTTTCTTCGAACACTTCACGGGTGCCATGCTTGGTGCCGGGGATGAAGGTGGCGATTTCCACGTCGGGCAGATCGGCGTTGAAATCCGACCATTTCTGATAGGGGTTGTCGACCAGCTTGCCGTCGATGACCACTTTCGGGCTCAGCGCGTTGAACAGGTCCGCCTGGGTGAAGGTGGTGAATTCGGGGCCGGTCTTCTGGCTGGCAAAGACGATCCCGTCATAGCCGATGCGGACTTCGATGATGTCGGTCACGCCGGCTTCGGCACAGGCCTTGATTTCTTTTTCGCGGATCTTGCGGCTCGAGTTGGCGACGTCGATGGTGTTTTCGCCAACACCTTCGCAGAAGCGCTTGAGACCAGCCGACGAGCCGCCGGATTCGACGACGGGCGTCGGGAAGTCAAAGTTTTCGCCAAAGGCTTCGGCCACGATCGAGGCATAGGGCAGCACGGTCGAGGAACCGGCAACCTGAACGTTGTCGCGGGCGGCAGCGGCAGTGGCCGACACGGCCAGGATGGCCAGAGCCGAAGTGCTGAGGGTGAAACGGGACATGTGTCGCTCCTTAGATGCGATTTGAATTTGGCAGCGGCCACAACTGCGTGGCCTACAGCGGCGGTCTACGCCCCACGGACAAAGCTTTTGTTACGATTTTGTAACGGTTTTATGACAGCGTGGATTTGTTGAAGAAAACCAGACAAAACAGCCGATTTTTTGCCCTGCCACCGGCTGACAAACCGCGAACAACCGCGCGCCAGAGGGGAATCATGACATCTGCACCCCTGAGACGAGCTCAGCGAGGGAGAATCACCCGGAACACGCTGCCCTGCCCCAGCTCGCTTTCGATGCGAAGCCGGCCGCGGTGGCGGCTCACGATATGTTTGACGATGGCGAGGCCAAGCCCGGTGCCGCCCATTTCGCGCGACCGGTGGCTGTCGACCCGGTAGAATCGTTCCGTCAGGCGCGGGATATGGATCTCGGAAATTCCCGGCCCCTCGTCGCGCACCGACAACAAGAGCGCATCGCGGCGCAGCATCGGATCATTCTCGGCATGGCTCAGCGTCACGGTGACGGTCTTGCCCTTGCCGCCGTATTTGACCGCGTTCTCGATCAGGTTGGTCACCACCTGACGCAGCTGGTCGGCATCGCCCGGCAGTTCCGTGTCGCTCTGCGGCAGCTCGAGATCGAGCGTCACCTCGGAATTCTCCAAGAGCGGCCGCAGCGTATGCGCCACGCTGCGCACCAGCCCCGCCAGATCGACCGTCTGATTGGGGCGCACCCGCTCTTCGCTCTCGACCCGGCTCAGCGCCAGCAGATCGCGCACCAGCCGCTCCATCCGGTTGGCTTCGGAATACATCGTCGCCAAAAACCGGTCCGAGGCCGCGGTATCGCCCCGCGCCGGGCCCTGCAGCGTCTCGATGAACCCCATCATCGCGGTGAGCGGCGTGCGCAGCTCATGGCTCACATTGGCGACGAAATCGCGCCGCATCTGGCCTGCCCGCTCCATCGGCGTCACATCCTCAAAGGACACCAGAACCCCGGCCTTGCCGGCAAATTCGACCCAGGCCGCCTGCACCCGATAGGTGGTGTCCTGCGCCCCGTCATTGCCGAGATAGCGCCCGACCTGCGGCACCTGGCTCGCGAGACAATCCTCGATCGCGTCCATCACCGCCGGCTGTCGCAGCGCCGTGATGAAATGCCGCCCCACCAGATGCTCGCCCAACAGCGCCCGCGCCTGATCATTGACCGCATGGATGCGCTCGTCGCGCCCGATCACCAGTGCCGCCAGCGGCAGTGCCGCGATCAGCCCGTCGATCTCGTCGCGCACCAGCTCCATGGTCAGATCCTCTCAAGCCCGTCGCGAAACCGCCGCATGTTCTTCTGATAGCCCAGCGCGCTCAGCTTGAGCCGATCCACCGCCGCCGCATCCAGCGCCCGCACCACCTTGCCCGGCGCGCCCATCACCAGACTGCCATCGGGGATTTCCTTGCCCTCGGTGATCAAGGCCCCTGCCCCGATGAGGCAATTGCGGCCGATCTTGGCACCATTGAGAACAGTCGCCCCCATCCCGATGAGGCTATTGTCGCCGATCACACAGCCATGCAGCATCGCCTTATGGCCGATGGTACAACCTGCGCCGATCACCAGCGGATAGCCCATATCGGTGTGCAGCACCGCGTTTTCCTGAATATTGCTGCCCGCACCGACACGGATCAGCTCATTATCGCCGCGCAACGTCGCCCCGAACCAGACCGACGTGGCACTTTCAAGCGCCACCTTGCCGATCACATTGGCATCGGGCGCGACCCAGAAATCGCCATCCTCGGGTGTCTGCGGGGCAACCCCGTCGAGCGTATAGAGCGTCATGCCGTCTCCTCATATTCCGCCTGCAAGGCGCGCACATGGTCGGTCAGCGCCGGCTGCTGAATACGTTTGAGCCGCGCCGCCTCGACGATGGATTTGAGCCGCTCTTCGGTCGCGTCAAGATCGTCATTGACCAAAACGAAATCATATTCCGCCCAATGGCTTATCTCGTCCCAGCTCTTCTGCATCCGTTTCGCGATCACCTCGGCGCTGTCCTGGCCCCGGCTCTCCAACCGGCGGCGCAGCTCGGCGATCGAGGGCGGCAGGATAAAGATCGACAGCGTGTGCTTGCCAAGGTCCGAGTTCTGGATTTGCTGTGCGCCCTGCCAGTCGATGTCGAAGAGCACATCGCGCCCGGCGCTGATCGCCTCTTCCACCGGCCCCTTGGGCGAGCCATAGAAATTGCCGAACACATGCGCATGTTCGAGCATCTGCCCCTCGCTCACCTGATGGCGAAACCCGGCCTCGTCGAGGAAATAGTAATCCTGCCCATCGATCTCGCCCTCGCGCGGCGCCCGCGTCGTGGCCGAGACCGAGAAACTCAGGCTCTCGTCCCATGCCCGCAGCCGCCGGGTGAGCGTCGATTTCCCCGCCCCCGAGGGCGAGCTGAGAATGATGAGCAAGCCGCGCCGCGACGGCAGTTTTTTCGCGTCACTCGACATTTTGCACCTGCTCCCGCATCTGGTCGATCACCGTTTTCAATTCGAGCCCGATCTTGGTCAGCGCGCCCGATTGCGCCTTGGAACACAAGGTATTGGCCTCGCGGTTAAATTCCTGCGCCAGAAAATCGAGCTTGCGGCCAATCGGGCTGCCAGTGGCGATCATGTCGCGCGCCGTTGTAACATGCGCATGAAGCCGGTCCAATTCTTCGGTCACATCCGATTTCACAGCGAGAAGCGCCAGCTCCTGCGCGATCCGGTCCGGGTCTGCCCCCTCGCTGTTGTCGAGCACCCGCGCCAGCGCGTCACGCAGCGCCTGCGCCACATCCTCGCGCCGCGATTGGGCGGCCTCCGCCGCCTCGCTTGTCAGCCGCGAAATCTCGTCGAGCTGGCCTGCGAGGATCTCCTCGAGCGCCCGGCCCTCGCCGCGCCGCATATCGAGAAATCCGTCGAGCACCGCTTCGAAATCTGCCAGAAGCGCCGCTTGCAACGCGGTGGTGTCGGCCTCGCTGCTGGCCATCTCGAGCACGCCGCGCTGCGCCAGAATATCGCCGGGCCGCGACGGGGCGAGCGAGATGCCGCGCGCCATCGCTTCGCTCTCGATCCGGGCAATCGCCTCGAGCACATCGTCGAGCTGCGCCTCGTTGACCTGCATCCGTGCGGCGCGCTGTTCGCTTTGCAGCCGCAGGTTCACCGTGACATTGCCGCGCGCCAAACCCTTGCCAAGCCGCGCCCGCAAGGCGGTCTCAAGCCCCTCAACCCAATCCGGCACGCGCAGCCGCAGGTCGAGCCCCTTGCCGTTCACCGAGCGCAGCTCCCAGTCCCAGGCATAGCCCTCGCTCGCGCCCCGGCCCGAGGCAAACCCTGTCATTGATATCAGCACGCCTAGTCTCCGCTTTTGGTTCGCGCCTCGTCCTACGCGGGCTTGCCCCCTCGCGCAAGGTCGCGGCCCGCCAGAGCCCCGCCAGATGCTTGCCAGGAACCTGCCAGAGGCCTTGCGGCCAGAGGTTAACCAATCGTTTAGGATTTGAGTCAATTCTCATGGGACTTGTGTCATCATGGTGGCAACCGGAGGTCTGAGGACCGCGTTGACCGGACAGCAGCAAGGACGCGATGACATGCAAGATGATCGGCACGACACACCACGGGACGACGAGGGCAAGCGCTTCGACGGCGCGGACCGGCGTGCCTCCTCTGGCGCAGCTTCGAACACGCCGCAGCCCTTCAGCGGCCTCACCCGGCTCTTGCGCCGCGCGACCCAAGAAGACGCGGCGCTCGATGCGATCTCCGACTATTGGCACGGGCTGCGGCGCGGCCATCTCGTACCACGCCGCGCCGATCTCGACCCGCGCGGCTTCTCGGATCATGTCTCCTCCGTCTTCGTACTGGAAAAAATCGCCCCCGGCCTCGCCCGGTTTCGCATCGCCGGCCAACAGGTGAGCGAAGTCATGGGCATGGACCTGCGCGGCATGCCGCTCAGCGCGCTGATCCAGCTCGGCAGCCGCGACGCGTTGCAAGCCGATCTGGTGCGGCTCTTCGAGGAACCGGCCATCTTGCGGATGCGCCTGCGCTCGGGCGCGCGGCTCACCGGCGCGATGCTGCTCCTGCCGCTGCGCAGCGATCTCGGCGATGTCTCTCGCGCCCTTGGCATCCTGCGCACGCGCGGCCCGGTGGGCAGCGGCGTCAACCGCTTTGGCATCACCAGCAGCTCGGTCCAGCGCATCGCACAGCCACAGGGCCTCCCGCCCGGCTACCCGCTGCCCACCGCTTCTCCCACCGCCCATCCCGCGCCCCAGCCCGGCTTTGCCGAGCGACAGCTCGACTTTCTCGCCCCCGGCTCGGACGCGCCCAGCTATCCGAGCGAGCGGCCCTACCTGCGGCTGGTCCGCTAAGACCCTGACAGCCTCATCCCGGAAACTCTGATCCGGGAAAGGAATTGACCGGGCACCCCTCTTGGCTAAGCTGATCCCGGGCGCAGTTTCCGCGCCCGTGTACCTTGCGCGATGCCATTTCGGAGGCCATTCATGAAATCTCTCATTCTCCCCGCTCTTCTCGTCACCGCTGCCAGCCTTGCCACAGCCCCCGCCGCCCTTGCCGAGATTTCGGTCAAGCTCGGCGGCGGCTGGGATGGCAAACGGGTGCCCGCCGGTCAGCACTGCCCGCTCTTTGGTGGCAAGGGCGCGACCCCGCCGATGCAGGTGAGCGGCCTGCCCCAGGGCACGGCCTGGGTCTATGTGGAATTCAACGACCGCAGCTACAAACCGCTGTCGCGCGACGGCGGTCATGGGGTCATCGGCTACCCGGTGAAAGGCGCCTCGGCCAATCTGCATCCGGTCCCCGGTCTCGCCGGCAAGCTCCCCGGTCAGGCCAAGGTCATCAAACCGGCGCGCGGCACCGGCAAGTATAAATCGCGCGGCTACCTGCCGCCCTGTTCCGGTGGCAAGGGCAACGCCTATTTCGCCGTGGTCAAGGCGATCTCGGCCAAGGGTCAGGTGCTCGATCGCGGTCAGGTCGAGCTCGGCCGCTACTGACCTTCGAGGCGCGAAATCGGGGCGTATCGAGGGGGCAAAATGTGCACCGACGCGCTGCCGTCGTTTTACCGACGGGATACCGACATAAAAAAAGGCGGGGTTTCCCCCGCCTTTATACGTTTCTTGTATCGGCTGAATTACACCGCGACGGCTTGCCGGTCCTCGCGCAGGCTCGACAATTCCTCGGCCACGAGGAAGGCCAGCTCGAGCGATTGCGACGCGTTGAGACGCGGATCGCAGGCCGTGTGGTAGCGGTCGCTCAGGTTTTCCTCGCTGACCGCCTGGACGCCCCCGATACACTCGGTCACGTCCTGACCGGTCATCTCGAAATGCACCCCGCCGGGGATCGTGCCCTCGGCCTTGTGGATCGCGAAAAATTCCCGCACCTCGCGCAGAACCCGTTCAAAAGGCCGGGTTTTATAGCCGCTGGCCGATTTGATCGTATTGCCATGCATCGGGTCGCAGACCCAGGTTACGTCAAAGCCTTCCTCGGCCACGGTGCGGATCAGCTTGGGCAGATGTTCGCCCACATTGCCCGCGCCAAAGCGGTTGATCAGGGTGATCCGGCCCGGCTCGTTCTTCGGGTTCAGAATGCCGATAAGCTGCTTGAGATCCTCCGGCGTGATCGACGGTCCGCATTTGAACCCGATCGGGTTCTGCACGCCGCGCAGGAACTCCACATGCGCGCCATCCGGCTGCCGCGTGCGGTCCCCGATCCACAGGAAATGCCCCGACCCCGCCAGCCATTTGCCCGTGGTCGTATCCACCCGCGTCAGCGCCTCTTCATACTCCAGAAGCAGGCTCTCGTGGCTGGTGTAGAAATCCACCGTCTGCAGCGTATGGGCGCTGTCACTGTCGACACCGGCGGCCTTCATGAAGTCGAGCGTATCGCTGATCCGGTTCGCCATCTCACGATAGCGCGCGGCCTTCTCACCCTCGGTAAAGCCCAGCGTCCAGGCATGGACCTGATGCACATCGGCATAGCCGCCCGTTGAAAAAGCCCGGATCAGGTTGAGCGTCGCCGCTGCTTGAGTATAGGCCTGCAACATCTTGGACGGGTTGGGAATTCTCGCCTCGGGCGTGAAGTCCAGCTCGTTGATGATATCGCCCCGGAAGCTCGGAAGCTCGACATCGCCCTGGGTTTCCGTGGGCGCCGAACGCGGCTTGGCGAACTGGCCCGCGATGCGGCCCACTTTGATCACCGGCACCTTGGCGCCATAGGTGAGCACCATCGCCATCTGCAGCATCACCTTGAACGTGTCACGGATGCCATCGGCGCTGAATTGGTCAAAGGCCTCGGCACAATCGCCGCCCTGCAACAGGAAGGCCTCGCCGCGCGCCGCCGCCCCAAGCTGGGCCTTGAGCCGCCGCGCTTCGCCTGCAAAGACGAGCGGCGGATACTGGCTAAGGCGCGCCTCGACATCCTGCAGCGCATCCATATCCAGATAGTCGGGCATCTGGATCCGCGGCTTGTTGCGCCATCCTTTTTTCTGCCACTCGCTCATCTTCTCTCTCCACCTTCAGAAGTCTGAAATAGCCATATAACGCGCCACGGGCCAAATCGCCATATCCGAGATATAGTAAAAACCGGAAATTCCGCGCGACCCCTTGTGTTTGTGCGCGATTTCACAGAAGACGGTTCAATTCCACAGCCAATCGGAGTGGCGGCCGATGACAGTACAGGCAAAACAGACCCGCGGGTCCAACGCAGACGCGCCCCGGCGCTTTGTGTTCGTTTTGATGGAGGGATTCACCCTGCTGAGCTTTGCCTCGGCCGTGGAATGTCTGCGTATTGCCAACCGGATGGCCGGCAAACCGATCTATGAATGGCAGGTCTCTGGCGACACCGAAGAGACGATTTCCTGCTCCGCCGGCTCGCGGTTTCAGATCGACATCCCGCTGAGCGAACTCAACCGCGACGACACGGTGATGCTCTGTGGTGGCATGGATATTCATCTCGCCACCACCAAACGCCTGCTGAGCTGGCTGCGCCGCGAGGCCCGTCGCGGGCTGCCGGTGGCCGGGCTCTGCACCGCCTCTTACACGATGGCGCGCGCCGGGCTTCTGGATGGCAAACGGGCGACGATCCACTGGGAGAACCACGACAGTTTCGCCGAGGAATTCGACGAGGTGAACTTGACGAAATCGGTCTTTACCGTCGATGGCAACCGGATGACCACGGCGGGCGGCACCTCGTCCATTGATCTCATGCTGCATATCATCGCCAAGGATCACGACGAGAAACTGGCCAATGCCGTGGCCGATCAGCTCATCTACAACACGATCCGCACCGATCAGGACACACAGCGTCTCTCGGTGCCGACCCGCATCGGCGTCCGCCACCCCAAGCTCAGCCAGGTCATCCAGATGATGGAGGGCAATATCGAAGAGCCGATCAGCCCCTCGATCCTCGCCAAGGACGCGGGCATGTCGACGCGACAGCTCGAACGGCTCTTCCGGCGTTATCTCAACCGCTCGCCCAAGCGGTATTACATGGAGCTGCGGCTGCAAAAGGCGCGCAACCTGTTGATGCAGACCGATATGACGGTGATCAACGTGGCGCTGGCCTGCGGCTTTTCCTCGCCCTCGCATTTCTCGAAATGCTACCGGGCGCATTACAACACCACGCCCTATCGCGAACGCGGCTCGCAGGCCTCGCGACTGTCGATCTGACGCGGGCCTATCGGACTCGAATTACGGGCTGAGCCGATAGAGCGCGCCCTGCTCTTCCGACAGGATCCAGATCGCCCCATCCGGCGCCTCGCGCAGATCCCGCAGCCGGCCGGTCTCTGGCCCCTCGATCCGTTCCTCGGTCCAGCCGTCGCCCGAGCTCTCGGACGGGTCAAGCCGTGACAGAAACCCGAATTTGAGACTGCCCGTGAACACATCGCCGCGCCACTCGGGCCAGAGCGCGCCGGAATAGATCATGAGGCCAGAGGGCGCGATCGACGGGTCCCAGTAATGGGCGGGCTGTTCCATCCCCGGCTTGGCCGTGCCCTCGCCGATCTTGGCCCCGGAATAATGCCGCCCGTAGGAAATCACCGGCCAGCCGTAATTCGCGCCTTTCACCACGCGGTTCACCTCGTCACCGCCCTTGGCGCCATGTTCGCTCACCCAGAGCTGCCCATCGAGGTCGAGCGCCGCGCCCTGCGGGTTGCGATGCCCATAGGACCAGATCGCGCCGCGCACGCCCTCTTGCCCGACAAACGGGTTGTCACGCGGCACTTCGCCCGCGCGGCTGATGCGCAGCACCGAACCGTTTTCGCGGCTCAGATCCTGCGCCGACGGCCTGTCGCCACGCTCGCCGATGGTGACAAAAAGCGTGCCATCGCGGGCCTCCACAAGGCGCGAGCCGAAATGCCGTCCGCCGCTGGACCCGGGCGTCATCTCATATATCACAGTCCAGTCCTGCAACGCATCGCCCGCCGGGCTGAGCCGCGCCCGCGCCACCGCCGTGCCCTCACCCTGCCCTTGCGGTTTGGCGAAGGTAAAGAACAACTCGCGCCGCGTCTCGAAAGCACCCGGCACCAGAATATCCAAGAGCCCGCCCTGCCCGCGATTGGCAATCTCGCCGAGCCCGGTGATCTCGCTCAACCCTCCATCGGGGTCGAGCCGCAGAAGCCGCCCGGCTTTCTCGGTGATCAGAACCTCGCCCGAGGGCAAAAATCCAAACCCCCAAGGCGCAGAGAGCCCCTGCGCCTTTTCTTCGACGCGCAACGCGCCTTGCGAGCTCTCCAGCGCCTGCAAAGGCAGCGCCCAGAGCGCCAGGCAGGCAAATATCATTGGAAATCGGGGCATCTCTCCTCTCCCTTTGGGGGACAGGAGTAATCTAGGGGCTGATCCGAGGATTGCGAGGGTCAGGCGCGCTGATCGCTGATCCGGGCCACGCCCAAGAGCTCGAGCACCTTGGCCTCGATATCCTCGGCACTCAGCCCCGCCACCCGGTACATATCCTCCGGGCTCGCCTGATCGATAAAGATATCGGGCAGCACCATCTGGCGGAATTTGAGCCCATGATCGAACACGCCCTCCTCTGACAGAAGCTGCGCCACATGGCTGCCAAAGCCGCCAACGGCCCCCTCTTCGATGGTGATGAGCGCCTCATGCCGCGCCGCCAGATCGAGGATCATGTCGCGGTCGAGCGGCTTGGCAAAGCGCGCATCGGCGATGGTCGGCGTGATGCCGCGCGCGCCCAGCGCCTCTGCGGCGCGGCGCACCTCGCCGAGCCTCGTACCAAAGGACAGGATCGCCACGCCCTTGCCCTCCTGGATGATCCGGCCCTTGCCGATCTCGAGCGGCACGCCACGGTCTGGCATCTCGACGCCCACGCCCTCGCCACGCGGATAGCGAAAGGCAATCGGGCCCTCGTCATGGGCGGCGGCGGTCGCCACCATATGGACAAGCTCGGCCTCGTCAGCGGCGGCCATCACCACCATCCCCGGCAGGTTGGCCAGAAAGGCCACATCATAGCTCCCGGCATGGGTCGCGCCATCCGCGCCCACAAGCCCCGCGCGATCAATGGCGAAACGCACCGGCAGGCGCTGAATGGCCACGTCATGCACCACCTGATCATAGCCGCGCTGCAAGAAGGTCGAATAAAGCGCACAGAAGGGCCGCAGCCCCCCGGCGGCCAGCCCCGCGGCAAAGGTCACCGCGTGCTGCTCGGCAATGCCCACGTCGAAACAACGACTGGGATAGCGTTCCTCGAAGAGCTTGAGCCCGGTGCCATCGGGCATCGCGGCCGTCACCGCACAGATCCGCTGATCTTCGGCAGCATGGGCGAGGATCGCGTCGGAGAAAACCGCCGTATAGCTCGGCGCATTGCTCGGCGATTTCTTCTGCTTGCCGGTCACCACATCGAATTTCGCGGTCGCATGCCCGCCATCGCGCGCCGCCTCGGCCGGGCCATAGCCCTTGCCCTTCTTGGTCAGCACATGGATGAGGATCGGCCCCGTCGCGCGATCCTGCACCGTGCGCAGCACCGGCAAGAGCTGATCCATGTCATGGCCATCAATCGGCCCGAGATAGGAGAACCCCAGCTCTTCAAAGAGCGTGCCGCCGACGGCGAGCCCCTTCAGCATGTCGCGCGCCCGCTTGGCGCCTTCCTGAAACGGGCCGGGCAGCAAGCTCACCGCGCCCTTGGCGGCAGCCTTGAGCTCCTGGAACGGCGCCTCGGCATAGAGCCGGCTCAGATAGGAGGACAGCGCGCCCACCGGCGGCGCGATCGACATCTCATTGTCGTTGAGAATGACGATCATCCGTTTCTTCAGATGGCCCGCGTTGTTCATCGCCTCAAAGGCCATGCCCGCGCTCATTGCACCGTCGCCGATCACCGCAATCGCATCGCCATGGCCGGTCTCGCTTGCGCCACCCAGATCGCGCGCCACGGCAAAGCCCAGCGCCGCGCTGATCGAGGTCGAGCTATGCGCCGCGCCGAACGGGTCATAGGGGCTCTCGGAGCGTTTGGTAAAGCCCGACAGCCCATCCTTCTGGCGCAGGGTGCGCATCCGGTCGCGCCGCCCGGTGAGGATCTTATGCGGATAGCATTGATGGCTCACGTCCCAGATGATCTTGTCGCGCGGCGCGTCGAACACCGCATGCAGCGCCACGGTCAACTCGACCACGCCAAGCCCCGCCCCCAGATGGCCCCCGGTCTGCGACACGGCGGAGATTGTCTCGGCGCGCAGCTCATCGGCCAGCTGACGCAGCTCGGCATCGGACATCCGCTTGAGATCGGACGGGCTGGAAACACGGTCCAGGATCGGTGTTACTGGAGCATCAGACATCTGGCACACCCCTCCTTTGGGGGGAAATCAACTGGACCTTGCGATAACGAAGCGCGCCAGAGCCCGCAAGTCATCGCCATCCTCACCATATATATCGAGCGCGGCAATCGCCTCGTCGATGAGGGCGCTTGCGCGGGATTTCGCCCCGGCCAGCCCGAGATGCGACACAAAGGTCGCCTTGCCCGCCGCGGCATCCTTGCCCACCGCCTTGCCGGTTTCTTCGGCACAGCCCTCAACATCCAATATGTCATCGGCGATCTGAAAAGCCAAACCGACGGCCTGCGCATAGCGGGTGAGCGGCGCGGGATCTGCCCCCGCCATCACCGCCCCGGCAATGCCCGACCAGATGATGAGCGCACCGGTCTTGCCGGCCTGCAGCGTGGTGATCTCGTCGAGGCTGAGCGGCGTGCCGGCGGTCTCAGCCGCGATATCGAGCGCCTGGCCCAGCACCATCCCCTGCCCGCCCGCAGCGCGTGCCAGCCCGAGGCAGAGCTCGGCCCGCACCTCGCCACTGCCCGCACGCGGATCGGCCACGCATTCAAAGGCCAGCGATTGCAGCGCATCGCCCACCAGAACGGCGGTCGCCTCATCCCATTTGCGATGCACCGTCGGACGGCCCCGGCGCAGATCGTCGTCATCCATGCAAGGCATGTCGTCATGCACGAGGCTATAGGCGTGCAGCGCCTCGATCGCGGTGGCGGGCCAGATCGCCTGTTCCGCCGGCACCCCATGCAGCCGCGCGCCCTCGATCACCAGATAGGCCCGCAGACGCTTGCCGCCCTCGGTGGCATAGCGCATCGCCTGCGCCAGCTCGCCCGTGCCAAATGGCGCCAGAACATGATCGAGATGGGCGGCAACCCCGGCTGCCACCTCCGCCAGACGCTCTTGCATGGTCACATTTCCTTGGTGGGCGTCGTGCCGGTGGGCTGTCCCTGCCCGTCGAGCGTGATGGTGGCCACCTTCTCTTCGGCTTCCTTGAGCTTCTTTTCACAGCGTTTTTTAAGAAGCGCGCCACGCTCATAGAGGGTGATCGATTCCTCGAGCGCCACATCGCCGCGTTCGAGCTTGTTGACCACGGCCTCAAGCTCGCGCATGGCGTCTTCAAAGCTCATTTCATTGACATCGGCTGTGCTCATCTCGCTCTCCTCTTCCAGACGCAGGATTCCTGCCCCGCGTGCGGGTTCGCGGCACCATAGCCAGAGCCGCGCCGGGGTTCAATTCGCTAAGCGCCCCGCGCGACCGTAGCTTGACCGCAACCGCGCCCTGCGGGATGCTGCGCCATGACCGGACCCCAAACCAAAAACCAGACCCCCAATTTGGCCAGCGATATCGCGGCGCTCATGGACGTCTCGGCGCGGCTCGAAGCGATCGCCGCCGCCGATCCCGTTCTCGCGGCTGTCGAATTTGGCGAGATCATCCGCAACGTGCCCGGGCGTTATGCGGTTTTGCATTGCAAATACAATGGGCTGGACGCCATTCTTCGACTTTCCACCGGCTCGGTCGACATCGGGCTTGATCAGACCTGGGAAGAGATGAACCGCCTCTGGCCGCATCTGCGGGACGGACGGCTGACCATGGCCGAGCCGCTCTATTATAACGCCGCCCAAGGCGCGCTGATCGTGTCGCGGGCGGAGGGGCAGCCGCTGTTTGCGCTGGCGCGGCAGATGCCGGGGCCCGAGGCGCTGCCGATGCTGTGCGAGGCGGCCCAATGGTTGCGCCATGCCACGCGGGACAGCGAGGCAGACCGCGCCGCCCGTCCCGGCCCCTGGCGCGCCCGCGCCGCCAAGGCCGCCGCGAAACAGCCCTTTGCCGATCTACGCGCTCTCGAGGACGAAATTCTTGTTATTCTGGAACAGCTTGAGAAACATATTTCAGGTCAGAACTGGCGCGTCGCGATCATCCACGGCGATTTCCATCCCGACAATCTCTTGCGCAGCGCGCGGCACCTCTCGGGCATCGACTTTGGCGGCAGTCACCGGCTGCCGATCTACAAGGATATGGCGCGGTTCCTGATGCATCTCGGGCGGCGCGGTCTCCTGCCCTCGGGCGCGCGCTGGATGGGCGTCGATGCCGCGCTGGCGCAGGCTTTCAAGACCAGTTTCGAGCTAAGCCCCTTCGAGGCCGAGATCCTGCTGCCCTTCTTCCTCGGGGTCGAAGCGCTGTTGCGGGTGGAAAACCGCAACCTTCCAGACCGCCGCATCCGCGCCGCACGCCGGATGTATGAAGGGCTCTTGTCGGATCTCACCGCGCTCGCGGGTCGGCTTTGACAAAACAAAAAGCCCCCTGAAATCAGGGGGCTTTCCGTTACTCTTCACCCAGATCAATGGGCTGTGGCTTCGGCCCCGCCCGAGGATTTGAGCGCCGCCTCGGCGGCGGCTGCCTCTTCGGCGGCCTCATCCCATTCCACCGGCTCGGGCGCCTCGACCAGCGCATGTTTGAGCACTTCGGACACATGGGTCACCGGAATGATCGTCAGCCCTTCCTTCACATTGTCAGGAATATCGGCCAGATCCTTCTCGTTCTCCTCCGGGATCAGCACCGTCTTGATGCCGCCCCGCAGCGCCGCGAGAAGCTTTTCCTTGAGCCCGCCAATGGCCAGCGCATTGCCGCGCAGCGTCACCTCGCCGGTCATAGCGATGTCCTTGCGCACCGGAATGCCGGTCAGCACCGAAACGATCGAGGTCACCATGGCAAGCCCCGCGCTCGGCCCGTCCTTGGGCGTCGCCCCCTCGGGCACGTGCACGTGGATGTCCCATTTCTCGAACTTCGGCGGCTTGACCCCGATCTGCGGGCTGATCGAGCGCACATAGCTCGAGGCCGCGTCGATCGATTCCTTCATCACGTCGCCAAGCTTGCCGGTGGTCTTCATCCGGCCCTTGCCCGGCAGACGCAGCGCCTCAATGTTGAGAAGCTCGCCACCGACCGAGGTATAGGCCAGCCCGGTGACAACACCGACCTGATCCTTCTCTTCGGCCAGACCATAGCGGTACTTCTTCACGCCGAGGAAATCGTCGAGATTATCCGCCGTCACTTCGATGCGCTCGGCCTCTTTCTTGACGATCTTGGTCACCGCTTTCCGCGCCACCTTGGCCAGCTCGCGCTCGAGGTTCCGCACCCCCGCCTCGCGGGTATAGTGGCGGATGACATCGGTCAGCGCATCGTCACGCAGGCTGAATTCCTTGGGCTTGAGCCCGTGGTTCTTGACCTGTTTGGCGATGAGATGCTGCTTGGCGATCTCGCGCTTTTCATCCTCGGTATAGCCGGCCAGCGGGATGATCTCCATCCGGTCCAAGAGCGGCCCGGGCATATTATAGCTGTTGGCCGTGGTCAGGAACATCACGTTCGAGAGGTCATATTCCACCTCGAGGTAATGGTCGACAAAGGTGCCGTTCTGTTCCGGATCGAGCACTTCGAGCATGGCCGAGGCCGGGTCACCACGGAAATCCTGACCCATCTTGTCGATCTCGTCGAGCAGGATGAGCGGGTTGGTGGTCTTGGCCTTCTTCAGCGCCTGGATGATCTTGCCGGGCATCGAGCCGATATAGGTCCGACGGTGGCCACGGATCTCGCTTTCGTCACGCACCCCGCCGAGGCTGATGCGGATGAACTCGCGCCCCGTCGCCTTGGCCACGGATTTGCCGAGGCTGGTCTTACCCACACCCGGAGGGCCCACAAGGCACATGATCGGCCCCTTGAGCTTTTTCGAGCGCTGCTGCACCGCGAGATATTCGACGATCCGCTCCTTGACCTTCTCGAGCCCGTAGTGATCGGCATCGAGGATCTCTCGGCGCGGCTCAGGTCTTTCTTGACGCGGGATTTGACGCCCCACGGGATCGACAGCATCCAGTCGAGATAGTTGCGCACAACCGTCGCCTCGGCGCTCATCGGGCTCATGTTCTTGAGCTTCTTGAGCTCGGCCTCGGCCTTTTCGCGGGCTTCCTTGCTGAGCTTGGTCTCGGAGATCCGCGCCTCGAGCTCGGCCACTTCGCCTTCGCCCTCCTCGCCATCGCCAAGCTCCTTCTGAATGGCCTTCATCTGCTCATTCAGATAATATTCCCGCTGCGTGCGCTCCATCTGGCTCTTGACGCGGGTCTTGATCTTTTTCTCGACCTGCAGAACGCTCATCTCGCCCTGCATGAGACCATAGACTTTCTCAAGCCGCTCGCTGATCGACAGGGTCTCGAGAAGATCCTGCTTCTGCGCCACTTCGATGCCCAGATGACCGGCCACGAGATCGGCGAGACGGGCGGGCTCTTCGGCTTCCGACACCGCGCTCAGCGCCTCTTCGGGCACGTTCTTCTTGATCTTGGCATAGCGCGCGAACTCGTCATTCACGGTGCGCAGCAGCGCCTCGATCGTCGCCGGATCGCCCGGCATCTCGGTGAGATACTCGGCGGTGGCTTCGAAATATTCGTCGTTTTCAAGGTAATCCTTGATCCGCACCCGCGCCACGCCTTCGACGAGCACCTTGACGGTGCCATCGGGCAGTTTCAGCAGCTGCAGCACATTGGCCAGCACCCCGGTGGCATAGATGCCATCGGTATCGGGTTCGTCCTCGGCCGGGTCGATCTGGCTCGACAGCAGAATTTGCTTGTCGTCCTGCATCACCTCTTCCAGCGCCCGCACGGATTTTTCACGCCCCACGAACAGCGGCACGATCATATGCGGAAACACCACGATGTCGCGCAGCGGCAGGACCGGGTAGGAAGCGTTGAGTGGCTCTTGCATGCTCTATCCTTTGTCTCGGGCGCTCATTGGCACCCTATTCTTGGCAAGAGGATACTGGCCCCGCTGGGCGGCAGCCCCGATCCTCTCCGTTTACCGGCTACATCTGGGGGGTCTCACGCCCCCTTTCAACCGCCTGTGCCCCACAATGGCCTCTGCGCCGAAAGGGGGCAAGGTCGTTTTGGCCAAACCGCGCCAAGACGTCCCTTCCCCATCCCTCGAAACGCAAGAAAGCGCCGCTTGCGCGACGCTTTCCCGTAAATATCAGGCCCCGGATCACGGATCAGGCGAGCGTCGTTGCCGCGACAATTGCCACCATGATCCAACCCTGCATGAATACCGCGAAATGCATATCTTCCCCTCCAGATGTGGTCTGCATAGGGAATGCGCGGCGCGGGCAAATGGTTCCATTTCTTGCGAAATTTTCCGGCCCGCCCCTGCCGGACGGCCCCTGAGCGATCACAGCGGCTCGATATCGCCCTGCGCCCGCTCGGCGTGAAACCCGGCCTCCCAGGTGTCAAACCGACCTGCAGAAATCGCCTCCCGCATCTCGGACATGAGCACCTGATAATAATGCAGATTGTGCCATGTCATGAGCATCGAGCTGATGATTTCCTTGGCCCGCATCACATGATGCAGATAGGCGCGGCTATAGTTGCGGCAGCAGGGGCAGTCACAGCTCTCGTCAAGAGGTCTCGGATCGTCCTGATGGCGCGCGTTCTTGATGTTGACGACGCCCCGGCGGGTAAAGGCCTGCCCCGTCCGCCCCGACCGCGACGGCAGCACACAGTCGAACATATCGACGCCGCGCTTGACCCCACCGACGAGATCATCGGGCTTGCCCACCCCCATGAGGTAGCGCGGCTGATCCTCGGGCAGAAGCCCCGGCGCATAGTCGAGCACGTCGAACATCGCCTCCTGCCCCTCGCCCACGGCGAGACCGCCAATCGCATAGCCGTCAAAGCCGATGCCGCGCAGCGCCTCGGCGCTTTCTTCGCGCAGCTCAGGGCTGAGCCCGCCCTGCATGATGCCAAAGAGCGCATGACCGGGCCGGTCGCCAAAGGCGTCGCGCGACCGCTGCGCCCAGCGCATCGAGAGCCGCATGCTCTCGGCCACGCGCTTTTCATCGGCGGGCAAGGCCGGGCATTCGTCGAAACACATGACGATGTCACTGCCAAGCTCGGCCTGGATTTCCATCGACCGTTCCGGCGTGAGGTTATGGACCGAGCCGTCGATATGGCTCTTGAACTTGACGCCCTCCTCGGTGAGCTTGCGCAGCCCGGCGAGGCTCATCACCTGAAACCCGCCACTGTCGGTCAGAATGGGCCGCTCCCAGTTCATGAACTTGTGCAGCCCGCCCAACCGCGCCACCCGGTCCGAGCCGGGGCGCAGCATCAGATGATAGGTGTTGCCCAACAAGATATCCGCCCCGGTGGCGCGGACATTCTCGGGCATCATCGCCTTGACGGTCGCCGCCGTGCCCACCGGCATGAAGGCAGGCGTGCGGATCTCGCCGCGCGGCGTGTCGATGCGGCCGGTGCGGGCGCGCCCGTCGGTGGCGGACAGCGTAAAGCCGAAACTGCGGGTCATGGGTCGTTCCTCAAACAGGTTTGCGCCCCCTTTAGGCCGAAACCGCAGCCTTGTAAAACCGCCCGCCCTGCCGCAGTCTGATCCCGTCCCTTCTCTTCACAGGTGAGTTTTCATGGACCCCGATTTTTTCAACGACTTCCTTTCTGCCAATCTGATCTACCTGCTGCTGGCGCTGCTGGTGGTGGTGATCATTTTCCGCGGCATCAAGATCGTGCCGCAGTCCGAACAGCATGTGGTCGAACGTTTCGGGCGGCTGCGCTCGGTGCTTGGGCCGGGGATCAACATCATCGTGCCCTTCCTTGATGTGGTGCGGCACCGGATTTCTATCCTAGAACGGCAATTGCCGACGGCGAGCCAGGACGCCATCACCCGCGACAACGTGCTGGTGCAGGTGGAAACCTCGGTCTTCTACCGCATCGTGCAGCCGGAAAAGACGGTCTACCGCATCCGCGACGTCGATGCCGCCATCGCCACCACCGTCGCCGGGATCGTCCGGGCCGAGATCGGCAAGATGGATCTCGACGAGGTGCAGTCGAACCGCTCACAGCTCATCTCGACGATCAAGGCCACGGTCGAGGATGCCGTCGACAATTGGGGGATCGAAGTCACCCGGGCCGAGATCCTCGACGTCAATCTCGATCAGGCGACCCGCGACGCGATGCTGCAACAGCTCAACGCTGAACGCGCCCGCCGCGCCCATGTGACCGAGGCCGAGGGCCGCAAACGCGCGGTCGAGCTCAACGCCGATGCGGAACTCTACGCCGCCGAGCAAAGCGCCAAGGCCCGCCGGATCGAGGCCGAGGCTGAGGCCTTCGCCACCGGGGTGGTGGCCAAGGCCATCGCCGATCACGGGTTGGAGGCCGCGCGCTATCAGGTCGCGCTGAAACAGGTCGAGGCGCTCAACGCGCTCGGCGCGGGCACTGGCAAACAGACCATCGTGCTGCCCGCCCAGGCGCTCGAAGCCTTCGGTGACGCGTTCAAGATGCTCAAGGGAGGCGCATGATGGGCCAGCTCTGGACAATCTGGTGGGTCTGGCTCTCTGCCGGGCTCGCGCTGGCCGTACTCGAGGTGTTTCTGCCGGGGTTTCTCTTCCTCGGCTTTGCGGCGGCGGCGGCGGTCATGGCGCTCGTCTTTCTGGTGCTGCCATGGGCGCCGGGGCTTGCGCCAACCTTGGCGATCTTTGCGATTTTGTCATTGATTGCGTGGATGATCCTGCGACGGGTGTTCCGCGCTCCGAATGACCAGACGCGCTATATCGACGAAGATATCAACCAGTGATCTTTCCCACTGGTGTGGACGGCGTTCCGGGGGCATTGGTTGCACCTCGCGGCGAATCCCCGATGATGGGGGGACGCCAGTAAACGCACGTACCAAGGAGTATCCCATGACCGATGACGACACCCCGCAACAGCTGCAATTCGGCTGGGAGGAATGGATTTCGTTACCCGGTCTGGGCGTGCCCGCGATCCGCGCCAAGGTCGATACCGGCGCGCGCACCTCGGCGCTGCATGCGTTCGACATCGAAACCTTCGGCCCGCAGAGCAAGCCCAAGGTGCGCTTTACCCTGCACCCGATTCCGGGGCGCGAGGATCTGGTGATCCCCTGCTCGGCCACGATCATCGACCGGCGCGATGTCACCTCCTCCAATGGCGAGAAGGAAAACCGCTATGTGATCCAGACGCCGATGAACGTGGCGGGCGAAAGCTGGCCGATCGAGATCACGCTCACGAACCGCGCCACGATGAATTCGCGGATGCTCCTGGGCCGTCAGGCGCTCAAGGATCACATCTCCATTGTCGCCACCGACCGTTTCATGCAGCCCGAGCTGAGCTATGACGTCTACCATTCCGCCCGGATGCGCCATGCGGCGCCCGAACGCGCCCTGCGCGTGGCGGTCTTGTCGCGCGAGGACAATTACTCGACCCGCCGGCTTGTCGAAGAGGGCGAGAAACGCGGCCATACGGTCGAGGTGATCGACACCACGCGCTGCTATATGGCGATCAACGCCATGGCCCCCGAGGTCCATTACGACGGCAAGCGCCTGCCCCGGTTCGACGCGGTGATCCCGCGCATCGGCGCCTCGATCACCCCCTATGGCGCCGCCATCGTGCGCCAGTTCGAAACCATCGGCACCTATTGCGTCAACGGCTCGGCCGGCATCACCGCCAGCCGGGACAAGCTCTACGCCCATCAGATCATGGCCCGCGCCAAGATCGGCATGCCCAACACCGCCTTCGCCGCAAGCCCCCGCGACACCCATAACATCATCGGGCTGGTGGGCACCGCGCCGCTCATCGTGAAGCTTCTGGAATCGACCCAGGGCAAGGGCGTGGTTCTGGCCGAAACCAAAAAGGCCGCCGAGAGCGTCATCGACGCCTTCCGCGGGCTCAAGGCGAACTTTCTCGTGCAGGATTTTGTCAAGGAGGCCGCCGGCGAAGACATCCGCTGTCTGGTGATCGCGGGCAAGGTGGTGGCCTCGATGAAACGCACCGGGGCGGATGGCGATTTCCGCTCCAACCTGCACCGTGGCGGCACCGCCAAATCGGTGCGCATCACCAAGGAAGAGCGGGACACCGCCCTGCGCGCCGCCCGCGCCTTCAACCTCAACATGGCCGGGGTCGATCTCCTGCGGTCGAGCGCCGGGCCCAAAGTGCTCGAGGTGAACTCGTCGCCGGGCTTTGAGGGGATCGAGAAATCCACCGCCAAGAATATCGTGGGCAAGCTCTATGAGGCGATCGAAGGCCAGGTGCGCCCGGCCCCGATCCGACGCCGCAAGGGCACCGCCTCTCAGGATTGATCTGAAAACACCGGGTCGGGGGTTAGCCCCGGCCCGATTGCTGTCCTGATCTCTGAACCGACATCTTCTGCGGCTCCGGCCCGTTGCGGGCCAGATCCTTGTCGAGATCCTGCACCGACACCGGCGGGATGCCCGGCAGATGCGGCGTGATATTCTCCGCCGCCGCCTGCCGTTCGGTCATCACCACCGATCCCAACGTCACGGCCAACGCCGCCGCTCCAACCACCGCGATCCATTTGGCCGACATCACCCGCCCCCTCAGTTCATCACGGCGAGAATCGCCAGCGTCGCGGCGGCGGCGAGGTAAATCGCATCGCCCTGCTGCACATAGACCCGGTCACGCCCCGGCGCCTTGAAGCCATGATTGTGGTAATTGTTCACCACCACCACCTTGTTCCGGTCGAGCCGCTGCCCCACGGCATGGCGCTGGGCGCGCTGGCTGCCATGGGTCTTGGCCGAATGGCCCTTGTTGGCATGGGCCTTGCCCGAATTGCCCTTGGTCACGGTGACCTTCTTGACGGTGACCTGACGGCTCTTCGACTGGCCGCGTTGCTCGCCGCGCTCGCTGCGCTGGGAATAGCCATCGCGGCCTTTGTCATCCTCATGGCGCGACGGGCCGGCCTGCACCGCCCCCCCGATCAAAGTGGCCATCACGGCAAGGCTCAGTACTGTGCTCGATCGTTTCATTGTTTTTTCTCCACAAGGCTCGATGCGGCCCTGGCTCGCATCCGATTACAGCCCTGATACGGTCTCGCGCCAGCATTCCGTCGCAGAGGGGTCATTTTCTGCAAAAACCCGCCCATGGAGCAAAGGTCACCGCCTCTGGACCTCGGCCCTGTTAATCCTTATATGATTGCTCGGATACATGACCGGATAGGCTTGATGACCGAGAACACCCAAACATTCGAAGGCGCTCCGCTGATCGCCCCCTCCTCGACGGATCACCCGCTCTACGACGGCGTGGTCGAAGCATGCCGCACGGTCTATGACCCTGAAATTCCCGTGAATATCTATGACCTTGGCCTGATCTACACGATCGACATCGACGACGAGAGCGCGGTCAAGATCATCATGACGCTGACCGCTCCGGGCTGTCCGGTGGCGGGCGAGATGCCGGGCTGGGTCGCCGAGGCGATCGAACCGATGGCCGGGGTCAAGCAGGTGGATGTCGAACTGACATGGGAGCCGCCCTGGGGCATGGAGATGATGAGCGACGAAGCCCGTCTCGAACTGGGCTTCATGTAACGCGAAATGTAACGCGAAGATCGGGCGGCCTGCGGGCCGCCTTTTTCGTGGCAGCCCCTTTGGGATGCATCTCCGCTTCCGCAGCCCCTACAGGGTGCGCCTCAATCACCGCAGCCCAAACATATTGCATTTCTTCATTCGCAGCCTATACTGGATGCGCAATGACCCGCACACCCGATCATATTGCCGTGCTGACCGGCGACCTCGTGAACTCGACCGGATTGGGCGAGGCAAGTGTCGCCCGCGCCTTTGACGCGCTGGCCGCTTGCGCCATGGCTCAGGCCGCCTGGCAAGGCGACAGCCTGCGCTTTACCCGTCACCGGGGCGATGGCTGGCAGGTGGCGCTGGGGCGGCCCGAGCTGGCCTTTCGCGCCTGCCTTGCCTTCCGCGCCGCCCTGCGCGCGCTGGGGGACGGCTACGACAGCTATATCGGCCTCGCCATCGGCCCTGTCACCGCCCTGCTCGGCCCCGATCTCAACGCCGAAACCGATCCGGTCTTTGCCGCCTCCGGCCATGCGCTCGAGGCGATCAAACTGGGCAAAACGGCCCCCTCTCGCCTCTATTACCACGGCACAGATGCCGCCACCGGCCCGCGTCAGGCGACGCTCTACCTGCTCGACACGCTGTCGCGCGGCTGGACCCCGGTGCAGGCCGAGATCCTGACCCAGGCCCTCGCGCCGCCGCCCCGACCAAGCTTTACCGCGCTCGCCGAGACCGTCGGCAAATCCCGCCAGAGCGTCACCAAATCGCTCGACGCGGCGCATTTCCCGGCGATCGAACTGGCGCTTTCCGCCCTCGAACACCACGCCGCACCGGACTGAGCGCCATGCCCGAAACCCTCGCCCTTCTCTTCTTTGCCCATGTGCTCGCCGATTACGTGCTGCAAACCCGCCGCATGGTCGAGACCAAGGACAAGGGCGCGACATTGGCGCTGCATTTCCTCATCGTGCTGGGCAGCTTGCTGCTCATCTTCGGCCAATGGGACGCCCCGGCGCTCTATCTGCTGGCGCTCAGCCATATCTTTATCGACACGATCAAGGTGCAGCTCTTCGACGACCGGTTTCGCGCCCATATCCTCGACCAGATCGCCCATATCGCCACGCTGCTGATCACCGCCGCCCTCGCCCCCTCGCTCTGGGCCGATGCACCGCACGCCCCGCTCACCTGGCTGCCCGAAAGCGCGCTCCTGCTCGCCGGCCTCCTCTACGCCACCCGCGCCGGCGGCTTTGCCGTGGGCAAGCTGATGGAGCCCTTCAGCCCCGAGCTCACCCGCCAGAGCCTGCCGGGCGGTGGCCAGATGATCGGCATTCTCGAACGCGGGCTCATTTTCGGGCTGATGATCGCCGGGCTGCCCGCCGGGATCGGCTTTCTCATCGCCGCCAAATCGGTGCTGCGATTCGAGACGATCCAGAGCGGCGGCGAAGACGACAGCCGCCAGATGGCGGAGTATGTTATCATCGGCACGCTGGCCTCATTTGCCTGGGCGCTGGCGGTGTCGATGGGCACGCTCGCCCTATTGCACAGCCTTCTCGGTCTGCCCCTGCTTGAGATCATCCGCCCAAGCGCCTAGATATGGCGCATAAGGAGACTTGCCCATGTTCGGAATCCCCGGAAAACAGGCCGTGACCATGACCCCGGCCGCCGCTGCCCAGATCGCCAAGCTGATGACCAAGGACGGCCATCAGGGGCTGCGCATCGGCGTCAAGAAAGGCGGCTGCGCGGGTATGGAATACACGATGGATTACGTGACCGAGGTCGACCCCAATGACGAGGTGGTCGAACAAGAGGGCGCGCGCATCATGATCGCCCCCATGGCCCAGATGTTTCTCTTCGGAACCGAGATCGATTACGAGGTGTCGCTCTTGGAATCCGGCTTTAAATTCAATAACCCCAACGTCACCGAAGCCTGCGGCTGCGGCGAATCCATCCGCTTCGAAGGGATGTGAACGTCGCGGCGCAAGCCGTTGATAAGAGAAACAAATCAGGGACGAGTATATGCGACGCAAGCTGGCCGCCGGCAATTGGAAGATGAATGGCGACAGCGCCACGCTGGATGAGCTGGCCACATTGGCCCAACGTCATGCCGAGGCCTCCGTCGATCTGCTCATCTGCCCGCCCGCCACGCTGATTTCGCGCGCCGTCTCCTGCGCCGGCCCGATCCGCATCGGCGGCCAGGACTGCCATGCCGCGCCCTCGGGTGCCCATACCGGCGACATTTCCGCCGCCCAGCTCCGCGATGCCGGGGCCACGGCGGTCATCTTGGGCCATTCCGAGCGCCGCGAAGACCATGACGAAGACAGCGATCAGGTCCGCGAAAAGGCCCGCGCCGCCCATGCGGCAGACCTCCTGACCGTGATCTGCCTCGGCGAGAGCCTCGCCCAGCGCGAGGCCCAGAACACGCTCGACATCATCGGCGCCCAGCTCGCCCTCTCGGTCCCGGACAGCGCCACCGGCGAAAACACCGTCATCGCCTACGAGCCGATCTGGGCCATCGGCACTGGGCTGGTGCCCGACACCGATCAGATTGGCGAGGTGCATGATTTCATCCGCGCTCGTCTCGAACGGCGCTTTGGCGCGGGCGTCGGCCGCTCGGTGCGACTGCTCTATGGCGGCTCGGTCAAACCCGAAAACGCCGCCTCGATCTTTGCCGTCTCCAATGTTGACGGCGCGCTGGTCGGCGGCGCCTCGCTCAAGGCCGCCGATTTCTCCCCCATCGTCAGCGCCCTCGAAGCCTCGGCCTAGACATCCGCCCCGCCGGGTCCCAAGGTGCGGCCATGAGCAGAGAAAAGATCATCATCGACACCGACCCCGGCCAGGATGACGCCGTGGCGATCCTGCTGGCTCTGGCCAGCCCGGAGGAGATTGATCTGCTGGCGATCACCTGTGTCGCGGGCAATGTGCCGCTGGCGCTCACCGCGCGCAACGCGAGGATGGTCTGCGAATTGGCGGGCCGCCGCGACATCCCGGTCTTCGCAGGCTGCGACCGGCCTCTGGGCCGCGCTCTCGTCACCGCCGAACATGTCCATGGCAAGACCGGGCTCGACGGGCCCGACCTGCCCGAACCCACCATGCCGCTGCAGGACGCCCACGCCGTCGATCACATCATCGCCTGCCTGCGCGAGCACGATTCCGGCACCGTCACGCTCTGCCCGCTCGGGCCGCTCACCAATATCGCGACCGCCCTGCAAAAAGCCCCCGACATCGCGCCCCGCATCCGCCGGATCGTGCTCATGGGTGGCGCCTATTTCGCCGTGGGCAATGTCACCCCCGCCGCTGAATTCAACATTCATGTCGACCCGCAAGCCGCTGGCATCGTGCTGAAATCCGGCGTTGATATCACCATGGCGCCGCTCGATCTCACCCATAAGGCGCTGGTCACCGAAAGCCGCAACGCCGCCTTCCGAGCGCTTGGCACCCCGGTGGGCATCGCCGTGGCCCAGATGACCGAGTTCTTTGAACGCTACGACCGCGAGAAATACGGCTCGCCCGGCGCGCCGCTGCATGATCCTTGCGTCATCGCCTATCTTCTGCGCCCCGATCTCTTTTCCGGCCGCCACGTCAATGTCGCGATCGAGACCACGTCCGAACTCACCATGGGCATGAGCGTCGCCGACTGGTGGGGCGTGACCTCCCGCGCCCCCAATGCCCTGTTCCTCGGCGATATCGACGCCGATGGCTTCTTCTCGCTCCTGACCGAAAGGCTCGCCCGCCTATGACCGCGCTCACCCTTGCCACACTCGACGATCTCGACCGGCTCTTGCCGCTGGTCACCGCCTTCCATGCCGAGGCCGGGATCGCCCAGGATGACGCGGGCCGCCGGGCCGCGCTCGAACCGCTCCTGACCGGCTCGCCGCATGGGGTGATCTACCTCGCCGGACCGCGCCGCGCCCCCATCGGCTATGCGGCGCTCTCCTTTGGCTGGTCGCTCGAATTTGGCGGGCTCGACGCCATTCTCGACGAGATCTACATCCGCCCCGGCGTGCGCGGCCGCGGCATCGGCTCGGAACTGCTCACCGCGCTGCCCAAGGCGCTCGCCGGGCACGGGCTCAAGGCCATCCATCTCGAGGTGGATCGCAGCGATGAAAAGGCGCGCAAGCTCTACCAACGTCTCCATTTCACGCCCCGCGATGACTATATCCTGATGAGCCGCAAGCTCTGACCCCCCATCCGCCCCTCTCAGAGCGCCGCGAAAGGAGAGCCGATGACCCTGCAGATCCCCTTCGACAACAGCTATGCCGCCCTGCCCGAGGGCTTTTTCACGCGGATCAACCCGAAACCCGTCGCCGCCCCGCGCCTCATCCGCTTCAACGACGGCCTCGCCCGCGATCTCGGGATCGAGGCCGACGCCTCTGATCCCGCCCTGGCCGACATGCTCGCTGGCAACCGCATCCCCGACGGGGCCGACCCGCTGGCCCAGGCCTATGCCGGGCATCAATTTGGCGGCTTCTCACCCCAGCTCGGCGATGGCCGCGCCAATCTCTTGGGCGAGGTGATCGACAGCGCTGGCCGCCGCCGCGATATTCAGCTCAAGGGCTCCGGCCCCACCCCCTATAGCCGGATGGGCGATGGCCGCGCCTGGCTCGGCCCGGTCCTGCGCGAATATGTGGTGAGCGAGGCGATGCATGCGCTGGGCGTGCCGACCACCCGGGCGCTCGCCGCCGTCGAGACCGGCGAAAAGGTCTTTCGCGAGAGCGGCGCCCTACCCGGCGCGGTGCTGACCCGCGTCGCCGACAGCCATATCCGCGTGGGCACGTTTCAGTTCTTCCTCGCCCGCCGCGATCTTGACCGGCTGCGCGCGCTTTTCGACTACACACGCGCCCGCCATTACCCGCAGGCCGAGACCCCGGGCGAGATGCTCGCAGGCGTCATCGGACGGCAGGCCCGGCTCATCGCGCTTTGGGAGGGTCTGGGCTTTATCCATGGCGTGATGAACACCGACAACACCACGCTTTCGGGCGAGACCATCGACTATGGGCCTTGCGCCTATATGGACCGCTACCACCCGCAAACGGTGTTTAGCTCGATCGACGCCCAGGGCCGATATTCCTATTCAAATCAGGCGCATGTGATCGTCTGGAACATCGCCCAGCTCGCCACCTGCCTCGTGCCGCTCACCCCGGATCAGGACGTGGCGGTCGAGGAGTTCACCAAGCTCGTCCATGACATGCCCGCCCTCATCGCCAAATACCGAAGCGAGGTTTTCGCCCGCAAAATTGGCCTGAGCGCGGCGCAAGACGGCGATGATGCGCTGGTCGATGATCTCCTGACGCTGATGCAGCAGGATGGCGCGGATTTCACCAACACCTTCCGCAGCCTGAGCGACGGCGCCCCCCGCGATCAGTTCACCGACCGCGACGCTTTCGACGGCTGGCACGCCCGCTGGCAGGCCCGCCTCAAATACGAGACCGACCCAGAGGCGGTGATGCGCGCCGCCAACCCTTACGTGATCCCGCGCAATCACCGCATCGAGCAGATGATCGCGGCCGCGCGCGAAGGCGATTACGCCCCGTTCGACCGGCTGCTGACGGCGCTCTCCAGCCCCTATGAGACGCGCGAAGAGTTTGCCGATCTGACCCGGCCGCCCCTGCCCGAAGAGCGCGTGCAACAGACCTTCTGCGGCACCTGAGACAGGAGTGCGATGGGCCCATCACTCTGGCCCATCGCACTGACCCATGACTCTGGCCCCATCGCGCCCCCCGTGCTAGGTCTTTGGCAAGGATTGATCTTTCGCCCGGAGCGCGCCCATGACCATTCTGCAGATTTCCTCGCTGCTCATCGTGCTCGCAGGCGTCTTCGGGGCCATCAATTACCTCTTTCTCAAACTGCCCTCCGCCATCGGCATTCTGGTGGTGGCGCTGGTCGCCTCTTTCGGGATGATGGGGGTCGACTGGATGCTGCCGCATCTGGGGATTTCCGACGAAATCCGACGCTTGGTCACCGGGCTGCATTTCTCTGACGCGCTGCTCGAAGGGATGCTGGGGCTTTTGCTCTTTGCCGGGGCGCTCCATGTGAAAATCTCCGACCTGCGCGCCCAATGGCGGGCGGTGTTTCTCATGGCAACGCTCGGCGTCGGCCTCTCCACCCTCGTCATCGGCACCGGTTTTTCTTGGCTCACCGGCGCGCCTTTCCTCATTGCACTGGTCTTTGGCTCGGTGGTCTCGCCCACCGATCCGGTGGCGGTGCTCGGCGTGCTGCGCGAGGCCAATCTCTCCAAGGCGCTCGAGACCAAGATCGCGGGCGAAAGCCTCTTCAACGATGGCGTGGGCTATGTGGTCTTTCTGGTGCTCGTGGGCCTCGCATTCCCCACCGGCGACGCCCATGGCAGCGGTCTTGCCGGCGCGGCCAAGCTCTTTATCCAGGAGGCTCTGGGCGGTGCAGCTCTCGGCCTCGCGCTGGGCTGGCTCACCTTCCGCGTCATGCGCCATATCGACGACTATTCGCTCGAAGTGCTGCTGACCCTCGGCCTCGCCTTCGGCGGCTATGAGCTCGCCGTCTATCTCCATGTCTCGGCCCCGATCATGGCGGTCTGCGCCGGTCTTTTGATCGGTGAGGTCGGCGCCAAACACGGGATGAGCGAAACCACAAGGCAATATGTCGACGGGTTTTGGAAACTCATCGACGAGATCCTCAACGCCGTGCTCTTCCTGATGATCGGGTTCGAGGTCTTCGCCGTGGCGTTTGAGACCGATTACCTGCTCATTGGCGCGGCCTCCATCGCGCTGGCGCTCTTTGGCCGGCTCGCCGCCGTGCTGGTGCCGATCTACATCCTGCGCCCCTTCCGCACATTTGAAAACGGCGTCATCCCGATCATGACCTGGGGCGGGCTCAAGGGCGGTATCTCGGTGGCGCTGGCGCTCTCGCTGCCCGACAGCGAATGGAAGCCGGTGATCCTCACCGCCACCTATCTCGTGGTGATCTTTTCGATCATCGTCCAAGGGCTCACCGTGGCCCGTCTTGCCAATCGTTTTGGCCGCGAGCCGGATTTGGTTTAAACACTGGAACTGCCCGGCCCGACCCGTTATTGCCCCCCGTTACTGTCCAAGCCGAGATTTACCGCGGAAGAGCCCATGACCGATACGACGATCCTTGAACGCTGCGAAGCCCGCGGGCTGCGGATGACCGAACAGCGCCGCACCATCGCCACCGTCCTTGAAAGCTCTGATGATCACCCCGATGTGGACGAGCTCTACGCCCGCGCCTCGGCGGTCGATCCGGGCATTTCCATCGCCACGGTCTATCGCACGGTCAAGCTCTTCGAAGAGGCGGGCATTCTCGAAAAGCTCGAATTCGGCGACGGCCGCGCCCGCTATGAGGATGCCGAGCGCGAACATCACGACCACCTGATCGACGTCACCACCGGCGATGTGGTGGAATTCGTCGACCCCGAGATCGAAGCGCTGCAAGAAAAGATCGCCCGCCGCCTCGGCTACAAGCTGCAAGGCCACCGGATGGAGCTCTTCGGCGTGCCGCTCGACAAATCCAAGGACTGATCATGGGGTTCACCCTCGCCATCGCCCAGCCACCGGGCGATCTCGGCCTGCCCGAGGAGCGTCTCGGCTGGCTGCGCGACCATCTCGCCACCCTGCAAGCCACCGATCTCTTGCTGCTGCCCGAGCTTTTCCACTGCGGCTACAACATCGGCGACGCCCTGCCCGAGCGGGCCGAGCCGCGCGACGGCCCCTTCGCCCGCGCCATGGCGGATCTCGCCCGTCAGCACGGGGTTGCCCTCGCCTATGGCTATGCCGAGGCCGCCGAAGGCCGCCTCTACAATTCCGCGCAATGCCTTGATAAATCAGGTCAACCCATCGGCCATCACCGCAAGCTCACCCTGCCGCCCGGCTATGAGGCCGATCATTTCACCCGCGGCGCAGATCTGGGTCAGTTCACGCTCGGCGGGCTCACCTGCGGCTTTCTCATCTGCTATGACGTGGAATTTCCCGAAAACACCCGCGCCCAGGCCATGGCGGGCTGCGATCTCATCCTCGTGCCGACGGCGCTCGGGGCCGACTGGGGCGTCGTCTCGCGCCACCTGATCCCGACCCGCGCCTTTGAAAACGGCGCCTATGTCGCCTACGCCGATCACGCCGGCGCCCAAAACGGCCATGGCTATTTCGGCGGCTCGGTCATCGCCGACCCCTGGGGCACGCCCCTCGCCCGCGCCGCGCAAACACCCGATATCATCCGCGCCACGCTCGACCCGGCGCAAGTGGCCGAGGCCCGCGCCCGCCTACCTTACTTGCGCGACCGCGCGGCGCTGCCCTCGGTCACATCGACCCCGTAGAGCCAGTCAAAACTGCGCAGCATCATGCCCGGCGCCACCCGCCCCGCCATCCGCAGCCCGGTGCGCGCGGCCCAGCGCAGCGGCGGGAACGCCAGATGGTATTTGCGCGCATTGCCACTGGCCGCCCGCACCACCCGCGCCACCCGCGCCTCGCGCCGCGCGCGATACTCGGCCAGCCCCGGCTCGATCGCCTCGGCCCGGCCCAGCGCCTCGGCCAAAACCCAGCCATCCTCGAGCGCCATATTCGCCCCCTGCGCCAGAAACGGCAGCGTCGGATGCAGCGCATCCCCCAAAAGCGCCACGCCCTCGCGATGCCAGACCGGCGCGATCCGATGCCGGAACAAGCCCCAGAGATGCACGGTCTCGATCCGGTCGAGCAACGCCCGCACATCCGGCGCGAAATCGGCAAATGCCGCGCGCAGCGCCTCCGGGTCGTCCTGCTGCCGCCAATCCTCGCCGACCCAGGCCGCGCGTTCCTGCACCGCCACGATGTTGAGCTGCCGCCCCTGCCGCAGCGGATAGGTCACCAGATGCCGATGCGGCGCCATATGCAAGGTCACGTCATCGCGCCGCTCGGTCGGGTTGTCGATCACCGCCCGCCACGCCACCTGGCCCGTGAAAAAAGGCTCTTCCTCGCCGTTGAGCGCCTGCCGCAATACCGAATGCAGCCCATCCGCACCCACCACCAGATCGGCACAGAGCTCGGCCCCCGACGCCAGCCGCACCAAAGGCTCGGGCCCCGGAACCACTTCGCGCACCTTTTGCAAGAGAAGCACCCGCACCCCGGCCCGCCGCGCCGCCCAATGCAAGAGATCGATGAGATCGGCGCGATGAAACAGCCGATACTGGCCGCCCGCCATATCGAGCGGCAGAACCGGCCCACGCTGGTAATCATAAAGACAGACGCCGCTAGCCTTGGTCGAGAGGTCACAGGCCTCCTGCGCCAGCCCCAAGGCGCGCAACACCGCAAAGCCGTTGGGGCTGACCTGAATGCCTGCGCCGGCTTCGGTGATCGCTTCGGCCTGTTCGAGAACCGTCACCATCGCGCCCTGCCGCGCCAGCGCCGTTGCCGCCGCCAGCCCGCCGATCCCGGCCCCCACGATGATGACCTTGCGTCCCTTCACAGACCCCAAAACCCCCAATCCGTTCCGAAAACAAAAACGCCGAGGCCATTGCCCCGGCGCCGAGTTCTTTATACGTGCGACGATCTATTATCAGTCGTCGCGGTGTACTTTTTCGCGCCGTTCGTGACGTTCCTGAGCTTCAAGGCTCATGGTGGCGATGGGTCGCGCGTCCAGCCGCTTGAGGCTGATCGGGTCGCCCGTCACCTGACAATAGCCATACTCGCCATCCTCGATACGCCGCAGTGCTTGGTCAATCTTGGCGACCAGTTTGCGCTGCCGATCCCGGGTCCGCAATTCAAGCGCGCGGTCGGTCTCTTCGCTGGCGCGGTCCGCCACATCGGGAATGGCCCGCGTGCCGTCCTGCAAGCCTTCGATCGTGTCGCGGCTGCCTGCCAGGATCTCATTTTTCCACGTGATCAATTTACGTCGAAAATACTCGGTCTGACGCTCGTTCATGAACGGTTCGTCCTCGACCGGTTGGTAATCTTCCGGAAGAAAAACTTCGGACTTCATTAGGTCCCCCTCGTCAATACCATTGTCTGTCGTCATACAATCTTACCTTCAGACTCTGGCCCCTCATGACGTGGCGTTTACTCCAATGAAACCCGATTGTCACTAGCCAATCACACAGAGTTGCGGTGAATTGAGCTTCGCGATAGCTTGCCGCGTGCAGCGCCTGAGCAATTTCCAGAAAAGGGTTGAAAAGACATGAAATTCCAAGGCACCGAGGCCTATGTCGCCACCGATGACCTTAAGGTTGCAGTGAATGCGGCCATTACCCTTCAGCGTCCGCTGCTGGTCAAGGGCGAGCCCGGCACAGGCAAGACCGAACTGGCGCGTCAGGTGTCGCAGGCGCTGGGCCTTCGGATGATCGAATGGAATATCAAATCGACCACCCGCGCCGCCCAGGGCCTCTATGAATATGACGCGGTGAGCCGTCTGCGCGACAGCCAGCTCGGCGACGACCGGGTGCATGACGTGCGCAATTACATCCGCCCCGGCAAGCTCTGGCAGGCCTTCGACAGCGACGATCAGGTGGTGCTCCTGATCGACGAGATCGACAAGGCCGATATCGAGTTTCCCAACGACCTGCTGCAGGAACTCGACCGGATGGAATTCCATGTCTACGAGACCGGCGAGACGATCCGCGCCAAACAGCGCCCGGTGATCATCATCACCTCCAACAATGAAAAAGAGCTGCCCGACGCCTTTCTGCGCCGCTGCTTCTTTCACTACATCCAGTTTCCCGACATGGAGACGCTCAAGAAGATCGTCGAGGTCCATCACCCCGGCATCAAAGAGGCGCTGCTGACCACCGCCCTCACCCAGTTCTACGAGATTCGCGATCAGCAAGGGCTCAAGAAGAAGCCCTCCACCTCCGAGGTGCTCGACTGGCTCAAGCTGATCCTCGCCGAGGATCTGGCGCCCGAGGATCTGCGCGCCGGGGCCACCGATGCGCTGCCGAAACTGCATGGCGCCTTGCTGAAAAACGAACAGGATGTGCATCTCTTCGAGCGGCTCGCCTTTATGGCACGCCGGCAACGCTAGCCCACGGCTGTCGGCCCCCTCGAAACTAATGCTTTGTCCCTCGCGCTCCGGTTGTTAATTTGCTCCGGTGGCAAAAGTCACATTATTGCCCTCATCCAACCTTACAGGTGACTGGAAGGGGCAAGAGTGTCACCCTTGACCACATCACCTGCTCGGCGTGATCCGATCTGGTACGTGGCCGTGTATCCCCGCCGTGTGTGTGGCGGGATGGGTGAAACTGACAAATATCGGGGGGCTTATGCGCCGCATCCTTCTTCCAATCTGCCTGATTCTGGGCGCCTGTATGCCCGGAAACTCGGGCGATATTCCGTCGCGCGCCGCGACCCCCTCACCGGCTGACATCGGCTCGATCAAGCTCTTCTCGGTGCCCCGTCCGACGCCGCCGATGCGCTCCAACCGCGACATCGCCCGCGATTTTCTCGATCTCTCGATGCAGCTCGAAAGCGGCCGCCAGCTGCGCAGCTTCTCGCGGTTCGAGGCCCCGATCCGCGTCCGCGTCACCGGCGCACCGCCCACCACATTGCTGCCCGATCTGGCCCGCGTGCTGCACCGCCTGCGCAGCGAGGCCGGGATCGACATTGATCACGCCGGATCGAACGCGCCCGCCAACCTGACCATTCAGGCCGTGAGCCGCGCCGAAATCCGCCGTCACCTGCCACAGGCCGCCTGTTTCGTCGTCCCCAATATCGACGACATCTCGCAATATCGCCGCGCCCGGATGGCGGGCCGCACCAATTGGTCGAGCCTCACCCGCCGCGACAAGATCGCCATCTTCCTGCCCAATGACGCGAGCCCGCAAGAGGTCCGCGACTGCCTGCACGAGGAACTGGCGCAGGCCATCGGCCCGCTCAACGATCTCTACCGCCTGCCCGACAGCGTCTTTAACGACGACAATGTCCACACCGTACTCACCGGCTTCGACATGCTGATCCTGCGCGCCTATTACGCCCCCGAACTGCGCTCCGGCATGAGCTACAATCAGGTGGCCGAACGGCTGCCCGCCCTTCTGTCGCGGCTCAACCCGCGCGGCAATAGCGTGGCCTCCGGCGCCATTTCGAGCACCCCGCGCGCCTGGATCCAGGCCGTGCAGACCGCGCTCGGCCCGGGCGCGAGCTATGGCCAGCGCCAGCGCGCCGCCTCCCAGGCCGTCTCGATCGCCCAGACCATGGGCTGGACCGATCACCGCCGCGGGTTTTCCCATTACGCCATGGGCCGCATCGCGCAATCGACCGACCCCGCCGCCGCGCAGAAACATTTCTCCGCCGCCGACGCCTATTACCGCCAAAGCCCCGCCACCGCGCCGCACCGCGCGCTGACCGCCTCGCAACTGGCCGCAAACGCCATTTCGCAAGGCCGTGGCGATGTCGCGCTGATGCTCATCAACCCGCAGATCGAAGTCGCGGAACGCTATGAAAACGCGGCGCTTTTGGCCACGCTCCTGCTGTTGCGCGCCGAGGCTCTCGATCTCACCGGGCGCAGCTCCGAGGCCAAGACCGTTCGGCTGGACAGCCTCGGCTGGGCACGATACGGATACGGGGCCGACTGGGCCGTGCGCGCGAAAATGCGCGAGGTCGCGGCGCTCAACCCGCTCAAGTCCTTCTGAACCGGGGGCTTGGGCCTCCAAGGCCAAGCTTCTGACGAGGACCGCCATGCATATTCTACTCGCGGCGCTTCTGGGCGCCGCCCTTGGCGCACTCCGGGCGCGCCGCCGCAAGGGCAACAGCGCCGACATGGTGCAATATGGCGCGGTCCACGCGCTGATCTTCGCCCTTCTGGCGCTGTTTGGCGGCATCGTCTTCTTCCGCCTGATGGCCTGATCCGGGGGGCGCGCCGCGATGTTCCTGCCCTTCTTCGAGACCCTGCGCAAAACCGGCGTCCCGGTGAGCCTGCGGGAATTCCTGACCTTTCTCGAAGCCATGCGCGCCGGTCTCGTGACCTATGACCCCGAGGCCTTCTACTACCTCGCCCGCTCCGCCATGGTCAAAGACGAGCGCCACATCGACCGCTTTGACCGCGCCTTCTCCGCGAGCTTTTCGGGCCTAGAAAACCTCTCCGCCCAAGAGGTGCTCGACGCCGTCGATCTGCCCGCCGACTGGCTCGAAAAAATGGCCGAGAAACACCTCACGCCCGAAGAAAAGGCCGAGATCGAGGCGCTGGGCGGCTTTGACAAGCTGATGGAGACGCTGAAAGAGCGGCTCAAGCAACAGCAGGGCCGCCACCAGGGCGGCAACAAATGGATCGGCACCGCCGGCACCTCGCCCTTCGGGGCCTATGGCTACAACCCCGAAGGCATCCGCATCGGCCAGGACGAGAGCCGCCACCAGCGCGCCGTCAAGGTCTGGGACAAGCGCGAGTTTCGCAATCTCGACGACAGCGTCGAGCTCGGCACGCGCAACATCAAGGTGGCGCTGAAACGGCTGCGCAACTGGGTCCGCGACGGCGCCGAAGAAGAGCTCGATCTCGACGGCACGATCCGCGCCACCGCCGATCACGGCTATCTCGATGTGGTGACCCGCCCGGAACGGCGCAATGCGGTTAAAATCCTCCTCTTTCTCGATGTTGGCGGCTCGATGGATCCGCATATCAAAGTGGTGGAGGAATTGTTTTCCGCCGCCCGTGCCGAATTTAAACACCTCGAATATTACTATTTCCATAATTGCCTTTACGAAGGCGTCTGGCGCGACAATCACCGCCGCTGGGATCAGAAAACCCCGACCTGGGAGGTGCTCAACACCTATGGTCCCGATTACAAATGCATCTTTGTCGGCGATGCGAGCATGTCACCCTATGAGATCGCCTATCCGGGCGGCGCCAACGAGCATTGGAACGAAGAACCCGGTCAGCTCTGGCTCACCCGCGCCCGCGAACAATGGCCGGCCAATCTCTGGATCAACCCGGTGCCGGAACGGCATTGGGGCTACACCCAATCCATCGCGATGATCTCCGAGATTTTCGACGGGCGCATGGTGCCGATGACGCTCGAAGGGCTCGATCGCGGCATGCGGACGCTGCTACGCTAAGCCATCGCCCCTTGTGGCAAGATTTGCGCCCTGCACAACCGCGCCCGACTCCCCCACCGCCGTAATACCGACGTGATACCGACGCGCTGCCGACGGGCTGCCGACGGGCCATTTTGACCCTCTCGACGAGGTCTCGCCAAAGGTTAACGCGGCGCGACAAGCGGTCAAAACCCGCTCAGATGGCATTTCGGTTAATAGTTCAAGAGTGATCTCTAAGCACCCGTAATACTGGACTTATATAATAATCTCAAAAACCCCAACCCTATAGAAAACGGCGGGTGCGATCCCATGCACCCGCCGCCGTTAACCATCTACCTCATGGCCCGGTCTCAGGCCATCTCACTCGCATATTCGCCCTTCACCCGGGACTTTGTCGGATCGAAATGCGGAAAGGCCGACACCGTCGCCCGCAGCCGTTTTTGCAGCCCGTCGAGCTGGCCGATCTCGATCACCGTGCCGGGTTCGGCATATTCCGGCGCCACCCGGCCCAGGGCAATCACCTTGCCCAGAATGGGCGATTTCATCGCGCTGGTGATCTCGCCCACCTGCGCCTTGCCGACGCGCACGCAATCGCCCGGCACCGGCACCACGCCGCCCTGCACCTCAAAGCCCACGAGCTTGCGATGCGGGCTGGCCTTGCGCCGCTCGACCGCCACCCGGCCGATGAAATCATCCTCCATGGATTTGAGCGGCACGGTAAAGCCGATGCCCGCCTCAAAGGGGTCCGTGGTGTCGTCGAACTCGGAGCCGGCAAAGATAAGCCCGCCCTCGATCCGCAGCATATCGAGCGCCGCAAGCCCCAGGGGCGTGATCCCATAGGGCGCCCCCGCCTCCCAAACTTTGTCAAAGATTTCAACGGCATGTTTCGGGTGGCAAAAGATCTCATAGCCGAGCTCACCGCTATAGCCGGTGCGCGAGATGACCACCGAGGGCCCCGACAGATCGCCAAGCCGCGCGATGGTGAGCCGGAACCACGGCAGCTCGTCGATGGTGGGCTGCTGCGGCGGGGTCCAGAAGATCTTGGACAGGATATCGCGGCTATGCCGCCCCTGCACCGCGATATTATGCAGCTGATCGGTCGAATTGCGGACCCAGGCATTCAACCCATGCCGCTCGGCCTGTTCGCGCAGCCAGAGCCCGCTCGTGTCGTTGCCGCCGATCCAGCGGAAATTGGTCTCGCCGAGCCGGTAAACCGTGCCATCGTCGATCATACCGCCATGCTCATAGCACATGGCGGTATAGACCACCTGCCCGACGCTGAGCTTCTTCATGTTGCGCGTCACGCAGAGCTGCATGAGCTCCTCGGCATCCGGCCCCGTGACCTCGTATTTGCGCAAGGGGCTCAGGTCCATCACCGCGACCTTGTCCCGGCAGGCCCAATATTCGGCAATCGCCCCGTGATTGGTCATCGTATTGGCCAGCCAATAGCCGTTATACTCGATGAAATCGCGGGTATGGCGTGCGAAACACTCGTGGAACGCTGTTTTCTTGGTCTCTTCCACATCTGCCTCCGTGGATTTCCTGTAACCGATACTCCGTTGGAAACTCTCGGTTTCCTTATAGGTCCGAAGCTGAATTTCCGTGGGGTTCCAGCCATTGGCCGGGTCCACGTCACACGGGCAGGCCGTCGAGACACAGACCAGATCGGTCAGCGCCCGCAGCAGCACGAAATCGCCCGGCCGTGACCAGGGATCGTCCATCCCGATCGCATTGGCGTCATCCAGCATCGTGTTGAAGAAAAAGTTGATCGCAGCCCAGCCGCCGCGCGGCCGGATGCCATAGGCGCCGAGTTCGGCGTTCATATTGTCCGAACAATTCACATGGCCCGGATAGCCCAGATCCTCGTAATAGCGCGCCGTACAGGCGAGCCCGAACGTGTCATGCCGCCCGCAGGTGTCCTGCACGATTTCGACGAGCGGTTCTTGGTCCGACGACCAGTATTTTGAAAAAATTCCGGGGGTCGGGTAAAGATTTCCCATTAACGCCCGTGTCGTCGTCGGGTCAATTTCGCGCTCGAGCCCCTTGTCCAGCGCCCGCATAGAGAAGGCCTGAAAGTCCGAACACTCTCTGCCCTGCACGTCAAGGATCTGAATATATTGGCCTTTTCGGACCTCATAGGGTTTCGCCTCGCCCGGCATAATGGTCGCATCCAAGAGCGGATCGGCCAGCGGATCGTGGCTCTGCCCGGTCATTTTGACCAGTTTCGGATCGGCCCTACGGATATAAAGGGTCAATTCCGTGGCCAAACCCTCACCCTCGGGGCCCATTTCACCCCCCGGTGCGGCCACGATCAACAGCCCATCCTGCTCGGCCGTGAACCGCGCCATATCCCCCGGCCGCGAGCCTTCGCCCAGCGCCCTTATGGCGTCGCCCCGGCCAATGTCGAACCCGGCGGCATCCAGCGATTTCAACACTTTGGCCCCTGATCTTGAGCCATTGTTGAGGGTCGCGATGATGCCCTCGGGCCGGCCATAGCCCTTGGCCCCGAGCCGCCCGGCGTCCGAGCGTTTGTCCGGACCAAAGAAGACCATCTCCACTGGCTGCATGCCCTCACGGTCGAGCACCATGATCTCATCGCCGCGCCAGACCGCCACCGCCCGGCTGCCCCCGCCCGGCACCGGATGCCTCTCCACCCCCGGCGGCAGGATCGGCAACCCCGGCGTCAGCACCCCCTGCCGCTCCCACGGCACCTCAAAAACCGGTGTTATATTCATCACCCTAACCCCAATGATTTCTTACGTTTTTCGGCCCAAGAGCTGATCGCGAGATCGAAGGTCAGCGCCATCAGCGAGACGTTCATCCCGAGCACGAAATTCTTGCCCATCTCGGTCCCGGCCAGCGTCCGCTGCAGCTCCTGACCGAGATCCTGCGTGCCGATAAAGGCCGCGATGATCACCATGAAAAAGGCAAAGATGATGGCCTGATTGAACCCCACCGCCATGGTCGGCAGCGCGATGGGCAGTTGCACCGACCGCATCTTCTGCCGCCGCGTCGCGCCCGACATATCGGCGGATTCCGTCATCTCTGGCGGCACCGAGCGCAGGCCTTCCACCGTGTAGCGGCAGAGCGGCACCATGGCGAAGATCAGGATGGAGAAGACCACCGCCACATCATTCACCCCAAAGAGCATGATCGCCGGGATCAGGTAAATGAAGCTCGGGAAGGTCTGCGCCGTGTCACAGGCAAGCAGCACCCGTTTCGACCATTTCTCCGACCGCGCCGCCGCAATGCCGAGCGGGATGCCGAGAAGCGTCGCGAGGATCACCGCCGAGATCACCGTGTAGAGCGTGATCACCGACCGATCCCACCAGCCCGAGAAGGCGACAATCGTGAAAAACACCGCCGCATAGATCCCCGGTTTGCGCCCGCCCACCCCATAGGCAAAGGCCACGATGACGAGCACGAAAGCAGGCGTCGGCACCCACAAGAGCGCATCCCGGAACGGGATCAGGATCTTCACATTGAGGAACCAGCGCAGCCAATCCGTCACGCCACGCACCGCCTCGAGAGCGAGGAAGTTCTTGATGATATTGTCGATTTCCTTGCCCTGGCTGAAATGCTGACGGCGGCCGATCTCGGCGAAAACCTCGATCACCTGCGACAGCAAGAGGAAGAGGACAAAACCGCCGACGCCTGCCAGCAGGTAGATATGCCGCTTCCACCAGGGCGTGCCGCGCTCGAAATGTTCGGGCTGTTTGACGACCCAGGCCTTGCTCAGCCGGTCGAGCATGATCGCCAGAAGGACGATGGTCACGCCGATCTCGAAGGACCGGCCGAGCTTGAAGCTGCCCATCATCGCCAAGAGCTTGGCGCCAAGGCCCGGCATCCCGATAAAGGCGGTGAGAACCACCATGGCGAGGCAGAGCATGATCACCTGGTTGAGCCCCACGAGGATCTCGGTTCGCGCCGAAGGCACATAGACCCGGCTGAGCATTTGCCAGCGCGTACAGCCCGACATTTTGCCCGCCTCGACCACTTCGGGGCTGACTTTCTTGAGGCCGAGCGTCGTCATCAGAACCATCGGCGGGATGGCATAGATGATCGTCGCCACCGCGCCCGCCGTCGGCCCAACTTTGAAAAAGATCACCGCCGGTAGCAGATAGGTAAAGAACGGCAGGGTCTGAAGCACGCTGAGGATCGGTTTGATCATCCGCTCGAAGCCGTGGAATTTCCACGCGAGAATGCCCAGGGTCAGCCCGATGACAAAGGCGAAAGGTGCGGCCACGACGAGCACCGACATGGTCTGCATCGCGATGTCCCATTGGCCGATCAGCGCGGTCCAGACGAATGTCCCACCCGCCAGCAGTGCAAACCGCCAGCCACCGAGATAGTACCCCAGAACCGCCGCCGATGCGGCAATCGCCGTCCATGGGATCGGGCCGATATTGGGCCAGCGGCGCTTGCCGTAAAAGAGGTTGGCCGTGGCGTCCAGGATCACTTCAAGCCCGGCGGTCAGTGCCCGGGTGAGATGGATCAGGCCCAGATCGTCCTTGATGAAATTGAACACCGCATCGAGCCAGACCGCCATCGGCGGCACCGCCCACTCGGGCACCCGCACGAGCCACGCGGGCAGCGCCCCGACCGCATGCAGCAGCACCAAGGCCACCGATCCGCCCAAGAGCGCCCAGAGCACCGGGTTCTGCGGCCAGATCGACCGCGTCGGTTCCAACTCCGTCACAAGCTGCGTCTCGGCCATTATTCCGCCCCCAGCAGCACATCCAGAGCTGCCTTGCGTTCAAGCACGCCGATCACAGCGCCTTGGCGGTCGCTGACGGGCATCAATTCGCGCGGGTCGTTGACCAATTGCCGGGCCAGCGCGTGAATGGTCAGGTGACCGGCGATGGGCTGGCCTTCGACGGCGGTGCCATTGACCGGGCGCAACAGCCCTCGGGCGCGCACAACCCGCGCCTTGTCGATGTCTTCGGTGAATTTGTGGACATAATCGGTCGCCGGGTTGAGCACGATCTTGTCCGGCGTGTCGCATTGTTCGACCGCGCCGTTGCGCATGATGGCAATCCGGTCAGCAAGGCGCAGCGCCTCGTCGAAATCATGGGTGATGAAGACGATGGTCTTGCCGAGCATTTCCTGCAGGCGCAGGAACTCATCCTGCATTTCGCGCCGGATGAGCGGATCGAGCGCGCTGAACGGTTCGTCGAGAAACCAGATATCCGGCTCGATGGCGAGGCTGCGGGCGATGCCGACGCGCTGTTGCTGACCGCCGGAAAGTTCGCGCGGGAAATAATCCTCGCGCCCGTCGAGACCAACAAGCTGGATCACTTCCATCGCGCGTTCGCGGCGGGCATGTCGATCTTGCCCACGCATTTCGAGCGGAAAGGCCACATTGTCGAGAACGGTGCGGTGCGGCAGAAGGCCGAAGGACTGAAATACCATCCCCATCTTGGAGCGGCGCAGCTCGATCAGCTCTTGCTCGGACATCGCCATGATGTCCTCGCCATCCACCTCGATCGTGCCGCCGGTGATGTCATGGAGCCGCGAAAAACAACGCACAAGCGTAGATTTTCCCGATCCCGACAGCCCCATGATGACGAGCATTTCGCCCCGTCCCACATCAATCGACACATCTTTGACGCCGGCAATATACCCATCTGCGCGAATGGCGTCGAAAGAATGCCCTTGCGGCATTTTGGACAGATAGCTCTTGGGGTTGGCGCCAAAAAGCTTCCATACGTTTCGCGCGGAAATCACTGGTTGATCTGTGGTCATTGGTCCCCCTGGGGCTGCTGGGGTCACGCCCGCGACGGGCGGGCGCGACGTTGGCTGTAGGTGAAAGGCTTAGGCTTTGCAGGACGCGACCCAGGGCTCCCAGGCGTCGGTATTGGCATCGAGCCATTCGGCCGCCGCCTCTTCGGGTTCGAGCTCGTCGGTGTCGACCAGCTTGGCCATCTCGGCGATTTGCGGGTTGGTAAAGCTGATCGCCTCAAGCAGGCAGTAGCCGGTGGGCCATTTGGCCTCCATCCCCTCCCAGGCGGCCTTTTTCAGGTAGCCAGCCGATGGGTTGCCGCAATCATAGAGCGCGTCGGGGTTGGGTCCCACCGCCGGATCGGTGTCGCAACCCTCTTCCCATTCCGGGAATTCGACAAATTCACCGGGCCAGACGGCTTCGGCAAAGTTTGGCGTCCAGTTGAACACCACCACCGGGCGTTTGTCGGCCTCGGCCGAGCCAATCTCGGCCCAGAGCGCCGCGGCAGAGCCCGCGTTGATCACGGTAAAGTTCATGTCGAGCGCTTCGACACGTTCCTTACCATGTTTGAGCCAGTCCACCGGACCGTCGAGGTAACGGCCCTTGTCGCCGGTCTCGGGTGTGGCGAATTTCTCGGCACAATCGTTGAGCGCCTTCCAGTCGGGCAGGCCCGGGCAGGCCTCTTTGGTCCACATGGGATACCACCAATCCTCGCGGGTGACGGCATCATGATCGCCCACATCGACGATCCCGCCCTTTTCCATCGCAGCCCGGAAGGACGCGCCAAACGCCCCTTCCCAGACTTCCATTTCGAGGGTCACATCGCCGAGCCGCACGGATTCGTAGACCGCCTGACTGTCGGTGGTGACATATTCCACGGCGAGCCCGGCCTCTTCCATGATCTGGCCGGTGACATTCGACATGACGATCTGGCTCGACCAGTTGTGCACCGGGATCACGATCGGATCAGAACTGTCCTCGGCCAGAGCCGGGCCGCTGAGGGCCAGCCCCGAGGTGAGTAACGCGATGGGCAAACTACGGTTCAGTTTCATGACAACTCCCTGATATCTGATTTTGTTTTGCCTCTTGCAGCGCTACGCCGCCGGGCTGCCGTATTGTGACGTCAGGAGGGGCAAATCCTGAACAAGAGATTTGCGAGGCTGAGCCTTCATATTTTATAGCCTTGGCAGGGTTTTTCTGGTCTAATCAACCTGTTGCGCAGGAAGGCCAAAGGGATCTACCCTCTGTCCCTGCCGTATGACGTCGCAAAAGGTGTCACCATCATGGGCCGAGCCGGAAAATTACTGCCCCCATTGGATTACCTGCTGGCCTTCGAGGCGGCGGCGCAGCACGGGTCGTTTGCCCGCGCCGGACGGCTTTTGAACATCTCCGAGACCTCGATCAGCCGCAAAGTGCGGCTGTTGGAACAGCATTACGACGTGCCGCTCTTCGTGCGCGGGCATCGCTCTGTCACGCTCACGCCGCAGGGGCATAGCCTCTTGGTGCCGGTGCAGCAGGCGATGAACCAGCTCCGCAACACTTCGCAGGACATGCTCTCGAAACATCAGCGCAACACGGTGACGGTGTCCGCCACCAATTCAGTCGCGGCGCTCTGGCTGATGCCCCGGCTGGCGCGGTTCAACCGGGCCAATCCGCGGATTCGGATCACGCTAATCGCGTCGGATGATGACGGCGAATGCTTGGCCGATACGGTCGATCTCGCCATTCTGCGTGGCGAAGGGCATTGGCCCTGTTTCCAGGCGAGCCAGCTCTTTGGCGAGACGGTGTTTCCGGTCTGCTCGCCCGATTATCTCGAGGCGCACCCAGAGCTCGACTGCGCCGCGGCCCTGCCCCGGCATGATCTCATCGAGGTGGCGAACCAGCATACGGAATGGATGAATTGGCGCACCTGGCTCACGCAGAACCACGTCAATTACGACCTGACCCATGACACCGGCAGCCGCATACAGCTCAACACCTATCCGCTCGCGGTGCAGGCAGCGGTGGATGGGCTGGGCGTGGCGCTGGGCTGGGCGCATCTGGTCGATCGGCAGCTCGAAGCGGGCAGCTTGGTGCGGCCTTTGGGCGACACCTGCCTGCGCACCAAGTCAGGCTATCACCTTCTACGCCCGACCGAACAGCAGGCCTTTCCCGAACGTCAGATCGTCGAGGATTGGCTCTTGCAGGAAAGCGCCGCGCGCAAACGCTACACGCCACCGGCGCAACCTGCCCATAGCCTCGGTTAACGGCCCGGCGCGACGGCGCTCGAGGCGTCCCAATCCGGCTCGAACCCGAGCACCTCGGTGCCCGGTGGCAGTGCCGGGTTGAACAGGCGGTTATGGGCGATGGTCGCCGCATGGAGCGGAATATGCGCCGCCAGCCGCCAGACCTTGCACTTGAGGTCAAAGCGCTGATTGAACGCCTCAAAGACCAAGGTCACATGGCCCGCCTCATGCAAGGTCTTGGCCCCTTCAGATCCCGGCGGAAAGGTCGCGGTCAGAATATCGGAAAATTCAACCGCGTTTTGATAATAGCCTGCCGCCAGAAACTGCAACGCCTGATCGCGGCGCTGGGCCGGGTCATTGGTCTTGGCCGCCATGTAATCGAGCTCGGCCGTCACCGAATAGCCGGGGCTCTTGTTCAAAAGCGTGATGATATGGCCCATGGCGTCATCCTCGCCGGGCAGAAAGACCGCTGGGGTGATCGCGTCATCGGGCCGCCCCTCTTGATCGCGCATCGCCATTTGCCGCACACGACATTGCCAGCGCAGAAAGGTCATCTGCAGCGGGTTGGGATCGCGGGCTATTCCGAACTGGTCCTGAAGCATCGACACGGGCGCATACTCTCTTTTCTGTCTTGGGGTCGGAGGGCGCGACCTGCGCCCTCCGGGTGGTCATAAGGCGCTCAGAGCTGGAAGATCTGGTTGGCGATGATCGCCACCGCGATGCCTCCGGCCAGCGCCAGATAGGGCAGCATGCCCGCCTTCTTCACGCTCAGATCGCGCGAGCTCAGATGTAGATCGTCGAGCATTGCATCGGGGAACTGGCCCTTGTCCTGCACGTAATGCCGATAGGCAAAGACCGGCAGAATCAGAAGCGCCGCGATAATCCCGGACATCAGCGTCCCCTCGCCCCAGACATTCGCACCGGCGCCAAGCAGGATCGCGTTGATGAAGCTGAGCACGATACCCACCGCCATCAACGGCGTCGGGCAGCGCCACGGGCGCGGTGTGTCGGGGCTGTCGATCCGGTGGATCCAACCGGCGTTGAGGTTGAGGAAGTTAAAGATCAGATAGCAGCAGTTCGACACTGCCAGCACGAAGAGGTAATCCGACATCATCAGCAGGATCAGGTTGAACCCAAGGTCCGTCCACATCGCATTGGTCGGCGCGCCATGGCTATTGGCCTTGGCCAGGTAGCGCGGCAACCAGCCATCGACGCCGCCCTGATAGAGCGTGCGCGACGACCCCGCCATCGAGGTCATCACCGCCAGCAAAAGCGCGAGGATCAGCATGATCACCATGAGCGAGAAAACGAAGGATCCGCCGCCGACCATGCCCGCCATGGCACCGGCCACCGCCGAGCCGTCGACAATGCCGTCCTGCAACATCCCTTCGACGCCCAGAACCCCCTGAAACGAGAGCGGCACCAGCGTATAGACCAAGATGCACAGAAGCCCGGCAAAGAGGATCGCCCGCGGCGTGTCATAGGCCGGGTCCTTGAACTCGGACGTATAGCAAATCGCCGTCTCGAACGCATAGGCCGACCAGGCCGCGATAAAGAGCCCACCAAGGAAGAGCGTCCAGCCGGGGATATCCCACTGGCCTTGGGTCACATTGCCGTCCGCGTCAAAGGCCAGAGGTTTGAGCGGCGTGAGGTTTTCCGCCAGAACATCGCCGGTCAACAGCGGCACGATCCCCACGATGAGAAGCGGGATCACCACGGCAAGCCCCATGATCGTCTGGAACTTGGCCGCGCGCAAAACGCCGCCATGCTGAACACCGAAGACCACCAACAGGATCATCGCGCCGAGCATGAAGGTCGCGTCGATCCGCAGGCTCAGCCCCTCTTTCAGACCATCGAGATTGACCAGCGTGATCTGCCAGCTGCGAATGGCGCTTTCGGGATCGAAGAAGACGTTGAGAATATAGCCCGCTGCAAGCCCGCCGCCGATCGCCAGAACCGGCGTCCAGGCGAGCCAGTTGCACCAGACTGATAGTGGCGCCAAAAGCTTGCTATAGCGCACCCAAGCCGCCGCGCCATAGACCGAGGCGCCGCCGCTTTTCGACGGGAAAAGCCCGGCGATCTCGGCATAGATAAAGGCCTGCAGAAAGCCGAAGCTCACCGAGAGCATCCAGATCACCCAAGACGGGTTACCAATAGTGGCGGCAATACCGCCGATGGAAAACAGAACCAGAGCCGGAACACCGCTGGCGAGCCAAAAGGCCTGAGGCCATCGAATGGCGCGGTGCAGGGTTCCGTCCCCTGGTGCCGCCCCGACATTTTCATTTGCCAAAGTCATTTCTCACATCTCCACTGTTCAGTTTGTTATTTTTCGCTGATTTTCGTGCCGACCCCCGCAATACTCGGACCATGTTCGGCGTTACTCGGAGAGGTCAGGCGCGCTCTTGCGTTGAAAAAGCTGTTGGGGTGTCAAAGCTCCTCGCGTTGTTAAGACTTGGAATTCGGGATTGGGTGGCGGCCACCATGTCGAGATCAATGGTGGCGGAAATGATGCCCTTGTCACTGCCGCCATCGGCCAGCACGCGCCCCCAAGGGTCGATGATGAGAGAATGCCCATAGGTCTCGCCGCCGCCCGGCACCGGGCCGGTCGCACAGGCCGAGACCATGAAACGCGTGGTTTCAATCGCGCGGGCGCGGTTCAGGATATGCCAATGGGCCTCGCCGGTAAGCTTGGTAAAGGCTGCGGGACAGCACAGGATTTCGGCGCCCTCGCAGGCCAGCGTGTGAAACAGCGCCGGAAAGCGCAGGTCATAGCAGATTGCATGACCGATCCGCGCCTTGGGCGTGTCATGGATCACAGCCTGTCCGCCCGGCGCGACCGTGGCGCTTTCGCGATAGGATTGACCGGGGCCGAGATCGACATCGAAGAGATGGATCTTGTCATAACGCCCCACGATGGAACCATCGGGGGCGATCATATAGCCGCGGTTGATGAATTTCTCGGGGCTTGGCCCGCGAACGGCAATCGAGCCGATATTGAGCCAGACGCCCGCGCCCGCGCACCAGTCGCGCAGACCTTGCAGGACGGGATGGCTCTCCTCCTCGGCCACCGGCGGGGCAAGCCGCCCATCCTCGGTGCGCAGCCCGCCGCAATATTCCGGCAGGAACAGAATTTCCGCGCCCGCCGCCACCGCCTCTTCGGCCAGCCCGATGGCCTCGTCCAAGGCGGGCTGAAACCCGGCCAGAGGCCGGGTCTGAAGACAGGCGATATGCAGCGGGCGCGGCACGGGGTTCAAAACTTCATATAAGCTTTGCGCAGGTTCACCAGCGGATGCCTATCAGACATCTGAAACTTGATGAGCAGCTCGCGCGCGATCATGTCCCGATCCTGCTGATTGTCGGGCAGCGAGATCGTGTCGGGCACTCGGACCCAGCCATTGTTGTTGCGGTCGAACACCGCCGGGCTGCCCTCTTCATAGCCCATATGGACATCTTCGAGCCAATTGAGATCGTCCCAGCCCATCGTCTCCATATATTTGGTCAGAAAAGGCGTGATCCGTTCGTAATCGGGCACGAGGTTCACATCGTAGCGGTAGCCGATGTGCTGCCCGATTTCCTTTTCGCGCTCGCTCTCGAGCCCGTCCTTGTCCTTCAGGAACTGGTCGACATCCTTGATCTCGGAGCCGCGATACTGTGTTCCAGCCATTTGGTCTTTCCTCCGTTTTGGGGGCCGTCCGCCCTGCCCCTCGGGGTTCAGGCGGACGACGCGCAGCTCTTACAGGTGGTGGTAGTCCTCGACGCCCACCGTGTGATTGGTGCCCGCCAGCGGCACGCCGGCCATGGCCGAGGCTTCCATCGTCAGCGCCGCCAGGTCTTCGGGCTCGAGGCTGTGGATGTAGGTCTTGCCGCAAGCGCGGGCAAAGAGCTGGGCCTCGATGGTCAGCGTGTGCAGGAAGTTATAGACACGTTCCGCCGCCGCATCCGGATCAAGCCGCTCGCGCAGCTTGGGGTCTTGCGTCGCCACGCCGACCGGGCAGCGGCCCGTGTGGCAATGGTAGCAATAGCCCGGCTCGGCGCCGATCTCCTCGGGGAAGTTGGCCTCGGGGATGTCCTTGTTGCAGTTGAGCGCCATCATCGCCGAATGGCCGATGGCGATGGCATCCGCCCCAAGCGCAATCGCCTTGGCCACATCCGCGCCGTTGCGGATACCGCCGGCATAGACGAGGCTGATCTCGCCGCGCTTGCCGAGGTCGTCAATGGCCTTGCGGGCCTGACGGATCGCCGCCATGCCGGGCACGCCGGTGTCCTCGGTGGCGAGGTGCGGACCGGCCCCGGTGCCGCCTTCCATCCCGTCGATATAGATGCTGTCGGGATCGCATTTCACCGCCATCCGCACATCGTCATAGACGCGGCTCGCGCCAAGCTTGAGCTGAATGGGGATCTGCCAATCGGTCGCTTCACGGATCTCCTGGATCTTGAGCGCGAGGTCATCGGGACCGAGCCAATCCGGGTGCCGCGCGGGCGAGCGTTGGTCGATGCCCGCGGGCAAGGACCGCATCTCGGCCACCTGATCGGTCACTTTCTGACCCATGAGATGCCCGCCAAGCCCGACCTTACAGCCCTGCCCGATGAAGAACTCGCAAGCATCGGCCAGCACGAGGTGGTTGGGGTTGAAGCCATAGCGCGACTGGATGCATTGGTAGAACCATTTCGAGCTATAGCGCCGCTCGTCGGGGATCATGCCGCCCTCGCCCGAACAGGTCGCGGTGCCCGCCATGGTCGCCCCACGGGCCAGCGCGGTCTTGGCCTCATAGCTCAGCGCGCCAAAGGACATGCCGGTGATATAGACCGGGATATCGAGCTCGAGCGGGCGTTTGGCCCGCGGGCCAATGACCGTCTTGGTTTCGCATTTCTCGCGGTAACCTTCGATCACGAAACGCGTCAGCGTGCCGGGCAGAAAGGTCAGGTCATCCCAATGCGGGATCTTCTTGAAGAGCGAGAACCCCCGCATCCGATAGCGCCCGAGCTCGGACTTGATGTGGATGTCATCCATCACCCTCGGCGGGAAAATAAAGCTGTCACCGATGCGGTTCACATCGCGGGCCAGCGCTGGTTTTTTCGGCATGTCACCGTCAGCCATGGTGGTGTTCCTTGTCTTGCGGAGAGCTGGAGAACTGCGCCCGGTGACACCCGGGCGCGCGCCAGCCATCACAGAATGAGTTTCTTCTCGGAGGGTTCGAGATTGTCGTAGTTCCAGAGCTGTTTGCCCGCGACGATCTTGGTGAAATGATCCACGCCCTTGTCCGGCATCAGCCCATATTGGGTGAGCTTGCGGGTGAGCCATTTCTTGTCGAGCTCGGTCAGCTCGGCCTCGACCGCATCGACGCCGAGCGATTTGATGTCTCCGCCCACGAAAATCGTGCCGTCATACATCGAGTCGCCCAGGTTCTTGCCGGCATTGCCACAGACAACCATCCGACCGCGCTGCATCATAAAGCCCGAGAGCGCGCCAGTGTCGCCACCGACGATGATCGTGCCGCCCTTCTGGTCGATGCCGGTCCGCGAGCCCACCGAGCCGCGGCAGACGAGATCACCGCCCCGGATCGCCGCGCCAAAGGTCGAGCCTGCATTCTTTTCCACCAGAACCGTGCCGGACATCATGTTCTCGCCACAGGACCAGCCGACGCGGCCGGTGATGCGCACATTCGGCCCATCGAGAAGCCCCACGCCGAAATAACCGGTCGAGCCTTCGATGATCAGGTTGAGCTTGCTCAGGATGCCGACGCCAAGGCTGTGCTTGCCGCGCGGGTTCTTGAGCACGATCGTGCCATAGCCTTCGGCCATCAGCGACCGGATGCGGCTGTTGACCTGGGTCGAGGTCATGTCATCCGTGTCGATCTCGGTCCGCTTGTTGAAATCTACCTCGGGCGCCCAAGGATAGGTAAAGCGCTCTTCGGCGTCGGGGTCGAACTCGACATAGAGCGATTTGCCCGTCAGCTGTTCGGTGGTCATGCCGAGCGCCTTGGCGCGCTCGTCCTGGCTCATGGTCTTGAGCTCTGCGTCGCTTACGCCTGCCATACCCGAACCTCCTCATCATAGGGATCATATGTGTCGATTTCCTCTGGCAGGATCGCACGGATCGCCACCTCTTCGGATGCCATGGCGATGAGATCATCGCTCTCGTAGAGAACCAGCGGTTTCGCGGCCATCGTGTCCTTGGCCATGCCGAGCTGATCCTTGGTCGCCACCAAATAGGTGAAGACGCCGTCGATCTCGTTGATCGAATTGCGCAGGCTTTCCTCCAGCGACACGCCATTGGCGAGGTTATGCGCCGTGTAGACCGCCAGGAGTTCGCTGTCGCAGTTCGACATGAACCGATGGCCCTTGCGCTCCATCTCGCGGCGCATGATCCAGTAGTTGGTGATCTGGCCGTTATGGACGACGCTCACGTCATTATAGGGAAAGGCCCAATACGGGTGCGCGGATTTGATATCCACATCCGATTCCGTGGCCATCCGGGTGTGGCCGATGCCATGAGTGCCCTTGAAGTCATTGAGCCCATAGGCCTCGGACACAACGCTCGCATCGCCCAGATCCTTGATCAGCTCGAGCCCGTTGCCCATGCTGAGGATCTCGACCCCTTCGGTCTCTTCGATATGCGACGCCATCTCACCTGTGTCGCCGGAATGGGTCAGCACATAGCGCAGCGAATATTCCCGCGGCGCCGATTTCGATTTCACCTTGGCGCCATGTTCCGCGAGGATGGTTTCCACCTCGGTGATCCGGTCCTTGATCACCTGATGGATGCCCCGGCCCCGGTCCATGTCTTCGGCCTCGGCCACCTTGAGGCGCATGATATAGTCGCCCTCTGTCGGTTCGCCGTAGACCGCATAGCCGGTGCTGTCCGGCCCCCGGTGTTTGAGCGCCTGCAGCATGGCGGTCATCTCTGACCCGACCGAGCTGCTTTTGCCCTTGTGTATCAATCCTGCAATCCCGCACATCTTGAATGCGCCTCCTTCGTTCCAGGTTGCGTTGATGGGTGAAGGCGGGTGTAACACCCGGCCTTCGCTCAGTTTTTCGGGGCACCTTAGGGAAGGCACTCCATATAGGTATCCTTGTCCCAATCGGTGACCGTGGACATGAATCGCGCGTATTCGTCCTGTTTGTACTCGTCATAGAGGCGGTACATCTCACCGGGCATGCCGCGCCGGACCACCTCGCTGTTTTTCAGGAACTCGAGCGCCTCACCGAGGCTCATCGGCAGCTTCTTGACCTCTTTGCCGGCCTTGATGGCGGCATAGATGTTGCGCTCTTCGGGTGCGCCCGGGTCGAGCTGATTGTCGATCCCGTCATCCATCGCCGCGAGCAAGGTGGTGCCCATGAGATAGGGGTTCACCATGCTGTCGACCGAGCGGTATTCGAACCGCCCCGGGGCCGAGACGCGCAGACCCGTGGTGCGGTTCTGAAAGCCCCAGTCGGCAAATACCGGCGCCCAGAACCCGGTGTCCCAGAGCCTGCGATAGGAATTGACCGTGGAACAGCCCACTGCCGTCAGCGCCTGCAGGTGATGCACCACCCCGCCGATCGCCTCGAGCCCTTCCTTGCCGGGCATTTGCGGATCGTCGTCATCGGGCATGAAGGTGTTTTCACCGCCGCGCACATACATGTAGTTTTCGGCCATGCCCGGCAGATCATCCGGATCGTTGCCGCATTTGACGAACTCATCCTCGCCACCGCGCCACAGGCTCATGTTGTGGTGACAGCCCGAGGCCGACACGCCCATGAAGGGTTTGGTCATGAAACAGGCAAAGATCCCGTTCTCCCGCGCCACCTGGGCGCAGATCTGGCGATAGGTGGTGAGCCGGTCTGCGTTGCGCAGCACGTCGTCGAACATCCAGTTCAATTCGAGCTGGCCGGGCGCGTCCTCATGGTCGCCCTGGATCATGTCGAGCCCCATCTGGCGGGCATAGCGGATCACCTGCATCGATACCGGGCGCAGGCTCTCAAATTGATCAATGTGATAGCAATAGGGTTTGGAATAGCCGTCGCGCGGCTTGCCGTTTTCATCGAATTTGAGCCACATCATTTCGGGCTCGGTGCCGATGCGCAGGCGGCGGCCGTGTTTCTTCTCGAAATCATCATGCATGCGGCGCAGGTTGCCACGGCAATCCGAGGTCAGGTAACCACCCGGGTTTTCCTTTTCCTCTCGGTTGCGGAAAAGCGTGCAATAGAACCGGCCGATGGTCGGCGCCCAAGGCAGCTGCATGAAGGTTTCCGGCTCGGGAATGCCGATCAGCTCAGCGGCTTCGGGCCCATAGCCCAGATATTCACCGGCGCGGTTGGTAAAGAGGTTCACCGTGGCCCCGTAGACCAGTTGGAACCCTTTCTTGGCAACGCTTTCCCAGTGATCTGCCGGGATACCCTTGCCCATGATCTTGCCGGTTACGGAAACGAATTGGAGGTAAAGATATTCGATCCCCTTGGCATCGATCATCTTACGGACTTCTTTGATCTTTTCGTCACGCCCTGGCGCTTCGACGAATCTTTCGAGGTCTGTTTCAGCCACGTCTGTCTCTCCTTGCTGGTCGGGTCCGCGATCTTTGGTGCCGCGTCTTTTTGAATTGCTGGGACTATTTTGGTTCAGACCTGGTTTAGGCCTTATCTTGTTCGCCTTTCGATTTTGGCCCTGCTTTCCGTTCAACCCTGACCTGTGGTCATGAGGCGATACGCCCTGCAAAAGCACCGATTGTTACCGTTAAGCTCTTAATTCACTGGCTCCGGAAGAAAGAACCCGGACCCTTCTGTGGTTGACGTTAGGGACGAATCGATTTTTCAAGCAAGTTTTTTGAACCAATGAAGCCCGGTTTCTGGACAAATGCCGTCAATTGGTTCATCTACGGATCAGTTTGTAAGGAGGTTTCATGGCAAAACTGGGCTCTGCGGATGTGGCATCACTGATCCGGCGCGATATCATCAAGGGAATCTACCGGCAGCATGAGCGATTGCCTGCCTCACGCCAGATGGCCGAAACCCATGGCGTGGCGCGCAACACGCTGCGCGATGCGCTGGCCCAGCTGGAACGCGAAGGGCTGATCCAGACACGGGCGGGCAGCGGCACCTATGTGACCTACCAAAAAGGCACCGAAACCATCGAGGCGCTGGAACATGCCAACCCGCTGGAACTCATTGATGCACGTTTCGCGCTCGAGCCGCATCTGTGCCGGTTGAGCGTCCTGCAGGGCCGGCAGACCGATTTCGAGGAAATGGCCCGGCAATGCGAGCGGATGGAACGCGCCGAGCATGATCCCGTCGCCTTTTCCGAGGCCGACACCGCCTTTCATCACGCGCTGGCCAAATCTTCGCGCAACAACCTGCTGATCTGGGTGATCGGTCAGATCAACGCGGTGCGCTCGATGGATGATTGGACCCGCATGCGCCATGTGACGCTAGAGCCGTCAATTATTCGTAAATATAACGAGCAACATCGCCGCATCCTCACCGCGATCCGCAGCCGGGAACCGGAAGAGGCTGCGAATGCGATGAAAATCCATCTCGAAACCGCGCGGGTGTCTTTGATGCGGGCGGCGGATGCGTGATCAGGCCGGCACGGCCTGCGCCGCACATTGCAACCAGTTGATATAAAGCCGTTCTGCCGTCTCATTGAGCGCACTCATCCGGTCGCGCGCCGCGGCCTCATAACGGGCCGGGCCGTCGCTGCCGAGCGTGTCGACCAGAGCCGCCACGCCATCGGGCTGTCCCATCCAGCGGGTGATCGTGTCCTCGTCGGCCTCGAGGTGGAACTGCGTTGAAAAAGCCCTTGTTCCCCAACGCATTGCCTGGACGGCGCAGGCGGGGGCGGTGGCGAGGACTTGGGCGCCTTGGGGGAGTTTGTGGACCTCGGCGCTGTGCCAATGGAGCACCGGAAAGCGTTCGGTGACCCCGTCGAAGAACACGCCCGTGGCGCCGGCTTCGGTGAGCTGCACGTCGAAAACGCCGATCTCGGGCGTGGTGGCGGGGCCGACCTCGCCGCCCAGCGCCTCGGCCAGCAATTGATGCCCGAGACAGATGCCGAGAAACGGCAATCCGCGCTGTTCGACGGCCTCGCGGATCAGCGCCTTTTCCGCCACAAGCCACGGATATTGCTCGGTTTCCCAGGTGTTCTGCGGCCCGCCCATGACCCAGAGCGCGTCATAGCCATCAAGGCTCGGGAGGGGCGTGTTCCGGTGCATATGGACCGGGTCATAGCTGTGCCCGTCCTCGTCCAGAAACTCATGAAACACGCCGGGGCGGTCGGTGTCTTCGTGCAGCAGTACCAGTAGCTTCATGGGGCGCTCCTCCTTGTCGGACTTTAGCCTAAGCAGGGCGCGGGCCGCCGCGCAAGCCCCGGAAATGGCATGTCGGTGACACGTCGGTATTACGGCGGTAAAGCGACAGTGGCGGTTTTGCCCCCTCAGCCGCGGTTGTGAATGCGCTCGTAGAGCCGGGTGATGATGCGGCTCGCGGTCTTTTCAAAGGCGGCGGGGATGATCGCGTGGATCAGCGCGGCAAAAGCCGCCGCAAAGAGCGTCAGCGCAAAGAGCCCGGCAAAGCGCGCATGTTGCAGATAGGTCTCATCGACGCTGCGCGGATGGGCGAGGAAAATGCGGGTGATCATGGGTCTGCCTCCTGTGGTGCGATTTTGTCCAAGATACCGCGCGAAGGCTGTGAGATTTTCCCAATGATTGCGAAAAATGCGTGACTCATGGGATATTTTCAACGAATATAGTCGGTCATGGTGAAAATTGATGACACAGACCGGCGTATCCTCGCCATTTTGCAACGTGACGCGGCGATCGGGCTCGATGCGCTGGGCGACAAGGTGGGGCTGTCGCGCAATGCCTGCTGGCGGCGCATCCGGGCACTCGACGAGGCGGGGGTGATTCTCGGCCGGGTGGCGCTGCTTGATCCCGACCGGTTGGGCCTTGGGCTCACCGTCTTCATGCAGATCCGGGCCGAGCGGCATGACGCGGAATGGCTCACCGCCTTTGCGCGGGCCACCAAGGCGATGCCGGAAATCCAGAGCGTCTACCGGATGACCGGCGATCTCGATTATCTCATCCGGGCGCGGGTGGCGGATATGAAGGATTACGACCGGCTCTATCAGCGGCTCATCGCGCGGGTGCCGATGGGCGATGTTTCGGCCAGTTTCGTGATGGAAGAGATCAAGGACACGACCGAGCTGCCGCTCTAGGCGGGCTGGCGGTCGGTTTGCGCGCGGGGGCTGGAGATCACCAGAAAGACCGCGTCCGCATCTCCTTCGTTCAGCGCCTGATGCGGCGTGCCGGGGGCGATCTCGATCCCCTGCCCTTTGCTCAGCACATGGCGCGTGCCGTCCCGTTCGAGGGTGAGCGCGCCGCCCAGCACATAGAAGAATTGCCTTGCCTGCGCATGGCTGTGGCGGGTCTCGGACGTACCGGGTGGCATCCGTTCCTCGATCACCGAGAGATCCGCCCCCTCGACCAGATGCCAGCCATCGCAGGCCGCGCCCCAGATGTAATGCGGGGCCGTGTCGCGGGAAATGGACATCGGATGTCTGCCTCTACTTCTCTATTCAACGCCCAAATCGCACTGGCCAAAACCTCGGTCTTGATAGTCGGCAAGACCTGAAACTCAGTATCGCTTAGCCATTTCTTCAAAGCTGCTATTCAAGCCCTTGCGCGCCACCCATTCCGGGTAGATTTCTCTCGCGATTGCAAAACTTATAAGACCAACCTGACAAAGCGTCCTAAGACCAAATTGCATCATATCTTCCGCACAGTTCAGGTATGTATTCAGGAACCTTTTACTGCCATCTTCTTGATCCACTATTTTTCTGTTCGATGTGAATCCACGCTCATTGGGATGTGCGCCAAAATCTATGCAGCGGTCATACAACTCAACAAAAGCGCCCGCAATTTCAGGCCGAACCTCTTTGATACTCCGCGACACGTTCCCAAAGGAAAACTCTTTACGAACGTTTTCGAGGCACCTCTTGCTGTCATGCCGTGCCATCCATTTTTCCCATAGATCACGATTATCTAAAATATGAAAAGCATACGCTGCATTCTCTAGGCAAAGGCGCAATTGACACTGTGCCTCGAAAATTTGCCCAGCCATTGTCGCACCGGAGGCTGCCATGAATGCGGAGTGACCGCGGGTCAGGAAATCATATGGGTATAGCGGTTTCGGATCGACTACATCGCTTAGAAGCTTGAAGAAAATCCTATCAATCTCAACAACATCGCGTGCTTGATCTCTAAAGTTTGCGAATGTCGCAACCTGGTTATTGTAGCTTGTCTTCAAATAACAAGTGAGATGATCTTTAGCCCAATCAGGGTGAGTGTAAATCTCGGTGTCGATTGGCAATGGACGCCCTCCTGATGCATCTTCATTTCTTACGCTCCTTAGATAGTTAGAGAAGTCACTGCGGTTACACCTAACGGAAAAAAGGGCCGGTCCTGCGACCGGCCCCTGCCCTTATCTCTGGTTGCAGCTCTGACTGCACCCCCGATCAGTTCGGGATCAGTGCCGGCACGATGGTCACGATCGCCGGGAAGAACCACAGGATCGCCAGCCCCACCACCTGGATCAGCACGAACGGTGCCACGCCCCGGTAGATATGGCCGGTGGTGACCTCTTTCGGGGCCACGCCGCGCAGGTAGAACAGCGCAAAGCCAAATGGCGGCGTGAGGAAGGAGGTCTGCAGGTTGACCGCGATCATGATCGTCACCCATTTCGGATCGAAGGTGCCGCCATAGATGACCGGCCCGACAATCGGGATCACGATGTAGATGATCTCGAGGAAGTCGAGCACGAAGCCGAGCACGAAGAGCACCAGCATCACGATCAGGAAGACCTGGAACTCGCTGTCGAAACTGCGCAGGAATTGCTGAATGTAATGCTCGCCCCCGAAGGAGATCACCACGAGGTTGAGAAGCTGCGACCCGATCAGGATGGTAAAGACCATCGAGGTCACCTTGGCCGTCTCGCGCACCACCGGGGTCAGCACCCCGCCGGCAAAGAGCACCCAGCAGCTGAACAGCAGACCGAAGAGCGCAAAGAGATAGGCCGCCTTGGCAAAGAAGAAGGCGACCCATGTCTCGAAGGTCACATCAGAGATGTTGATGCGCAGGTCGAAATTGATGCCGATCAGGATCGCCAGCACGATGGCCAGTGTCGCCCAGATGATGATCTTGCCCGAGCGTTCCTCGTCCTTGAGCTTGCGATAGGCCGCCAGCATGATGGCCCCGCCCGCGCCGAGCGCCGCGGCGGGCGTCGGGTTGGTGATGCCGCCCAGGATCGAGCCGAGCACCGCGACGATCAGCACCAGCGGCGGAAAGACCACCCGGATGAGATCGTTCTGCGCCAGCCGCCCCGCCGCATGACCCGCGCCATAGAGCACGAGACCATAGGGGATGAGCAGGATCAGGATGCTGGCCCCCGAGGACATGGCCGGACCGATGAGCAGGATATCGGCGAGAAGCGCCAGTATCACCCCGATGCCACCGATGATCAGAGGCCGCGCCGAGGCGCTGGGCGCGATGCCCCGGCCCATGACCAGAACCAGCGACAGGATCAGCAGGATCGTGGCGACGCCGGTGCCGATGGGCGCGGCATCGTCGATCTTGGCGAGCCGAGCCTCGGCGATCTGTTCGGGGCTCAACCGGGTGCTTTCCTGCACGCCGCCTGCCGCGTCGATCTCGGCCTGTTCGGCGAGGGCCGCATCCCAGGCCGATTGGCCGTGGAGATCGATCATCGCCGTCTTGCACTCGGCGCTTACATTGGTGCGCAGGGATGCGCCTTCGCCACGCGAGGTAAAGGTGTCGACGGTGAGGCTCTGGCTGCCGACGATATTGACCTGGCTGGCGAGCATCAGCCCGACGATGAGCGCGACGGGCGCGCCAACGAACCAGGTGAATTTCTCGCCACGGGTTGTGGTCTCAGAACCGGGTTCACCGGTGAACCGGACCGCCGGGGCCTTGGACGGGTTCAAAAGCGCATAACCAAAGGCATAGAGCCCGTAGAGCAGCGCCAGCAGGATGCCCGGCAAGAGCGCCGCCTGAAAAAGCGTGCCGACGGAAACGACTGCCGGTTCGCCCAGATAGGTGAGCGCGTCGGAACAGCCGACCTCCTGTGCCCGCGCCTCTTGCGCCACGGAATAGAGATCGCCCGCCAGCGTGCCGAGCAGAACGATCACGATCGAGGGCGGAATGATCTGCCCCAGCGTGCCCGAGGCCGCGATGACCCCGGTGGCAATCTCGGGGGAATAGTTGTTGCGCAGCATGGTGGGCAGGCTCAGGAGGCCCATGGTCACCACGGTGGCACCGACGATCCCGGTCGAGGCGGCAAGGAAAGCGCCGACGACGACCACCGACACCGCCAGACCGCCGGGCAGCGGGCCAAAGACGCGCGCCATGGTGGTCAGCAGATCATTGGCGATCTTCGAGCGTTCGAGCGTGATGCCCATCAGCACGAACATCAGAACTGCCAGGAGCGTTTCGATCGAGGCGCCCGCGAGCACCCGTTCGTTCATCCGGTTGACGATGAAGGAGACGTTCCGGTCGAGCGCCACTTCCCAGCCGCGATCAAAGACGGGTTGGGCATAGCGTGGCAAATCCGGGTATCGGAAAACCGATATGGTCTCGGGCTTGACGCCCGAGGCGATGATTTGTCGGTAGGCCTCGCTCGATGTGTCGATGGCCTGATGGATCAGCAGGCCCGAGCTGTCGAGCGCCGCGATGATCGCGAAAGAGATGACCCCTGCGCCACCGATGGAGAAGGCCACCGGAAAGCCAGAGAGGATCGCACCGAAAAGGCACAGAAATACAATGATCAGGCCGATTTCGACGCCGTCTAGTCCAAAAAGCATGTGTCCCGCCCCTCGTTAATGCGTGCCTTCATAGGCTTCTTCACCCGCGCCCAACGTGTCGCGGTCGAGATATTTGCCTTCGCTCTCGGGTCCTTCCTTCCACTCGAGATAGGAGCGGTAGAAGAAGGCGATGGCATGCAGGAACACCATGGCGGTGAACAGAACCAGCAGCACCTTGAAGAGGAAATAGCCGTTGAACCCGTTGGGGCTAAAGCCGATGGTCTCGACGTTCCAGCGCACCGCGCGGGATTTCATCAAGAGCCGGTCGAGCGTGTCGCTGGCCGAGGGTTTGGGTGTGATGAGATGGCGCCACATGAAATACCAGCCATACATCCACATGAGCACCGCGGCGGGCATCATGAAGATCAGGCTGCCGATCATGTCGATCATCTTCTTGGTGCGGTATTTCACCGCCGAATAGACGAGATCGACGCGGACATGGCTGCCTTGGACAAAGGTGTAGGTGGCGCAGAGGCAGACGACGAGCGCGTTGTAGAGCTTGAGCTCTTCCGACCACCAGCTGATGTCCATCTGCAGCGGGATGCCAAAGCCAAAGGCGATGTCCGGCCGCACAAAGACCCGTTGCAGGAAGACGATGACGATCTGTTGCAGCACCATCAACAGGCCCGCCCAGGCGGCGAACCGTCCCACCGTGTTGGCAAAGCCTTCGAGCACCCGCACACAGCCCCACATGAAACTGTTGCGCCAGAACCCGATCGCGGAGACCACCAGAAAGGCGGTAAACACCACGAAGAAAAACTCTATCGAGCCGCCATAATAGACGACCCGCATGATGGCCTCGTTGTTTGACCAATCCAGCCACAGCCCCGGGTGGGTCACTGCATAGGCAAGATTGTAGAAGGCCAAGCCGATATTCTGGAAAAACCAGATGATCGCGTCCAGCATCGCTCCCCCATGTCCCTTTTTTGGTCCAACATGGACCTTATCTTACAGCACAATGGCGGAGCCCGGTGCATAATCCGGGCCCCGCCGACAGGTGAGAGTGGGGCTTAGCCGAGCACGCGGTCGCGTTGCTTGGAATAGGCACCGTCCGATTTGGCGATCCAGGCCGAGGACGACCGCATCGACGCCATGTAGCTGTCGTAGACGCGTTTGTAGATGTCGTCGCCCATGTTCTCCTGATGCACCGCGTCGGCGGCACCACCGAAGGCGTCCCAGACGCTGTCGGGGAATTCCATGGTTTTCACGCCGGCCGATTGCAGACGGCCAAGTGCGGCCGAGTTGTTCGACAGGAATTGTGCGAGGTTCCATTGATGCGCCTCGGCACAGGCGATCTCGACGATCTTCTGCTGCGCCGGGGTGAGGCTTTCAAAGACTTCGCGGTTCATCCCGATCGAGAGACCGGCGCCCGGCTCGTGGAACCCGGCGGTGTAGTAGATCTTGGTGATCTCCTGGAAACCGGCCTTTTCATCCGCCCAGGGGCCGATCCATTCGGTGCCGTCAATCGCGCCGGAGGCCAGCGCCTGATACACTTCGGCACCGGGCAGGTTCTGGACGCTTGCGCCGAGCTTGCCGAGCGCCTTGCCACCGAGGCCGGGCATCCGGAACTTGAGGCCGTTGAAATCTTCGGGGCCTTTGATTTCCTTGGAGAACCAGCCGCCAGCCTGCGCGCCGGTGTTGCCCGCGAGGAAGGATTTCAGACCAAAGATCTGACCCAGCTCGTCGTGGAACTCTTGTCCGCCGCCATGGTAGTACCAGTTGACGAGTTCCTGCGCGGTCATGCCAAAGGGCACCGAGGTAAAGAACGCATAGGCCGGGTGCTGGCCCACGAAATAATAGTCGGCGCCGTGGTACATGTCGGCCTGACCGGCGGTCACGGCGTCGAAGACCTCGAACGCGCCGACAAGCTCGCCCGCGCCCTTGACGTCGACGGTGAGCTGGCCATCGGCCATGGCGTTGATGTTGTCAGCGGCCTTTTGCGCGGCGTCGAACACGCCTGCCAGACCCCGGCCCCAGGTGGTGACCATGGTCAGCGTGCGGTTGCCCTGTGCATAGGCCGGTGCGGCCAGCGTCGAGGCCGCGGCTGCGGTCCCGCCCAGCGCGGATTTTGTCAGAAAAGAACGACGATCCATTAAGATATACCCTCCCAGATAAGTTTTCTGCGCGCGTGCCTCCACACCCGCGCGGACCGTTACAAGACTTTCAACGCTAGCCAATGTCGGCGGTTTAGGAAATACCGACTACTGCGTATAAACAGAAACTATACACCCAAAACCTGCCTTAACTTTAGGCATATGACCCAGTTTCGCACCGGAAATTCTGGGAATCGTTCCAAATTGCGCGTAACGATTCGGCGATGCGACGTTTAACTGATCGGCTTTGGCAAAATTACGGGCAGAAACTGTTTCTGACCGCCACCCTGCCCTTTATCGCGGCGGCGGTGGTGATTGCCGTCTTTGCCACGCTGCAGTCGCGCCATCTGGCCGATCGCGAGATTGCCGCGCTGGAAAGCCAGCTCATCCATGCCAAGCGCGAAGAGCTCAAGAACTATCTCGCCATGGCGCGGACCTCTTTCATCAATATCTATGGCCGCGCCGCCCCCGATGATGAGGCTGCCAAGCTGGCGGTGACGCAGATCCTGTCCTCGATGCTCTATGGGCAGGACGGCTATTTCTTTGTCTTTGATTATGACGGTAATAATCTTGTGGCGCCGCGGCACACCGATCTTATCGGGCGCAATTGGTCAGGGCTCGCCGATCCCGAGGGCGTGCCGGTCACCGACGAGCTCATCCGGCTGGCGAAACAGGGCAGCGGCTATCACAGCTATGAATGGGTCAAGCCGTCGACCGGCAAACCGGCGCAGATCGTCACCTATGTGATCGGCTTGCAGGATTGGCGCTGGGCGGTGGGCACCGGCGTCTTTATCGACGATGTGCTGGCCACGGTGGCGGCGGCGCGGGCCGATGTCGAAGAACGGGTGCGGCGCAGTTTCCTCTTTATCGGCGGTTTTGCCCTTGTGGCGCTCTTGGTGGTCTTTACCTCCGGCCTTTTCATCACCATCCGCGAGCGCAGGCTCGCCAATGCCAAGCTCAAGCGGCTCACCCAACGGGTGTTTGACGCGCAGGAAGAGGAGCGCGGCCGCGTCGCGCGCGAGCTGCATGACGGGATCAGCCAGCTTCTCGTCGGGGTGCGCTATGCGCTCGACATGGCGCGGCGGCGGCTGGTGGCGGGGGACGACCGGGCGGCGGATCATCTCGACAAGGGGATCACCCATCTCGCGGGGGCCATCCAGGAGGTGCGCCGGATCAGCCGCGATCTGCGGCCCGGCACGCTCGACGATCTCGGTCTTGGGCCCGCGCTCAAGGCGCTGACGGAAGATTTCAGCAAGCGCAGCGGCATCACGGCGGAATTTGCCACGGTGGTGTTTCGCAACCGGCTCGACCCCGAGGCCAAGATCGCGCTCTACCGGATCGCGCAGGAGGCGCTCACCAATATTGAGCGTCACGCCTCGGCGAGCCGGGTGACCATAGATTTGCGCGGTCACCGGCGCGGTGGTACGATGCGGATCAGCGATGACGGGCTCGGGATCGAAGCGGCGCGCGCCCGCACCGGGCTGCCCCCCGGGCTCGGTCTGCGGAACATGCAGGAACGGATTGATCAGCTTGACGGGACGTTGCGCATTCTCTCATCCTCGGCGGGAACGGTGATTGAAGCCACCGTGCCATTGTCGCATATGCTACCGCCCGAAGATGACAGCCACGAAACCAAGGTCAACGCCTAGATGACAGAAACGCCCGCGCCCACCCGCATCGTAATCGTCGACGATCACCCGATGGTGGCCGAAGGGGTCGAAGCGATCCTCGAGACCTATGACGATATCGAAGTGGTCGCCACATTGTCGGACGGGCAGCAGATCATCGATCAGGTGTCACAGCTCGCGCCCGATGTGATCCTGCTCGATCTCAACATGCCGGGGATTGGCGGGCTCTCGACCACCGAGATCATTCTCGAACGGCGGCCTGCGACGCGGATCTTGATCCTGAGCATGCATGACAGCCCGGAATATATCTCGTCGGCGCTGAGCCATGGGGCGATGGGCTATGTTCTCAAGGATGTGCCGACGGATGAGATCAAGCTCGCCATCGATGCGGTGATGCGCGGCGAACGCTATCTGTGCACCGGGGCGCAGGGCTCGCTCGAACCGCAGGGCGGTGCCGGGGTGCGCGAACAGCTCACCAACCGCGAGCAGACGATCCTGTTGCAACTGGCGCAAGGTAGGTCGAACAAGGATGTGGCGCTGGCGCTCGATATTTCGGTGCGCACGGTGGAAACCCATCGCAAGAACATCAAGCGCAAGCTCGGCATCAGCTCGACCGCCGGGCTGACGCGCTATGCGCTCGAGCATGGCGTGTTGCAGGGCACTGGCGTGAGCCTCTGACACGGGGACGCCCCGCCCGTTGGGGCGAGGCGTTTGGGGTCTGGGCTTAGCCCACCATTGCGCCATCGTCGCGCCAGACGGCAATCACCGCCGAGCGCGGCAGACGCCCTTCGCCATCGGGGAAGGGCGCGTCGGGGTGCTGAATGCCCACGAACATCGTGCGCCGATCCGCCGACCAGGCCAGCCCGGTGACCTCGGCCCCGTAGGGCCCGGTGAGGAACCGTTCGATCCGGCCGGTGACGGGATCGCCGACCAGCATCTGGTTGTTGCCCATGCCGGCGAAATCGCCCTCGTTGTTGTCCTTGCCATCGGTCTGGATCCACAAGAGGCCGGTGCTGTCGAACATCATCCCGTCCGGCGCATTGAAGAGATTGCCGGTGTGGACATTCTCGGAGCCTTTGCGCGCGTCTTCATGCACATCCGGGTTGCCCGCCATCACATAGAGATCCCAGTCAAAGCCCAGCGCCGCGTGATCATCGGCATCGGGACGCCAGCGGACGATCTGGCCATAGTTGTTCTCGGCGCGCGGGTTGGGGCCGCCGACCGGGGTCTCGTCACCGCCGGCATTGGGCTTGATGCCGCGGTTCTTGTTGTTGGTGAGGGCGCAATAGGCCTCGACCGCGTTCGGGTTCACCGCGACCCATTCGGGACGGTCCATGGTGGTGGCCCCGGCGTTGGAGCCCGCCATCCGGGTCAGGATCGCGATCTCGGCTTTCGTCATGCCGGTGGTCTCTTCGGTGAGCGGCAGCCATTCGCCGCGCCCGTCGTCAAGGAACCGGGCGGCATAGAGCGTGCCCTCATCCAGCAGCGCCTCGGTGTCGGCCCCCGGCGCATAGACACCATCGGAGACGAATTTATAGAGGAACTCGCCGCGCTCATCATCGCCCATATAGACCACGACCCGGCCATCGGCGGCCAGAACCACGGCGGCGTTTTCATGTTTGAACCGGCCCAGCCCGGTGCGTTTCACCGGCACCGAATTGGGATCGGCGGGGTCGATTTCCACCACATAGCCCGCGCGGCGCGGCTCGTTCGGGGTGGCGACCACGTCAAAGCGCGCGTCATGTTTGTGATAGTCATAGCCCCAGCCATCATGGCTGATCCCGTAGCGTTTGAAATCCTCGGGCATCTCATGGGCCTCATCGGAGGCACCGAAATAGCCGTTGAAATTCTCTTCGCAGGTCAGGAACGTGCCCCAGGGCGTGCGGCCCGCGCCACAGTTGTTGAAGGTGCCGAGCGCCAGCTTGCCCTCGGGATCGGCCTCGGTGCGCAGCATCTCATGGCCTGCCGCCGGGCCGCTGATGCGGATCGGGGTCAGATGGGTGATGCGGCGGTTGAAAGGGCTGTCGATCACCACCTCCCAGCCCGCGTCGCCCTTGGCCACCTCAAAGACGGCGACGCCTTGCAGGTTCTGCAGCTTGGTCACGTCATCGGCATGTTCCGGCACGCCGCCTTCGCGCTGCGGCAGGTTCACATCGCGGTTGGCATATTCATGATTGACCGCGATCACCTGATGATTGCCGATGCTGAAGAGCTCCATCCCATCGGTGTTCTCACCAAAGATCCGGTCGCTGCCCGCGGCAGCACCGCCGGTCGCATTGTCAAAGGCCGGCGCGTCGGAGAAAAGCGGATCCCCCCAGCGGGCCAGCACCTCCCAGCTATAGCCCTCGGGCACATGCACGGTGCCATCGGTCTGGGCGGCGATCGGTGTGAAGGGAAAGCGGTCGCTGCCCGCCTCGGCGCGCCCTGCCCCGCCAAGCCCGAGCCCCATGGCCGCAGCCCCGGAGCCGAGCGCCACGAGACCGCTCATAAAGCCGCGCCGCGACAGATGGGCCTCGACCACACGGTCGAACTCGGTTTCCTCGGGACGCGGGTTGATGATTTCATCCCAGTCGTCGGCGGACAGATCGGGGCTTACGGGCTGGCGCATGGCAGGTCTCCATGAAAAGAAGGGATAAGGCTTTGCCCGCGCATCTAGACCGATTCCTGTAACGGGAATGCGGCAAAGCGGCCAGAGCGTCCGGGACACCCGTGGCGATCCCCGCAACAAATGCAAAGATTTACCCCCGTTTCACGAAATAAATGCGCAAAACGCGCTTGACGCCCCCGGACACGGCTCATAATGTCCCGCGCACACGCAGCATAAGGATGCCCCAATTGGCACAGCTAATTGTCATCGTAGGATCTTGGCGCATGGGCCGGTAACGGACAACCATAACGGTTCCCCATGCGCCCCCGAAACGACGGGGGCTTTTTTATGCAGCACGACAATGACGTCATGAACGGAGCAAGCATATGACACGTCAGATGACCGGAGCGAAAATGGTGGTTCAGGCCCTCAAGGATCAGGGTGTGGACGTCGTATTCGGGTATCCCGGGGGCGCCGTGCTACCGATTTATGACGAGATCTTTCAGCAAAATGACATTCGTCACGTTCTGGTGCGCCATGAACAGGGCGCGGTGCATGCCGCCGAAGGCTATGCCCGCTCGACCGGCAAGCCGGGCGTGGTGCTGGTGACATCTGGCCCCGGCGCCACCAATGCGGTGACCGGCCTCACCGATGCGCTGCTCGACTCGATCCCGCTCGTGGTGCTGACCGGCCAGGTGCCGACCTTCATGATCGGCAATGACGCCTTCCAGGAGGCCGACACGGTGGGCATCACCCGGCCTTGCACCAAGCACAATTGGCTGGTGAGCGACACCAACCGTCTGTCGGGCACGCTGCATGAGGCGTTCCATGTGGCGACCACCGGCCGTCCCGGTCCGGTGCTCGTCGACATCCCGAAGGATGTGCAATTCGCCAATGGCGACTATACCCCCCCGGCCAAGGCGCGGGTCTCGCATTATCAGCCGCAGGTCAAAGGCGATATGGAAGAGATCACCGAACTGGTGGAGGCGCTCGAGACCGCCGAACGCCCGGTGTTCTACACCGGCGGCGGCGTGATCAATTCGGGCCCGGCGGCGAGCCAGCTCTTGCGGGAACTGGTTGAGGCCACCGGCGTGCCGATCACCTCGACGCTGATGGGGCTTGGCGCCTATCCGGCCAATGGCGAGCATTGGCTCGGCATGCTCGGGATGCACGGTCTCTACGAGGCCAATATGGCGATGCATGATTGCGATCTGATGATCAATGTCGGCGCCCGGTTCGACGACCGGATCACCGGCCGCGTCGATGCCTTTAGCCCGCATTCCACCAAGGCCCATATCGACATCGATCCCAGCTCGATCAACAAGGTGATCAAGGCCGATATCCCGATTGTCGGCGATGTGGCGCATGTTCTCGAAGATATTCTCAAGGTCTGGAAGGCGCGCGGCCGCAAGACCAATGCCGCGGCCATCGCCAAATGGCGCGCCAAGATCGACGAATGGCGCAAGGTCGATTGCCTCGCCTTCAAACAGACCGGCAAGGTGATCAAACCGCAGCACGCGCTGGCGCGGCTCGAGGCGCTGACCCGCGACCACGACCGCTATGTCACCACCGAGGTGGGCCAGCATCAGATGTGGGCGGCGCAGTATCTCAACTTCAACGATCCCAACCGCTGGATGACCTCGGGCGGGCTCGGCACCATGGGCTATGGCTTCCCCGCCTCCATCGGGGTGCAGATGGCGCATCCCGAGGCCTTGGTGATCAATGTCGCGGGCGAGGCCTCGTGGCTCATGAACATGCAGGAGATGGGCACCGCGGTGCAATTCCGCCTGCCGGTGAAACAGTTCATCCTCAACAATGAACGTCTCGGCATGGTGCGCCAGTGGCAGGAACTCTTGCATGGCGAGCGCTATTCGCACAGCTGGTCCGAGGCGCTGCCCGATTTCGTCAAGCTCGCCGAAGCCTTTGGCGCCAAGGGCATCCGCTGTAGCGATCCCGCCGATCTCGATGACGCGATCATGGAGATGATCACCTACGACGGGCCGGTCATCTTTGACTGCCTGGTCGAGAAGCACGAGAACTGTTTCCCGATGATCCCGTCGGGCGAGCCCCATAACAAGATGCTGCTGGGCGAGGCCTCCACCAAGGATGCCATCAAGTCCGGCGGCGCGGTGCTGGTGTGATCGGCTGGAATTCGAAGGAAGGATTTGTGCAATGTCCGCACTGAAGATCAAAAAAGGCTCCAACAAGCATTCCGCCTATAACCTGCGGCCGACGTTCTCGGACGTGGTGGAAAGCCATACGCTGGCGGTGCTCGTCGACAACGAACCGGGGGTTCTGGCGCGGGTGATCGGGCTGTTTTCGGGCCGGGGCTATAACATCGACAGCCTGACCGTGGCCGAGGTCGATCACACCGGCCACACCAGCCGCATCACCATCGTGACCAAGGGCACGCCGCAGATCATCGAACAGATCAAGGCCCAGCTTGGCCGGATCGTGCCGGTGCATGCGGTGCATGACCTGACCGTCGAGGGCCCGGTGGTGGAGCGCGAACTGGCGCTGATGAAGGTCGAGGGCGAAGGCGAGAAACGCGTCGAAGCGCTGCGGCTGGCGGATATTTTCCGCGCCAATGTGGTCGACAGCACGCTTGGCAGTTTCGTCTTCGAGATCACCGGCCCGTCGGACAAGATCGACGCCTTTGCCGATCTGATGCGGCCGCTGGGGCTCATCGACATCGCGCGCACCGGGGTCGCCGCCCTGCCGCGGGGCTGACACAAAAACGATCAGACCGGGCCGTTGGCGGCCCGGTCCGTCTGCTCTCTATCCGTGAGTGGATTTGACCTCATCCGTGAGTGAACCGGATCGATCGGGCCGCCTTTTGGGGCGGCTTTTTCGTGTCCGCGCCGTGGCTTAGGCCACTTCGGCGCGGCGATAGCTGTCCATGCGGATGACATCCGCGTCGCGCCGGGTGCGCCCCTGCGGCGGGCTTGCGCGTTTCGCGTCGCGCGAATGAGTGACCACGCCCATCGCCTCGCCCACCTGCTTGAGTTCATCCGCGAGATTGGGATGGCTGTCCCGTGCAAGCATTTGAGGACGCGCGACAATTCGCATCTGTGACGCTTCGCGCAGCTCGAATTGAATGAGATCGCCGGGTTGGAACACCGCGCGGTCGGCGGTTGTTTTGCCCGGTTTGTAGAAGGCCAGATCACCATGATCGTCGCACCACACAACGGCACGGTTGTCTTTCACGTCACTCCAAAGAACAACACCAAGCATCGCAGTCGCCTCCATATCCAACATCGTCTTCACTAGAATGACGCGTCTTGTCTTTCGGATACATAATGAAAGCGGTTTCCTCGCTCGTTCGTTTGTGTCAAAGCGGGATCAGTCTGACGCGGCTTGACGTCATGGGTGACGCGATATAGCATCACTTACAACCTTAAGACTTAATATGCCAAAGGGTTACAGCCCTGACTAGAGAGTAAAATGACCAGCGCTTGGTGCGATTCGTGACAGCAAAATCCCAAACAGCAGCAGCCTCGGATGCGGTCGATCCGGCCGAGCTTCGGGCGATCTTTGGCGAGAACCTGCGCAAGCTCTCGGAAAGCTACAGCTCGGTCGCCGGGCTCTGCCGCGAACTTGGGATCAACCGCACCCAGTTCAACCGCTACCTCTCGGGCGAGAGCTTTCCGCGTCCCGATGTGCTGCACCGGATCTGTCAGTTCTTCGAGGTCGACGCGCGGGTGCTGCTCGAACCGGTGGAGGCAATCCAGCCCGGCGGCATCGACCTGCTCAATCACCCGGTGGTGGCCGGGTTTTTCGGCGCGGGGCCGGTGCAGGTGCCGATGGAGATCTTTCCCGACGGGTTCTATCGCTTTGTGCGGCCAAGCTTTATCGACGACACGCAGTTCGTGCGCGGCCTCGTCTATATCAGCCGCGCCGATGGCTATACCTTCCTGCGCGGCTACGAATCCCGCGCCGCGCTGCGCAGTCAGGGCCTGTCGCTCAAACCCCGCGACCGCGAATTTCGCGGCCTGGTGATGCGCCAGGAAGAGGGCATCATGGCGATTGTCACCCATCGCGACTCGCTGGCCTGTTCGTTCAACTTCCTGACCCAGGAAACCTCGTTCCAGAGCAACCTCTGGGAGGGCTATGTCACCCGCACCGTGCGCGAAAAGGTCACCGGCCGCCGCGCCACAAGGATGGTTTACGAACATCTCGGGCGCGACCGTCGCGCGGTGATGGAGGCGGCGCGCAGCTCAGGGCTAGTGCCGCTCGACGAGGTGCCGCAATTCCACGCGCGCCTGCTGCGACTCGATCAGGATTTCCGCTAGGCGGCCCCCTGCCCTTTAGGCAAATCAACCTCTGCAAACTGGTCGCCCAAAGGCAAACTCGGTCGCGCATTGACGGTTTTTCGCCCCGCATTTCCGGTCAGATATCCGAAAGCCACACCCCTTTCGGAGTTCGCCATGAGCCCTGTGACCGACCTGTCCAATGTCCGCACCGATGTCGCCCGCGCCAACGGGCTGCCCAATGCCCATTACATCGATCCGGCTGTCTATGAAGAAGAAAAGCAGTCCGTGCTCTTTGCCACTTGGTCGGGTCTCGCCGTCGCCGCCGATGTGCCGGAACCGGGCGATGCGGTGCCGATGGAATTCATGGGCATGCCGCTTTTGCTGCTGCGCGACCGCGACGGTCAGGTCCGCGTCTTTCAGAACATCTGCCGCCACCGGGGCATGATCCTCGTCGAAGAGCCGCGCAAGATCGAAGGCGCGATCCGCTGCCCCTATCACTCCTGGTGCTACTCGACCAAGGGCAAGCTGGTCTCGACGCCGCATGTGGGCGGCCCGGGCCACAACACCCATCAGGCGATCGACCGCGACACGCTCGGCCTCAACGAGGTGCGCAGCCATATCTGGCGCGATGTGGTCTGGATCAACGTCTCGGGCGATGCGCCCGCGTTCGAGGACGCCATGGCCCATGTCATCGAGCGCTGGAAAGAGTTCGACCTGCCGCTCTATCACGGCGGTGCCGACAGCCGATTTACCCTCGAGATCAAGACCAACTGGAAGCTCGCGGTCGAGAACTATTGCGAGAGCTATCACCTGCCTTGGGTGCACCCCGGTCTCAACAGCTATTCGCGGCTCGAGGATCACTACAATATCGAAGAGCCTGATCAATATTCCGGCCAAGGCACGCTGGTCTATCGCCAGCTCACCAATGAGCGCGGCCAGAAATTCCCCGATTTCGCCGATGTCGGCGCCAAGTGGAACGAACAGGCCGAATATATCGCGGTCTATCCCAACGTCCTTCTGGGCGTGCACCGCGACCATGCCTTTGCCATCGTGCTCGAGCCCAAGGGCCCCGAGGCCACGGTCGAACATATCCATCTCTATTATGCGACGCCCGAGACCGACGAAGAGCTGCGCGCCCAGAACACCAAGCTCTGGAAGCAGGTGTTCGAAGAGGATATTTTCGTGGTCGAAGGCATGCAGAAGGGCCGCCATGTGCAGGGCTATGACGGCGGGCGTTTTTCGCCGGTGATGGACAGCCCGACCCATATGTTCCACGCTTGGGTCGCGGGCAAGATCATGGCCGGGCGCAGCACCGCGCAAGCGGCGGAATGACAGGCGCGGTCGCGGCCATGTCGGAGAGCCTGACAGAAGGCAAGCCCGGCCTGATGGCAGGCGGTCTCGACCGGCGGCTTCTCGCGGCCCATGAGGCGGGCGACAAGCCCGCGCTCGTGCGGCTCTATGCCGAGGCCGCCGATCATGCCAATGATCTCGACGCCGCCTGTTTCTACCTGACCCATGCCTATATTTTCGCGCTGGACGCGGGCCATGCCGATGCGCCCAAGCTCCACGCCCGGCTCAAGGCCGAAGGGCGCGAGGCCTAACGCCCCGCGCCCTCGCAAGCATCCGATCTTTGCGGAAATTCTAGCCTGAGCTTTTAGCCCTGGGGCGGGCGCTGCCCCGGCCAATCACTGGCGCGGTGATAGGCCTCGGCCAGTTCCAGAACCTGCTGATCGCGCCCCGGCGCGCCGATGATCTGCAGCCCCATGGGCAGGCCGTTGTCGCCAAAGCCCGCCGGCACACAGGCCGCTGGCAGCCCGAGGATCGAAGCACAGATCACCACCTCCATCCAGCGGTGATAGGTGTCCATCTCCTGCCCCGCGATCGCCTTGGGCCAAGGCATGTCGAGCGCAAAGGGCCAGACCTGCGCCGAGGGCAGCAAGAGCGCGTCATACTCGTCAAAAAGCGCCATGGCGCGTTTGAACCAGGCGCTGCGCCCGGCGCTCGCCGCCTGCAGATCCATCGCCGAAAGGCCAAGCCCGCGCTCGATCTCCCAGACCGCCTCGGGCTTGAGCTGATCGCGGGTCTTCGGGTTCTCCAAAAGCGGCTGTTTGCCCGCCGCGTTGGAGAAATTGCGCAGCGTGACCCAGGCGTCCCAGATCACCTCGCGCGGCATCGGTGCCGCCAGATCCTCGACCTTGCAGCCAAGATCGCCAAAGACATCCGCCGCGCCGCGACACAGATCGAGAATGCCGGGCTCAAAGGCAAAGGCCCCGTCCCAATCGCCGAGCCAGCCAAGCCGCGCCGCGCCAATCTGCCCCTGCGGCAAGAGCGTCGGCTCAAAGGGCCAGCCCTCGGGCTGTACCCCCGGCCCTTCGATCACCGACATGAAAAGCGCCATGTCTCGCGGGCTCCGCGCCATCGGCCCATTGGTTGCCAGCCGGTGCAGATAGAGATCGTCGCCCGGCTCCGACGGCACCCGGCCCCAGCTCGGCCGCATCCCATAGACATTGTTCCAGCCCGCCGGGTTGCGCAGGCTGCCCATCATGTCCGAGCCGTCGGCAAGGCTCACCATCCCATGCGCCAGCGCCACCGCCGCGCCGCCGGACGACCCACCACAGCTCACGCTCGGGTCATAGGCATTGCCGGTCGCGCCATGCACCGGGTTATAAGTGTGCGAGCCAAGGCCGAATTCCGGCGTGTTGGTCTTGCCGATGATGATCGCCCCCGCCGCGCGCATCCGCGCCACATGCAGGCTGTCACCTTGCGCGATCTGCCCGGCAAAGACCGGCGAGCCATGGCTGGTCGGCAGGCCCTTGGCATCGGCCAGATCCTTTATCGCCACCGGCAGCCCATGCAGCGGCCCGCGCGTCTCGGCCCGGTCGGCGGCCCGCGCCTCTGCCATGACCTCCTCCGGATCACGCGGCGAGACCACCGCATTGCAGGCGCCATTGCGCGCCGCCACCCGCGCCAGCGTCGCCTCTATCAGCGCCTCAACGCTGAGCCGCCCGGCGGCCAGCTCCACCAGCTGCGCGCTGGCCTCCAGATCCACGGGGTCGGTCATGCGCGCCTCACTTCTCTTTCTGGTTTCAAATACCCAAATCCGACGCGGGCCACAGACGCCTGCACCTGGCTCAATCCTCGCCCTGCGCCTCGGCGCGGCTCTTGCCGCTCACATTCATCGCCAGCGTCGCCGCCATGAACTGATCGAGATCGCCGTCGAGCACGCCCTTGGTGTCCGAGGTCTCCACATTGGTGCGCAGATCCTTGACCATCTGATAGGGCTGCAACACGTAGGACCGGATCTGATTGCCCCAGCCGGCATCGCCCTTGGCCTCGTGGGCGGCGTTGATATCCGCCGTTCGCCGGTCGAGCTCCATCTGGTAAAGCCTTGATTTCAGGGCCTTCATCGCGATGTCGCGGTTCTGGTGCTGCGATTTCTCGGAACTCGTCACCACGATGCCCGTCGGGTGGTGGGTGATCCGCACCGCCGAATCCGTCGTGTTCACGTGCTGGCCGCCCGCGCCCGAGCTGCGATAGGTGTCGATGCGGATATCGGCGGGGTTCACCTCAATCTCGATATCGTCATCGACCACCGGATAGACCCAGACCGAGGAAAAGGAGGTGTGCCGCTTGGCGGCGGAATCATAGGGGCTGATCCGCACCAGCCGATGCACGCCGCTCTCGGATTTGAGCCAACCATAGGCGTTATGCCCGGAAATCTTGTAGGCGGCGGATTTGATCCCCGCCTCTTCGCCCGCGCTCTCGGATTGCAGCTCGACCGTATAGCCGCGCTTCTCGGCCCAGCGCACATACATCCGCGCCAGCATCGAGGCCCAATCACAGCTCTCGGTGCCGCCGGCGCCCGCGTTGATCTCGAGGAAGGTGTCATTGGCATCCGCCTCGCCGTTGAGCAGCGCCTCGAGCTCCTTCGCCCCGGCCTTCTCCTTGAGCGATTTGAGCGCGCTTTCGGCCTCGCCGATCACCTCATTGTCGCCTTCCATCTCGCCCAGCTCGATGAGCTCGATATTGTCGCTCATTTCCTGATTGATGGCGTCATGGGTGTCGATCGCATCGACAAGAGACTGGCGCTCGCGCATGAGTTTCTGCGCCTTGGCGGGATCGTCCCAGAGGTTCGGATCCTCGACCCGCGCGTTGAACTCCTCAAGCCGGTGTTTGGCGGTGTCCCAATCCATCCGCTGGCGCAACAGCTCCAGCGATTTCTCGATCTCCTGCACAACCGTCTGAATTTCCGCGCGCATAGTTTTGGCCCTTTGTCTGCTCAGGCCTGCGTGATACCGCAGCATTGGCGCAGCGGCAAGGCGGCGCGCATCACTTAGCCGAGCGCCCGCGCCTTTTGCGTGCCCGCCGCAATCCCCGCCGCCACCGCCTCGGCAAAGCCCGCAGCGCGCGCCGCCTCAAGCCCCGCCGCCGTGGTGCCCGCATAGGCGATGAACTCGTCGACCATGGCCCCCGCCTGCGCGCCTTGACCCGCAAGCATCGCGCCCGCGCCGACCACCGCGCCCTCTGCCGCTGCCAGCGCCTGTTCGGGCGACAGCCCTTCGGCCCGTCCCGCCGCCGCCAGCGCCTCGAGCAAGAGCGCGGCCCAGGCCGGCCCCGCGCCACAGATCGCCGCATAGACGTCGATATCGGCCTCCCGGGCAAAGGCCTCTTCGCGCCCCGATGCGCCGAGCACCGCGCGCACCATGGCCCGGTCGGCGTCGTCGGCTTCGGCCTCCGCCACCCAGGGGCTGAAACTCTGACCGATCTCCATCGCGGCATTGGGCATCGACCGCACCACCGCCCGCGCGCCGGTGCGTTCGCGGATCTCTGCCATGCTCACCCCCGCCATGACCGACAGGACGAGCGCCCCGGGACAGCGCAGCGGGGCCGCGCGAAACTCATCCGGGCGCAGCGACAGGATCACCATTCCCGCGCCCTCCAGCCCCTTCTCGGGATCGGTGGACCAGCGCAGCCCGGGCCATTGGGCATAGGCCTCGGACGCGCCCGACCGGTTCAGCCCGATGAAATCACCGGGCCCGACCACGCCCGCCCGCAACAGCGCAGGCCCCATGAACCGGCCAAGCCAGCCCGAGGCTCCAACCAGCGCCAGAGGTGTCAGATCACGCATGTTTCGCCCTTTCGCCGCCGCCTTCAGCAGGTGATATAGCTTTCCACATAGGGACCGCGCAGCACCCGGAGGACAAACATCCCCTTGAGCCGTTCGCCTTTATATTCGAACTCATGCGCCTCTTTCCTGTTCTTGATGATGATATCGGTGTCGCCCTTCTTGTTGGCCGCCACCACGAGCCGCGCATTGTCGCGATGCCGAACTTTGGTATCGCCCTTATAGGGCATGATATATTCGCCGCTCGCCATCGTGTACCAGCCCGCCTTGCGCCAGACATCGGGCGCGGGCGAATAGAGCACCGCCACCTGCAAATCGAGATGGCATTGGTTCACCAGCACCAATTGCCGGGCGCGGTTCTTGTCCCGCTCGGCCATGGCGGGCAGGCTCAGCGCGCCCAGCAATAGTGCGGCCAGCCCAAGGATCAGGGCACGGCGCGGCGAACGGGTGTCTCGGCGCGTGGCACCGGTTCGGTCAATATCTGTCACAGCGCATCATCCAGTCGAAAATATCGTCGCGCGTCTCGCCCGTGGCCGGATAGGCCTTGAGATAGCGTTCGTCGCCGGCCTTGATCAGCAACATCTCATTCAGCTTCTGCGAGCCCAGCTCGGCATCGTTGAAATAGCCATGGCCGCTGGCCGTGTCGGCATAGACATAGAGATATTTGCTGAACTCATGGCGGATCGTCTCGCCATCATGGTTGAGCGTGGTGCGCGCCCCCGGCGCGATCGTGTACCAGCCAGCGGTGCGCCAATCGCCCGCCGTCGGCTGATAATAGAGGTAGAGATACATCTCTTCGGGGCATTGGTTGGTCACCCGCACCTTCGGCCCCGCGGCCTGCGCCGCCCCCGCCGCAAATGCGAGCGCGGCGGGTATCATGCCGAGCCGCGCAATCCATCGTCGCATGTCTGAAATCCCTTTCGCCAATCGTCGCCTGATAATGTCGACTTAGAATGGCGTCAGGAAAGCACAGGGATATGAAGGGGTAAACCCCTCAGGCCACTCTCAGAGCTCTGCGGCTACCCCGCCCGGTGGTGCAAGACCCTTCCAATGGCGTTCATCAGGATCTGTGCCGCAAGGATCGTCGTGCTGCCGGAATGGTCGTAATCCGGGGCCACTTCGACCAGATCCATCCCCACCACATCGCCGCGCCGCGCCAGCCCGTCCAGCAGTTCGAGCACCTCGTAATAGAGAAATCCGCCATGGCTCGGCGTGCCGGTGCCCGGCGCAATCGAGGGATCAAACCCGTCGATGTCGATGGTCACGTAATAGCGCACGCCCGCGGGGATCCGGTCGAGCACGGCGTCGACGCCCAGCTTGCGGAACTGGCGCACCGACAGGATGTCCGAGCCCATGGCGCGGGCATCGTCATAGCCCTCCTTGGCGGTCGAGCTCACATTGCGGATGCCGATCTGGCTGAGCCCGGTGACATAGGGCTTTTCCGCCGCGCGGCGCATCGGGTTGCCATGGCCATGGCGGACGCCGTGGCGCTCATCGACGAAATCGAGATGGGCGTCGATCTGCACGATATGGATCGGCTCTTGGCCCTCAAAGGCGTTGATACAGGGGATGTTGATCGAATGATCGCCGCCGAGCACCACCGGCAGCGCCCCCGCTGCGAGGATCTTGCGCACGCCAAATTCGATATTGGCATGGCTCTGTTCGGTGTCGGTGTGGATGATATCGGCGTCACCCAGATCGACCATCCGCACCTTGTCGGCGGGCAGATAGGTGATGTCATCCTCGTGGTCATAGGCACCGCCATGACCAAAGGAGAAAAGCGTCGAGGCCTCGCGAATGCCGCGCGGCCCAAACCGCGCCCCGGACCGCCATTGCGTGCCGAAATCGAACGGCGCGCCGAGGATGGCGACATCGGCCTCTATCGCGTCCCAATCGGGCTGATAAGGCGATTTGCCAAAGGTCGAAATCCCCACAAACGGCAGGTTCAACCGCCCGCTCTCATAGCCATGTCCGCTCATGCCCAGCCCTCCCTCTTGCGACGCATCGGGTCAGGGTAATCGGGGCCGGGCCGATTTGGCAATCGCGATCAGTAGAGCCCGCCGGAAGAGATCGAGCCAAAGGTGGCTTTCTTGCCGACCTTGCCGGTCTGACCGTCCGACGTCGTGACCTCGCGGATCGTGTCCCGCTCGCCGGTGGCAAAGAGTTCGAGGTCATTGCCCATGGCAAAGCCCCCGTCAAAGGCGATGCCAAAGATCGGCTCTTCGCCCTCGCGGAAATACTCGGCCACCACATTGGGCCCGCTCGCATCATCCGACAGCCGCGCCCCGGTGAAACGGTCGATCTTCATAAAGAACCCGCCCGGCGGCACTTTGAATTCGCCGCCGCCATATTTGGCCGTCGCCTTGCGCATGAACTCGGTGAACACCGGCCCGCACATGCCCGCGCCATAGGCGCCACGGCCCAGGCTCCGGGGCTGGTCAAAGCCGATGTAGCAGCCCGCCACGATATTGCTGGTAAAGCCCACGAACCACACGTCGCGCGCGTCATTGGTGGTGCCGGTCTTGCCGGCCACCGGCACGCTGAGCTTGACATGGTTGCTGGCGGTGCCGCGTTCGACCACGCCGCGCATCATCGAGGTGAGCTGATAGGCGGTGATTGCATCCATCACCCGCTCGCGGTCCGACACGATGCGCGGGCCACGGCTCTCGGGGATGCCGGGATCGGTACAATCGACACAGGTGCGCGGATCGTGGCGATAGACCGTGCGGCCATAGCGGTCCTGCACCCGGTCGACCAGCGTCGGCTCGACCCGCTCGCCGCCATTGGCGAACATCGCATAGGCCGCCACCATGTTATAGAGCGTCGTCTCTTCCGACCCGAGCGAGTTGGCGAGAAACGGGCTCATATCCTCATAGACGCCAAAGCGTTCGGCATAGGACGCCACCACATCCATGCCGACCTCTTGCGCGAGACGGATGGTCATCAGGTTCCGCGACTGTTCGATCCCGGTGCGCAGCGGCGTCGGCCCATAGAATTTGTTGGACGAGTTGCGCGGCCGCCAGAGGCCCTGCGGCGTGTTGATCTCGATGGGCGCGTCGACGATGATCGTCGCGGGCGTATAGCCGCTGTCGAGCGCGGCGGCATAGACGAAGGGCTTGAAACTCGAGCCCGGCTGACGCTTGGCCTGGGTGGCGCGGTTGAAGACCGAGTTCTGATAAGAGAACCCGCCCTGCATCGAGATCACCCGCCCGGTGTTCACGTCCATCGCCATGAAGCCGCCCTGCACTTCCGGCACCTGCCGCAGGGTCCAGCGGATGAACGCGCCCTCGCCATTGCTGCCTTCGGTCATGCGGCGCACATGCACCACGTCGCCCACTTCGAAATTCGCGGCGAAATCGCCCCGCAGCCAGGAAATATCCTTGCGCGGCACCACCGGCGGCTCCGCATCATTGATGGTGCCCTCGATGCCAAGGGTCATCTGCTGATCCTCGATCTTGCGCACCACCGCCGGATACCATGGCCCGTCGAGATCGATATCACGCGCCACGCTCACATTGGCCAGCGCCTCGCGCCAGGCCGCGTCATCCGTGGCCACTTCGGCGGGGATGCTCTTGCCGGTGCCACGCCAGCGGCCAATGCCCCGGTCATATTCCTCGAGCTTGCCCTGCAGCGCTCGGGCCGCCACCACCTGCAATTCCGGGTCGAGCGTGGCGCGCACGCTCAGACCGCCCGTAAAGAACTCGGCCTCGCCGAAATCCCGGCTGAGCTGACGGCGGATTTCATCGGTGAAATAATCGCGCGGCGGCAGCGCCTTGGCAAAGGGCTCGTAATCGCCGTTCTGCACCGAACGCAGCGGCTCATCGACCTCCGTCTCATAGGCGGCCTCGGTGATAAAGCCGTTCTCGCGCATTTCGCGCAGCACATAGTTGCGCCGCTGCAAGAGACGGTCCTTGCGCCGCACCGGATGGAAATCCGACGGTGCCTTGGGCAGCGAGGCGAGGAACGCCGCCTCATGCGGGGCGAGCTGCGACAGGGTCTTGTTGAAATAGGTCTGCGCCGCCGCCGCCACGCCATAGCTGTTCTGACCGAGGAAAATCTCGTTGAGATAGAGCTCGAGGATCTTTTCCTTGTCGAGCGTCTCTTCGATCCGCGTGGCGAGGATGATCTCCTTGATCTTGCGCTCAAGCTTGCGGTCGCCCGACAGAAGGAAGTTCTTCATCACCTGCTGGGTGATGGTCGAAGCGCCGCGCACGTTTTCGCCCCGCGACCGCACCGCCTCATAGGCGGCGGCGGCGATCCCGCCCGCGTCATAGCCGCCATGGGAATAGAAATTCTTGTCCTCGGCGCTGATGAACGCCTGTTTCACCAGCTCGGGGATTTCATCCGCCGGGGTGAAAAGCCGCCTCTCGCGGGAAAATTCGTCAATGATGCGGCCTTCGGTCGAAAAGATTCGGCTGATCGTCGGCGGCGTGTAATTGGCGAGGCTCTCATGGCTCGGCAAGTCCTTGCCATAGATATAGAAAACCGCGCCAAGACTGACCGCAATCAACATCACCCCCATGGTCAGGAGGGTAAAGATCGTACCGAAAAACGAAAGAATGGCTCTTAGCACTGCGGCCCCCGCATCAATTCACCTGCCCATATAGGCATCGCCGCGCCCGGCGTCAAAACATCCCCGCCGTGACGCTGGGCCAAAACCCGCCGCCACGCCGTCACATAACTCACTGGCGCACCAGCTCGGCCGCCGCCTCGTCGGCAATGGCCCAGGCGCGGATCGCATCCGCCACCGCCACCGCCATATGGTTGCGCCACTCTTCATCCAGAAGATTGCCGCGATCGCTCTCGGACGAGAGAAACCCAAGCTCGAGCAGAACCGAGGGAATATCGGGCGATTTCAGCACCGAAAACCCCGCCGCGCGCAGCGCGTGGTTGTTCACCGGCAGCTGTTCTTCGCGCAAGGCCAGCACGATGGCCCGCGCCAGAAGATCGGACCGGGGTCTTGATTCGAGCCGCGCCAGATCCATCAGCACATCCGCCACCACATCGTCGCTCTGGCTGAGATCGACGCCCGATAGCAGATCGTCGCGCTCGTGACGCTCGGCCAAGGCCCGGCTCGCCGCGTCGCTGGCATCGGGGTCGAGCGTATAGACCGTGGCCCCTCGCGCGCCCCCCTCGCTCAGCGCATCGGCATGGAGCGAGATGAAAATATCGGCCTTGCGCTCATGGGCGATGGCCACCCGCCGCTCGAGCGAGACGAAGTGATCATCCTCGCGGGTGAGCATGACCTCGACATCACCGCCCCGCAGCAGAACCTCCTTGAGCTGCCGCGCAAAGCTCAGCATGAGCTCTTTTTCCACCGCGCCATCGGCCTCGGCCCCGGGATCGATGCCGCCATGGCCGGGGTCGAGCATGACGCGCAGCGGCCCATGCGGGTCACGGGCCACCGGCGGCTTGCCCTCGCCCGGCTTCGGCGGTGCCCAGCCGGCAATATCGGGCACACCGGCGCTGGCCGCAAACTCGTCTGCGTCGGTGTCCTCGAGCCAGAGCGACAGCGCCGCCCGCCCCGTCGCCCGGTCAATCGCCATATTGGCGCTGCGCAGCACCAAGGGCGCGTTGAGGTCGAGCACCATCCGCGACCAGCCGGGGCGGATCTTGCCCGCCCGCACCGCCAGCACCTTGTCGCCTTGCAAAAGCCGCGTGGCGCTCAGCGTGCTGAAATCCACCTCGCGGAAATCGAGGACGAGCCGTTTTGGCGCGTCGAGCGTATAGGCGCGATAGGGCACGCCTTGGCTCAGATCGAGATCGACCTGCACCCCGCCATTTGTGTCGGCCACCCGGCTCGTCTCCGGATCGAACCGCGCCAGACCGCTGAGCGCGGCCGGGGCCGGCGCTTGGCTCTGGGCCTGGGTCTGGCTCTGGGTCTGCTCTTGCGCCTGAAGGGGCGACCATGACATCGGACCTGCGGCCAAAGCGGCGCAGAGAATCAATCTGGGCAAAGATCGGATCATTGGGGCTGCTCGATAATCTTTTGGTTGCCAAAGCTATAGCAAACCGTGCGCCCCAAGACGAGAGGCCGCAACGCCCTCTCGTCCTCTGCCGCGAGACGCGATTTTGCGCACTGTCGCTTTGCTGTCGTTTTACCGACGCGATACCGACGTGGCATTATCCGTCACTTTCCGGCCTATCGCGCCGCCATGAACTCCGCCAACCGGCGCAGCCCTTCGCGGATATCCTCGGTCGCCCGCGCATAGGAAAACCGGATCGTGCCATGGCCGCGCTTGGGATCGAAATCGAGCCCCGGCGTCACCGCAACCCCTGCTTTTTCAAGGATTTCCGCTGCGAAAGCCCGGGAATCCTCGGTCAGATGCGAGACATCCGCATAGACGTAGAACGCCCCGTCCGGCGGCGCGATCCGGTCGAACCCTGCCTTCGGCAAACCGTCGATCATCAACTGTCGGTTCACCTTGTAAACCTCTAGATTCGCTTGCAATTCCTCGTCACACCCCATCGCCGCCAAGGCCGCCACCTGGCTCGCATGGGGCGGGCAGATGAAGAGATTTTGCGCCAGCCGTTCAACCGTGCGCACATGATCTTGCGGCACCACCATCCAGCCCACACGCCAGCCCGTCATCGAGAAATATTTCGAGAAGGAATTGATCACATAGACCTCGTCCGAGATCTCCAGCGCGCTCACCGCTTTGCTGTCATATTCGATCCCGTGATAGATCTCGTCGCTGATAAAACTCGCCCCCTGCGCCCGCGCCGCCTCGATCAACTCCGCCAGCGCCGCATGGTCCAGCATCGTGCCCGACGGATTCGCCGGGCTCGCCACCATAAGCCCTTGCAAATCATGGCCTTCCAGGTCCTGCGCCACCGGTTGCAGGCGGTTTTCCGCTTTCGTCTCGATCTCCACCGGGACCAAGTCGAGCGCCTTGAGAATCTGCCGATAGGACGGGTAGCCCGGCATGCCGATCCCCACCCGGTCGCCGGCATCAAAAAGCGCCGTAAAGGCGAGGATGAACGCCCCCGAAGAGCCCGAGGTGACAACCACCCGCTCGGGCGAAATATCGAGCCCGTACCACGACTTATAGAGCCCCGCGATCCGTTCGCGCAGCGCCGGCAGGCCGAGCGCCACGGTATAGCCCATCGCGTCGCCCTCCATCGCCTGCGCCAGTGCCGCGCGCGCCCCCTCAGGCGCGGGCGTGCCCGGCTGACCCACTTCCATATGGATGATGTGACGCCCCTCGGCCTCGGCCCGGCGGGCGGCCTCCATGACATCCATCACAATAAAGGGATCGACCTGGGATCGGGTTGAGTTCCGCATGGGTTTCTCTCACATTGTTGCACAGTCACCCAGCCCATTCACTTGGTTAAGGGGTTGCCGTCAATGCAACTTGTACGACTTTTTGCAGCGATCCTCATTCTTGGCCTCGGGATGACCTCCCCGGCCCGGGCGCTGACGCTGTTGCGCGACCCCGATATCGAACATGCGCTGAAACAGCTCGCCACGCCGGTGCTGCAGGCCGCCGGGCTGAGCCCCGCGCGGGTCAAGATCCTGGTGATTGACGACCGCAATCTTAACGCTTTCGTAGTGGATCAGGATCATATCTTTATCCATTCCGGGCTTTTGCTCAAAATGCGCACGCCGGAAATGCTGCAGGCGGTGATTGCCCATGAGGCGGCCCATATCGCCAGCGGCCATCTGGTGCGCCGCCCCGTCAATATGCGCAACGCGCGCACAGCGGCTGGGATCGGCGTGGCGCTTGCCGCGGCGGCAGGTGCCATCTCGGGCAACGGACAGGTGGCGGCGGCAGGCGCCGTGGGCGCCACCAACACGGCGCTGCGGCTTTTCTTCGTGCACACCCGCGCCGAAGAAAGTTCCGCCGACAGCGCCAGCGTGCGCTATCTGCTGCGCGCCGGGATCGACCCGCAGGGCGCGGTCGAGGTGATGGAGATTTTTCGCGGTCAGGAAGTGCTCAGCGAAAGCCGCCAGGACCCCTATTCGCGCTCGCATCCGATGTCCTCGGACCGCTACCGCGCGGTCAAGAGCCTCGCCGATGCCAATGCCCGTCCGGGGGCCAAATCGCCCAATGCCGACTATTGGTTCGCCCGCGCCAAGGGCAAGCTTTCGGCCTTCAAACTCTCGCCGAAATGGACGCTCACCCGCGCCGGTGAAAGCGGCTTTCAGGATGTGAAACTCATGCGCGAGGCCGCCGCCCATCACCGCCAGTCGCGGATGGATCGGGCGTTGCGCTCGATCGACGGGGCGCTCGCGATCCGCCGCAACGATCCCTATTACCTAGAGCTGCGCGGCCAGATCCTGATGGAGAACCGCCGCTTTGCCGAGGCCGCCAACAGCTATGCCCGCGCGGTCAACGCCGCCCCCAATGATGCGCTGATCCTCGGTTCCTATGGGCGGGCGCTGCTGGCGCAGGGGCAAAATGACAAGGCCCTGCAAATTCTCACCAAGGCACGGTCCCGCGACGTCGGCGATATTCGCGTGATGCGCGATCTCGGCGTCGCCTATGCCAAATCCGGCAATCGCGGTATGGCCTCGCTGGTCACGGCCGAACGCTATGCGCTGCAGGGGCGGATGGCGGATGCCGGGCTTCACGCCGGGCGCGCCTCGGACCTTTTGCCGCGCGGCTCCGCCGGTTGGCAACGCGCTCAGGATGTGCTCTCTGCGGCCAAGGCCGCTCAACGTAAAAGGAAATAAAGTTGATGACCCGTTTTCTCACCTCGACCGCGCTCGCGCTCACCCTGGCGCTGCCTGCGGCAGCCCTCGATCTCGGGTCGATGACCGATGCCGAACGCAGCGCGCTGCACGACGAAATCCGCACCTACCTGTTGGAAAACCCCGAAGTGATCATGGAGGCGGTCGCCGTTCTCGAACAGCGCCAGCAACAGGATCAGGTCAGCGCCGATCAGGAAATGGTCAGCCGCAACAGCGACGCCATTTTCAACGACGACCACTCTTGGGTCGGCGGCAATCCCGAGGGCGACATCACCATCGTCGAGTTCCTCGATTACCGCTGCGGCTATTGCAAACGCGCCTTTGGCGAGGTCAAGGAGCTGCTCGAAACGGATGGCAATATCCGCTTTATCGTCAAAGAGTTTCCGATCCTCGGCGAAGCCTCTGTGATGGCCTCGCGCTTTGCCATCGCGACCAAGCTCGAAGCCGGCGACGAGGCCTATGAGAGCCTGCATGACGGGCTCATGGCGTTCAACGGCGATATCACCGAGGCGGCGCTCAAGCGTCTCGCCACCTCCTTCGGTCTCGATGCCGATGCCATTGCCGCGCGGATGGAGGATGAAGAGGTCTCCGAGGCCATCGCCCAGAACCACGCGCTCGCCGGCGCGCTGCAGATCACCGGCACGCCGACCTTCGTGATGGGCGATCAGATGGTGCGCGGCTATGTTCCACTCGAGGGCATGGAACAGATCGTGGCCGAGCTCCGCAAGGAGTGAGCCGCCGTTTAGAGTTTTTCGCAGGCCCGCTCTTGGCAGCGGGCCTGTGTGTCATCCCGGGGCTTGCGGCTGCGGGCGACACCCGATTTTCCGAGCTGAGCGCGACCGAACGCGCCAACCTGGGCGCCGAAATCCGCGAGGTTCTGCTCTCCCTGCCCCGTGATCTTTTGCCAGATGCGCCGCCGCCCACTGTCGATCTCTATGCCGATGCGGTGAGCGATGATCTGGCGCAGATCGCGGCCCATAGCGCCACGCTCTTTGGCCCGGACGCACCGGCGCGCAGCATCGCCTTTCTGACCCGTGACGTTTGTGAGAACTGTACTCAGGCCCTGACCGAGCTGCGCGATCTGGCGGAGGCGACCGGCTGGCAGGTGCGGGTCCTCGACATGGCCGCGCACGCCGACATCGCCCGCGCGCTCGAGCTCGACACCGTGCCAAGCTATGTGCTGCCCGACATGATGCTGCGCGGCGCGATGCCCGCGATTGTCTTGGAAAAATACCTGTCGCGCTAGGGCTTACTCGGCCGCTTGCGCCTCGGCCTCGATGGTGGCGGCGCGCTTTTCCACCTCTTCGACGATATGGTCGATCATCTGATCATTGGACATCTTGTGGCTCGCCTTGCCCGCCAGATAAACCATGCCCGACCCGGCCCCGCCGCCGGTAAAGCCCACATCGGTCATCAGCGCCTCGCCCGGCCCGTTCACCACGCAACCGATGATCGACAGGCTCATCGGGGTCTTGATATGTTCGAGCCGGGTTTCCAGCGCCTCGACGGTCTTGATCACATCGAACCCTTGCCGCGCGCAGGACGGGCAGGAGATGATGTTGACGCCGCGATGACGCAGCCCGAGGCTCTTGAGGATCTCATAGCCGACCTTCACCTCTTCCACCGGATCGGCCGACAGGCTCACCCGGATCGTGTCGCCGATACCCATCCAGAGCAGATTGCCCATGCCGATCGCGCTCTTGATCGTGCCGGAGGTGAGCCCGCCCGCCTCGGTGATCCCGAGATGGATCGGCGCATCCGTGGCCTCGGCCAATTGCTGATAGGCGGCGGCGGCGAGGAACACGTCCGAGGCTTTGACCGAAATCTTGAACTCGTGGAAATCATTGTCCTCGAGAATGCGGATATGTTCGAGCCCGCTTTCGACCATCGCCTCTGGGCAGGGCTCGCCATATTTCTCGAGCAGATGCTTTTCGAGACTGCCGGCATTGACCCCGATCCGCATCGAACAGCCATGATCCCGCGCCGCTGCGATCACCTCGCGCACGCGTTTTTCATCGCCGATATTGCCCGGGTTGATGCGCAGGCAGGCCGCGCCCGCCTCGGCCGCCTCGATGCCGCGCCGAAAGTGGAAATGAATGTCGGCCACGATGGGCACCGGGCTTTCGCGCACGATCTCCTTGAGCGCCTTGGCCGAAGCCTCGTCCGGCACCGAGACGCGCACGATATCCGCCCCCGCCTCTGCGGCGGCGGTGACCTGCGCGATGGTGCCCTTGATGTCGGTGGTGACCGTGTTGGTCATGGTCTGAACCGAGATCGGCGCGTCGCCCCCCACCGGTACAGAGCCCACATGGATCTGACGGGATTTGCGGCGCTCGATATTGCGCCAGGGGCGGATCGGATTATGGGTCATCGGCGGCGGCCTCTGTCAAAGCGGTTCACGCCCTACATAGGGGCTGTGCCCCGGTCAGGCAATCGACTGTCTGCGATGCGGGCTTATTGGGCGGGCTGCTCTTGCGTGGTGGGCTGGCTGAGCTCGGCCACGTAGCGCTTGAGGTCCGCGTCCTGCGTCAGATCGGCGACGGCATAGGTCTCGGCCAGCGCCTCTGCGTCGAGCGCCAGATTGGCGGTGACCGAGCCGCGCGGGCCGACGGGGCCGTAATGTTGCCCGTTGACGCGGAAATAAATCGCGCCGCTTTCGCCGACCCGAAGGCTCGGCGCGGCTTCCATCACCGGCACGTTATAGGTGTCGCCCGCGTTCATGATCGTCTCGTAGATCACGCTGCCATCGGCCGCGCGGACCCGCACCCAGGCCGGGCGCACGGCGACCATCTGCACACCGGGTTCCGGCGCGGCCAGAACCTGTGGCGACATGGCCTGGGTCAGCGCGCCCTCGATGCCGCCGGTCGCCTGCGGGCCTTGGGCCGTAGCAAACTGCGGCTGGCTGCTGCGGTCGATGGTTGGGCGGATGGTGCCGACCTGCGTCGGGCTCAGCGTCGAAATCGGCGCATCACGGGCCACCAGCACCGGCACATCAAGCGCCTCGGGCCGGTAGAGCCGGTCGAGCGCATCCTCTTGCGGCGCGGCAAACTGGCCGGTGCCGGCCTGCGCCACATCGGTGCCCGCCCCGGACACGCCGCTCAGCGGGTCGAGATCGGCGAGCACATCGGGGGTGTTTTCCACCGGCGCCACCTGCACCTGCTGCACCTGATTGAGCACCGCCCAACCGCCATAGCCAATACCACCGATCAGCGCGGCCAGCACGATGAGCGAGCCGATCGCACCGGGTTCGATCCGCGAGAACATGCTCTCGGCGGCGGGCACAAAGGGGGTTGAGGGGGTCATCAGAGGATCGTCGAGACCGCGCTTGGCGCGGGTCTGGCGCGGCGCCTCTTCCTGGCGTTTGGACGAAGCGGCCGAAGACATGCCATGGGCCGTCGAAAATCCGCTTTCGGCGCAGAACCCGGCGAAGGCCTGATCCGGATCCATCCGGAGATAGCGCGCATAAGAGCGCACATAGCCGGGAATAAAGCCCGGCGTATCAAAGGCATCGGGGTCGCAGTTTTCGATCGCGGCGATAAAGCTGGCTTTGATCCGCAGTTCGCGTTCGACATCGAGAAGGGATTTCCCGAGCGTGGCACGCTCGCCGCGCATCATATCACCAAGACGCAGTTCGAAAGAATCAAATCCGTTCGGAGTCTGCTCGTCCTGCTGCTTAGCGCGCGTTCCTCGACGCAAAATCATAAAGCCTGCCCTTCATCGTACTTGAACTATGACCCGAACGTCCCGATTCGGATCATGCTCATGTTCTTTTAACAAAGGCTATCATACTGCAAGGAAGATTGCAGTAATGTGGCGATCAGGCGGAAATATCGGCACGATTTAGCGCACAATGATTCCAAAGCTCATCCATCGCCTTAACGACCCGATCAATATCATCGGGGCCATGGACCGGCGAGGGGGTGAAACGAAGGCGCTCGGTGCCGCGCGGCACGGTCGGGAAATTGATCGGCTGCACGTAAATGCCGTGCCGCTCAAGCAGCATATCGCTGATGATCTTGGTGTGGACCGGATCGCCCACCATGACCGGCACGATATGGCTGCCATGATCGATGAGCGGCAGGCCAAGCCCCTTGAGCCGCATCTTGAGAATGCGCGCCTGGGTCTGCTGCTGATCGCGCAGGCTCTGATCGGTCTTGAGGTGGCGCACCGAGGCCGCAGCCCCCGCCGCCACTGCCGGTGACAGCGACGTGGTAAAGATGAAGCCCGGCGCATAAGACCTTATGGCGTCGCACATTTTCGCGCTGGCCGCGATATAGCCGCCCATCACGCCATAGGCTTTGGCAAGGGTGCCGTTGATGATGTCGAGCCGATGCATGAGACGGTCACGTTCCGCCACACCGGCGCCGCGCGGGCCATACATGCCGACCGCGTGGACCTCGTCGATATAGGTCAGCGCGCCGAACTCGTCGGCAAGATCACAGATTGCCTCGATCGGGCCGAAATCGCCGTCCATCGAATAGATCGATTCAAAGGCGATCACCTTGGGGGCCGCCGGATCATCCGCCTCGAGCAATTCGCGCAGATGGTCGAGGTCATTGTGCCGGAAAATCCGCTTTGCCCCGCCATTGCGGCGCACGCCTTCGATCATCGACGCATGGTTGAGCGCGTCGGAATAAATGATCATGCCTGGGAACAATTTGGGCAGCGTGCTCAATGTCGCGTCATTGGCGATATAGGCGCTGGTGAAGAGAAGCGCCGCTTCCTTGCCATGCAGATCGGCCAGCTCGGCCTCGAGCGCCTTGTGATAGACCGTGGTACCCGAAATGTTGCGCGTCCCGCCCGAGCCCGCGCCAGTGGCGTCAATCGCCTCGTGCATCGCGTCGAGCACGGCGGGATGCTGGCCCATGCCGAGATAGTCATTGCCGCACCAGACGGTGATCGGCTGGTCCGTGCCATCGGGACATTTCCAGGTCGCATGCGGAAAGTGACCCTTATGCCGTTCAATATCAATGAAGGTACGATACCGGCCTTCCTCGTGGAGACGGGCGATGGCCTGATCCAGTTTCGCGTCGTAATTCACCTAGGGTCTCCTCGGTCTTCACGCGGACCCTTGGCCCGGCCGGGGCCCTCCCCGGAACATATCTTCGCGGTTGAATATAACCGAAAAGCACATATCGCAACACCTCAGACTGCCCCGCGACCGGGTGCCGCGCCCCCGGCGGGCCCGCGCACGGCTTCTGCTGGACAGTGGACGCGATGCTGTTACCTTCCGCGCGAAACCGGACAAAGAAGGAGTGTTCCCATGGCCCTCGAGCCCGTCCTGTCACATATCGACGACGCCCTGCCCGCCGCGCTGGACCGGCTGAAAGAGGTGCTGCGCATTCAATCCATCTCGACCGATCCGGCCTATAAGGCGAATTGCGACGCCGCCGCAGATTGGCTGGTGGCCGATCTCAAATCCTTTGGCGTCGAGGCCGAAAAACGCCCCACGCCGGGTCATCCGATGGTCGTGGGCCATATCGACGGGCCGGGGCCGCATCTTCTGTTTTACGGGCATTACGACGTGCAGCCGGTCGATCCGCTCGAGCTGTGGAACAGCGATCCCTTCGATCCGCAGATCGAGGACACCAATCAAGGCCCGGTGATCCGGGGCCGCGGGGCGTCGGATGACAAGGGCCAGCTCATGACCTTTGTCGAGGCCTGCCGCGCCTATAAATCGGTGCACGGGTCCCTGCCCTGCAAGATCACCTTCTTCTTTGAAGGCGAAGAGGAAAGCGGCTCGCCCTCGCTCATCCCTTTCATGAAGGAGAACGCGGCCGAGCTATCGGCCGATCTCGCACTGATCTGCGACACCTCCATGGTCGCGCCGGGCGTCCCCTCCATCGCGTCGCAGCTGCGCGGCATGCTCAAGGATGAGTTCACCATTCACGGCCCGCGCATTGACCTCCATTCGGGCCATTACGGCGGCCCCGGCCTCAACCCTCTCAAAGTGCTGGGTCAGGTCATCGCGTCGTTCCATGACGACACCGGCCGCGTCGCGGTCGAGGGCTTTTACGACGGCGTCCAAGAGGTCCCGGACGAAATCCTGCGGCAATGGGAAAACTGCGGTTTTGACGAGGCGGCCTATCTCAATTCCGTGGGCTACACCCGGCCCCATGGCGAAGAAGGCTATTCGACACTGGTGCAGCAATGGGCCCGCCCGACGCTCGAGATCAACGGCATCTGGGGCGGCTATCAGGGCGCAGGCTCTAAAACCGTGATCCCCGCCGAGGCACATTGCAAGCTCACCTGCCGTCTCGTCGGCGACATGGAGCCCGAGGCGCTGCGCCGCAATCTGCGCGCCCATGTCGAGGCACAATTGCCGGTCGATGCCCGGGTCGTCTGGAACAATGATCTCGACGGCTCCAAAGCGGCGGTGATGAATATCGCGCGGCCCGAGTTCGAAAAGGCACGCGGCGCGCTGTCGGAGGAATGGAACCGCGAGGCGGTGTTCAGCGGCATGGGCGGCTCGATCCCCATCGCGGGCTTCTTCAAGGACATCCTCGGGCTCGACGCGATGCTCATCGGCTTTGCCCAGGAAGATGACGCTATCCATAGCCCGAACGAGAAATACAATGTCGAGAGCTTCCACAAGGGCATGCGCAGCTGGGCCCGCGTTCTCGACGCCTTGTCGAAATAACGACGATGGGCGCAGGGGCTATTGCCCTTGCGCCCGCATCAACAGCGCCGCCGCATCGAGCATGTGAAACACCGGCCGGCCGGTGGCCCGGGCAATGGCCCGCGCATAGGGCGGCAAATTTCCACATTCCAACAATATAGCCCCTATATCGGGCGATTCCCGCAAGGCTTCTTGTGATTTCTCAACCAGTGCCTGTTCGAGGCACTCTCGATCCAGCCGTGTCGCCTGCGCCGCCTGCGGGGCCAGAAAACTCTCGGCAAAGCTGGGAATATCCTCGCATCCCATCACCACCACCCGCGCAGGATCGATGCCCGCCGCCGCCATGGCGCGAGGGCCAAGTGCGGCGCGCGAGGCGGTGAGGATCGCCACCCGGCCTTTGCCGCTCGTCGCCACCAGCGGATAGAGCGACAGCGCCGACAGCATCACCGGCACGTTCACAGCAGCGGCAATCTCGTCCTGCACGCTCACCAAAAACCCACAGGTGGAAATGATCGCCCGCACGCCCTCTGCCTCGAGCGCCTGCGCCGCCGCAATGAACCGCGCCACCAGCGCCGCGTCAGGTGCGCCATCGCGCACGATGAGCGGGCTGTCGGCCCCCTCCACCACATGGATGCGCACCGGAAAGGGATAGCTCGCGGCATTGCCCGTATCGCCGACGATCCGCTCGAATCGCGTGTCGAGCGCCAGAATTCCCAGCATTTCCGCCTCATCCCTCTCTTGCCCCAGAGGGCATTTGCCATTCCGCGATAACCGGCTAATCTGGTGCCTGTGCCCGGGGCGGGACCGGGTCGGATCGCCCGACCGCGCAACCCGCCCCCGGCAAATGTCTCTACGGCTCTCCCGCCGAAACGGCCGGGATCGCCGCCAAGGATGTCATGTGTAACAGGGAAAATCATCATGAAAATCACCACCGGCCTTTCCGCCCTCGCCGTCTCGCTGAGCTTTGCCGCCAGCGCGGCCCAAGCCGAGAAATGGGACATGGCGCTGGCCTATTCGGCGACCAATTACCATTCCGAGATCGCGGCCGAGTTTGCCGCCGAGGTCACCGCCAATTCCGAGCTCGAGATCGTCACCCATCCCGGCGGCTCGCTCTTCGGCGGCTCGGAAATCTTTGGCGCGGTGCGCAAGGGGCTGGCCCCGATCGGCGAACGGCTGATTTCGGCGCTGGGCAATGACGACCCGCTCTATGAGGTCGACAGCATCCCCTTCCTCGCCTCGAGCTTTGCCGATGCGCGCAAGCTCTATGATGCGTCGAAACCCAGCCTCGTTGAAACACTGGAAGAGGCGCGGCTGCATTTCCTCTATTCCTGCCCCTGGCCGCCGCAGGGCTTTTACACCGCTGAAGAGGCCACCGGCCTCGATGCGCTCTCGGGTCTGAAGTTCCGCGCTTATAACGCCACCACCTCGAAAATGGCCGAGGGGCTCGGCATGGTCCCGACCAAGATCGAAGCCGCCGAGCTGGCCCAGGCCTTTGCCACCGGCGTCGCGCAATCGATGATTTCCTCGGGCAGCACCGGCTATGACCGCAAGCTCTGGGAACATGTGGGCTTTTACTATGACGTGAAGGCCTGGCTGCCGCGCAACATGGTGATCGTCAATGGCAAGGCGTGGAACGGTCTCGACGACGCCACCAAAGAGACGGTGACCAAGGCCGCCGCGACTGCCGAGGAAAAATGCTGGTCCAAGGCCGAAGAGCTCGACGCTTGGTATGTCTCGCAATTCACCGAGAACGGCATGAAAGTGGGCACCCTGCCCGCCGAGATCCAAGAGGCCTTTGAAAAGGTCGGGGCAGAGCTCCGTGCCGATTGGGAAGAGCGCGCCGGCGACAAGGGCCGTGCCGTGCTCGAAGCCTATGAAGGCATGAAGTAAGCAGACCAATTCGGGCGGTCCCTTCCGGGGCCGTCCGGCTGTCGTATGAGTGACGTCTGGTTCGACCAGAAGAATACGCCGAGAAACGGCGATGGGGATGACGGGGGGGCCAAATGCGCAGAATATCTGCACTTTTCGATCATATCTACAGGTTCGGGGCCTATGTCGCGGGCGCGGCGCTCGTGCTGCTCTGCGCGCTCGTGCTCTATAGTATCGTGGCGCGCATGTTCGGCCTCTATTCCGGCGGCGCGAGCGATGTGGCGGGCTATGTCATGGCCACCGCGACTTTTCTCGCCCTCGCCCATACCTTTCGCAGCGATGGCCACATCCGGGTGCAGCTTCTCATTCAGCGCGCCATCGGGGCCACCCGCCGCGGGCTCGAAATTCTCTGCCTCGCGATCATGACCGGGCTGGCGTTCTTCCTCGCCTGGTATATGGCACGGCTCGCCTATGACAGCTACGATTTCGGCGAACGCAGCGAAGGTGCCGACGCGATCCTCTTGTGGATCCCGCAAACGCCGGTGGCCTTTGGCGCGTGGCTGCTCGCCATCGCGGTCGCGCATACGCTGTTGCAGGCGATATTCGATTACGCCTCGGTTGATCCCGACAAAATGGCCAATGAGGGACCGAACGAGATATGAGCGAAGCGCTATCCATCATCATCTTTCTCAGCACGCTCTTCGTGCTGCTCGGCATCGGTGTCTGGGTCGGCGCGGCGCTTCTGCTGACCGCGATCCTCGGCATGGCGCTCTTTACCTCGGCGCCCATCGGCGACAGCATGGCGGTCACCATCTGGGGCGAACAGAGTTCCTGGACCCTGACCGCCCTGCCCCTTTTCATCTGGATGGGCGAAATCCTCTTCCGATCCAAGCTGAGCGAAACGCTCTTTCGCGGCCTCGCCCCCTTCCTGCGCCGCCTGCCCGGCGGTCTCTTGCATGTGAATGTGGGGGCCTCGGCGGTCTTTGCCGCGATCTCGGGCTCGAGTGCCGCCACCGTCGCCACCGTGGGCAAGATGTCGATCCCCGAACTGCAACAACGCAACTACCCCGAACATATGATCATCGGCACGCTCTCGGGCGCGGGCACGCTCGGTCTTTTGATCCCGCCGTCGATCTCGATGATCATCTTTGGCGTCACCGTCAATGAAAGCATCTCCAAGCTCTTCATGGCGGCGATGATCCCCGGGCTCTGCCTCGCCTTGATGTTCATGATCTATATCGTGATCTGGGCCAAGCTGAACCGCGCGCGCTTTAACCCGGTGGAGGATCTCGACGTCTCGCATCTCGGGCGGCGGGTGCTCGATCTGGCGCCGGTGCTGCTCTTGATCATCGGCGTGATCGGCTCGATCTATTCGGGCATCGCCACCGCGACCGAGGCGGCGGCACTTGGCGTGCTCGGCGCGATCCTTCTGTCGCTGTCGCAACGCAGCATGACATGGCAGAGCTTTACCGACAGCATCATGGGCTCGGTCCGCACCACGGCGATGATCATGTTCATCCTGATGGGCGCGGGGTTTCTGTCGCTCGCCATGGGCTTTACCGGCATCCCCCGGGCCTTGGCCGAAACCATCGAAGGCTGGAAGCTCTCGCCGCTGGCGCTCATCGCGATCCTGACGGTGTTCTACATCATCCTGGGCTGTTTCCTCGACGGGCTGAGCTCGATCGTGCTCACCATGGCGGTGATCGAGCCGATGGTCCGCGCCGCGGGCTTCGATATGCTCTGGTTCGGCGTCTACCTGATGATCGTGGTGGAAATGGCCCAGATCACTCCGCCCATCGGGTTCAACCTCTTCGTGCTCCAAGGCATGACCGGCCGCGACATGGGGTTCATCTCCAAGGCCTCGTTTCCGATGTTTCTGGTGATGTGCGTCTTTGTGGTGATCCTCGTCATGGTCCCCGGCCTCGCCACATGGCTGCCCGAGGTGCTGAGCAAGTGACCCATCGGGCGCTGGCCAAGGCTGGCGCCCGGTTTTGGCTGCGCTCGACTGTTTCGCATGTGAGGAAATGGTGGGTGATGAGAGACTCGAACTCCCGACATCTTCGGTGTAAACGAAGCGCTCTACCAACTGAGCTAATCACCCGCCGTGCCGCGTCATAGCCAAGCGCGCGGAGCGTTGCAAGAGGGCAAAAGGCGCGCGTGATCGAAATCGCGCGGCTAGGCCTTCGCCTCTTCGCGGAGCAGCGTTTCACCGCCCTCTTTGAGCAGATAGGCACAGCCCTGATGATTGCTGAGCCGCGCCATCTCGTCGGGTCCAAGCCCACAGATCAAACCGCGCAACACCTGCCCCAGAATGCCATGCGACACGATCACCGCAGGCGCGCGCAGTTCTGATAGAAATTCCGTGACCCGCGCCGAAAGACCGTCAAAGCCCTCGCCCCCCGGCGCCGCCGCATAGGCCGCGAGCCCGTCCTGCCCGCCGACCACCTCGCTGCGCAGCTGGCCTTCCCAGTCGCCGGTGTCGATCTCAGAGAGCCTTGCATCGGTGGCAAAACCATGCCCTGCCAGCGCGATCCGCGCCGTGGCCTGCGCCCGCCCCTGCGGCGACACAAAGAGCCCGCCGCCCGCGCCCAGCACTTCTGGGATGATCCCTGACATGAGCCGCGCCTGCGCATGGGCCTGCCCGACGCCCCGCGCGGTCAGCGAGGAATCGCGGCGACCCTGAATGCGTTTCTCGAGGTTCCACTCGGTCTCGCCATGGCGCAGGAACCAGATCGGCGGCACGTCCCGCAGCATCTAGCCGCGAAACCCGGTGGCGATGACGAATTTCTCGGAACTGTCAGGCCGTGACGCCGGCGGTTTGACATTGGCCACCTTGGTGAACCGCTGCTTGAGCAGTTTCTGCAAATCGCCTTCCGCCCCACCGGCGAGTACCTTGGAGACAAACGTCCCACCCTCTTCGAGCACGTCAAAGGCGAGATAGGCCGCCGCCTCGCACAGTGCGATGATCCGCAGATGGTCGGTCTGCTTATGGCCGGAACTCGACGCGGCCATGTCGGACATAACCACATCGGCGCGCCCGCCAAGCCATTCCTTGACCTTGTCATCGGCCCCGTCTTCCATGAAATCGAGCACGTGGAATTCGGCCCCCGCCAGCGGCTCGACCTCTTGCAGATCGACGCCGATGAACCGGCCCACCGCCTTGCCCGGCTTTTCGCCCAGCGCGTTGATCCGCGGCACCGCCACCTGCGCCCAGCCGCCCGGCGCACAGCCAAGATCGACCACCCGCGCGCCGTTCACCAGGAAACGGAACTTGTCATCGAGCTCCATGATCTTGAACGCCGCCCGCCCGCGATAGCCTTCGGCCTGCGCGCGTTTCACATAGGGATCGTTGAGCTGCCGCTGCAGCCAGCGGGTCGAGGAATTGCGCCGTCCCCGCGCGGTTTTCACCTTCACCGTAAGGTCGCGCTGCCCGCGTCCCGAGGTGTTCTTGCCGTCCGGCCCCTTCGCCATCATTCGTCCTCATCTCTCAAAACGCCATCGGCGGCCATCTGGGCGTATAACATACCTTCGCGCAGACCGCGATCCGCCACCGACAGCCGATCCGTCGGCCAACAGCGCAACAGCGCCTGCAGGATCGCCGCCCCGGACATGATCAACGCTTGCCGGTCGAGCCCGATCCGGGGGTCGCGCCGCCGCCCCTCAGGCCCAAGCGCCAGATAGCTGCGAATGACCGTATCTATCTCGTTGCTCGTCATGCGCAACCCATCGACGCGGTTGCGGTCATAGCGCCGCAGCCCAAGGTGGCTGGCCGCGACCGTGGTCACCGTGCCGCTGGTGCCGACGATCTGAAAGCCTTCGCGCGCCTGCTCTTCCTTGTAAGGCGCGAATTCCGCAAGGTTTTCCTCGAAGAACCAGCTCATCAGCGCGAACCGCGCCGCGTCATCCTCGACATCCTGGAACTGATCGCGCAGCGTCGCCACGCCGAGCGGCACGCTGATCCAATCCACCACCCGCGCCCGCGGGCCGTCGTCACAGGGCCGGTCGAACCCGGTGCAGAGCTGCATGATCGATTTGATCCGCTCCTGCTCTGGCACCGCCGTCAGGTCGATCCAGACAAGCTCGGTCGAGCCGCCGCCGATATCCACCACCAAGAGCTGATCGGTCTTCGGGCTGACCAGCGGCGCACAGGACACCACCGCCAGCTGCGCCTCTTCCTGCGGCCGGATGATCTCGAGCTTGAGCCCGGTCTCCCGCGCCACCCGGTTGAGGAACTGCTCACCATTCACCGCCCGCCGACAGGCCTCGGTCGCCACCAGCCGCATGTTGCGCACCTTGTGCCGCTTGAGCTTTTGCTGACAGACCCGCAGCGCCTGAATGGTCCGCGCGATCGAGCCGCGCGACAGCCGCCCGGTCTTCTCCAGACCAGAGCCGAGCTGCACGGATTTCGAAAAGCTGTCCACAACTTTGAACTGATTGCCCCTCGGTTCGGCAATCAGCATGCGACAACTGTTCGTTCCCAGGTCCAGCGCCGCATAAAGCGGACGGGATCGGGGCTGTTCGGGCGCGGCGCTCTCGACCGGCTTCGGGAGTGCGCCCGCACCTTTGGGACGCTTGGGCGCCATCACGTCACGCCCTCCATTTCGAGTTACCTTTAACCTAGGTCTTTCCCTGACGCTCCGCAAGCGCCGAGCAGGGCTCATCTTGATGATGAAGATTTCTCCACCGCGCCTCTCTGGCCATTCCCCGCTGGCTGTCGCATGGTCGCCAAAGGTCGCAGCACGAAGCGTTTATGTCGAAAATCGACGTCGCGGACCCTTGGGCGCGGTTTAGACAGGATCAATCGAAAACGGGGAATCAACCATGGCTGATGTGACAATCGTATACTGGCGCGACATTCCCGCGCAGGTCATCGTGGGCAAGGGCCGCCGGGGCGCGAAAAAACCGCTTCCCGAACGGTTCGAACAGGCCATCGACCGCGCGGCCATGAAAGTGGGCGCACAGGACACCGATGCCTATCTGGCCGAGTGGCGCAAGGCCGCGCCGGTCCAGATCGAGGGCGATCCCGCCGAGATTGTCGAAGCCGAGGTTGCCCGGCTCGACGCTGAATATGATCAGGAGCGCATCAAGCAACTGATCGCCAATGATGGCTGGGCTTAATGCCCCGTACACTCTGGGAGGCCGCGATGGCTCTGTTGAATTTCCGCAAACGTGAGAAACCCGCCGACACGCCCGTCAATGGTCAGGTCGAGGCCTTCCTCAAGGATTACTCGATCGAGGTGATGCCGCGCACCGCCGAGAAGGTCGAGGATTTCCGCGCCCTGCTGCCCGAAGGCACCCGCGTCTATATCGCCCATATCGAGGGCACGCCGATCGAGGACATGGTCGCCACCGCCAAACGGATCAACGCCGAAGGCTTTCCGGTGATGCCGCATTTCCCGGCGCGCATCATCAAGGACCGCGCCACGCTCACCGATTGGATCGCCCGCTATCAGGGCGAGGCCGACGTCAAACAGGCGCTTCTGCTGGCCGGTGGCGTGACCAACCCGCATGGCGATTTCGACAGCTCGATGCAGCTTCTGGAAACCGGCGAGTTCGACCGCGCGGGCTTTACCCGGCTGCATGTCGCCGGCCACCCCGAGGGCAACAAGGACATCGATCCCGATGGCTCCTCGACCAATGTCGATGCCGCTCTGCGCTGGAAGACGAAATTCAACGAAACCACCGATGCCGAAATGGCGCTGGCGACACAGTTTGCCTTCGACGCCAAGCCGATCATCGCCTGGGCCGACAGCCTGCGCGAGGCGGGCGTCACCCTGCCCATCCATATCGGCATCGCCGGCCCGGCCAAGCTGCAGACGCTGATCAAGTTTGCCATCGCCTGCGGTGTCGGCCCGTCGCTCAAGGTTCTGCAGAAACGCGCCATGGACGTGTCCAAGCTGCTGCTGCCCTACGAGCCCACCGATGTCATCGCCGAGCTGGCCGCCCACAAGGCCGCCAACCCGGATTTCAACATCACCAACGTGCATTTCTTCCCGCTGGGCGGGATCAAGACCAATGCCACATGGGCCATCGAAAACGGTGGCGCGTCCACCCAGCCCGTCAACCCCGCCTAAAGGAAGTTACATGACCCGCACTGTCGTCGAGAGCAAAACCAAAACCGCCATCATCGGCTTTGATCAGCCGTTCTGCGTGATTGGTGAACGCATCAACCCCACCGGGCGCAAAAAGCTCGCAGCCGAACTTGAGGCCGGCGATTTTTCGACCGTCGAAGCCGATGCCATCGCCCAGGTCGAGGCCGGCGCCACGGTGCTCGATATCAACGCGGGCGTGGTCTATAACTCGAACCCCAACCCGAACGAGACCGAACCGCCGCTGATGACCAAGATCGTCGAGCTGGTGCAAGGCCTCGTCGACGTGCCGCTCTGTATCGACAGCTCGGTCCCCGCCGCGCTCGAGGCCGGTCTGCAGGCCTGCGAAGGCCGTCCGCTGCTGAACTCGGTCACCGGCGAAGAGGACCGGCTCGAGTTCGTGCTGCCGCTGGTCAAGAAATACAACGTGCCGGTGGTGGCCATCTCCAACGACGACACCGGCATTTCCGAGGATCCCGAGGTCCGCTTCGCCGTGGCCAAGAAGATCGTCGAACGCGCCGCCGATTTCGGCATCCCGGCGCATGACATCGTGGTCGACCCGCTGGTCATGCCGATCGGCGCCATGGGCACCGCCGGTCAGCAGGTCTTCACCCTGGTCCGCAAACTGCGCGAAGAGCTGGGCGTCAACACCACCTGCGGCGCGTCGAACATCTCCTTCGGCCTGCCCAACCGTCACGGCATCAACAACGCCTTCCTGCCGATGGCCATGGGCGCGGGCATGACCTCCGCGATCATGAACCCGGTGGCGCTGCCGGTGAAAATGGCCGAGATCGAAGCCAAAAAGCTCGAAGTCGCCGCCGCCGGTCTGGTGCTGCCCGAGGATATGGATGACGAAACCTTCTGTCAGCTCTTCGGCCTCGGCTCGACCAAGCCGCGCGCCGGCAAGGAGATGGAGGCGATCCTCGCCGCCAACTTCCTGACCAACAACGACCCGCATGGCGGCAATTGGATCAAGTTCAACAAGGCCCCGCCGAAAGCCGGCGAAGAAGGCCGCGGCCGCGCCGGCCGCACCGGTGGCCGCCGCCGCCGCGCCTGATCGAACCCCGCAAAACCAAAGCAAAACCCCGCCGCATGGCGGGGTTTTCGCATCTTCTGGCGGGAAATATCCCGGGGTGAATTGGCCCTTGGGCCAAGAGGGGCCGCGCCCCTCCCCCGTCACTCCGCCATCGGCGCCATGATCTCGACCTCTTCCCCGTCGCGCAGCGCCGTGTAGAAACAGCTGCGGCGGTTGGTGTGACAGGCAGGCCCGGTCTGCCGGATCAGCACCAAAAGGCAATCGCGGTCGCAATCGACGCGCATCTCCACCAGCTCCTGCACATGGCCGCTGGTTTCGCCCTTGATCCAGAAGCTCTGGCGCGACCGGCTCCAATAGGTCACCCGCCCGGTCTCGAGCGTGCGCGCCACCGCCTCCGACGACATCCAGGCCATCATCAAAATCTCGCCGGTCTCGGCATCTTGGGCAATGGCGGGGATGAGCCCGGCGGCATCATAGCGCAGGGTTGCGGGATCGAATGTCATGCGGGGCCCTTTCCTTGTCCGGCGTGCAGGTCTATCTAAGAGACAGCGACACAAAGGAAAAGCCATGAGCGGCGAAACCGATCTGATCAAGCTTTATTCAGCCCGAATTCTCGCGCTCGCCGCCGATATGCCTCGGGTGGGCCGGCTCGACGCGCCCTCGGCCAGCGTCAAGAAACGCGCGCCGCTCTGTGGCTCGACCGTGACCGTGGACATCAACACCGATGATCAGGGCCGGATCACCGATTATGCCCAGGACGTCAAAGCCTGCGCTCTGGGCCAGGCCGCGGCCAGCATCGTCGGCGCCAATATCATCGGGCTGACCCGGGCCGAGGTGACCCAGGCCCGCGACGCGCTGCGGCACATGCTCAAGGACGGCGGCCCGGTGCCGCCCGCGCCCTTCGACGGGCTCGAAGTGCTGCAACCCGCCCGCGACTATAAAAACCGCCACGCCTCGATCCTGCTGACCCTCGACGCCTCAGTCGAGGCGCTCGACGAGCTCGCAAAGCAAAGCTGCGCCTAAATCCCCCCGCCCATAAAAAAGCCGCCGCACATGCTGGGCATGGCGGCGGTCAGGAATTGCGGCTTCCGTCGGGATCCGGGGCGCATATCTGAGGCCGGGGAAACAGGCAGAGAAACCCGGGCAATCGCGTCCAATGGGACAGATATGGATCGCGCGGCATCATCGCTTGGGGACAGGTGATGCGTCTTGCGCGCCGGTACGGAAGGGTCGCAGGCAGAACTCAGAACAATCCGGGCAGGTAGAGACCTCCGATCAGCAAGACCATCAAGGCAGCGCCGCCAATGGCATCGCTCAAAAGCGTGTCACAGCGGCTGGCGGTGGTGGTGATCTGGCGAAGCATCGTAACCTCCCTTGATTGCGTGTTGCTTATTTGTTCTCATTTTTTCCGGAACCTGTAAAGAACTTTTTAAGAACATTTGAGAACACTTAGGAACAAATATCCCCAAGTGCTTGATTTTATAGGGTAAGAAATTGGAACAAAACGCGGCTCAGCCGACCTTGATCAGCCCGATCGCCTGATCCTGTTCCATCAGCCAGAGCAGAACACGCGCCGCGCGCCCGCGCTCGCCGGTGAGGTCGGGATCATCATGCAAGAGCTTGCGCGCATCCGATTGCGCCACCGCCATCAACCCCGCCTGATGCTCGAGATCGGCCACCCGGAACCGCGGCAGCCCCGATTGCGCCGTGCCGATCACATCGCCCGCGCCCCGCATCTCGAGATCGACCTCCGCGATGCGAAACCCATCCTCGGTCTCGCGCATCGTGGTCAGGCGCTTTTCCCCGGTCTCGCTGAGCGGCGCTTGATAGAGCAGCAAACAGGTGCTCTCAGCCTCGCCGCGCCCCACCCGGCCGCGCAGCTGATGCAGCTGCGCCAGCCCGAAATACTCGGCCCGCTCAATCACCATGATCGAGGCATTGGGCACATCGACCCCCACTTCGATCACCGTGGTCGCCACCAGAACCGCCGTCTCGCCCGCCTGAAACGCCGCCATGGCCGCGTCTTTTTCCTCGGGCGGCATCTGACCATGGACAAGCCCCACATGCCCCTCACCGAGCACCGCCCGCAGCGCCTTGAACCGCTCATCGGCGCTCGACAGATCCACCGCCTCGCTTTCCTCGACAAGCGGACAGACCCAATAGGCCTGCCGCCCCTCGGCAATGGCGCGGCGCAGATGTGCAACCACCTCTTCCATTCGCGCCATATTCACCAGCGCCGTCTTGATCGGTTTGCGCCCCGGCGGTTTCTCGTCGAGGATGCTCACATCCATATCGCCATACTGCGCCAGCGCCAGGCTGCGCGGAATGGGCGTCGCGGTCATCACCAGCACATCGGCGAGCACCCCCTTGCGCCCCAGCTCAAGCCGCTGGCGCACGCCAAACCGATGCTGCTCATCGACCACCGCAAGCCGCAGATCGGCAAATTGCACATCCGCCTGAAACACCGCATGGGTGCCCACCAGAATACCAATCTCACCCGCCGCCAGAGCGCGCAGCTTCTCGCCCCGCGCCGCGCCCTTGTCGCGCCCGGTGAGGATCTCGATCCGCACCCCCGCCGCCTCGGCCAGAGGCGCCAGCCCCGCCAGATGCTGCCGCGCGAGGATCTCGGTCGGGGCCATCATCACCCCCTGCCCGCCCGCCTCCACGGCAATGAGCAGCGCCAACATCGCGACAAGCGTCTTGCCCGCGCCCACATCGCCCTGCAACAGCCGGTTCATCCGCTCGGGCCGCGCCATGTCGCCCGCGATATCCGTCACCGCCCGGGTCTGGGCATTGGTCGGCCGATAGGGCAGCGCACCCAGGACCTTGTCGCGCAGATGCCCGTCACCGAGGCTCTCGCGCCCCTTGGCCGCCCGCCGCTTGGCCCGCGCCAGCGCCAGCGTCAGTTGATGCGCCAGAAACTCGTCATAGGCGAGCCGTTCGCGCGCCGGGTGGCTCGGCGCGAGGCCGCCGCGATCCTGCGGCCCATGGGCGTCGATCACCGCATCATTCCAATCGGGCCAGCCCGCCTTGGCCTTCTGCCCCGGATCGATCCATTCCTCAAGCGCCGTCACCCGCGTCAGCGCCCCCGCCACCGCCTTGGCCATCACCCGCTGGCTGATGCCATGGGTGAGCGGGTAGACCGGCTCGAAATCGGGGATCTCGCCGGTCTCTTCCACCGGCAGCATATGATCGGGATGCACCATCTGGGCGATCCCGTCGAAAAGCTCGACCCGCCCCGACACGACCCGCCGCGCGCCCTCTGGCAAGAGACGCCGCAGATATTCATCGCGCGCGTGAAAGAACACGAGCTGAAAGCTCGTCTCGCTGTCCTCCACCGTCACCCGATACGGCCCGCCGCGCCGCTGCGGCGCGCGGTGGGGGCCCACTTCGACCTCGACCGTGACCACACCGGGCAGCTCCGCCCCCCGGATCGTGTCGCGCCGCCGCCGATCGATTCCCGAATGCGGCAAGGTAAAGATGAGATCGCGCGGCCGGCTCACCCCCAGCCCCTCAAAGGCCTGCGCCAGTTTCGGGCCGACGCCGGGCAGCGTCTCGACCCCGGCAAAGAGCGGAAAGAGGATTTCCGGCCGCCCGCTCATGCGTCGCCGATCAACGCGAGCCAGCCATCCTCGTCCAGCGTCTCGATGCCGAGCTCGGCCGCCTTGGTGGCCTTGGATCCGGCCCCCGGCCCGGCCACCAGAATGTCGGTCTTGGCCGAAACCGATCCCGACACTTTCGCGCCAAGGCTCTCGGCCCGCGCCTTGGCCTCGGCCCGCGTCATCTTTTCGAGACTGCCGGTGAACACCACCGTCTTGCCCGCCACGGGGCTGTCGGCGGCGGGCGCATCGGGCGCCACGATGTCGAGCCCGGCCACCAGCGTGTCAATCGCCGCGCGCTCCTGGTCATTGGCAAAGGCATCCGAGAGCGACAGGCCCAGCACCGCGCCGATCCCGTCCACCGCGATGAGATCGGCCCAGGCCGCCGCCGCCTCTGCCGGCACGTCGCAATCCGCCACCGCCGCCGCGCGGGTCTCGGACACCCGCGCCCGCCGCCCCTCGGCCCCGGCCGCCTGCCGTTCGGCCTCTTCCGCCTCATCCGCCGCGCGATGGGCCCGCGCCGCCGGGCGCGCCAGGTCGATCGCCTCGGCCATCGCCTGCCAGTCGCGGTAATGCAGCGCCAGATCGCGCGCCGCGACCTCCCCGGCATGGCGAATGCCCAGCGCAAAGATCAGCTTGGCCAGCGGGATACGTCGCTTTTCCTCGATCGCCGCAAAGAGATTATTGGCGCTTTTCTCGCCCCAGCCCTCGCGGTTCTTGAGCTGCTGCAGCCCCGCGCCATAGCGCTCCTGCAGCGTGAAAATATCCGCCGGGGCCTTGATCCAGCCATCCCGGTAGAATTGCTCCACCTGTTTTGCGCCCAGCCCCTCGATGTCAAAGGCGGCGCGGCTGACGAAATGCTTGAGCTTTTCCACCGCCTGCGCCGGACAGATCAGCCCGCCGCTACAGCGCCGCACCGCATCGCCCTCTTCACGAATGGCCTCCGATCCGCATTCCGGGCAGCGCGTCGGAAAGTCAAATCGCTCCGCCCCCTCGGGCCGCTTGGCGAGGTCCACATCGGCGATCTTCGGGATCACATCGCCCGCGCGATAGACCTGCACCCAATCGCCCACGCGAATATCCTTGCCGCCGCGGATCTCGCCGCCCTTGGCATCGCGCCCGGCGATATAATCCTCATTATGCAGCGTCGCGTTGCTCACCACCACGCCGCCCACGGTCACCGGCGCCAGCCGCGCCACCGGGCTGAGCGCCCCGGTCCGGCCCACCTGAATGTCGATCCCCTCGAGCCGCGTCCAGGCCAGCTCGGCGGGAAATTTATGCGCAATCGCCCAGCGCGGCGTGGTCGAACGAAACCCGAGCCGCGCCTGCAACGCCAGATCATCCACCTTGTAAACCACCCCGTCGATGTCATAGCCGAGCGTCGCGCGCCCCTGCTCGATCTCGCGGTAATGGGCGATCATCTCACCCACGCTCTCACAGCGCCGGGTCAGCGGATTGACCGGAAAGCCCAGCGCCCCGAGCCGCGCAATCGCGCCCATCTGCGTCTCGGCCAGCGGCGCCGACAGCGCGCCCCAGGCATAGGCAAAGAATTTCAGCGGCCGCGCGGCAGTGACACCCGGGTCAAGCTGGCGCAGCGATCCGGCGGCGGCATTGCGCGGATTGGCAAAGGGTTTCGCCCCCGCCGCCTCTTGCCGCGCGTTGAGCGCCTCGAAATCTGCATGGCTCATATAGACCTCGCCGCGCACCTCGAGAACCTCCGGCGCGCCCGAAATCTCCTGCGGGATGTCTTCCACGGTGCGGGCATTGGCGGTCACATTTTCGCCCACCGCGCCATCGCCCCTTGTCGCCGCCTGCACCAGCTTGCCCTGCTCATAGCGCAGCGACAGCGACAGACCGTCGATCTTGGGCTCCGCCGTATAGGCCAGCGCCGCCCCAGACCCGAGGCCGAGATATTTGCGGATACGTTCGTCGAAATCCGCCACATCCCCATCGGCAAAGGCATTGCCGAGGCTGAGCATCCTGATCTCATGCGCGACCTTACCAAACCCCTCCGACGGCGCCGCGCCCACCTGCTCGCTCGGGCTGTCGTCGCGCTTCAGCTCTGGGAATCGCGCCTCGATCTCGGCATTGCGCTGTTTGAGCGCGTCATATTCCGCATCGGATATCTCGGGCGCATCCGCCCCGTGATAGGCCGCATTGGCACGCTGCAGCAGATCGGCCAGCCGGGCCAGCTCGGCCCGCGCCGCGTCTTCGGTGAGCCTCTCAACCGCTGTCGTCTCCGCCATGATACCCCTCGCGCCGGTGGACCGCGCCACAGGCGGGTCTTGCTCCGCCTCAAGGGATAGAACGCGGGCGCGGCGAGGTCCAGAACCCAAAGCGCCGGATCACCACAGCGCCACAGACCCCGGTCCGTCAGGCCCCGATGGCGAGCCGCCCGTCGCGGTTCTGCGTGCTCTCGGGATCGCGCAGCACATAGCCCCGGCCCCAGACCGTCTCGATATGATTGTCGCCGCCGGTGGCCTGGCTGAGCTTCTTGCGCAGCTTGCAGATGAACACATCGATGATCTTGAGCTCCGGCTCATCCATGCCGCCATAGAGATGGTTGAGGAACATCTCCTTGGTGAGCGTCGTGCCCTTGCGCAGGCTCAACAGCTCGAGCATCTGATATTCCTTGCCGGTGAGATGCACGGTCTTGCCGTCCACATCGACCGTCTTCGCGTCGAGGTTCACATTGATCTCGCCGGTGCGAATCACCGATTGCGAATGGCCCTTGGACCGGCGGATGATCGCATGAATGCGCGCCACCAGCTCGTCCCGATGGAACGGCTTGGTGAGGTAATCATCGGCGCCAAAGCCAAATCCCTTGATCTTGTTGTCCGTATCATCCGACCCCGACAGGATCAGGATCGGCGTCTCGATCCGCGCCAGCCGCAGCTGCCGCAGCACCTCATGGCCCGTCATATCCGGCAGACCGAGGTCGAGAAGGATCAAATCGTAATCATAAAGCCGCGCCAGATCGACACCCTCTTCGCCAAGCGATGTCGTATAGACATTGAGATTGGCATGGCTGAGCATCATCTCGATGCTCTTCGATGTCGTGGGATCGTCTTCCACCAGTAATACGCGCATTAAACTTCTCCGAATGGTCATCGATTGCGATAGACACTGGCGAAAATTGGTTAACCACCCGTTACTATAAGCGTCATAGGAACCTCCACAACCCTCGGTTGCCAAATCGAATAAAGACCGCGTCTGCTATTCATCTTTGTGACCACCCCCATCACGAAATGTCTTGAGCGCCGTCACCTTGAGCGCCGCTTCACCATGCAGGCTCACCGCGCGGACCCATTCGCGAAACTCCTCCTCGCTGAGCCCATAGCGCCGCAACGCCTCCTCCTGCGTGATCAACCCATACAGCACGCCCCGCACCACCGAGAGCTTGCGTGACGCGACCCAGCGGCGCGTGCGCGGATCGGGCAAATCCGCCTGACAGAGCACCGTCCCATCCGGCAAAGTCACAGTCCTTGGCCCTTCAACTTTCTTCAGATACATCTCACCTACCCCTTGGTTGCCGGGGTAATCTGCCGGGCGAGCCTTAACGCAGGCTGAAATCGGCCCTTGAGAGTGTTTAGGATTTTCCTATATTCCGCTGGTTCCACCGGAGAAGATTATGCCCCTCGATCACCCGCTAAACTCGCTCGGCCTGCCCAAGCCGCCCTCGGAAACCCGCGTCGTCGTGGCCATGTCCGGCGGCGTCGACAGTTCCGTCGTCGCGGCGCAGCTCGCCGAAGAGGGCTATGATGTGGTGGGCGTGACGTTGCAGCTCTACGATCATGGCGCGGCGCTGGCCAAAAAAGGCGCCTGCTGCGCCGGGATCGACATCCATGATGCCCGCCGCGTCGCCGAGGAAATGGGCTTTCCCCATTACGTGCTCGATTACGAGAACATCTTCCAGGACGCGGTGATCGACGAGTTCGCCGACAGCTATCTCGCGGGCGCCACCCCGGTGCCCTGCATCCGGTGCAACGAGCGGGTGAAGTTCAAGGACCTGCTGCAAACCGCCCGCGATCTCGACGCCGATTGCATGGCCACCGGTCACTATATCCAGCGCAAGCAGGGCCAAAACGGCCCCGAGCTGCATTGCGCCACCGATGCCAACCGCGATCAGAGCTATTTCCTCTTCTCCACCACCCCGGAGCAGCTCGAGTTTCTGCGCTTCCCGCTGGGCCACCTGCCCTCCAAGGATGCCACCCGCGAGCTGGCGGCGAAATACGGGCTGAGCGTCGCGGACAAGCCCGACAGCCAGGACATCTGTTTCGTGCCCAATGGCAATTACGCCGCGGTAATCGAGAAACTGCGCCCCGGCGCGGCCGAACCCGGCGAGATCGTCCATGCCGATGGCCGGGTGCTCGGCACGCATAATGGCGTGATCCATTACACCATCGGTCAGCGCCGCGGTCTCGGCATCGGCGGGCTGAGCGATCCGCTCTATGTGGTGAAACTCGACGTCGACAAGAAACATGTGGTCGTCGGCCCGAAAGAGATGCTCTCGACCCGCAACGTGCCGGTGCGCGAAATCAACTGGCTCGGCGACGAACCCTTCGACAGCCGCGCCGAATGGCAGGTCTCGGTCAAGGTCCGCTCGACCCGCCCGCCGCGCGAGGCGGTCATTCGCCCGCTGTCGCCGACCACGGCCGAGGTCGAATTGCTGAGCCCCGAAGACGGCATCTCGCCGGGTCAGGCCTGCGTCTTCTACGAGACCGAAGGCAGCCGCATCCTCGGCGGCGGCTGGATCTGGCGCGGCGAAGGCTGAGCGGCGCTCGCCTTTCTCACGATTTCCTGCACAAACCCGTCGCCGCGCGCGGCGGGTTTTTCCGTTGGATTTACCTCAATTTCTCCGGGGGATTTTGCCCAAAACGCCCACTGTCGCGTTGCCGACGCAATACCGACGTCTTACCGACATGGCGTTTTCAGGCGTGTTTCGGGGACTACTGAGCCGTCTCCAGCCCGTCCATCACCGCCCGCGCCGCCCGCAGACCGGGGGCCTCGCCACCGCGTCCGAGCCGCTCCATGGTGATCCGCATCGCCTCATATTGCCGCTCGGGATGGGCCAGCATCTCGCGCAGCGCCGGGGCAATTTCCGCGGGATTACACTGCTTGCCGTTGCACTCGGGAATGTCCCGCGTCTCGCTCACCAGATTGACAAGGGTGAGCGTATCAATCCGCAACAGCGCCGCGATGATCTGACGGCTGATCCAGTTCACATCATAGGCGATGACCATCGGCGTATTGGCCGCCGCAAGCTCGAGCGACACCGTCCCCGAGGCCGCCAGCGCGCCAGTTGCCGCGCCAAAAGCTGCCCGTTTATCAGCCCTGTAGAGGTCGATCTTCATGTCGATCGGATCAAGGATGAGCGGCGCCTGCGGCCAATCCTTGACCGCCTCGCGCAGCGCCGGGGCGACATGGGCCGTGGTCGGCACCACCAGCCGCATCTTGGGATGGTCTTGCAGAACCGGAGCCAGCGCCGCACCGAAAATCGGCGCCAGACGGCTCACCTCACCACGCCGCGACCCCGGCAGGACGAGCATCACCGGATCCTCGCCCAGCCCATGCCGTGCCCGGAAATCAAGGATTTCCGCATCGCTCGCCTGCGGCTCGCTCACCACCGGATGGCCGACGAAATCCGCTCGCATCCCAACGGCCTCCATCAGGGGCGGCTCAAAGGGCAGCAGCGTCAGCACCTGATCAATGACCTTCGCCATCTTGACCGCCCGCTTGGGCCGCCAGGCCCAGACCGAAGGCGCTACATAATGAACGGTCCGTATGTCGCTGTTTTCCTTGACGATCTTCGCCACACGCAAACAGAAATCCGGGCTGTCGATCGAGATCACCACATCGGGTTTGCTGTCCAGAATGGCCTGCGCCGTCTCGCGGATACGGCGCTTGAGATGGGCGTATTTCGGCAGGATCTCGACGATCCCCATGACGCTGAGCTCGCTCATATCAAAGAGGCTCGCCATGCCCTCGGCCTGCATCAACGGCCCGCCGACGCCGGTGAACTCAGAGACACCCAGCTCTTTCAACCCGGCCATCAGCGCCGCGCCAAGCCGATCCCCCGAGGCTTCACCAGCGATCAGGAAAACCCGTGTCACAGCGCCCGCGCGACAAGGAAAACCCCTGTCTTTTCCAAGGCTTCCAGTGTGGTCTTGCGGTCGATCATCATCACCTGATCCGCTGCCACCACGAGGCCTGCAAGCCCCGCCTTGGCCACCGCCTCGACCGTGTTCGCGCCAATCGCCGGCATATCCACGCGCAGATCCTGCCCGCGTTTCGGGGCCTTCACATAGACCCCCTTCTGCCCGCGCCGCAGCGCCTCTGGCGTGCCCGCCACAAAGCCCAGCATCGCATCCGTGCCCTGCACCGTCTCGATGCCCAGGCACTGACCGCCCGCCACCACACAGCCCTGCCCGATATCGAGCGGCGACATATGGCTCAGGATCTCGATGGCCCGCGCCACATCGGCCTCTTCCGCCTTGCTCGGCGCTGGTCCGAGGGCAAGCCCGCTTTCGACCACCAGCTCGGGCAACAACTCATGCGCGCCCACCACGGCAAAGCCCTGTTCTTCAAAGATCGCAATGACTTCGCGCAGGAGCGCGTCATCGCCCTTGGGCAGCGCCTGCATGATCCGCGGCGCGATGCTCAGCATCTGCGCATCACATTCCGCCGGGTTGATCGCGGGCCGCGCCAGATGACCGGCAAAGACCATCCGCGTGACCCCCGCCGATTTCATCGCATCAAAGAGACTGCCAATCTTTTCAAGCTGATGCGCCTCACCCTTCACCGCACTCGGCACGCCCTTGAGCGTGTAGATATGCGCTTCGGGATGGGCCTCGGCGAGCCGCACGGGCAAGGCTCCGCCACAGGCCAGAATTGCCAGATCGCGGCTCATCTCAGTCGGTTCCGGGGGTGAGGAAGGACCGGTCGCTGGTGCCGGTCACGAAATCAACGATCTGGCGGACATAGTCGCTGTCGGTTTCCTCGCCAAGCCGCCGGGCCCGATCCTGAAACGCGCCTTCGCCCTGCGCCAGCATCTGAAACGCCGCGCGCAGCGCCGTGATATCCGCCCGCGCCACACCGCGCCGTTTGAGCCCCACCAGGTTCAGCCCATCAAGCACGCCGCGCGGCGCCTGCACGAGCCCGTAGGGGATCACATCATTGGTCACCATGGTCACCGCGCCGATGATCGCGCCTTGGCCAATGCGCACGAATTGATGCACGCCCGAGAGACCGCCGATGATCACGTCATCCTCGACGATGCAATGGCCTGCAAGCGCCGCGTTGTTCACCACGATCACCCGGTTGCCCATGATCACGTCATGCGCCACGTGACAGCCCGCCATGAAGAGGCAATCGTCGCCGATCCGGGTCACGCCGCCACCGCCCTCGGTGCCGGGATTGATGGTCACATGCTCGCGAATGCGATTGCGGTCGCCGATCTCGAGCCGGGTCTTTTCGCCCGCGAATTTAAGATCCTGCGGGATCTCGCCGATACAGGCGAAAGAGAAAATCGTGCAGTCCTCGCCGATCCGCGTGTCACCGGTGATCACCACATGGCTCTTGATCACGCTGCCCGCACCGATCCGGACCTCGGGCCCGATATGGCAAAACGGACCGATCACCACGCCCGCGCCAATCTCGGCCCCGGGCTCGACGATCGCGCTCGGATGTATCTGCGTCTCGCTCATGTTCAGGCTCCGGCGCCGTCGAGATCCATCATCGCGGTGAATTCGACCTCACAGGCCATCTCCCCCTCGACCGTGGCCACGCCGGTGAATTTCCAGACCTTGCCACCGGGCTTGCCGCGCATGGTCTCGACATTCATCTCGAGCACATCGCCCGGCACCACCATGCGGCGGAATTTGCATTTGTCGATGGCCATGAAGTAGACCAGCAGGTTCTTGTCCGCCATATCGAGCGCCGTGCCCACCATGACGGCCGCAGTCTGCGCCATGGCCTCGACGATGGTCACGCCGGGCATGATCGGCTTGTCGGGGAAATGGCCCTGAAAATGCGGCTCGTTCATGGTGACATTCTTGATGCCACGGGCCGATTTATAGCCGTCGATATCGACCACCTTATCGACGAGAAGAAACGGGTAGCGATGCGGGATAAGCCGCTTGATCATCTGGATATCGGCGGTCTTCAGGGCGTCAGTCATCCATGCTCCTATTCCGGGCCAGCATGGCCCTGATATTCTGCGGCGGCTCTCTTTGGGGCCACCGATCACGTTCCCTCGGCTTTAGCAACTGGCCCGGCTTTGGGCAAGCGATGGCAGGCGGCGCGCGCCTCACTCCGCCGGTTGCTGGCCTGTGTCTTGCGTGTCCTCACCGCCGGCCTCAGGCAGCTCCTGCGCCTGCCCGTCATCGACCGCCTGGCTCTCCATCGCCTCGTTCACACGCGCAATGGCCAGTTCGGTGATGTCCACCGCATCCGAGCGCACCAGCACCTGCCGCGCATCGAGGATCACCGCACCGCCGGTGTCGCGCATGATCTCGAAAAGAACCGTCTCGGCCTGTCGCAACAGCAGAAACGGCGCTTGATCGCGGCGCCGCTCAAGATCGCGCGAGGCCTGCTCGCTCTGTTCCCTGATCTCGCGGACCTTCTCGTCAAAGGCATCCGCCAGCTTGCGAAACGCCTCGGGCGAGAGCTGCAGCCGCTTCTGGGTCAGCTCCTGCTCTTCCTGACGCAGCTCTTCCTCGACCGTGCGATTGCTGGCAATCAGCGCCTCGCGCTCGGTGTTGTAGCGTTCGAGAAAGGCCCGCCCCGGCGCCGAGTCGACAAAGAGCCGCTCGGTGTCGAGCACGAGGATACGTATGGGGTCAGGTTGCCGGTCGCCCGCCTGTGCAGGATCACTGGCCGGCGCTTGGGCCTGGGTTGGCGCGGGGGCCATCCCCGCTGCCAGCAAGCCGAGCGCCAAACCCAGGGCTGCAAACCGTGCCGCCCCCGGCATGATCAGAATTCCGTGGCGATCGAAATGTCAAAGTTCTGGGTTTTGTCTGTCGGCTCTTTCTTCAACGGTGTTGACCAGTTGAAGCGCAGCGGACCAAAGGGCGACCGCCAGATCAGCGAGAGGCCGATGGAATGGCGATCCTCAAAGCCGGTCGACGACAAGGTGCCGGTGGCCCCTGCGGTATTCACATCCCAGATCGCGCCGATGTCATAGAAAGCGCCGCCAGTGAGACCATACTCGTCAGGCAAGCCGAGTGGGAATTCCGCATCGAGCTTGAGCGCGGCATAGTAGTTGCCGCCAAGCTGTTCCGTGGTCGTGCCATTGGTTTCCGCAGGCCCGATCCCGTTGCTTTCAAAACCCCGGATGATCTGACCGCTGAACCGATCCACCGCGCGGCTGTTCGACCCGCTGCCGAAGGTCAGCGCCCCGCCTTCAAGCGTCGCCCGCAAGGTCACTTCCTCGTGGAAGACCCGTGTTTGGGCGACAACCCGCGCGCTGGTGTGGATGTAATCCAGATCGCCACCGACCCCGTAGAAATCCTGCCCAAAGGACAGTAGCACGCCGGCGTTCGGATTGAGCCCCGAGCGGCGGGTGTCATAGGTGTAATTATAGCCAAAGCCGCTGGCAAAGCTGCCGCTCTCTGCGCTCTCCCGGGCGAGAATACCGGAGGTGCCGGTATAGTTATCCATTTCGGAATAGCGCGCCGAATAGAGCACGGTAAAGCGGCCGTTTTCGCTCACAGGAAAGCTCAGCCGCGGCCGGAACGTGCCGATATTGGTGTCATAGAGCGCATTGTCGCTATCCGTTTCGAGATAGGAGAAGCCCACGCCAAATTCCACATCACGACCCAGGAAGGCAGGCTCGGAGAAGTCGAGATTATAGTTGACCGTATCCGCGCCGACAGAGACGCTCGCTGCCACCGTCTGGCCACGACCGAGAAAGTTGCGCTCGCGCAGGCCGACCGAGACACCAAACCCGCTGCTGGTCGAATAGGAGGCGCCAAAGCTCAGCGTGCCGGTGGGCTGCTCTTCCACATCCACATCGACGACCACCTGATCGGGGCGCGAGCCTTCGCGGGCATTCACATCGGCATTGGCAAAATAGCCCAGCGCGCGGATGCGTTCGGCCGCCTGACGGATCTCACGCGGATTGAACGGGTCGCCCTCGACGGTCTTGAACTGGCGACGGATCACCCGGTCGAGCGTCGTGGTGTTGCCTTCGATATCGATCCGCTCGACAAAGACACGCGGGCCACGGACGATGGCAAATTCGACATCGAGGGTCAGATCGCGGTCATTGCGGGTGATGCGCGGCTCGATGCGAAGGAAATCCACCCCATCGCGCACGCCCTGACGTTCCATCCGGGCAATCGAGTTTTCCACGGCGGTCGGCGAATAGATCACGCCGGGGCGGATCTTGAGCACGTTTTGATAGATGTCGGGATCAACCCCGTTGATCTCGCTGATCGTGGTGATCTCGCCAAAGCGGAATTGCTGCCCCTCTTCGATGTTGAAGGTCACGAAATAGGTGTCGCGCTCGCGGGCCAGCTCGGCATTGACGCCGGTCACCCGGAAATCGACAAAGCCACGGGCGGCATAGAAATCGGCAAGCACCTGCTTGTCGAACTCGAGCCGATCTTCGACGAATGTGTCGCGCGCAATCAGCGCCCGCAGAAGGCCCGCTTGCTTGCTTTCAAGCACACGGCGCAGACGACGGTCGGAATAGGCGCGGTTGCCGACAAAGCCGATGCGCTGCACCTCGATGGCGCCACCTTCGAAAATCTCGAACACGAGATCGACGCGGTTGTCACTGCGACGGATGATGCGCGGCTTGACGCGGGCCGCCAGACGGCCGTTCTGCTCATAGGCTTCGACGATGGTCTGCGCGTCGCGCTCGGCCTTCTCGGGGTTGAACACCTGACGCGGGCTGCTTTCGATAAAGCCGCTGAGATCGTCATCCTTGAGCTTGCGATTGCCCTCAAAGGCGATCTTGGAGATCGTCGGGTATTCCTTCACGGTGATCTTGAGAAGATTGCCGCGCGGCTCGAGCGACACGCTCTCGAAGAGACCGGAACTCACGATCCGCTGATAGGCTTGGTTCAACTGACCGGCGTTGATGGTCTCGCCCCGGGCGATTCCCGCATAGGTCAGAATGGTGCCGGTTTCGATCCGCTGGTTCCCGTCCACATCGACAGAAGTAAAGCGGTAATTCTGTGCCTCGGCCTGGCGTGCTGCACTGGCGCTAAATACTGAAAACAAAGCTACAAATAAAACCAGCGGAAGCAATCCGGCTCGCGCGTTGCGAAGAATGCGTTTCGGGCACATACAGTTTGCATCGAGCATAGTCATATTCCAGTCAGCCACCCCACTTATCAGATGTCACTAACTGGTCTCATAGACCTTGTCAAAACGCCAATTCAATATGATGCGTCCAGACAGCATTTTATCCCCAACTGTGGGGGTAAAACCTCATATTTTGTGGGAAAATACCTTAGAGAGAGGCGACAAAAGCCGCGGCAAAAAGCGCCCCGCCAACGGCCGCAAGATAGAACAGCCGATCCCAGTTCAGATCGACAATCAGGCTCAGGCCACGATATCCACCGACGAGGTGCTGCATTGGGTCTCTCCACAGATTCAGGTGAGATGACCCTATCGGCGCAAGGTGGCGAAAAATCGTGGCAAATATGGCCATTCTGTGACCATGCCTAAAACTGTCCTTGATTTTGCAGGGAAATTTTTACCTCCCTGCAAAATCTTTTAGCACAGCACGTCGTTCAACAGCGCAAAGCCCATCAGCGCGAGAATCAGCGTGAGCCCGATCGACATGAAGACCCGCAGCGCGCCGTCGCTCGGCGGTTTGCCCCGCACCGCCTCATAGCCGTAGAACATCAGATGCCCGCCATCGAGAACGGGGATCGGGAAGAGATTGAGCAGCCCGACCGCCGTCGACAGAACCGCGATGAACCAAATAAAGCTATCGACCCCTTGACTGGCCATCGCGCCCGAAACCTGGGCAATGCCGATGGGCCCCGACATGTTGCAGCTGCTGATCGCGCCGGTCACCATGTGATAGAGCCCCGAGAGCGAATTGGTGATCACCCCGGTCATCGCCGTGACCCCTGCCCCGGCGGCCTGCACCGGCCCGAGCGTCGCGGTCGCCGGCTCAAACGCATAGCCCCCGGCAATGCCGATCCGCCATTCGGTCTTGAACCCGCCATCCGGCTGCGGCTCGTCCACCCGGCGCGGTGCCAGCACAAACTCAAGGATCTCACCCTCGCGCCACACTTCGAGCTGCAGCGGCGCGCCTTCCGAGGCCTCGACGATCTCCTTGATCTCGTCAAAGGCCGCGATCTCGCGTCCATTGACCGCGAGGATCATGTCGCCCACTTCCATGTCGATCTCATAGGCCGCCGATTTCGGCGAGAGCTGCGCCACCCGCGGCGGGATCGGATAGGGCCCCCGCACGATGGTCTCTTCGCCCGCCCGCAGCACCGCATAGGGCAGCACCCGCTCATGCGGCAACGCGTCGAGCATATCGCGGAACGCCTCGCGCTCGGAAAAGGCGGGCAGCTCTTGCCCGTCGATCGCCAGCACCTGATCGCCCGGTTCAAGCGTCAGCTCCTCATAGGGCAGCGGCGGCAGCGCACTGATGGTCAGCGGCTCGGCCACCCTGCCCTGCACCATGAGAACCGCGCCGAAAATCAGGATCGACAGGATGAAATTGAACACCGGACCGGCAAGCACCGTCGCCGCCCGCGCCCAGAGCGGCGCGCCATGCATGGTCTGGCGCAGCTCGCTCGGCGAAAGCTCAGAGATCGCCGCGCCGTCCTTGCCCGCGCTCGCCGGATCGGCATCACCGCGAAACTTGACATAGCCGCCAAAGGGCAGCGCCGCCAATTGCCAGCGCGTGCCATGCCGGTCGACCCGGGACAACAGCACCGGCCCAAAGCCGAGAGAGAAGACATCCGCCTTGATCCCGCACCAGCGCCCGACGATGTAATGGCCGTATTCATGAACCGCGACGATCACCGAAAGCGCCACCACAAAGGCCGCGATCATTTCCAGAAGGCTGCCAAATTGCGGGAGAAGAGAGGAAATATCCAAAAGCTCGGTCCTGTCGGTTAATGTCGGATCAATCGGCGGCGACGCGGATCATATCATCCACCGCCTGCCGGGTAACTTGGTCTGCATGGCTGACCGTTTCAAGCGTCATCTCGACGCGGTCGAACCCCTCGCGCCCCATCATCCGGTCCAAGGCCCCGGCGACAAGGTCGTCCATCTGCAGGAAACTGGCCCGCCCCGCGAGGAAATGATCAAGCGCCCGCTCCTTGGCGGCGTTGAACACGGCCCCAGAGAGACCGCCCTGATCCATCACTTGCCGCGCCAGCCCAAGCGCGCGAAACCGCTTAGGGCAGGCCTTGGCGAAACTCAGCGCGCCCAGCGCCACCAGATCGAGCCGCTCGACCGGCAGATCACGGCGCTCGGGCCAGTGTAGCGCATAGCCGATGGCGTGGCGCATATCCGGCGCGCCCATATGGGCGATCATACCGCCGTCGCAATGGCCCACCAGCGCATGAATGATCGACTGCGGATGGATCACCGCCTCGATGCGCTCCGCTTCGATGCCAAAGAATTCCTTGGTCTCGATCATCTCCATCGCCTTGTTGAACATCGAGGCGCTGTCGATGGTGATGCGCTGACCCATGGACCAGCTCGGATGCTGCAGGGCCTCTTCCACCGTCACCGAGGCGAGGTCCTCGCGGCTGCGGTCACGGAACGGCCCGCCGCTGGCGGTGATGATCACCCGCTCGACGCTGGCCATGTCTTCGCCGCGTAGGGCCTGGAAAATCCCCGAATGCTCGCTGTCGACGGGCAGGATCGTCGCCCCGGCCCGCCGCCCATGGTCGAGAAGGATCGGCCCGGCGGTGACCAGCGATTCCTTGTTGGCGAGCGCCAGCGTCGCGCCTGTGTCCACAGCGGCCAGCCCGGGTTCCAACCCCGCACTGCCGACAATCGCCGACATCACCCAATCCACCGGCCGCGCCGCCGCCTCGAGAAGTGCGGCACGCCCCGCCGCCGCCTCGACGCCGCTGCCGGCAAGCGCCGCGCGCAGATCGTCGAGCAGATCGTCATGGGCGGTCACCGCGATCCGCGCCCCCAACCGCCGCGCATCCTGCGCCAGAAGGGCGATGTTGCGCCCGCCGGTCATCGCCTCGACCGCATAGGCCTCGGGCGCGCGAGCAATGAGGTCTACCGTGCTCTGCCCGATAGAGCCGGTCGCGCCCAGAATAGAAATCCGTTTCATGCGATCCCCGGGATCAGTCCCAGCCCCCAGAGCAGCCCGGTGGCCAGCGCCGCGCCGAGCATCGCGTCAAAGCGATCGAGCACCCCGCCATGCCCCGGCAAGAGCTCCGAGCTGTCTTTGACGCCGACGCGCCGCTTGATGGCGCTCTCGGCAATGTCGCCCATCTGACCGGCCATGGCGATGAGCACCGACACGATCACCAGGCCAAAGCCGGCCTCGGTGGAATAGCCAAAGGCCAGCCCCACCAGCGCCGCGCCGATCCAACCGGCAATCGTGCCCGACCATGTCTTGTTGGGGCTGATCGCGGGCCAGAACTTGGGCCCGCCAAAGGTTTTGCCCGCGAAATACCCGGCAATATCCGACAGGATCACCAGCGAGATGATCCACAAGAGCCAAGCAAGCCCCGCCTCTTCGCGCAGCCCCCAGAGCACATGCGCGCCAAGCAGGATCGCGGCACAGCCGAGCCCGAAAATCCATCTATCCCGGGCAAACCGCCCGGCCCCGCCAATCGCCGCCGCCCCGATGAGCGGCAGCGCCATCAGCCCCGGCAAGAGCCAGCCGAGGCCAAGCGCCAGCACGCCCAGCACCGCAAGGCCCAGCGCCCGGCCCTCGGCCCCCGGCGCCAGCATCCGCGACAATTCCCAGATCATCAGCCCGCAGAGCGCCAGAATGCCCAGCGCAAAGACCCAGCCCCCGGCCCAGACCTCTGCCAGACCGATGGCCAAGAGAACCGCCGCCGTCATGACGCGCGGCGCGAGATCCGCCCATTTCGCCCTGCGGCTCATGCCTTGACCGCGCCGAACCGGCGGTCGCGCTTGGCATAGCCATGCACAAGCCCGGTAAAGATTTCGGCGGTGAAATCCGGCCAGAGCGTGTCGATGAACTCATATTCCGCATAGGCCGATTGCCAGAGCAAAAAGTTGGAAATCCGCGCCTCGCCGCTGGTGCGAATGACCAGATCGGGATCGGGCAGCACCCGCGTGTCGAGATACCGCGCCAGCGTGCCGTCATCGACATCCCCGGGGGACAGACGGTTCGCCGCCACATCCTCGGCCATGAGCTTCATCGCCCGGCCCACCTCGTCGCGGCTGCCATAGTTGAGCGCGATGGTCAGATGCACCCGGTCATTGCCCTCGGTCATCGCCTCGAGCTCGTCCATCATCGACACAAGCTTGCGGTCGAGCCGCACCCGATCGCCGATGAACCGCACCCGCACGCCATCATCGCGCAGCGCCCGCGCTTCCTTGGTGATATAGCGGCGAAAGAGGCTCATGAGCCCCGCCACCTCGGTCTGGGTGCGTTTCCAGTTCTCGGTCGAAAAGGCAAAGACCGTCAGGTATTTGACCCCCAGATCGGGACAGGTTTCCACAATCTCGCGGACGCGCTTGGCGCCTGCATGATGCCCAAACAGACGTGGCCGCCCGCGCGATTGCGCCCAGCGGCCATTGCCATCCATGATAATCGCCACATGGCGCGGCGCGGAGGCCAGCAAACTCGTATCGGAACCCTCTGGCATCAGACCTGCATGATCTCGGCTTGCTTGTGTTCAAGCGCCTCGTCCACCTTGGCGATAAAGCTGTCGGTCAGTTCCTGCACCGAGGTTTCCCAGAATTTCTGGTCATCTTCCGACATGCCATCGGCCTTGGCCTTCTTGATCTGGTCCATGCCATCGCGGCGCACGTTGCGGATCGCGACGCGGGCGCTCTCGGCATATTGCGACGCCACTTTGCCAAGCTCGCGGCGGCGTTCCTCGTTGAGCTCGGGGATCGGCAGCATGATGATGGTGCCGTTAAGCTGCGGGTTGATGCCAAGACCGCTTTCGCGAATGGCCTTCTCAACCTTGTTGACGAGACCCTTGTCCCAGACATTGATCGTGACCATCCGCGGCTCGGGCACGTTCACCGTGCCGACCTGGTTGATCGGGGTCTGCTGGCCATAGGCGTCTACCATCACCGGCTCGAGCATCGAGGCCGAAGCCCGCCCGGTGCGCAGCGAGGCAAACTCCGTGCGCAGCGATGCCATGGCGCCATCCATGCGCCGGGTGAGATCGTCGGTATTCAGTTCGAAATCGTCAGCCATTATCCTCGTCCCTTCACGTCTTTATAACTTCTTTGCCGGGGTTTTGCCACGCGCTCTGGCGCGCTCAGCCATGCACCTTGGTATAGGTGCCCTCGCCCGCCAGAATGCCCTTGAACCCGCCCGGCTCGTCCAGCGAAAAGACGATGATCGGCAGGTTGTTGTCCCGCGCCAGCGCGATGGCGCTCGCGTCCATCACCTTGAGATGCTTGGCCAGCACCTCGTCATAGGTCACCGTGTCAAAGCGCACGGCATCCGCATTGGTCACCGGGTCCTTGTCATAGACCCCGTCGACCTTGGTGCCCTTGAGGATCGCCTGACAGGCCATTTCATTGGCCCGCAGCGTCGCCGCAGTGTCGGTGGTGAAATAGGGGTTGCCGGTGCCCGCCGCAAAGATGCAGACCCGCTTCTTTTCAAGGTGGCGCACCGCGCGACGGCGGATATAGGGCTCGGCCACCTCATCCATGCGAATGGCGCTGATCACCCGGCAGAACACCCCGAGCTTTTCCAGCGCGCTCTGCATCGCCAGCGCGTTCATCACCGTGGCCAGCATGCCCATGTAATCGGCCGTGGTGCGCTCCATCCCCTGGGCGCTGCCCGACAGGCCGCGAAAGATATTGCCGCCGCCGATGACCATGCAGATCTCGACACCCATATCGTGGACGATCTTCACTTCGCGTGCGATCCGTTCGACCGTCGGCGGGTGCAGCCCAAAGCCCGTATCGCCCATTAACGCCTCCCCCGAAATCTTCAACATGACGCGGTTGTATGTTGTGGCGGGGGTGTCGCTGACGGGCATGGCCGCGCTCCATTCTTGGCTATGTAGAGGTCGCGCGCAAAATGTCGTAAATACCGGGCAAGTTCAATCGCCGATTGCCGCGCCCTGCAAAGAATTGCATCCTGACGCCTCGCCTCGCCGTGGAAACTGTCGTATTGCCCTGCCCATGATCGCCCTGCCTGACATCGACCGCCATAAACCGGTGCTGATCGCCGGTCCCACCGCCAGCGGAAAATCCGCCCTCGCGCTGCGCATCGCCGAGGATCAGGGCGGCGTGATCGTCAATGCCGACAGCATGCAGGTCTATGAAAACTGGCGCATTCTCTCGGCCCGCCCCTCGCCCGAGGACGAAGCACGCGCGCCGCATCTGCTTTATGGTCACGTGCCGCGCGGGGCCGAGTATTCCACCGGCCATTGGCTGCGCGAAGTGGCCGAAATCCTCGCAGGCTCGGAGCGCGCCATCATCATCGGCGGCACCGGGCTCTATTTCCGCGCCCTGACCGAAGGGCTGGCGCAGATCCCGCCCACCGATCCCGAAATCCGGGCGCGCGGCACGGCACTGCTTGAAACCGCGGGGCGCGAGGCGATGCTCGCCGAGCTCGACGACGAGACCCGCGCCGCCATCGACCCCTATAATCCGATGCGGGTGCAGCGCGCCTGGGAGGTGCTGCAGGCCACCGGGCGCGGGCTCCTGTCGTGGCAGCGCGAAACGGCAGCCCCCCTGCTGCCCGAGAGCGCCGCCACCTGCCTCGTGCTCGACGCGCCGAAACCCTGGCTCACGCCGCGCATCGAGGCGCGGTTCGATCTCATGCTCGAGGCCGGCGCGCTCGACGAGGCGCGGGCCAATCTCGACGGGTTCGACCCGACGCACCCCTCGTCGCGCGCCCATGGCGGGCCGGAACTCGTGGCCTACTTGCGCGGCGACATGACGCTCGATGAGGCGCGCGAGCGGTCGATCACCATCACCCGGCAATATGCCAAGCGTCAGCGCACCTGGTTCCGCAAGCATATGCAGGGCTGGATCTGGCTGCCCTGCAATTAACGCATTATTTACAATTTTCGACAAAATTAGGTGACATGATCGGGGTGAGATGCGAGTCTCACACCAAAACAAACATGTCCACAGGGGGCACCATGGCAGAGCATCAGCCCATTCCCACCGACGCAGCCGAGCTTCATCCGCTCGACACCGCCACGCTCGGCACCGACCTCCCCAGCCCCAAGGTCCGGCTCCTGACCCTCGCGCAATGGGGCGCGGGCGGCGGCTGGCGGCTCTCCCTGCCCCATAGCAGCAAAACCCATAATCTCCTCTGGATCACCAAGGGACAGGCCCGCATCACGCTCGAAGGGGTGCAGCGCGGGCTTGGCGCGCATAATGCCGTCGTCATCCCGGCGGGCAGCGGCTTTGCCCTCGAACCCGGGGCGCAATGTTTCGGCTGGGTGGTCTCTGTCGCGGCCCAGAGCCCGATCCTGATGCCGGACAATGCCCAGATCCTGCGCATTCTCGAGGTCCAGAACCAGACCGAGCTCACCGCGCTCATCGACCGGATGCAGCGTGAAACCCATCACAACCTGCCCTTCGCCGACGAAGCACTCGCCGCCCATGCCCAGCTGATGACGGTTTGGCTGCGCCGCGCGATGATCGACCATGACAACACCGCCCGGCCCAAGGCCTCGCAACGGCTGGTCACCGCCTATGCGGCGCTCATCGAGCGCGACTACCACCTGCCCCGGGTGATGGCGGATTATGCGGCCGATTTGGGCGTGACCCCGACCCATCTCACCCGCACCTGCCGCCAGAGCGCCGGCATGACCGCCGCCGATATGCTGGTGCGGCGCAAATTGCACGCGGCCCGCGTGGCCCTTGAGGATGGCGATCTGCCGATCACCCAAATCGCCGCATCTCTCGGTTTTGGCAGCGCCGCCTATTTCTCGCGCTTCATCCAACACCACACGACCCACAGCCCGAGCAGCCTGCGCAAGGCGGCCCGCGCCGCCTGATCCCGGGCGGCGGGCGGTCATATTGGTAATTTGAGGATTGCGGCAGGCGGCTTGGCAGGCGGCTTAGCTGCCCCAGATCACCCGCACGTAATTCTGGGTTTCCTTATAGGGCGGCACCCCGCCATATTTCGTCACCGCCGCCGGGCCCGCATTATAGGCCGCGAGCGCCAGACGCCACGAGCCGAACTTGCGATATTGCTGCGCCAGATAGCGCGCGCCGCCCTCGAGGTTCTGCGCCGGATCATGCGGATCGACCCGCAGCACCCGCGCCGTCCCCGGCATCAGCTGCGCCAGACCGATCGCGCCCTTATGCGACAGCGCCGTGGGCTTCCAGCCGCTCTCCTGCTGCACCAGCCGCAAGAAGAGATGTTCCGGCACGCCATGGCGCGCGGCGGCCTGTTTGGCGATGGTCAGATACTGCCCTTTGTAGGCACCGGAATAGGTGCCCGAGAAGGATTTGCCGCTGCCCCATTTGGTCGGTGTTTCCACCTTCTGCGGCTTGAGCCGGACCGACGCCTTATATTGCGACGCCGCGCGGTTATCGAGAACCTTGGTCTGAATGCTGAAAGATTTCTGACGGTTCTTCGTCGACAGAACTTCGGCGGACACTGGCGCGGATAAAAACAGCGCCCCCGCAACTGCGGCTGAAAACAGTCTCTTCATCTGGCTAAATTGTCCCGTTCCCCAACTCGGCTCTTAACATACAGGTTCCAATGTTTTTTTGCCACCCCCGCAACCCGCTTCGGCGGCATCTTGCACGGTTGAAGTAATTTTAGGGGTGTTTTAGGCTTTCCTTCACTTTTGCACGGTGATGTAACACCGGCATCACTCATCAGGATTCGGGAGAGCAGCCATGGCCGGTTCGGTTAACAAAGTCATACTCATCGGCAATCTGGGGCGCGATCCCGAGGTTCGGACATTCCAGAACGGCGGCAAGGTGTGCAACCTGCGCATCGCCACGTCGGAAACCTGGAAGGACCGCAACACCGGCGAACGCCGCGAGCGTACCGAATGGCATTCGGTGGCGATCTTCAACGAAGGTCTGGTGCGCGTCGCCGAACAGTTTCTGCGCAAAGGCTCCAAGGTCTATATCGAGGGTCAGCTTCAGACCCGCAAATGGCAGGACCAAAGCGGTCAGGACCGCTATTCGACCGAGGTCGTGCTGCAGGGCTTCGGCTCGACCCTGACCATGCTCGACGGGCGCGGCGAAGGCGGCGGCTCGGGCGGCAGCAGCGGCGGCTACGGTGGCGGCGGCTATGGCGGCGATCAGGCCGGCGGTGGCGGCTATGGCGGCGATTACGGTGGCGGCCAAGGTGGCGGCGGCAGCAATCAGGGCGGCGGTGCCCCCTCGCGCGACATGGATGATGAAATCCCCTTCTAAAGGTTTTTCGCACCGGCTGATCGACGCAGGTTAACGCGCGATTTACCGTGACAGGATTGAATGGCGGCCATGCAGATGCATCGCCGCCATTTTCTTGATCCCTACCCCCTGCCCTTGCAGCAGCACCCGCTCTATGGCCGCGCGCTCTCCGCGATGGGGCGCTCTGTTGGTGAGGCGTGGCTCGGTCCTGACGCAGCGTCGCCTCTTGGCCACGCGCAATGGGTCGAACGGCGGCTCGGGCCCTTGCGTCTTCACTGGCTCGCAAGGGGTCCGTTTTGGCTCCAAGACGCGCCAAAAGACGCACCGTCGCAATACCGACGTGATGCAGTCGTAAAACTGATGTCGCGTTTTTCGCCCCTGACCCTCTGGCTCATCGCCCCCGATCAGCCCGATGATCTGCCGCTCTCGGGCGCATATCGGCTCACCCAACCGGGGTCTGAGCATATCCTGCCGCTCTCATCAGATGGTGATGTGATGCTTGCCGCCATGCAGGGAAAATGGCGCAACCGGATGCGCCGCGCCGCCCGCGACACCCTGCCCATCCACCACCGCGCGCTTGACCCTTTGCGCGATAAACCCTTGCTGGATCTCGAAATTTCGCAACGCCGCCAGCGCGGCTACCGCGCCCTGCCCACGGCGTTCACCCTCGCCTGGGCCCGCGCCGCGCCGGGTGCCACACGGCTTTTCCTCGCCGGAGATCCATCCAACCCCTTGGCCTATATGCTCTTTTTGCGCCACGGCAGTATGGCGAGCTATCATCTCGGCTGGTCCAGCCCCGCAGGCCGCCACGCCTGCGCCCACAATCTCCTCCTCTGGACCGCCATGACCCACTATTCCGCCACCCAGGTCACCCATCTCAACCTCGGCCCCTCCACCCCAGCAAATCAAGGGCTCGACCACTTCAAAACCGGCGCAGGCGCACAAATCCGCCGCATAGAGCCCACATATCTGCTCACACGCGGGCCTTCTACGCTTTTGCCTCTGGCCTTTCGGCGCGACCCCGTATAGGGCGCGGTAAACCCGATAAACGAGAGACACCGAGAATGGACCTGCGCAATATTGCGATCATCGCCCACGTCGACCATGGCAAGACCACCCTTGTCGACGAGCTGCTGAAACAATCCGGTGCCTTCCGTGCCAACCAGGCCGTCGACGAACGCGCCATGGACAGCAACGACCTCGAACGCGAACGTGGCATCACCATCTTTGCCAAACCCACCTCGGTGGAATGGAAGGGCAAGCGCGTCAACATCGTCGACACCCCCGGCCACGCCGATTTCGGCGGTGAAGTCGAACGGATCCTGAGCATGGTCGACGGCGTTGTTCTGCTGGTCGATGCCGCCGAAGGCCCGATGCCGCAGACGAAATTCGTGACCTCCAAGGCGCTCGCCCTCGGGCTGCGCCCCATCGTGGTCCTCAACAAGGTCGACAAGCCCGACGCCGAGCCGGATCGTGCGCTGGACGAATGTTTCGATCTCTTCGCAAGCCTCGGCGCCGATGATGATCAGCTCGACTTCCCGCATATGTATGCCTCGGGCCGCAACGGCTGGGCCGATCACGAGCTCGACGGCCCACGCAAGGACCTGACCGCGCTGTTTGATCTCATCGTCAACCACGTCCCCGCCCCGCGCCAGGTGGCGCGTGCCGGCGAAGATTTCCGCATGCTGGCGACCACGCTCGGCTCTGACACTTTCGTCGGCCGTCAGCTCACCGGCCGCGTCGAAAGCGGCCGCCTCAAGGTCGGCGCCACCGTGCAGGCGCTGAGCCGCGTCGGCCAGAAAATCGAACAGTTCCGCGTGACCAAGATCCAAGCCTTCCGCGGTCTGCAAACCCAGGACATCGAAGAGGCCGTCGCAGGCGATATCGTGACCATCGCGGGCATGGCCAAGGCCACCGTGGCCGACACGATCTGCGCGCTGGCGGTCGACGAGCCGCTCGAAGCACAGCCCATCGATCCGCCCACCATCACCGTGACCTTCGGCATCAACGACAGCCCGCTGGCCGGTCGTGACGGCAAAAAGGTCCAAAGCCGGGTGATCCGCGAACGCCTCCACAAAGAGGCCGAGAGCAACGTCGCGATCAAGATCGCCGACACCCCCGGCGGCGAGGCCTTCGAAGTGTCTGGCCGTGGCGAATTGCAGATGGGCGTTCTCATCGAAAACATGCGCCGCGAAGGGTTCGAACTGTCGATCTCGCGCCCGCAGGTGATCATGAAGGACGTCGACGGCAAGCGGATGGAACCGGTCGAAGAGGCCACCATCGACGTCGATGACGAATATTCCGGCGCGGTGATCGAAAAGCTCACAGGCGCGCGCAAGGGCGAGCTGGTCGAGATGAAACCGGCGGGCGCGGGCAAGACGCGGATCATCGCACATGTGCCGTCGCGCGGGCTCATCGGCTATCATGGCGAATTCCTCACCGACACGCGTGGCACCGGGGTTCTCAACCGCGTGTTCCACGGCTGGACCGAGCACAAAGGTTCGATCCCCGGCCGTCGTGCAGGCGTGCTGATCTCGATGGAAAACGGCGAGGCGGTGGCCTATGCGCTGTGGAACCTCGAAGATCGCGGCAAGATGTTCATCGGCGCGCAGGCCAAGGTCTACACCGGCATGATCATCGGCGAGCACAGCCGTGAGAACGATCTCGAAGTGAACCCGCTCAAGGGCAAGAAGCTCACCAACGTGCGGGCCTCGGGCACCGACGAAGCGGTGCGCCTGACCACGCCGATCACGCTCAGCCTCGAAGAGGCCATCGCCTATATCAATGATGACGAGCTGGTCGAAGTGACGCCCAATGCGATCCGTCTGCGCAAGCGCTATCTCGACCCCCACGAGCGCAAGCGGATGGCCAAAACGGCCTAAGCTTGGCGACTTAAATCAGGTGTCGGCCCGGTCCTCGGGCCGCACCGGATCGCCCAGGGCCACATGGCCCGGCTCGATCACCGTGGCGCACCAGCCGCCATGCCCGCGCATCGCGTTATAGCCCCCTGTTCCCAAGGCTTTTTCCATCCTCGAACAGGGCGCGCAGGGCACGGTAAATTCGATCAAAGCACTGCCGATACGGATCTGATTATGGCGCAACGCCATGAGGTTGATCCCCGACACCACGATATTGCGGCGCAGCATTTCAGGGGACAGCTCCCCGGCTCCGCAGAGCGCTGCAATCGCAGGCAGATGCTCGGCCTGAATGAGGGTCAGCGCACGTTTCCCCGGCCGCCCATGGTCGCCCACGAGGCCCTTTTCAGTGATCTCCGCCCGCGTCACCGACTGAACCGGGGCGAGCCGTTCGGGCCGCAGACCGATCCAATCGACCCGGCCATCGCCCCGATGGCTGCGCAGCAATTCGCGCAGCACCGACATTGGGTTATTCGCTCGTTTCGACGATCAAAAGCTCGCGCTCAGAGGCGTTGCGCGCATGGCCCAGCGCCTCTTGATACTCGGGCGAATGATAGCACGCCTCGGCGGCCTCGACGCTGTCGAACTGGGCCACCACATTGCGCGGCCGGTCCTTGCCCTCAAGCTGCACATAGCGACCGGCGCGGGCGATGAACTTGCCGCCGTGCTTGGCGATCGCGGGCCCCGCGAGGGCCGCGTATTTGCCATAGGCCTCTTCGTCGGTGACAGTCACATGGGCAATCCACAAGGCAGGCATATCAGACCCCTTCGATCAAAGTTTCAACGGCCGCAATCGCTTCATCCGCTTTCGAGGCATCGGCGCCGCCGCCCTGGGCCATGTCGGCCCGGCCACCACCGCCCTTGCCGCCCAGCGCGGGCGCCGCTGCGCGCACCATTTCGACCGCAGAGAGGCGCTCGGTCAAGTCATCCGTGACCCCCGCCGCGACGGCGACCTTGCCGCCGGTATCGGCGATCAGCAACACCGCGCCCGACCCAAGCCGCGACTTATGCTCGTCGATCAGCGCAGGCAAATCCTTGCCGGACACGCCGCTCAGCACTTGGGCATGCAGTTTCACACCGTTGATCTCACGCAGATCATCGGAGGCCGCGCCGCCCGAACCGCCCGCCATGGCCAGCTCACGCCGCAGCTGAGCCACCTCATTGGTCAGCGCCTTGCGCTCATCGAGAAGCCCGCGCACACGCGCGACCAGATCTTCAGGCTTGCACCGCATTTCCCCGGTGAGCGATGCAACGCGCGCGTCCTGCGCCGCGAGATAGCCCCGCGCCGCGTCACCGGTCAGCGCCTCAATCCGGCGCACGCCCGAACTGCTGGCGCTGTCGCCAAGGATCACGAACATGCCAATATCGCCGGTCTGGCGCACATGGGTGCCGCCGCAGAGCTCGATCGAATAGGTCGTCCCGTCGAGCCCCTTGCCCGACCCGTCGAGCGACCCCATCGACACGACACGCACCTCGTCGCCGTATTTCTCGCCAAAGAGCGCCTGCGCCCCGATGTCACGCGCATCATCCGGCGTCATGATCCGGGTTTCGACCCTTGTGTTCTGACGGATGTACTCATTGACCTCGCGCGCCACCTGGTCGAGCTCGTCCGCGCTCATCGCCTTGCTGTGGCTAAAGTCAAAGCGCAGCCGGTCCTCGGCATTGAGCGAGCCACGCTGTGCCACATGATCGCCCAGCGCATTGCGCAGCGCTTCGTGCAGCAAATGCGTGGCCGAGTGATTGGCACGAATGGCCGTGCGCCGCGTGTGATCCACCTCGAGCTGCGCCGCCGCTCCGGCCACGAGCTTGCCCTCGGTCACTTCGCCGATATGGATGAAGACGCCGGCCACCTTGCGCGTGTCGGTGATCTTGGCCGCGCCCTCGGCGCTGCGGATCACACCGGTGTCGCCCACCTGACCGCCCGATTCCGCATAGAAGGGCGTCTGGTTGAGGATGATCTGAACGCTGTCGCCCTTACCCGCGCTCTTGACCTCGGCCCCGTCCGCGACGAGCGCCACGATCTGACCTTCGGCGGTCTCGGTGTCATAGCCGAGGAAATCCGTGGTGCCGTGGCTCTCTGCAATATCGAACCAGATGGTCGCATCCGCCGCCTCGCCCGAGCCGGACCAAGCCGCCCGCGCCTTGGCCTTTTGCTCGGCCATGGCCTCGTCAAAGCCCGATACATCGACTTCGCGGCCCTTTTCACGCAGCGCATCCTGCGTCAGGTCGAGCGGGAAACCATAGGTGTCATAGAGCTTGAACGCCGTCTGCCCTGGCAGCGCCGCCCCCTCGGGCAGCCCGCCCAGCTCGTCGTCGAGCAGGCGAAGCCCCCGGTCGAGCGTCTGCTTGAACCGCGTCTCTTCGAGCTTGAGCGTCTCTTGGATGAGGCTCTGCGCCCGGCCCAATTCCGGAAACGCCTGCCCCATTTGCGTGACAAGCGCCGGCACCAGCTGATGCATGACCGGGTCTTTCGCCCCCAGAAGATGCGCGTGACGCATCGCGCGGCGCATGATCCGCCGCACCACATAGCCGCGCCCCTCGTTCGAGGGCATGACCCCATCGGCAATCAAAAACGCGCTCGACCGCAGATGGTCGGCGATGACCCGGTGATGAATATTGCCAGGCCCGTCGGGGTCTTGGCTCGTGACATGGGCGCTCGCCTCGATCAGGCTGCGCATCAGATCCGTGTCGTAATTGTCATGCTTGCCCTGCAAGAGCGCGCCAATCCGTTCGAGCCCCATGCCAGTGTCGATCGACTGCATGTCGAGCTCGCGCATCGTGCCGTCTTCGAACCGTTCGTTCTGCATGAAAACGAGGTTCCAGATCTCGATGAACCGGTCGCCATCCTCTTCCGGGCTACCCGGAGGGCCACCCCAGATTTCGGGACCATGGTCATAGAAAATCTCGGTGCACGGACCACAAGGCCCGGTCGGGCCCATCGACCAGAAATTGTCATCCGTCGCGATACGGATGATCCGATCATCGCTCAGGCCCGCGTATTTCTTCCAGATCTCCGCCGCCTCGTCATCGGTGTGATAGACCGTGACCAGAAGCTTGTCCTTGTTGAGCCCGAAATCCTTGGTCAGCAAATCCCAAGCATAGGGGATCGCCTGTTCCTTGAAATAGTCGCCAAAGCTAAAATTGCCGAGCATTTCAAAGAAGGTATGGTGCCGCGCGGTATAGCCGACATTGTCGAGATCATTGTGCTTGCCGCCGGCACGCACGCATTTCTGGCTGGTGGTCGCGCGGCTGTAATCGCGCGTCTCGACCCCGGTAAAGAGGTTCTTGAACTGCACCATGCCCGAGTTGGTGAACATCAAGGTCGGGTCGTTGCGCGGCACGAGCGGCGAACTCTCGACAATCTGGTGATCATTGCGCTCGTAGAAATTGAGGAAGGTCGAGCGGATTTCGTTCAGCGTCGGCATGGGGCTCTCTTTCGCGGGTCAAATACGCAGGGCGTCAAGGTGATTTAACGGCCCCGCGCCATGCTGTCCACCGCAAGAAAAACCCGGCCCCACGCAAAATGCGGGCCGGGTCTGATGGTTTGTCGGCGACGACTGCGCCGCAGCTGGGCTCAGCCTTCGAGGATGTCGTCCTCGTCACCCTGTTTCTCGATCTCGGGCATGTCGAATTCGAGCCCATGGGCCGCGCGAATTTTATCCTCGATGGCCAGCGCAATGGCGCTGTTTTCCTTCAGGAAGGTCTTGGCGTTCTCACGCCCCTGCCCGATCCGCTCGTCGCCATAGCTGAACCAGCTGCCGGATTTCTCGACCACCCCGGCCTTGACCCCGAGATCGAGCAGCTCGCCCATTTTCGAGATACCTTCGCCATACATGATGTCGAATTCCACCTGCTTGAAGGGCGGCGCGACCTTGTTTTTGACGACCTTGACGCGGGTCGCGTTGCCGACCACCTCGTCACGATCCTTGAGCGCGCCGATGCGACGAATGTCGAGCCGAACCGAGCTGTAGAATTTGAGCGCATTGCCGCCCGTCGTGGTCTCGGGGCTGCCGAACATAACGCCGATTTTCATGCGGATCTGGTTGATGAAGATCACCGTGCATTTCGACCGGCTGATCGAGCCGGTCAGCTTGCGCATCGCCTGGCTCATGAGCCGCGCCTGCACGCCGACATTGCTGTCGCCCATGTCACCTTCAAGCTCGGATTTCGGCGTCAGCGCCGCAACCGAGTCGACCACAACCATGCTCACCGCGCCCGAGCGGACGAGCGTATCGACAATCTCGAGCGCCTGTTCCCCGGTGTCGGGCTGCGAGATCAGCAATTCATCGAGATCGACGCCAAGTTTCCGCGCATAGATCGGGTCGAGCGCATGTTCCGCGTCGACAAAGGCGCAAACGCCGCCTTTTTTCTGCTCTTCGGCCACGCAATGCAGTGTCAGCGTGGTTTTGCCCGAGCTTTCGGGCCCGTAAATTTCGATGATCCGCCCCTTGGGCAGGCCGCCGATCCCGAGCGCGATGTCGAGCCCGAGCGAGCCGGTCGAGGTGGCCTCGATCTCCTGAACCGGGTTGTCGGCCCCGAGCTTCATGATCGAGCCCTTGCCAAATTGCCGCTCGATCTGCGCCAGGGCGCTGTCCAGCGCCTTTTGCTTGTCGGGGTTACGCTTGCTGTCCATGGAAAGTAAATCTGCCGTTGCCATTGCGTTGCCTTTCTTATTCCACACCCAGGGACGGGCGGCAATCTATGCTTTGTTCGCGTGCTGTTCTCACCCCTTATGAGCACAAAATGAGAACATTTCAAGACAATTGTTTGCAGCTCGAGTTTCTTCTAAACCGATTAAAACTTGATTAATTTGCGCCTTTCCCGGGCCAGCAGCCGGAGCAGCTTCTCAGATGATGGTCTTTGCCAAGCAAAAACTCGTGTTTCTCTCGGTGCCCAAAACCGGCAGCACCGCCTATCAGGCAGCACTGGCCCCCTTCGCTTCCATGGTGATTTCCGATCCACCCGAGCTCAAACACGCGCCGGTTTTTCGCTACAATCGCTTTTTTCGGCCTGCTCTGGAGAAATTCATCGGCTCTGATCTCGAGGTGATCGCCGTCATGCGGGAGCCGATCGCCTGGCTCGGAAGCTGGTATCGCTATCGCCAGCGCCCTGAGCTTGAAGGGCACAAGAACTCCACGCGGCGGATCAGCTTTGACGATTTTGTCCTCGCCTATCTTCAGGGGAAGAAACCCGCCTTCGCCAATGTCGGCAGCCAGGCCAAATTCATGGAACCCCAGAAGAACGGCACACAAGTGACCCGTCTCTTCCGCTATGAAGATCAGGAGGGGCTGCAAGCCTTTCTCAGAACTCGGTTCGGTCGACCGGTCTCTCCCGAGCACAGAAACATTTCCGCTCCACAGGAGCTATGCCTATCCGACGAGGTGACGACGCGCCTCCGTCGCAAGGCAGCCGCCGATTTTATCCTCTATGACAGTATCGGAGCCGATGGGGCCTATACCCCACCGGAGATCGGCTCCGTCGGTTGACTCCGTCCCGAGTTAGCGGCGTCTAGCGCTAAGGAAGCGGCCTCTCTTCGGTTCCTGAGCCTGCTTCATTCACGATCTGCTGTTGCACCGCCTCGGTCAGTTCCGTGAGGGAAAAAGGTTTCGACAGGAAGGTTGATCTGGGGATGGCGCTGCGCGCATCCGAGAAGTCTTCCTGCGCATATCCGGACATGAAGATCGTGCGCACATCTGGCCGCTGCTCAAGCGCCTTGCGCACCCAGCTCGGGCCATCCATGCCCGGCATCACCACATCGGTGACAAAGACATCCACGGCAAGGTCTTCATCCGCTAGGAGTTCGAGCGCCTCTTCCGCCGATTCGGCCTCGACCACGGTCAGACCGCGCAGCTGCATCGCCCGCGACGCAAAGGCCCGAACCGGCGCCTCATCCTCGACAAGCAGCACACAGCCTTCCACCGGCGCGCCGAGCTCGAGCGGGGCAAACCGTTCGACCTGCGGGCGTATCTCGCGATCGAAGGCCGCAAACAGCATGAAAAAACAGGCACCGCGTCCGGGCTCACTGTCGACAAAGATGAACGCGCCGGTTTGCTTGATGATCCCGTAGACCGTCGACAGGCCGAGCCCCGTCCCCTCGCCCACGCGTTTGGTCGTGTAGAAGGGCTCGAACACCTTCCGGAGCTTTTCCGGTGCGATGCCAACCCCTTCATCCTCGACCGAAACCTTGACGTAGCGACCCGGCGAAACAGTCGCCCGGTCGCGGATCATCGGGCTATCCAGCACCAGATTTTCGGTCCGAATGCGCACCTCGCCGCCGTCCGGCATGGCGTCGCGCGCGTTGACGACGAGGTTCATCAACACCTGTTCAAACTGTCGCCGGTCAGCGCGGATCGACCACAGTTCCGGATCATGGCTGAGCGACAGGTCGATCCGTTCCCCCACCAGCCGGTTGAGCAGATGGGTCAGATCCGCGAGCGTGTCGCGCAGATCCATGATTTCGGGGGTGAGCGTCTGTTTGCGGGAATAGGCCAGAAGCTGGTTGACCAGAACGGCCGCGCGATTGGCATTCTGGTTGATTTGCTGCAAATCACTGAAATCGCTGTCATGTTGGTCATGGCGCAGCAGCAAGAGATCGCAATGACCCGTGATTGCGGTCAACAGGTTGTTGAAATCATGCGCCACCCCGCTGGCCAGTTGGCCAATGGCCTGCATCTTCTGGCTCTGAACAAACTGAGCCTCCAAAGATTTCAATTCGGTCGCATCATTCATCACCGCGATCAGGATCGTTTCCCCCTCTTCGCGGGCGCGGTTCAGGGTCACCTGAACAAAGGTTTCCGCATCGTCGCGGCGCACCCGGAGGAATTCGGAATGCACCGTGCCCCGTCCCGCCGCCGCATCGCCGATCCAATCCCGGATCGGCCGCCCCAGCCCTTCGAGCATCTCGCCAAGCGGGCGACCATGGCAGAGATCCGCCCCCAGAAGATCACGCGCCGGCCGGTTCGACAGCTGCACAATCCCCTCAGCCGAGAGTTTGAGCAAGGGCACGGGCATTTCGTCGAAAAAGGCCCAGCCATCCGGCTGGCGTTCGGTGGCGGCAATGCCGGGGATCAGAAAAATCTCGCGCCGGCCCGCGACGCCGTCAAGCTCCACCGCGAGACAGCCATAGACGCCATCGCGGGTGGCCACGTCATTCACCAGACCCGAGCGGATCGGCAAGCGCGGACAGATGCGATCAAGCGTTCTCGCACGTTCGCCAATCAGGTCGCGCGCCGCCTGATTCATGAACAAAACCGCGTCGTTACGCCCGACGGTGATCATCGGAAGCGGCATCGGATCGGCGCGGCGTGGCACCATATCCGCCGCCTTTTCGATGCGCCAGAGATAGAGCCCCTCATCGGCGCGATGGACCGAGATCCGGATATGACCACGCCGGGTCAGCACATCTTCATGTGCGGCGCCCACCCGATCCGCCCGCCCCTCGAGCCGAAACAAGAGCGTGCCGGGATTGGCCACGCTGTCCTGCAACAGCTGACCGAGATTGCCCGAGAGCATGGCAGGAAATTCGCGCTCTGCCGCGGCATTGCGAAAGCGGATCTCGCCTTCGGCGCCGGTGACGATACAGGCCGCGAAATCCTGGGCCGTGACCATTTCGATCGACCGAAGCAGCCGACGCCGCTCGAAATGATCGAAGAACGCCCCCGCCAAGAGGCCCGTCGCCGCAACCAAGAGCCCTATCGAAATCAGCCCCAAGGTCACCTGCGCCATGGTATCGGGGACGATAAAGGCCATCGCGGCAAAGAGCCCTGCCGCCAGAAACACCAGCGTGGCATGCGGGCGAAGCTGGCTCGAGAGCCGTCGCAGCGACGAAAAGCTTGGGTCTGAAACTGTCACGTCATGGCCTTTGAAACGTGGGGTACCCCACCCAATCTGGGCCGAAATTATTAAATCAGGATTAACTTGAACGCAGTGCCCGTAAAATCCCCCCGAGGCTACGACACACGTTCAAATTGTGCCAGAAAAAATCCATCGCCCGACGCGGATACCGGCCAACGCCGCGTGCCCCGCAGTGCAAACCCCGGATGCCGCGCGCCAAAGCCTTCGGCCTGCGCCTCGTTTTCCTCGGCCAAGATCGAACAGGTCATATAGGCGAGATACCCCCCCGGCGCCACATGGGCCGCGGCCTCGTCGAGGATCTCCGCCTGAGTTTGGACCAGCGCCGCAAGATCGGCTTCGGAGAACCGCCATTTCATCTCCGGGGTGCGCCGCCAGGTGCCGCTGCCCGAACAGGGAACATCACAGATCACCAGATCATAGGGCGCGTGCCCGGCGATCTCCTCGCGATCAAGCCGCGTGATGTCGGCCCCGGCCCGCGCCGCGCGCTCTGGCAGGTCGGACATGCGGGCCGGATCGGCGTCATGGGCATAGATCTCTGCCGAGCAGAGCGCCGCCAGCGCGAGGCTCTTGCCGCCGCCCCCGGCGCAATAGTCGAGAACCCGCGCCGGGGCCCGCCCGGCCAGCGCCGCGACTGCCGCCTGGCTCGATCCATCCTGCAGCTCGACCAGCCCATCGAGATAGGCCCGGCCAAGCCGAATGCGCCGCGCGCCCTCGGTGACCACAAGCGCCGTGGCGCTGCCCGCGACCGGCTCTGCGATCACGCCCTCATCGGCCAGTGCCGCCCGCGCCGCCGCCGGATCGCTCTTGGCCAGATTGACCCGCAGCATCACCGGCGCACGCTCGCGCAGGGCATGTTCGGTCCTGTCGAAATCTTCGCCCAGCGCCTCACGCATCGGGGCCACGATCCATGCGGGCAGATCGAGCACATCGCCCGCGTCCCCTGCCTCACGCTCGGCCTCGCTCAGCACCGCCGGCCCATAGCCATCGCCTGTGAACACCGTGTCGGGATCGATGCCATCACCGCGCAGCAGCCCAAGGATGAGCCCCCGACCATCCGGCCCACCCCGCGCCGCACAGCTTTGCCGCTGACGCAGCACGTCAAACACATGGTCGCGCACCGCCGCCCGGTCCTTGGACCCGGCAAACCGCGCCCGCCGCGCCCAATTGGTGAGCGCCTTTTCGGCGGCCACACCGCCCAAGATCTCATCGAGGATTTCGGCGGCGGTCTGATAGCGCGCAGCCGGGGTCATGCCCGCGCCCCGCAAAGGATGGCGGAACGGTTCCGGGCCCCCTGGCCCAAACCCGCCGTAATGAATGCTCTCTTCGCCATCTGTCTCCGCCCTCTCGCCACCTGCGTCTTGCCCGCTTCATGGCGCATCCGGACCGGCGCTGCAACCGGCCCGATCAGGGCGAGATGGCAAAGGGCATCGCACCTCCCGCCAGAACCTCCTGCGCGGCGGCCAGCGCCTGCCCGCTCGAGGCGTGGATGCGCAGCAAGGGCTGGCCCTTGTCGACCTGCGCCCCCACCTGCGCCAAAACCACGACGCCCGCCGCCTTGTCGCGCGGCGCGCCCGCCCGACGCGCCACAGAGGCGATGGTGCGAATATCGGCCGAGGCTATGCGACCCGCCTCAGGTGCTGTGACTAGGGCGGTAAAACTGCCCGGGCTGCGCGCATACTCATGGGCGCCCTGATGCTGTGCGATCTCTTCGAGCTTGGCCAGCGCCGCGCCGCTCGCGATCAGCGCCCGCGCCCGCGCGGCCCCTTGCCCGGCCTCGACACCGCCCGCCCATTCGAGGATCTGCGCCGCATAATCCACCGCCTTCTCGGCCAGATCCAGTGGCGCATCCGGGTCCGAGCGCAGCACATCGAGCACGTCGATCACTTCGAGAAGCGGGCCGACACCGCGCCCGATGGGCCGCGACCCATCGGCAATATTCACCCGCACCGAAAGACCGACGCCCTCGCCCACGCTCTCAAAGAGCGATTTGAGATGCGCCGCCTCCTCCTCTGTGCGGGTCTTGGCCTGCGGTCCCAGCGGCAGATCGATGAGCACATGGCTCGACGCCGCCGCCAGCTTCTTCGACAGGATCGACGACACATCGAGCAGCGCCGACGAGAGCCCAAGTGGCCGGTTGATCGCGTTCATCACATCATCGACCGGCGAATGCGTCAGCCGCCCGTTCCAGCAGATTGCACCGCCGGTCGCCTCGACCACCTTGCGGAACTCTTCCGGGCCGAGATCCACCCGCGCCATGACCTCCATCATATCCGCCGTGCCCGCCGCCGAGGTGATCGCCCGCGACGAGGTTTTCGGCATTGTCAGCCCGTGTGCCGCCACGATGGGAATGACGATTGGGGTGATCCGATTGCCCGGAATGCCGCCCATGGAATGCTTGTCCACCACCACATCCGCGGCCCAGCGCTGCCGCCGCGCATGGCTCGCACGGGCCTTGGTCAAGGCGATGATCTCATCGAGCGCCAGATTGGTCGAGGCGGTCACCAGAAACCCCGCGACCTCCGGCGGGCTGAACCGTCCATTAACCAGATCATCGACAAAGCCGGTGATTTCGGGCGCCGAAAGCGTGCCGCCGCGGATCTTGCGCTGTAACACCTCGCGGCTCTGCGGCGTGGGTGAACGCGCGATGCGCAGGCACTCTCCGCCCGCGAGCCCGAGCTTCTCCATCGCCGCCGAAGACAGCGCCAGCGCGTCACGCCCGACGAGAGTGCTATCCGAGCTCCAGCCCAGATCGGCCACCACCTCCGCCCCCTCAAAGGACACCGCCACCCGCGTGCTCCCGGCCAAGAGCCGCGCCGCCACCGGGTTGCCGCGATGGGCGAGACAAACGGCCCCCATCGCGAAATCCATATCGAGCCCCTGCGCGGTGGCGCAGAGATCACAAGATCCGGCAATCAGATCGACCAGCGCCGCGACCCCATCGGCCACCGGCCCTTCATTGCGCAGCTCAAGCGCGCCCTCGACCAGCCCGGTTGCGCTCAGCCGGTCGAGCCGCTTGGCGATCTGCGCCTCATCCTCGCGCCCCCGCGCCCGAAGCCGAGCCTCGACCGCCGCGCGCGACGCCGTCACCTGAATGGTCACCGTCCGTGGATATTTATCGCGCAGCGCCGCCACCTCGGCGCGCGAGCCGTTGAGCACCACATTCACCCCGGCCGCCAGATCCCCGGCCACATCCGCCGGCACGCCATAGCCAAGCCCATGGGCGCGCCAATGGTGAAAGAAACGCCCCTCCGCCAGTGCCGCGTCGAAATCCGCCTCGCTGATCGCGATATGCTCTTCGCCGCCGCTGTCGGCGGGCCGTGTGATGACCCGGCGCACAAAGCGGAACCAATGGCTCTGCCCGAGCGCCGCGCGCGCGCCATCGATCAACGTGTCCTTGCCGACCCCGCTTGGGCCGACAATGACAAAGAGCGTGCCCCGCGCTGTGGCCACGCCTTTGGGGGTCATCGCCTCAGACGTCATCGAGCCCGATATCAACGCAGGTGGCCGATTGGGTGATCCGCCCGACCGAGACATAATCGACGCCGGTTTCGGCCTTGCCCCGGATCGTGTCGAGCCGCACACCGCCCGAACATTCGAGGGGAATGCGCCCGCCGACGATCTTGACTGCTTCGCGCATGTCATCATTGCTCATATTGTCGAGCATGATCACATCGACCCCGGCCGCCAGCGCCTCATCCACTTGATCGAGCCGGTCACATTCGACTTCGATCTTGGTGAGCATCGGCGCATAGGCCTTGGCCCGCTCGACCGCGGCGCGAATGCCGCCCGCCACCGCGATATGGTTGTCCTTGAGCATGATCCCATTGTCGAGGCCGAGCCGGTGACTGCGCCCGCCACCACAGGTCACCGCGTATTTCTCGAGCATGCGCAGCCCCGGGGTCGTCTTGCGACTGTCGAGCAGGATCGCCTTGGTGCCCTCGATCTCTTGGACATATTGCGCCGTCAGCCCGGCAATCCCGCACATCCGCTGCACGAGGTTGAGCGCCACCCGCTCGGCCGTCAAAAGCGCCTGCGCATTGCCGGTGATCACCGCGAATGTCTCGCCGGTGTCGATCTTGTCGCCATCGCGGCGCTTGCTCTCGAAGGTGCACTCCGGATCCATCTTGCGAAAGATCATCTCGGCAATCTTGATCCCCGAGAGGGTGATCGGCTCGCGCGCGTTCATGCCAAACTTGGCCACCGCATCATCATCCACCATGATCTTGGCCGTCAGGTCATAGTAATTCACGTCTTCATCCAGCCAGAGGTCGATCAACTGGTTGATTTTGCGAAGATCCAGCAACATTGGGTGATCCTTTCGATGATCAGGTGGCCCTCTGGGCCGAAAAATAAAAGGTTACGGTTGGGTCGCCGCGCCGGGGCTCATCTGACGAAACACGCGCAGGCAATAGATCAAGAGCGCCGCGCCAAGCACCGCGCCCAGCAGCTTGGGCCAGAGCAGCGGCACCGCGAGCAAGAAGGCCGCGCCGAACATGGCCAGCCGCACCAGCGGCGCGGTCCTGCCCGTCCCGTGCCACTCGCTGCCAAAGGCGATGAGGTTACAGGCCAGCACCGCTGCGAGGCTGGTGGCAAAGGCCTCAAAGCTCGCAAACGGGCTGAGCATCAGCGGGTTGATCACGAACATGAAGGGCACCAGAAAGGCCACGATCGAAAACCGCATCGCGATCACCGCAATCCGCAACGGATTGGCCAGCGATATCGCCGCCGCTGCATAGGCCGCCACCGCCACCGGTGGCGTCATCGCCGACATCACCGCGAAATAGAGCAGAAAGAGATGCGCGTTCAGCTCCTGAAACCCATAGTCATTGACCAGCGTCGGCCCGACAAGCACCGCCGCCAGCACATAGGCGCTGGGCGTCGGCATGCCGAGCCCGAGAATGATCGTCACCGCCGCGCTCAGAAGCAGCGCCAGCACGACGCTGTCGCCCGCCAGAGCAAAGGCCACAAAGGAGAATTTCGACGCAAGCCCGGTCATGGTGATGCCACCGATCACCAGCCCCGCCGCCGCGCAAGCCCCGGTCACGCCCAACATCCGTATCGCCGTGTCCGACAGCGCCTCAAGCGTCGCCCGCAGACCCAGCCGCGTGTCGCGACGCAGATAGGACACGGCCCAGACCGCCAGCGCGCTGAACGCCGCGACCATGGTCGGCGAATAGCCCATCACCAAGAGCACCACGAGGCCTGCGAGCGGCAGCAGGAAATGCCCGCCCCGCCGCATCGTCTCGCGCAGCGTCGGCACCGCGTCGCGCTCCAACGGCGCGAGGTTGAGCGCGACAGAGCGCAGATGCACCTGAATGAAAATCCCGAGGTAATAGAGAAGCGCCGGCAGGATCGCGGCGAGCACGATGCTGCCATAGCCAATCCCGGTGAGCTCGGCCATGATGAAGGCCGCCGACCCCATCACCGGCGGTAAGAGGCTGCCCCCGGTCGAGGCCGCCACTTCGATCCCCGCCGCCAGCTCGGGCCGATAGCCCAACCGCCGCATCATCGGGATGGTGATCGACCCGGTCGCCACCACATCCGAGGTCGGACTGCCCGACATCGTGCCAAACAGCGCCGAGGACGACACCGCGATCTTGGCCGGGCCGCCCACCGACCGCCCCGACACCGCCGCCGCGAGGTTAAAGAAGAACTCGCCGCCCTTGGCTTTCTCGAGAAACGTTCCAAACATCACGAAGAGAAAGGCATAGGTCGCCGCCACCCGCACCGGCACCCCGAAGAGACCATCGGTCGTGTAGACATTGATATCGATGAAATGGCCCAGCGTGATGAGCCCATGCCCCATCTGCCCGGGGATAAGATGCCCCCAGAGGTTATAGAGGATGAACCCGATCACGATCAGCGTCAGGAACATGCCCACCGTGCGCCGGGTGATCTCGAGCGTGAGCAGGATCAACAGCCCCGCCATGATGAACTGATCCATGCGCAGCTCGTCGAGCAGGCTGATCCGCATCGCGGTCTCGGGGATGTGAAAGATGAAATAGACCGCGCACGCCGCCGCCAGAGCCGACAGAAACCAGTCAAAGGGGCTCGATCGTTCCGGGTCGGAATCGCGCCCTGCCCCGATCAGGATAAAGGCCGGCACATAGATCAGGCTCAGAAAGATCACCGTCAGCGACAGCGCATCCACCCGGGCCAGCGTCGCGGCCCAGAGGACCCAGATCGTGAACAGCGCCGTATAGAGGCGGATCGGCCAGTAGAGCGGCCCTGAAATGCTGCGCCGGCACCCGGTCGAAAACATCATGTTGAGAAATACCGGTCTCATGGCCAGCCAGCGCCTTTCAAAAGGAGAGCAATCGCGTCAGGGGGTCCGGGGCTATGGTCTCGCGGCGCGAGGGTAGCGTCGCGCCGCGAGAGCCCGCCTCAGAGACCTGCGCCCTTGATCACTTCGGCCGCTGCCGGGTGATAGCCGAACTGCGAGATCGACGCGCCGAGCGCGCCGTCAAACGCCCCCATCGCCTTGTGAACGCCCTGAATTTCCTCCGGGTGCTCATAGATCGCCCGCGCCAGCAGCGCGACCATGGCCGGATCGGCATCTTCCGCCGCGATCAGAGCGGCCTGCGCGCCAAAGGTCTTGACCTCTTTGTCGAGCCAATCATAGGCCCCCGCCGGGATGGTCACGACCTTGGAGCCGAAATCTTCCTGCATCTTGGCGATCACATCATCGGGCACCGACAGAAGCGTAAGCTCGCGCGCCTCGGCGATGGATTTGATCGACCCGCTGCCGACGAAAGTGGCGTTGACCCAGGTGTCGGCCTTGCCGTCCTGCATCACTTCCGAGGCGGTTTTCGACCCCTGAAACTGCACGCTGCCGCCATTCGACTCGATCTGCTCAAAGCTCGATCCCGCAAGCTCGAGCGCTTTTTCCGCCAGAATCGACGGCAGGATGCCGCGCCGGTTCACCACGAGATCATATTTGCCGGTAAACCCGGCAAGATCGGCGATGGAAGAAATGTTGTTTTCCTCGGCAAAGGCCTTGTCGGTCACCCATTGCATCGGCGCCCAATCATAGAGCAGCGAGATTGCCGCCACGCCGGTGGTCGGCTCTTTGAAGGGCGCGTCGCCCCGCGCCGCGATCACCACCTCGCCGATATGGACGATGGCCACATCGCATTTGCCCTGTTTGAGCTGCACGATATTGGCAAAGCCGCCGCTCGAGGTCTGATAGGTCACCGTGCTCTCCGGCTCGATCTGGCGCACCGCCTTGTCGAGCCCCGCCCCCAACAGCGACCAGAGCCCGCCGGGACTGCCGCCGCAAAGGGTGATGTTGCTCGCGGCCATGGCGGCCCCGGATCCGAGAAGCGTCGCCACCGCAGCGGCGGCAACTCTCTGTAAGACAAGCTTGGTCATGGGGTTGGTCTCCTGTTGGAAAGACGATTATTTTATTGTTATTATTGTTAGCCTACGAACGACTGTACTCGCGAGTCAACATTTTTGTGATTTTCCTGCGCTACCACGCGATTATTCTATAAGGATGACAATCCCGGCACGCCAGAACCGGAATGTCACCCCGACCCAGAGGGAGATGTCATGACCGACCGCTTTTCGCCCACCGATCCGACCGGCATAGAAACCGTCCTGGACGCCCGCACAAGGCGTATCGGCTCTTGGGGCGAGCTGCAGGAGGTCTTGCTCGAGGATGCGTGGAACCCGCGCATGCTGCGCCACCGCTCGCATCATCTCTTTCGCGGCCATTCCCGCGCCGATGTGCCGCTATCCTCGGGGCTCTCGCGCCATGACGGGCGGCAGGTGGTGCTGGAAAAACACCTGCTGCGCAATTTCAAGAAATACGCCCGCTCCCATCTCGAACCGAATGAGCATGAGCCGTCGAACTTCTGGCACTGGATCGCGCTGGCCCAGCACCACGGGCTGCCGACGCGGCTCTTGGACTGGACCTATTCGCCGCTCATCGCCGCCCATTTCGCCTGTTGGGATTTCCAGGAATTCGACCGCGATGGTGCGATCTGGATGGTCGACAGCCACCGCGCTCATGACCTTCTCTCCGACAATCTCCGGGGGCTGCTGCGGGCTCAGGGCGCGCATGTCTTCACCGATGAAATGCTCTCGGAAGAGATCGCCAGTTTCGAGGAACTCAGCGCCCCGCAGCGCAACACCGCCGGGCAGGTCCTCTTCTTTGAACCGCCCTCGCTCAGCGCCCGGATCGTCAACCAATACGCCTGTTTCTCGGTGCAGATCGGCGAGGCCGGAGGCCTCGACACATGGCTCTGCGACAATCCCAACATCTGGCAAAAAGTGGTGATCCCGGCGGAACTCAAATGGGAAATCCGCGACAAGCTCGACCAGTCGAACATCACCGAACGGGTGCTCTTTCCCGGGCTCGACGGGCTCTGCGCCTGGCTGAGCCGTCAATATTACCCGCGCCCGCCGCAGGAATAGCCTAGTCTACAAAGGCCCGTTCCACCACAAAGGTCGCGGGCTTGTTATTCGCCCCCTCCTCAAGCCCGAACGCTTCGAGCTGCGCCTTGGTGTCGCGCAGCATCATCATCGAGCCGCAGATCATGCCGCGATCCGTCTCCGGCGCAATCGGCGCCACGCCGAGATCCTCGAAGATCTTTCCACTTTCCATGAGATCGGTGATCCGCCCCGTCACCGGAAACGCCTCACGCGTCACAGAGCAATAATGCCGCAGCTGCGCCCGCGCCATCTCGCCCACCAGGGGATCATCTTGCAGCGCCGCCACCAACTCCTGCCCATAGCGCAGCTCGGCCACCTGCCGACAGGTATGGGTGAGGATCACCTCATCGAATTTCTCATAGGTCTCCGGGTCGCGAATGAGCGACGCAAAAGGCGCGATCCCGGTGCCGGTCGAGAACATATAGAGCCGCTTGCCCGGCAAGAGCGCATCATTGACCAGCGTCCCCGTCGGCTTGCGCCGCATCAGCACCGTATCGCCCTCGCGCAGCTTCTGCAGATGCTGGGTCAGCGGCCCATCGGGCACTTTGATCGAGAAAAACTCGATCTCCTCATCCCAGGACGGGCTGGCGATGGAATAGGCGCGAAACACCGGCTTTTCCGCATTGGGCAGCCCGATCATCACAAACTCGCCCGACCGGAACCGGAAACTCGCAGGCCGGGTGATACGAAACCGAAAGAGGTGATCGGTGTAATGCTGCACCTCGGTCACCGTCTCGGCAAAGACACCGGCGGGAATGGCAAAGTCTTGGGGCTTCACAGGCTGGGCAATCTCATCCATGTCTGACGCTTTCCGGCTTGATTATTTGTTAGCATACTAATGACTATCAAGCCCCACGCCCCCTGTCAACTCCGGCCGCCTCCCCGCAATGCAAAAGGCGCGCCCCGCTGGGAACGCGCCTCTCGCTGTGACGGTCACTTGCGGCTTAACGCAACCCGTCCTTGCCCTCGGCCTCCCCGGCGGTGAGCCCGCCCACCCGTGGCAGCGGCCGACCACTATCGGTCACTGCAATCGCCACGAGGATTTCATTGGCCCGCGGCGCGTCGCTGATGCGGATTTCGATCCCGTCGAAATGGCTCCGCACATAGGCCGCATCCTTATGCCCCAACGGCACGTCGAGATCCTGCCCCATGCCGCCCCGCTTCTTGGACGAGGGCACCAGCGCCGCGCCCTTCTCGACCGCCTTGCGCAAGGGCGCGCCCATCTTGGGATGCAGGATCGCCGCGGCATGTTCCAGCTCGCCGTTCTCGCCCACCATCGCCGCCTTGCCATAGCTCTCGGCCTGCTCTGGCCGAATGCCGAGCGCCTTGACGCATTTCTCGCCCAAAAGCGCGCCAAGCTCCTCGCCCACCTCCATCAGAAGGCTCAGATCCTCGACATATTCCCCGGCATAGGGATTCTCGATCACCGCCGCCGCCACCGCCTTGCGGGTGGCCGGGCTGATCTCGCGGCCGCCCTCGATATGGGTCTCTTCGACAAAAACGGCCGTTTTCCTGATCTTGGCTTTCATCGCAATCCATCCTCTCCCTTGATCTCCGACGCGGCGAGCCCGCCCGCCCGCGCGTGAATGCGCGGCCCGGTGGTCATCACCAGCGCCACCAGCATTTCATCGGCGCGCGGCGCATCGTTGAGCCCGAGCTCCATACTGTCGAAATGGCTGCGCACATAGCTCGCGTCGATATGGGTGATCGGCACGTCGATCCGCACCCCCGGCCCGCCGAGCTTTTTCGACGAGGGCACAATCGCCTTGGCCCCGCCCAGAACCTCGCGCATCGCATAGCCCCCCGGCGCATGCCAGAGCGCGCCATGCTCAAGCTCACCGCCCTCGCCCACCACCGACGCCTTGCCATAGCCCTCGATGGCCTCCGCCCCGCCCAGCGCCTCGGCGAGCCGTTCCGCCAATTGGAGGCCCAGCGGGCGCAGATCGTCCATAAAGGGTTGAATATCCGGCTCATACCGCCCGGCATAGGGGTTCTTCACCACCGCCAGCGCCGCGCCGCGCAACAAAGGCGTGTCCGCCACCGGCCCGCCCTCATGGTGGATTTCCTCGACCACAACCATGGTCTTGCGTATCTTAAGCATCGACATCTGCATGCCCCTCCAATTCTGCAATTGCACCGGACCCGATGACCCGTGCCTGCCCTTGCAAACACAGCATCGCGCCCTTGATCCGACCCTCGGCCAGCATGCGCTCGGCCCGCCTGCCCCCCTCGGCCAGCGCCATCTCGATCTCATCGCCCGACAGGCGCGGCACCCCGGTGACCACGAGCCGCGCGCCAAGATCACTGTCAGGCGCGAGATCACAGGCCGGGGCACGGCTGATCCGCGGATGGTGCGGCAGATCGACCGCATTGGCAATCAGCGTCGCCGCCACATCCGCATCCGCCGCCGTCGCCGCCAGCACCGTCACGCTCTCGGCAATGCCGCACGACAGGCTGCGCCCGCCCTGGCCGCTGGTGGCGATACCGCCGACCCCATCGCCGCCCCGCACCGAGACATGGCCGAGAATACGCCCCTCGCGGCTGCTGATCGCCACGCGGTAGCTCTGGCCTTCCGTGAGGCCCAGCGCGATATCGCCGCCATTGTTGACAAAGGCCCGGCTGAGCGGCGCGGCATGGCGCATCGCGTCGAGCACCTCATCGGCCACCGCCCCCGCCACCGCCGCCATCGGCGTGACAAACCCGTGCTCGGCATGCGCGGCCACGGCACAGGCCATGCGCTGCGCCACCGGGCCGTGCACCGGCGCGATGGGCGCGGCCCGGCGCAATTCCGGCAGCTCATCCACCAAAGCCTCCAGCAAGCCTTGAAAGACGCCCTGAGCCGCCGCAAAAGCCGCCGCGCGCAGCGCCTCAGGCTCGGCCTCGATCAACAGGTCAATCGGCCCGTGCTGCAGATGCAGCCGCTCTGGTGCCGCGTCCCCCATCTAGCCCTCGTCGTCCCAGCGGAAATTATGCCGCGCCACCGGGTTCGCATCGGGATCGATCCGCGCCACCCGCCGCGCGCCCTCGGGGATCGCATCGGCGAGCGGGCGCACATGATCGGCATGACCGCCGAGCGTGATATAATCGCTGAGCCGCATGGTGAACTCGATCGGCGCGACCAGCGCCGGGGTCGGCACATAGCCGAAACTGTTGGGCGGCATGTCGAGCACATCGGCCATCACCGTGATCCCGCCGCCGGGCCAGACATAGGCATCGGCCCCGCCACAGGAGACATGGGTGAGCGATTGTTTCACCGACCGGGTGAGCCGCACCGGGTTTTCTGTGACGCCCGCGCGCAGCGACCCGCCCGCGCCGCCCATGAAAAGCACCGAACAAAGCGACGGCTCGCAATTCTCCGCGATCCGCTCGACCGATTGCTGCAACGCCTCGGGCAGCGGTTTCGCCACCGGCTCCAGCGCCGCATCGAGCTCGAAATAGGCATATTGCTCGCCGGTGGTCGACACCATCAAGAGCCGCAGCCCCTCCCAGGCGAGCTTGGCATCGGCTGGCTTGAGAATGGTCAGCGGATCATCAATATCCGTCCCGCCCCAACCGGTGCCGGGATTGGCCACCTGGAAATACCGCCCCGGCGTCGAGCGGCGGCCATTGATCTTGATCCCCGTCGGCTTCACGTCGAGCATCTTGCCCGCCTGATGCTCTGACAGAACCCCGGTGATATGGTCATCGACCACGATCACCTCATCGACATGATCGACCCATTGCGAGGCAAACATGCCGATGGTCGCGGAGCCACAGCCGACCCGCATGAGCCGCTCCGGCTCGCCATTGACGATGGGCGGCTCACCGGCTTGCACGACCAGCGTCGCGCCCTCGTCTATGGTCATCTCCACCGCCTCGCGATTGCACAGTTTGAGCAGCGCGTCACAGGTCACCCGGCCCTCTTTCTTGGACCCGCCGGTAAGATGCTCGACCCCGCCGAGCGACAGCATCTTTGATCCGTATTCGCTGGTCATCACATGGCCCACCGGCTCGCCATCGACGCGCACCACCGCGCGTTCATGGCCGATGAACCGATCCGTGTCGATCTTCACCTTGACGCCGCAATAGCTGAAAATGCCCTCGGTCACGATGGTCACCATATCGGCGCCATTGACCTCCTGGCTCACGATAAAGGGCGCGGGCTTGTAATCGGGATAGGTGGTGCCGGCGCCCACCGCCGTGACAAAGGGGCGTTGCGACTGGACCAGATCGCCATCCCAATCCATGCCGTCACCATCCTTGAGAAAGGGCACCGCCTTGGCGCCGCTCTCGATCGTGTTCTCGATGATGGTCAACGGGTCGAGCCGGACGAGCTTGCCGCCCTCATTGCCATAGCGGTCACAGGCCCCCGACCGCCCTTCGGCGATAAAGCACAGGACCGGGCAGGCATCACAGCGGATTTTCTCCGGCGCCTCACGCTTGGTATCAGCCATTCTTGTCCCCTTTCAACGCAGCCGCCAGTTTCGACGGCGTCACCGGCACCGACCGCATCCGGACCCCGGTGGCATGGGCAATCGCATTGAGGATCGCAGGCGCCGTCGGGATCAGCACATGTTCGCCAAGCCCCTTGGCCCCATAGGGCCCATGCGCATCCGGCACTTCGATGATGAGCGATTGCACCGGGGGAATGTCCCCAATGGTCGGGATCAGATAATCATGCAGGTTTTCCGTCCGCCCCGGCAGGTATTCCTCCATCAGCGCCATGCCGAGCCCCTGCGCAATGCCGCCCTCGATCTGGCCCTCGACCAGCATCGGGTTGATCGCCCGCCCGACATCATGCGCCGCCACGAATTTCCGCGCCCGCACAGTGCCGAGCCGCGTGTCCACCTCGACCATCGCCAGATGCGCGGCATAGCCGAACTGGGCATAGGGCTCGCCCTGCCCGTTCTCGTCGAGCGGCTTGGTCGGCGGGTCATAGGTCTCTTCGGCCCGCATCACATAGCCCAGATCATCCATCGGCAGCGCCGCGAGGTCGAGCCGCTGCTGCCGTCCGTTCTCTTCGGCCAGAACCGCCCCCGCCTCAAACCGCAGCACCGCGCCCTCGCCCGCGTTCATCGCGCGCAGGATCTCGCCGCGCAGCGCCGCGCCACAGAGCTTGGCCGCATTGCCCGACACAAAGGTCTGACGCGAGGCCGAGGTCTTGCCCGCATCCGGCGTCACATCCGTATCCGCCCCGATCAGCACAAGGCGATCCGCCGCGAGGCCCAAGGCGCTGGCAAAGACCTGCGAGATGACCGTATTCGCGCCTTGCCCGATATCCATCGCGCCCTGATGCAGCACCACCTGCCCATCCGGGCGCAGCCCGGCGCGAATGGTCGATGGGTTCGGCAGCGAGGTATTGCCACAGCCGTACCAGCCCGCCGCCACACCGACGCCACGCCGCAAAGGCCCGGCTTGGTCGAGGTTGAACGCCTCCGCCTCGGCGCGCAGCTCGGCCCAGGCCGGGCGCAGCGCCTCGAGACAGGCACCGATGCCGACGCCCTGCCCGAACACCTGCCCGCAGACCGTCGGCACCCCATCGCGCAGCGCGTTCTGAATGCGAAACTCCAGCGGATCGAGACCAAGCTTGCCCGCCAATTCGTCAAACAGGCTCTCTTGCGCAATCGCCGCCTGCGGCACGCCAAAGCCACGAAACGCCCCCGAGGGCGGGCAATGGGTGTGAATGCCCCGCGCCTCGGCCCGATAATCGCCAAGCTGATAGGGCCCCGAGGCATGGACCGGCACCCGGTTGGCCACAGTCGGCCCCCAGGACGCATAGGCCCCGGTGTTGAAATCCCCGTCAAAGGCAAAGCCACAGAGCCGCCCCTCGCCATCCGCCCCGATCCGCAGATGAATCTGCGACGGGTGGCGCTTGGTGGTCGATTGCATCGATTCCGTGCGGCTATAGGCGATGCGCACCGGCTGCCCGGTCTTCAGCGCCGCCAGCGCGAGGAAGGGCTGCACCGAGATATCGAGCTTGGAGCCAAAGCCGCCGCCAACGCCCGTCGGCACGATGCGAATGCGGCTGCGATCCATCCCGAGAATGATCTCCAGCGCCTCGAGATCCATCACCGGCGCTTGCGTACAGGCGTGGATTTCCACCTTGTCGCCCGCCATCTGGGCAAACCCCGCCTCCGGCTCGATATAGGCATGTTCCACAAACCCGCTCTCGAACCGGCCCTCGACCACGACCTCGGCACGACCAAGCGCCGCCTCGGCATCGCCCCGCGCGACAAAACCGGTGATCATCAGATTGCCCGCGCGCCCCTCATGAAGCTGCGGCGCCCCCTCTTCCCGCGCCTCGGCCACGCCCATCACCGCCGGGCGCTCCTGCCAGGTCACCGGGAAATCGCCCTGCGCAAAGTCGCGCCGCGCCTCGGGTGTCAGCACCACCGCCGCCACTGCCTCGCCCCGAAACCGTGCCTCACCTTCGGCAAAGACCGGCTGATCGGCAAAGGGCGGGATCACCCCGAAACAATTCTCGCCGGGAATATCCGCAGCGGTGAGCACCGTGACCACCCCCGGCGTCGCGGCGGCCCAGGCCTCCAGATCGCCAAATTCAAACCCGGCCCGCGCATGCGGCGAGCGGATCACCACCAGCTCGAGCGTGCCTTGCGGTGCCACATCATCGCCGAACCGCTCTTCGCCGCGCACCTTGGCCAGCCCATCGAGCCGCCGGATCGCGCCGCCGACCTCGGCCCGCCCATCGAGCCGCGGCGCGCGTCCGGCCACCGCGTCGATGATCTTGCGATAGCCGGTACAGCGGCACAGAACCCCGCCCAGCGCATCCTCGATCTGGGTGTCGCTCGGCGCGGGCTCTTCGCGCAACAGCGCCGTCGCCGACACCATCATCCCCGGCGTGCAGATCCCGCATTGCGCCGCGCCATGATCCTGGAACCGCTCCATCAGCCCTTGGGTGATCGGCTCGCGCTCGACCAGACCGGCGAGCGTCTCGACCCGCAGCCCCTGCACCTGATGCGCCGCCACCAGACAGGCGCAATGGTTCTCGCCCTCGATGAGCACCGAACAGGCCCCGCAATCGCCCGCGTCACAGCCGATCTTGACGTCGCGCCGGCCAAGCCTCTCGCGCAGGCTCTGCGACAGGCGCTCGCCCGCCTCCGGCGCGATCTCGACCGCCGCGCCATTGAGGGTGAACCCCAGTTTCACCTTGCTGATCGGATCAGTCATCGCCACACCCCTCGCAGGCAGAGAGAATTGCCCGACGGCAGAGCTCTGCCACCGCCTCGCGCCGATAGGCACCGCTGCCGCGCACATCGTCAATCGGGCTGAGCGGCTGATAAAATGCCGGATCGTCAAATGCGAATGTTGCCAGATCCGCCGCCGCAACGCCGGTCAAAGCCGCCTCAAGCGCGGGCAGCCGCTGCGCCACCGGCGACGCCGCGCCAACCGCGACGCGCGCCGTGCTGATGCGCCCCTCGGTCACACCAATCAGCGCCGAGACCATGGAAATGGAAATCACCAGATAGCGCCTGCTGCCGAGCTTTTCGAACCGGCCCACCGCGCCTTCGGGCAGCTCGGGCAGATGCAGGGCCGTGACGATCTCACCGGGCCGCAGATCAATCTTGCGCACGCCGGTGACGAACTCCTGCAAAGGCACCCGCCTCCGCGCGCCCTGGGCCGCGATCTCGACCTCGGCCTCAAGGGTGAGCAAGGGCGGCATCCCATCCGCCGCAGGCGAGGCGTTGCAGATATTGCCCGCCACCGTACCGCTGTTCTGGATCTGGATCGAGCCCACTTCGCGCGCCGCCGCCTGCAGCCCGGCAAAGGCCGGCGGCAGATCCATCCGCCAGATATCGCTCCACCGGGTCATCGCGCCGATCCGCCAGCCCGCGCCGTCGCGGGCAATCCCCCGCAACGCGGCAATCTGGCTCAGATCGAGAATGGGTTTGCGCCCCGGCCCCGCCCGGCCCGCCGGAAAGAAATCCGTCCCCCCGGCCAAAATATCCATCGTCCCGCCCTGCAGGGCGAGCAGCGCATCTTCGAGGCGATCAGGCGACAGGATAGACAGGTCAGGCACTCCCCAAGGCTTCTCCAGTTTCGTTAGTATGCTAACATAAATACTGAACCTAACCTGTCAACAGATTTCGCCAAGCTGCGGCCGCACCCGTGATGGGCCACAGCTTGGGCCTTGCCCTGTCAGATCATTTTGCGCAGCAGGCGCAAAAACCGTTCGGCCTCGGCCTTGGTGAGCGGCTCGAGCGTCTTGGCGGAAATCTCATGCCCGGCCCGATGCAGCCCGGCGATGAACGCCTCCTGCCCCGGCACCAGAGACAAAAGTGCTCGACGCTTGTCATTGGGATCAGCCCGCGACTGGATAAGCCCCTTGTCCTTGAGGCGGTCCACCACGCCCTTGGTGGTGGCAATATCCATCGCCACCTTGCGTCCAAGCTCGTTTTGCGAACATTCGCCCACCTCGGCCAGCCGCACCAGCGCGGCAAATTGCGTCGGCGTCAGATCCACATTGCTATTGGCGAGGAAGATCGCCGCGTGTCGTTGCGCGGCAAGCCGCATGAGATAACCGACCTGATCGTCGAGAACATACTGCGTTGCCTCAGATACTTCAGTCGTCATGCGGGTTTCCATCTTGTTTGACGCCCCATTCACTCACTCCTTTTCATACTCGTAACCTGTCACAAAACCGGTCCGCGGCTCAGGCCAAACACACAGGCCAGACGCCCACCGTTCTGCGAGGTTATCACAGGTTTCCAACTGCGCAACGTCTGGGGTTTGGCCCGGACCACGCAGGGCCTCTTGACCCACCCCGCCCGAGGGCGCGATGCTTGATCTTGCAATACAAGCTTTCGCCATTAGTATGCAAACAACTATTGCGTAGAATTTTTACCGCCTCGCGCCGGAAAGGATCAAGAGATGAGCGACACGCCCCAGAAACTGGTTATCCGCAATATCGGCCTTTTGTTGACCGGCAAGATCGAGGCCCCCATCGCCGATGGCGATTGCGTGATCGCGCTCGATGGCAAGATCAGCGAGATCGGCTATGAAAAAGACCTCGACACCGAGGGCGCCGATACGCTCATCGACGCTCATGGCGTGACCCTCGCGCCGGGGTTGATCGACAGCCATGTGCACCCGGTGGTCGGCGACTACACCCCGCGCCAGCAACAGTTGCACTGGATCGACAGCACGCTGCATGGCGGTGTCACCACGATGATTTCGGCGGGCGAAGTCCACATGCCCGGCCGCCCCAAGGACATCATCGGGCTCAAGGCCATGGCGATCGCGGCCCAGCGTTGGTACGAGAATTTCCGCCCCTCCGGCGTCAAGGTCCACGCCGGGGCGCCGGTCATCGAACACGGCATGGAAGAGCAGGATTTCAAAGATCTCGCCGACGCCGGTGTCAAATATCTCGGCGAGGTCGGGCTCGGCACCGTCAAGGATGGCAAGACCGCCCGCCAAATGGTTGATTGGGCTCGCAAATATGGCATTCAGTCCACCATCCACACCGGCGGCCCCTCGATCCCCGGCTCGGGTCTCATCGACGCCGATATGGTGCTCGAGACCGGCACCGATGTGGTCGGCCATATCAATGGCGGCCATTCCGCCCTGCCCGATGATCAGATCATCTGCCTCTGCGAAGGCTGCACCAAAGGGCTCGAGATTGTTCACAACGGCAATGAACGCGCGGCCCTTCTGACGCTCAACACCGCCCGCGAATTGGACAAGCTCGATCAGATCATCCTCGGCACCGACGGGCCGGCAGGCTCGGGTGTGCAGCCCTTGGGCATCCTGCGCATGGTCGCCATGCTGTCGAGCCTCGGCCATGTCGATGCGGCCACCGCCTTTTGCTTTGCCAATGGCAACACCGCCCGCCAGCGCGAGCTGGACGTAGGCCTGCTGGAACCCGGCTACAGCGCCGATTTCGTGCTGATGGATCAGGCCCAGCACGCCCCCGGCAAGGACCTCCTTGAATCGGTGAGCCTCGGCAACCTGCCCGGCATCGGCATGACCGTGATCGACGGCAAGGTCACCTCACAGCGCAGCCGCAACACGCCCCCCGCCGGCCGCATTCCCGAGATCGTGACCGGCTAGACGGATCAGGGGCTTGTGACGCCCCGCAGGGCGGTTTAGCAGGGGGAACGGGGCCCGCCCCGCCTCTCGTCCCCTGCCCGCCCTCACCCGCCACAAGCCATAGCGATCCCCATGACCGACACCGCGCTCTCTCACGCGCCGGGCGACATTTCGCCCAATGCCGCGCTCTTTGCCCTCGCTCTGGGCGGTTTTGCCATCGGCACCACCGAATTTGCCTCGATGGCGCTCCTGCCCGATTTCGCCGCGCATTATGGCGTCTCCGAGGCCCGCGCCGCCGACGCCATCAGCGCCTATGCGCTGGGCGTGGTGGTGGGCGCGCCGGTGCTCGCCGTGGCCGGCGCGCGGCTGCGCAAACGGGCGATGCTGATCTGGCTGATGCTGGCCTTTGCCGTCTTCAACACGCTCTCCGCCCTCGCCCCGAACTATGCGAGCTTCACGTTCACCCGGTTCCTCTCGGGCCTGCCGCATGGCGCCTATTTCGGCGTCTCGGCGCTGGTCGCGGCCTCGGTCGTGCCGCCCCACAAACGCGCCACGGCGGTGGCCTGGGTGATGATGGGGCTGACCATCGCCACCACGATCGGCGTCCCCGCCGCGAGCCTCATGAGCCAGATCACCGGCTGGCGCTCGGCCTATCTGCTGGTTGGCCTCCTGTCGCTCGCCACCGCCTTCGCCGTCTGGCGCAAGACCCCGCCGAGCCCCGCCGACAGCGCCGCCTCGCCGCTGCGCGAGCTTTCCGCCCTGCGCAACCGGCAGGTCTGGCTCACGCTGGCCACCGGCGCGGTGGGCTTTGGCGGCTTCTTCGCGGTCTATACCTATATCGCCTCGACGGTGCAGACGACGCTCGGCAGCTCCGAGACCGCCGTCGCGGTGATGCTCGGTGTCGCCGGTCTCGGCATGACGGTGTTCAACCTGCTGGCAGGCGCGCTCGCCGACCGCCACCTCAACGCCAGCGCCTTTTTCTGCCTCGGGCTCGGCACGGTTTTGCTGCTGCTCTACCCAACGCTCGCCGCCTCCGGCCTCTGGCCGATGGCCCTCGGGCTCTTTGCCATCTGCGTGCTGGGCGGCATCTCGACGGTGCTGCAAATCCGGCTGATGTCGGTCGCGGGCGAGGCCCAGCAACTGGCCGCCTCGCTCCATCACGCGGCCTTCAACGTGGCCAATGCGGTCGGGCCGTTTCTCGCGGCACAAGTCCTCTTGGCGGGCTACGGCTTTCCGGCCTCGGGCTATGTCGGCGCGGGCCTGTCGGCCGCCGGGCTCGCGATCTATATGCTGACGCTTTGGGACGCGCGCCGCAGGCCCCGCACTTAAGCCCCGGCCAAGAAAAAAGGGCGCGGCCACCGGCCCCGCCCCTCTCTCATTCATTCAACTTGGGCCTTAGCCCACCCGGTAGTTCGGGCTCTCGCGGGTGATCTGCACGTCATGCACATGGCTCTCGCGCAGCCCGGCACCGGTGATCTTCACGAACTCGCAGTTCTGGCGCATCTCTTCGACCGTGGCACAGCCGGTATAGCCCATCGCTGCCCGCAGACCGCCGACGAGCTGATGGATCACCGCGCCTGCCGAGCCCTTGTAAGGCACCTGCCCCTCGATCCCTTCGGGAACGAGCTTGTCGCTCGCCGCATCCTTCTGGAAATAGCGGTCGGCCGAGCCGCGCGCCATCGCCCCAAGGCTGCCCATGCCACGATAGCTCTTAAAGCTGCGGCCCTGATAGAGGATCACCTCACCGGGGCTTTCATCGGTCCCTGCGATCATGCTGCCAACCATGGCACAAGAGGCCCCGGCGGCAATCGCCTTGGCAAAATCGCCCGAAAACTTGATGCCGCCATCGGCGATCACTGGCACATCGCCCGCCGCACGGGCGCAATCCATGATCGCGGTGAGCTGCGGCACACCGACGCCCGCCACCATCCGCGTGGTACAGATCGAGCCCGGCCCGATACCGACCTTGACCGCATCCGCGCCCGCATCGATGAGCGCACGGGTCGCCTCGGCGGTGGCCACATTGCCCGCGATCACCTGCACCTCATTGGACAGCGCCTTGGCGCGGCGCACCGCCTCGATGACACCGGCCGAATGGCCATGCGCCGTGTCGACCACGACGATATCGACCCCCGCCCGGACGAGTTCCTCGGTCCGCTCGAACCCGCTGTCGCCAACGCTGGTGGCGGCGGCGACGCGCAGACGGCCCAGATCATCCTTGCAGGCGGTCGGGTTGAGAACGGCCTTTTCGGTGTCCTTGAGCGTCAACAGTCCGGTGAGCTTGCCCTTGCCATCATGCACCAAGAGCTTTTCGATCCGCCGCGCCCGCATCAGGCTCTTGGCCTCTTCGAGATCGGCCGGCTCGGCCAGCATGGCGAGATTGTCGGAGGTCATCATCACCTTGACCGGCGTGTCATCGCTCTTGGCAAAGCGCATGTCGCGGTTGGTCAGGATACCGACCACATGGCCCTTTTCATCGACCACCGGAAAGCCCGTGAAGTTATAGCGTTCCACCAATTCCTTGGCATCGGCCAGCGTCTGGTCCACGCGCAGCGTCACCGGGCTATAGACGATGCCGCTCTCGAACCGCTTCACGCGGCGCACTTCGCGGGCCTGCTCTTCGACGCCGAGGTTCTTGTGAATGACGCCCATGCCGCCCGCCTGAGCCATACAGATCGCCATACGGCCTTCGGTCACCGTATCCATGGCCGAGCTGAGCAGCGGAATGTTGAGCGCAATGCTCTTGGTCACGCGGGTGCGCGTGTCGGCTGTGCTGGGCAGCACGCTGGACGCGGCCGGAACCAAAAGAACATCATCGAAGGTGAGAGCCTCACGAATCTCCATTGCGCATCTCCATGGCAGGGGTCGTTTGGCGCTTCCCTATTACACGGTCGGCCCGGAATGAAAAGGGCTTTCGCGGTTGCAGCATGATCCGGGCGCGGTCTAGTCTTTTGGCCATGGCGTGCGGGCCTTGGCAGGCGGGATCTGCAAAAGCGGCCGCGCGCCTTATGCCCAAGTGATTATCGACCGCATTCAGGATTTTCCCATGACCGCCTTTCTTGCCGCCGCCGCTGCCGCTTTGAGCCTTTTCCTGCCGACCCCGCCCGCCTCGCCCGCCGCACCTGAGGTTCAGGTCTCCGGCGAGGGCTATTACGCCTCCGGCTGGCCCATCGCCCTGGCCGAGGCCGCCTGCGACGGGGATGAGCTCTGCCTGACCAAGCTCGCCAATTGCGGTCCGCGCAACGGCCATTGCTCGGCAGGCATCGCCCTGTGCCAGATCAAGCGCGGCCAGAGCCTGCGCCTCTCGCGCCCATGCCCCATCGACCGCGTCGCAGGCCGCGCGGGCCGGGTGATCCTCATGACACTGCCCTCGGGCCGGGTCCGCACGCTGCTCTTTCAATCGAACGGCTTCGCCGCCATCGACGGAAACCCCGCACGGCCGATCTCGCGCCACTGCCTGCAGGACCTCGTGCGCGGCGACATCCTCTGCGCCACACCGCTCAAGACCCGCGCCGATTTCGACCGCTGGGCCGCCGAGAAAAAGTAACCGGCGCAAATAAACTTCACCCCGCAAACACCTGATCCAACAAAGAAAAACGGAGGGCGCCGCCCTCCGTATAGTTTCGCCACTCAAGCTCACTCTATGTACCGCCCGGTTTCTGCCTGCGGCCTGAGCGCCGTCAGGGCGAGCGCACCCGCCCTGCTGGGCTGACCTGCGGACGGCTGCACAAAGTCCCGGTCTGGCCCTGTTCGTCGGGGCCGCGCGATGCCCGAGGGCACCGCGCGCTGGCCCCTTAGCTACACCCGCTGGTCGCCCCGCAGGTGTTGCATTTCATGCAGGTGCCGTTGCGCACCAGCGTGTAATTGCCGCAATCGCCACAGGGATCACCCTCATAGCCCTGCATCTTGGCCTTGACCCGCGCATCCATGCCGGTGGCACTGCCCGCCGCAACCGCCGCCGCCGAGGTGGTCGTGGTCACCGTCGCGGTATTGGTTTCGGGCACCAAGGTCTGCAGCGTGCTCACCGGATCGCCCCCGGCGGCGCGGGCCACAGCCCCCTGCCCGCCATTGAGCACGACAAGCTCTTGCGGAAGCCGCTTGCGCAGATAGCCGGTCGAGCTGATCTGCTTGAGCACCTCAAGCGAACGGTTGGCGGCATCATCGGTCATCTCGGTGATGTTGCGCACGCCCTCTTCCTCGCCACGGCCCAGATCGTCAAAGCTCGCGCCCTGCGGTTTCACATGGGCCAGATCGGTCCGGTCGAGATAGCTCACCGCCAGCTCGCGGAAGATATAGTCGAGGATCGAGGTGGCGTTCTTGATGCTGTCATTGCCCTGCACCATGCCCGCGGGCTCGAATTTGGTGAAGGTAAAGGCATCGACGAACTCTTCGAGCGGCACGCCATATTGCAGACCGACCGACACCGCGATGGCGAAATTGTTCATCATCGCCCGGAAGCCCGCGCCTTCCTTGTGCATGTCGATGAAGATCTCGCCGAGGCTGCCATCGCCATATTCACCGGTCCGCAGATAGACCTTATGCCCGCCGACAATCGCCTTCTGGGTATAGCCCTTGCGGCGTTCCGGCATCTTCTCGCGGTGGCTCTTGACGATCTCCTTGACGATCACCTTCTCGACGATCTTCTCGGCGAGCACGGCGGCCTTCTCCTGCGGCGTGCCGCTCTCAAAGATCTCCTGCGCCTCATCGTCATCCTCCACCAGGCTCGCGGCCAGCGGCTGGCTGAGCTTGGAGCCGTCACGATAGAGCGCATTGGCCTTCACACCGAGCGACCAGCTCAGCTCATAGGCTTTCTGGCAATCCTCGATCGTGGCGTCATTGGCCATGTTGATCGTCTTCGAGATCGCGCCCGAGATAAAGCTCTGCGCCGCCGCCATCATGGTGATGTGGCTGTTGACCCCGAGATAGCGCTTGCCCTTCTTGCCGCAGGGGTTGGCGCAGTCGAAGATATGGTAATGCTCTGTCTTGAGATGCGGCGCGCCCTCAAGGGTCATGGTGCCGCAGACATGGTCATTGGCCGCGTCCACATCGGCCTTGGAATAGCCCAGATGCGCCAGCAGATCGAAGGTCGGATCGTTGAGCTTGGCCGCCGGAATGCCGAGCACGTTCTTGCAGAACTCCTCGCCCAGCGTCCATTGGTTAAAGACAAAGCGGATGTCAAAGGCACTGCCCAGCGCCGCGTCGATCTTTTCAAGCTCATGCGGACCAAACCCATGCCCGACGAGCGAGGTGTGGTTGACCCCCGGCGCATTGCCGATGGTGCCATGACCGACCGCATAGGACACGATCTCTTCGATCTCAGCCGAGCCATAGCCGAGCTTTTCAAGCGCTGCCGGCACCGACCGGTTGATGATCTTGAAATAGCCGCCCCCGGCGAGCTTCTTGAACTTCACCAGCGCGAAATCGGGCTCGATGCCGGTGGTGTCGCAATCCATCACCAGACCGATGGTGCCGGTGGGCGCGATCACGGTCGCCTGCGCGTTGCGATAGCCATGCTTCTCGCCGAGCGCCAGCGCCTCGTCCCAGCTCGCCATCGCCAGCTTGACCAGCGTCTGATCCGGGCAATTCGCCAGATCGAGCGGCACCGGCTTCACCGCCAGCGCTTCATAGCCCTCGCTCGCGCCATAGGCGGCGTTGCGGTGGTTGCGAATGACGCGCAGCATATGCGCCGCGTTGCGCTCATAGCCCGCAAAGGGGCCAAGCTCACCGGCCATCTCGGCGCTGGTGGCATAGGCGACACCGGTCATCACCGCGGTCAGCGCGCCGCACATCGCCCGGCCCTCGTCGCTGTCATAGCCAAGGCCCATGTTCATCAGCAGACCGCCGATATTGGCATAGCCGAGACCCAGCGTGCGGAACTCATAGCTCAGCTGCGCGATCTCTTTCGACGGGAATTGCGCCATCAGCACGCTGATCTCGAGCGTCATGGTCCAGAGCCGCGTGGCATGGACATAGGCATCGGCGTCGAACTGACCATTCTTGAAGAAGGTCAACAGGTTCATCGAGGCCAGGTTACAAGCCGTGTCGTCGAGGAACATATATTCCGAACACGGGTTCGAGCCGCGAATTTCGCCGTCTTCCGGGCAGGTGTGCCAGGCGTTCACCGTGTCATGGAACTGGATGCCGGGATCGGCACAGGCCCAGGCCGCGTGGCCCACATCTTCCCACAGGTCGCGCGCCTTGATGGTCTTGGCAACGCTGCCATCGGTGCGGTTGATAAGCGCCCAATCGGCATCATCCTTGACCGCCTTGAGAAAGGCATCGGTGACCCGGATCGAGTTGTTCGAGTTCTGCCCCGAGACGCTCGCATAGGCTTCGGAATCCCAGTCGGTGTCATAGGTCGGGAACTCGATGCTCTCATAGCCCTGCTTGGCATAGTCCAGCACCCGCTTGACGTAGGTCTCGGGGATCTGCACCTGTTTCGCGCCACGGATGGCGGTCTTGAGCTGCTCGTTCTTCTTGGGGTCGACCGCGTCTTCGCTGCTGCCGTCCCAGGCGCGGATCGCCGAGAAGATGTCATTGAGCTTCATCTCATGCATCTTCGAGCCGGCAACGATCGACGCGACCTTCTGCTCTTCCTTGACCTTCCAGTTGATGAATTCCTGGATATCGGGGTGATCCGCGTCACAGATGACCATCTTGGCCGCCCGGCGCGTGGTGCCGCCCGATTTGATCGCGCCCGCCGCCCGGTCGCCGATCTTGAGGAACCCCATGAGGCCGCTCGACTTGCCGCCGCCCGAGAGACTTTCGCCCTCGGCGCGCAGCGACGAGAAATTGGTGCCTGTGCCGCTGCCATATTTGAACAGCCGCGCCTCGCGCACCCACAGATCCATGATGCCGCCATCGCCGACGAGGTCATCCGCAACCGACTGGATGAAACAGGCGTGCGGTTGCGGATGCTCGTAGGCGCTGCTCGATTTTGTCAGCTTGCCGGATTTGTGATCGACATAGTAATGGCCCTGGCTCGGACCATCGATGCCATAGGCCCAATGCAGGCCGGTGTTGAACCATTGCGGGCTGTTGGGCGCGGCCATCTGGCGCGCCAGCATAAAGCGCATTTCGTCGAAATAGGCGCGGGCATCCTCTTCGGTGGTGAAATAGCCACCTTTCCAGCCCCAATAGGCCCAGGCCCCTGCCAGCCGGTCAAACACCTGCTTGGCCGAGGTCTCACCGCCCTTTGCAACATCCTCCCCATCGGGGACCGAGCGCCACAGGAATTCCGGCACGCCCTTTTCGCGGACCTTCTTAAGACGTGCGGGAACACCTGCCTTGCGGAAATATTTCTGAGCGATCACATCGCTTGCGACCTGGCTCCAGCCTGCGGGCACTTCGACCTCGTCGAGCTTGAAGACGGTCGTGCCATCGGGGTTTCGGATTTCTGAACTCGTGGTGATAAAATCCAATGCCGCGTATGCGTCTTCGCCTGCCTTGGTAAATCTTCTATCGATTTTCATAACTATGCTGCCTCATGTCTTCAGCGTCCGAACCCAGACCCTGCCCGAGCGGACAGGCCCAAATAGATTGGCGAAAGACAAACGCACCCCGACGCCGAAACGACATGTTCCAAGCGCACAAACACAGGCCAGAGCCGAGCTCTGTAACAAGATTGGGTATTTGCCCCTCGCCGGCCGGCGCCACACTATATATTGTAGCTTGCCTACCGGCTCACACAACGTGGCGTATTTTACCTCGTTTGGTCAACGGGATTTTTATCCAATTCTCGGCAAAATAATCTTGACCCATGGGCTCTGCGCAACGCCGCCCGCCGATGGCTCCGATTCCTCCCCACCCCGCCTCTCGCAGCCCGCCGCGCCCCGGCCCGCAGGCGCAACCGTCGAAAGCTACGGTTTTCGGCAGGTTTAGCCGCGATGGCTCACCGGTTACACGAACCACCCCCCGGGTTATCCCCAGCCGGTGGACAGGTTGATTGAGGATAAGTTGTGCGCGAAAAAAATTTTCGCCCACGAACGGCTCCGGCCTCTGATCGGGGCGTGATCCGGGCGCGATCCGCGCCGGTGGCGGGGCAAAGTGATGTTATGTGGCAACGCTACATATAGTGTGCGCCACTCTCATCACTGCTATCTAAGGGATAAAAAGAGGATGGTCGGGGCGGCGAGATTCGAACTCACGACCCCCTGTACCCAAAACAGGTGCGCTACCAGACTGCGCCACGCCCCGGACCATGGCGGCTGTCTAGCGCCGAATCCCCTGATTGGAAAGTGCTAATTCGACAGCGCCTGATCGCAGCTGTCGCCCTGGATCGCCGGGTGGAAAATCCGCGTCCCGGGCACGATTCCCATCGCCTTGGCGAGGCCGCCGTTGATCTCCAGAACATATTGGATGCGGTTGCCGCCAAAGATCTGCCCCGTGTTCAACGGTTCGGCCATCTCATGGATCCGGCTGATCTCGCCGGTCTCGTCGGCAAAGAGAATATCGAGCGGGATATAGGTGTTCTTCATCCAGAAGGACACAGGCTTGGCCGTGGGGTAGACAAACAGCATCCCGGCACTGCGCGCCATGGATTTGCGAAACATCAGGCCTTGGTTGCGTTCAGCCCGATCATCGGCCACCTCGACGGTGAACCGCGCAGCTCCCCAGTCGCCGCGCAGATGAACTTGATCCTCGCGGCATTGTGCCGCCATCGCCGCCCCGGCCCACAGGCCAAGGACCGCGCCGAGGCTCAGTCTTCTGACAAGATTTTGGCTGCGCTTTCCCATCCGCGTACCTCCGTGGCCATGCGACCACGCTTACCTTCAATCACGCGAATCGCCAAGGCCTCGCCCGGCTGAAGATCGGCAAGCCCGGAGCGGCGCAGAACTTCGATATGCACGAAGACATCTTCTTCCCGGCCAAAGGTATTGGCAAAGCCGAACCCCTTGCCCTTGTCGAACCATTTGATCCGCGCCGGCTCAAGCGGCGCGTTGCGGATCACTTCGGGGTCGATATCTTCGAGATCGGCCAGTCCCGAATTCTCGATGAGATCCGGAGGGGTAATCTCATAAACGGTTACGGCCTGTTCGCCACGGTCCGTCTGCTGAACATCGAGCTCGATCCCGGCGTCATCCGCCACGGAGCTTTGCCCGAAGTTCCGAAGGACATTCGCATGCAGAAGAATGTCCTTACCACCTTCCTCGGCGACGACGAACCCAAAGCCCTTTACAGGGTCGAACCATTTAACACGTCCTCGGATTTTGCGAACGTTATCCGCCATTCATAGGTCTCTTTATACTTTGATATTTCATGCATGACAGTATCCCCCCCATGCAGGGGCAGATTGCTGTAAAGAAGCTCGAGTTGCAAGCATGTTAGTTGTTAATTTATTTACATTTTGCATTTCACGCAGCGTGAAATTTAAGGATTCAACCGTAGGATATTCCACGCGTCACCAATTTTTTCACGTCTCCAGACGAACCTGTCGTGCAACCGGAAGGCCCCATCGGCCCAGAACTCAATTTCTAGTGGTATAATGCGATAGCCACCCCAATATGGCGGTCGATCGGGGCTCACACCCTTGGTCGCGGTGATCTTGGCGACCTTCGCCATCAGACTCTGCCGCGAGGCGAGTGGCCGCGACTGCTCTGACGCCCAGGCGCCGAGCCGGCTTTGCAGCGACCGCGAGGCAAAATAGGCGTCCGCCTCGGGCCCCTCTTCGCGGGTCACAAGCCCGCGCATCCGCACCTGACGGCGCAGGCTCTTCCAATGCAGCACCATCGCCGCCTTGCCCTGACCGTCGATCTCGCGGCCCTTGGCGCTCTCATAATTCGTATAGAAAACAATGCTGTCTTCCGCGATCGTCTTGAGAAGAACCATCCGCACATTGGGCAGGCCCTGCTCATCCACCGTGGCCAGCGCCATGGCGTTGGGATCGTTGGGCTCGCTCGCCTCCGCCTCGCCGAGCCATTGGCGCGCGATCTCGAACGGATCATCCCCTGCGAAAATTCCAGTACGATCGGACATCTGCCGTCCCCTTCTCCACGTTCCACATCTGGGCCGCGGTGATTCGCCTTAAACTAACGCATAGTTTCGTGACATCACTGCGACGCTATTCGCGCTGCCCAGTCTTGATGCCTCCATGCCATTGGCCTAAAGGAACAGTAAAGATTGAACTGGACCGAGGACAGGACATGTCAAATCAACTGATGGCGGGCAAACGCGGACTTATCATGGGGCTCGCCAACGACAAGTCCATTGCCTGGGGCATTGCCAAGGCCTGCGCCGACGCCGGCGCCGAACTGGCCTTTACCTATATGGGCGACGCCTTCCGCAAGCGGGTCGAACCGCTCGCCCAACAGCTCGGCGTGCCGCATCTCTATGATTGCGACGTCTCCAAACCCGAAAGCATCGACGCCGCTTTTGCCGAGATCGAAAAGACCTGGGGCAAGATCGACTTTCTCGTCCATGCCATCGGCTTTTCCGACAAAAACGAGCTGCGCGGTCGCTATGTCGACACCAGCCGCGAAAACTTCCTGATGACGATGGATGTCTCCTGCTTCAGCTTCACCGCCGTGGCCAAACGCGCCGAAAGGCTGATGACCGATGGCGGCTCGATGCTGACGCTGACCTATTACGGCGCCGAACAGGTCATGCCCCATTATAATGTGATGGGGGTCGCCAAGGCGGCGCTCGAGGCCTCAGTCAAATATCTCGCCGAAGACCTCGGCAAGGACGGCATCCGCGTCAACGCCATCTCCGCCGGCCCGATCAAGACGCTCGCCGCCAGCGGCATCGGCGATTTCCGCTATATCCTGAAATGGAACGAGCTCAACTCGCCGCTGCGCCGCAATGTGACCATCGATGATGTCGGCAATTCGGCGCTCTACCTGCTGAGCGATCTCGGCTCCGGCGTCACCGGCGAAAACCTGCATGTCGACGCAGGCTATCACATCGTCGGCATGAAGGCCGTGGACGCGCCCGATATCGACGCCACCGGCAAGGGCTGAGCGCGGCTATGGAGCCCGCGCAGCTCATTGCCTTCAATCTGACGCTGCTCGCCGCGCTGATCAGCCCCGGCCCCGCCATGCTTTTGGCGCTGCGCACGACGCTTGTGTCGGGCCGCCGCGCCGGGGTGATGACGGGTCTCGGCCTCGGCCTCGCCGCGGCGCTCTGGACGACGCTGGCGCTGCTCGGGCTCGACGCGGTCTTTACCCTCTTTCCCTGGGCCTTCCTCGCGCTGAAACTGCTGGGCGCGGGCTATCTCCTCTATCTCGCCGTCACCATCTGGCGCGGCGCGGGCGATCCGCTGCCCGCCATGACGACGACCGCCCCTGCCGCCCGGCGCAGCTTTGTGGCCGGGCTGCTGGTCAACCTCTCCAATCCGAAATCCATGCTCTTTGCCTCCGCCGTGCTGGTGGTGATCTTCCCGCGCGACATTCCGCTCGGGGACAAGGCGCTGATCGTGGTCAATCACATGCTGGTGGAATGGCTCGCCTATGGCGGCTTTGCCCTCCTGCTCTCGACGCGGCGCGCCCGCGATGGCTATCTGCGGCTCAAACCCGTGTTTGACCGCATCGCCGCCGCCGTGCTCGGCCTTCTCGGCCTGCGCCTTCTCTTCACTCGTTAACGGACCGACCCCATGACCGATCAACTCCCCCATGAAAAAGGCTTCCACGTCAGCTGGGACCAGCTTCACCGCGACGCCCGCGCGCTGGCCTGGCGGCTCGATGGCAAGGGGCCGGAAAACGGCGAATGGCGCGCCCTCGTGGCGATCACCCGCGGCGGCATGGCCCCGGCGATGATCATCGCCCGCGAGCTGGACATTCGCACCGTCGATACGATCTCGATCAAGAGCTACGACCATCAGACCCAGGGCGCGGCCCAGATCACCAAGGCCCCCGACATGGATCTGATCGGCGACGGTCACGGCGTGTTGGTGATCGACGATCTCGTCGACACTGGCCGCACGCTCGAAGTGGTGCGCAAGCTCCTGCCCAAGGCGCATATCGCCACGGTCTATGCCAAGCCCAAGAGCCGCGATCTCGTACAGACCTATGTCACCGAGGTGAGCCAGGACACGTGGATTTTCTTCCCCTGGGATCTCGCTTTGCAATATGTAGAACCGTATCGCGGCCGCTAAAATCGCCACAGTCGCTTTGCCGACGCGATACCGACGTAGTACCGACAGGGAATTTTCGCCATGACACGCCCGCTGCCCCGTACCGAAGGCACGTTCTTTCCGCCCGTGATGGAGGCCCGCCGCTGGCTCGACGGGGTGGAATTTCCCGCCGACCGGCCGCTCATCAATGTGAGCCAGGCCGCCCCGGTCGACCCGCCCCCGGAACCGCTGCGTCAGGTGATCGCCGATGCCGCGCTGAACCGCCCCGAGGCGCATCTCTATGGCCCGGTTCTGGGCCTGCCCGAGCTGCGCGAAGAGGTCGCGAAACAATGGTCTGACGCCTATTCCGGGACCATTGTTGCGGGCAATGTCGGGATCACCTCCGGCTGCAATCAGGCCTTCTGCGCCACCCTCTCGACGCTCTGCGGCGAAGGGGATGAGATCATCCTGCCAACCCCTTGGTATTTCAACCATAAAATGTGGCTCGATATGGTCGGCGTGACGGCTGTGCCGCTGGCCACCGGCGATGATCTGCTGCCCGACCCTGAGGCCGCCCGGGCGCTCATCACCCCGCGCACCCGCGCCATCGTGCTGGTCAGCCCCAACAACCCCGGCGGCGTCGAATACCCGCCCGAACTCTTGCGCGCCATGTATACGCTCGCCCAGAGTCACGGCATCGCCCTCATCGTCGATGAGACCTACCGCGATTTCGACGCCCGCAGCGGCGCGCCGCATGATCTCTTTGGCGATGAGAACTGGGGCGACACGCTCATTCAGCTCTATTCCTTCTCCAAGGCCTACCGGCTCACCGGGCACCGCGTCGGCGCCATGGTCTGTGCACCGCAACGCCTTGCGCAGGCAGAGAAATTTCTCGACACCGTCACCATCTGCCCGAACCAGCTGGGCCAGATCGCGGCGCTCTGGGGGATGCAGAACCTCGGCCAATGGGTCGCCGGTGAACGGGCCGAAATCCTCGACCGCCGCGCCGCCATTTCCGAACATTTCCCCAAGGTCGAAGCCAAGGGCTGGCGGCTTCTCGGCTGCGGCGCCTATTTCGCCTATGTCGAGCATCCCTTCGCCCTGCCCTCGAACGAGCTGGCCCCCGCCCTCGTCCGCGAGGCCGGTGTGCTGGTGCTGCCCGGCACCATGTTCATGCCCGAAGAGGACAGCGCCGGTCAGCGTCAGCTCCGCATCGCCTTCGCCAATGTCGACCGCGCCGGAATTGCAGAGCTTTTCGACCGTTTGTCACAGGTTTCGCTGCCCCTTGCCCCCGCATCCGGCAAGGCTTAGACAGACCGGAACACCCTTTATACACCTTAGCCGCGCGAGGTCTCATGGCGTCTGGAAACACATTGTCGAAAACCGCCGTCTGGATTCTGATGGGCCTTTTGATCCTCGGCCTCGGCGGCTTTGGCGTGACCAATCTCTCTGGCAATGTCCAGAGCGTCGGATCGGTCGGCGACACCAAGATCGACATCAACGATTACGCCCGCACCCTGCAAAACGAGATCCGCGCCCTCGAGGCCCAGCGCGGCGAACGGCTCTCCTTCGCCCAGGCCCGCGAGCTCGGTCTCGATCAGGCGGTGCTCGGGCGGCTGGTGACCACCACCGCGCTCGAGGATGAGACGCAACGCATCGGCATTTCCATCGGCGACGCAAACCTGCGCGACGAGATCCTCAACATCCAGGCCTTCCAAGGTCTCGATGGCAAGTTCGACCGCCAAGCCTATGAATTTGCTCTGCAACAGGCCGGTCTCAACGAGACCCGCTTTGAGGAAGACATGCGCGCCGAAACCGCCCGCACGCTGCTGCAAGGCGCCGTGGTGGCCGGGGTCCGCGCCCCCGAGGCCTATGGCGACACGCTGATCAACTACCTCGGCGAACGCCGCGACATCAGCTGGGCCGTGCTCGCCCGCGCCGATCTGCAAACCGGCCTGCCCGAGCCCACCGAGGAGGATCTCGCCGCCTATCACGAGGCGCATCAGGCCGAGTTCACCACGCCCGAGACCAAGGCGATCACCTATGCCTGGCTCACCCCCGACATGATCCTCGACACGGTCGAGGTCGACGAGGACGCCCTGCGCGCCGCCTATGACGAACGCAGCGCCGAATATAACCAGCCCGAGCGCCGCCTTGTCGAACGTCTCGTCTTCCTCGACTCTGCCGCCGCCAGCGACGCGCTGGCCCGGATCGAGAGCGGCGAGGCGAGCTTTGAGGATCTGGTCGCCGCCCGCGATCTGGAACTCTCTGACGTCGACATCGGCGACGTGACCCGGGCCCAGCTCGGCGCCGCTGGCGACACCGTTTTCGCCGCCGAGGCTGGCGATGTGGTCGGCCCGGTCGACACCGATCTCGGCCCTGCCCTCTTCCGCGTCAATGGCGTGCTCGCGGCGCAGGTCGTGCCCTTTGAAGAGGCCGAACCGATGCTCCGCGACGAGCTTGCCGGCGACCGCGCCCGCCGCGTGATCGAAAGCAGCATGGACAATATCGACGACCTGCTCGCCGGGGGCGCCACGATCGAGGGACTGGCCCAGGAAACCGATCTGGAGCTTGGCAAGATCGACTGGCACCCCGAGGTGACCGAGGGCATCGGCGGCTATGAAAGCTTCCGTCAGGCCGCCGCCGCCGTCACCACCGACGACTACCCGCAGGTGATCGAGCTCGACGATGGCGGCCTCTTCGCCATGCGGCTCGACGAAACCATCGCCCCGCGCGTGCAGCCGGTGGAGGAGGTGCGCGACGCGCTGGCCGAGGCCTGGACGCGGCAAACCATCGTCGAGGCGCTGCGCAGCCAATCGGAGGCCGACATCGCGGCGCTGAGCCAAGGCACATCCTTCGAGGAACTCGGCTTTACCGACATCAGCACCGCCAAGGACATCACCCGCCGCGGCTTTGACGTCGACGCGCCCCGCGAATTCATCGAAACCGTGTTCGAGATGGAGCCGGGTCAGGTGGAAATCGTCGAGGGCAACGGCCGCCTCTTCCTGCTGCGGCTCGACGCGGTCAACGCGCCCGATGCCGAGGCGCAGGATCTCGTGGTGCTGAGCCAGGTGCTCAAGAACCAGGCGGCGAACTCGCTCTCGCAGGATCTGTTTCAGGCGCTGGCCGATGACATCCGCGCCCGCGCGGGCATCGCGCTCGATCAATCGGCGCTCAATGCCGTCCATGCGAACTTCCAGTAACGGAGCCTTCCGGTGGATCTGACCCCAAGCTTTGACGATTTTGCCGCGGGCTTTACCGCGGGCAAGAACCAGGTGGTCTATGCAAGGCTCGCCGCCGATCTCGACACGCCCGTGTCGCTGATGCTCAAGCTCACCGGCGCGGCCCGCGATGCGTTCTTGCTCGAATCCGTCACCGGCGGCGAGGTGCGCGGGCGCTATTCGATCATCGGGATGAAGCCGGATGTGGTCTGGCAATGCCACGGTCCTGCGAGCCGCATCAACCGCGACGCCCGTTTCGATGGCGACGCCTTCACCGATCAAGACGGCGATCCGCTCACCAATCTGCGCGCCCTGATCGAGGAAAGCCGCATCGACCTGCCCGAAGACCTCCCCGCCGCGAGCGCCGGGCTCTTTGGCTATCTCGGCTATGACATGATCCGGCTCGTCGAACATCTGCCCGATGTGAACCCCGATCCGCTCGGCCTGCCCGATGCGCTGATGCTGCGGCCGTCGGTGGTGGCGGTGCTCGACGGGGTCAAGGGCGAGGTGATCGTGGTCTCTCCGGCTTGGGTCGGCTCGGGCCAATCGGCCAAGGCCGCCTATGCGCAGGCCGCCGAACGGGTGATGGATGCGGTGCGCGATCTCGAACGCGCCCTGCCCCAGAACACCCGTGATCTGGGCGAAGCCCGCGAGGACGCGGCGCCGGTGTCGAATTTCACCCGCGAGGGCTATAAACAGGCGGTCGAGAAGGCCAAGGAATATATCCGCGCTGGCGACATCTTTCAGGTGGTGCCGTCACAGCGCTGGACCCAGCCCTTCCGCCAGCCGCCTTTCGCCCTCTACCGCAGCCTGCGGCGCACCAACCCGTCGCCCTTCATGTTCTATTTCAACTTCGGCGGCTTTCAGGTGGTGGGCGCCAGCCCCGAAATCCTCGTTCGCGTCTTCGGCAACGAGGTGACCATCCGCCCCATCGCCGGCACCCGCCCGCGCGGCGCGACCCCCGCCGAGGACCGCGCCAACGAGGCCGATCTGATGGCCGACCAGAAAGAGCTGGCCGAACATCTCATGCTCTTGGATCTCGGGCGCAATGATGTGGGCCGCGTCGCCAAGATCGGCACCGTGCGCCCGACCGAAGAATTCATCATCGAACGCTATAGCCACGTCATGCATATCGTCTCGAATGTGGTGGGCGAACTGGCCCCGGACCAGGACGCGCTCGGCGCGCTTCTGGCCGGTCTGCCCGCAGGCACCGTGTCCGGCGCGCCCAAGGTCCGCGCGATGGAAATCATCGACGAGCTCGAACCGGAAAAGCGCGGCGTCTATGGCGGCGGCGTCGGTTATTTCAGCGCGGGCGGCGACATGGATGTCTGTATCGCGCTGCGCACGGCGGTGGTGAAGGACGAGAACCTCTATATTCAGGCCGGCGGCGGCGTGGTCTATGACAGCGACCCCGAGGCCGAATATATGGAGACGGTGCATAAATCGAACGCCATCCGCCGCGCCGCGGCCGATGCGGCGCGGTTCACCGGCAATGGCAATGGCTAGGCGCGGCGGGACACAGCTTCCCGGTCTGCTTCCCGGTCTGCCGCCCGTCGGCGCATGAGCCGGCTTCTGCTCTTCAACAAACCCTTCGGCGTGCTGAGCCAGTTCACTGATCGCGGCACGGCCGACAGCCCGCGCGCGACCCTCTCGGACCATATCAACATCCCCGGCGTCTACCCGGCGGGACGGCTTGATCGCGACAGCGAAGGGCTCTTGCTGCTCACCGATGATGGCAGGTTGCAGGCGCGGATCAGCCACCCGAAATTCAAAGCGCCCAAGACCTATCTGGTGCAGGTCGAGGGCGAGCCGGATGACGCGGCCCTCGCCGCGCTGCGCCGGGGCGTGACGCTCAAGGACGGCCCCACTCGCCCGGCGCAGGCCGAGAGGATCGCGCCGCCCGATCTCTGGCCGCGCGACCCGCCGGTGCGCTATCGCAAATCCGTGCCGGACAGCTGGCTGCGCCTCACCATCACCGAGGGCCGCAACCGTCAGGTGCGGCGGATGACGGCGCATGTGGGCTATCCGACGCTGCGGCTGGTGCGCTGGTCAGTGGGGGATTGGACGCTCGACGGCATCGCCCCCGGCACCTGGCAAGAGGCGAAATCCACACAGTCGTAATACCGACGTGTTACTGCTGTGTTACCGCATCCTCATTTCCGGCCTTGAGCACCGCCGACACCGGGGCCAAGGCGACCTGGCTCACCCGGTCCTGCAGCCCCCAGATCAGCAGCGCACTGACCGTCTCGGCCCGCAGCCGCCCGAGCATGATCACCCCGCCCTCAAGGCGGCTTGCCTTGAACGCGCCCTGATCGAGAAAGCGCCGGATCACCGTGGCCGTCTGCCCATCGCTATCAAAGTCGCGAAAGATCGTGGCCGTCGGCACGCCCTCGCGCGCGATGAGCTTGCTTGCCGTGTCCAAGCCCTTGGGAAACATCAATAATCCGTGACCGGTTTCCTTGAGGATCGGGGCCAATTGCTCGGCCGCTTCACGGCTTGATTGCAGCCCCGTGCCGGTGCCTTCCATCACGGCGACCGCCTCTGGCAGCTCGGCAAAAAGCGTCTGCATCGTGGTTTCCGTGTCCGCCGCCGAGGCGCCTTGCGGCAGGTCGGTGAGGATCAAAACCTCGAACCCCGCCGCCCGATACCGCGCCATCGCCTCCGCCGCCCCGTCCGAATTCGGGTCGACCGCAAAGCTCAACGGATAAGGAAACGCCGCCAGCGCCTCCAACCCAATCGGCGACCGCCCATTGTCGATCAACACGATCGACACCATCGGCTTGCCCTCCGGGTTGTCGAACTCGGCCGCATGGGCCTCGATCGCGGGCAGATCCGTGGGCGCAAGCTCTGGCAGCGCCTCTGCGGTATCCGTCTCGGTCTGTGCCGCTTCGGTTTCGGCCCCGATGCTGGGCAGCCGGTTGGTGGTGACATTCTTGGCCAGATTGCCCACGGTTTTCGACGGCTCCGGCTCGGTCACTTTCGGCGCGGGCTCTGGCACCACGGGCAGCATATGCTCAGCCTCATTGCGTTCACTATCAGGGGTTTGCGCGCCATCCTCTGCCGCGCCCGTCTCTTGCGACACAGCTCCGGCGCCCTCCGGAGCGGTGGCCGCATCGGCCAATTCAGAGCTGGGGAAACTGCCGCTCTCTGCACTGGCAAAGCCGGTGGCCTCCTCCTCGGCCTGGGGGGCCATGGGCTGGGCCGGGTCGGTGGAAATCGACAGATCCGAATCGGCGGCGGGCGCTTGGGGCGCGACCGCTTGCGGGCTGGGTAGCACCGGGTTTTCCACCTCGCCCGCCATGCCCGTGGCCTCCTGACCCGGCTCGGGCGCGGCCAATGTGGGCTCGGCCATCTCGGCGCTCGGCTCAGCGGCAGGGTCGGTGTCCGCCCCTTGCAGGCTGCTCAGATCATCGGGGCTGGCGCTCTCGATCTTGGGGGCCATCCCGGCCTGCGGCGTCTCTTCGGTGGTGGGCAGCGTGACCTCGCCATCCTCGCGCGCGGCGTTGAACTTGGACCCCGCAGGCACCTCGGCGCGCCCGGCCTGTGGTGCGGTGTCCCCCGGCAGCGGTGACATCAGCGACGCCGCCCCCAGACCAACCCCCGAGACCACAGTTCCGGCCAAAATCCCTGCGATAAACTTGCGTGCCATGCTCGTTCGCCCTCATTATTTCCCGTGGGCAGGTCTGCCCCTCTTGACGCTCCTGCCCAAGACTGAACAAGTATACCGCGACGATGGGCCGGGCCGCCAGCCCCCGAAATACCCCGAGAGTGCCGATATGCTTCTTCTGATCGATAACTATGACAGCTTCACCTACAACCTCGTGCATTATCTGGGCGAGCTGGGGGCCGAAGTGGTGGTCAAACGCAATGACGCGCTGAATGTGCAAGAGGCGATGGCGATGAATCCGGCGGGCATTCTGCTCTCGCCCGGGCCCTGCGATCCCGATCAGGCGGGCATCTGTCTCGCCCTGACCGAGGCCGCCGCCGAGACGAAAACTCCGCTGATGGGCGTCTGCCTTGGGCATCAGACCATCGGTCAGGCCTTTGGCGGCAAGGTGCTGCGCCATTCCGAGATCGTGCATGGCAAGATGGGCATGATGCATCATACCGGCAAAGGTGTCTTCGCCGGCCTGCCCACGCCCTTTGAGGCGACGCGCTATCATTCGCTGGTGGTCGACCGCGAGAGCCTGCCCGACTGTCTCGAAATCACCGCCGAGCTCGAAGATGGCACGATCATGGGGCTACAACATCGCACGCTTCCCATTCAAGGCGTTCAGTTCCACCCGGAATCCATCGCCTCGGAACATGGGCATGCGCTGCTCAAGAATTTCCTCGACCTGATGCCGGTGGCGGCATGAGTGATGCGCTCAAGCCGCTGATCGGTGCGGCCGCCGATCGTCCGCTGACCCGTGCCGAGGCCGAAACCGCGTTCCAGATCCTCTTTGACGGCGAAGCCACCCCGGCCCAGATCGGCGGGCTTTTGATGGCGCTGCGCACAAGGGGCGAGACGGTGGATGAATATGCCGCCGCCGCCGCCGTGATGCGCGCGAAATGCCGCAAGGTCCGCGCGCCAGAGGGCGCGATGGACATCGTCGGCACCGGTGGCGACGGCAAGGGCACGCTCAATATTTCGACCGCCACCGCCTTTGTCGTGGCGGGCTGCGGCGTGCCGGTGGCCAAGCACGGCAACCGCAATCTGAGCTCGAAATCCGGCGCGGCCGATGCGCTGACCCAGATGGGCATCAATGTGATGGTCGGGCCAAATGTGGTTGAAAAATCGCTCGATCAGGTCGGCATCGCCTTCATGATGGCGCCCATGCATCACCCGGCCATGGCCCATGTCGGCCCGGTCCGAACCGAGCTCGCGACGCGCACGATTTTCAACATTCTCGGCCCCCTGACCAATCCCGCAGGCGCCCGGCGTCAGCTCACCGGCGCGTTCTCCCGGTCGCTCATCCGGCCCATGGCCGAGGTCTTGGGCATTCTCGGCTCGGAACGCGCCTGGCTCGTGCATGGCAGCGACGGCACGGACGAGCTGACCATCACCGGGGTGAGCTGGGTCGCTGATCTGGGCCTCGACGGGCAGATCACTGAATATGAGCTGCACCCCGAAGAGGCAGGTCTGCCGGTGCACCCGTTCGAGGCGATCCTCGGCGGTGATCCGGCGCAGAACGCGGCGGCGTTCCGCGAGCTTCTGTCAGGCGCGCCCGGGGCCTACCGCGACGCGGTGCTGCTCAACTCGGCCGCCGCTCTGGTGGTCGCGGGCCATGCCGACACGCTGCGCCAAGGCGCGGAAAAAGCGGCGGAGAGCATCGACAGCGGGGCCGCCCGCACTAAGATAGAAGAATTAGCTAAAATCACTTCGGAGGCTGCATGAGCACGCCCACCATCCTTGAGAAAATCAAGGCCTACAAGCTTGAAGAAATCGCGGCCGACAAGGCGCAAGTCTCGCTCGACGAGCTCGAGAACATGGCCCGCAATGCCGACCCGGTACGCCCCTTTGCCGAGGCGCTCGAACTGGCGTCGAAACAGGGCTATGGGCTGATTGCCGAGATTAAGAAGGCGAGCCCCTCCAAGGGGCTCATCCGCGAAGATTTCGATCCCGCCACCTTGGCCGAGGCCTATGCCGAGGGCGGTGCGACCTGCCTTTCGGTGCTGACCGACACGCCGAGCTTTCAGGGCGCCAAATCCTTTTTGACCGAGGCGCGCGCCGCCTGCGATCTGCCCGCGCTGCGCAAGGATTTCATGTATGACCCCTATCAGGTGGTCGAGGCCCGCAGCCTCAATGCCGATTGCATCCTGATCATCATGGGCAGCGTCTCGGATGAACAGGCGGCCGAGCTTGAGGCCGCCGCACAGGAGTGGGGCATGGACGCCCTGCTCGAGGTGCATAACGCCGAAGAACTTGAACGCGCCACGCGGCTCAATTCGCGGATGATCGGGATCAACAACCGCGATCTCAACACGTTCGAGACCACGCTCGACACCACCCGCAAGCTGGCGAAACTGGTGCCCGTGGATCGGATGATCGTCTGCGAAAGCGGCATTTTCACGCCCGAGGATCTCGCTGATATGGCCCGCTACGGCGCGCGCAGCTTTCTCATCGGCGAGGCGCTCATGCGCCAAGAGAACGTGGCCAGCGCCACCCGAGAGCTTTTGGCAAATCCGCTCATGTCCGGCGGGATGTGATGGCCGAGCTCACCCATTTCGACGCCAAGGGCGACGCCCATATGGTCGATGTCTCCGACAAGCCGGTGACCGCGCGTGTGGCCACCGCGCGCGGCCATGTCACCATGGCGCAAGAGACCTTCGCGATGATCTCCGAGGGGCGTGCCAAGAAGGGCGATGTGCTCTCGGTCGCGCGGCTGGCGGGGATCATGGGCGCCAAGAAAACGCCCGAGCTCATCCCGCTCTGCCACCCGCTGCCCGTCACCAAAGTGGCGGTCGAGCTGACGCTCGATCCCGCGCTGCCGGGGGTCGAGATCGAAGCCACGGTCAAGACCACTGGCCAGACCGGCGTCGAGATGGAGGCGCTCACCGCCGTCAGCACCGCCGCGCTCACGGTCTATGACATGGTCAAGGCGGTGGATAAGGCGATGCAGATCGGCGGCATTCGTGTCACGCTCAAAGAGGGCGGGAAATCCGGCCGCTACACCGCCGAATGATCTCGGTCGAGACGGCGCTCGACCAACTCTTCGCGCTGGTCTCTCCCGGCGCGGTGGAAGAGGTGCCGCTTGCCGACGCCGGTCAACGCGTGCTGGCCCGCTCCGTCACCACCTCGCTTACCCAGCCCCCCTTTGCCGCCTCCGCCATGGATGGCTATGCGGTGGCCGCATCGCGCGTCACCCCCGGGGCCCGGTTCCGCGTTATCGGCGAGGCGGCGGCAGGCCATGGCTTCGACGGGCTCGTGGCCGAGGATTACGCCGTGCGGATCTTTACCGGCGCGCCGCTGCCCGAGGGCACCGACCGGGTGGTGATCCAAGAGGATGTGACGCGCGAGGGCGACATCATCACCCTCAAGGACACGCTCGACGAGGCGGCTTACGTCCGCCCTGCCGGTGCCGATTTCGAGGCCGGTATGCGCCTCGATGCGCCGCGCCTGCTCGGGCCCTCGGACATCGCGCTGCTGGCGGCGATGAACATCGCCCGTGTGCCGGTTGTCGCGCGGCCCAAGGTGGCGCTTCTCGCCACGGGCGACGAGCTTGTCATGCCCGGCGAGAACCCCGGACCCGATCAGATCATCGCCTCCAACAGTTACGGCCTCAAGGCGCTGGTGGAAAGCCTCGGGGCCACCGCCCGGCTCCTGCCCATCGCGCGGGACAACGAGGCCTCGCTGCGCATGGCGTTCGATCTCGCCGCCGATGCCGATCTGATCGTCACCATTGGCGGCGCGTCGGTGGGAGATCATGATCTCGTGGGCCCGGTGGCCGAGACGATGGGGCTGCAGCGGAGCTTTTACAAGATCGCCATGCGGCCGGGCAAACCGCTGATGGCGGGGCGGATGGGCGATGCGGCGATGATCGGCCTGCCCGGCAATCCGGTCTCGGCCATGGTCTGCGGCCATGTGTTCCTCGCCCCGGTGATCCGCGCCATGCTCGGCCTGCCCGCCCGCGCCGCGCCGCGCTATCAGGCCCAGCTTGGTGCCGATCTCGCCGCCAATGGCCCGCGCGAGCATTACATGCGCGCCACCCTCGACGGTGACACGATCACCGCCCAGCCCCGTCAGGACAGTGCCCTCCTGTCGGTTCTCGCCGCCTCTAACGCGCTCCTGATCCGCCCGGTGGGGGACGGGCCGCGCCGCGCGGGCGAGACTGTCGACTATATCCCCCTCTAACCGCTCCAATAGCCCCCGTTTGCAGCGCAACAGCCATCACTGTTGACACAAAACGAGAACATGCGTAGAACAAAAGTTAACTCATGGTCCGATGGAGGGGCAAATGCTGACGAAAAAACAGCTCGATCTGCTCGACTATATCAACAAGCGCATTCAACGCGACGGCGTCCCGCCAAGCTTTGACGAAATGAAAGAGGCGCTGGACCTGCGGTCCAAGTCGGGCATTCACCGGCTGATCACCGCGCTCGAAGAACGCGGCTTTATCCGCCGTCTCGCCCATCGTGCCCGGGCGCTCGAGATTGTGAAGCTCCCCGAGAGCCTCGGCGGCGCCCCGGCCCACGGTTTTACCCCGCGCGTCATCGAAGGCGACCGCCCCGAGGCAGGACAGCCCGCCAATGCCCGTCCGGTCGAAGTGCACGCGCTGGAGCTGCCGGTCATGGGCCGCATCGCCGCCGGTGTGCCGATCGAGGCGATCAACCATGTCTCGCATAACGTGGCCGTCCCCGGCGCGATGGTCAGCGGTCAGGGCAATCACTACGCGCTCGAGGTCAAGGGCGACTCGATGATCGAGGCTGGCATCAATGACGGCGATATCGTGGTGATCCGCGAGACATCGACCGCCGACAATGGCGATATCGTCGTGGCGCTGGTCGAGGATCAGGAGGCCACGCTCAAACGGTTCTTCCGTCGCGGCGGTGCCATCGCGCTCGAGGCAGCGAACCCGGCCTATGAAACCCGCGTTCTGCCCGATGACAAGGTCAAGGTGCAGGGCCGTCTCGTCGGGCTGATCCGCAGCTACTGACGCCGGATGTCACGACTGTTCCAAAGCCGCGTGCCAGAGATCTGGCGCGCGGTAATTGTTATGACCTCCCCCTTGCGAAGATAGAGCGCCACCGCGCCGCTCTGCCGCAGGGATCTGGGTGAGAACACCTGACATGGCAGGGCGTTCTGGTCCGGGTCCTTGGGCGTCACCAACCTCTGCGACGCGGTGCATCCGTCAAATCCCCTGACCTCCTGCGCCCCGCGCAATACCTTTAGGTCCCAACGCGCGATCTCCGCTGCACCCGCCTCCCAGCGGGCCGCAGCCGCCGCCTGATCCCCGGCATCGCCATCGTTTTCGAGCCAGTTCATCGCCACAAACCCCGCCCCCCGCTCGCGGCTGAGCGCACGGCCTGCCTCGGTCATCACGCCGACCAGCCGACCGTCCTCAGAGATGAGCACCTTAGGCCGCTCGGCCCCGGACCAGATCCAGAATCCCGCGACCACCGGCAACAGCCCGAAGAACCGCAGCTTCCCCTGCCAGAGGATCACGAAAAGCGCGCCCCATGCCAGACAAGGGATCACCCATGGCCCCGGCGCGGTCACCACCCCGCGCGCGCCGTCCAGCTCCGCAACCCAATGCGCCACGCCAAGGATCCAGCGCAGGCCAAGCCCCATGATCCAGAGCCCCAGTGCCTCGCCACCCAATGGCATCAGGCTCACGCTCAGCACCGCCGCCGGCATCACCCAGACCCCCATGAGCGGCACCGAGACGAGATTGGCCAAGAGCCCGTAATGCGCGATCTGATTGAAATGCGCCGCCGCAAAGGGCGCGGTGGCGAGCCCCGCCACCAGCGACGAGATCACCACTGTCGTCACAGGCCTGAGCCAGCCGGGGACCCATCCGCGCTCATAGCTCGAGACCCTGCCGAACACCGCTACCAGCGCCGTCGTCGCGGCAAAGGACATCTGAAACCCCGGACCAAGCATCGCCTCAGGCCGCAGCGCCAGCACGATGATCGCCGCCAGCGCCACGGCCCGCAGGCTGATCGCGCGCCGGTCGAGCATCACCGCCACCAACATCACCGCCACCATGACAAAGGCCCGCTCGGTCGCCACATTGCCACCCGAGAGCCCCAGATAGACCGCCGCCGCCGCAAGCGCGCCACCGGCTGCGAATTTGCGAATGGGCCAGCGCAGCGCGAGCGGCGGCACACAGGCCATGATCAGCCGCAGCGCCGCAAAGACAAACCCTGCCAGCAACCCCATATGCAGCCCCGAGATTGCCAAGAGATGCGCGAGGTTGGACACCCTGAGCGCCTGTAACGTCTCTTGCGTCATCGCCGACCTGTCGCCGGTGATGATCGCCGCCGCAAAGCCCCCCGGCTCTCCCGGCAGGGCCGCCTGCACCCGTTCCGACATCGCCAGCCGCAGCCCTGCCCAGGAGAACCCCGCCGCCTCATCCGTCGCCCGCAGCACGGGCACCCGCGTATAGCCCACCGCGCCCAGCCGCAGAAACCAGGCATGGCGCTGAAAATCGAACCCGCCCGGCTCCACCGGCCCGCCGGGCGGCGACAGGTGGGCGGTGGTCATCACGATCTGCCCGGGCCGGGCCGTCCCCCCCGCCCCGCCATGCAACGCGATGCGCACCCGGCTCGGCGTCCGCTCCGGGCTCATGTTATAAAGGACCACCTGATCGAGGGTCAGCCGCATCGCATCGGACCCGGACCGATCCATCGCCACGACCCGCCCCTCCACCGGGCCATAATAGCGAAAGCCAAGCACCGGACCCGCCACCAGATGCGCCCGTAGACCCGCCAGCGCCAGACCGCCGAGGATCAAACCGCCCGCCACCACCAAGGGGCGCAGCGCCTCGGGCAAGAGCCTCGCCCCTAGCAGCAGCATCGCGGCGGCCGCCCCCGCCGCCCAGAGCACACCGGTCTGCGGCTCTTGACGCAGGCCAAAGAAAATCCCGATCCCGATCCCGATCATCACCGGCACCCAGGCAAAGAGATGCCCGCGCTGCGCCAAAAGCACCGCGCCGATCGCGTCCCGGGGCCCTGCCCAGAACGCCCGCGCGCCCGTCTCTTCCATAGCGGCCAATGCTTGTCTCCTTGCCAGCGGCCCGATAGACAGACGCCAAACCTATGCCCCACATCGTTACCGAAAGGTTAAAGGCTCTCATGACCGACGCCGTAGTCACCCGTTTCGCGCCCTCTCCCACCGGCTATCTCCACATCGGCGGGGCGCGCACCGCGCTCTTCAACTGGCTCTATGCGCGCGGTCGCGGCGGCAAGTTCCTGTTGCGCATCGAAGACACCGACCGCGCCCGCTCGACCCCCGAGGCGACCCAGGCCATTCTCGACGGCATGGCCTGGCTCGGGCTCGATCATGATGGCGAGGTGATCAGCCAGTTTGACCGCGCCCCGCGTCACGCCGAGGTCGCGCATCAACTTCTGGCCGAGGGCAAGGCCTATAAATGCTTTGCCAGCCAGGACGAGATCCAGGCCTTCCGCGACGCGGCCCGCGCCGAAGGCCGTTCGACCCTGTATCAAAGCCCGTGGCGCGACGCCGATCCCGCGAGCCACCCGGATGCGCCCTATGTGGTGCGCATCAAGGCCCCGCGCGACGGCGCGACCACCATCCGTGACGAGGTGCAGGGCGATGTCACCATCCGCAACGATCAGCTCGACGATATGGTGCTGCTGCGCTCGGACGGGACGCCGGTCTATATGCTCGCGGTCGCCGTCGACGACCATGACATGGGCGTGACCCATGTGATCCGGGGCGACGACCATCTCAACAACGCCGCGCGGCAAATGATGATCTATGAGGCGATGGGATGGCCGCTGCCCACCTATGCCCATATCCCGCTCATCCACGGGCCCGATGGCAAGAAACTCTCGAAACGCCACGGCGCGCTCGGCGTCGAGGAGTATCGCGATATGGGCTACCCGGCTGCCGGCATGCGCAACTATCTGGCGCGCCTCGGCTGGAGCCATGGCGACGATGAATTCTTCACCGACGCCCAGGCGCAAGAGTGGTTCGACCTCAAAGGAATCGGCAAATCGCCGGCCCGGTTCGACTTTAAAAAGCTCGAAAACATCTGCGGTCAGCATATCGCCATCACCGACGATGCTGCACTGCTGCATGACGTCACGGCATTTGCGGTGGCGCAAGACAAGGTCACGTTGAGTGACGTAAAATTGAGCCGGCTACAGGCGGCCATGCCGCAGCTCAAGGAACGGGCCAAAACCTACCCGGAACTCCTTGAAAAAGCGCATTTTGCGCTGGCCGAACGCCCCATCGACATCGAGGAAAAAGCCGCCGCTCAGCTCGATACTGTATCCCGTGGTATACTAAGCGAATTGACGCCGCAGTTGCAAAATGCTACGTGGTCTCGCGAGGCGATCGAGGCTTTGGCCCAAGCGTTCGCTGAAAGCAAAGACATGAAATTTGGCAAGCTGGCGGGCCCGCTTCGGGCTGCCTTGGCAGGTCGCACCGCGACGCCCAGCGTTTTCGATATGATGCTGGTTCTGGGGCGAGAGGAAACCCTCGCTCGGCTGTCTGATGCGTCTGGCGATGCGTAGTTACGCGTAGACACGCCGAATCTCTTGCGGGAAACGCTCCCGCCGCGCAGCATGCGCCCCGGAGAGACCGGGCGCGCCCCGAGACAACTGGAGGAATGAAGATGGCAGAACCTGGAAAGACCGCGAAGCTTGAAATCGACGGCAAAACCTATGAGTTGCCGGTCTTTACGCCCACTGCCGGCCCCGATGTCATCGACATCCGCAAGCTCTATGGTCAGGCGGGTGTGTTCACCTATGACCCGGGCTTTACCTCGACGGCGAGCTGCGACAGCACCATCACCTATATCGATGGCGGCAAGGGCGAGCTGTTGCACCGCGGCTATCCGATCGATCAGCTGGCCGAGAAGTCGCATTATCTCGAGGTCTGCTACCTGCTGCTCTACGGCGAACTGCCCTCGACGGCCCAGCTCGAAGATTTCGAGAGCCGCGTGACCAATCACACGATGCTGCATGAACAGATGCATTTCCTCTTCCGCGGCTTCCGCCGGGATGCGCATCCGATGGCGATCATGGTGGGCGTGGTCGGGGCGCTGTCGGCCTTCTACCATGACAGCACCGACATCAACGACCCGTGGCAGCGCGAAGTGGCGTCGATCCGGATGATCGCCAAAATGCCGACCATCGCCGCCATGGCCTATAAATACACCATCGGCCAGCCCTTCGTGTACCCGCGCAACGATGTCGATTACGCCTCGAACTTCCTGCGCATGTGCTTTGCGGTGCCGGCCGAGGATTACGAGGTCAACCCGATCCTGAGCCGCGCGATGGACCGGATCTTCACCCTGCATGCCGATCACGAACAAAACGCCTCGACCTCGACCGTGCGTCTGGCCTCGTCTTCGGGTGCCAACCCCTTCGCCTGTATCGCAGCGGGCATCGCCTGCCTCTGGGGCCCGGCCCATGGCGGCGCCAACCAGGCCTGCCTCGAAATGCTGCGCGAGATTGGCAGCGTCGACCGCATCCCCGAATTCATCGCCCGCGCCAAGGACAAGGACGACCCGTTCCGCCTGATGGGCTTTGGCCACCGCGTCTACAAGAACTTTGACCCCCGCGCCAAAGTGATGAAGCAAAGCGCCGACGAGGTGCTCGACCTGCTCGGCGTCGAGGACAACCCGACGCTTCAGGTTGCCAAGGAACTCGAGAAACAGGCGCTGGCCGATCCCTATTTCGCCGAAAAGAAACTCTTCCCGAACGTCGATTTCTACTCGGGCATCATTCTCGAGGCGATGGGCTTCCCGACCTCGATGTTCACCCCGATCTTCGCGCTGTCGCGCACTGTCGGCTGGATTTCGCAGTGGAAGGAAATGATCGCCGATCCACAGCTCAAGATCGGCCGCCCGCGTCAGCTCTATCAGGGCGAGACCTTCCGCGACTACGTGGACATGGAAAACCGCTGAACTAAAAAACCGCCCCGGAGACACCTCCGGGGCGGTTTTCTTTTAACCTCAAATCCGCTTCTTCTGGCGTCAAATATCCTCGCCGAAGGCGAAACTCCTAGCGTCCCTCGTATTCCGCCGGACGCTTTTCGAGAAAGGCCATCACGCCTTCCTTGAAATCACGCGTCTTGCCGCATTCCCCCTGAAGCCGCGCTTCGAGCTCGAGCTGACCCTCGAGATCGTGATCCCAGGCGCCGCGAATGGCGGTTTTCAGATGGCGATAGGCCTCGGTCGGCCCCTTGGCGAGACTGGCGGCCCGGGCGGCCCAATGGTCCGCAAACGCCTCCTCCGGCACCGCTTCCCAGATCATCCCCCAGGCGCTCGCCTGTTCGGCGCTGATCGGCTCGGCAAAAAGCGCCGCGCCCATCGCCTTGGCCGCCCCCATCTGGCGCGGCAGCCAATAGGTGCCGCCCGCATCGGGGATCAGGCCGATCCGGGTAAAGGCCTGCAGAAAATAGGCTTTTTCCGAGGCAATCACCACGTCCGCCGCAAGTGCCAGATTGGCCCCGGCCCCGGCCGCCGGCCCGTTGACCGCGCTGATCGTCGGCACCGGGCAAGTGCCGATGGCATGCAGCATCGGCACATATTCCTCGCGCAACACCCGTTCGAGATCGAGATTGGCCGCGTTGCCGCCATCGCTCAGATCTTGGCCTGAGCAAAACGCCTTGCCATTGCCGGTGAGCACCACCACCCGCGCCTCGCGACCGGCATGGCCCATGGCGTCGGTGATCTCGATCCGCATCGCGGAATTGAGCGCGTTCATCCGGTCTGGCCGGTTCAGGGCGATCACCGCCACATCATCGGTTACGGTATAGGTGATGGTCTTATAGTCGCGCATCTGCGGCCCTCTCTCCCTCAAAGCTTGACCAGCTCTACCCTGCCCCGCCCCGTTGGAAAAGCCGGACCGCGCGTCACTCGTCCTTCATGACCTCGTCGAGACGCCGCGCCTCATCTGCGCTGAGCGCCTCTGGCTCCGATCCGGGCTGCACCCGCTGGCCGCGCACATAGAGCGCCGCAACCAGCGCCGCGAGGATCAACATCCCCGGCCCGGCCCACCACAAGAGCAGGTTCGCCCCATCCTTGCGCGGCTCGAGCAGCACATATTCGCCATAGCGATCGACGATGAAATCGACCACCTCCCTGTCGCTATCCCCGGCCACAAGCCGTTCGCGCACCAAAAGGCGCAGATCGCGCGCAAGGCTCGCGTTGCTCTCGTCGATGCTCTCGTTGCGACAGACGAGACAGCGCAGCCCAGAGGAAATCTCCCGCGCCCGCGTCTCGAGCGCCGGATCATCGAGAACCTCATCCGGCTCCACCGCCCAGAGCGGCGCCGCCATCAGCATCAGGATCAACACGAGCCGCTTCATTCCGCAGGCACCCCGCCTGCCACGCTCTTGCGTGCCCCCGCGGCCACCCGATGCCGCCGGTCGCTCAGCGACAGGAACCCGCCGAGCGCCATCAGGATCGCCCCGCCCCAGATCCAGTTCGCCAACGGTTTGACATAGGTGCGCACGGCCCAGCCGCCGCCCTCCTGCTTGTCACCGATCACCACGTAGAGATCGCGCAGGAACCCGTTGTCGATCCCGGCCTCCGTGGTCGGCATCCCTGCCACCGGATAGATGCGTTTTTCCGGGAATACCGTGCCGATGCTCTCGCTGCCGCGAGACAGCGCAACCTCGGCCCGTGTCGCACGGTAATTTGGCCCCGGCACCTCATTCACCGCGCGCAACCAGATTGTATAGCCCGACACCTCGAACCGGTCGCCCACTTGCGCCACGCGAATATCCTCGGATTCCCAAGCCATCAGCCCGGCAATCCCGGCCATGGTCACGCCCATCCCGGCATGGGCCACCGCCTTGCCCCAATCGGCCCGCGGCAAACGGCGCATCCGGCCCAGCCGCTGCTGCCAGCCCTGCCGCCCGGTGCGCCCCCAGAGATCGACCAAGGCTCCGGCCACGAGCCACGTGCCGAGGAACATCCCCACCGGCGCCAGCGCGCTCTTGCCGCTTTGCATCGCATAGATGAGCGCCGCCACCGCCAGCGCCAAAAGGAACGCGGGCATCAGGCTGCGCATCACGCTGCCGATCTTGCCGCGCTTCCACGGCAGCATCGCGCCCACCGGCAGGATAATCCCGAGCACCACCATGAAGGGTGTAAAGGCCGTGTCGAAAAACGGCGCCCCAACGGTGAGCTTGCGGTCAAAAAACATCTCGGCCACCAAGGGCCAGAGCGTGCCCACAAAGACGATAAAGGCCGCCACCGCCAAGAGCACATTGTTGATCACCAACATCGTCTCCCGCGACCCGAGACCAAAGACGCCCCGCGCCTGCATCGTCCCCGCCCGCACCACAAAGAGAATGAGCCCCGCCATCATGAACACCGCCAGGATGAGCAACAGAACCATCCCGCGCTCTGGGTCATTGGCAAAGGCATGCACCGAGGTGAGCAGGCCGGACCGCGTGATAAACGTCCCGATGAGCGAGAAGCCAAAGCCAAGGATCGCCAGAAGGATGGTCCAGCTTTTCAGGCTCTCGCGTTTCTCCACCACGATGGCCGAATGGAGCAAGGCCACCGACAAAAGCCACGGCATAAAGCTCGCGTTTTCCACCGGGTCCCAGAACCAGAACCCGCCCCAGCCGAGCTCGTAATAGGCCCACCAGGACCCGAGCGCGATACCGATGGTCAGGAACACCCAGGCCGCCAGCGTATAGGGCCGCACCCACCGGCCCCAGGCCGCATCGACCCGGCCCTCGATCAGCGCTGCCAGCGCAAAGGAGAAGGTCATCGAGAGACCGACATAGCCAAGGTAGAGAAACGGCGGATGGAACGCGAGGCCCGGATCCTGCAACAGCGGATTGAGGTCTTCGCCATTCATCGGCGGCACGGCGAGCCGCAGGAACGGGTTCGATGTCCAAAGAAGAAACGCCATGAAGGCCGCGCCGATCATCGCCTGCACCGCGAGCACCCGCGCCCGTAGGCTCGGCGGCAGGGCCGTGCCAAACCACGCCACCGTCGCGCCGAAAAGCGCCACGATCAGCACCCAAAGCAGCATCGAGCCTTCGTGATTGCCCCAGACACCGCTGATTTTGTAGATGAGCGGCTTGTCCGTATGGCTGTTGAGCACCACCAGACGCAGCGAGAAATCCGACACCACAAAGGCATAGGTGAGCGCCGCAAAGGACAGCGTGATCAGCAGGAATTGCGCCTGTGCCGCCGGGATTGCCACGGCCATCCAGCCGGGCCAGCGCTTGGCCGCGCCGACAAGCGGCACGATGGCCTGAACAAGGGCAATGCAAAAGGCGAGGATCAGGGCGAAGTGGCCGAATTCTGTAATCATAGGCGCAGTATATGCCGCGTGAAACGGCGGGGCCACGGGATTCGCAGCGCCACGCCGATCACTTTGTCGCAGGGTGTATCACCGCTCGCGCCCCTGCCGCGGCCCGTGATGTGCCGTGCGCCGCCACGCTTCGAGCGCTGGATTATCCTCGGGCCGCACCGCCTCGAGGGCAACTTCTGCATCATGCGCCGCCGCCGCCTGCCCCGGCTTCTCGGCCCGCCCGGATTGCAGGTATTCGATCCGCTGCACCACGCCTGGCGCGCGGGCCATGGTGGCGCTGAGGGCACGTTGAAACTCTTGTGTTTTTTGCTGGTGACGCGCCCCGAAGTAAAAGGACACGATCACCCCCAAGAGCCACCACAAAGGCTCTGGCACGAGGGCGATCCCCTGCATCCGCGCCGCGAACCACAGCGGGTCCACCATCGCCGCAATGAACAGCCCCAGAGTCCCGAGCGCCATGGCGGGGCGCGGCACCCGGTTGAGCCCATCCATCACCCGATCAAACCGGCTGCGCTCCGGATGGGCGAACTCGGCGCCGAATTGCTCAAGCGCGGCGGCCCGCAGGCTCGCCTCGCGCAAGGATCCGGCCTCGGCGTTCTCGCGAAACACCTCTGCGGTTTCGGCGACGACATTGCGGCCATTGCCGAAAATCAGCCGGAGGATCTCTGCCATCAGCCCCATTTTGCCACCCTTTCCTGAAATTCCGACATGCTCAGGTGATAGCGCGGCGAGATGAACTCTTCCGCCCGCCTGATCCAGCCGCCCTTACCGCCGCGCCGCGTTCTTGCGTATTTGCGGCTCGCCGGGCGCAGATCGCCCAGGCGAAAGTAATAGTTCCGCCGCGCGATCCCATAGGCATCGACCAGATGGCGCGGCGCAGCACCCGCAGCGGCCTGCGCCGCCGCTTCGGTCTGCGGGCCGATGACCCCGTCCACCACCACATCATGCCCCATCTGCCGCAAGAGCCGCTGCAGGATCTTCACCGCATTCGCGCCCGCGTTCACATACATGTCGAACACACTCGGACGCAGCGGTTCGGGCAGCCGGTCAATCCCCGGTCGCTCAAAATAGTCACGCAGGAAAATCGCTTCGGCGTCGGCCTGGCTCAACGCCCGCACATCCGCCACATCCACCGCGCCATCGCCCGTCAGGTCAATCCCGAGCCTTCGCAGCGTGCCGACGGTCACCCCATGGTTCGTGGCGCCCCCGGGATCATCCGGGTCGTTCACAAAGCCGCCCTCCCGGGCGATGATTTCGCGGGCCAGACTGGCGACATCTTGCATGGGGCGCACTCCTGTTCAGGTGACGCCCCATCCTCATGTCTCAGAGGTTAAGATCGCGCTCAGCCACCGTTCGCAGGGTCCTGATAGACGCCCTGCTCCTTGAGCGCGTCCACCACTTCCTTGGGCATATAACTCTCGTCATGCTTGGCGAGGATTTCACTGGCGCGGAACACCTGCCCGTCGAAACTGCCGGTGCCGACCATGCCCTGACCCTCCTCGAAGAGATCGGGCAGAACGCCTTCGTAGACGACCGGCACCGAGGCCCCGCCATCGGTCACGCGAAACCGGATCACAGCCCCCTGTCCGCGTTCGAGACTGTCTTCTTCGACCAGCCCACCGATGCGAAACACCTCATGCGGCGCGGGCGGTTCGGCCATCACCTCGCTCGGCGAGCGAAAGAAATTGATCCCATCCTTGAGCGCATAGCCGATGAGCGACGAGGCCACAGCAAGCGCCACCACGGCCACGATCACGATCTGTACGCGACGCTTCTTCTTGAGGGTTTTCATATCGCTATACCGCGCTCTTCATTCATCACATGAGCTTACGGAAACACCGGCACGGACATAAGCCCTTCGGTCTCCGCCTCGCCCAGCATCAGGTTGGCGTTCTGCAAGGCCTGGCCGCTCGATCCCTTGGTCAGGTTGTCGAGCGCCGCCACCACGATGGCCCGCCCTTCGATCCGGTCCCCGGTCACCCCGATATGGCAAAAGTTCGAGCCGCGCACATGATGCGTCGACGGCGTCTCACCAAAGGGCAAAACCTGAATGAACGGCTCGCCCGCATAGGTCTTTTGCAGGGTCTCATGCACCGCCTGCGCCGCGCCTTTGACATAGCTGGTGGCAAGGATGCCGCGGTTGGCGGGGATCAGATGCGGCGTGAACTGCACCCGCACCGGCCGCCCGGCCAGCGCCGAAAACTCCTGATCGAACTCACCAAGGTGACGATGGGTGCCGCCCACCGCATAGGCATTATACCCCTCGCTGAGCTCGGCATGGAGAAGATTTTCCTTAAGCGACCGCCCCGCCCCCGACACCGCGCATTTCAGGTCGAGAATGATATCGTCGAGATCAATCACCCCGGCGCTGATCAGAGGCCGCAGGATATATTGCCCCGTCGCCGCGTTACAGCCGGTCCCGGCCACCAGCCGCGCGCTGGCGATCTCGTCGCGGTAGAACTCGGTGAGCCCATAGACCGCCTCTTTCTGACAGTCGAGCGCGGCATGATCATTGCCATACCATTTCTTGTATTCCGCCGGATCGCGCAGCCGGAAATCGGCGCTCAGATCGACGACCTTGAGATGCTTCGGCAGATCGCGGATCACCTCCTGCGAGGTGGCATGCGGCAGCGCACAGAAACACAGGTCGACGCCCGCGAAATCGATCTCTTCGATGGTCACCAGATCAGGCAGCGCCAGATGGCGCAGATGCGGAAAGACCGAGGCCATGCTCTGCCCCGCCTTGGAATTCGCGCCAAGCGCCACGATCTCCATATTGGGATGGGTGGCGATCAGGCGGATGAGCTCGGCCCCGGTATAGCCGGATGCGCCGAGAATTGCGATTTTATGGGCCATCTGACGGCCTCCCTCGTCTCAATGTGACATGGATGTATTGGATTGCGCGCGCCGCTTCAATGCGGCGCTTGGTTGCAGGGCTTGATTGCAGGGCCTGTGGGCCCCGGCCCCCGCTCAGGCGGGCTCGAACCGAATGTCTCGTCGCAAAAACTGCGTGGCCCGGTCGGACACGCGGCCCGGATCCCCGGTGGTGACAAAGCGCGTGGCCTTGCCCGCGCCGCGCATATCGGGACGCCGTCCGAGGTAATCCGCGAGGCTATCGGCCACCAGCGAGGGCTGCGAATAGACCGCCACATCCTCGCCCAGAGCCGCCTGAAACTGCGCCTCCATGAGCGGGTAATGCGTGCAGCCGAGGATCGCCGCCTGCGGATTGGGCATCTTGCGTTTGAGCGCGTCCACATGGCTGCGCACCAGCGCTTCGGCGAGGATCATATCGCCATCCTCGATAGCATCGACCACCCCGCCACAGCTCTGCGCCTCGACATCGACGCCGATCGCCCGAAACGCCAGCTCGCGCTGAAACGCCCGGCTCGACACGGTGGCCGGTGTCGCAAAGAGCGCCACATGTTTCACCGCCACTTCGCGCGGCGGCGAGTTGTCGCCCCAGTTGCGCTCGGTCAGCGCCTCGATGAGCGGCACGAAAACGCCAAGCACCCGCTTGCCCTGCGGCACGCCCGCCTCCTGCATCCGGCGCAGCGCGGCGGCGCTGGCGGTGTTGCAGGCGAGGATCACCAGATCACAGCCATTGGCCCAGAGATATTCCACATGCTGCCGGGTCAGATTGTGAATGTCATCGGCATCGCGCACCCCATAGGGCGCATGGGCGTTGTCGCCGAAATAGACCAGCGGCAGATCGGGCAACCGTTTCTCGATTGCGCTCAGAACCGTCAGCCCGCCAAGACCGCTGTCAAAGATACCTACCGCCATGTCACTGCCCGCCGCGCCTTCTGGCGCGCCTCCCTCAGATCACGTCCATTCGTACCCGACGCTGTTGGGGTCGATCGGGTTCGGGCTCAACTCATACGTCTTACGACGGAGGAATTCCATCAGGGATTTCGCGTCCCGCGACAGCGGGTCGAGCACATCTCGGGTGAGCGGCTCGCCAATACCGATGCGCACCGGCGTGTCGACGCGCTTGCCGAATTCCTTGATCAAGAGGCCCATGCGCAGGGTCTGATGCAGATGGGTGGCAATCTGGAACATCCGGCTGCAATGGCCATCGAAATAGAGCGGCACCACGGTGGCGCGCGATTTCGCCACCATCCGCGCGGTGAACAGGCGCCAGCCCGGGTCCATCGGCTGCGAGAAAAGCTTGGCCGAGGTGGCCACCGCCCCGCCCGGGAAAATGCCGATCGCGCCGCCTTCACCGAGATAGGCCAGCGATTTACGCCGCGTCTCGAGGTTGATCTGCACGCCTTCGCGGGTCTCGTCGAAACTCACCGGCAGGACCACCCGGTCGAGATCCTGCGCCTTGCGAAAGACCGAATTGGCCAGAATGCGGAAATCGCCCCGCGTCTCGCTGAGCACATGACCGAGCATGAGCCCATCGAGAATGCCGTAAGGGTGGTTCGCCACAAGGATCACCGGCCCCTCGCGCGGGATATTGGCGAGGCTGCCCGCGATCACGTCGAGGCTCAGCCCATAGCGTTCCACCATCACCGCCCAGAAATCGCGGCCCGCCGCCACCTCATGCTCATAGCCATGGGCGCGCTTGATGAGGCCGATCCGGCCCGACAGCGTTTCCATGGTGCGGATCACGGCGCGTCCGCTGCGGCTCTGGGCCGAATGCGCATAGCTGATGTCACGCGCAATATGACGGTCCTGGTGCATGTGTCCTTGTCCTTCTCACCCCGCTCTCAGCGGGCGACAGAATGCAACATTGCGATGACGGCCATATGACACCTGCCTATTCGGCCGCCTCCTTTAACGGGTTACCGCCTTGCCGGATCGCCGCCAAGAGGGTTTCGCGCCGTTTGGCGGCTTTTGCCTCATTTGCGGCCTTCACCGGGCCAAAGCCGCGGATCTGCAGCGGCAGCTCGGCCAACGCGAGAATGAGATCGCGGGTCTCGGCAGTGAGACGCGGCAGCGCCTCGGCCATATCCGCCTCATATTGCGTGATGAGCGCGCGCTCCATCTTCCGCTCGGCCGTATAGCCAAAGGGATCGAGCGGCGTGCCCCGCAGCGCCTTGAGCCGCGCCAGCAGCTTCATCGGGGTGAGGATCCACTGACCAAAGCGGCGCTTTTGCGGCCGCCCGTCGCTGCCCTCTTTCGACAGGATCGGCGGTGCCAGATGAAAGCTCAGCTTGAGATCGCCGTCAAAGGCCTCTCGCGCCCGCGCCTCACTATCGAGCATGAACCGCGCCACCTCATATTCATCCTTATAGGACAAAAGCTTGTGATAGCCCTGCGCCACCGCCTCGCGGAGCGCCTCATCCTCGATCCCATCGACCAGCGCGCGATAGCGTTTCGCCAGCCGCTTGCCCTGATAGGCGGTCAAATGCGCGGCGCGATAGGCGATCTTTTCTTCGAGGCTCTTCGGCAGCTCGACCACCGTCGGGCTGAGCATCGTCGCCGCCTCCTGCGGATGGAGCGCCGCCCAGCGCCCGATTTCAAAGGCCCGCAGATTGCGCTCGACCGCCGCCCCGTTGAGCTTGATCGCCGCCTCGATCGCGCCATGGCTCAGCGGGATCAGCCCGCGCTGCCAGCTGGCACCAAAGATCATCATGTTGGAAAAGATCGAGTCGCCCATGAGATGCTTGGCCAGCTCGGTCGCGTCAAACATCTGCACAGCCTCGCCCAGCCGCGCCTCGAGCGCGAGGCTCAGCCGGTCAAAGGGCAGCGCGAACTCGGGGTTGCGGGTGAAATCACCGGTGATGATCTCGTGGCTGTTGACCACCGCCCCGGTGCGCCCCCGGCTGGTGAGGCCAAGCGTCTTGGCCCCCGCACTCACCACCAGATCACCGCCGATAAGCGCATGCGCCTCGCCGGTGGCCACCCGAATGGCGCTGATATCTTCCGGCGCTTCGGCCAGACGGCAATGGATATGCACCGCGCCGCCCTTCTGGGCGAGACCGGCCATTTCCATCATGCCCGCGCCTTTGCCATCGATCTGCGCCGCCTGGGCCAGCACCGCGCCGATGGTCACCACGCCGGTGCCTCCAACCCCGGTGATCACCACGTTATGCGTGCCATTGATCTGCGGCAGTTCGGGCATCGGCAGATCCGGCAGGGTGAACTCCGCCGCCGCATCCTTGCGGATTTTGGCGCCTTCAATGGTCATGAACGACGGGCAGAACCCCTTGAGACAGCTGTAATCCTTGTTGCAGCTCGACTGATCCACCGCCCGCTTGCGGCCAAGCTCGGTCTCGACCGGCACGAGGCTCACACAGTTCGACTGCACCCCGCAATCGCCACAGCCTTCGCAAATATCGGTGTTGATCAGCACCCGCTTATCCGGATCGGGGAAACTGCCCCGCTTGCGGCGACGGCGCTTTTCGGCGGCACAGGTCTGGATATAGATGATGGCGCTAACGCCCTCGACCTCTTGCAGGCGCTCTTGCACCGACATGAGAGCGGCGCGCTCATGCATCTCCATCCCCTTGGGAAAGGCCGCCGCGTCCACATCTTCCTTTTCGTCATAGACGACGACGACCTCATTCACCCCCATCGCCTTGAGCTCATGGGCAATGCGCGGCGCGGTAAGCCCGCCCTCATTGGGCTGACCGCCGGTCATCGCCACCGCGTCATTGTAGAGGATCTTGTAGGTGATGTTGGTCTTGGCCGCGAGCGCTGCACGAATGGCCTGCACGCCCGAATGGTTATAGGTGCCGTCGCCGAGGTTCTGGAACACATGTTTGCGGGTGGAAAACGGCGCCTCGCCGATCCAGTTCGCGCCCTCGCCGCCCATATGGGTGAACCCGGTGGTCTCGCGGTCCATCCACTGCACCATATAGTGACAGCCGATCCCGGCATAGGCGCGGCTGCCATCGGGCAGCTTGGTCGAGGAATTATGCGGACAGCCCGAGCAGAAATAGGGCAGACGCGCCGCGATCTCCTGCGCATTGTCGGCCTTGCGCGCCTCGGCGATCTGCGCCAGCCCGGCCTTGATGCCATCGGTGCCGCGCCCCTCTTCGATCAGGATGCCGCCGATCTTCTCGGCAATCATCACCGGATCGAGCGCGCCGCGCGTCGGGAAAAGCTCGTCACGATGCATGCCGCCCGCGCCGCCCTTGTACCAGCCATAGACCCGCCGCCCGCGCCGGTCGTCGAAAATGGCCTCCTTGATCTGCACCTCGATCAGCTTGCGCTTTTCTTCCACCACAACGATGAGCTCGAGCCCCTCGGCCCAATCGTGGAACCCTTTCATGTCGAGCGGGAACGGCTGCCCCACCTTATAGGTGGTCAGCCCGAGCCGCTCTGCCTCGGCCTCGTCGATGCCGAGCACGTCGAACGCATGCACCAGATCGAGCCAGTTCTTGCCCGCCGCGACAAAACCGATCTTCGCCCCCGGCTTGCCCATCATCCGGCGGTCCATGCCGTTGGCCCGGCTGAACGCCTCTGCGGCAAAGCGTTTATAATCGATGATCCGCGCCTCTTGCGCATGCGGTGTGTCGCCAAGCCGGATGTTGAGCCCGCCCTCGGGCATGTCGAACTTGGGCAGGCTGAGCTGCACCCGGTCGACACGCCCATCAATGACCGAGGTCGCCTCGACCGTGTCCTTCATCGTCTTGAGACCGACCCAAAGCCCGGAAAACCGGCTGAGCGCATAGCCGTAAATGCCGTAATCAATAAGCTCCTGCACCCCCGCCGGGCTCACCACCGGCATATAGGCATCGACCAGCGCCCATTCGCTCTGGTGCAGCACGGTGCTGCTCTCGCCGGTGTGGTCGTCGCCCATCGCCATAAGGACACCACCATGCTTTGAGGTGCCCGCCATATTGGCGTGGCGCATCACGTCGCCCGACCGGTCGACCCCCGGCCCCTTGCCGTACCAGAGACCAAAGACCCCGTCATATTTCCCCTCACCGCGCAGCTCGGCCTGCTGGCTGCCCCAGAGCATCGTCGCCGCGAGATCCTCGTTCAGCCCCTCCTCGAACCGAACATTGGCCTCGCCGAGCACCTTGCCCGCGCGCCGCATCTGCAGATCCACGGCACCCAGCGGCGAGCCGCGATAGCCGGTGACAAACCCGGCGGTGTTGAGCCCCGCCTGCCGGTCCCGCGCCGACTGGGTCAGCATCAGCCGCACCAGCGCCTGGGTCCCGTTCAACAGAACCCGGTCCTTCCCAAGATCGAACTTGTCGGAAAGAGAAATATCATGCGTGCTCATGGCTGGCCTCCCTCTGCCGCGGCAATGCGTCATTATAGAGATATAATAGGTCATAATTTTTGACCTACAAAGCAAATAATCGTCACATACGCGACGTATGACTGTGCAAGCGCGGCAATTATTTGCTATTGCGTTAAGTCACGTTTCTCGGATCGAAAGTTACCAATATGGATTGGGACAAGCTCAGGATATTTCACGCGGTGGCCGATGCGGGCAGCCTGACCCATGCTGGCGATCTGTTGCATTTGTCGCAATCGGCGGTCTCCCGCCAGATCCGTGGGCTCGAGGAATCGCTCAATGCCACCCTATTTCACCGTCACGCACGGGGGCTGATTCTCACCGAACAGGGCGAATTGCTCTTCGATGCGACGCGCGCCATGATGAAACGTCTCGACGCCGCCACCGCCCGCATTCGCGACAGCGAAGAAGAGGTGTTCGGCGAGCTGCGGGTGACGACCACCGTGGGCTTTGGCACGCTCTGGCTCGCGCCGCGCCTGCCCAAGCTCTTTGAACGCTATCCAGATCTCAACATTGACCTGATGCTCGAGGAATCCGTGCTCGACCTGCCGATGCGCGAGGCCGATGTCGCGATCCGCATGAAAGAGCCGAGCCAGGCCGACCTCATCCGCAAACGGCTGATGAGCGTGCATATGCGCCTCTATGCCACCAAGGCCTATATCGAGAAATTCGGCGAGCCCAAGGAAATGTCGGATCTCGAAGATCACCGGCTCATCTGTCAGAACCCTTCGGCGGCCCAGGTCGGCGCCGGGGCGACGCTGGTGGCTCAGCTCATGGCCGAAGGCGTGCCGTCCAAGCTTTCGGTGAACAATTACTTCGGCGTGCTGCAAGGCGTGCTGCACAATGTGGGTCTCGGCGTGCTGCCCGACTACCTCGCCAATGATTTTCCCGAGCTGGTGCGCGTCATTCCCGAGGTTGAGTCGAGCGAAGTGCCTGTTTTCCTCGCCTATCCGGAAGAGCTACGGCACTCCCAAAGGATTGCCGCCTTCCGGGATTTCGTGCAGGAAGAAATTATTGCCTACAGGAAAAACATTAAAAACCAATAACTTGCTGCAACTGCAGTGAGACATGCACGCAACGCATAACAGCCTTGCTGCACCTGCGACATTATTTTTCTTGAATGGTCAAAAAACAATCACTAGATGCTCCTCATGACGATGACGTTGGTTACACCGTCATCATCATACCTCCCTGTTGGACTTCGGCCGAGCTTAGTGCTCGGCCTTTTTTTATGCGCTATCCGACCTCTGCCGGATCGCCCGGCCTCCCCCTCTGGCTCAGCCGTTTCGCCCGACACAGCAAAAACGCAAAACGCGCGACCGGGGGGCTCCCGATCGCGCGCTGCTGAATTGTTATGCGTCTGGCGACTGACTTACTCGGCCGCTTCCGGGGCCGCGCCATTGTCCTGATCCGAGGATTTACCCCCACCCTCACCGGCCTCTGCCTTGGGCTTGCGGCGCGGCTTGCGCGGACGCTTGGGCGCTTCGGGCTGAGCCTCGGGTTGGCTCTCTGGCGTCTCGACAAGCGTGCTCTCGCCCGCGGCATGATCGTCGCCACCGGCCTGCGGCTGCGTATCGCCGCCCTGCTGGTTCTGGTCGCCGCGATCGCGGTCGCGCTCGGCCTGACGTTCGCGGTTCTGGCGCTCCTGCTCTTCGCGGCGCGCGTCCTGTTCCTTCTGGGCGGCCCCCAGAAGACGCAGGTAATGCTCGGCATGCTGCTGAAAGTTTTCCGTTGCAACCCGATCACCGGCAAGCTGCGCATCACGCGCCAACTGATTGTATTTGTCGATGATCTGCTGTGGCGTGCCGCGCACTTTGCCTTCCGGGCCGGAACTGTCGAACACGCGGTTCGTGACATTGCCCATCGACCGATTGTTATTGTTACGGTTCGACTTATTGCGCGAGCGGGATTTGGATGATCTCATGTCTTGCAGCTGAGCCTTGTGCTGTTTGGCCGATGTGATCGGGCTTGAAATTTGCCCCTGTCCCGAGGGACCCTGATCACCGTTATTATCTGGCTTAGTATCGGGCGGGACTTCCTCAGACAGGCTTCCACCGCGCCGACACCACTTGTGTAACCATGTCATGCCGGGCGGCACAAGCGAAAACCGCCCCAATTGGCGTATTTTAGCATAGATTCCGTAGCATTCGGTAAATTTACGCCGATCTCGCCATCACGACCCGGTCACGCCCATCGAGATCCTGGCGCAGTTCGACCGCCTGCAAACCGGCCTCCGCAAAGATCCGCGCCACGTCTGCGCCTTGCGTCCGGCCGATCTCAACCAAGATCCGCCCCCCCGGCACGAGATGCGCCAGAACCCCCGCCGCAATCGCCCGATAGGCGCTGAGCCCGTCGCCCTCATCGGTCAGCGCAGCACGCGGCTCATGCGCCAATTCCGGCGCCAGCTCCGGCATTTCCGCGATCCCGATATAGGGCGGGTTCGACACGATGAGATCATACTGCCCGGCGACGCCCTTGAACCAATCCGCCTCTTGGAACGCCGCCCGAGAGGCCAGCCCAAGCCGCGCGGCATTCTCCCGCGCCACATCAAGCGCCGCCGCCGAGACATCCGCGCCAAGCCCTTGCGCGCCCTCCCTCTCGGCCAGAAGGCTCAGCAGGATACAGCCCGACCCGGTCCCAAGGTCGAGCACCCGTTCAAACCCCTCCTCCAGCGCCGCCGCCACCAGGCATTCCGTCTCTGGCCGCGGGTCGAGAACATCGCCCGTCACCTTGAAGGCGCGCCCATAAAACTGCCGCTGGCCGAGGATATGCGACATCGGCTCGCGCGCCGCGCGCCGGGCCAAGAGCGCCTCGAACCGTGCCGCGCCCTCGGGGCCCAGATCATCATGCAGATGCAAGGTCATCCGCGACGGATCGAGCCCAAGCGCCGCCGCCATCAAGAGCCGCGCCTCGCGCGCCCCCTCACCGATGCCCGCAGCCCCAAGCCGCGCCGCCCCCGCCCGCAGACCCGCCTGCACGCTCATCCCTGCATCTCGGCCAAGAGCGCCGCCTGCGCATCCGTGGTCAGCGCGTCGATGATATCATCGAGATCACCCGCCATCACCTGATCGAGCTTATAGAGCGTCAGGTTGATCCGGTGATCGGTCATCCGGCCTTGCGGGAAATTATAGGTGCGGATGCGTTCGCTCCGGTCGCCCGACCCGACCTGCGCCGCGCGGTCGGCACTGCGCGCGTCATGCACCTTTTGCCGCTCCAGATCATAGAGCCGCGTCTTGAGAACCTGCATCGCGATCTCGCGGTTGCGGTGCTGCGATTTCTCGGAACTGGTGACGACGATACCGCTCGGAATATGGGTGATCCGCACCGCCGAATCCGTCGTGTTCACATGCTGCCCGCCGGCGCCCGAGGCGCGCATCGTGTCGATGCGAATGTCGGACGGATCGATATGGATATCCACATCCTCCGCCTCCGGCAGCACCGCCACCGTCGCCGCGCTGGTATGGATGCGGCCGCCCGATTCCGTCTCGGGCACGCGCTGCACCCGATGCACGCCGCTTTCATATTTCAGCCGCGCAAACACATGCGCGCCCTTCACATGCACCACCGCTTCCTTGATCCCGCCAAGCTCGGTCTGCGCCTCTTCGATCACCTCGAACTGCCAGCCCCGCGCCTCGGCATAGCGCGCATACATGCGCAGCAAATCCCCGGCAAAGAGCGCCGCCTCCTCGCCGCCCGTGCCGGGCCGGATCTCGATGATCGCGGGCCGCGCATCGGCCTCGTCCTTCGGCAAGAGCGCCAGCTGCAAGGCCTTCTCGCGCCCCGGCAATTCCGCCTTGAGCGTGCGCAGCTCATCTTCCGCCAGCTCGCGCATCTCGGGATCGCCGAGCATCGCTTCGGCCTGTTCCGCCGCATCGAGCGCCGCCCGATAGGCGCGGATTTCCTCCACCACCGGGCGCAGCTCGGCATATTCGCGGCCAAGCTGGGCAATATCCCCGCTGCCCGCGCTCATTTGCGCCTCGATGAACTCGAAACGCTGCAGGATCTGGTCAAGACGGTCTTGTGGCAACATGCGCCTGCATTCTCCTATCGACGCGGTTTGGTCAAGGGGCCAGCCTGTGCTAGACTTCTCCCATGACACTGCGCTTACTCACTCTTTGGGCGCTTCTTCTCGCGCCCCCCGCCCTTGCCGATGCGACCTACAACGGCAAGACGGTCGATTGCTATTGCACCGACAGCCGCGGCGACCGGCAGGAACTGGGCGACATGATCTGCCTGCAGGTGGATGGCAAGATGTTCATGGCGCAATGCCAGATGTCGCTCAACGTGCCCATGTGGCGCAAGATTTCCGACGGCTGCCTGTCATCCGCCCTGCCCGAGACGCCCGCGCCATTTCCCGACACGGGCGGCGTTGACGCCAAAATCTGATGCGCCGAACCTGAGCCGCGCATAAAGGACGAGGTCATCCCCGCGCCGCGCCAGCGTGGTGTAATCGGGAAATCCCCACCATTTCGACCGGGTCACATAGGTGATCATCCCCTCCTCCAGCGATCCGGCAAGGACCCGGGTGCGCGCCGTGTCACGAATGATCGCGTCAAGCGCCGCCATATGGCCCGCTTGGGCCTCCAGCCGGGCCAAGACATGGCCCGGCCCGCGCGGCGCGGGCTCTGGATCGGGCAGTTGATGCCAACGCGCCGGATCGCTGGGCGCCAGCCGCACCCAGAGAAACGCCGCCAGCAACGCCAGCCCGATCAGCAGCGAGAGCTTCATCATCGCTCGCGCCCCAAGGGTCTGCGGCCCAAGGCCTCACGCCCCCTTGCGGCGGGTCCAGCCCCACAGACAGATGAGCTCCATCGCCACATGCGCCCCCGCCACCGCCGTGGCGCCCGTGGTGTCATAGGGGGGCGAGACTTCGACCACATCGCCGCCCACCATGTTGATCCCCGCAATGTCGCGCAGCATGATCGCCGCCTGCGCGCTGGTCAACCCGCCCCAGACCGGCGTGCCGGTGCCCGGCGCATAGGCCGGGTCGAGCGCGTCGATGTCAAAGGTGACATAGGTGGGACGGTCGCCGAGGATTTTCTTGATCTTCTGCGCCACCGCCGCGGGGCCGCTCTCATGCACCTCCCGCGCGTCGATCGTATTGACGCCGAGCGTGTCCTCATTGACCGTCCGAATGCCCACCTGCACCGAGGTCGCGGGATCGATCAGCCCCGATTTCACCGCCTTGTAGAACATCGTGCCATGGTCGACCCGGTCCATGTCGTCATCGGGCCAGGTGTCGCTATGGGCATCAAAATGCAGCAGCGACAGCTTGCCGAATTTCTCCGCATAGGCGCGCAGGATCGGGAAAGAGATATAGTGATCGCCGCCAATGGCGATGCTCGCCGCGCCCTGATCGAGAATGCCCTTGATATGCGCGGTGAGCGCTGCGGGAAAGGCCGGCACATTGGCATAGTCAAAGGCCAGATCGCCATAATCCACAATATCGAGCTCTTCGAGCGGGCTGAACCCGTCCCAGCCATAGGGCGCGTCAAAGGGCTGAAGCGTGCTCGCCTCGCGCACAGCGCGGGGACCGAGCCGCGTGCCGGGCCGGTTGGTCACCGCCTGATCAAAGGGCACACCGGTGATGGCGAGCTGCACGCCCGCGAGGTCCTTGCGATAGCGTCGGCGCAAAAAGGAGGTGGCCCCGCCAAAGGCGTTCTCCGCCGAAAGCCCGCGCAAACTGTCGCGCGTAAAGGCCTGATCCACTTGCGTTTTCGCATCTTCCAACGCCATGTCCCGTTCCTCCCTCTGGGTATCTGTGTTCTGGGTGTCTGTGTTGTGTTTGGTGTCTGTCGTGCTGCCCTGCCTCAGCGCGGCGGCTGCGCGGTCTCCACGAGCCGCGCAAAGAAACTCGCCCCAACCGGCGCGATCTCATCGTTGAAATTGAACGCCGGATTGTGCAGCCCCGGTGCCTCGCCCTGCCCGATAAAGAGATAGGCCCCGGGGCGCTGTTCCAACATATAGGAAAAATCCTCGGCCCCCATCTCGCGTGGGCGGTCGGTGATCACCGGCGCCGCCCCTGCCACGCCCCGCGCCACCCCGGCGGCCAGCTCGACCGCCTCGGGATCATTCACCGTCGCCGGATAGCCCAGATCGATGCGCAGCTCGGCCTCGACGCCATAGGCGGCGGCCTGCCCCGCGACGATCTCTGACAGGCGGCGATGCACCATCTCCTGCACGCCCTTGTCGAAGGTGCGGATGGTGCCGTCGATATAGGCGGTCTCGGGGATCACATTGTCGGCGCTGCCGGTCTTGATCTGCGCCACGGTCACCACGAGGCTCTGGCGGGTATCGTGGTTGCGGCTGACGATGGTCTGAATGGCCTGCACCATGCCGCAGGCGGCGACCACCGGATCGCGGGTCTCCTGCGGATAGGCGCCATGACCGCCCACCCCCTTGATGTCGATATAGAACGTGTCCACCGCCGCCATGATCGGCCCCGGCGCGGTGTAGAACCCGCCCGCCTCGACCCCCGGCAACGTGTGCAGCGCAAAGACCTGCTCGATCCCATAACGGTCGAGCACCCCTTCACGCACCATCACATCGGCCCCGCCCGGCCCCTCTTCGGCGGGCTGAAAGATCAGCACGACACGGCCTTGAAAGGCCCGCGTCTCGGCGAGGTATTTCGCCGCGCCGAGCAACATGGCCGTATGCCCGTCATGGCCACAGGCATGGCTCGCCCCACGGCCCACTGCCGCATAGGGCGCCCCGGTCCGGTCCTCCATCGGCAGCGCATCCATATCGGCCCGCAGCCCGATGACGGGGGCATCCGGCGCATCTGCGCCCTGCCCCTCGATCACCGCCACGACGCCGCTCTCGGCGACGCCCGTCTCGATCTCGGTGATGCCGAACTCGCGCAGCCGCTCGACCACGAACCCCGCCGTCTGATGACAGTCAAAGCCGATTTCGGGATTGGCATGGATATGTTGGCGCCAGCCTGCCATCTCCTCGGCAAACCCTGCGATACGATTGATCACGGCCATGGCTGGACTCCTCTCGCCCCATTGGTAGGGTGCGCCCAACATCAACCACGCGGTGACGGCAATGGCAACTCCCTCCGATCTCGTCTCGGACCCCGATAGCGACCCCACGGAGCGGCTGCTGGCGATCATGCGCGCCCTGCGCGACCCCGAGGCCGGCTGCCCTTGGGATATCGAGCAGGATTTCGACACGATCGCCCCCTATACGATCGAAGAGGCCTATGAGGTGGCGGACGCCATCGAGCGCGAGGCCTGGGACGAGCTGCGCGGCGAGCTCGGCGATCTCTTGTTGCAAGTGGTGTTCCATTCCCAGATCGCCGCCGACCGTGGGCTCTTTGCCTATCGCGATGTGGCGGGCGACGTGGCGCAGAAGATGTATGACCGCCACCCGCATGTGTTCGGCGACGAGAGCCGCGACAAATCCGCCGAACAACAGACCCGCGACTGGGAGGCGATCAAGGCCGCCGAACGCGCCGCCAAGGCGCAGACCGGCACGCTCGATGGGGTCGCGGTGGGGCTTCCGGCGCTGTTGCGGGCGCTCAAGCTGCAAAAACGCGCGGCGCGGGTGGGGTTTGACTGGCCCGAACGCGCGCAAGTGCTCGACAAAATCGTCGAAGAGGCACAGGAGCTGCACGAAGCCGCCGAGAGCCTGCCGCAAGACAAGATCGAAGAGGAACTGGGCGATCTGCTTTTCGTGATGGCCAATCTCGCCCGCCATCTCGATGTCGATCCCGAGGCGGCGCTGCGCCGCGCCAATGCGAAATTCACCCGCCGGTTCGAACGGATCGAGGCGCTCTTGGCCGAAGACGGCCGGTGCCCGCAAGACAGCGGTCTCGAAGAGATGGACGCGCTGTGGAACCGGGCGAAAACCGAAGGGCTGTAACGCCTGAGGCCCGCCGCCCGGGTTTGGGTATTTGAAACCAGAAAGAGGCTCAGAGCTGGAAGAGCCGCCCCGGCCCCCAGCCCCGCGCCGCCTGCCCGCCGAGCCGCATCAGATCCCAGCCGAGCGCCAGGTTCGAGCTGATCACCGGCAGGTCGAGCGCCGCCTCCACCGCCTCGATCACGCCAAAGCTGCGCAGGTTGGTGCAGCTTGAAAACACCGCCTCGACGCCCTTGGCACGCCCCGCTTTGAGCATCGCGGCGCGGGTGCTCGCCTCGCTGATCCGCGCCACGCGCCGATCGTCGCCCTCGCCAAAGCTGATCTCGTGGATCACCTCGATGCCATGGTCGGCCATATGCGCCCGCATCGGCGCGGTGACCGAGGGCAGATAGGGGCTCACCAGCGCGATCCTTTGCGCGCCGAGCGCCTTGAGGCCCTTGATCACCGCCTGCATCGGGTTGGTCACCGGCACACCGGGATGCGCCAGCTGAATGAGCCGCGCCACCTCGTCGCCGCCGATCATCACCGAGCCCGAGGTGCAGCCATAGCCCAGCGCCGCCAGCCCCTGTGGCAACAGCTCGGCCACCCCGGTCATATGACCGGCCATGACGCGCAGCGTCTCGGGCGTGACCTCGGGGATCGACGGGATGCGGCTGTGCAGCATATTCACCCGGCCCTGCGCGATCTGCCCCATCTCATGTTCGAGCGATTCATCGGTGCTCAGCACGATGAGCCCCAGCCGTGCGCCACCACCGGCGCCTGCGTCGAGATCACATCGCATGGGCCACGGCCTCCGGCCCCTCGGCGCTTGGCCGGCTCAGCGTGCCGCCCGAGACCGCCGCCCGCACCCCGGTGGTGCCGGGACAGGAGGTCGGCAGGCCGCGCGCCACCCGCACCGCGAGAAAGGCAAAGGCCTGCGCCTCGAGCATGTCGCCATCGAGCCCCACCGCCTCGACCGGCTCGACCGGGCAATCGAGCGCCGCGCGCAGCATCTCCATCATCACCGGGTTGCGCCGCCCGCCGCCCGTCACCAGCATCCGCTCCGGCGGGCTCGGGCAATGCTCCATCGCCTTGAGCACCCCGGTCGCGGCCATCGCGGTGAGGGTCGCGGCGGCATCGGCATCGCTCAGCTCGCCCACCAGCGCGATCATGTCGGCAAAGGCATCGCGGTCGAGCGACTTGGGCGGCATCCGGTAGAAAAAAGGCTCTTCGAGGAACAGCTCGAGCGCGCCATCGACCACCCGGCCCTGCCGCGCCAGCGCCCCGTCGCGATCAAAAGGCTCGCCGCGCCGCGCCATCATCAGGTCATTGACCGGCGCATTGGCGGGCCCGGTGTCAAAGGCCAGAAGCGCGCCTTCGGCCTCGGGCCGGTCATGGCGCGGGTCGACCCAGGTCAGATTGCCAACCCCGCCGAGATTGAGGAAGCCGAGCGGCGCTTTGGCCGCGATATATTTGGCGCAGGCGAAATGGTAGAAGGGCGCCAGCGGCGCGCCCTCGCCGCCGAGCCGCACATCGGCGCTGCGGAAATCCCAGACCACCGGACGGCCCAAACCCTCGGCCAGCGCCGCGCCATCGCCGAGCTGATGGGTGCCGCGCCCCTGCGGCTCATGGGCAAGGGTCTGGCCGTGAAACCCCACGAGATCGGCCTCGATCTCCGAGAGCGCCTCGATATGGGCGCGCATCACCACCTCTTCGGCGGCCGCCAGATCGTCGCCCGGCCAGCGGCCCAGAGCGGCGCGCAGAGCTGCCTCTTCGGCTGGCTCGTAAGGGCGATAGCCGCTCGGGCCAAAGCCTGCGATCCGCTCGCCATCGGTGTCGAGCGCGGCCACGTCCACCCCGTCCAGCGACGTCCCCGACATGGCGCCCAGCGCCCTGATGATCCCCGGCCCCAACATGGCCTTTTCCTTCGCCTGTTACATCCCTATACATGCCGCGCAAACCAAGCTGGGACAAGCACCATGACCTACCACCCCAAATCCGAATTCATATCGATCATGATAAGCCGCGGCTTTCTGGCCGATTGCACGGATTATCAAGGCCTCGACGAGGCGATGCAGGCCGGGGTGGTGCCGAGCTATATCGGCTATGATGCCACCGCGCAGTCGCTGCATGTGGGGCATCTTCTCAACATCATGATGCTGCGCTGGCTGCAAAAGTCGGGGCACAAGCCGATCACCCTGATGGGCGGCGGCACCACCAAGGTGGGCGATCCGTCGTTTCGCTCGGATGAGCGGCCGCTTTTGGGGCCGGAGCAGATCGACGCCAATATCCGTGGCATGGGCCAGGTGTTTTCGCGCTACCTCTCCTATGGCGAGGGCGAGACCGATGCCATCATGCTCAACAATGCGGAATGGCTCGACGATCTCAACTACCTCGAGTTCCTGCGCGACATCGGGCGGCATTTCTCGGTCAACCGGATGCTGTCGTTCGAGAGCGTGAAATCGCGGCTCGACCGCGAGCAATCGCTGTCGTTCCTCGAATTCAACTACATGATCCTGCAGGCCTATGACTTCCTCGAGCTGAACCGCCGCTATGGCTGTCTCTTGCAGATGGGCGGCTCGGATCAATGGGGCAATATCGTCAACGGCATCGACCTCACCCGCCGGGTGATCGACCATGAGGTCTATGGGCTCACCTCGCCGCTGCTGACCACCTCGGATGGCCGCAAGATGGGCAAATCCCAAGGCGGCGCGATCTGGCTCAATGGCGATATGCTCTCGCCCTATGAGTTCTGGCAGTTCTGGCGCAACACCACCGATGCCGACACCGGCCGCTTTCTCAAGCTCTACACCGAGCTGCCGGTTGAGGAATGCGACCGTCTCGGCGCGCTTGCGGGCTCGGAGATCAACGAGGCCAAGATCATCCTCGCCAATGAGGTGACGGCGCTTCTGCACGGGGCCGAGGCGGCGCAGGCGGCCCAAGACACCGCGCGCGAGGTCTTCGAGAAGGGCGGCGTCGGCGACGATCTGCCCACCGTGACGCTCAGCCCTGCCGAGATCGAGGGCGGCATCTCCGTGGTGCAGCTTCTGGTCAAGACCGGTCTCGCCAAATCCGGCAAAGAGGCCAAGCGTCTGATCTCCGAAAACGGCGCGCGGCTCGACGATGCGCCGCTGACCGACGCAGGCCTCATGCTCGATTCGGGGGCCTTCGCCGCCCCGATCAAGCTCAGCGCCGGCAAGAAACGCCACGCGCTGGTCAAGCTCGACAGCTAAGATACCCCCCCGGAAAGCCCATGTTTTCCGGGGGAGTCCACCCCACCCCGCCTGTCACACAACCTTCATCAAAACGTCACTTGCAGCGCGGGCAATATATCCATATTCGTTGATATATGGATAAATCAAACGCCCTCCTCGCCTTCGCCGCCCTGTCACAGCCGACCCGGCTCGACGTCTTCCGCCTGCTGATCAAGGCCGGCCCCGACGGCATGGCCGCAGGCCAGATCGCCCAGGCGCTCGAGGTCCGGCAAAACACCATGTCGGCCAATCTCTCGGTGCTGACCCAGGCCGGGCTGATCACCGCCACCCGCGAGGGGCGCTCGATCCGCTACGCGGCCCATCTCGACGGCATTCGCGGGCTGCTCGCCTTCCTCATGGAGGATTGCTGCGGCGGCGCACCCGAGGCCTGCCAACCCATTCTGGACACCATCGCCTGCCCTTGTTGATCGCATTTCAGGAGTGCCCCCATGGCCCAAGACATCAAGAACGTTCTGTTTCTCTGCACCGGCAATTCCGCCCGCTCGCTCATCGCCGAGGCGGTGATGAACCGCGAAGGGCTTGGCCGGTTCCGGGCCTTTTCCGCCGGGTCCGAGCCCAAGGACGCGCCGCATCCCCACACGATCGAACTGCTGCAAAAGCTCAACCACGACACGTCGACCCTGCGCTCCAAGAGCTGGGATGAATTCGCGGGCCCCGATGCGCCGCATATGGATTTCGTCTTCACCGTCTGTGACAACGCCGCGAACGAGCCCTGCCCCTTCTGGCCGGGCCAGCCGATCAGCGCCCATTGGGGCCTGCCCGACCCGGCCGCCGTCACCGGCTCCGAGGCGGAAATCGGCCTCGCCTTCCTCGACACCTACCGCATGCTGCGCAACCGGATCTCGATCTTCGTCAACCTGCCGCTGAGCCAGCTCTCTGGCCTCGCGCTGCAGGAAAAACTCGACGACATCGGCCAAAACACTGACAAGAAAGACGCCTGACAATGACCGACATGACTGACACACAACCTGCCGCCATGGGCAGCTTTGAACGCTACCTCTCCGTCTGGGTGGCGCTCGCCATGGTGGGCGGCATCGCCCTCGGCGTGCTCGCCCCCGGCCTCGTCGGCGCGGTGGCCGCCGCCGAAGTGGCCTCGATCAATCTCGTGGTGGCGGTGCTGATCTGGGCCATGGTCTTTCCGATGATGGTCGGCGTCGATTTCGGCGCGGTGGCAGGCGTGGCGAAACAGCCGCGCGGCCTGTTGATCACCCTCGGGGTGAACTGGCTCATCAAACCCTTCACCATGGCCTTTCTGGCGGTGCTGTTCTTTGAATATATCTTCGCGCCCTGGATCGCGCCCGAGGATGCGGCGCAATATATCGCGGGCCTCATCCTGCTCGGGGCGGCGCCCTGTACCGCCATGGTCTTTGTCTGGTCGCAGCTCACCCGGGGCGACGCCACCTATACGCTGGTGCAGGTCTCGGTGAACGATCTCATCATGGTGGTGGCCTTCGCCCCCATCGTGGCGCTGCTGCTGGGCGTCACCGACATCGCCGTGCCATGGGAAACGCTGGTGCTGGCCACCGTGCTCTATGTGGTGCTGCCGCTGCTCGCCGGTCTGGTGACCCGTCGCCTGCTCGGCTCGCCCGAGGCGATCGACGCCTTTAGCGCAAAGGTCAAACCCTGGTCGATCATCGGCCTCATCGCCACCGTGGTGATCCTCTTTGGCCTGCAGGGTCAGATCATCCTCGACCGGCCGCTGATCATCCTGCTCATCGCGGTGCCGATCCTGATCCAGAGCTATGGCATCTTTGCCCTCGCCTATGGCGCCGCCTATGCGATGAAAGTGCCGCACCGGATCGCCGCCCCCTGCGCGATGATCGGCACCTCGAACTTCTTCGAACTGGCCGTCGCCGTCGCCATCAGCCTCTTTGGCCTGCATTCCGGCGCGGCGCTCGCGACCGTGGTCGGCGTGCTGGTCGAAGTGCCCGTCATGCTGTCGCTGGTGGCCTTCGCCAACCGCACCCGCAACAAATTTGCCCAAGGCTGAACACCATGAATATCGTTATCCATCACAACCCCGCCTGCGGCACCTCGCGCAATGTGCTGCAAATCATCCGCGACGCGGGCTATGAGCCGACGGTGATCGAATATCTCGACACCGGCTGGACCCGGCCGCAGCTGCAGGCGCTCTTTGCCGCCGCCCATCTCACCCCGCGCGAGGCGCTGCGCGTCTCGAAATCCCCGGCCGAAGAGCTCGGTCTCACCGACCCTTCGGTGAGCGACGAGGCCATCCTCGACGCGATGCTCGAACATCCGGTGCTGGTCAACCGGCCGCTGGTCGCCTCGCCCAAGGGCGTGCGCCTCTGTCGCCCCTCCGAGACGGTGCTCGACCTGCTCGAGCTCTGGCCCGCCGGCCCCTATGCCAAGGAAGATGGCGAGCTGATCATCGACGCCGAGGGCAATCGCCTTGTCTGACGCCCAAGACCCCAAGACCCCGAACATCACCGAAGAGGCGTTCCATATCCCCGATATGGCGCGTCTCTTTCCCGCTGAGCGCCCGGCGCACAAGCCGCGCATCCTGCTGCTCTATGGCTCGCTGCGCGACCGGTCCTTTTCGCGCTTTGCCGCCGAAGAGGCCGCGCGCATCCTGACCCGGCTCGGCGCCGAGACGCGGATCTTCAACCCCTCCGGCCTGCCGCTTCCCGACGATGCCGAGGCCAGCCACCCCAAGGTGGCCGAGCTGCGCGATCTGGTCATGTGGTCGGAAGCGATGGTCTGGTCGACGCCCGAACGCCATGGCGCGATGACCGGGATCATGAAGACCCAGATCGACTGGATCCCCCTCGCCCCCATCGGCGGCGTGCGCCCGACCCAGGGCAAGACCTTGGCGGTGATGCAGGTCTGCGGCGGCTCGCAGAGCTTTAACGCGGTCAATCAGCTCCGCATCCTGGGGCGCTGGATGCGTCTTCTGACCATCCCGAACCAATCCTCCGTGGCCAAGGCCTGGGACGAGTTCGACGAGGACGGACGGATGAAGCCCGGCCCCTATTACAATCGCATCGTCGATGTGATGGAGGAGCTGATGAAATTCACCCTGCTCACCCGCGGTCAGTCAGCCTATCTGACCGACCGCTATTCCGAGCGCGTCGAGAGCCGCGAAGAGCTGTCGAAGCGGGTGAACCTGTCGAAGGCCGTCAAAGACTAGCCGACATGCTGGTGCGAAAAGATGTGATGCACGATGTCCTCGCGCCGCAGATTGCGCGCGGCCAGTTGCTCATCGCTCATTTGCACCAGCTCCTGAAGCTCCTGCAGGCGATAGCTGTGCTCGCCGAAGGAAAAGAAGATATGCACCAGCGACTCCCGCGTCTTGCGCAGGGTCGTCAGCAGCCCGGCAAAGAAATCAGGCGCCGTCGGGTGTTGTTGTGTCGTATATGCCATTGGAGATCACCTCTCGTTATGTGAACTCCTCCCTCTGCTCTCTGATCTATGCTGCCCTGCAGCATTGGCCAAGCGCCAAGGGATGATTTTCCGTGTGACGTGGCGGCATGCCCAATTTTTGGGCAGCCATGCCTTTCATCCGCCGAATTTCACGCAGCCCTAAAAGGAAATCTTGCAAAGATTTCCCCCCGCAGTCTTTCCAAGACTGCGCCCCGCTGCGCCGCGCGGTCCCGAAAATCCCCTGATTTTGCGGACAGTCGCGATACCGTCGCTTTACCGACGTGTTACCGACCCTGCCTTATTTCGCTTTCAGACCCTAGCCCCGCCGCGCCGCCAGCGCATCATTGAGCAGCTCGCGCACCGCCTCGCGCGGCACATCCGAGGTCACAAACGCCTCGCCAATGCCCCGCGCCAGAATAAAGCGCAACTGCCCGTCGAGGACTTTCTTATCCTGCGCCATCAGCTCGAGCAGCGCATCCGCATCCGGCAAATCCCCTTCAATATCAGAGAGATCGACCTTCATGTTCATCTCGCGCAAATGGGCCCGCACCCGGCTCGGGTCTTCTTGCGAACACAGCCCCAGCCGTGCTGACAGCTCAAACGCCAAGGCACAGCCCACCGCCACGCCCTCACCATGCAACAGCCGCTGCGAATAGCCCGTCGCCGCCTCCAGCGCATGACAAAACGTATGCCCGAGATTGAGCAACGCCCGATCCCCTTGCTCCGTCTCATCGCGCACCACAATATCCGCTTTCATCTGCACCGAATGGGTCACCAACCGGATGCGCGCCGCCATGTCGCCACCTGCAGAACGCGCGCCATGTGTCTCCAACCATTGGAAAAAATCGGCATCTCCCAACAGGCCGTATTTCACCACCTCGCCGTAGCCCGCCAGATAGTCACGCGGTTTCAGCGTGCCCAGAACACCGGTATCGGCGAGCACCAGGCTCGGCTGATGAAAGGCCCCCACAAGGTTCTTGCCCCGCGGCGAATTGATCCCCGTTTTGCCCCCCACCGAGCTGTCAACCTGCGCCAAAAGGCTCGTCGGCAGCTGCACAAACCGCACGCCCCGCCGCAGGATCGCCGCGGCAAAGCCCACCAGATCGCCGATCACCCCACCGCCCAGCGCGATAACCACATCACGTCGCTCGATTTTTTCCGCAAGCAGCCATTCCACCACGCGCTCCAGCTCGGCCCAGCATTTGGTTGCCTCGCCCGGCGGCAGGGTCAGCACCGACAGGCTGATCCCCGCTTCCGCCAGCCCCGCGCGCAGCGTGTCCAGATGCAGCGCGGCCACCGTCTCGTCACTGACCACCGCGACATGTTTGCGCCCCGAAATCAGCGGCGCAATCCGCGCCCCCGCCTCGGCCAGCAGACCGTCGCCCACAACCACATCATAGGCCCGGTCCCCGAGCGGGACATGCACCGTTTCGCTCATGTGTTTTTCTCCAGAACATCCGCCCGCGCCAAAAGCGCCTCGACCACATGACCGGCCATCGTATCGATGCTGTATTCGGCCAGCGAGCGCACCGCCAGATCGGCCTTGCGATAGCTCGGCACCCGTGCCTCATAAAGCGTCTTCAATGTTTCTCGCGGATTAGCAGTGCGCAGCAAGGGTCTGGTATTCTTATGCTTTACCCGACTCCACAAGAGATCGAGATCGGCATCAAGCCACACAGAAACCCCCTTTTGAGAAATGATCTGCCGGTTACGCTCCGACAGAAACGCCCCGCCGCCGGTGCTCAGAATCCCGCGTTGATTTTCCAGCAAACGGTCGATCACCTCGGTCTCGCGGTCGCGGAAAAACGCCTCGCCATCGCGCTCGAAAATCTCGGCGATGCTCATCGTGGCGGCGGCTTCGATCTCGGCATCAGAATCGAGAAAAGGCACCCCGAGACGCGTCGCCAAGGCCCGGCCCACGGCCGTTTTCCCGGCCCCCATCATGCCCACCATGACCACCGTCTTTTTAAGGTTCCACTCGCCCGCGCCCGGCACGCTCGGCACTCCCCCGCCAATCGTTTGCATTTTGCCTTCAATGACGTGATCTTAGCCAAAAGGCCATATATAAAGTGGTCAAAACCCATACACAGGCAGGCAGGCAAATCGTGGGACGACTTATCAAATGGCTTTTTTATCTGGTGATTTTGGCGTTTATCGCCCTGGTTGCATATGCATATCTCGGCCCCTTCTTCGGGGCGGATTTTTCGCCGCCGCGACAAGAGATTCGGCAGGAAATCATTCTTGAAGGCAATTAGACCTCTCTGCGTGGCGCTCATGGCCCTGACCGGGCAGGTTTCCGCTCAGGATCAACCGCTTTCCGCCATCGGCTGGCTCAATGAAACGAGCCGCGTGCCGGTCGCCCGCCCCGTGGTCCCGCCAAGCCCCGAGGCCCCGGTGGCCCAGGGCGTGACCCTCCCCGAAGTGACCGTGATGCCACTTGGCGGTACACGCCGCGATGCGGTGGGGCTCTTGCCGCCCGATGTCACCGGACTGCCGGTGTCGCTCTGGATCGCGAGCCGCGAGGCCGATCTCGAAACGCTCTGGGAGCGCACCACGGCCGAACCCATGCCCGCCGTTCAGGCGCTTTACTACACGCTCTTGCTGGCCGAGGCCGAACCGCCGAGCGGCGATGACGGCGCGTTTCTGGCGACCCGGGTGCGCGCCTTGATGCGTTTCGGCGCGATTGAGCCCGCCCATGCCATGCTCGAACGCGCCGGGCCGGATACTTCAGAGCTCTTTCCGCTCTGGTTCGACCTGTCGCTCCTGACCGGGGACGAAGCCAAGCCCTGCGAGGCATTGAACAAGAACCCCGCGCTGATGAAATCCTACGCGGCGCAGATCTTCTGCCACGCGCGCGCGGGCGATTGGTCCACCGCCGCGCTGCTCTATGACAGCGCCGCGCCCCTCGGCCTGCTGAGCAAGATCGAGGCGCATCTTCTGGCGCAATATCTCGATCCCGAGATGGTCGATGACAGCACCACGCTGGCGCCGCCCTCCTCGCCCGATCCGCTGATCTTTAGCCTTTACGAGGCGGCAGGTGCGCCGCTGCCGACGCGGTCGCTGCCGCGCCTCTTTGCCACCGCCGATCTGCGCAACACCGCCGGCTGGAAGGCCGAGATCGAGGCAGCCGAACGGCTGACCCGCACCGGGGCGCTCACCGAAAACCGCCTGCTCGGTCTATATACCGACCGCCGCCCGGCGGCCTCGGGCGGCATCTGGGACCGGGTCTCGGCCGTGCAAAAATTCGACGCGGCCCTGACCAATGGCAGCGCCGAAGAGATCAGTGCCACCCTGCCCAGCGTCTGGGCGCATATGGGACGTGTCGGGCTGCAGGTGCCCTTTGCCCAGCTCTACGGCCAGTCCCTCGCTCGCCGCGATCTGACGGGCCAGACGGCCGAGCTCGCCTGGCGCATCCGTCTTCTCTCCTCGGCCTATGAAAGCGCCGCCAAGACGCCGCCCGAGGGGGCCGACCGCTTCCTCGCGGCGCTCGCGCTCGGCACGCCCACGAGTGATCTCGCCACGAGCCAGCTCGAACAGAGCATTGCCGAGGCCTTTGCCAGCACCGGCGCCGCCCATCGCCACGAGGCCCATCTGCGCGAGGGCAAGCTCGGCGAGGCCATCTTGCGCGCCGCCATCCTGCTCGACCGGTCGGGGCCTGAGGATTACGACGAAATCCGCGACGCGCTCGCCACGCTGCGCGCCGTCGGGCTCGAGGACACGGCACGGCGCGCGGCGCTGCAGCGGCTCATCTTGGGACAATCGCGATGAGCGACCAGCGCTGGATCGCGCTCTTTCTCGACGCGCAGGCGGCCGAAATGGGGGCCGCCAAGAACACGCTCATGGCCTATGCGCGCGACCTGAGCGACTTCTCGCAATGGGTTGAAAATAAATCCCTTTCTCTCGCCACCCTGCAGCAATCCGATGTCGAGGCCTATCTCGTCCATTGTGACGCGCAAGGGCTTGCGCAATCGACCCGCGCGCGGCGTCTGTCGGCGGTGAAACAGCTCTATCGCTTTGCCTTTGACGAACGGCTGCGCGGCGACAACCCGGCGCTGCGGATCAAGGGACCGGGCCGCAGCGGACGCCTGCCCAAGACGCTGAGCGAGGCAGAGGTCGACGGGCTCTTGCAGGCCGCGCGCAGCCATGGCCGAGGCCCCGCCGACCGGCTCCGCAACACCTGTTTGATGGAGCTGCTCTACGCCACCGGGCTGCGCGTGACAGAGCTTGTCTCGCTGCCCGTGGCCGCCACGCGCGGCAATCCCGAACTGCTGATGGTGCGCGGCAAGGGCGGCAAGGAACGGATGGTGCCGCTGTCGCCGCCCGCGCAAGTGGCGTTGCGCGACTGGCTCGCCCACCGCGACGCCATGGAAGAGACCGCGCGGCAAAAGGGCCTGCCCGCCTCGCCCTTTCTCTTTCCCTCGCGCAGCAAGGACGGGCATCTGACCCGGCATCGCTTTTACCTGCTGATCAAGGATCTCGCGGTGGCCGCGGGCGTCAGCCCCTCCAAAGTGACGCCGCACACGCTGCGCCATGCCTTTGCCACGCATCTTTTGGCCAATGGCGCGGACCTCAGGGCGATCCAGACGCTGCTCGGCCATGCCGATGTGGCAACGACGGAAATCTACACCCATGTGCTTGAAGAGCGGCTCAAATCGCTGGTCATGACCCATCATCCGCTGGCCGATGCCGCCGATCGCGGCAAAGGTTAGCGCATCACTGACGGCATTGCCCGTAACCTCCCCCTTGATCGCAGGGGCCGCAGAACCCATAAACCTGCCAACCACTTGATCTTTAACTCAGGGACATATGCCCCGTGACGCTCGACACCGCCTTCTGGCTGACCGCCGCCGCCATCCTCGCGCTTTTGGTGCTTTCCGGGTTCTTCTCGGGAAGTGAAACCGCGCTCACCGCCGCCTCGCGCGGCAAGCTTAAAACCCGCGCCGAGAAAGGCGACAGCGGATCCCAACGCGCGCTCGAGATCACGGAAGACAATGAGCGGCTGATCGGCTCGGTGCTGCTCGGCAACAACCTGGTGAACATTCTCGCCACCTCGCTCGCCACCGCGCTCTTTACCCGGCTCTTCGGCGAAAGCGGCGTGGCGCTGGCGACGCTGGTGATGACGCTCTTGGTGCTGGTCTTTGCCGAGGTGCTGCCCAAGACCTATGCGATCACCAATGCCGAAGCCGCCGCCAGCCGCGCCGCCCCCGCCATCACCATCGTGATCCGGGTGTTTTCGCCGGTGGTGACGGCGGTGCGGTTCTTCGTGCGCGCGGTGCTGCGGCTCTTTGGCGTGCAGACCGACCCCGACAGCCATATCCTCGCGGTGCGCGAAGAGATCGCCGGCGCGCTCTATCTCGGCCATTCCGAAGGCGTGGTCGAGAAAGAAGACCGCGACCGCATCCTCGGCGCGCTCGATCTTGGCGACCGCGCGGTCGAGGAAATCATGCTCCACCGCAGCCAGATCGAGATGATCAACGCCGATGCCAACCCGCAGGCCATTCTTGAACAATGTCTCAAGAGCAGCCACACCCGCCTGCCGATCTACCGCGAAGATCCCGACAATATCGTCGGCGTCGTCCACGCCAAGGACCTGCTGCGCGCCATGTACAAACAGGCGCAGAACGGCGGTGCCATGGATGAGGCGCTCGCCGGGTTCGAGATCACCGATGTGGCCAAAGAGCCCTATTTCGTCCCCGAAACCACCACGCTCGACGATCAGATGCGGCAATTCCTGCGGATGCGCAGCCATTTCGCGCTGGTGGTGGATGAATATGGCACGCTGCAGGGGCTGATCACGCTCGAGGACATTCTCGAAGAGATCGTCGGCGAGATCACCGACGAGTTCGACAAGGAAGAGGATGAGATGATCCTGCGCAGCGAGGACAATTCGCTCATCGTCGAAGGCGCCATGACCATCCGCGACCTCAACCGCGCGACCGACTGGTCGCTGCCCGATGATGCCGCCAATACCGTGGCCGGTCTCGTCATCCACGAGGCGCAGATGATCCCCAAGGAAAAGCAGGTGTTCATCTTCCACGGTTTCCGCTTCGAAGTGCTAGAACGGCAGGACAATCGCCTGACCCGGCTGAAGATCCGCAAGCTCGGCTAGGGCCGCGCCCTGTGGCGCCGGTGGATTTGGGTATTTTGAACCAGAAAGAGGCCAAAGAAGAGGCCCTACAGAGAGCCTGTAGAGCCTCGTAAAAAGAGGCGCGCGCCGGGAGAGGAGCGCGCGCCTTGATGCGGGCCGGTCGTCAGGCCCTGAGCCGCTTGCCCTCGGGATCAAAGGGCGGCTCGTGCAGGATCACGGCCTTGTGCGGCTGTCCGAGGATCATCACATCGACGGCATCGCCCGGGGCGGCTGTGCCCGCTTTGACATAGCCAAGCGCGAGGCTCATCCCCACGGAATAGCCATAGGTGCCCGAGGTCACGCGCCCGATCCCCTTGCCATCGCGGAAGATCGGCTCGCCGCCGGTGGCGTCGGCATTCGATGCGGTCACTGCTGCCTCGTCGACATGGATCAAGACCAGCTGTTCGCGCTCGGGCTCGGCCAGAGCTTTCTCAGCGGCGGCCTTGTGCAGGAAGTCCTTGTCCATCTTGCACAGCGCCGCGAGGCCCACTTCGTGCGGGTAATATTCGGGGCTGTATTCGCGGCTCCAGGAGCCATAGCCCTTTTCCACCCGCATCGACATCAGCGCCCGCGCGCCCACCGGCCCGGCTCCGAACTCTTTGCCCGCCTCGAGAAGCGCGGCATAGAGTTTCGCCTGATCCTCGGTCTTGCAGTGCAGCTCCCAACCCAGATCGCCGGTAAAGCTCACCCGGAGGGCAAGGCATTCGACGCCGCCCAGCTCGATCACTTTCGAGCGCATGAAGGGGAAATCCTCGGTCGCGAGCGAGGCATTCGTGAGCCGCTGCAGCATGTCGCGCGATTTCGGCCCGGCCACGTTAAAGCCGCACATCGCCTCGGTGTGGCTCTCGAAGGTCGTGCCCTCGGGCAGTGGCACCATGTCGAAGAACCGCTTGTGATAGCGTTCCGCCATGCCCGACGACACGATCCAGAACTCGTCCTCGGCGGTGCGCGTCACCGTGGCGTCGCCGGCGATGCCGCCGCGCACCGAGATGAGCGGTGTCAGGCAGGAGCGGCCCACGGATTTCGGCATCTTGTTGGCAAAGACGCTGTTGAGCCAATCCTCGGCCCCCGGCCCTTTGCAGCGGTATTTGGCAAAGTTGGAAATATCGATGATGCCGGCGCGTTCACGCAGCATCCGGCATTCCTCGCCCACCGGCTCCCACCAGTTCTGACGGGTGAAGCCATTGGTGTCTTTCGCGCCTTTTTCGCCCGCGAACCATTGCGGATGCTCCCAGCCATAGTTGAGGCCAAAGACCGCGCCCATGTCTTTTTGCATCTCATAGGCCGGACGGGTGCGCAGCGGACGGCCCGCGGCCCGTTCTTCGTTCGGGTAATGGATGGCGAACCGGTGCGAATAGACATCCTCGACCTTGGCCTTGACGAATTTGCGGTCATTGGCCCAGAGACCGAACCGCGCCACGTCCCAGGGGAACATGTCGTATTTCATCTCGCCTTCGATCATCCATTGCGCACACATGAGCCCCATGCCCGCCGATTGGCTAAAGCCGGGGATGATGCCGCCGCACATGAAGTAATTCTTGAGCTCCGGCACCGGGCCGAGGATCACGTTGCTGTCAGGCGACCAGATCATCGGGCCGTTGATCACCCGTTTGACGCCCGCTTCGGCCGCCACCGGCACCCGATCCATGGCGCGCATCACGTTTTCCATGATCCGGTCGAGATCATCGGCAAAGAGATCATGGGCGAAATCGAGCGGCGTGCCGTTTTCGGCCCAGAAACGCATGTCTTTCTCATAGGCGCCGATCAGCAGGCCCTTGCCCTCCTGACGCAGGTAATATTCGCCATCGCGGTCCGCCACAGAAGGCAGACGGCGGTCCATCGCGTCGATCTCGGCGATGGTTTCGGTGACGAAATACTGATGCTCGGTCGGTTGCAGCGGCACTTCGATCCCGGCCAGCGCGGCCACTTCGCGGCCCCAGAGACCTGCGGCGTTGATCACCCATTCGGTGTGGATGTCGCCCTTGGGCGTGCGCACGATCCAGCTGCCGTCGGGCTGTTGGTCGGTGCCGGTCACCGGGGTAAAGCGATGGATTTCCGCGCCGCGTTGCCGTGCGCCCACCGCATAGGCATTGGTCACGCCCGAGGGATCGACATTGCCGCCATCGGGTTCCCACATGATGCAGCGGATGCCGTCGAAATTGACCAGCGGGTGCAGCCGTTCGGCCTCGTCGCGGCTCACCTCGTGGAAATTCATGCCATAGAGCTTGGCCTTGGCGGCCTGCAGGCGCAGCTGATGTTCGCGGGCCTCGGTCTGCGCGAGATAGAGCGAGCCGGGCTGAAACACGCCACAGCTCTGGCCGGTTTCGGCCTCGAGCTCATTGTAGAGGGTCATCGTGTAATGCTGCAGGCGGCTGATGTTGGCACTGTCATGCAGCCCGTGGATATTGGCCGCCGCATGCCAGGTCGACCCGGATGTGAGCTCATCGCGCTCGAGCAGCATCACATCCGTCCAGCCAAGCTTGGTCAGGTGATACAGGATCGAGCAGCCGATGACGCCGCCGCCGATCACTACTGCTTTTGCATGGGTCTTCATGGTGTGTCCTCACTGGTCCATTCTGGGCGCAGATTGCGTATTTCACCCCGGCGCTATTGCCGTTTTTCGCCATGCTGCGTCGCAGGCCGACAATTCCAAAGCGCAAAGAAACATCGCCGCGCCGGCTCGGGCCATTTTTCGCAATTCGGTCTGGTTTTGGATCAGTCCAGCCGTCGGATTGCGCCCCAATCTAAACCAATCCCTGAACCAAAGCGGCACAACGCCCGAATCCCTTTTCGCGCCCTTTCCACCGCCCTCACCGCTTTTCACTCACTTTTTCAGTCAGCGGCCATTTGCGACCAACCCTGTCGCATTCAAGCGGTCATCGCCCGTGGTTCTCGGCAGGTTGGCGGCAAAGCATCACAGGAGTCTTGCCATGAAAACCACCACGCGGGTTGCCGTCATTGGCGGCGGTGTCGTCGGATGTTCCGTTCTCTATCACCTGACGAAACTCGGCTGGTCGGATGTGATGCTGATCGAGCGGTCCGAGCTCACCTCGGGCAGCACATGGCACGCCGCGGGCGGGTTTCACACGCTCAATGGCGACACCAACATGGCCGCCCTGCAGGGCTATACGATCCGGCTCTATAAAGAGCTCGAAGAGATCACCGGCATGTCCTGTGGCCTGCACCATGTGGGCGGCGTGACGCTCGCCGACAATCGCGACCGGTTCGACATGCTCCTCGCGGAACGGGCCAAGCATCGCTACATGGGGCTCGAGACTGAAATCGTCGGCCCTGAAGAGATCCGCAAGATCGCCCCCATCACCAATACCGACGGCATCATCGGCGCGCTCTATGATCCGCTTGACGGGCATCTCGACCCCTCCGGCACCACCCATGCCTATGCCAAGGCGGCGCGGATGGGCGGCGCCACGATCGAAACCCATTGCAAGGTGATTGAGACCAATCAGCGCCCCGATGGCACCTGGGACGTGGTCACCGAAAAGGGCACGATCCACGCCGAACATATCGTCAACGCGGGCGGTCTCTGGGCGCGCGAAGTGGGGGCGATGGCCGGGGTCTACCTGCCGCTGCACCCGATGGAGCACCAATATATCGTCACCGACGAGATCGCCGATATCTATGAGCGCGAGAGCGAACACCCGCATGTGATGGACCCGGCCGGCGAAAGCTATCTGCGCCAGGAGGGCCGCGGTCTCTGCATCGGTTTCTATGAACAGCCCTGCAAACCCTGGGCCGTCGACGGCACGCCATGGGATTTCGGGCATGAGCTTTTGCCCGACGATCTCGACAAGATCGAGGACAGCATCGCCTTTGCCTACAAGCGTTTTCCCGTGCTGGAAACCGCCGGGGTCAAGACGGTGATCCACGGCCCCTTCACCTTTGCCCCCGATGGCAACCCGCTGGTCGGTCCGGTGCCGGGGATGCGCAACTACTGGTCGGCCTGCGGCGTCATGGCCGGGTTCAGCCAAGGCGGCGGCGTCGGCCTCATGCTGGCGCAATGGATGATCGAGGGCGAATGCGAACGCGATGTGACGGCGATGGACGTGGCGCGCTTTGGCGATTGGATCACCCCGGGCTACACCCGTCCCAAGGTGATCGAGAACTACCAAAAACGCTTCTCCGTCTCCTATCCAAACGAAGAACTGCCCGCCGCGCGGCCCTTCCGCCAGACGCCGATGTATGACGTGTTCGACGGCATGGGCGCGGTCTGGGGGCAGCAATTCGGCCTCGAAGTGGTCAATTACTTCGCCCAAGGCGACGAGCCGCGCTATGAAACCCCCTCCTTCCGCCGCTCCAACGCCTTTGACGCCACCGCGCGCGAGGTCCGCGCCGTGCGCGAGGCGGTGGGCATCAACGAGGTGCATAACTTCGGCAAATATCTGGTGACCGGCGCCGGGGCGCGTGACTGGCTCAACCGGATCATGGCGGGGCGCATCCCGAAACCGGGGCGGCTCTCGCTCACGCCGATGCTGTCGCCCGCCGGGCGGCTGATTGGCGATTTCACCGTCTCCTGCCTCTCCGACGAGGCGTTTCAGCTCACCGCCTCCTATGGGGCGCAGGCCGTCCATATGCGCTGGTTCCAGCGGCATGAGGCCGAGGGCGTCACCGTCGAAAACATCTCTGACCGGCTCAACGGGTTCCAGATCGCCGGCCCCAAGGCCCGCGATGTGCTGATGGCGGTGAGCCGCGACAGCCTCGGCGACATGCGCTTCATGGATCTGCGTCACGCGACGATCGGCATGGTCGATTGCCTCGTGCAACGGGTGAGCTATACCGGCGATCTCGGCTATGAAATCTACTGCGATCCGATGGCGCAGCGGGCGCTTTGGGACACGCTCTGGCAGGCTGGCCAGCCGCATGGCATGCGCCCCTTCGGGATGCGGGCGATGATGTCGCTGCGGCTGGACAAATTCTTCGGCTCCTGGCTCAGTGAGTTTTCGCCCGATTACACCCCCGGCGAAACCGGCATGGACCGCTTTATCCAATGGCAAAAGCCCGAGGCCTTCATCGGCCGCGACGCGGCGCTGGCTGAACGCGATGCCGGGGCCGAGCGTGCGCTCGTGGCTTTCGAGGTCGAGGCCGAGGATGCCGACGCCAACGGCTACGAGCCGGTCTGGATCGACGGCAGCGTGCAGGGGTTCTGCACCTCGGGCGGCTATTCGCACCATGCGGGCAAATCCATCGCGCTGGCGCTGATCCCCGCCAATCGCGCCGAAGAGGGGCTCGCGGTCGAGATCGAGATCCTGGGCAAGATGTGCCCGGCCCGGCTCATCACCACGCCGCTCTTTGATGCCGATGGCGCCCGGATGCGCGGCTAGGGCTTGCCCTGACGCGCCACTGTGGCAAAGCTGCGGGGATGGTGACCATTCTCATCCCCGCCGCCGGGGCCTCGTCCCGCATGGCGCCGCGCGACAAGCTGCTGGAGACAATCGGCGGCGTGGCCCTCTTGCGCCGTCAGGTGCTGCGGGCGCTGGCCACCGGATACGAGGTGCTGGTCACCCTGCCCCCGGACCGGCCGGATCGCGCCGTGGCGCTGCTCGGGCTCGATTGCAAACAGCATATCCTCCCCGATGCCGCCGACGGCATGTCCGCCTCGCTGCGTCATGGGGCAAAGGCGGCGCCTGCATCCCACGCGCTACTGGTGCTGCTGCCCGACATGCCAGAGATCGAGACCGAGGACATCGCCCGGCTCATCGCCGCCCATGACGAAACCCCGGATCAGGTGATCCGCGCCAGCGATGCCGATGGCACGCCGGGACATCCGGTGGTGCTGCCCGCGCGGCTACGCGAGAAAGTCACTCGGCTGACCGGGGATAGGGGCGCGAGACCTCTGCTCGAACAGGACCCTGCCCGTCTCGTCGCCCTCCCCGGTCGCCGTGCCCTGATCGATCTCGACACGCCCGCCGACTGGAACAACTGGCGCGCCGAGAACCCCGATCAGGCGTGACTGGTCAGGGCCTGCGCCTCATGCGAGCGCAGCGTCATCCGCGCCGACAGATAGCGGGCCCGACCCTCGGCCTGCTCCAGCTCGGGGAAAAGCGCATAGAGCTCGTCGCGCTGCGCCTCTTCCACCGCGCGCATCGCCTCGTCGCCGGGCTGAAAGCTCTCGCTCCAGGTGCCATTGGCGAGGATCACCTCATGCTGCTCGCACATCACATGGACATAGCTCACACCTTCGGCCCGCCCGACGCGATCCACCCCAGGGATCCGGGTCATATGCTTGGCCGGCACCAGAACCTCGCGCTCGCCGAACATGATCTCGGCCATGCCACTGACCAGAAGCATCCGGTGATTGGGGCTCACCAGCATATCCTGCTCCGGCAGGCCCGGCCCAAGCGAATCCTTGCGGATGCGCACCGGGCGAAGCTGCGTGTTGGCGTCGAGCATGGCGGGCGTCAGATCCTTGCGCCCGGTCCAGCACAGCTCGCGGATGCCATTGTCGCGCGTCATCACCCGATCGCCGGGGCGCAGATCCTCGACCGGCCGACAGCCCTCAGGCGTCGCGATCAGCGTGCCGGGGGTGAAACAGATGACCCGCTCGATTTCCGAGAAGTGGAGCGTATGGGTGAGACCGCCAAGGTCGTCGTAAAATTCGACCCGCCCGGATTCCGGACCGGTGTGGAAGATGGCCTTGTTCCATCTGTCGATGCGCAGCACGTCAATATCGCTGCCATCGGCATCCTCGCCGCCGACGACCGTGTCATTGCCGGCGACCGACAGATGGAACAGGTCCGACCCGTCGCCGCCTTCCATAAGGTCGTCGCCCGCGCCGCCGGTGATCGTGTCGCTGCCGGTGCCGCCCTGGATCGTGTCATTGCCCGCGCCGCCGGTGATGCTGTCATTGCCGCCCTGCCCGGCGAGAAAGTCATTGCCATCGCCGCCGTCGATCTTGTCGTCACCGCCTTCAAACGCCGTCTCAGTGGCGTCGTCGATCAAATCGCCGCTCAGGGTAAAGCCCGAGTTGACGGACCGCGTGCCGAGGGTGAACTCGATGAAGGCGCGGTTTTCGAACTCGGCCGAGAACCAGGCGTCCTGATCATCCGGCGAATTGGTCTGGGTGCCGCCAGCGGTCACCGAACTCCCGTTGGTTGTGAGGCTGAGCGAGCTGTTCGACGCCACCGCATAGGATTTGAAACTATTGGAATCGATCCTGACCGATTCCTGGTTGGTGCTGCTGTTGTTGAAATTGTCGATGTCATTGAACGTGGCGGTCGAGTTCAAAATCACCGGCTCGCCCGTGGTCGGGTTGAAGAACTCGAGCCGGAACGACGCGGTCTCGCCGCGCATCGCCGCATCCTCCGACCCGTTGAGGCGGATTTCGGCCCCGGCGGTCGAACCGGTTATATCGACATCGAGATCGCTGTTGCTTACCGCCACAAGGATGAGACGGCCTGACACCGACGTGCCATCTGCGAGGGTCGCGATGTCCTTATAGACCGCCTGATCGCCAAGCTTGGCCAGGTTGTTGCTGGAGGTGTCCGAGACGACATTGTTCCGCGACAGGAACAGCGCCGAGGCATCCTGCCCGGCGCCGCCGCTTTCGGCTTCGTCGCCAAAGATCGTGTCGTCGCCCGCGCCGCCGATCAGACAGTCATCGCCAGCCTGACCAAAGATCAGGTCGTGACCATCGCCACCGTCAATGGTGTCATCGCCCGTGCTGGTCTCCGTGATGATCGCGTCGTCGATCAGGTCGCCGCTGAAGGTAAAGCCGGACTGGCCGCTCCGCGTCTCGAGCGTGAAATCAAGCGAGCTCTGGTTTTCGAGAAGAACCGAGAACCACGCATCCTGATCGTTCGGATCGTTGGTCTCCGTCCCTGCGGCGCGCAATTTGCCATCGATCGAAGACACGCTGAGCGAGGTATCCGGCGAGGTCGCAAAGGCCGACACTTGCGAGACGTCGTAGGTGACCGATTCTTGGTCATTGGTGCCGTTTCGGTCGAGGTCGTTCACCGTGGCCGTGGTGTTGATCGACACCGGCTCGCCCGTGGCCGGATTGAAAAACTCCATCCGGAAACTGGCCGTTTCACCCACCATGCTCGCGTTGTGGGTCCCGTTGAGCAACAGCTCGAACCCTGTGCCGCCGCTCAAATCCACCGCGAGGTTGGTGTTGCTGACACCGACCAAGGTGATACGCGCCGAGACCGACGTGCCATCCGCCAGCGTCGTGACGTTCTTATAAATCGCAACATCGCCGACCTTGGCGTTGTTGTTGCCCGAGGAACTGTCGGAAACGAGGTTGGACCGGAACAGCGTCAGCGGCGCGGCATCTGTGCCAAAGGCCGCACCCTGCCCCTGATCGCCAAAGAGCGTGTCATTGCCGCCTTGCCCGAGAATACTGTCGTTGCCCCCTTCGCCCGAAATCGCGTCGTCACCGGCACCGCCAGTGATCTGATCCGCGTCATTCGTTCCGATAAGGGTGTCTTGCCCACTGGTGCCGGGAATATCCGCCATCACTCATACTCCAAAAAACATCCGGTGAGGGAAACACTGACAATCACCGGATAAAACTCATCACCGGATCAATATACAGCCCCCTTCGCGTTCCGCCTAAGGGAAACGCCACAGTCTCACCGCATTTTCTTTGTTTTTTGACCAAATTGACGCAAATAAACAAAACAATCCCGGCAATTTGCCGGGATTGTTTCCTCGAAACCGATTTTGAGCCCCCGCAACCGATTCCGTGAACCGGTCCGCGGGGTGCGGACCGGTCCGGCTGCATAGCTTATTGTGTCAAAAGACGGGCTTCGTGCTTCTTGAGCGACCGGCGCGCCGATTGATAGGCGTTGATGCCCTCGGCCTGACGCAGTTCCGGGAAGAGCGTGTAGATCTCTTCGCGCTGTGCCGTGTCCATATCGCCCAGCGTCTGCTCACCCGGCTGGAAGCTCTCGGTCCAGGACCCGTTCGACAGCACCACTTCGTGCTGATCGAACATGAAGTGAATGTAGCTCACCTCATCCGTGTCCACATGATCCACACCATCCAGCGAGGTCAGGTGCTTGGCCGCGACCAGAACTTCACGCTCGTCGAAATAGAGCGCCGATTTCTCATTGTTGATGAGAACCCGGTGGTTCGGGCTGACCAGAAGATCGGTCTCCGGCAGACCCCGGCCGAGCGCCCCGGCCCGGATCAGAACCGGCTTGAGCTGCGGCGCTTGCAAGAGCTCACGCCCTTCCAGATCGCGACGGCCGATCCAGCGGATCTCCTGCAGACCATTGTCGCGGGTGATCACCTTGTCGCCAACCTCGAGGTCTTCGACCTTGCGCTCGCCTTTCGGCGTCGCAATCATCGTGCCCGGGGTAAAGCAGGGAATGATCTTCTCGATCTCTGCAAATTCCATCGAGCCGGTGACATTGCCATCGGTGTCGAGGAAGTTGACCGTGCCGCTGGTCGAGTTGCCATCGGCATCGACGGTCTCGTTCACCACTTCGAAATTGTCCCGGCCAATGGCCGACAGGTCGAGCGTGTCGTAATCGTCGCCGCCCGCGCCACCATCGGCAATGTCGCCATAGCCATCTTCGGCCGACCCGATGATGAAGGTGTCGCGCCCGGTGTCGCCCGACATGGTGTCGGCCCCGGCCCCGCCGATGATCAGGTCATTGTCGGCCCGGCCTTCGATCACGTCATTGCCGTCACCGCCAAGGATCGTGTCATCGCCATTGCCGCCACGCAGCGAGTCATTGCCATGACCGCCAAGGATGCTGTCATCGCCATCCTGACCGCGGATGAAATCATCGTCGATGCCGCCGTCGATCGTGTCATTGCCCTCACCGCCGAGGATGGTGTCATTGTCATCCTCGCCAAAGATCAGGTCATCGCCCGCGCCGCCGTCGATATAATCGTCGCCATTGTCGAGTTCGGGATCGCGATCGTCCGGCACATTGGCCGCCTCGTTGTTCACGCCGCCATAGATCGTGTCATTGCCAGCACCGCCAAGGACGGTATCGCTGCCTTCGCCCGCGATGATGTAATCATCGCCGTCGCCGCCATTGATATCGTCATCGTCGAGACCGCCGTCGATCACGTCATTGCCGGCACCGCCAAGGATCGTGTCGCGGTCGTCGCCGGTGCTGATCGTGTCATTGCCCGCGCCGCCATCGACATAATCGCGGTCGTCTTCGGTGTCGGTATCCGCCGGCACATCAAAGGGATCGTTATAGCCGTCATCGGGCAGCGGGAAGGGACGGGTGGTGAAATCCGACCCGGTGTCGATCACGTCATCGCCGTCACCGCCAAGGGCCGTGTCACGACCATCGCCACCGATCAGCGTGTCATTGCCTGCCCCGCCCAGAAGCGAGTCATTGCCCGTGCCACCGTCGAGGGAATCGTCGCCGACACCACCGTCGAGCGTGTCATTGCCCGCGCCGCCTTCGACATCGTCATCGCCCAGACCGGCGAGCACATGGTCGTTGCCGTCGCCGGCGCGCACGATGTCGTCATTCGGGGCTTCGCCCGCGATGATCGCGTCTTCATTGTCGATCATGTCGCCATCGGGATCGCCGGTATAGCCGGTGTCGATGACATCGTCGCCCGCCGTGCCCGACACGATCCCATCCGGGGCCGCCGGATCGGTGAGAATGGTTTCGATCTCGGCAAACTCCATGCTGCCGGTCACATTGCCATCGCCGTCGAGGAAATTGACCGTGCCGCTGGTCGAATTGCCATCGGCATCCGTGGTCTCGTTGACGATTTCCACCGGGCCGAGACCGCGCAGGTCGAGCGTGTCATTGTCATCACCGCCCGAGCCGCCATCGACCACGTCGCCGTCACTGCCGCCCATGATCGTGTCGGCGCCATCGCCGCCGTCGATCACATCGGCGCCTTCGCCCCCGGTGAGCACGTCATTGCCGCCCTCGCCGAGCAGCGTGTCATCGCCCTCGCCACCGCTGAGCGTGTCATCACCCTCGGCAATCACCGGCTCCTGGTCGAAATAGATGTCCGACATGCGGATGCCCGAGGTGGCGTTGCCATCCTGGCTGTGCTCCACCACGATCTTCGACACCGGGCCGGGGATATCGACGAGCACCGAATATTCCGCCGCGCTGTCGTCGCCATAGCCGCCATTGCTGTCGGCCGTGTCCACACCGGCCACCGAATCCGTGTCCAGCATGGTCAGGTTCGACCCGCCGCTGAGGTTCACCACGATCGGATTGCCATCGGCGTCGAAAGCCGTGATTTTCACAATACCATCGCCGTCGATGTCATTGATCCGGAAGGAAACATTCTCGACCGAGTCGGAGAAGTCGAACTTGTAGGTCGAACTGTTGCCCGCGCCGCCCAGCACGTTGTCGAGCGAGCTGTTCGGGTTCACGTCGCCCGCGCCCGCATCGACCCCGTCGAAATCGACGTAATCGCCACGGAACACCGTGTCATTGCTGCCGCTGTTATGGGCGGTGAAGGTCACATCGACATTGCCCACGCTCTGGGTGTGACCGTTGAGATCGTCTTGCGTGTCGATCCCCGCGGTGCCGTCATCGCCATCCGGGTCCGGCGCCTGATCCCAGCGGAAGGCGCCGCGCGCCTCGATATTGTCATTGATATCCCGATCACCGAGCAGCAGATCATTGCCCGCGCCGCCGTCGATCTCGTCGTCGCCCGCCCCGCCAAAGACCTCGTCATCGCCCGCACCGGCCGAGACCGTGTCATTGCCGTCGCCCGCGTTCACGATATCGTCGTCGCCGCTTTCACCGGCGAGGCTCGCGTCGCCGCCGTCGATCCGGTCGCCTTCGGCATCCGCCGGGGTGGTTGCGTTGATTTCATTGTCCAGCGCGTCGCCTTCGACAACACCCGCGCCCAAATCGGTTCTATCAATAGCCATTGCATTCTCCTCATTCGGGCCAGGCGACCCAATCGCGTTCCCGCGTTCAAAATTCGCGCCACCGGTGACATCCGCCAAAGAGCGACCTGCACACGCCTTGCGACCTGAGTGAGGGGAGAAATACCTATAAAACCACGCGCCAAACCGGCGCGCAAAACGCGTTAACCAAATCGTGTCCTACCGACCCGAAACAATGGATCCAGCGAGCACACGACCTCCGCATCAAACATGACGCAACACCGTGCGGTCGCCCCCGTGACCAGCAAACATCGCCCCCCAGTTGGGCAATCCTGTTTTAGGAGAGCGGGGGGTGCGAACAAAGCGAAAATTGTCCGAAAAGTGTCTGAACAAAGTCCATTTCGAACCGAAATCCCGACATTATCCGGCGAACACCGGGCCGATTTTCGCCCACTGTTTCCGATTGAGAGGCAATCACTTACCGCGTGAAGCTCCAACAAAACATGAAGATTGTCGCCGTTTGTCCGGCCCAAAACCCCCCGCGCAGGTCAGAGGCATTGTTAACGATTTGGAAACAACTGTCGCCTGCCCCGATTTTCAATTGTGGACAAATAAAGGCAGGGCTTCGGTTTGCGGATCGGGATCAATCCCGAGGCATCTCCGGTTTTGATTACTTTTTGGAAACGTGCCAGTGATTCGATTCAACGGCCGGTCGCGGCCAAGCGCGAGTCGGTTAACTGTCGCAACGTCATCCCCGCCGAACAGGCCGGATCACACCCCCGTCGCACCCCCACATGGGCGCACAAGTCACCGCCAAAACGGCGCAATCCCCGCGGCCTCTTCCCGGCCAGGTTTCAAACCGCATCACAGTCTTCGGAAGGTTAGTGGTACCCAAGGTCGGACTCGAACCGACAAGGCCGTTAAGCCGGGGGAGAACGCTCTTTAGAAACCCGATAAAATCAGCCCCTGCAAGGAACCCGGGCAACACGCTGGCCAGCCTAAAATCTGGTAACTACTCGCAGATCACAATACAACTCAACGTGAAACGCAGATACTTATCTATTTCAACATTACACTCATAGGTGGAGGTAAGGAAAATTGCTCGGTGAAGTTCTTCAAAAAACCGGAAGCCTTCTAGGTGAAGTGAATACCAGCTCTGCGGCTCAAGTTATCATTGCAGGACTATTCGCCATTGCAGCTGCAATACTTGGTGCATTGGTCGTCGTATTCAACCAGAATCGACACATTAAGATCCAAAACGAGGCCCTAAGGCTCGAACAGATTAGATCCGAGAAGAAAGCTGTCATCGGAGATTTGGTAGCCTATCGATTCGTACTTGTCGACAAAGGTAATCATGTATTGCCAACAGCGAAATTCAACTCTGCGCTGTCTCGAATTCCTGTTCTCTTTTCACACAACAGCGAGTGCCTTGAGCTTTACAATGAATTAGGCAACAACTTCGAAGCTAGGAAATTCTATGACTTAGTCATAGCCTTGATGCGGGACGCGTCCTTAACCACCGACGGTATTACGCCCGAAACCTTTGAAAATGTGCCCAATAGAAAACCAATGGCAGGGACATAAAGAGCGCTACTCCTTCCCAACAACGACAATCTGAAAATTATGTATCTCTGGGGTTCTTGATGTACCCGCCAACGTCTGAACTCCTTTGACAGTAGCATCAACGTCGAAGGACCGCTGCTACTGTATCGACGAGAAGGTAGCTATGTAACAATCGGAATGAGCCCTGCAATCACTCAAATCGAATATTGTGCGTGATTGCAATAATTTAGTGGTACCCAAGGTCGGACTCGAACCGACAAGGCCGTTAAGCCGGGGGATTTTGAATCCCCTGCGTCTACCATTCCGCCACTTGGGCCACGCGATGTCTCTACCCAAAGCCGCGCGGCTCGTCCAGACCCGTTGCACGCGATCACGCCGGTTTGCGCGCAGGGCTCTTGACCCGCCCTGCCCTGCATGATCAACCGCGTGCAGCAGGGAAAAGGACCGTTTCATGCTCAAACGTCTCTATGACTGGACGATGTCGCTCGCCGATCACCCGCGTGCGCTCTGGGTGCTGGCACTGGTCAGCTTTATCGAAAGCTCGGTCTTCCCGATTCCCCCCGATGTGCTGATGATCCCGATGATCCTCGCGCGCCCGTCGCGGGCCTGGCTCATCGCCTTGGTGGCGCTGGTCGCCTCGGTGCTCGGCGGGCTTCTCGGCTATGCCATCGGCTATTTCGCCTATGATCAGCTCGGCCAGCCCATTCTCGAGGCGCTGGGCAAGGCGGACCGGATGGAAGAGTTCGCCACGCGGTTCAACGATTTCGGCTTCTGGGCCGTTCTCACCGCAGGAATCACGCCCTTTCCCTACAAGGTCATCACCATCATGTCGGGCTGGACCTCGATGCCGCTCGGCACGTTCATCGCCACCTCGATCCTCGCCCGTGGCCTGCGCTTCTTTATCGTGGCCGGGCTGTTGTGGAAATTCGGCGCGCCGGTGCGTGACTTTATCGAGCGCCGTCTCGGCCTCATGTTCATCCTCTTTGTCCTGCTGCTCCTGGGCGGCGTCTACGCGGTGAAAATGCTATGAAACTGATGCAACGCAATGTTCTGATCGGTCTCGCCTCTCTCGGCTCGCTGGCGCTTCTGGTCGGCGCCTTCGGGTTTCAGCATCTCGGCGGGCTGCCGCCGTGCAAGCTCTGCATCTGGCAGCGCTACCCGCATGCGCTCGCCGTGCTGATCGGTGTCGCCGCCGTGGCGATCCGGGGCCGGCTGCTGCCGCTTCTGGGCCTGGCGGCCGCGCTCACCACCGCTGGCGTCGGGCTCTATCACACCGGGGTCGAACGCGGCTGGTGGGAAGGCCCGACCACCTGCACCTCGTCTGGCACCTCTGGCCTGAGCGCCGACGATCTCTTCGACAAGATCATGACCGCGCCTGTCGTGCGCTGTGACGATGTCGCATGGGAACTGCTCGGCCTCTCGATGGCGAGCTGGAACGGCATTCTCTCGCTCGGCCTCGCGGCGCTCTGGCTCCTCGCCTACCGCCGCAGCTAAGTCACGATCCCGATTTCCGCGTCGACAAAAGCAGGCTCGTCTCCGAATGGGCCACCCCCTCGAACCGCCGGATCTGCGCCAGGATCGCATCGAGCTCTTCGAGCGTCCGCGTCCCCAGCTCGGCAATCACGTCCCAGCGGCCGTTGGTCGTGTGCAGGTTGCGCACCGCGCTGAGCCCGCTGAGCTGCCGCAAGATCCGGTCCATGCCGCGCCCCTCGATGGCGAGCATCATTAGCCCGCGCACCGGGTCTTGCGCCGCGTCGCCCTTGACCACCACGCTAAAGCCGACGATCTCGCCCGACCGCTCGAGCCGCTCGATCCGCGACCGCACCGTGGTGCGCGAGACGCCAAGCTCGATCGCCAGATCCGACAGCGACGCCCTTGCATTGTGCCGCAAGGCAGAGATCAACCTGCGATCAACTTCATCCATTTCGCACGCTCCAACTGACGATTCGTTCAAATGCCTTCCCATTCGTGCAAAATAGCCAGTTCACTTCAACCCAATTGTGCGTAAATCTCAGATCAATCACGACATCTGAGGGGATTTCTCGCTGTGACCAATTGCATCTTGATCGGCGCACCGGTGGATTGCGGCAAACGCCGCCGGGGCTGTCTCATGGGGCCCGACGCCTACCGCGTCGCCAATATCACCCGCGCGCTCACCGATCTCGGCCATAGCGTCACCGACCGTGGCAATCTCACCCCGCGCGCCACCGCGCCCATCGACGGGCTGCCGCCCCAGACCCATCTCGCCGAAGAGGTCGCCGGCTGGACCGCGACGCTCATCGAGGCGGCTGAAACCGCGATGGCCGATGGGCTGCCGATTTTCCTCGGCGGCGATCACGCCCTGTCGCTCGGCTCTGTCGCAGGCGTCGCCAACCACGCCGCCGCCGAGGGCCGTCCGCAATTCGTCCTCTGGCTCGACGCCCATAGCGATTTCCACACGCCGCAGAGCTCGGGCTCAGGCAATCTCCACGGCACGCCCCTGGGCTATGTCACCGGGCGCGAAGGCTTTGCCGGTTTCCCAGAGGTCCGCAACCCGGTGCCGCAGGACAATATCTGCATCCTCGGCCTGCGCTCCGTCGACGCGGCCGAACGCGACGCGCTGCAAGGCTCCGACATCCGCTATATCGACATGCGCGCCATTGACGAGCGCGGCATCGCCCGCCCGCTCAAGGATTTCCTTGCCCATGTCGAGGCGCAAGGCGGCGCGCTGCATGTCTCGCTCGACGTGGATTTCCTCGATCCCTCCTTCGCGCCTGCCGTCGGCACCACCGTGCCGGGCGGCGCCACCATGCGCGAGGCGCATCTGGCGATGGAGATGATCTGCGACAGCGGCCTCATGACCTCGCTCGATCTGGTCGAGCTGAACCCGTTTCTCGACGAACGCGGCCGCACCGCCCAGGTGATGGTCGATCTCGCCGCCTCCGCGCTGGGCCGCCGGGTCTTCGACCGCCCGACCCGCGCCTTTACCTGAGCCGGATCATGAGCGTCCAAGCCCCCTCGGCGGTGGTGATGATCCGCCCCGACCGTTTCCGTCCCAACCCGCAAACCGCGGGCGACAACGTGTTTCAGACCGCCTCGGACCTCTCGGACGAGGATACCGCCGCCCGCGCCCAGTCGGAATTCGACGCCGCCGTCACCCGGCTGCGCGCGGCGGGCATCACCGTGCATGAGTTCCAGGACAGCGGCGCCGACACCCCGGATGCGGTCTTTCCGAACAATTGGTTCTCGACCCATTCGGGCGGCTATGTGGCGCTCTACCCGATGTATGCCGAAAACCGCCGGGCCGAGCGCCGCTGGGACGTGATCGAACTGCTCAAGGCCCGCTACCGGGTGCAGGAAGTGGCGGATTTCTCCGGGCTCGAACCCGATGGGCTCTTTCTCGAGGGCACCGGCGCGATGGTCATCGACCATATCAGCCGCGTGGCCTATGTCGCGCGCTCGCACCGCGCCGATCCGATCCTTCTGGAACGGGTCTGCACGCGGCTCGGTTATGAACCCATCGTCTTTGACGCGCGCGACGCGAGCGGCACGCCGGTCTATCACACCAATGTGCTGATGGCGGTGGGCACCGGGATCGCGCTCATCGGCGATGGCATGATCCCCGATGCCGCCCGCCGCGCCGAAATCCTCGACCGGCTGGCCGAACCCGGTCGCGATGTGATCTCCCTCTCCGAGGCCCAGATCCGCGCCTTTGCCGGCAATGCGATCGAGCTGTCGACCCCCACGGGCCCGGTGCTCGCCCTGTCCGAGACGGCGCGCGCCGCGCTCACCCCGGATCAGCTCTCCCGGATCGAGGTCGCCACCGGCCTTCTTCCCCTCTCCATCCCCACGCTGGAACGCGCGGGCGGCTCGGTGCGCTGCATGCTCGCCGGGGTCCACCTCGCGCCCCGCACCCGTTCAAAAGGACAAGTCGCATGACCAATCTCTCCCCCTCCGACAAGGCGCTGGTGCCCTTCGTCTCGGTCGACAATATGATGAAGCTCGTCCACCATATCGGCATCGAAGAGATGCTGACCGGGCTCGCCGATTATATCGAGGCCGATTTCAAACGCTGGGAGCTCTTTGACAAGACCCCGCGCATCGCGTCCCATTCCGCCGAAGGCGTGATCGAGCTGATGCCCACCTCCGATGGCGAGGTCTACGGGTTCAAATATGTGAACGGCCACCCCAAGAACACCCGCGACGGGCTGCAGACCGTGACCGCCTTTGGCCTGCTGGCCGATGTCGGCACCGGCTACCCGGTGCTTCTGTCGGAAATGACGGTTCTGACCGCGCTGCGCACCGCCGCCACCTCGGCCATGGTCGCCCGTCACCTCGCCCCCAAGGGCGCCGACACGATGGCGATGATCGGCGCGGGCGCGCAGTCGGAGTTCCAGAGCCTCGCGATGAAGGCCATCTGCGGCGTCAAAAACATCCGTCTCTATGACATCGACCCCGCCGCCAGCGCCAAGGCGGCGCGCAACCTCTCGGGCATGGGGCTCTCGGTCACCGTGGCCGACACCCGCGAAGACGCGATGCAAGGCGCCCAGATCATCACCACCTGCACCGCCGACAAACAATATGCCACGATCCTCACCGACAACATGGTCGGCTCGGGCGTGCATATCAACGCCATCGGCGGCGACTGCCCCGGCAAAACGGAACTGGCCCCGGCGATCCTGCACCGCTCGGATATTTTCGTCGAATTCCCGCCCCAGACCCGGATCGAGGGCGAGATTCAGCAATTGGCCGAGGATCATCCCGTCACCGAGATGTGGCAGGTGATCAACGGCACCGCCAAGGGCCGCACACGCGCCGATCAGATCACGCTGTTCGACAGCGTCGGCTTTGCCATCGAGGATTTCAGCGCCCTGCGCTACGTCCGCGACCAAATCAAGGGCACCGAGATGTATCACGATCTCGATCTGCTCGCCGATCCGGACGACCCGCGCGACCTCTTCGGCATGGTGCAACGCGCCAAAGGCTGACGCCGCGTCATTGCGGGCTTCTGCCAAGGCCGAAAACCGGCTAAGCAAGGGCAATTGCCCGTCAGCTAAGAGGCCCGCATGGCATCGCTCAAGAAATGGCTCGACCGCCGCCGCAACCCGTGGAAAGGCGTCTTCTACGATGCGTTCAAACGCTGGAGACGTGAAAACGGCCCGGCGCGGCTCTATGATTACGCGGGTCTGCCTGCCGGGGCGGTGGTGCTCGACATCGGCGCCTTTCGCGGCGAATGGAGCGATCTCGTCCTCGCGGCCCAGCCCGACTGCACCATCCACGCCTTCGAGCCGCACCCCGGCTTTGCCAAGGGCCTGCGCGAGAAGTTCGCAGGCGACGCGCGGGTGATCGTGCATGATTTCGCGCTGGGCTCCGAGCCGGGCACCTTGCGGCTCTCGGATGCGGGCGACGCCTCCTCGGGCGTGGCCGCCCATGAGCGCGCCTTCGAGGCGCAGATCGTCCCGGTGCACCAGTTCTTTGCCGACACGCCGCTGCCCCGGATCGACCTTGCCAAGCTCAATATCGAGGGCGGCGAATATGATCTCTTGCCAGCGCTGATCGCGGGCGGGCAGATCGCCGCCATCGCCCGGCTGCAGGTGCAGTTCCACCTTTTTGAACCCGGCTTTGCCGCGCTGCGCGACAGCATCCGGCACGATCTCGACAAGACGCATGACTGCGTCTGGGAGTATCCCTTCGTCTGGGAAGAATGGCAGCGCCAGACCAGCTAGGCCAAACACAACAAAAAACCCCCGGACCCGCCAAGGTCCGGGGGCGCTGCCAGTCTGACTGGCCGCCGTGAGTGGCTTATTGCGCCTTCTCGGGGATCAGCCCGGCTTCGACCGCTGCGGCCATTTCTTCGTCATCCATGGCACCATTGCCGTCGGCGTCGATCTCGGCAAAGGTTTCTGCGGTCACGTCGGGGAAAACAGCGCTCAGCTCATCGGCGGTGATGAGCCCGTCGCCATTGGTGTCGAGCTCGGCGATGCCTTCGTTTGCAAAGGCTGCGTTGGCCATCAGGCCCATGCCAAGAACAAGCGCGATATATTTCGTCATAACAGTCGGTCTCCCGTTTCAGGTCCGTAATTAACACTCGAAAGCCGCCTCTTGCGGCCCTCACACAACAGGAGGCATCGAGAGGCGATTTGCGTCCCGACCCGGTGCGAAATTATTCCCCATTGGCAACAGTTTGCCCAAATTCTACCGGCGCGTGCGCCAAGCCTCGCCGACAACCCCTTCCAGAGGTGGACCGGCGGAAATCCCCCATTGATTGTGCGCAGAACCCGACCATTAGTGAGCGCGACACATGTCATTTCGCAAGGTTCGAGTTTATGAGACCAAATGCTTCTCCGATGCCCGCAGCAGCCTCCTCCGCTGCCGCCCTGCCCCTTCAATGCGCCGCCCTGGTGCCCGATCTGACGCGGCTCGCCCGCTTTCTCGCCGGGGATAGCGACCGCGCCCAGGATCTCGTGCAGGACACGATGTTGCGGCTGTTGCACCGCCCACAGCTTCTGGCCGAGATCGACGATCTGCGCGGCTATGCCCGCACCATCCTGCGCAACCTGCACCGGCGGCGCAGCGGGCTGGGCCGCGAGGACACGCTCGAGACGCTGCCCGAAGAGCCCTGCGCGCCCGAGGTCTTTCCGGTGCTGGCGCTGCAAGAGCTCTTCGAGGTGCTGAACGCCATGCCCTCTGAGCAATCGGCGCTCTTGCGCCTCGTGATGGAGGGCGAGACAAGCCCGCGCGACATCGCCCGCCGCACCGGCCTGCCCGAGGGCACGGTCATGTCACGGCTGGCCCGCGCCCGCGCCCATCTGCGCCGCGAAATGGGGCTCGGCCCCCGTGGCCGGGTGGCCGATCTCTACTGAAATCCGCACCGTCGCAATACAGACGTTCTACAGTCGCGTGACCGACCCCGCATCACAGGCCAAGCGCCGCCCGGCGCTTGGTCGCAAACCCCTGCACCAGCCGATCCGCCACCAGCGCCAGAATGGCCATCGCCGCCCCGGACACGATGCCAAGGCCCACATCCGCCTGACCAAGCGCCAAGAAGATCGACTGACCCAGCCCCGTGGTCCCCACCAGCGCCGCAATGACCAGCATCGCAAAGGCATAGAGGATCGTCTGGTTGAGCCCCAGAAGGATCGTCGGCGCGGCATAGGGCGCGCGCACCTCGCGCATCACCTGCCAGCTCGTCGCACCCGAACTGATCGCCGCCTCGATAAGCTCGTCGGGCGTGCTCACCAGCCCCTGCCGCGTATAGCGGATCATCGGCACGATGGCGTACATGCAGATCGCCAGAAAGGCCGAAAACTCGCCAATCTGAAAGAACATCAGCACCGGGATGAGAAAGACGAAGAGCGGGATCGTCTGCAGCATGTCACAGATCGGCCGCACCACCCGCCAGACCATCGGGCTCGCCGCGCTGGCAAGGCCAATCAGCCCGCCCATCACCGCACAGGCAAAGACCGAAACCCCCGCCAGATAGAGCGACAAAAGCGCCTTTTGCCAAAGCCCGCTGAACAGCACCAGCACCATGAGCCCGGTGGTCAGCGCCGCCAGACGCCATCCCCCCGCGGTCCAGCCGATTGCCGCCACCGCCACCAGAAGGAAGGGCCAGGGCAGCTCGGAGACACCGGTCTCCAACACCCCCGCCAGGATGAGCAGCACCAGCCCCGCCGTGATCCGCCCCGCAAGGCCAAGCGCCAGCCCCGCCAGCGCCGCAGCGCCGAGGAACCAGGCGCTCATCGCCGCCGTCCACTGGAACCCCCAGGTGAAGGGCAGAACCGCCCCATCGAGCCCGATCCGCACCGGCAGAAGACCATAGAACATCGCGCCGTTTTTGATCGCATCGAGCGTCCCGGCATTGCGGGTGAGCACCCGCGACAGCGTCGTGTCGAGCCATTGCTTCGCAGGCTCCATCACCGCCACCTCGCCCGGCGCGGCCCGGCCCCAGAGCAAGATCGCCACCACCACGCCGACGCCCGCAATCGCCCCCGCAATCCGCAGGTCATGGCGTTCGCGCGTCATCGCCAGATGCAGGCTCATCCGGTCGATGATCACCGCGAAAACCACGATCACCATCCCGGCCAAGAGGCTCGGGCCGAGCTGCGCCTTGCGCATGGTCAACAGCACTTCCCAGCCGATATCCTCGAACCCCCCGATCACCGCCGCGATGATCACCATGCTCAGCGCCGCCATCAGACATTGGTTCACGCCAACCATGATCTGCGTCTTGGCCGCCGGGATCTCGATCAGAAAGAGCTGCTGCAACCGCGTGCCACCGGACATGATCGCGGCTTCCTTGATGTCGCTCTCGACCCGTTCCAGCCCCAGAAGCACATTGCGCGCCATCGGCGGCGCGGCATAGATCGCGCTGGCAATGAGACCCACCACCGGCCCAAAGCCAAAGAGCAGCAGCAGCGGCGTGAGATAGGCAAATGTCGGCACTGTCTGCATCACATCCATGATGCCCTGCACAAGGCCTTTGATGCGCGGAAACTCATAGGCGAGGATGCCCACCGCGCCGCCCGCGATGAGCGCCAGAGGCACCGACACCGCCACCAGGCTGAGCGTGTTCATACTCTCGGTCCAATAGCCCGAGGCGAGCACCAGCGACATGCCGATGCCGCCAAGCGCGGCGAGCCGCAGCCCCCCGGCCCACCAGCCAAAGCCGGTGACAAGCCCGATCAACACCGGCCAGGGCAGCGCGTTAAAGAGCCAGTTCACCGCCTCCATCACCACGCCGAGCCCCGCCGACACCAGCCGCATCGCGGGCTTCATGAGCCCCAAGAGCCATTCCATCCCCTGCCCGACCCATTGCGTCATCGGCAGCGCCCAGGCCTCGGGAAATTTCACCAGCCACGGCAGCTTGCCCGCCAGCGCCATGCACAGCGCCCCGGTCAAGAGCACCACAAGCGCCGCCCAGGTCCCCCGGCTGAGCCGCGCGGTCACCCCCGGCACGGCCCCCGCGCCTTCGCCTGCCGCGCTCATGCCTCATCCACCTGCAAGGCAGCGGCGAGATCAGAGGGATGCACGATCCCCACCACCGCGCCGCTCGCATCATGCACCGGCACCGGCTCGTAACAGCTCATGCATGCCGCCAACGCCGCCTCGAGCGTCATATCGGCCCGGATGCCCGGATCGTCCGGCATGGTCTCCGGCGCCTCCGACAGCGGGCGCAGCACGGATTTGATCCGCGCATGACGGCCTTTGACCACATCCTTGGAAAACTCGCGCACGTAATCATCCACCGGGTTGAGAACGATTTCGGTGGGCGTGCCGATCTGCACGATCTTGCCGTCGCGCATGATGGCGATCCGGTCGGCGATCTTGAGCGCCTCGGCAATGTCATGGGTGATAAAGACGATGGATTTGCGAAGCGTCGCCTGGATCTTGATGAACTCATCCTGCAATTGCCGCCGGATGAGCGGATCGAGCGCGCTGAACGGCTCGTCGAGAAACCAGATATCGGGGTTCACCGCGAGCGACCGGGCAATGCCCACCCGCTGCCGCTGGCCGCCCGACAATTCGCGCGGATAGGAGGCCTCGCGCCCCGACAGGCCGACGAGGTCGATCACCTCATGCGCCCGCTCCAGCCGCGCCTTGCGCCCCTGGCCTTGCATCTTGAGCGGAAAGGCCACGTTCTCGGCCACGGTCATATGCGGGAACAGGCCGAAATGCTGAAACACCATGCCGAGCTTGTCACGCCGCAGCTCGATCATCCGCGCCTTATTGGCGGTGAGGATGTTTTCGCCGGCGATCTCGATCTTGCCGCCCGAAGCCTCGAGAAGCCGGGAAATACAGCGGATGATGGTGGATTTGCCCGATCCCGACAGGCCCATGATGACGAAGAGCTCGCCCTCCCGGACCTCGAAACTGGCATCCCGCACCGCCGGGACAAGCCCCTCGGCCTGCAACCGTTCCGCCGTCGCATCGCGGTCGCCGCCGGTGGCCTCCTGCGCCGCGCGCAGCTTTTGCGCGGCATTGCTGCCAAAGACCTGCCAGACATTCTCGCAGCGGATCGCAGGCGCGCCAGTCTCTACACTGGTCCCGTCTCTGTCACTCATCGCCATCCCCATTGTCCATTTTTATTGGGTCTCGTGGTCCCCGCCACGAGCTGTCAGGCCACGCCCCCTTGGGGACGCGGCCAAAATTATGAGGGCGCGATCACTCGGTCGCGGCGTCGACGACAGGTTTCCACTTGCCTTCATTCTCGGCCATCCAGGCGGCGACCACCTCTTCCACGGCCATGCCATCGACATCGACCTTGCCCATCATCGGCTGCTGATCTTCGACCGCGAGCTGATAATTGGTGAGGATTTCGGCCGCGGCAGGCCATTTCTCGGCAAAGCCGGACCAGCTCGCCTTGAAAATGCGGCTCGGGGCGAAATCGCAATCATGGGTCGCGTTGGGGTTGGTGCCCCAGGCCGGATCGTTGAAACATTCCTCGTTGCCCTCGGGCAGGTCGACGAATTTGACGTCATAGGCCGACATCGCCCAATGCGGCTGCCAGAAGGTGATGAGCAGCGGCGATTTCTTCTCGGTCGAGGCCCGCAGCTCGGCGATGAGCGCGCCTTCCGACCCGGCAGGCACCGCCTTGAACGGCAGATCAAAGCCCTTCATGCGGTCGGCCCCCGGCGTGCCCCAATCGGCCGGGTAATCCACCAGACGCCCGGCGGGCAGCGTCTCAGCCGCGGCAAAGACGCCCGCGCAATCGCGCAGCGCTTCCCAGTTCGGCAGACCGGGGCAGAGCTCTTCGACATGGGCGGGATAGGCAATGCCTTCTTTCGCGTCGAGCCCGAGATCGCCGATCTCGACCACGGTGCCCTCGCCGATTTTCTTGGCATATTCATCGGACACGTTGGACGACCAGATTTCCAGCGTCGCATGCAGATCGCCATCGGCCAGCGCCTGGAACTGGTTCATCATCCCGGCGGTGACATAGTCCACCTTATAGCCCGCGGCCTTGAGCATCTCGCCCGCCACATGGGTGGTGACATGCTGGCCGGTCCATTCGTTGACGGCCAGTTTGATCGGCTCGTCCACCGCGCCCATTTCGGCGGCATGGCCTGCGCTGGCCAGCATCGCCGCAACGGCGCCCAGTACAAATTTGTTCATGATCTTCTCCCTGCGAGTATTTTTAATTGACTCGTCAATCAATATCCCGTTCTAGATTTCAACGCAACAGGACACAGAGCCAAGTCTATGAGGGATTTACCCCGGGGCAAACCGAATTCCCCGCAGCCCCGCCGCGCAGCTTGCGACACTCAGCGCGCGGCCCCGCGTCGCCCCTGCAGCGCAAGCCTCTCTCAGCGTTGCCAGAGCGGCGCAGAGGGCGACAGGCGGCCGAGCCTCCGGGCGACAGGGTCATGGGCAAATCCCGCCCGCGACGCGGCTTGCATTTCGCCCGCAACAGGGTCAGGGTCCGCAGTGAAACACAGATAATATCCGGCCCTACCCCGGCCGGGCCGACAGAATCAGGAGGACAGCCATGCAGTTTGTCACAGCCCAATCCACCGCCGAAGCGGCCCGGCTTCTGGCCGAGAGCGGCGGCGCGGCCCGCGTGCTCGCGGGCGGCACCGATCTCTTGGTGCAGATGAAATCGGGCATGGTCGAACCGGCCACGATCATCGACATCAAGAAAATCCCCGGCATGATGGAGATCACCGAGGAAGACGGCGGCTACCGCATCGGCGCCGGCGTGCCGGGGCAGATGCTCGGCGAACACGCGGGCGTCGTGGCGCTCTGGCCCGGCGTCGTCGAAGGCTGCGAGCTGATCGGCTCGACCCAGGTTCAGGGCCGCTGCACCATGGTCGGCAATCTCTGCAACGCCTCGCCCGCCGCCGACAGCGTGCCGCCGATGGTCGCGGCCAATGCCGTGGCCCGGATCGAAGGCCCCGACGGCAGCCGTGATGTGCCCGTGGCCGACATTCCCGCAGGGCCGGGCAAGCTCAATCTGAAGCCGGGCGAGCTGATCACCTCGATCTTCCTGCCCGCCCGCCCGAAACGCGCCTCCGATGCCTATCTGCGCTTTATCCCGCGCACCGAGATGGACATCGCCGTGGCTTCCGCCGCGGTGAGCCTTGAACTCGCCGAGGATGGCAGCATCGCCCACGCCCGGGTGGCGCTTGGCGCGGTTGGCCCCAAGGTGGCGCTGGTCGAGGACGCCGCCCGCGCCATCGAAGGCACCACGCTCGACGATGCGGCGCTCGACGCGCTGATGGCGGCCTGCCGCGCCGCCTGCAGCCCGATCAACGACAAACGCGGCACGGTTGAATTCCGCACCCAGGTGGCGGGCGTGCTGGCCAAGCGCGCCGCGCTGATCGCCAAGGACCGCGCAGGAGAGAAGCAATGAAGAAAATTCACGTCACCACCAAGGTCAACGGCGACGAGGTCGAATTCCTCTGCCCGCCCGAGGAAACGCTGCTCGACGCGCTGCGCGACCGGCTCGGCTTTTCCGGCGCCAAGGAAGGCTGCGGCACCGGCGATTGCGGCGCCTGCTCCGTGACGCTCAACGGCCGTCTCGTATGTTCCTGCCTGGTGCTCGGGGCCGAGGCCGAGGGCGCCGAGATCAGCACCGTCGAGGGCCTCGCCCATGGCGGCGAGCTGCACCCGCTGCAACAGAGCTTCATCGACAACGCCGCGCTCCAATGCGGTATCTGCACGCCCGGCATTCTCGTCGCCGCCAAGGCGCTGCTCGAACGCAATCCCGATCCGAGTGACAGTGAGATCCGCTATTGGCTGGCGGGCAATCTCTGCCGCTGCACGGGCTATGACAAGATCATCAAGGCGGTGAAAATCGCCGCCGCCGAAATGCGGGGGGAAACAGCATGAACAAGATCACCCGAGAAAAAGGCCAGTTCAAAGTCGTCGGCACCCGTGTCAAACGCCCCGATGGCATCGACAAGGTGACGGGCCGCGCCCAATATGGCGCCGATCTCGTCGTGCCCGGCATGCTCACCGGCGCGATCCTGCGCAGCCCGCATGCCCATGCCACGATCAACAGCATCGACACCTCCGAGGCCCTTGCCCTGCCCGGCGTCAAGGCGGTGGTCACCCGCGCCGATTTTGCCGCGCTCGACGATGACGAGATGATCGACATCGCCGACAATTGCCTCGCCCGCGACAAGGTGCTCTACCACGGTCACGCCGTGGCCGGTGTCGCCGCCAAGGACGCCCAGACCGCCCGCAAGGCGCTCAAGCTGATCAAGGTCGACTACACGCCCCTGCCCCATGTCACCGATGTGGATGCGGCGATGAAACCGGGCGCGCCCGTGGTGCAATCGGGCCGGCAAGAGGAAAACGTCCAACCCGAGCATTCCGAGAATGTCACCGGCTATTGCGAATTCGGTCATGGCGATGTGGAGGCGGGCTTTGCCAAGGCCGACCATATCATCGAACGCGACTTCAAGACCGCCGCCGCGCATCAGGGCTATATCGAACCCCATGCCTGCCTCGCCTCGATGACCAATGACGGCAAGGCCGATCTGTGGTGCTGCACCCAAGGTCAGTTCAACGTGCGCTCGCTCTGCTCGGCGATCCTCGACATGGAGGCGAGCCAGCTGCGCGTCACTGCGTCTGAAATCGGCGGCGGTTTCGGCGGCAAGACCACCGTGTTTATCGAACCCGTGGCGCTGGCGCTCTCGCGCAAATCCGGCCGCCCGGTCAAGATCGTGATGACCCGCGACGAGGTGTTCCGCGCCACCGGGCCGACCGTCTCGTCTTCCTCCACCGTCAAGATCGGCATGACCAAGGACGGCCGCATCACCGCCGCCCATGCCAAGTTCCGCTATCAGGGCGGCGCGTTCCCCTGCGCCACCTATAGTTTTGGGGCGCAGGCGGCCTTTGCCGCCTATGATCTCGAGGCGGTGAAATCCGAGGGCTGGAACGCGCTCACCAACCGCCCCAAAGAGGCCGCCTATCGCGCCCCCGGCGCGCCGATGGCGATCTATGCGGTGGAAAGCGTGGTCGACGAGCTGACCCAGCATTTCGGTCTCGACCCGCTCGAGGTGCGGCTCAAGAACGCCGCCCGCGAAAACACCAAGGCCGCCTATGGCCCGACCTTCGATCAGATCGGCCTCGTCGCCACCCTGGAAGCGGCGCAGAAACACCCGCATTACTCCGCCCCGCTGGGCGAAAACCAAGGCCGCGGCGTTTCCTGCGGCTTCTGGTTCAACTTCGGCGGCAACACCTGCGTGACGATGAACCTCAATGACGACGGCACCGTCGGCATCACCGAGGGCAACCCCGACATCGGCGGCTCGCGCGCCTCGATCTCGATGATGGCCGCCGAGGAACTGGGCATCCCCTATTCCGACGTGCGCACCATCATCGCGGATACGAGCTCGCTCGGCCATAACGACGTGACCGATGGCAGCCGCGTGACCTTTGCCGTAGGCCTCGCCACGATCGAGGCCGCCCGCGACGCGATCCGCAAGATGTGCGGGCGCGTGGCGAAAATCTGGGGCATCGACGAGGACGCGGTGATCTGGGAAGACGGCTATGCCAAGCCCTCGGGCCCCAATGCCGGCGATTTCGAACCGATGAGCATCAAGGAGATTGCCGCGATCTCGTCGAACACCGGCGGGCCGATTGCCGGCCATTACGAGGTCAATGCCGATGGCGCCGGGGTGAGCTTTGGCGTGCATCTCGCCGATGTCGAGGTTGACCCCGAAACCGGCTATACGCAGGTGATCCGCTACACCGTGTTCCAGGACGCGGGCAAGGCGGTGCATCCCGATTATGTCGAAGGCCAGATGCAGGGCGGTGCCGTGCAGGGCATCGGCTGGGCGCTGAACGAGGAATATATCTATGGCGAGGATGGAGTGCTGCAAAACGCGGGCTTCCTCGACTACCGCGTGCCGGTGGCCTCCGACCTGCCCGAGATCGACACGGTGATCCTCGAAATCCCCAACCCGGGCCACCCTTACGGGGTGCGCGGCGTGGGCGAGACCTCCATCGTGCCGCCGCTCGCGGCGCTGTCGAACGCGGTGAGCCGCGCGGCGGGCGTCCGTCTGCACGAACTGCCGATGTCGCCGCCGAAGATCCTCAAGGCGATCACCGACCGGGGCTGATCCCATGGTCACGGTCACCCTCTGGGGAAGCCTGCGCGACGCCGCCGAGGGCGAGACCGAGGTTACGGTCGAGGCGCGCAACTTCAAAGAGTTGCTCGACGCGCTCTCGGCGCGCTATCCGGGGCTCACACCACAGATCGAGCGCGGGGTTTCCCTCGCGCTCGACGGGCGCATCTACCGCGAGGCGTGGTTTACCGAAATCGGCCCCGAGAGCGAGGTCGTGCTCATGCCTTATATGAAGGGCGGCTAAAGATTTCCCTGCCCCGGCGTGCGCTCGGGTCACACAGGCCGCACCCCCGAAATCGCGACATCCATACTGTCGCTATACCGTCGTAATACCGACGTGTTGCCGCAGGTCGTTTTTCCATGATTTCAAGGCATTAACCCCTTGATTCGCGCCTGTCCCCCAACTTGGGGGATATTCCCCCCACTATTCCCCTGCCCCTCACCGCCCCCGGCTGTCACCCTACGCGGGCAAATGCCAATGTTTTCGGGGGTACTCACATGTCTATTTTGAAACTGCTTCAACAGGCCCAGAACGGTCAGGGCCTCAACCAGCTCGCCGCGCAATTCGGCCTCGACGAGGACAAGGCCAATCAGCTCGCCGGGATGCTCGCCCCGGCCATCGGCTCGGCCACCAAACAACGCGCCGAACGCGGCGGTCTGGGTGATGTTCTGGGCGCGCTCAAAGGCGAAAATCAGGCCAGCATGTTCGACGATGCAAGCGCCGCTGTCAGCACGCAAGGCCAACAGCAAGGCACTGCTTTTCTTGAGAAAATCCTCGGCAGCCGCGAACAGGCCCAAGGCCTCGCCCAAGAGGCCGCGACCCGCGTCGGCGCCGAGCCCAACATCGTCGAACAATTCCTGCCCGCGCTCGCCGCGATGGTTCAGGGCGGCCTGCAAAAGCAGATGCCCGATGATCAGATCGACGGCATGATGGGCCAGCTTGGCGGCGGCGCGCAATCCTCCGGCGGCGGTCTCATGGGGATGATCGGCGGGCTGCTGGGCGGCAAGAAATCCGGCGCTGATGCCCAGGGCGGCGGCTTTGATCTCTCGGCGCTGAACAACCTGCTCGACGCCGATGGCGACGGCTCGGCGATGGACGATATTCTCGGCAAATTCATGCGCTGAACATTGCGCGGAATGGCGGCAAGCCACTCACGGGAACGGGCCGCTCGCGCGGCCCGTTTTCTGTTTTTCTAGAGCGTGTTAGCCGTCGACCCGAATGGTCGCGTTGCTCGGATCATAGGGGCTGTCGCAGGTCACCGTCGCGTCCCAGAGCTTATCCATGATCTTGACCTTGAGCTTGGTGCCCTCGACCGCGAAATCCGGCTTCACATAGCCCATGCCGATGCTCTTCTCAAAGGCCACCGAATAGCCCCCCGAGGTGAGACGACCGACCCGCTCGCCCTCGGGCGTATAGAGCACTTCGCGACCCCAGGGATCGGCATCCTCCGGCCCGTCGATGAGCAGCGTACAGCATTTCACCCGCACCCCGGTCTCGACCATCTTCGCCTTGCCGTGGAACTCCTTGTCGAGATCGACAAAGCGCGGCAGATCGGCTTCGAGTGGCGTCGCATCACGGCCCAGCTCATTGCCGAAGGCGCGATAGGATTTCTCCTGACGGAGCCAGTTCTGCGCCCGCGCACCGACCAGCTTCATGCCATGCTTTTCCCCTGCCTTTTCAAGCAGATCGAAGAGATAGTTCTGCATCTCGATCGGGTGATGCAGCTCCCAGCCGAGCTCGCCGGTATAGGCCACGCGGATCGCGTTGACCGGGCACATGCCGAGCTCGATCTTGCGCGCCGACAGCCACGGGAACCGCTTGTTCGACAGCGCGGTCTCGGGCTCGGCATCCTTGATGATCTCTTTGAGAACATCGCGCGATTTCGGCCCGGCGATGGCAAAGACACCCCATTGCGTCGTCACATCCTGGATCTCGATATAGCCGAACTCTTCCGCCTTATCCTCGGCCGCCTTGCGCAGGAAATCGGCGTCATATTCGGTCCAGGCCCCGGCGGAGACGAGGTAATATTCATGCTCCTTCATCCGCACGATCGTGTATTCCGTGCGCGTCGTGCCATGGCTGGTGAGCGCATAGGTCAGGTTGATCCGCCCGACCTTGGGCAGCTTGTTGCAGGTGAACCAGTCGAGGAACGCGGTCGCGCCCGGGCCTTTGACCACATGTTTGGTAAAGGCCGTCGCATCGACGAGGCCAACGCCCTCGCGGATCGCCCGCGCCTCTTCCACCGCATGTTTCCACCAGCCCCCACGACGGAAGCTGCGCGCCTCCTTGTCGAAGTTCTCCGGCGCATCGAGCGGGCCGAAATAGTTGGGCCGCTCCCAGCCATTGACCCAGCCGAACTGGGCGCCGCGCGCTTTCTGGCGGTCATAGGCCGGCGCGGTGCGCAGCGGACGGCAGGCTTCGCGCTCTTCATCCGGGTGGTGCAGGATATAGACGTGCTCGTAGCATTCCTCGTTCTTGCGCGCCGCGAACTCGGTGGTCATCCAGTTCTGCGAATAGCGCTTGGGATCAAGGCTCGCCATGTCGATCTCGGCCTCGCCCTCGACCATCATCTGCGCGAGGTAATAGCCGGTGCCCCCCGCCGCGGTGATGCCAAAGGAGAACCCTTCCGCCAGCCACATGTTGCGCAGCCCCGGCGCCGGACCGACAAGAGGGTTGCCATCGGGCGTATAGCAGATCGGACCGTTGAAATCATCCTTGAGACCGCTCTCGGCACAGGACGGCACGCGCTCGGCCATCGCCATATATTGATCGGCAATCCGGTCGAGATCGAGCGGGAAGAGATCGGCACGGAAACTGTCGGGCACGCCATATTCGAACCGCGCCGGGGCGCCATGCTCATAGATGCCAAGGATCCAGCCGCCACGCTCTTCGCGGGCATAGGATTCATTGTCGGCGTCGCGCACCACGGGATGTTCCGCATTGCCCGCCGCCCGCCATTTGACGAGCTCGGGGTCCTGATCCATCACGATGAACGTATGTTCCACCGGGATCGCGGGCATCTTGATGCCGAGCATCTTGGCGGTGCGCTGCGCATGGTTGCCGGAGGCGGTGACGACATGCTCGGCGGTGATCACGACCTGCTCGTCCGAGGGCACGAGGTTGCCGCCCTTCTCGACCATCTTGGTGCAGGTGACTTCCCAGGCCTCACCAGTCCAATGGAAGGCATCCGCCTGCCATTTCCGCTCGATCATCACGCCGCGCTGACGGGCACCCTTGGCCATCGCCTGGGTCACGTCGGCGGGGTTAATATAGCCGTCCTCGGTGTGATAGATCGCGCCCTTGAGATCGCCGGTCTCGATCAGCGGCCAGCGTTCCTTGATCTGATCGGGGCTCAGCCACTCATATTTGACGCCACAGGTCTCGGCGGTCGAGGCATAGAGCCGGTATTCGTCCATCCGCTCGTCGGTCTGCGCCATGCGCAGGTTGCCGACCACGGCAAATCCCGCGTTGAGCCCGGTTTCCTCTTCGAGCGTCTTGTAGAAATCGACCGAATATTTGTGAATATGGGTCGTGGCATAGGACATGTTGAACAAGGGCAGCAGACCCGCCGCATGCCACGTGCTGCCCGAGGTGAGCTCGTCGCGCTCCAAAAGCATGACGTCCTCCCAACCGGCTTTCGCCAGATGATAGGCAATCGATGTTCCGACGGCACCGCCGCCCACGACCAGAGCTTTGACCTGGGTTTTCATAATACGGCTCTCCCACGAGCATGTTGTTCTTGCCGCACTCAATAGCAGAGGCGCAAATCGGCGAAGGGTCCATCCGACCAGAAACATCGAAATTGCGACATACGGGCGATTTGCGCCCCCTGTCCTGCGCGAATCTCTTGTCGCGTCACTGGCCGCGTCACTGACCGCGTCACTGGCCCAAGGCGACGCCCTCGCGGCGCGGATCGGCCCCGCCCTGCAGCCGCCCGCCGCGCAGGTCGATCACATGCAGCCCCGATGTCAGATCGCGCGCCTCTGTGGCATATCCCATGGCTTGCAGCGCCTCGGCCTGCGCCTCTGCCGCCGTCCCCGCCTCGAGATCATAGGTGCCAAACCGGTTGACCAGATGCGGCAGATCCACCGCCGCCTGCGCATCGAGCCCCCAATCGAGCACCGCCACCAGCGTTTTGGACACATAAGGAATGATCCGGCTGCCCCCCGGACTGCCGAGCACCAGCACCGGCCGGCCCTCCGCCATCACGATGGTCGGTGCCATGCTCGACCGGGGCCGCTTGCCCGGCTCGACCCGATTGGCAATCGGCACCCCGTCGCGATGGCTGCGAAAGGAAAAATCCGTGAGCTCATTGTTGAGCAAAAACCCCCGCACCATGAGCCGCGAGCCAAAGGCGTTTTCCACCGTGGTGGTCATCGACAGCGCATTGCCCTGAGAATCGACAATCGAGATATGCGAGGTCGAGGGAAGCTCGATGGAGTTGTCCATCGCCCAGTTCAGCGCATGATCAAATTCCGGCGCGCCCGGGGCCGCCTCAGGCAGCGCGACCCCGCCGTTAAGCAATTGGGAACGGTTTTCGAGATACATTTTCTCCAACAGGCCTTTGACCGGCACCGGAACAAAATCCGTATCGGCCAAAAATTTTCCCCGATCGGCAAAGGCCAGACGCGACGCATCCCCCAAGAGCCGCCAGGCTTCGGGGCTCTCCGGGCCAGACCCGGCCAAATCAAACGGCGCAAGCAGGCCCAGCGTCTGCCCCACCGCCACCGCGCCCGAGCTTGGCGGCCCCATGCCGCAGATCTCATAGGCGCGATAGGGCGCACAGACCGCCGCGCGTTCCTTGACGCGGTAGAGCGCCAGATCTACCTCGCTGAGCACACCGGGATTGCCCGGCGCGCTCTGCACCGTGGCGGCGATGTCCTCGGCGATCTCGCCGCCGTAAAAGACCCGCGCGCCCTCGGTGGCCAGCGCCCGCAGCGTCTCGGCATAGTCCGGGTTGCGCAACTGCGCGCCGGGTTGCAATGGCGCACCCTCCGGCAGGAAATAGCGCGCCGTCGCGTCAAACCGGCCGAGCCGCTCGGCATCGCCCGCAACAGAGGCCGAGAGCCTTGGGCTCACCGCGAATCCCTCTTCCGCCAGCGTGATTGCCCGATCAAACAGCCCCGCCCAGGGCCGCGCCCCCCATCTCTCATGCGCCTCCTGCAAGAGCGCGGGCGTCCCCGGCACCCCCACGCTGCGCCCGCCCACCACCGCATCGTAGAACTGCAGAGGCTGGCCCTGATCGTCCTGAAAGAGCCGCGGCGTCGCCTCCAAAGGCGCGGTCTCGCGCCCATCGAGCGTGGTCATCGCGCCGCTCTTGGCATCCCACCAGACAAGGAAGGCACCGCCCCCCAGACCCGAGCTTTGCGGCTCCACCAGACCCAGCACCGCCTGCACCGCCACCATGGCATCCGCCGCCGTGCCCCCCGCCGCCAGAACCTCTGCCCCGGCCTCGACCGCCAGCGGATGCGCCGCGACAACCATCCAGTCCTGCGCCTCCACGGGCCGTCCTTCGGCCTTGCGCGCCTGCGCCTCGGCCACCGCCTCCGACGTGGCGACCTGTCCCGTGCCGCCAATCTCTGGCGCCACGGAATCGCTGGCCTGCTGGCCCGACGCCGCCCCTGCCAAGATCACGAAAAGCGACGAGTAGAGCCAGAAGCGCATCGGGATTTATCCTTTAGATATGGGAGGGTAGCACCTGATCCGGTGGCCGGTGCCCGTCTTCATAGACCTTGATATTGATCACCACGCGCTCGCCCATCTCGATCCGCCCCTCACGGGTGGCCGAGGCCATATGCGGCAAGAGCATCACATTGGGCAGCGCCCGCAGACGCGGATTAACGCCCGACCCCTGTTCATAGACATCGAGCCCCGCGCCGGCGATCTCGCCCGCCCGCAGCATCCGGGTGAGCGCGTTCTCATCCACCACCTCGCCCCGCGACGTGTTGACGAGAATGGCCTCCGGCCGCATCAGCTTGAGCCGCCGGGCATTCATCAGGTGAAAGGTCGAGGGCGTGTGCGGGCAATGCAGGCTGATCACATCCATCCGCGCCACCATCTGATCGAGGCTTTCCCAATAGGTCGCGCCGAGCTCCTCTTCGGTCTCCTGCCGCAGCCGGTTGCGATTGTGGTAATGCACTTCCATGCCAAAGGCCCGCGCCCGCCGCGCCACCTTCTGGCCGATCCGGCCAAGCCCCAGAATGCCAAGCTTCTTGCCGGTGATCCGTGCCCCCAGCAGGGCCGAGGGCGACCAACCGCCCCAATTGCCTTCTTGCATGGTGGTCATGCCTTCGGGCAGCCGCCGCGCCACCCCAAGGATCAGCGCCAGCGTCATATCGGCGGTGTCATCGGCCGACACACCCGGCGTGTTGGTGACCATGATGCCGCGCTGACGGGCCGCCTGCACGTCGATATGGTCGACCCCTGCCCCGTAATTGGCAATGAGCTTGAGCCGGTCACCCATCGCATCGAGCATCTCGGCATCGATCCGGTCGGTGATCGTCGGCACCAGAACATCCGCCTCGCGCCCCGCCCGGATGAGCGCCTCGCGCGTCAGCGGCGCATCGCCCTCGCGCAGCTCGGCCCCGAACAGCTCGCTCAGCCGCGCCTCGACCCGCTCGGGCAGGCGTCGCGTTACGACAACACTCAGAGGCTGAGATCGCATGCTGGTCCTCCCCGACCTTTTCATTTCCGCTGCGCGCTGCCAGAGTGACAAAGGACGCCACGGGACACAAGAACCCGGACGCCCAAGACAGGCAAAAAAATCAGGCAAGTATTCGAGCTTATTGATGCGACATGTGATGCTGACCGCCGCCCTTGTGGCAATTCTTCCCATCCTGTCCGCCAGCGTGGCGGCCTCGCAGGATCGCGGCCCGGTGACGAATCTCCCGCTGCCACGATTCGTGTCGATGAAGACCTCCGAGGGCTATGTCCGACGCGGCCCCTCGCGCACCCATCGCATCGACTGGATCTTCAAACAGCCCAATATCCCGCTGGAAATCACCGCCGAACATGGCCATTGGCGCCGTGTGCGCGACCGCGACGGGGCCGGTGGCTGGATGCATTATTCGCTTCTGTCCGGGGCGCGCACGGTGCTGGTGGAACAGGACATGCTGCAACTGCGCAAACAGCCCGACCCCAAAGCCCCGATCGTGGCCCAGCTCGAGCTCGGCGTCGTCGCCCGCATTCGCGAATGTTCCGCCCAATGGTGCCGGCTCGCGGTGGCAGGCTACAAGGGCTGGGCGCCGAAATCCGCGCTCTGGGGGGTGAAACCCGGGGAAATCCTCGACTGAGAGGCCAATGCTGCAAGGGTCATGGCCGCTTTTGTAAAAAACTGCTGAAATTTTTCCAAATCCACCCTTGCACACCTCGCCACCCCGGAGTAATTACCGCGCCACAAATGGGGTGTAGCCAAGCGGTAAGGCATCGGTTTTTGGTACCGTGTATCGTAGGTTCGAATCCTACCACCCCAGCCATTTTCTCCTGACATATCAATCCTGCGCCTTCGGGCCTCGCGGCTGTCGCCGGCTCTGGTGGCGTCCCCGGTGGCGGCCTAGATTATCTTGGCCTATGCTGCGCCCGATTGACCGCATCAGGACCCATCCATGCCCGACACGCCCCCCGACCAGCAGCCGCCCGCCGGGCTCAAGCTCGACAGCACCCTGTCCAAGGGGCTGGTGATCCTCGAGGCGTTGGCCGCCGCCCCCGGCGGGCTGGGCGTCACGGAACTCTCGCGCGATCTGTCGCTCACCAAATCCACGGTGTTTCGTCTCCTGCAGACGCTTTGCGCCATGGGGTTTGCCCGCTCGACCCAGGACCGCCGCTATGAGGCGACGCTCAAGACATGGCAGGTGGGCCGCCGGGTGGTCGACAATCTCAACCTGCGCGACCTCGCCGCCGATGCCATGCAGATGCTGTCCCGCGAGAGCCTCGAGACGGTTTATCTCGGTGTGCCCGAAGGGTTTAGCGTCATCTATATCGACAAGATCGACAGCCAGCAGCCGATCCGCTCCTGGAACCCGGTGGGCGGCGCGGCCCCGATCCAGTGCGTCGGCACCGGCAAGGCGATTCTGTCGGTGAATTACAGCCAGTACCGCAATGCGCTCGCGAGCCGTCTGACCGCCTATACCGACCGCTCGATCACCAGCATCGCGAAGCTCGACGCCGATCTACAGCTGGCACAAAAGAACGGCTTTGCCTTTGATCGCGGCGAGTTTCGCGAAGGGGTCATCGGCTTTGGCGCGCCGATCTGCCTGCCGCAGGGACAGGCGGTGGCGGCCTTGGGCATTTCCATGCCCGAGGTCAATCTGCGCGACGGAGATCTCGCCCGGCTCGGCAAGATCGTGCGGCAGGCGGCCGACACGGTCTGTGCCCGGCTCGCCAGCCGTTAAATCAGCCCTCGGCCTTCTCGACCGGCCCGCCCTGCGCTTCCCAGGTGGAAAACCCTTCGCGCAGATGCGCCGCGTCAAACCCCATGTCCTGAAGCGTCGCCACCGTCAGCGCCGAGCGCCAGCCCGAAGCGCAGTGAAAGACATAGCGTTTGCCCTCCTGCCCGAACACCTCCTTGAAATACGGACTGTCGGGATCGACCCAGAACTCGACCATGCCGCGCGGCGCATGCACGCTGCCGGGGATGTAACCGCCGCGCTGGCGTTCACGCACATCGCGGATATCGACCACGACCACATCGGGATCGTCGAGCATCTTGATCAGGTCGGGCGTCTCGATCTCGGTGATCCGGGCGCGCGCCTCGGCGACCATTTCGGCGGCAGTTTTCTTGAGCTTGGGCATGAGTTGTTCCGTATATCAGCACATTTATTTCATTAATTGACACAGCATTTGGCGTCTGACAACAGGTTAGGGCGGGCGCGGTTTCGCGGCCAGCCCTTCTTGAAAACGAGCTTTGCCATGTCGACCCCTTTGCCGCCACAGGAGCCACTTTCGCTCTGGGATGCCTCTTCTGAAGAGGCCGATGTCAGTCGCCGCTTTGCCGAGGATGGCGCAAGCGTCGACATCGCCATCGTGGGCGCCGGGTTCACCGGGCTGTCGGCGGCGCTGCATGCCGCAGAGCTCGGCCTCTCCGCCCATGTGCTCGAGGCGGAAAAGCCGGGGTTTGGCGGCTCGGGCCGCAATGTCGGGCTGGTCAACGCGGGCATCTGGCTGCCCCCTGCCGAGGTCCGCGACAAGATGGGCGAGACGCAGGGCGCCAAGTTCCTCAAGGCCTTTGGCGAAGCGCCGTCGCGGGTCTTTGACCTCATCGAGAAACACCAGATCCGCTGCGAGGTGACGCGGACCGGGACATTGCATGCGGCGCATGGCCCTTCGGGGCTGCGCGATCTACAGGGCCGTCACGCCGAATGGCAACGTATGGGTGAACCGGTGGACCTGCTCGACCGCGCGGCGATGACCCGGCTCACCGGCACTGACGCCTTTCACGGCGGGCTGCTCGATCACCGAGCGGGCACGATCAATCCGATGGGCTATTGCCGGGGTCTGGCGCGTGCCGCGCTGGCCCACGGGGCCGAGATCAGCACCGGCGTCACGGTGACCGGCCTCGCCCGAAAGGCGGGGCAGTGGCGGGTCACCACCGATCAGGGCGCGCTCTTGGCGCGTCATGTGATCCTTGCCACCAATGCCTATACCGACACGCTCTGGCCCGGGTTGCAGCGCAGCTTTACCCCGATCCATTTCTTTCAGCTCGCCACCCCGCCGCTCGGCCCCGAAGCGGCGCATATCCTGCCCGAACGTCAGGGGCTCTGGGACACCGGTCGGGTGATGATGTCGCTGCGCCGCGATGCGCAGGACCGGCTGGTGATCGGCTCGATGGGCACGGTCTTTGGCGATGCCAAGCGCGGCCTGTCGCGACGCTGGGCGCGCAAGAAACTGGCGCAGCTCTTTCCCGATCTCGGGCCGTTTGACTTTGACGAGGCCTGGCATGGCCAGATCGCCATGACGCCCGATCATTTCCCGCGCATCTGCGCCCTCGACGAGGGGCTCTATACCGCCATCGGCTATAATGGGCGCGGCATCACCACCGGCACGCTCTTTGGCCGGGCGATGGTCGATCTCATCGCCGGATCGCCCGCCGAGATCCTGCCCCTGCCCCTCTCGGATCCCGCGCCGGTGACCGGCGCCCCAATCCTGTCGCGCCTCTATCAGGGCGCATTCACCGCAAATCAGATCATCAAGAGCCTGTGACATGACCAAGCAAGACATTCGCGTCGGCGTCGATATCGGCGGCACCTTCACCGATGTGGCCCTCGACCATCCTGGCGGGCTCGCCACGACCAAGGTGCTGACCAATTACGCCAATCCCGAACAGGCCATTCTCGACGGCATTGCTCAGGCCTGCGCGGCGGCCCAGGTCTCGCCCGAGCGGATCGGACAGGTGATCCATGGCACCACGCTGGTCACCAATGCGCTGATCGAACGGCGCGGGGCCAAGACCGCCTTTATCACCACCGAAGGCTTTCGTGATGTGATCGAGATGCGCTCGGAAAACCGGTTCGAGCAATATGATCTCAACCTTGAACTGCCGGCGCCGCTTGTCCCGCGTCAGCACCGGCTCACCGCCCATGAACGGATGAGCCCTCAGGGCGATGTCCTGCTGCCGTTGGAAGAGGCAGACGTGGCGCGGCTCGTCGATCTGGTGATCGCGGGCGGCTATGAGGCGGTCGCCATCGGGTTCATGCATGCCTATGCCAATGACGCGCATGAGGTGCGGCTCGCCCGGGCCCTGCGCGCGGCGGCGCCGGATCTGTCGGTGTCGATCTCGTCGGTCGTGTCGCCGCAGATGCGCGAATTGCCCCGGTTCAACACGGTGATCGCCAATGCCTATGTGCAGCCGCAGGTGGCCGATTACCTCGGCCGCTTGGTCACAAGGCTGCGCGACACCGGCATCACCGCGCCGGTCTTCATGCTGCATTCGGGCGGAGGGCTCATGTCCGTCGAAACCGCCGCGGAACAGCCGGTGCGCCTTTTGGAATCCGGTCCCGCCGGTGGTGCGATCTTTGCCGCCGAACTGGCGCGCGGTCATGGGCTCGACAAGGTGCTGAGCTTTGACATGGGCGGCACCACGGCCAAGATCTGTTTGATCGAGGACGGCCAGCCCAAGACGGCCAATTCCTTCGAAGTGGCCCGCACTTACCGGTTCAAGAAAGGCTCGGGCATGACCGTCTCGACCCCGGTGGTCGAAATGGTCGAAATCGGGGCGGGTGGCGGCTCGATCGCCTCGATCGACGCCATGGGCCGCATTCAGGTTGGCCCACGCTCGGCCGGATCTGAACCCGGCCCCGCCTGTTATCGGCGCGGCGGCGAGAACCCGACCGTGACCGATGCCAATCTGATGCTCGGCCGTCTCGACCCCGAGAATTTCGCAGGTGGCGCGATCCCGCTCGATCCCGCCCTGTCCGAGTCCGCCGTGGCCGACAAGCTCGCCGCGTTCGAGGCCACTGACGCGGCCTTTGGCATCACCGAGATGGTGGATGAGAACATGGCCAACGCGGCGCGGGTGCATACGGTCGAAAATGGCCGCGACATCGAACATTTCACCATGGTGGGCTTTGGCGGCGGCGCGCCGCTCCATGCTTGCCGCCTCTGCGAGAAACTGGGCATCACCGCGCTTCTGATTCCGCCCGGCGCGGGCGTCGGCTCGGCCATCGGCTTTCTCAAGGCGCCGTTCAGCTATGAGGCGACGCGCGGTTTCTTTCAGCGCCTGTCGCAGTTCGACCCCGAGGCGATCAACACTACGCTGGCCGAGCTCGAAGACGAGGCGCGCAGCTTTGTCGCCCAAGGCAGCGAGGGGCAAGAGACCGAAATCCGCCTCACCGCCTTCATGCGCTACGCGGGTCAGGGCTGGGAAATCCCGGTCCCCTTGCCCCATGGCAGCTTTAGCCCCGCCGACGCGGCGCTCTTTCGCGACCGGTTCGAGGCGGCCTATCGCGGGCTCTTTGGCCGGATCATCGAGGGGCTCGAGGCCGAGATCACCAATTGGTCGCTCGTGGTGCAGACCCGCCTGCCCGCGCCGCGCCCGGTGCCCAAGCCCGAGGGCGAAAGCGCCGCGCCGGTCACTCGACAGCGCCGCATCTATGACGCCGCCCAGCGCGATTTCGTCGAGGCGGCCGAGATCGCCCGCGACGCGCTCCGCCCCGGCATGTGCGCCGTCGGTCCCGCCGTCATCACCGAACGCGAAACCACCACCATCGTCACCTCGGCCTATCGCGCCATCGCGCAATGCGACGGCAGCCTGCTCTTGATCCGGAAAGGAGCCCCAGCATGAGCCCCACCGACATCGACTATCAGATCATGTGGAACCGGCTGATCGCCGTGGTCGAGGAACAGGCGACGACGCTTATCCGCACGGCCTTTTCCACCTCGGTGCGCGAGGCGGGCGATCTTTCGGCCGGGCTCTTTGACCGGCAGGGTCGGATGATGGCGCAGGCGGTCACCGGCACCCCGGGCCATGTCAACGCCATGGCCGAAAGTGTCGGGCATTTCGCCGCCGAGATCGGACCGCAAAACACCTTTGAGGGGGATGTGTACCTCACCAATGACCCGTGGCTCGGCACCGGCCATTTGCATGACATCACCGTGGTCACCCCGGTGTTCCGGCAAGGCACGCATATCGGCTATTTCGCCTGCACCGCCCATGTGGTGGACATCGGCGGCCGCGGTTTTGGCCCCGATGCGGGCGAGGTCTATGAAGAAGGCCTGCTGATCCCGATCACCAAATTCGCCGAACGCGGTCAGGTCTCGCCGCTGCTGATCCAGATGATCCGCGCCAATGTGCGCACCCCGGATCAGACGGTGGGCGATCTCTATTCCCTCGCCGCCTGCAACGAGGCGGGCGACCGGAGGCTGCAGGCGATGATGGATGAGTTTTCCATCGCCGATCTGGCGGGGCTTGCCGATTACATCATCGAGGCCAGCCGCCGCGCCACCCATGCCGCCATCGCCAAGGTGCCGGATGGGCAGTATGCCAATACGATGGATGTCGATGGCTATGACGCGCCGGTGCATATGGCGGTGGCGCTGGCGGTCTCGGGCGACCGGATCAGCGCCGATTTCACCGGCACCAGCGGCATGAGCGCCTTTGGCGTCAACGTGCCCGAGGTCTATACCCGCGCCTATGCCTGCTATGCGCTGAAATGCGCCATCGCGCCCGAAGTGCCCAATAACGCGGGCTCTCTCGCACCGTTCGAGATTTCCGCGCCCGAGGGCTGTATCCTTGCTGCGAAACGCCCGGCGCCTGTGTCCGTGCGCCATGTGCTCGGCCATCTGGTGCCCGATGTGGTGCTCGGCGCGCTGCATCATGCGCTGCCCGGCGTGGTACCCGCCGAAGGCGCCTCGGCGCTTTGGAACATTCAGATTGCCGCCCGCGCCAGCGATCCCGCAAGCGGCCTGCCCGCGCGCGAAATCCTGATGTTCAATTCGGGCGGCACCGGCGCGCGGCCCAAGGTCGACGGGCTTTCCGCCACGGCCTTTCCTTCGGGCGTCTCAACGATGAGCGTCGAGGCCACCGAACATGTCGGGCCGATCATCGTCTGGCGCAAGGATCTGCGCGAAGGCTCGGGCGGCGCCGGGGCGCAGCGCGGCGGTCTCGGCCAGGTGATCGAGATCGAAGCGCGCGAAGGCTATGATTTCTGGTTCAACGCCATGTTCGACCGGGTCGAGCATCCGGCCCGAGGCCGCGAAGGCGGCGCGCCCGGTGCGCCGGGCCGGGTCGAGCTTGCCGATGGCACGAAACTGCGCTCCAAAGGCCGCCAGAAGGTGCGCAACGGCGAACGCCTGCGGCTGAGCCTGCCGGGCGGCGGCGGCTATGGCCCCCCTGTGCAGCGCGACCGCGATGCGGTACGCCGGGATCTGGAGGCGGGCAAGATCACCGCCACCGAGGCCCGCGAGATTTATGACCTGAAAGACTGAGGATATACCATGAGCGACAAACCCATTGCCCTGATCACCGGCGGCGCCCAAGGCATCGGCTATGCCAGCGCCCAAGCCCTCGCCGAAGACGGCTATTACATCGTGCTGGCCGACATCAAGGAGAGCGTCCATGACGCGGCCAAGACGCTCGGCGGGACAGGTCACATCTGCGACATGGGCGACGTGGAGGCCATCCACGCCATGTTCGACAAGATCGAGGCCGAGATCGGCCCGGTCGCGGCGCTGGTCAACAACGCGGGCATCGCCAATCCCGGCGATTTCCTGAGCTACAGTCTCGAGGATTTCGACAAGGTGCTCGGCATCAACCTGCGCGGTGTCTTCGTCGCCACGCAGCGTGCCGGCCGCACCATGGTCGACAAAGGCATCGAAGGCGCCATCGTCAACATGTCCTCGATCAACGCCCAGCTCGCGATCCCCGCGATCCCGGCCTATTGCGCCTCCAAGGGCGGCGTCATGCAGCTCACCAAAGTGGCGGCGATCGCGCTGGCCAAGCACAACATCCGCGTCAACGCCATCGGCCCCGGCTCGATCGACACCGAGATGATGGCCGGCGTCAACGCCAACCCCGAGGCCTATAAGGTCGCGATGTCGCGCACCCCGCTCGGCCGTCCCGGCACGGCACGCGAAATCGGCGATGTGGTGGCGTTCCTCTGTTCCAAGAAATCCGCCTATATCACGGGCGAGTCGATCTATGTCGACGGCGGGCGTCTGGGCCTCAACTACACGGTCTAATCGGCTGTTTTAAAACCTAGATAGGCCGCGCATCACCCCCGCGCGGCCTTTTGCTTGGCCACGTCCTCGGCCACCAGCTCCTTGTAGAGCGCGCGAATACGCCGGGTCATCGGCCCCGCCCCCTCATGAATACCGATCCGCTTGCCGTCGATCTCCGCCACCGGGGTCTGCGCCCCAAATGTGCCGGTGAGAAACGCCTCATCCGCGCCATAGGCCTCGTAGAGCGAATAGTTCTTTTCGCGCACCGGAATGCCATTTTCCATGCAAAGATCGATCACCTTTTGCCGGGTCACCCCGTTCATGCAGTAATCGCCGGTCGAGGTCCAAACCTCGCCGCGCCGCACGATGAAGAAATTGCAGGCATTGGTGGTGTTCACGAAGCCGTTCGGGTCGAGCATCAGCCCCTCGTCCGCCCCCGCCTGTTCGGCCTGAAGGCAGGCGATCACACAGTTGAGCTTGGAATGGCTGTTGTATTTCGCGTCTTGGCTCATCGGCAACCCGCGCACCTGCGGCACGGTGGCGAGACGGATGCCCTTGGCCTGCACCGCCTCGGAGGGGCGCGAATGTTCGATGATCGCCACCACGGTCGGGCCAAAGCGCGACAGCTGCGGATGCTGGAAGGGCTTGGCCTTGCGGCCCCGGGTGATCATGAGACGGCAATGCGCGTCGCTGGTGATGCCATTGGCCGCTGCCGTCCGGTCGAGAATATCGCGCACGCCCTCAGGGGTCAGACCGCTGTCGAGCGACACCGATTTGAGCGAATTGAACAGCCGGTCCATATGTTCGTCGAAAAACGCCCATTCGCCATCATAGAGCCGCAGCCCCTCCCACATGCCATCGCCGAGCATGAAGCCGCTGTCATAGACCGAGACCTTGGCCTCGGCTTTGGGGACGATCTCGCCATTGACGTAGATCTTGATCGCCTCGTTGCGCGCGTCTTCTTCTGCGGCATGGGTGCTGTGATCGGCGTGGGATGGCTCTTGGGTCATGATGGCTCCGCAGATGATAGGCGGGCATGGTCCGGCGCGGGCCGCGATTCTGCAAGCCCCGCAAGGATTTGGCCCGAGATCGGCACATCTCCCCCTTCTGCCATGGAATTTTTCTGCCTATAGTGACGCCCGAGCAGTATCGAGTGAACGGAACAGGCATGGCGCGCAAGGTGACCCCTTCTTCACCCTATAACGTGATGATCATTGGTCAGGGCGGCCGTCTTCAATATGAGGCGGTGATTTTCTGCAGCTCATTCCGCCGCAACAATCCCGATTTCCAAGGCCGGCTTTTCGTGGCCGAACCGCAGCCCGGACCCGCCTGGGGCACTTCCGATCCGCGCATCAAACACGACGAGACCCGCGAGCTCTTGCAGGATCTGGGTGCCGAGATCCTGCCCTTCGAGAGCCTGCATTTCGGGCAGAGCTATCCCTATGGCAACAAGATCGAGGCGCTCTTTGCCCTGCCCGAGGGCGAGCCGTTTGTCTTCTTCGACACGGACACGCTCATCACCGGCGATCTGTCGAGGGTGCCGTTTGATTTCGACCGCCCCACCGCCTCGCTGCGCCGCGAAGGCACCTGGCCGCAGATCGAGCTCTACGGTCCGGGCTATGCCGCCACGTGGAAATCGCTCTATGACAAGTTCGGCCTCGATTTCGCCAGCTCCCTCGATCTGAGCCAGCCCGATGAATACTGGAAGCGCTATCTCTATTTCAACGCGGGTTATTTTTTCTACAAATGCCCGCGTGTCTTTGGGCAGCGTTTTCTCGACTACGCCGTGCATATCCGCGACGACGCCCCCGAAGAGCTGATCTGTCAGGAGCTCGACCCCTGGCTCGATCAGGTGGCGCTGCCGCTCGTGATCCACAGTCTCGGCGGCGGCCGCGAGGCCCTGCCCGGCGGGCTTCTCGATGGCGAGGTCTCTTGTCACTACCGCATCCTGCCGCTGCTCTATGCGCGCGAATCCGATGCCGTTGTGGCCGAGATCGAGGCGGCCCTTGCCCCCAACCGGGTCAAGAAGGTCGCCAAGAGCTATGACCCGATCAAGCGCATGGTCTATCAGGGCCGCGGTCAGAAGGTGCGCGCGCTCTTTGATCAAAACGACCTGCCCCGCCGCGAACAGGCGATCCGCAACAAGATCAAGCGCGAAGGCTTCTGGATGCGCTGAACGCCAATGATCCGCCGGGACCGGGCCGTGGGTTTTGGGTATTTGGACCCAGAAAGAGGCAAGGTCTTCGTCAGATTTGACACCGCGAGAGTGCCGATTGAGGGGCCGATAAAGATTGTGACCCGCCCGCCGATCCCCTAACAATTCTCGCAACCAACCGAGGAGGATATCCCTATGACCGACGCCCCCAGCTATGGCTTCGACACGCTGCAGATCCACGCAGGCGCCCGCCCCGATCCGGCGACCGGTGCCCGTCAGACCCCGATCTATCAGACCACGGCCTATGTGTTTCGCGACGCCGAACACGCCGCCGCGCTCTTTAATCTGCAAGAGGTGGGCTACATCTACTCGCGGCTGACCAACCCGACGGTGGCCGTGCTGCAGGAACGTATTGCCACGCTCGAGGGCGGGGTCGGCGCGGTGTGCTGTTCTTCGGGCCATGCGGCGCAGATCATGGCGCTCTTTCCGCTCATGGCGCCGGGGCGCAATGTGGTAGTCTCGACCCGGCTCTATGGCGGCTCGATCACCCAATTCAGCCAGACGATCAAGCGGTTCGGCTGGTCCGCGAAATTCGTCGACACCGATGATCTCGCGGCGGTGGAGGCGGCCATCGATGACGACACCCGCGCCGTGTTCTGCGAATCCATCGCCAACCCCGGCGGCTATGTCAGTGATATCGACGCGCTGGCCAAGATCGCCGATGCGGCGGGCCTGCCGCTCATCGTCGACAACACATCGGCCACGCCCTATCTCTGCCGTCCCATCGAACATGGCGCGACGCTGGTGGTGCATTCGATGACCAAATACCTCACCGGCAATGGCACCGTGACCGGCGGCGTTGTGGTGGATTCGGGCAAGTTCGACTGGTCCGCCTCGGACAAGTTCCCGTCGCTCAGCGCCCCGGAAGAGGCCTATCACGGGCTCAAGTTCCACGAGACCTTTGGCCCGCTGGCCTTTACCTTCCATGGCATCGCCATCGGGCTGCGTGATCTCGGCATGACGCTCAACCCGCAGGCGGCGCATTACACGCTGATGGGGATCGAGACACTGTCGCTGCGCATGGAGCGTCATGTGGACAACGCCCAGAAGATCGCCGAATGGCTCGAAAACCACCCCCATGTCGAGGCTGTGACCTATGCCGGTCTCGCCTCGTCGCCCTATCATGACCGGGTGGCGCGGATCTGCCCCAAAGGCGCTGGCGGGCTCTTCACCGTGGCGCTCAAGGGCGGCTATGACGCGTGCGTCAAATTCGTCGACAGTCTCGAGCTCTTTAGCCATGTGGCCAATCTCGGCGACACGCGCAGCCTGGTGATCCATTCCGCCTCGACCACCCACCGCCAGCTCTCGGAAGAGCAGCAAAAAGCCGCCGGTGCCGCGCCCAATGTGGTGCGGATCTCGATCGGCATCGAAGACGCCAAGGATCTCATGGCCGATCTCGATCAGGCGCTGAATGCGGCGCATGGCTGAGCGCAGCTGACACCTCTGGATGGCCGGTTCGCGGATCGGCCATCCCCCCTGTTCCAGCAGGAAACCGCCTCCTCCTGCGCCCGCCTGTCATGATGACTCGCGCCGAGTATGAGCCAGTGATAAATTTGAGCCGATGAAACCGAATTTTGCCCTCTCTCTTTCGTTCGACGGGATCGGCCTTCTGCGCCGCGCCTATATGGGTTGGCATCAGGTGGGCGAGGTCGATCTCGATCAGCCGGACCTGAGCAAGGCGCTGGCCGACCTGCGGCTCCAGGCGGAAAAATTCGCGCCCTCCGGCTTTACCACCAAGCTCGTGATCCCAGATGGTCAGATCAAATATCTCGATCTGCCGACGGATGAGAGCTGGGCCGAGGATCGCGCCGGGTTCGTGGCGGCGGCGCTTGACGGGGCCACGCCCTATGCGCTCTCCGATCTGGCCTATGATTGGTCGGTGTCCGGCGACCGGGTGCAGATTGCCGCCGTGGCGCGTGAAACCCTGGCCGAGGCCGAGGCCTTTGCCGTCGAGCATGACTTCGCCCCGGTCAGTTTCGTGGCGCTCCCGGCCGAGGAATGTTTCACCGGCGAGCCTTTCTTTGGCACCACCTCGGTGGCAGGTCGCTACCTGGCGGAGGGGGAAACCGTTGATCGCGACATGTCGCGCATCCAAGTTATCCCGGTGCAGAGCGCGCCGCTCGAAGCTCCGGCCGAGGCCTCGCCCGCGCCTGCAGATCCCGAGACCACGGCAGAGCCAACACTGCCGGATCAGGCGCCGGATACAGACACGCCCAATATCACCCTCACCCTGCCCGAGGTCGATCTCACCGCGCCCGCGCCTGCCAAAGCCCCTGCGCCAAAGCCAGACACCCCGCCCTCGACCGAGATGCGCGATGCGCTGGCCCAGAGCCTAAGCAGCGATGACAGCGCCCCCCCCGCCAAGGCCGGGTTCACCAGCATTCGCGCCAAGCGCGGTGACGATGCCGCTGACGACGCGCCGCGCCTCGAAGGTGTGTCGCGGCTCAGCCCGCTGGCCACTGCCGCCCCCAAAGCTGCGAACGCCGCCCCTCTCGCCGCCACAGCCGCGTCGCGCCCTGCCGCCTCTCCGCGCGCCGAGGCGACGCCCGAGGCCACATCATCCGGCAGCTTCTTTTCCCGCCGCCGCAAAGCCTCTCCGGCGAAATCCGCCAAGGACAGCGCTGCAGACAGTACCGCACAGGCACGCAAGCCCGCCAGACCCGGGACCAGGCCGCGCGACGAGGAAAAGAACCGCCTGACCGTCTTTGGCGCGCGCGAACAGCAGGTGGGTGGTAAGCCGCGCTTTCTCGGCCTAATTCTGACCGCCGCGCTGATCGTCTTCTTGGTCGCCGTGGCGCTCTGGGCCTCGACCCTCGACGAAGGGCTCGCGGGCCTTTTCAAAGACAAGCAAGCTGAGCCCACAGAGACCGTCGCGCTGAGCAGCCAGCCCGACCCCGAGGACCCCATAGCGCTCGCCACCGGCACGCAGGCCACCCCCGCCCGAGTGGTGCGCCCGGACCCGCAAAGCGATAGCTCGCAAGACACCAGCCGCCCGGTCACGCCTTTGGTCCCCGTGGCGCTCACCGCCGATGAGGCGCGCGCCCGTTATGCCGCGACAGGTATCTGGCAGATGGCCCCCGCCGCCCCGGAAGAGCCCGCCGCGACCCCGCTCGGCAGCCTCGGCCTGACAAGCGCCGATCTCCCGCTGTCGCGCCCAGAGCCGAGCGCCCTGCTCCGCCTCGCCGCATTGGGCGATGTGGCCCCGTCCGAGGCAGGCGCGGTAGCGACCCCCGCCATTTCGCTCGACGCAGTGCCCAGCACTGGGCCCGGCACAGAACCCAGCACAGGGCCCGCCGTGGCGGCAACCGACACAGGCTCGGAGACAGGCGTACGCGTCATCGCCGGCCGACCCGAGCGCACCCCGCCGCGCGACATGGCCCGCCCGGCGGACGCGGCAAGCGCCGAGGCCACCACGGCCGAGACGATAGAGGCCACCAGTGACACGGCCGCCCTTGGCAGCCTGGCCGAGGTCGCCCCAAAACTCCGCCCCGAAGATCTTACTACGGAGGTGGAAACACCCGCCGCAAATTCCGAACTGGCCCAAAATCGCCCGCGCCTGCGCCCGCAAAGCGTGGTGCAAGCCGCCGCCGCGCAAGAGCCGGAACCCGAGCCCGCGGCCGAGCCTGCGACCCCCGCCGTCGATACGGCCGCGATCACCGCAGCCGTGGCCGCCGCCTCGACCGCGAATGTTGCCGCCACCGACCCGGCGCGCGGCGCCTTCGTCTCGCCCACCCGTCAAGCGGTGCAGATCTCGCCGCAACCCAAACCGCGCCCGCGCGGCTTTGCCGACAAGGTCGAGCGCGCCCGTAAAGTGGCCGCCAGCACGCCGGTCCCCGCCGCACAGAGCCTCGCGCCCTCGCGCCCTTCGGCGGCTTCTGTCTCGAAGCAGGCGACCGAACAGAATGTGATCAACCTGCGCAAGGTCAATCTCATCGGCGTCTATGGCTCGGCCAACAGCCGCCGCGCCCTCGTCCGGCTCTCCAATGGCCGCTACAAGAAGGTCAAGGTCGGCGACAGGCTCGACGGCGGCTCGGTCTCGGCCATCGGCAGCAGCGAATTGCGCTACGTCAAACGCGGCAAGAATGTCGTGCTGACCATGCCCCGCGGCTAAGCCCGCAGCACCGCATCACTCGGGCACAGCAGCCCCTCTTTCTGGTTTCAAATACCCCAAAACCATGGGCCTGCCCCACGCGCGGCCCATGGCCAAAACCACCGACCACCAGCCACAAACACAAACGGCGCGCCCCTCAAGGCGCGCCGTTCTAGTGTCTCGAGCGTCCCGGCCCCTAAGGGCCAGACTTCAGATCACTTGATGAGCGACAGGGCCGCGGCCTGCGCCACGTTCTCGATGCCGAAGAGGAACACGATCCCCACGGTCATCACGCCTGCCGAGGCCACGAGAAAGCCCCAGAGCACCGGCGATTGCGGCCGGTCCAGCGGCTCACGCTCTTCGCCGAAATACATGAAGAAGACGATCCGCAGATAGTAATAGGCACCGATCACCGAGGCCACCACACCGGCAATAGCGAGCCACGCGAGCCCACCTTCATAGGCCGCGCGCAGCACGTAGAACTTGCCAAAGAAGCCAAGGAAGGGCGGCACGCCCGCGAGGCTGAACAGAAGAACCAGCATCGACAGCGCACGCACCGGGTTGGCGCGGGCATACATGTTGAGACCCTGGATATCCGTCACCGGCTGGCCGTCCCGGCTCATCGACAGGATAAAGGCAAAGGTGCCGACATTCATCGTCACATAGATCGCCATGTAGATGAGCATCGACTGCACGCCAAGCTCGGTCCCGGCCGCCAGCCCCATCAGCGCATAACCCATATGCGCGATCGAGGAATAGGCCATGAGCCGCTTGATATCGCGCTGACCGATCGCCGCCACGGCGCCGAGGAACATCGACAGCACCGACAGCAACGCCACGATCTGCTGCCAGTCGGACATGATGCCGCCAAAGGCGTCATAGACCACCCGCGCGAAAAGCCCCATCGCCGCCATCTTGGGCGCGGTGGCAAAGAAAGCGGTGACCGGGGTCGGTGCGCCTTCATAGACGTCGGGCGTCCACATGTGGAACGGCACCGCCGAGATCTTGAACGCCATGCCCGAGATCACAAAGACGAGGCCCAGAAGCAGCCCCAGCGGCGCGTGACCCTCGGCCGCGGTGATGATCCCGGCAAAGGAGGTCGTCCCGGCAAAGCCATAGACCAGCGACGCCCCATAGAGCAGCAGACCAGAGCTGAGCGCGCCCAGCACGAAATACTTGAGCCCGGCCTCGGTGGATTTGACGCTGTCACGACGCAATGCAGCAATCACATAGAGCGCCAGCGATTGCAGCTCGAGCCCCATGTAAAGCGCCATGAGATCGCCCGCGCTCACCATCACCATCATGCCGACCGCGGCCAGCGTCACAAGCATCGGGTACTCAAACTTGAGCAGGTTGCGCCGCGCCATGTAATCCTGGCTCATCACCAGAACCGCCGCTGCGCTGAGCAGGATCGTCACCTTGGCAAAGCGAGCAAAGCCATCGTCGATGAACATGCCGCCAAAGGCCGTGCGCGTGCCGGTGGCCGAGGCGATATAGAAGGCCAGCGCCACGAACAGCCCGGCGGTCAGCCAGACCAGCATCCCCGCCATCCGGTCCTTGCCGGTATAGACCGCGCCCAGCAGGCCCAGCATCGCATAGACCGCGAGCACAATCTCGGGCAGCAGAATATTCAGATCAGCCTGGATCATCTTAGGTCTCCGTCAATGCGAGGTTGCCGAGGTCGCGGCATGCTGTGTCACAGCCTGCGCCTCCGACACCGCGGTATCGTAATTGGTGATCAGCGCCTCGACCGAGGGGCCGATGATATCGGTCACGAGGCTGGGATAGACACCCAGCAGCAGGGTCATCACCACCAGCGGCGCAAAGATCGCGCGTTCGCGTGTGGTCATGTCCGAGATCGACTTGAGACTCTCCTTGATCAGCTCGCCCATCACCACCCGACGATAGAGCCAGAGCGCATAGCCCGCACTGAGGATAACCCCCGTCGCCGCGACCAGCGCCACCCAGGTGTTGACCTGGAAGACCCCGAGAATGGTGAGAAACTCGCCGATGAACCCGCTGGTGCCCGGCAGGCCGACATTGGCCATGGTGAACAGCAGGAAGATGAGCGCATAGGCCGGCATCCGGTTCACGAGCCCGCCATAGGCATCGATCTCGCGGGTGTGCATCCGGTCATAGATCACGCCGACACAGAGAAAGAGCGCGCCGGAGATAAAGCCGTGGCTGATCATCTGAAAGATCGCGCCGTCGATGCCTTGCTGGTTGGCCGCGAAAATCCCCATGGTGACATAGCCCATATGCGCCACGGAACTGTAGGCGATGAGCTTTTTCATGTCCTGCTGGGCCAGCGCCACGAGCGAGGTGTAAACGATGGCGATCGCGCTCATCCACAGGATCAGCGGGGTCAGCACATCCGCCCCCACCGGGAACATCGGCAGCGAAAAGCGCAGGAAGCCATAGCCGCCCATCTTGAGCAGGATCGCCGCCAGCACCACCGACCCGGCGGTCGGCGCTTGCACGTGCGCATCGGGCAGCCAGGTGTGCACCGGCCACATCGGCATCTTGACTGCAAAGCTCGCAAAGAAGGCGAGGAAGAGAAGCGTCTGCATCCCGCCCAGCACATGAATGCCGAGGACAGAGAAGCTCTCCGAGGCAAACTCATGCTTCATCAGTGCGACGATATCGGTGGTGCCCGCATCCGCGAACATCGCCACCATCGCCACCAGCATCAGAACCGAGCCGAGGAAGGTATAGAGGAAGAACTTGAAGCTCGCGTAGATACGCTCCTTGCCGCCCCAGATCCCGATGATCAGGAACATCGGGATCAGACCCGCCTCGAAGAAGAGGTAGAAGAGCACGAGATCGAGCGCCATGAACACGCCGAGCATCAGCGTCTCGAGCACGAGGAAGGCGATCATGTATTCCTTGACCCGCGTCGTCACGTTCCACGAGGCCGCAATGGTGATCGGCATCATGAAGGTGGTCAGCATGACGAAAAGAATGCTGATCCCGTCGACGCCCATCTTATACTTGATGTCCATGAGCCAGGGCGCTTCTTCGACCATCTGCATGCCGGGGTTGGCCGGGTCGAACTGGGCGAGAATGGCGATGGAGACGAGGAAGGTCAGCACCGTGGCCACAAGAGCCACCCATTTCGCCGCCCGCTGGGCAAACTCATCCTCACCGCGCAGAAAGATCGCAAGGATCGCTGCGGCAATCAGCGGGATGAAGGTTGTCATAGTCAGGACGTTCGACATCACTCAGCTCCCCCGCTGATCGTCATCCATGTGACAAGGACCGCGATCCCGATCACCATGGCAAAGGCATAGGTAAAAATATAGCCGGACTGCGCGCGGCCAGCGAGGCGGGTAAAGAAGGGGATGATCCCCATCGCAACCCCGTTGATCGTGCCGTCGATGACATTGCCGTCACCGCGTTTCCACAGCAGCGCGCCAAGCGCACGGGCCGGGCGGACAAAGGCGAAATCATAGATCTCGTCAAAGTACCATTTGTTGAGCAGGAACAGGTAGAGCGGACGCTGGTTCTGCGCGAGACGGCCGGGCAGGCTCGGGTTCACGAGATAGAACCAGATCGCGGTGGCCAGACCGATGAGCATCGCGATGAACGGGCTGAGCTTGACCCATTTCGGCACGTAATGCGCCTCGTTGATCACGTCATTCTCGGGCCCGGCGTAAATCGCCCCTGCCCCGGGATTGCCGCTCAGGACGTAATGCGGCTTGGCGGCTTTGCCGTCTGCCTTGCCATGGGCCTTGTCCTCGCCATGACCCGCGTCAGCCGCTGCATGATCGTCGGCTTTCGCCTCTGTGCCGTGATCGTCCGCCTTGGCCTCTGCGCCATGGTCATCCTTGGCCGCGCCATGATCGTCGCCATGGGCTGCCTCGGCCACGAAGGGCACGTTGAAGAAATTGGCAACCTTGTCGGTTTTCCCAAAGAAGCTGTTGTACCAGATCATCCCGGCGAACACCGCACCAAGCGCCAGCACGCCCAGCGGCACCAGCATGACCATCGGGCTTTCATGCGCGTGATCATGGGTGTGCTTGTCGCCCCGCGGCTCGCCCCAGAAGGTGAGGAACATCAGACGCCAGCTGTAGAAGCTGGTGAAGAGCGCGGCCACCACCAGCATCCAGAAGGCATAGCCCCCCTGCGTGCCGGCATAGGCGCTCTCGATCACCGCATCCTTGCTGAGGAAGCCGGCAAAACCGATGGTTGTGAGCGGGATGCCGACGCCGGTGATTGCTAGCGTGCCGATCATCATCGCCCAGAAGGTATAGGGCAGCTTTTTACGCAGCCCGCCATAGTTCCGCATGTCCTGCTCGTGATGCATCCCGTGGATGATCGAACCGGCGCCAAGGAACAGCATCGCCTTGAAAAACGCGTGGGTGAAGAGGTGGAACATCGCCACCGAATAGACACCGACACCGGCGGCCACGAACATATAGCCGAGCTGCGACATGGTCGAATAGGCGATGACGCGTTTGATGTCATTCTGCACGAGACCGATGGTCGCCGCGACAAAGGCCGTGGTCGCCCCGAGGAAGGTGATGAAGGCCGTCGCCTCAGGCGCGTATTCCATCAGCGGCGACATGCGGCAGACGAGGAAGACGCCCGCCGTCACCATGGTCGCGGCATGGATCAGCGCCGACACCGGGGTCGGACCTTCCATCGCGTCCGGCAGCCAAGTGTGCAGGAAGAGCTGGGCCGATTTCCCCATCGCGCCGACAAAGAGCAGAAAGGCCAGCAGGTTCGCCGCGTTCCATTCGGTCCACAGGAAGCTCACGCTGGTTTCCGCCAGCTCCGGGGCGGCCGCGAAAATATCGTCAAAGAGGATCGAGTCAGTCATGAAATACAGACCCGCGATACCGAGGATAAAGCCGAAATCGCCGACCCGGTTGACGACGAAGGCCTTGATCGCCGCCGCATTGGCCGAGGGCTTGCGATAGTAGAACCCGATGAGCAGATAGGACGCGAGGCCCACGCCTTCCCAGCCAAAGAACATCTGCACGAGGTTGTCCGCCGTCACCAGCATCAGCATGGCAAAGGTAAACAGCGACAGATAGGCAAAGAACCGGGGGCGATAGCTCTCGGTTTCGGCGAAATTCTCGTCATGCGCCATGTAGCCCATGGAATAGAGATGCACGAGCGCCGAGACACTGGTGATCACGATCAGCATGATCGTGGTCAGACGGTCGACCCGCACCGCCCAGGCACTGTCGAGCGTGCCGGATTGCACCCAGGTGAGGATGTGAACGGGATCGGCATGATGCGCCCCGTCGAGGAACACGACCCAGCTCAGCAGACAGGCGAGGAACAGCAGGCCGGTCGCGACCCATTGCGCGCCCTTGTCGCCGATGATCCGCCAGCCAAAGCCCGCGATGAGCGCCCCGATGAGCGGCGCAAAGAGGATTGTCTTGAAAATCATCTGGCTCAGCCTTTCATCACGTTCACGTCTTCCACGGCGATGGTGCCGCGGTTACGGAAGAAACACACAAGGATTGCGAGGCCGATGGCCGCTTCGGCGGCCGCCACGGTCAGCACGAAGAGCGTGAAAATCTGGCCCACCAGATCGCCCAGATAGCTCGAGAAGGCCACCAGGTTGATATTGACCGACAAGAGCATCAGCTCGATGGACATGAGCAGGATGATCACGTTCTTGCGGTTCAGAAAGAGCCCGAAAATGCCAATGACGAACAGCGCCGCCGCCACCGTCAGGTAATGTTCCAGTCCAATCATGTCGTCCCTCCGGGTCGTGCCCGTTTCTTTGTGCGTCGCTGGCCCGCGACTGGCGCGGACCGATTGCTTCGTTTCGTCATCCGGTTGGTCCGGGGCTCAGAGCCCCTGCCCCGGTTTCACATCGCGCAGTTCCATCGCCTTGGCCGGATCGCGGTACATCTGGGCCAGAACGTTCTGGCGCTTGACGTCCTGACGGTGGCGCAAGGTCAGCGCAATCGCCCCCACCATCGCCACCAGCAGGATGAGACCGGACAGTTGGAACAGCAGGAAATACTTGTCATAGATCAGCAGGCCGAGGGCCGCGGTGTTCTCGACCCCATCGGGCGTGACCGCGCCGCGCGCCGCCTCGGCGCCTTCGGCAAAGTCCCACGCGCCATAGGCGAGCGCAAATTGCATCAAAAGCACCACCCCGATCAGCAGGGCCAGCGGCATATAGCGCGCCATCTCGGCCTTGAGCTCGGCAAAATCCACGTCGAGCATCATCACCACGAAGAGGAAGAGAACCGCCACCGCGCCGACATAGACGATGATCAACAGCATCGCCACGAACTCGGCACCAAGCAGCACGAAAAGCCCCGCCGCGCTGAGAAAGCTCAGGATCAGCCACAGGACCGAATGCACCGGGTTGCGGCTGATCACGGTGAACAGCCCGCCCACGATCACACAGGTCGCAAACAGGTAAAAGGCCAGTGCAAAGACGGTCATGTGTCTTGTCCCTTCGTCTCGTTTTCCGCGAAGACCTCGCGCGCGAATTCCATGGCGCGGGTCATCGACGGGATACCGGCAAACATCGTCATCTGGGCGATGGTTTCGGCAATTTCATCCTCGGTGGCACCCGCCGTCAGCGCGTGGCGCACCGTCATGCGGATCTGTGTCTCGTTCTGCGCCCCCAGCATCGTGAACCCGGCCAGCGCCAGCAGAAGCCGCGTCTTGGCATCGAGCCCCTTCTCGTTCAACCCCTTGCCAAAGGACATTTCCATGAGTTCCTTGGGCATGGTGGGCCAGAGGGCCTCGAACCCTTTGGGCGAGAAGGATTCAAGCGCCGGATTGAAGGCTTTCGCCATCTCCTGCGCCTGGGCCATCATCTCGGCAAAGGGGTTCTTGGGCGTGTCGCTCATCGGTAGGGCGCATCCATTTCGAGGTTGCGGGCGATCTCGGCTTCCCAGCGGTCGCCATTGTCGAGCAGACGTTCCTTGTCATAGAACAGCTCTTCGCGGGTCTCGGTGGCAAATTCGAAATTCGGCCCCTCGACGATCGCATCCACCGGGCAGGCCTCTTGGCAGAAGCCGCAGTAGATGCATTTCGTCATGTCGATGTCATAGCGGGTGGTGCGGCGGCTGCCATCATCGCGCGGTTCGGCGTCGATGGTGATCGCCTGCGCCGGGCAGATCGCTTCGCAGAGCTTGCAGGCGATGCAGCGCTCTTCGCCATTGGGATAGCGGCGCAGCGCATGTTCGCCCCGGAACCGCGGGCTCAGCGGGCCTTTTTCATGCGGGTAGTTCAGCGTGGTCTTCGGCGCGAAGAAATACTTCAGCCCCAGCTTGAACCCTTTGACAAAGTCGCTGAGCAGAAAGTAACCCGCCGCGCGCCCATAATCGATATTTGCCATATCCTCAGGTCCTCGTTTCCGTCTCGAGGTGCGTCGCACCTGCGTTTTCATGTCCGTTCCAGCGGGTCTCATAATCGCTTTGCAGCGCGAAATCCGGCAGGTGGCTCTCCTTGGTCTTTTCGACCTCGTAATAGAGATAGGTGCGCCCCGGGCCGATCTGGTTCTTGAGCTTGAGCCGCACACCGGTCTCGGCCGGGTCCCGAAACTCGACTTGGCCGAACTCGTCGTCCGGGTCAACAGGCACCGCTCGGCAATCGATCACGTTGCAATTGCAGGCACGACGCCAGAAGGTCCAGACCAGCTCGGGGTTGAACTGATACATGCCATGCCCGTACCAGCCATTGAGCCCGTTCGCCGAAATCAGCCGGCCACCGGGCTTGAGCATCCGGTACAGCCCTTCGAGCGCCATCGGCACATTGAACACATGCTCGACCGTGCCACCGTCGAAGATAAAGTCGAACTGGTTCCACAGCTTGCGCTCGGGCTTCTTGTTGAGATCATGGAGGATCGCGGCGCCTTCATAATCCGAGAAATCCATGGTCTCGATCTGCCCGAACCCAAGCTTCTCCATCAAGGTTTCGGCAAACCCATCCTCTTGCAGGAAATCAAAGCGGCGGGCGTCGATGCCATGCCGGGCCAGCGACTCGTCATAGGCATTGCGATGCCGGGTCTGGATCGTGAAGCTCTGACGACCAAGCATGAGCGTGCGCCCACGCGGCTGAAACCGCGTGGAGAGCTCAACAAGCCGGTCGAAAAGAGCGACATCCACCCCCATTTTCGCTTAGCCCCCCATCGCCCAGCGCGCCCAAAAGCCGCCGAGCACTTCGAATTTCGCCAGAAACGCCACGATCACAACCCAGCCGATGCTCAGCGGCAGGAAAACCTTCCAGCCGATCCGCATGAGCTGATCATAGCGGTAGCGCGGCGTGATCGCCTTCACCATCGCGAAGATGAAGAAGAAGAAGGCCATCTTCGCCACCATCCAGAGCACCCCATCGGGCAGGCCCGGAATGGGCGAGAGCCAGCCGCCAAAGAACAGCAGCGAGGTCAGCGCGCACATCAGGAAGATGGCGATATATTCACCGGCCATGAACAGCAGGAACGGGGTCGAGCTGTATTCCACCTGATAGCCCGCCACCAGTTCCGATTCCGCTTCCGGAAGGTCGAAAGGCGGGCGGTTGGTTTCGGCCAGACAGGAGATGAAGAACAGGAAGACCATCGGGAAATGCGGCAGCCAGTACCAGTTGAACATGCCCCAGTCGCCATCCTGCGCCCGGACGATATCGCCGAAGTTCATGCTGCCGGTCGAGATGATCACCCCGATGATGATCAGGCCGATCGACACCTCATAGGAAATCATCTGCGCCGCAGAGCGCAGGCTGCCGAGGAACGGGTATTTCGAGTTCGACGCCCAGCCACCCATGATCACGCCGTAAACCTCGAGCGAGGACATGGCGAAGACATAGAGGATGGCCACGTTGATATCGGCCAGAACCCAGCCGTCGTTGAACGGGATCACCGCCCAGGCGATCACCGCCAGCACAAAGCTGATCATCGGCGCGAGCATGAACACGGTGCGGTCGGCCCCGGCGGGAATCACCACCTCCTTGACCACGTATTTGAGCGCGTCGGCCACAGACTGCAGCAGACCGAAAACGCCGACCACGTTCGGGCCGCGCCGCATCTGCACAGCGGCCCAGATCTTGCGGTCGCCATAGACGAGGAACAACAGGCTGACCATCACGAAGCCCAGCACAGCAAGGCATTGCGCGAGAATGATCACCAGGGTGCCCAGCGGGGTTGAAAAGAAATCTGCCATCAGTCCCTCATACCATCGGTATTCCTTGTTCCGCACAATCTGCGGCGACGACTTCTGCGTCGATTGTCTTGAGGCCGCGGGGCAGCGCAGCCGAGATCGTATAAACCGCATCCCCGCGCCAGACGCCACCCTCTTCCGCCACATTCGTGCGCACATGCCGGGCAAATCCATAGCCCCGGATGAGCGTGTACTGCGCCGCGGCGCAGGCGGCATAGCGGTCCACATCCTCGATGCCGCGTGCGCCGCGCATCGTGACGTGGAAATTCACCAGATCCCCATCGAGAAGACGGGTTTCCACACTGTCATATTGCGGCGCAAAGCGGCTCACCTCATCGCCCGAGGCGGAGGTGTCACAGCCCGCCAGCCCGGCGAGCGCCGCCAGGCTGATCAGGGATATGATGGCGCCGTGCTGCATTACTCTGCGGCCACCGGCGTCTCGAGACGCGCCTTCGCATTGGCGCTCAGCTCCGCCATGAGCTGGCTGGCCCGGGCCACCGGGTTGGTCAGGTAGAAATCCTTGACCGCATTGCGGAAGGCCGCGCCGGATTTGCCGAGCGGTTTCGCGGGCAGCGCCACGCTCTCATTCTCCGGCACCTCGTCGATCTGCGCCAGATGCGGCACTTCGGCGACCAGCGCCTGACGCAGCTGCGCGAGGCTGTCATAGCCAAGCTGCGCGCCCATCTCACCGGACAGCGCCCGCAGGATGGCCCAGTTTTCCTTGGCCTCGCCCGGCGCGAAACTCGCACGCAGCGCCAATTGCGGACGGCCCTCGGTGTTGACGAAAAGCCCCTGCTCTTCGGTATAGGCCGCGCCCGGCAGGATCACATCGGCGCGATGCGCGCCCCGGTCACCATGGCTGCCCTGATAGATCACGAAAGGCCCGGCGGCGATTTCGACCTCATCCGCACCAAGATTATAGACCACCTCAGCCCCGTCGAGCGCCGCGCTCAGCCCGCCCTCGGTGACACAGCCCGCATCCATCGCGCCAACCCGTGCCGCGGCAGAGTGCAGGATCAAGAGCTTCGACTTGGTCGCGTCGGCCAGCGTCTGCGCGGCGGCCAGAACCGCCTCGCCATCGGCTTCCGAAATGGCACCTTGGCCGAGGATGATCAGGCTCGGCGCCTCGAGAACCTCGTCTTTATGGTTGGCGTCCAGCAGGCCCTGCAGCGCCGCGCGGTCATGGCCCACATGGGCGTAATCATAGCTCAGATCGACCGCCTCACCGATGAGCCCGACCTGCGCGCCCTTGGTCCAGGCCTTGCGGATCCGCGCGTTGAGAACCGGCGCTTCCAGGCGCGGGTTCGAGCCGATGATCTGAATGAACCGCGCGTCGTCGATATCCTCGATCGTCGCGTTGCCGACATAGGCGCCCCGGTTGCCGGCGGGCAGCTTGGCCCCATCGGTCCGGCATTCGACGGACCCGCCCTGCCCTTCGATCAGCTGACGCAGCGCAAAGGCCGCCTCGACCGGCACGAGGTCGCCCACGAGACCGGCAATCTTCTTGCCCTTCATCGCCTCGGCCACCCGGCCGAGCGCCTCGCCCCAGCTGGCGGGGCGCAGCTTGCCATTGTCGCGCACATAGGGCTTGTCGAGCCGCTGACGGCGCAGACCGTCCCAGACAAAACGCGTCTTGTCGGAAATCCATTCCTCGTTCACGCCATCATGGTTGCGCGGCAGGATGCGCATGACTTCGCGCCCCTTGGTGTCGACCCGGATATTGCTGCCGAGCGCATCCATCACGTCGATGGTCTCGGTCTTGGTGAGCTCCCAGGGACGGGCGGTGAACGCATAGGGCTTCGACACCAGCGCGCCCACCGGGCACAGGTCGATGATATTGCCCTGCAAATTGCTGTCGAGCGTCTCGCCGAGATAGGCGGTGATTTCCGCATCCTCACCGCGGCCGGTCTGGCCCATCTGGTGAATGCCCGCCACCTCGGTGGTGAAACGCACGCAACGGGTGCAGGAAATGCAGCGGGTCATATGGGTCTCGACCAGCGGCCCCAGATCGAGATCCTCGACCGCCCGCTTCGGCTCGCGGTAGCGCGAGAAATCGACGCCATAGGCCATCGCCTGATCCTGCAGGTCGCATTCGCCGCCCTGATCGCAGATCGGACAGTCGAGCGGGTGGTTGATGAGCAGGAACTCCATCACCCCTTCGCGGGCCTTCTTGACCATCGGGCTGTTGGTCTTGACGACGGGCGGCTGGCCCTCGGGGCCAGGCCGCAGATCACGCACCTGCATGGCGCAGGAGGCCGCCGGTTTCGGCGGGCCGCCAACGACCTCCACAAGACACATCCGGCAGTTCCCGGCAATCGACAGCCGCTCGTGATAGCAGAAACGGGGGATCTCGATCCCCGCCTGTTCACAGGCCTGGATCAGGGTCATCGCCCCATCCACTTCGATTTCGGTCCCGTCGATGATGATCTTGCGAAGGTCAGACATTGGCGATCACTTTGCTTTCAGAAGAGAGCCGATCTGGCTCTTCTTGGAGATTTCGGCGCGGCCCAGCACACAGAGGCTCTGTGCATCCAGATTGCTCGCGCCTTTCGATTTGAAATAGGCGTTGCGACGTTCGCGCATCGCGGCCTGGTTGGCGTCATTGTTGATGTAGCTGTCGATCTCGGCCTCGGAATAGCCGCGCGCCGACGCCATATCCTTGAGCGATTGCGCATAGCTCCGGGCGGTAAAGAACCGCGCCGAAATGCTGTCGCACTCGCGGCGGATCTTGTCGGCCACGGCCACCACGAGCAGCCCGGCGTTGATGTCCTTTTCCTTGGCCAGTCCCGGCTGCGCCGAGGCGCTCGCCATGGTGGCACCGGCAAGGGTGAGGCCCAGCAGGGCAGTCTTGATCAGTCGCATATTGGTCTCCTTTGATCCAAACACGCCGGCCTTGCATTTCATGCAAGGCAGGTCGCGTCCGAGATGGAGACCCGCAGCCCTGTTATGCAATAACACCGGCGTGTTCTTGCCTGTCAAAGCCCTGATATGTCGGGTAAAACCTACCATTTGTTGCAGGTGCCCCGCAGCACGACATTGCCGCCGTCGGTGAGGATCGCGGCACGGTCCGCATCCGGGCCGGGGGCCCAGGCGATGGTCGAGCTGCCGAATTTCTTGATGCAGTAATCGGTGCCCTCGTAGCGCCCCGCCTCGCGCGCGCCCTCAAGCCCCTGATCGGCGCGACGCACGGTCACGACGAACCGCTCGAGCGCACCGTCCTTCTTGGCTTTGGCCGGGTAATACTTGCCGTCGAACAACACACGGTCGCCGCCGCCACAGGCCGCCAGCCCGACAAGGGCCAGAATACCGAGGGCCTTAAAACCGTGGGCCCGAACCCCGTGGGACAGAACTGGACGCTTCATCAACTTCATCGTCTATACCACCGCGATTATGGCCATCAGGCCGAGAATTATGCAAAGCAGCCAACCGAAGACATACAGGAAACTGCGCGGCCCCATATCGGCCCGGCCGATGCCGCCGACATGCACCACCAAGAGCACCAGCCGCGACAGAAGGTAGAGCGACGCCAGCCAATTGACCCAGACCGGGTTCGCCCCGGCCAGGATCGCCGCCAGCGTCACCAGCGCAAAACTCGCCGCGTTTTCGGCCGCATTGCCATGGGCCCGGTTCCAGCGATAGGCGGGATTGCTGTAATCCGCCTCCGGCGCGGCCCCCGGCGCCAGGCCGAGCTTGGACTTCATCCAGCCCGTCACCGGCGACAGGACAAGCACCAAGAGGGCCATTCCGGCCATGGCGGCAATCGCATGGGCATAGGGGGCGAACAGCTCGCTCATCGCGCGCGTCCTCCCTGCCCGGCATCGCCTGCTATGGTCCGGAGATCGTTCATTCCGCGGCCACCGCGCTCACCCGGCCCGTCTTCTGGGCCTTGATGCGATCCTCGATCACATCGCGGAAATTGCGGATCAGACCCTGAATGGGCCAGGCCGCCGCATCGCCAAGCGCACAGATCGTGTGGCCCTCGACCTGCTTGGTCACGTCAAAGAGCATATCGATCTCTTCGACCTCGGCCTCGCCTTTGACGAGCCGGTCCATGACCCGCATCATCCAGCCGGTGCCTTCGCGGCAGGGCGTACACTGGCCACAGCTCTCATGCTTGTAGAATTTCGACAGACGCCAGATCGCCTTGATGATGTCGGTCTGCTTGTCCATGACGATCACCGCCGCGGTGCCGAGGCTCGATCCCACCTCGCGCAGCGCGTCGAAATCCATGATCGCGTCCTTCATGTTCTCGCCGCGCACACAAGGCACGGACGAGCCACCGGGGATCACCGCCAGCAGATTGTCCCAGCCGCCGCGAATGCCGCCGCAATGTTTCTCGATCAGCTCCTCAAAGGAGATCGACATCGCTTCTTCGACGACGCAGGGGTTGTTCACATGGCCAGAGATGGCAAAAAGCTTGGTGCCCGCATTGTTGGGACGGCCAAAGCCCGCGAACCAATCCGCGCCCCGGCGCAGGATGGTCGGCACAACGGCGATGGATTCGACGTTGTTCACCGTGGTCGGACAGCCATAGAGACCCGCGCCCGCCGGGAATGGCGGCTTCATCCGCGGCATCCCCTTCTTGCCCTCGAGGCTCTCCAGAAGAGCGGTTTCCTCGCCACAGATATAGGCGCCCGCGCCATGGTGCAGATAGATGTCGAAATCCCAGCCCGACTTGCAGGCGTTCTTGCCCACCAGACCGGCCTCATAGGCCTCGTCGATCGCCGCCTGCAGCGCCTCGCGCTCGCGGATATATTCGCCGCGAATGTAGATATAGCAGGCATGCGCGTTCATCGCGAAACTGGCGATGAGACAGCCTTCGATGAGGGTGTGCGGATCATGGCGCATGATCTCGCGGTCCTTGCAGGTGCCGGGCTCGGATTCGTCGGCATTCACCACGAGATAGGCCGGACGCCCGTCGCTTTCCTTCGGCATGAAGGACCATTTGAGACCGGTGGGAAAGCCCGCCCCGCCCCGCCCGCGAAGCCCGCTGGCCTTCATGTTGTCGATGATCCAGTCGCGCCCCTTCGCCAGGATGCCCGCCGTGCCATCCCAATGGCCGCGCGCCTGCGCCCCCTTCAGGCTGCGATCATGCATCCCGTAGAGATTGGTAAAGATGCGGTCCTCGTCCTTCAACATGACGCCCCTATCCTTCATTGTCCCGGCGCATGCGCCAGATTTGATAAATCTTCCAAAACGCAAAGACAAAGCCCGCCAGCGCGATCAGATCGAACAGCGCCAGCACCCGCTGGCTCACGCCCATCTGTCCGCCGATCCACAGCGCAACAACCCAGAACACCGCCACGCCGGCGATGATCAGCGCCACCTGACGCCCCATCTGGGATTGCCTGTTGTTCGACTTCATCCTTACCCTTGCCCGTCGTTACCCATTGCCCGTCTCGGCGGCCAGCGTTTTCGCCTGCGCCACCCAGTTGTCACGGCTGACCCGACCCTTGAACCCCTTGAGGTTCTGATCGACCCAGGCCACCTCGGCCGCGCCCCATTGGGCGATCTGGTCGAAATGGTAATAGCCCATGCCGTGCAGCAAATCTTCCAGCTTCGGACCGACGCCCTTGATCCGCTTGAGATCATCGGCCCCGCCAGCCCGCGGCGCTTCGAGCGTCGCAGGCTTCTGCCCCGTATCGCCCGCCGCCACTTTCTCAACCACCACCACGTCGTCCTCGGACGCCGCCTCCGGCTCCGGTTTCGGCTCCGGCTTCGGCGCAGCTGCAGGCTCCGGCGTCACCGTTTCCGTTACAGTCTCCGTCACCGTGTCCGTCTCTGGCACCGTCGCCGCCGCCGCAGGGGCCGCGGCCAGCGCCGCCCCGGCGGCCGCTTCGCTTTCGGCCGCCCGGCTCACCGGCTCGGATTTCGCAGGCTCAGAGCTGGCAGCCCTCGGGGCCTCCGGCGCCGCCCGGCAGAACAGCTGGGTCAGCACAAAGCCCGTTAGCACCGCGATCCCCAAGGCGATCAGCAGCATGAGGAACAGCCCGACCCCCGGCCACGCAAAATAGCTCACCACAAGGCCGAAAAGCCCCGCGCCCAGCCAGCACATAAACGTGCAATTGCTCGTATCCGGTCCATTGGTCATCGCTCTTCCCCTTTACTCAAACTACCCTAGTAAACGCCCCCCTTCTTGGCGCGTTTGGAGAACTCGGTCTCCTTGCCTTCCGACAAAAGCTTGGCTTGCTCGACCCAATTGTCGCGGCTCACCCGGCCCTTGAAACCTTCGAGGTTCTGGTCGACCCAAGACACCTCATCCGCGCTCCATTTCGCCACCTGGTCGAAATGATAGAACCCCATGCCATGCAGCATCTGTTCGAGCTTCGGACCAACGCCCTTGATCATCTTGAGATCATCGGCCCCGGCCTTGCGCGGTGCTTTCATCGTGCGCGGCTTCTTGCCCTGTGCGGGGCCCTCTGCCCTGCCATCCTTGGTCCCGGCCATCGGCACATCGCCCTTGGCGGTTTTGGCCTTGGGGGCCTTGGCGGGCGCATCGGCGCGCGCGGCCTCGCCTGCGGTCTCAGGTTTCGACGCCGGGCGGCCCTTGGGCTTTTGGCTGAGCGCCTCCGCGGCCTTGTCCGACACCTCATCCTTCGGCGCTTCCTTGGCGGCGGGCGCTTTGGTCACCTTGGCCTCGGTCTTCTTGGCGGTCTTGGCAGGCGTGTCGCCCTCTTCTGCCGCGATGTTCTTGCCGGGTTTCGCCGGTTTGTGCATCGCGCCCTTGGTCACCCAAGGCGTCAGCAGCGGCACTTCGGTGCCATCGATCCGCTTGATCGTGTCGCCAATATCGGCGGCGCGCTGGACCGAGCCATTGTATTTGGTGCGGCCGCTGTCGAACTCGGTCAGGCTGGTCAGCCCCGATTTCGGCTCGGCGGCATAGCGGCCATTCTGCGGCCCCGGCAGCGGCGTCTTGCCGGCCGCCATCTCGTCGATGATCTCGGCGAACCGCTCGGCGGTGAGATCTTCGTAGTAATCCTTGCCGATCTGCGCCATCGGCGCATTGGTGCAGGCGCCGAGACATTCGACCTCTTCCCACGAGAACTTGCCATCAGGCGAGAGCTCATGCGGGTTAGGCGCGACCTTTTCGCGGCACACGGCCACGAGGTCTTCGGCGCCACAGATCATGCAGGAGGTGGTGCCGCAGATCTGGAAATGCGCGACGCTGCCCACCGGCTGCATCTGGAACATGAAATAGAAGGACGCAACCTCGAGCGCCCGGATATAGGCCATGCCAAGCATATCGGCCACATGCTCGATCGCGGGCCGGGTGAGCCAGCCTTCCTGCTCCTGCGCCCGCCACAGCAACGGGATGATGGCGCTGGCCTGACGGCCTTCGGGATATTTGGCAATCTGCCCCTCGGCCCAGGCCTGGTTGGCCGCGCTGAAGGCGAAACTTTCGGGTTGGTCTTTGTACAGACGGCGCAGCATCAGACAGCCTTTCCGTGCATCGTAGTCATGGGCGTGGCGGCATCTTGCATCAGGTGATCGATCACGATGCGCACTCCCCTGTTGTCAGTGTAAAAGTCGGGTCGGCATAGGTGGCGTCGCCCGCCTCGATCAGAACCTGCGCGATGGCCTTGGTCTCGGTCTTGTCGAACCCATGTTGTTCCATCGCCGCGAGAAAGCTCTCGCTCGGGTTGCGGTTGTCGACCTTGCAGGCGGGCTCCTTGGCCACGACCTCGGCAAAGAGCGCGACCCGCGCCGCCTCTGGCGCAGCCTGCGCCAGGGCCGCCGTGCCGCACAGGGCCAGCGCCACGCTCGACACAATCCGCATCACCGGTCGATCTCCCCGAACACCACGTCCATCGTGCCGATGATCGCCGCCACATCGGCGAGCTGATGCCCGCCCGCGACGTGATCCATCGCCTGCAGATGCAGGAAGCCCGGCGCGCGGATCTTCGAGCGATAGGGTTTGTTGGACCCGTCCGACACGAGATAGACGCCAAATTCGCCCTTGGGGGCCTCGACGGCGGCATAGACCTCGCCCTCGGGCACGTGGAACCCTTCGGTATAGAGTTTGAAGTGATGGATGAGCGCCTCCATCGAGGTCTTCATCTCGCCACGCTTCGGCGGGGTGATCTTGCCCCGGGCCAGAATGTCGCCCTTGCCGTCCGGCGCGCGCAGCTTCTCGATGGCCTGATGGATGATATGCAGCGACTGGCGCATCTCTTCCATCCGGCACAGGTAGCGGTCATAGCAATCGCCATTCTTGCCCACCGGCACCTGGAATTCGAACTCGTCATAGCATTCATAGGGCTGCGCGCGGCGCAAATCCCATGCGAGACCCGAGCCACGCACCATCACGCCCGAGAAGCCCCAGTCGAGAATATCCTTCTCGGTCACCACGCCAATATCGGCGTTGCGCTGCTTGAAGATCCGGTTTTCCGTCAAGAGCCCGTCAATATCGGCGAGCACATTGGGAAACGCCTTGGCCCAGGTCTCGATATCGTCGATCAGATCCTCGGGCAGGTCCTGATGCACACCGCCGGGCCGGAAATAGGCCGCGTGCAGCCGCGCGCCACAGGCCCGCTCGTAGAACACCATGAGCTTTTCACGCTCTTCAAAGCCCCAGAGCGGCGGGGTGAGCGCGCCCACATCCATCGCCTGCGTCGTGACGTTGAGCAGATGGTTGAGGATACGGCCAATCTCGGAATAGAGCACCCGGATCAGGCTCGCCCGGCGCGGCACTTCCACCCCGGTGAGCTTTTCGATGGCGAGACACCACGCATGTTCCTGGTTCATCGGCGCCACATAGTCGAGGCGGTCGAAATACGGCAGGTTCTGCAGATAGGTGCGGCTTTCCATCAGCTTCTCGGTGCCACGATGCAGCAGGCCGATATGCGGGTCGCAGCGTTCGACAATCTCGCCGTCCAGCTCGAGCACCAGACGCAGAACCCCGTGCGCCGCGGGGTGTTGCGGGCCGAAGTTGATGTTGAAATTGCGGATTTTCTGCTCGCCGGTCAGCGCGTCCTGAAATCCCTTGGAGCCGTCCATCATTTCGCCTCCTCCTGCTTTTCGTCGCCGGGCAGGATGTATTCCGCACCCTCCCAGGGCGACATGAAATCGAACTGCCGGTATTCCTGCACAAGGCTCACCGGCTCATAGACCACGCGCTTGAGCGCCTCGTCATAGCGCACTTCGGTATAGCCCGTGGTCGGGAAATCCTTGCGCAGCGGATAGCCCCGGAACCCATAGTCGGTCAGGATGCGGCGCAGATCGGGATGGCCCGAAAACAGGATGCCGAACATGTCGAAAACTTCGCGCTCGAACCAGTTGGCCGAGGGGTGCACATCGGTGATCGAGGGCACCATATCCTCTTCGCGCACGGCGGCGCGCAGGCGGATGCGGTGGTTCTGGTACATGCTCAGGAAGTGATAGACCACGTCGAACCGCTTGGGCCGCGCCGGGTAATCCACCGCCGTGATATCGACCAGGGTCGAGAACCGGCAGGTCTGATCGTTGCGCAGGAATTCCACCAGCCCGGTGATATTGGCCAGGGCCACATCAACGGTCAGCTCACCATGCACCACCTCCCAGGACAGCACGCAATCGCTGCGTTTGGCCTCGATATAGGCGCCCAGTTCCTTCAGGGCTTCGCTCATAGTCTCAGTCCTCTTCCCGCACAGCCACCCAAGGCCGCGCTGTCGTCCTTGCTGCGCGCCTTAGCGCACGATCGTCCCGGTGCGGCGGATCTTGCGCTGCAATTGCAAAATGCCATAGAGCAACGCCTCCGCGGTCGGCGGGCAGCCCGGCACATAGATGTCGACCGGCACGATCCGGTCACAGCCGCGCACCACCGAATAGCTGTAATGGTAATAGCCGCCGCCATTGGCACAGCTGCCCATCGAGATCACGTAACGCGGCTCGGGCATCTGGTCATAGACCTTGCGCAGCGCCGGGGCCATCTTGTTGGTCAGCGTCCCGGCCACGATCATCACATCCGACTGGCGCGGGCTGGCACGCGGCGCAAAGCCAAAGCGCTCGGCGTCATAGCGCGGCATCGCCACATGCATCATCTCGACCGCGCAGCAGCAGACAAAGGTCATCCAGTGCAGCGAACCGGTCCGGGCCCAGTTGATGAGATCATCGGTCGAGGTCAGCAGAAACCCCTTGTCTGCAGCTCGGCATTGAGCGCGTGCGTGGCGACCTCGCGGTCGGCCCCGGCGCTGTTGGCTCCCGTGCTCACTCCCATTCCATCGCCCCCTTCTTCCACTCATAGGCAAAGCCGGCGGTCAGCACGGCCAGGAACACCATCATCGACCAGAAGCCCACCATCGACACATCCTTAAAGGCCACGGCCCAAGGGAAGAGCATGGCGATCTCAAGGTCGAAAATGATGAACAGGATCGACACGAGATAGAAGCGCACGTCGAATTTCATCCGCGCATCATCAAAGGCGTTGAACCCGCATTCATAGGCGCTGACCTTCTCCGGGTCGGGATTGCGGACGGCAACGATGATGGCAGCAAAGATCAGAACAAGGCCAAGGCCAATGGCAACGGCCAGGAAAACGAGAATGGGAAGGTATTCTCTCAGCATCTCTTCCAAGGTGTGGCTCCTTTCATGCGGCCCCGCATGGGCGCGCCGTCAGATGGCTGCGTGTCAGATGTCGGTTTACCCCTGCCCCTCGGCAGGGTCAATCAAGCCGGTCTCATTTTTTACCCCATGTTGCGCCGGATAGATCGAAATTTTGTGTCTTTGCTCGCCCCATGCCGCAAATCTGCCCCCTGCCGCTCTTTTCCGCACAGACATTCAGCAGCTCGGCCCGCGCCAATCCGGATGGCCCGGCACCGCAGCGTTCGCCGCAATTCCGCGAAATACACCTATTTTTTAGGACGACTTGACCCCTGGCGGCGGATTTCGCACCCTGCCGCCAAGCCCTTGAGAAGACACCAAAGAGACAGACATGCCGCATCTGACCCGCCGCCGCCTGCTCGGCACGCTTTCCGCCACCGGCCTCACCACCCCGGCCCTGCCGCTCTTCGCCCAGAGCTATGACGCGCCAAGCTGCAAGGCGCAGCTCAGCCATGGTGATTGGTTGATCAAGACGCAATTCGTCGCCCGCTATGCAAACGACTCATTCATCGGCTACGAGAGCCAGACCACCGGCGAGCACCGTCCCACCGGTCTCCGCTTCGGCCTGCACCAGCATGATGACGACGCCGAGATGAAGAAACTCCGCGACGCGGGCAAATCCGGCGGGCTCCACCTGCCCGACCATCATTATCTCGAGCTCTTCACCCCGGATCATCAGGGCGACACACCGCGCCGGGTGCGCACCTATATGACCATCGTCGATCCCGACAGCGATCAATCGGCCAGCATCGTGATGCGCTTCACCCCGATGGCGCTGTGCAAGAACGACTATCAAGACGACGCCTACGCCTGGCAATTGGCGCGGCTCACCGAAGGTGCCTGCGTGCTCAAGACCCATCCCGAGAGGCTGCCCCGGCTGCACCCCACCAACCCGAGCACCCAGGGCTGGCACCCCGAACGCGAGACCGAAATGCCCGATGTGCTGCGCACCCAGCACATCTTGATGAGCGCCGAAAATCGCGTACAACTGCGCTTTGGCTATCGCGACGAGGCGGCGGGCAAATGGACCCGGCTGCGCGAGATCGAAATCGACACAAACGATCTCTATGGCGCGGTCAACCGGGCCTATGACATGGTCTATGATCAGGTCGAGGCCAGCGGCAATGGCGATCCGGCCACCTGCCGCAAAGACAGCGACTGTTTTCTCACCACCGCCTGCTGTGCCGAGATGGGTCGGCCCGATGCGTGCACCGAACTCACCACGCTGCGCCGCTTCCGCGACGGCTGGCTGCGCGCCCAGCCGCAAGGCGCGGCGCTCATCGCCGAGTATTACCGGCGCGCCCCCGCCATCTGCGCCGCCCTCGCCCGCGACCCGCGCGGCGCGGCCCGGCTCCGCTCCCTCTATTGGGCCACGATCCTGCCCTGCGTCGCCGCGATCCGATTGGGCGCGAACCGCCTCGCCTTCCGGCTCTATTGCCGCATGATGCGCCGCCTCATGCGCACCTATCCCGAGGCGACGACCTAAACAGGCTCGGGCAAAGAGGTCACGGGGCTGACGCCCACCCCCTCGACACATCCGCACATCCACTGCGGGATCAGTCGATTCATGCGCATTTTTATGCTAGGCTTCCTTCCATTATTGATCCGGGCCGCCGCCGCGCGCGCGCGCCCCGCAAAATCATTTGGTAGAGGAGCCTTCCCTTGACCCGTTCCTATTCCCGTCGCGCCATCACCCGGGGGCTGACCCTCGGTCCCGCCCTCGCATCCCTGCCCAGCGTGGCCCCTGCCGCCGTCTCTGATTGCGGCGCCTCACAGACCGTCGGGGATTGGCAGATCGGCCTCTCGATGAGCGACGCCACGACACCCGACACCCCCCGGCCCCAGCACCTGCGCCTCGCGGCCGCAAACCCCAAACTCACCTTCACCTGCCCGGTCACCCCGCGCAGCGCAGAGGCCCCGCCCGCGCCCGACACCAGGCGCGTCTCGATCATTCTGGGCGATGACCAGCTCGAGAAGGTGATCGCCTCGACCCGGGCCGAGCTTGCCCCCAAAAAACCCTCGGTGCCGATTGCCGAGAAATCCACCCAGGGCGGCATCTCGGCCGAGCGCACGCTCGCCCTGCTGATCCAGCCCGTGGGTCAGGACCACCGGCTTCAGCTCAACTTCACCTTCACCCACCGCTACAACCGCTACACCCACAAGACCAAGGATGGGGTGACCGAGATCAAGGATCGCGAGCTTTGGAGCGCCCAGCCGGTCAGCACCAAAGCGAGCCGCGACGAAGCGCTGGCCCTGATTTTCGACAAGCCTCTGCTGATGATGGCGCTCTTTGCCAAAGGCGGCGACATGACGGATTGGGTCAAGCTCTCGGACCACCGGCTCGCGGGCCGCGGCCTGTCGCAGGCGCTGGCCGACGCGTCAGACGCGCTGTCGCATCGCGACGGGTTTCTCGAGCCGGGCAAATGCAAAGCCTCGGGCTGCTTTCTCACCACCGCCTGCTGTGCCGAGATGGGCCGACCCGATGATTGCACGGAACTCACCACGCTGCGCCGCTTCCGCGACGGCTGGCTGCGCGCCCAGCCCGATGGCGCGGCCCTCATCGCGCAGTATTATGACGCTGCCCCCGCCATCTGCGCCGCCCTCGCCCGCGACCCGTGCGGCAAGACGAGGCTCCGCACCCTCTATTGGGCCACGATCCTGCCCTGCGTCGCCGCGATCCGATTGGGCGCGAACCGCCTCGCCTTCCGGCTCTATTGCCGCATGATGCGCCGCCTCATGCGCACCTATCCCGAGGCGCGTTAATCCGCCCAGCGCGGCTTGCGCTTGTCGAAAAACGCGCCGATGCCTTCCGGGGCCTCATCGCCCGCCCAGCATTCGGCGAGCTGCGCGATGGACGCGGCGATGGTTTCCTCGTCGATCTTCGGCCCGAGCCCGCGCAGCTGCGCCTTGGCGCGGGCCACCGCCCCGGGCGCGCAGGAGAGATAGGGCAGCACCTCTTCCTCCACCGCCGCGTCAAGCTCGGCCTCCGGCACCGCCCGCGACAGAAGGTTAAGCGCCACCGCCTCCTCCGCGCCAAAGCGCCGCCCCGACATGAAGACGCGCCGCGCCTTGGCCTCACCCATCCGCGCCGCCACATAGGGGCCGATGGTCGCAGGGATCAGGCCCAAACGCGTCTCGGTCAGCGCCATCACCACCTGATCGCTGCCGATCACCACATCGCAGACCGACACCATGCCGACGCCACCGCCCAGCGCATTGCCCTGCACCCGCCCGATCAAAGGCTTGGGCAGAGTGTTGAGCGCCTGCAACATATGCGCCAGCTTGGCCGCCTCGCGCGACCGGGTCGCTTGGTCCGCCTCGAACTGCTCGCGCATCCAGCCCAGATCGCCGCCCGCGCAAAAGGTCTTGCCCTTCGCCGCCAGAATGACCGCCCGCACGCTGGCATCCGCCCCGAGCTTTTCCGCCGCGCGGTGCAGCTCGGCGATCATCTGCGCCGACATCGCGTTATGCTTCTCCGCCCGGTCGAGCCAGAGCGTCGCCACCCCCCGCGCGTCATGCTCGATGCTGATCGTGTCACTCATTTGCCGCTCTCCCGCGTTCCTGTCTCAAGTCGCATGGCGCGGGCCATATCCGCCGCACGCGCCACGATGCCAAGGTCGAGCCCGGTGTCATAGCCCAGCGCCGCGAGCCGCTCGGCCACCGCCTCGGTCGCCACATTGCCCGCAGCCCCCGGCGCATAGGGACAGCCGCCGAGACCGCCCACCGCCGCGTCAAACACCCGCAGCCCGCGCGCCAGCGACACCTCGATATTGTCGAGCGCCCGCCGCCCCGTGTCATGGTAATGCCCGGCGAGCTTCTGGGCCGGCACCGCCTCGCAGACCGCCGCCAGCATCGCGTCGATCCGTTCCGGCGTGGCCTGCCCGATGGTGTCGCCAAGGCTCACCTCGTAACAGCCCATCTCGGCCAGCGCCGCCGCCACCCGGGCCACCGCCTCGGGCGCCACCGGCCCGTCATAGGGGCAATCGCTGACACAGCTCACATAGCCGCGCATGGGGATGCCCGCCGCCCGCGCCGCCTCGGCCACCGGCGCAAACCGCGCCAGGCTTTCCTCGATGCTCGCGTTGATATTGGCGCGGCTGAACCCTTCCGAGGCCGAGCCGAAAATCGCCACCTCATCGGCCCGCGCCGCCAGCGCATCCTCAAAGCCCCGCATATTCGGGGTGAGCGCCGCATAGGACACGCCCGGCACACGGCTGATGCCCGCCAGAACCGCCGCCGACCCGGCCATCTGCGGCACCCATTTCGGGCTCACGAAACTCGCCACCTCGATGCGCCGAAACCCGGCCCCGCTCAGACAATCGACAAGCGCGATCTTCTCCGCCACGGGAATATCCCGCGCCTCGTTCTGCAGCCCGTCGCGCGGCCCCACCTCAAAGATTTCCACATATTCGCCCATGCTCACCCCTCCGGCAGCGGGTAAAAGTCCCGATCATAGAGATCCTGCTCGCCATCACGCGCCTTGGCCCGCTGATAGGCCGGTCGCGCCTGCAGCCGCGCCCAATAGGCCATGAGCCCGGGGAACTCCTCCAGATGCACGTAGTAGCGGCCAAGCTCGAAGCTGTAAGCGAACATGATATCCGCCGCCGAAAACCCCTCGGGCAGCAGATACGCGCCCGTCAACCGCGCCTCCATCGCGCCAAGCGCCGCCCGAAGCCGCGCGGTCAGCAGTTTGATCACCACCGGCGAGGCCTGCGCCGGGTCGCGCAGGAACACCCGGTTGAGATTGAGGTTCTCGAGCAGACAGCCCACCGTCTCGGCATAGGACAGCATCTCGAGATACCGCCCCCGCGACGCCGCCCCCGGCAGAGGGGCCAGCGCCGCCTCGGGATGGCGCTCGCAGAGGCTCTGCACGATGGCCGCGCTCTCAAAGAGAACCTCGCCGTCCCATTCGAGCGCCGGCACCCGCCCCGCAGGCGACAGCGCCAGAAACTCCGGACTGCGCATCGACCCGTCGCGGATCGAATAATAGGCCACCTCATACTCCTGCCCGAGCTCTTCGAGCAGCCACATCACCCGAAACGACCGGCCAAGCGGCACATGGTGCAGCCGGATCATGCCGCGGCCTCCTCCTCATCCGCAAGCCGGACCAGAGGCGCGCCCGCCTCGACCTGCGCGCCCTCCTTGGCCAGAACCTCGGCCACCACGCCATCGCGCGCGGCCAGAAGAGAATGTTCCATCTTCATCGCCTCGAGCACGGCGAGCCTGTCGCCCGCCTTGACCTCTGCGCCGGGCGTGGCGAACATCGCCTTCACCAGCCCCGGCATCGGCGCCTCGATGACGCTCGCATCGCCTCCCGCCGCCGAGGCCCGCGCCAGCGGGTCGATGACATGAAAGCCGATGCCATAATCGGCAAAGACCGTGACCAGATCGCCCGTGACCACCACCGGCGGCGCCACCTCGCCATCGAGCATCCAGCGCCCGCCGATGCGCCGCGCCGCGATCACCGCCTCGCCCATCACCACGTCATGCGCATCCGGCCCAAGCGCCCGCAGGGTAAGCTCCTCTTCCTCCTCGCCCCGGCGCAGCACCACCTGACGGTTGAGCGGCGCCCAGAGGCTGAACCCGGTGTCCCCGGCCACATCGCCAAGCAGATCCTGCGCCGCCAAGGCGGCCAGCGCAAAATGCGCCGGGCGTGGTGCTGGCATGGCGGTGAGCGCGTCTATATCCCGCGCGATCAGCCCGGTATCGACCTCGCCCCGGCCAAAGCCTTCGTGCCGCGCCAAGGCCCCGAGAAAGCTCAGGTTGGTGACCGTCCCCGCCACTTCACAACGCGCCAGCGCATCGGCCAGCCGCTGCAACGCCACGTCCCGCGTCGGGCCATGGACGATGATCTTGGCAATCATCGGATCATACCACGGGCTGATCTCGTCGCCCGAGCGCACGCCACTGTCGGCCCGCGCGCCCTCGGGGAATTTCAGATGCCGCAGCACGCCGGTCGCGGGCAGAAACCCTTTCGGCACATCCTCGGCATAGAGCCGCGCCTCAAAGGCGTGACCGGTGATGCTGAGCTCGTCTTGCGCCTTGGGCAGGCGCTCGCCTGCCGCCACCCGCAGCTGCCATTCCACCAGATCGACGCCGGTGATGGCCTCGGTCACCGGATGTTCGACCTGCAGCCGCGTGTTCATCTCCATGAACCAGAACCCATCGGCCCGCAGCCCGTCCGAGCCGTCGACGATGAACTCGACCGTGCCCGCGCCCTTGTAACCGATGGCCTCGGCCGCACGCACCGCCGCCGCGCCCATCGCCGCGCGCACCGCTTCCGGCATGTCGGGCGCCGGGGCCTCTTCGATCACCTTCTGGTGCCGCCGCTGCAGCGAACAGTCGCGCTCAAAGAGATGCACGGCCCGCTCGCCATCGCCAAAGACCTGCACCTCGATATGGCGCGGCTGCTGGATGTATTTCTCGATGAGCACCGCCTCATTGCCAAAGGCGGTGGCGGCTTCACCTTGCGCACTCTTGAGCGCCTCCCCGAACGCGCCCGGCTCCTCCACCAGACGCATCCCCTTGCCGCCACCACCGGCCACGGCCTTGATCAGAACCGGATAGCCGATCTCTGCCGCCTGTTGGGCCAGAAAGTCGGGGTCTTGCTCTTCGCCGTGATAGCCGGGCACCACTGGCACCCCCGCCTCTTCCATGAGCGCCTTGGCCGCATCCTTGAGCCCCATCGCCCGGATCGCCTTGGCCGAAGGCCCGATGAACACCAGCCCCGCCGCCTCGACCGCCTCGACGAAATCGGGGTTCTCGCTGAGAAACCCATAGCCGGGATGGATCGCCTGCGCGCCGCTCGCCTTGGCCGCCTCGATGATACGCGCGCCGCGCAGATAGCTCTCTGCCGGGGCCGAGCCGCCGATATGAACCGCCGCATCCGCCAGCGCCACATGTTTCGCGCCCCGGTCCGCGTCGGAATAGACCGCGACCGACCGCACCCCCATGGCCCGTGCGCTTTCGATCACCCGGCAGGCAATCTCGCCCCGGTTGGCAATCAGGATCGTGTCAAACATGGCATTTCCTCTCTGCCGGGCGCGCCGCGCCCTTTCAACTTGCCGTTCAGTCTCATCTCTCTCAGGCGGCTCATTCCGCCCCGTCCTCTGGGCTGTCCTCTGCCCCGTCCTCTGCACTGGCCTCTGCGCCGAGCCGCGCACACCAGTCGATGCGCCCGCCCCCGTCATAGGCCACCGCCAGCCCCTCGCGGATCAGCCGCGCCCCCACATCCTCGCCCGCCACCTGCAGCGCGATCAGCAGCCGGTCGTATTTATCGCGGCCCCGCAGCTCATAGCGCACCGCGCCCTGCCCGATCAGCGCCCTGAGCCGGTCCGTCGCCAGCGCCCCATGCGCCAGCTCCTCGGCACAGCCCGGGCTCTTGGTCTCCGGCGTGTCAAACCCCACGAGCCGCGCGGTCATCTCCGCCTCCGCCCCACAGTCGAGCGCCACGGTGTCGCCGTCATAGACATAGCTCACCGCACAGCCCGCCATCGGATCGGCCACACTCTCCGGCCCCAGCCGCACCAGCAGCAGCCAGCCGCCCACGGTCAGCCCCGTGATCCCTATCGCCCGTACAAACACATCCACCATTCACCCAGTCTAAACCGACCCCGGACCCGGCCAAACCCCCACTGTCGCTTTGCCGACGCAATACCGACGTGTTACCGACCCGGCATTTCGACCCCATTGCGCCGCGCTCCCCGCCTCCGATCACATCCGGAAGACGCCGAATTTCGTGTCCTCGATCGGCGCGTTGAGCGCCGCCCGCAGGCTCAGCCCGAGCACCGTCCGCGTCTTGCGCGGGTCGACAATCCCATCATCCCAAAGCCGCGCACTGGCATAGAGCGGATGGCTCTGACGCTCGAACATATCGATGGTGGGCTGCTTGAATTCGGCCTCTTCCTCGGCCGACCAGCTGCCGCCCTTGCGCTCGATCGCGTCCCGTTTCACCGTCGCCAGAACCCCCGCCGCCTGCTCGCCACCCATCACCGAAATCCGGCTGTTGGGCCAGGTCCACAGGAACCGCGGCTGATAGGCCCGGCCCGACATGCCATAGTTGCCCGCCCCGAAAGAGCCGCCGACCAGCATGGTGATCTTGGGCACGCTGGTGGTCGCCACGGCGGTCACCATCTTGGCGCCATGACGCGCGATGCCCTCGTTCTCGTACTTTCGACCGACCATGAAGCCGGTGATATTTTGCAGGAAAACCAAGGGGATCTTGCGCTGGCTGCAGAGCTCGACGAAATGCGCGCCCTTCTGTGCCGCCTCGGAAAACAGCACGCCATTGTTGGCGATGATCCCGACCGGCATGCCCTGAACTTCGGCAAACCCGGTGACGAGCGTCTCGCCAAAGCGCGATTTGAACTCGTCGAGCCGCGAGCCATCGACCACCCGCGCGATGACCTCGCGAATGTCATAGGGCGTGCGCAGATCGCCCGGCACCACGCCGAGGATTTCCTCCGGATCATAGGCCGGCTCTTCGCCGCCGCCGGTCACCGGGGCCAGCGTCGCCCCGCCGAGCGATCCCACCGCCCGCCGCGCCAGCGCCAGCGCATGGGCATCGTCCTCGGCCAGGTAATCCGCCACACCCGAGAGCCGCGTATGCACATCGCCGCCGCCGAGATCCTCGGCGCTTACCACCTCGCCCGTCGCCGCCTTGACCAGCGGCGGCCCGGCGAGGAAAATCGTCCCCTGATCCCTTACAATGATGGTCACATCCGACATCGCCGGCACATAAGCCCCGCCCGCCGTACAGGACCCCATGACCACCGCGATCTGGGCAATCCCTTTGGCCGACATCCGCGCCTGATTGTAGAAAATCCGGCCGAAATGGTCGCGATCCGGGAAGACCTCATCCTGATTGGGCAGGTTCGCCCCGCCGCTGTCCACAAGGTAGATACAGGGCAGATGGCATTCCTCGGCGATCTCCTGCGCGCGCAGGTGTTTCTTGACGGTCATCGGGTAATAGGTCCCGCCCTTCACCGTCGCGTCATTGCACACGATCATGCAATCGCGCCCCTGCACGCGGCCAATGCCGGTGATCACCCCGGCACAGGGCGCGGCCCCGTCATACATGCCATGCGCCGCCGTGGCGCCCAGCTCGAGAAACGGGCTGTCGGGGTCGAGCAGATTGGCCACCCGCCGCCGGGGCAGCATCTTGCCGCGCCCTACGTGACGTTCCCGCGCCCCCGCGCCGCCACCCGCCGCGGCCCAGTCCGCCGCCTCGCGGATCTCGGCCAAGGCCGCCTCATGGGCCGCGCGATTGGCGGCAAAATCCTCTGATCCGGTCAGTATCTGGCTTTGCAGTTTCATGCGGCCCCCTCCGTTTCGCGCGCAGCACGCGCCTTGAGTTCCTTGCGGATCACCTTGCCCGTCACCGTCATGGGCAGCGCTTCCAGAAACCCGATTTCCCTTGGATATGAATATCTTGCGAGCCGTTCCTTGACCCATGATTGAAGCTCGGACGCCAAGTCATCAGAGGGGCTCACGCCCGCGCGCGGCACCACATAGGCCTTGACGATCTCGGTGCGCAGCGCGTCCGGCTTGCCCACCACGCCCACGGTCGCCACCGCCGGATGCATGAGCAGGCAATCCTCGATTTCTGCCGGCCCGATACGATAGCCCGACGAGGTGATCACATCATCCTCGCGCCCGACAAAGCGCAGGTAATCGCCCTCCCAGACGCCCCGGTCCCCGGTCAGCATCCAGTCGCCCGTGAATTTCGCCGCCGTCTCTTCGGGCCGGTTCCAATAGCCGAGCATCATGCTCGCCGAACCACGCCGCACCGCGACATCGCCCTCACCCTCGATGGGGCGGCCATCCTCGCCCAGCACGGCGATCTCATGGCCCGGCACCGGCTTGCCAATGGCGCCGGGGCGCGGCGCAAAGAGCGCGCCACAGGACGAGGCCACCAGATTGCATTCGGTCTGGCCATAGAATTCGTTGATCGTCAGGCCAAAGGCCCGCCGCCCCCAATCGAGCATCTCGGCACCCAGCGGCTCGCCGCCGCTGCCGATGGCCTTGAACCCGTCGATCTGCGTATCGGCGGCCTTGAGAACGCGCAGCGCGGTGGGCGGGAAAAACGCATGTGTCACAGCGGCTTGGCGCACGACATTCGTGCAATCCTCGGGGCTGAACTTGGGCAGGCGCGCGGCGACCACCGGCACGCCGAGCGCCAGCCCCGGCATCAGCACATCGAAGAGCCCGCCGATCCAGGCCCAATCCGCCGGGGTCCAGAGCACATCCTCGCCGCTCTCGCCCGGAAACTCGCAAAACATCTGCACCCCCGGCAGATGACCGGCGAGCACCCGATGCCCATGCAGCGCCCCCTTGGGGCTGCCCGTGGTGCCCGACGTATAGATCAGCACCGCCGGATCTTCGGGCCCGGTTTCCACCGCCGTAAAGGGCGCGGCACCGAGCGTGATCTCTTCGGGAAACACCGGCACCTGCCCATCGAGCATCCCGGCCCCCTCGGCATCGGTCACCACGAATTGCGCGCCCGCATCCTGCAACCGGCTCTGCAGCGCATCACGCATGAAGAGCTTGAACAAAGGGATTGAAATCGCGCCGATTTTCCAGATCGCGATATGCGCTGCAGCGGTCCAGGCCTCCTGGCTGCGCAGCACGCCGACCCGGTCACCCCGCCGCACGCCCCGCGCCACGAGATCATGGGCCAGCGCATCGGCCATGGATTGCAGCTCGCCATAGCTCACATCGCGACGGCCCTGCGTGAGGTCGATGATCGCCACCCGCTCGGGCGCCCGCGCGGCCCAGTCGTCACAGACCTGCGCCGCCATGTTGATCTGCGCCGGCAGGGCCCAATGGAACCCGGCATAGAGGCTGTCGTAATCGGGTTTGGCTGTCAGCATCTTTGTCACCACGTCAGGGCCAGCGCGGCAGGCGCCCTCACCCCATCGCTCCCATCAGCTCGCGCCCGATGAGCATACGGCGGATCTCGCTGGTGCCCGCGCCGATTTCCATGAGCTTGGCATCGCGGAAGATCCGGCCCACCGGCGCATCATTGAGAAAGCCCGCGCCGCCCATCGCCTGCACCGCCTGATGCGCCTGCACCATCGCCTGTTCGCTGGCATAGAGAGACAGCAGGCCGCCGCGTCCTGACGGGTGACAGCACCCCGGTCACAGGATTTGGCCACCTCATAGACATAGGCCCGGGCCGAGTTCATCGCCGTGTACATATCGGCGATCTTGCCCTGCATGAGCTGAAAATTCCCGATCGGCTGGCCGAATTGCTTGCGCTCCGACAGGTAGGGCATGATCTCGTCCAAACAGGCCGCCATGATGCCAAGCCCGATCCCCGCCAGAACCACCCGTTCATAATCGAGCCCGGACATGAGCACGCGCACCCCGCGCCCCTCTTCGCCGAGCACGTTCTCGAACGGCACTTCGACATTGTCAAAGATGAGCTCGGCCGTGTTGCTGCCGCGCATGCCGAGCTTGTCGAAATGCGGGCTGGTGGAAAACCCGGTCATGCTCTTTTCGATCAGAAAGGCGGTGATGCCCTTGCTGCCCGCCTCCGGGTCGGTCTTGGCATAGACGACGAGCGTGTCGGCATCGGGCCCGTTGGTGATCCAGTATTTGTTGCCATTGAGGCGGTAATGGTCGTTGCGGCGCTCGGCGCGCAGCTTCATCGACACCACGTCCGACCCGGCGCCCGCCTCGGACATGGCCAGCGCGCCGACATGCTGCCCCGAGACCAGACCGGGCAGGTATTTCTGTTTTTGCTCGTCGCTGCCGTTGAGCTTGATCTGGTTCACACAGAGGTTCGAATGCGCCCCATAGCTCAGCGACACAGAGGCACTGGCGCGCGCCAGCTCCTCGACCGCCACCACATGCGCGAGATAGCCCATGCCCGCGCCGCCATATTCCTCGGGCACGGTGATGCCCAAAAGGCCAAGCTCCCCCATCTCGGGCCAGAGTTCATTGGGAAAGACATTCTTGCTGTCGATCTCGGCCGCCAGGGGCTTAACCCGATCCTGCGCCCAACGGTGCACCATCTCGCGCAGCGCGTTCACATCCTCGCCAAGGTCATACTGCATCACCGCGTTGAACATCCCCAAACCTCCCAAAGTTTATTGAACGCTTGTTCATTTACAACGACAGCCACCCCATCGCGTCAACGATTCCCTCTGCCCCGGCGCCTTGCAAACAAAAAAGCCCCGGCGCAGTGGCCGGGGCTTGATCTCCATGTCTCAGCGATCAGTGCCGAAAGCTCTTGATCTCGCCGCTTTCCAGCCGCGCCATGTAGGATTGCATCTCCCGCTTGACGATCGGCGCCAGGAAATAGAGCCCGAGGATGTTCGGCACACAGATCAGGAAGACCAGCGCATCCGAGATATCGAGGATCGGACCGAGCTGCACGACACAGCCGAGCACAACGAACAGGCAGTAGAGCACCTTATAGCCGTTCTGCCCCATTTCCCCCTCGCCAAAGAGATAGGTCCAGCCCTTGAGCCCATAGTAGGACCACGAGATCATGGTCGAGAAGGCAAAGAGCAGACCGGCAAAGGCCAGCGGGATGGGGAACCAGCTCAGCTGACGCTCGAACGCGGCCGAGGTCATGGCAATGCCGGTGGCGTCACCTGCGAAATTCGGGTCGGCCACCTGGCTCGTCCCGATCACCAGCGCGGTGATGGTACAGATCACGATCGTGTCGATAAACGGCTCGAGCAGCGAGACATAGCCTTCGGTCACCGGCTCATCCGTCCGCACCGCGGCATGGGCGATCGAGGCCGAGCCAATGCCCGCCTCATTCGAGAACACCGCCCGCTGAAACCCGATGATCAGCGCGCCAAGCGCCCCGCCTGCCACACCTTCGCCGGTAAAGGCGCCGGTAAAGATATTGGCAATGGCCTGCGGAATGGCCGAGCCGTTCATCATGATCACGATGAGCGCAAAGACACAGTAGAACACCGCCATGAAGGGCACGATCTTTTCGGTCACGCTGGCGATGGATTTGATACCGCCGATGATCACCGAAAATACGATACAGGCGAGGATGAGCCCCACCAGCCAGCCATAGCCGTCAAGCGCCCCGCCCGCCACATTGTTGAGCTGCACATAGGCCTGGTTCGACTGGAACATATTGCCGATGCCAAGCGCTCCGACAAAAATCCCGATGGCATAGAGCGTGCCCATGAACTTGCCAAATCCCGGCATGCCCCGCTCGCTCAGACCTTGGCGGAGATAATACATCGGACCACCGGACACCGAGGCGTCGGGGTTCTCATTGCGGTATTTCACGCCCAGCGTACATTCGACGAATTTGGTCGACATGCCGAGGAACCCGGCCACGATCAGCCAAAAGGTCGCGCCCGCGCCGCCGACGGTCACCGCCACCGCGACCCCGCCGATATTGCCGATGCCCACCGTGCCCGACACGGCCGTCGCCAGCGCCTGAAAGTGGCTCACCTCCCCGGCGCTGTCGGGATCGGCATAATCGCCCCGCACCAGCCGGATCGCATGGCCGAAACCACGGATGTTCACGAACCCCATGTAGAAGGTAAAGAACACCGCCCCCGCCACCAGCCACAGCACCACGAGCGGCAGCTCGGCCCCGGCAATGGTGATCTTGAAAAAGACGATCTGCCCGATCACCGTCGCAATCGGCGCGGTGAAATTGTTGATCGCATCGTCGATCCCGGCATGGGCCGGACCGCTAAATAGAACCGCCGCCAGCAGCAGCATCAGTACACGTGTCATCACGCACCTCCTTGTCGTTTTATTTTTTGGGTATTTGCCTTCGGTCCTTGCTTGATCCGTTACGGCACAACGACGACCGGAACCGGCGCGGTCTGGATCAGGTTGCCCGCCACCGAGCCAAAGATCAGCGATTTGAGCCCACCCTGCCCGCGCCGACCGATGACGATCTGCGCGGCGTTGTGATCGCGGGCGAGCCGGATCAGGGTTTCGGCGGGTTGGCCATGGCGCACCACGCCCTCGGCCTCGATCCCTTCGCCGGTGACACGGGCCAGCGCCGGCGCCACCACCATCTCATTTGCGCGGTCGATCTCGGCCTCCCGGCGCTCGTGGCGCTGGGCGTTTTCTTCCGGTGTGTTGAAGGTGTAGGGCGACCATTCGATGACAAAAGCGATCACCAGCTTTGATCCCGCGGTCTTGGCCCGTTTCAGGGCATGGTCGAGCGCCCGATCCGATCCGGCGCTGCCATCGACAGCGAGCAATACAACATTATCCATCGTACCTTTACTCCACTTGGGGGCCCCCGAGCGCCATATCGCGACAGAGCTCAACGAGGCTGCCCACCACCTTACGCAAGGGAAATCTCCGGGCAATAGGGCCAAAATGCATTCGGAATTAGGTCCAGATAACTTTAGGTAGAATAATTTCGAAAAAATTCGGAACAAATTCCCCGGCGCTCGCGTTGGCTCCCAACACCCGAAAACCGGAGAGATCATGAACTCAGGGAACAAGGCCATATTCTGGAAACGCCTGTCCGAGATCCGGGCCGGTATGTTGATCCCTGACGGGGCCGATCCGCGCCCCATGGCCCATGCCGTGCGCAGCGAAGACAACGCGCTCTGGTTTCTCACCGACAAGGCAAGCGACGTGGCTGAGGCCGCCAATCGTCGCGCCAAAGCCCGCCATGTGGTGAGCAGCCCGGATGCCAAGCTCTATGCCACGATCGACGGCCAGCTCTCGGTCGAGACCAGCCGGGACAAGCTCGATGACATCTGGACGCCGATGGCCACCGCCTGGTTCGAGGGCGGGCGCGACGATGATCGGGTCTGTCTCGTGGCCTTTCGCCCGACCCGGGCCGAGATCTGGGCCACCAAGGGCACGACCCAGTCGCTCTATCAATTCGCCATGGCAAATCTCACCGCCGGGTCTCCCGATCTCGGCGAACATGAGATTCTCGAGTTCTAAGCGTCTGATCCCGCCTATCCCGCCTGATAGACCGCGCTCACCTCGGCGCGGATGATCCGCGCGATCAGCGCGCAATCCTCAACCGAGAAGGTCAGCGGCAGGCGCATGTCGAGAATGCCCTTCAGAATACGGTCGCTCTTTGGCATCCGCTCGCTCGGCGCATAGCGCCAGCTGTCATAGCGGCTGGTAAAGCCCGCGGGCTCGGCCCCGCCAAACCATTTGAGCTCGACCCCCCGCGCCTTGCAGCGGCTCACCACCTCGTCGATCTTGGCCTCGCTCCAATCGAGCAGCAGGAACTGGATGGACGAGCCGACATAGGTCTCCTCCTCAGGCCGCTCCACGATGGTGAGACCGCCTGTGTCGCGCAGCCCCGCCTCGACCGCCTGATAGCGGGCATTCCACGCCGCGCATTGCGCATCGAGCCGGGCCAGCTGTGGCCGCAGGATCGCCGCGCGCAGATGATCCATCCGCCCCGAGACGTTCGGCGTGTGATATTTCACCTCTTCGAACACCTCGGCCGGCGGCACCGTGCCATTGCGCCCATAGAGCATGTAGGACCCCGACAGGATCGTCGCCCGCGCCATGACCTCGTCATCATCGGTGACGAAGAGCCCGCCCTCGCCCGAATTCATATGTTTGTAAGTCTGGGTCGAATAACAGCCGATGAGCCCATGCCGCCCCGACGGCACACCGCGCCACGCGGCCCCCATCGTATGGGCGCAATCCTCGATCACCGTGACGCCCGCGTCATTGCACAGCGCCATCAGCCGATCCATGTCGCACAGATGGCCCCGCATATGGCTGAGCATCAAGACCTGCGCCTGACCGAGCTTGGCCTCGAGATCCTCGAGATCGATGGTCAGCCCCTCGGTCACGCCGACAAAGACCGGCACCGCGCCCATGCTGGCAATCGCACCCGGGACAGGTGCCAGCGTAAAGGCATTGGTGAGCACCTTCTCCCCCGGCTTCACGCCAATCGCGCGCAGCGCCGTGGCCATGGCATAGCCCCCCGAGGCCACCGCCAGCGCATATTTCGCCCCCGTATAGGCCGCGAATTCGCGCTCGAGCATCCCGGTCTCGCCGACCTCGTCGCCCACCAGATTATAGCGGTGCAACCGCCCCGATTTCATCACCTCGAGCGCCGCCGCGATACCCTCGTCGGGGATCGGTTCCTGCTGGGTGAAATTGCCTGTGAATCGCTCTGTCATATCGCCACCCTGAGGTCACTTGCTGCGCCGGTCAATCAGGGCTGATGATCTTTTCGATTAGCCGACGGATGGTTTCGGACTATCCGACGACGCGCCGCAGGATCGCGGGCAATTCCTCGTAACTGCCGAGGATCGCATCGGGTTCGAGCGCCGCCACATCCTCGCCGCCGGGGCCGAAATTCACCAGGATCGACGGCACGCCCGCCGCCCGCGCCGTGGCATGATCGGTGAGCGTATCGCCCACCATCACCGCCCGCGCCGGATCGCCGCCGGCCCGCCGCGCCGCCTCGCGCAGAGGCTCGGGGTCCGGCTTGCGCACCGGCAGCGTGTCGGCGCCGACCAGCGCGTCGAACGCATCGAGCACCCCCATCCGGGTCAGCAGCAGATGCGCGAGATACTCGGGCTTGTTGGTACAGACCGCGAGCTTCCAGCCCTCGGCCCGCAACAGCGCCGCCGTCTCGAGCGCCCCGGGATAGAACCGCGTATGGGTGTCGATGGCGGTCTCGTAATGATCGAGCAAGGGCTTGTAATAGCTGTCGACCAGCGCCGTATCGCCGCCCCGGCCCAGCCGCTCGAATCCAAGGGTCAGCATCGCCCGCCCGCCCCGGAGCGCGGCCCGCGCATCGCGCTCCGGATGGAGCTGATCGACCTCGCCCATCGACCGGAAACAGGCATTCGCCGCCGCGATCAGATCGCCGCTCGTATCGGCCAGCGTCCCATCGAGGTCGAAAATCACCGTCTGGACCATGCTGTGCTCCCTTCTCTACAGGATCTGGCGCGAAACCGCCGAAACCTGTTACATTCCGCAATCTTCTTTGATCCATACAAAGCTTGCGCCAGACCTGCCAGCGGATAAAACGGCAGCAATTAAAACGCGAAGAGAATCCTGTATGTCTGTAGCTTTGATAGTTCTTGCGGCCGGTAAAGGCACGCGCATGAATTCTGATTTACCAAAAGTCCTCCATCAGATCGCGGGTGCGCCGATGCTGCACCACGCGCTGCGCGCGGGTCAGCTGTTGGAACCGGACCGCACCGTCGTGGTCGCGGGCCACGGCGCCGAGGCGGTGACCGCCGCCACCCAAGACTATGATGACGAGGCTCAGGTCGCGCTGCAAACCGAACAGCTCGGCACCGCGCATGCGGTGGCGCAGGCCGCGCCGCTCTTGGGCGATCACCCGGGCGATGCCGTCGTGCTCTATGGCGACACGCCCTTTATCCTGCCCGAAACGCTCTCGCGCATGGCTGAGGCCCGCGCCGCGCATGATGTGGTGATCCTGGGCTTTGAGGCGGCTGACCCCGGCCGCTACGGTCGGCTGGTGATGTCGGGCGAGAGGCTCGACCGGATCGTTGAATTCAAGGACGCAAGCGACACGGAACGCGCCATCACCTTCTGCAACTCGGGCGTGGTCATGGCCAAGACCGAGACGCTCTTTTCGCTGATCGAGGCGGTCGGCAATGACAATGCCTCTGGCGAATATTACCTCACCGACATCGTCGAAGTGGCCCGCGCCCGCGGTCTCTCGGCCACCGCCATCGCCTGCGACGAAGCCGAAACGCTCGGCGTCAACTCGCGCGCCGATCTCGCCGCCGCCGAGGCCGTGTTTCAGGCCCGGATGCGCCAGATCGCGATGGAGGACGGCGTGACCCTTGCCGCCCCCGAAACCGTCTATTTCGCCTATGACACGGTCATCGGCCGCGACACGGTGGTCGAACCCAACGTGGTCTTTGGCCCCGGCGTCACGGTTGAGAGCGGCGCACGCATCCGCGCCTTTTCCCATCTCGAAGGCTGCCACGTCTCGCGCGGCGGCATCATCGGCCCCTATGCGCGGCTGCGCCCCGGCACCGAGCTTGCCGAAGATGTGCGCATCGGCAATTTCGTCGAGATCAAGAATGCCACGCTCGACGAGGGCGCCAAGGTCAACCACCTGAGCTATATCGGCGATGCCTCGGTGGGCGAGCATGCCAATATCGGCGCGGGCACCGTCACCTGCAATTACGATGGCGTCATGAAGCACCGCACCGAGATCGGCAAACGCGCCTTCATCGGCTCTGACACGATGCTCGTGGCGCCGGTGCGCGTCGGCGACGGGGCGATGACCGCCTCGGGCTCGGTGATCACCCGCGACGTCGAGGATGACGCGCTGGCCCTGGCCCGCGCCGATCAGGTCGTGAAACCCGGCCTCGCCAAGAAAATGTTCGAAATTCTAAAATCCAAAAAGAAAAAACGCGATGAGGGAGCAGCATAATGTGCGGTATTGTAGGTATCTTGGGTCAACACGAGGTTGCGCCGACACTGGTCGAGGCGCTCAAGCGGCTCGAATATCGCGGCTATGACAGCGCCGGGATCGCCACGCTGAACGAGGGCAATCTCGACCGCCGCCGCGCCGTGGGCAAGCTGGTCAACCTCTCCGATCTTCTCGTCCATGAGCCGCTCGCCGGAAAGGCCGGGATCGGCCACACCCGCTGGGCCACCCATGGCGCGCCCAACCTGTCGAACACCCACCCGCATCAGGCCGGGCCGGTGGCCGTCGTCCATAACGGCATCATCGAAAACTACCGCGAGCTGCGCGCCGAACTGGCCGAGAACGGCATCGGCCATGAAACCGATACCGACACCGAAACCGTCGCGCTGATGACCCATCACCTGATGGCCCAGGGCGCGAGCCCCGAAGAGGCCGCCCGCGCCACCATCGCCAAGCTCGAAGGCGCCTATGCGCTCTGCTTCCTCTTCGACGGCGAAGAGGATCTGCTGATCGCCGCCCGCAAGGGCAGCCCGCTCGCCGTGGGCTATGGCGACGATGAGATGTATGTCGGCTCCGACGCGATTGCGCTCGCCCCGATGACCGACCGGATCACCTATCTCGAAGAGGGCGACATCGCCGTCGTCTCGCGCCATGATCTGCGCATCACCGATGCCAATGGCACGCCGGTCAACCGCGAGATCCGTCAGGTCCATATCGACAGCGGCGCGGTCGACAAGGCCGGGCACAAACATTTCATGGCCAAGGAAATCGCCGAGCAGCCGCTCGTCATTTCCGAAGCGCTGAGCCATTACATCGACGCCGAGGCCGGCCGCATCACCCTGGGCGCGGACATCGATTTCACCAAGATCGGACGCTTCACCATGGTCGCCTGCGGCACCGCCTATCTCGCTTGCCTGACGGCGAAATACTGGTTCGAACAGCTCGCCGGGATGCCGGTCGAGGTCGATATCGCCTCGGAATACCGCTATCGTCAGCCCCCCGTGACCCCCGGCACCGCCGCGCTTTTCGTGAGCCAATCGGGCGAGACCGCCGACACGCTCGCGGCGCTGCGCTATTGCGAAGGCAAGGCCGACCGCATCTTTTCCGTGGTCAACGTCCCCGAAAGCTCGATCGCCCGCGAAAGCGATGTGGCCCTGCCCATCCTCGCCGGGGTCGAAATCGGCGTGGCCTCGACCAAGGCCTTCACCTGCCAGCTCACCGTGCTCTTCCTCATGGCGCTCGAGGCCGCCCATCAACGCGGCCGGATGAGTGATGACGAGCTCGCGGATATGATCTCGAGCCTGCGCAACCTGCCATCGGTTCTCAACACCGCGCTCGAGGTCGAAGGCACGATCAAATCCGCCGCCCAGCGTCTGTCGCAGGCCAAGGATGTGCTCTTCCTGGGCCGTGGCATGATGTATCCGCTCGCCCATGAAGGCGCATTGAAACTCAAGGAAATCAGCTACATCCATGCCGAAGCTTATGCCAGCGGCGAGCTCAAACATGGGCCCATCGCGCTCATCGACGAACATATGCCGGTGGTGGTGATGGCCCCCAAGGATGCGCTCTTCGACAAGACCGTGTCGAACATGCAAGAGGTCATGGCGCGCGGCGGCAAGGTGATGCTGATCACCGATCAGGCCGGGGCCGACACCGCCCGCGACGGCATCTGGCAAGAGATCGTCATGCCGACGGTGCGCGACGCGCTGACCCCGATCCTCTATGCGATCCCGGCACAGCTGCTGGCCTATCACACCGCCGTCGCCAAGGGCACGGATGTGGATCAGCCGCGCAACCTCGCGAAATCCGTCACCGTCGAATAAGCTTGGCCAATCGGGCCTGCGCGGGCCTCACCGCCCGCGCAGGCGCCCACTCTACTGCGCTAGTTCGCGCATCACCGAGATCAGATCGCCCTTGCCCTCGAACCCGATGCCGGGCAGCTCGGGCATGGTGATGTGGCCGTCCTTGACCTCGACCCCATCGGGAAAGCCGCCATAGGGCTGAAACAGGTCCGGATAGCTCTCATTGCCGCCCAGCCCCAGCCCCGCCGCGATATTGAGAGACATCTGATGGCCGCCATGCGGAATGCACCGCCGCCGCGACCAGCCCGCCTCGGCCAGCACCTCCAGCGTCCGCAGATATTCCACCAGCCCGTAGGACAGCGCACAGTCGAACTGAAGCCAATCCCGATCCGGCCGCATCCCGCCATAGCGCAAGAGATTGCGCGCATCCTGATGGGAAAAGAGGTTCTCCCCCGTGGCCATCGGCGGCGCGTAATAGCCCGCCATCGCCGCCTGTAGCTGATAGTCGAGAGGATCGCCGATCTCTTCATACCAGAAGATCGGATAGCGGCTGAGCATCCGCCCATAGGCAATCGCCGTCTCGAGATCGAACCGCCCATTGGCATCCACCGCCAGCTGCGCCTCGTCGCCGACCTCCGCCAGAACCGCCTCGATCCGGCGCTGATCCTCGTCGAGGGACGCGCCGCCGATCTTCATCTTGACCACAGTATAGCCGCGCTCGACATAGGATCGCATCTCGCGGCGCAACGCGCTGTCATCCTTGCCCGGATAGTAATAGCCCCCCGCCGCATAGACAAAGACACGCGGATCGGCCATGCCGCCCTCGCGCTCGGCCAGCAGCCGAAACAGAGGCTTCTCCGCGATCTTCGCCACCGCATCCCAGACCGCCATATCAATGGTGCCCACCGCCACCGACCGCTCGCCATGGCCGCCGGGCTTTTCGTTCTGCATCATCGCGGCCCAGATCTTGTGCGGGCAGAGATTGTCGCCCGCCTCACTCAACAGGCTCGTCGGCTCCGCCTCGAGCACCCGGTCGCGAAACCGCTCGCGGATGAGCCCGCCCTGCCCATAGCGCCCGTTGGAATTGAACCCATAGCCCACCACCGGCCGCCCGTCGCGGATCACATCGGTGACCACCGCCACGAGGCTCGCGGTCATCTTGCTGAAATCGATATAGGCGTTGCGAATGGGTGACGCGATGGGCTTGGTCACCTCCCGGATGTCGACGATACGCATGCTCTCTCCCTCTGGCTGCGCGCCAAGCCAGCCCGAAAAAGCCCTGCCATGTCAATGGCGCGCCGCCCCGCCCCCTTGCCTTGCCCGGTCACATCGGCACAGTGAGAGGGAACCACCAAAGGACCGCCCATGCCCCGCCTGTCGCGCCGTCACCTGCCCTCGCTTGGCGCTTTCGCCACATTCGAGGTGGCCGCCAAACATCTGAGCTTTACCGCCGCCGCCCGCGAATTGAACGTGACCCAGGCGGCGGTGAGCCAGCAGATCCGCGCACTCGAAACCGCGCTCGACACCTCGCTCTTCCGGCGCAGCCCCGGCGGGCTCGAGCTGAGCCCTGCAGGCGCCACGCTGCTTGGCGCGGTGGGCGACGGGCTCGACCGGCTGACCGAGGCCATCGCGACGCTCTCGGCCCCGCCGCAGGTGGATCAGCCGATCACCATCGCCGCCACCATCGGCGTCGCGAGCCATTGGATCACCGCCCTCACCCGCGCCTATCGCGAGAGCCATCCCGACACTTGTTTCACCATTCTCGCCTCGGATGAGGATGACCGCCTGTCGCGCGCCGCCGGGGTCGATATCGCGCTGATCTGCGGCAATGACCGCAGCCGCGCCGGCGACGAGCTCTATTACCTCTTCCCCGAGATGGTCCAACCGGTCTGCAGCCCCGAATTCCTCGCCCAGCACGGGCCATTTGACGATGCCGAAACCCTCACCCATCAGCCGCTGCTCGACCTCCACGACAGCCATTGGCAATCGCGGGCGATCAACTGGCAGCCGCTCACTTGGGTGTCGTGGTTCAACAGCCTCGGCATCACCCATGTGCCCCGGCCCGCCCCGCTGAGCACCAATTGCAATCCGATCCTGATCGACGCCGCCCGGCGCGGCGAAGGGGTCATCCTTGGCTGGCGCCATATCGTGGCCGAGGACTTGGCGCGCGGCACGCTGGTGCCCGCGCATCCCCATGTGCTCCGGGTCGAGCGGGCCAATTTCCTGCAGGTCAATGACCATGCCCGCGACCGGCCCGATCTGCGCCCCTTCGTCGATTATGTGCTCGATCAAAGCCGCAGCATCGCCGCGGCCTGATCGCTCACCCCTGGCTCAGCTGTCGCTCAGACAGCCCGCCAGCCGCGTCGCCATCTCGACGATCATCGCCGGATAGAGCCCCGGGCCCTCTGGCAGTTCGAGCCCCATCGGGTCGAGCGCCACCAGACGCGCCCCCGTCACCTCGGCCACCGATTGCGCCAGCGCCGGGTTGAGCCCCGGCTCGGTGAGCACACAGGCCACGCCGCGTTTCTCCAGAACCTCGCGGATTTCGGCCACCCGTTTCGGCCCCGGCGCCCGCGCATCGCTGAGCGCAATCGCCCCGGCGGCGGTCACGTCAAAGGCCTTCTCGAAATACTGGAACGCATCATGCGAGACCACGAAAGGCACGTCTTTGACCGGCGCCAACACCGCGCGCGCCTTGTCCCGCGCCGCCACGATCTCGGCATCCGCCTGCGCGAGGTTCTCACGGTAAACCGCTGCGTTCTCTGGGTCTTTCTCGATCAGCTCATCGGCAATCAGCCGCGCCCAGGCCCGCGCGTTCTCCGGGTCGAGCCAGCCATGCGGATCGTTCGGCCCGTGATCATGCCCGTCATGACCCTTCTCATCGTGGCCATGCCCGTCATGACCCTTCTCGTCATGCGCGTGATCGTCGTGACCTTTCTCATCGTGCGCATGCTCATCGTGCCCGTGGTCGTCATGCCCGTGGTCGTCATGCCCATGCTCATCGTGACCATGCGCCTCATGCCCGTGCTCCTCATGGGCAAACTCGACCTCGTCCCGCGTCGGCAGCACGATGCTGGTCTCCGCCTCCATGAGCCGGATCACATGTGCCTCGGGCGCGAGCGACTGCTGCGCCTCGCTGAGCCACGGGGTCAGCCCGCCGCCCACCATCACCACCAGATCGGCCTTGGCCAGCGCCGCCGCATCCGAGGGTTTGAGCCGCGCATCATGCGGCGAGGCGCCGCGCGGCACCAGCCGTCCGGGCGTCCCCACGCCCTGCATCACGCGCGCCACGAGCGATTCGACCGGCGCGATATCAGTGACCACCGCAGGCTCTGCCGCCGCCGCCACCGGAAGCCCCAGCCCAGCCACAAGCGTCATCGCTCCAACCCAATGTTTGCCTGTTCCCGTCATGCTGCGCTCCATGCTAATCCGTGCTAAAAAACTCCGGGCAATCCCGGCGTCGGGGTTGATAGATGAGATAATATAACATATCAAGCCCTGAACATGACAGAACGGACCAGACCATGAGCCGCCTCGCCTTTGACGCCCATGACCACCACAGCTGCATCGCCGACACGCTCGACGCGGCCGAGGCGCGCTGTGCCAAGAGCGGGCTGCAGTTCACCCCGGTGCGCCGCCGGGCGCTCGAAATTCTGGCCACCGAACACCGCGCCATGGGCGCCTATGACCTGCTCGACCATCTGCGCGCCGAAGGCCTTGGCTCACAGCCCCCGGTGGCCTATCGCGCCCTCGATTTCCTCGTGAAACACGGATTCGCGCACAAGATCGAGCGGCTCAACGCCTTTGTCGCCTGCTCCCACCCCGACACCGATCACAGCCCCGCCTTCCTGATCTGCCGCCATTGCGACGCGGTGGCCGAAATCCGCGCCCGTGACGCCCGTGGCCTTTTGACCGACAGCGCCAGCAAAGCCGGTTTTACCGTCGACCGCGCGGTGATCGAGGCCGAAGGCACCTGCCCCAATTGCCAAGATGGCACCGAGGTTCAGGCCCCCGCATGACCCAGAGCAAAGACACGACCCTGACGCGGATCACCGATCTTGGCGTCCAGTTTGGCGATGCGCCGGTGCTGCGCAACATCTCGCTGACCCTGCGCGCGGGCGAAATCACCACCGTGGTCGGCCCCAATGGCTCTGGCAAATCGACCCTGCTGCGCTGTCTCATCGGCGCCCAGCGCCCCGACCGGGGCGAGATCAGCCACGCGCCGGGCCTGCGCATCGGCTATGTGCCGCAGAAACTCCATATCGACCCGACCCTGCCGCTCACAGTGGCGCGGTTCCTGTCGCTGCCGAGCCGGGTCAGCGCCGCCGCCGCCCGCGAGGCGCTCGACCGGGCCGGGGCTGGCGATCTTTACGGACGTCAGATGGCGCGGCTCTCCGGCGGCCAATTCCAACGCGTGCTTCTCGCCCGCGCGCTGCTGAGCCGCCCGCATCTGCTCATTCTCGACGAGGCCACCCAAGGTCTCGATCAGCCCGGCGCCGCGGCCTTTTACCAGCGGATCGAACAGGTCCGGGCCGAGCTTGGCTGCGCCGTCTTGATGGTGAGCCATGATCTCCACGTCGTGATGGCCGCCTCCGACCGGGTGATCTGCCTCAACGGCCATATCTGCTGCGAAGGCGCGCCCGAACAGGTGGCCCAGGCCGAGGAATACCGCGCGCTCTTTGGCACCGGCACCCAGGGCGCGCTGGCGCTCTATCGCCACGACCACAATCACCGCCACGATCACGACCATGTGCACGGCCCCGGCTGCGCCCACGACCATGACCACGATCACCCGCATGATCACGAGGCCGCCGAATGAGCCTGCTTGACGATTTCCTGATCCGCGCCGCGCTGGCCGCCGTCGGCGTGGCGCTGGCCGCCGCCCCGCTGGGCTGTTTCGTGGTCTGGCGCCGCATGGCCTATTTTGGCGACGCCACCTCGCATGCCGCGATCCTCGGCGTCGCCCTGTCGCTGGCGCTGTCGCTGCCGATCTTCGCAGGCGCGCTCGCCGTGGCGCTGATCATGGCCGTGGCCATCACGATGCTAAGCCAACGCGGCCACGCCATGGACACGCTCCTCGGCGTCATGGCCCATTCGGCGCTGGCCGTGGGGCTCGTTGCGGTGTCGTTCCTCGACGGGGTGCGGATCGACCTCATGGCCTATCTCTTTGGCGAGATTCTCGCGGTGTCGCGGCTCGACCTGCTGGTGATCTGGACCGGTGCGGCGCTGGTGCTGGCGCTTCTGTCGTGGCGCTGGTCGGCGCTTCTCACCGCGACGCTCAACACCGATCTCGCCCATGCCGCTGGCGTCAACCCGGCGCGCGAACAGGCTGTGCTGACCCTGGCGCTGGCCCTCGTCGTCGCCGTCGCGATCAAGGTGGTGGGCGTGCTGCTTATCGCCGCGCTTCTGATCATCCCCGCCGCCACCGCCCGGCCCCTCGCCACAACACCCGAACGCATGGCCGTCGCCGCCGCCGCCATCGGCGCGCTCTCAGGGCTCGCGGGCCTCGGGCTCAGCTACCACTATGACACGCCCGCCGGCCCGACCATCGTCTGCGTCGCCGCCGGGCTCTTCCTGCTCTCGACGCTGCTGCGCGGACGGCTGATGACACGCGGCTAGACCTCACCGCGTGTACATCTGCGTCTTATGCGCCCGGGTCCGCGCCGTGGCCTCGGCACTGCCATCATGGAAGGTGCCGAACCAGCGATCGAAGGGGATCTCCGAGGTGCCGTAATTGCACTCGAAATAGCGGTGATGCAGCTGGTGAAAGAAATCCCCGGCCCGCATCGCCTCGCGGTCCCGCGCGATGAGCTTCTCGAACCCCGAATGCGACAGCACCGGGCTCAGCTGCTGAAAATACACGTGATAGAGCAGATGCAGCGGGTGCGAGGCCACGACCAGATGGATGAAATAGGTCGTGAAATAAAAGAGGTTCTCATACCAATGGTTCGAGATGCCCGACCACGGCCCCACATTGACATTGCGGTGATGCACCGCATGCACATGCCGATAGAGCCGCGGGTGATGCTCGAGCCGATGCACCCAATAGAAATGCAGGCTCGACCACATCGGAATGAGCAGCATCCAGAGCACGAACCAGATGGGCGCGCTGTCGAAACTGATCCCCGGCGCATAGCCATTGGCCATGGCCCAGAATATCCCCCATTGATACAGCGTCGCCACGCTCATCGCACTGCCGAGCGTCCACCAGATATTGTCGAGCACCTGGTTGCGGAAGGTGAAACTGCCGTTCTTGCGGGTGAGATCGCGCTTGTCGAACTTCTTGCGCATCCCCTGCCCGCGCCGGATATAGAGCCACCAATGCAGCGACCCCGCCACCAGACATTGCGGCACCACATTCATCAGCCAGACGGTGATCATCCAGCCCGGCGCGAATTCCCGCATTTCGCTCAGCGGCGGCATCACCCAGAGATAGACAGCCACCGCCATCGCGAAACACAGGCTGAGCGAGCCGAGCGTCAGCCACGCCCCGCGATACCAGCGCAGCACCGCCATCGGGCGCGGCGGCCAGTGAAACAGCGGGTTGAGCGCCACCGGCGCCTCTGGCCGATAATTCCAACGCTCGGCCTCCGGATCATGGGCAAAATCATGCATCTTGGCGCTCTCCTCCCTGCGCGTGTTCTCTGCCGCGATCAACTCGCGTAATTCGATCCTTCATCGTCGAGAATGCCCATCAGCTCGGCCAGATGCGACGCGGCCTGACTGGGATAGTCCTCCAGCTCCTGCGCGGTCTTCTCCGCCACCTCATCCGACAGCACCCGAAGCTCCTGCCCGGTCTGCAACGCCCGGATATAGGTCTCGGCGGCGCGCTCGAAATAATAGAGCCGGTTGAACGTGTCGGCGACATCCTCGCCGATCACCAACACCCCGTGATGGCCCATGATCATCACCTTGACCCGCGGATCACCAAGCAACCCGGCACAGCGTTCTCCCTCGCTCTCGAAGGCGAGCCCGCCATAGCCCTCGTCGATCACATAGCGGTTGAAAAACGTCGCACAATTCTGGTCGATCGGCGGCAGGCGGCTGTCCTTGAGACAGGCGAGCACGGTGGCATGGATCGAATGCACATGCATGATGCAGCGCGCATGCGGCACATGGCGATGGATCGCCCCATGCAGCCCCCAGGCCGTCGGGTCCGGCGCGCCGGGCTTGTCCATGGTCGACGGGTCCTTGGCATCGAGAAGCAAGAGATCCGACGCCTTGATGCGCGAGAAATGCTTCTGATTGGGGTTCATCAGGAATTCCGTGCCATCCTCGTTCACCGCGAGGCTGAAATGATTGGCCACCCCCTCATGCATGTCGAGCCGCTCGGTCCAGCGAAAGGCGGCGGCCATTTCAATGCGCTCCTGCCAATGGCTCAGGTTGCTGATCTCGCTCAGATGCGCGGCGGTGGACATGGGGGCATTCCTTTTGACAGTTGCGTTTCACCTCATCCTGCGGCGCGGATGCGGTTTTGACGAGCGATGGATTTGCGGCTATGGCATTAGCTAAGCTTATCCATGGATTGCGCATAGAGCATGAGCCGCCCCGACCTGCCCCCGCTGACCTGGCTTCGCGCCTATGAGGCCGCCGCGCGGCACCTGTCGTTCACCCTCGCCGCCAAAGAGCTCAACCTCACCCAATCGGCCATCAGCCAGCATGTGCGCAGCCTCGAGACATGGCTCGGCCATGATCTCTTTCTGCGCCGCACCCGCGCCCTGTCGCTGACCGAGGCCGGGGCGAATTACCTGCCCGTGGTGCGCGAGGCGTTTCAGCTGCTGGCCGGCGGCACGCGGGCGCTGGTCGGCGGCGACCGGGGGCACCGGCTCCGGCTCAATTGCAACATGTCCTTCGCCGCCTATTGGCTCGCCCCGCGCATGGGACGGCTGCGCGACGCCCTGCCGTGGCTGCAGCTCCACGTCATGACCGCCACCTGGGGCCCGCAGATGGAGCCGGGCAACACCGACTTTGAAATCTGGTTCCTGCGCCCCGAAGAAATGTCCGCCGATGCCGAGCTGCTCTTCACCGAGAGCCTCTCCCCGGTCTGCGCCCCGGGCTTTGCGGGTGACGCGCCTGACTGGCTCCGCGATCCGTTGATGGATTGCGCGGGCGTGCTCTCGGGCTGGCACAGCTGGGCCGAGGCGGCGGGCCGCCCGCTCGCCCCCGGCCAACGGGTCGAACTCATGTCCACCTATGTGATCTCACTCTCCGCCGCGCTCAACGGCCAAGGCCTCGCCATGGGTCAGGGCTTCATGACCCGTGCGCTGCAAGCGACCTCAGCGCTGATGGAGCCTTGGCCAGATCAGCGCCTGCCGCTCTCCGAGGTCTATTTCATGATCCCGCCGCCGCGTCATGCCGAAACCCCCGCCAGCCGCGCCTTCGCCGACTGGCTGCGCGCCGAGGTCGCGGCCGAGACGCAAACGGCCTGACCCCGGGGCACGGGATCAGGCCGCTTTGTCGCGTTACGCCAAGGGTTTAGCGCAGAAACTTAGCGCAGGACTTTGGTCAACATATCTTTCACTTTGCCGATATGCTCCTCATCGATGGTGAGCGGCGGCGACATGGCGAAATTATTGCCAATCGGTCGGAAGCTCAGCCCGATGTCCCAGGCCTTCTTGGCCAGCTCCGGCGCGGTGCGGCTGGAATTCGGGTCAATCTCCATCGCACCGATAAGGCCCATGTTGCGAATGTCGATCACATCCGGCACATCGGCAAAGCTGTGCAGCATCTCTTCCCAGATCGGCGCCATCTTGGCGGCATTCTCGAAAATCCCCTCGTCGCGGTAAACGTCGAGCGTCGCAATCGCCGCCGCCGAGGCCAGCGGATGCCCCGAATAGGTATAGCCGTGGAAGAGATCCGGCAGCGCCTCGGGCCCGCTCAGAAACGCCTCGCGCACCTTGGCGGTGGTGAACACGCCCCCCATCGGCACGGTGGCATTGGTCATGCCCTTGGCGGCGGTGAAAATATCCGGCTTCACCCCGAAATGCTGGCTGGCAAAGGGCGTGCCCATGCGGCCAAACCCGGTGATCACCTCGTCAAAGATGAGCAAGATACCGTGCTGGTCACAGATCTCCCGCAGCCGCTCGAGATAGCCCTTGGGCGGCGGGAACACCCCGCCCGCACCGGCCACCGGCTCGACGATCACCGCGGCGACATTATGCCCGCCATGGGTCTCGCAGATCATCGCCAGATCTTCGGCGAGATGCGCACCGGTCTCGGGCTGCCCCTTCGACATACGGTTTTCCGGCAGATTGGTGTGGCGCAGATGCTGGGCACTGGGATAGAGCGTGCCGAACTGGCCCTTGTTGAGGCCGATACCGCCCACCGACAGACCGCCGAAATTGATCCCGTGATAGGCCTTCTGCCGCCCCACGAGAATGCGCCGCTGCCCCTCGCCCCGCGCCGAATGATAGCCCAGCGCGATCTTGAGAGCGGTGTCCACCGATTCCGACCCGGAGTTGGTGAAGAACACATGGTCGAACCCGGGCGCCAGCGCCACCATACGGCTCGCCGCCTGAAAGGCGATGGGATGGCCCTGCCCGAAGCAATGGGCGAAATCCATCTCCGCCGCCTGTTTCTGAATGGCCTCGATGATGCGCGGATGCCCATGGCCCGCATTGGAACACCACAGCCCGCCGGTGCCATCGAACACCTCGCGGCCATCCACCGTGGTATAATAGAGCCCCTTGGCCCCGCTCACCAACCGCGGCGCCGCCTTGAAGGCCCGCGACGACGTGAACGGCATCCAGAAACTGTCGAGATCATTTGGTATGGGACTTGCGTCATTCATGGTCCACGGGCCTCCCGGAAAATTTGATCATATTCCGCCACACTGGGCAAAGCCGCGCCCAGTTGCAAGCCCGCAAATCGGCTAGGTTCCAGCCCCCGGATTCCGATAGGAAATCACCGACAGGAACCGCACCGGCAGCTTGAAAAGCTCCTCCGGCCCATGCGGCGCATCGGCGTCGAAAAACAGGGAATCACCGGGCTTGAGATGGTACATCTTGGTGCCGTGGCGATAGCCCACCTCGCCCTCGAGGATATAGAGAAACTCGATCCCGTCATGCTGAAAGGTCGGGAACCGGTCCGAGGTCTCGCTGAGCGTGATCAGATAGGGTTCGACCTGCAGCCCGCTGGCATTGGCCCCAAGCGCGCCGAGAAGCTGATACTGATGCCCGGCCCGGGTGCCCTCGCGCACCGTCTCGACCCCCTCGCCCGCCTTGACATGGACCGCGCCGCGCTCGACCTCATAGGTCTTGAAGAAATCGGTGATCGGCACGCTCAGCGCCCGCGCCAGCGTCACCAGCGTGGTGAGCGAGGCCGAGGTGCCGCCGTTCTCGATCTTCGACAGCATCCCGGGGCTGAGCCCGGTCGCCTCGCTCAGATCGGTCACCGTCATGCGCTGCGACTGACGCAGGCTGCGCACCTCGCGGCCAATGGCCACCTCGAGAACCCGCTCCTTGTTGGGCGTGATCTTGTGCGGGTCTTGCTTCGGCAGGCTGGCAGGCGAAGGCGTCTTATCCGTCGTCATGGGCAACTTTCATTTACGGGCATACACATCTTCATAGCGGATAATATCGTCTTCGCCCAGATAGCTACCGGTCTGCACCTCGATGAGAACCATCTCGACCTTGCCGGGATTTTCCATCCGGTGCACCGCGCCAAGCGGGATATAAACGCTCTCGTTTTCGCCGACGAGGCGGACATCGTCATCCACCGTCACCCGCGCCGTGCCCTGCACCACGATCCAATGTTCCGACCGGTGGTGATGGCTCTGCAGGCTGAGCGCCGCGCCGGGCTTGACCACGATCCGCTTGACCTGAAATCGCTCGCCGATGACGAGGCTCTCGAACCAGCCCCAGGGCCGGTGATCGACCGGAAACTCCGTCGCCTGCCGCGCCTTGCGGGATTTGAGCGCCGCCACCGCCTCCTTGACGCGCTGGCTCTCGCCGCGCGGCGCCACGACCACCGCATCCGGCATGGCCACCGCGATCATGTCGCGCAGCCCGATGCCCACCAGCTCCTGCGCCGCGTTCTCCGACCGCAAGAGGCTGCCCTCGCAATCGAGCGCGGTGGCATGATCCGTCACCACATTGCCCGCCCCATCCGGGCCGCTCTCCTGCCAGACCGCCTGCCAATCGCCGAGATCGGACCAGCCCGCGGCAAAGGGCATCACCGCAAGATTGCCGGCCTTTTCCATGATGGCATAGTCGATGCTGTCCTCGGCCACCTGCCCCCAAGGCTCGGCCGCGAGCCGGGTGAACCCCAGATCGGCCTCGCCCTGTGCCACAGCCGCCCGCACCGGCGCGATCATCTCGGGCGCATGGGCCTCAAAGGCCGCGATGATGCCCTGCACCGAGAACAGGAACAGCCCGCCATTCCACAGGTAATGCCCCGCCGCCAAGAGCGCCTCGGCGGTCTCGGCATCGGGTTTCTCGACAAAGCGCACCAAGGGCTGCGGCGCGTCGGCCTCCGCATGGCCCGGCTCCTGCAGCTCGAGCCAGCCATAGCCAGTCTCGGCCCGCGTCGGCCGAATGCCAAAAGTCACCAGATCGCCCGCCGCCGCCCGGGGCGCCGCCGCCCGCACCGCCGCACGGAACGCCGCGCCGTCGGGGATCACATGATCCGAAGGCGCCACCAGCATGAGCCCCTCGGGGTCCACCTCTGCCAGCCACAGCGCCGCCGCCAAAACCGCCGGCGCCGTGTTGCGCCCCTCCGGCTCGATCAGCACGCCGCGCGGCGCGCTTTCGATCGCCGCCAGCTGCTCCATCACGATGAACCGAAACGGCTCGCCGGTGAGAACCACAGGCGCGCCAAACCCTTCGCCGCTGAGCCGCCGCGCCGAGGCCTGAAACAGGCTCTCGTCGCCGACCAGCGCGGTGAACTGCTTGGGATAGCTCTTGCGCGACAAAGGCCAGAGCCGCGTGCCCGACCCGCCACAAAGGATCACCGGGTGAATGGTGGGATGCGCCGTCTCTGTCATCGCCCGTGCCTCCTCAGATATCCGCCAAGGCGTCCACCGCCTCGGGGATCGGGTAATGGTGATTGCCCACAAAAAGCCCCTGCGCGTCAATGTAATCCGCGTTGGTCAGGCTGCCGTGGATCTCGTAATCGAAATATTTCATGACTTCGTTCTTGGCGAAATTCCCCGCCACGATGGGCCGGCATTCGAACCCGGCCGCACTCAGCCGCTGCACCAGATCGGCCCGCGCCATCCCGGCATCGGGCCGCAGCACCAGCGAAAAGCCGAACCAGCTGCTCTTGCCGATCTCGCGCTGGATCATGAATTTCGGGTGATTGCCAAGCCGCGCCTGCACCAGCGCCCCATTGGCCCGCCGCCCCTCGACCAGACCGGGCAGCTTCTTGAGCTGCTCCTGCCCCAGAGCGCCCGACATCTCGAGCGGCCGCAGGTTGTAGCCCGGCAGCACAAAGCGAAAGCTCTCTTCAAAGGGATCGTCGCTCTTCTCGCCGGTGACATGGTTGAACTTCGGCAGGTTGCGGGTCCAGCCATGGGCCCGCAGGCTGAGCATGATGTGATAGAGCTCTTCGTCATCCGTCACCACGATCCCGCCTTCCATGGTCGAGATATGATGCGAGAAGAACGCCGAATAGCTGCCCATGACGCCAAAGGTCCCGGCCTCTTTGCCGTCGAATGTCGCGCCCATGCTTTCACAATTGTCCTCGATCATCACGATGTCACGGCCATCGGTGATCTCGCGGATGCGGGCAAAATCATTGGGGTTGCCAAGCAGGTTCACCACCATGATGGCGCGGGTCTTGTCGCTCACCGCCTCGGCCAGCGCGTCGAGATCATAGTTCAGCGTCTCGAGGTCGATATCCACGAATTTGAGCCGCAGCCCATATTGCCCAAGCGGGTAATAGGTGGTCGACCAGCTCACCGCCGGCACGATGATCTCATCGCCGCGCTCGAGCCGCAGCTTGGGGTCGGAATGGTAGAACAGCGCCGCCGTCATCAGCAGGTTGGCGGAGGATCCCGAATTGCACATGATGGCGTGGGTGCTGCCGAACTGGCGGGCGAACTGCTCTTCAAAGGCGCGCACTTCCGGCCCCATGGAAAACATGTCCGAGGCAATCACCCGTTGCAGCGCATCCTGCTCCGCCTGATCCCAGGACGAGGTGGCGAGAGGGAATTTGACGCTCATGAAGAGGTCCTTTCGAGATAATGCTGATAGGTCTGGGCAAGCCCCTCTTCGAGAGAGGTTTGGGCCTGCCAGCCCCAGGCCTCCTGCCGGTCGGTGGCGCAGAGCTTCTGCTTCATCCCCACCGGCTTGCTGAGATCATGGGTGAACCGCCCCTGCCAGCCGATCACCTCGGCCGCCACGCGGTAATAGTCGTTGATCGAATGGTCATGGCCGAGCCCCACGTTCATCGCATCGGGCAGCGCCTCGAGATCCTCGGCGGCGCGCAGCACCGCATCGGCCAGATCGCCCGCGAACATGAACTCGCGCCGCGCCGTGCCATCGCCCCAGATCTCGACCTCCGCCTGCCCGGTCTCGCGCGCCACATGCAGCTTGTGGATCACCGCCGGCAAGAGATGCGAAGCCTTGGGATCGAACGTGTCATGCAGACCATAGAGATTGCAGGGGATGAGCGTCTTGTACTGCGCCAGCGGATCTTCGCGCCGGATATATTCGCAGAGCCGCATGGTCATGATCTTGGCCAGCGCATAGCCCTCATTGGTCGGCTCCAAAGGCCCGCTGAGGATCATCTCCTCGCGCAGCGGGTTCTGGGCCTCGCGCGGATACATGCAGGTCGAGGCCAGGTTGATGAGCCGCCGCACCCCGCCCCGCCAGGCCGCCATAACAATATTGCGCCCCATGGCGGTGTTTTCCTCAAGGAAACTGACCGGGTTGGCCATGTTCGCCTGAATACCGCCGACACGCCCCGCCGCATGGATCACCAGATCGGGCTTGGTCTCGGCGATATAGTCGCGCACCGCGCCCGCATCCGTCAGATCGAGCGTGCGGCTCGACGGCGCGAGGATCTCCCAGTTGGCAGCACGGTCATGGGCGCGGATATTGCGCCCCACCATGCCCGAGCCCCCGGTCAGCAACAGCTTGCCCTGCATCGCCTCAGCCCTCGCGCGTCACAGAGGTCTCATAGCCATGATCCCGCAACAGCCGCGCCCGCCGCGCCGCCACAAGATCGGCCTCGACCATCTCGGCGCACATCTCCTGCGCGGTGATCTGCGGCACCCAGCCAAGCTTCTCCTTGGCCTTCGCCGGATCGCCAAGCAGCGTCTCGACCTCGGCAGGCCGGAAATAGCGCGGATCGATGCGCAGGATCACATCGCCCACCTTGACCGCCGGCGCCTTGTCCGAAGTGACCGCCGCCACGGTCGCGACCTCTTCGACGCCCGTCCCGGAAAACGCGAGCTCGATCCCCAGCTCCGCCGCCGACCAGCGGATGAAATCGCGCACGCTATATTGCTTACCGGTGGCGATGACGAAATCCTCGGGCGCATCTTGCTGCAGCATCATCCACTGCATCCGCACATAATCCTTGGCATGGCCCCAATCGCGCAGCGCATCGATATTGCCCATGTAGAGACAGGGCTCGAGCCCCTGCGCGATATTGGCGAGGCCACGGGTGATCTTGCGGGTCACAAAGGTCTCGCCCCGGCGCGGGCTCTCATGGTTGAAGAGAATGCCGTTGCAGGCATACATGCCATAGCTTTCGCGGTAATTGACCGTGATCCAATAGGAATAGAGCTTCGCCACCGCATAGGGCGACCGCGGGTAAAACGGCGTCGTCTCGCGCTGCGGCGTCTCCTGCACCAGCCCATAGAGCTCCGAGGTCGAGGCCTGATAGAACCGACAGGTCTTCTCCATCCCGAGAAAGCGGATCGCCTCCAACAGCCGTAGCGTGCCCATCCCATCCACATCGGCGGTATATTCCGGGCTCTCGAAACTCACCGCCACATGGCTCTGTGCCCCGAGGTTATAGACCTCATCCGGCTTGATCTCGGCAATGAGCCGGGTCAGGTTCGACGTGTCCGACAGATCGCCATAATGCAGCTTGAGCTTCGGGTCCGGCGCATGCGGGTCCTCAAAGATATGATCGATCCGGTCGGTGTTGAACAGCGAGGCGCGGCGCTTGATCCCATGCACCTCATAGCCTTTCTCCAGAAGAAATTCGGCCAGATAGGATCCGTCCTGCCCGGTGATCCCGGTGATCAATGCGCGCTTCATATGGTCTTCGCCTCGAATTCATGCCTTTTCCCGACACCTAAAGCCTCTGCCTGCGCGGGGCAACTGGCAACTGCCCCCAACGGCCAGCCGCCGCCGCTCACCTTATCTCCCCGCCCCCCCGCTTCTTCTGGCCCCCAATATCCCGGGGGAAAGGCCGCAGGCCTTGGGGGCAGCGCCCCCCAACTCCCCCCACTCCCCCCAACACCCAAACACCCGCCCACACCCCCATGCGCCGAAACCCGCCCCGATTTGCGCGATGCGGATTGCCCATATACAATCCTTGCAAAGCGGCGTATGAGCCGGGGTTTCGCGGCCCGGCCGCCTGCCTCCGGCCCTCCCCGCCGCAACCCCCAGGATACCCTTCCCATGATACCCCCCCTTTCCAACGCGCTCGCCGCCCGTGGCTATGACAGCCTCACCCCCGTGCAAGAGGCCATGGCCGATCCCGATCTCATCGGCTCCGATCTGCTGGTCTCGGCCCAGACCGGCTCGGGCAAGACGGTGGCCTTCGGCCTCGCCATGGCGCCCACCCTGCTCGACGAGGCCGAGGTCTTCGGCCCCGCCGCCGCGCCGCTGGCGCTGGTGGTGGCCCCGACGCGCGAGCTGGCCTTTCAGGTGATGAACGAGCTGCGCTGGCTCTATGCCGAGACCGGCGCGCGCATCGCCTCCTGCGTCGGCGGCATGGATATGCGCGACGAACGGCGCACGCTGGAACGTGGCGCGCATATCGTCGTCGGCACGCCGGGGCGGCTGCGCGACCATATCTCGCGCGGCTCGCTCGACATGGACGACCTGCGTGTCGTGGTGCTCGACGAGGCGGATGAGATGCTCGATCTCGGCTTTCGCGAAGATCTCGAGTTCATGCTCGAAGCCGCGCCTGAGAACCGCCGCACCCTGCTCTTCTCGGCCACCGTGCCGCCCGCCATCGCCCGGCTCGCCGGCCAGTTTCAGCGCGACGCCCGCCGCATCAACACCGTCAGCAGCACCGAACAACATGCCGACATCGCCTATCAGGCGCTGCGCGTCGCCCATGGCGAAGGCGAAGCGGCGATCTTCAACCTGCTGCGCTTTCATGATGCCGAGGCGGCGATCGTCTTTGCCAACACCCGCGCGGCGGTCAACCACCTGACCACCCGGCTCGCCAATCGCGGCTTTGCCGTGGTGAGCCTCTCGGGCGAGCTGAGCCAATCGGAACGCAGCCACGCGCTGCAGGCGATGCGCGACGGGCGCGCCCGGATCTGTGTCGCCACCGATGTGGCGGCGCGCGGCATCGACCTGCCCAATCTCAATCTGGTGATCCATGCCGATCTGCCGAAAAACACCGAGAGCCTGATGCACCGCTCGGGCCGCACCGGCCGCGCCGGGCGCAAGGGCGTCTCGGCGCTGATCGTCGCGCCGCGCGATCTGAAAAAGGCCGAACGCATCCTGAAATTCGCCAAGATCACCGCCGAATGGACGCTGCCGCCCTCCGCCGATGCGATCCTCGAACAGGATGAAAACCGCCTGCTCGCCGATCCCGCCTGGGAGACGCCGCTGACCGAGGCCGAAACCGCCTTTGCCGCCCGCCTGCTGGCCGAGCAGAGCCCCGAGGCCGTGGTCGGCGCCTATCTGCGCCTCTTCCGCACCCGTCACGCCGCCCCCGAAGAGCTGAGCGCGCCGGAGGCGGGCAAAGCCGCACCGCGCCGCGATCATGCCGAGTTCGGCCCCGCCACGTGGATTTCGCTCTCGGTCGGCCGCAAGGACCGGGCCGAGGCGCGCTGGCTGCTGCCGCTTCTCTTGCGCTCCGGCAATCTCGACAAGGCCAATATCGGCGCAATCCGCGTGCAGGATGGCGAGACCTATGTCGAGCTGTCTACCCCGGCGGTCTCGGGCTTTTTCGACGCGCTCGACAACAACACGCTCGAGGATGGCATCACTGTGCGCCAGCTCGACGAGATGCCCGATCTTGGCCGCCCCGCGCCGAAACCGCATCGCGGTGCGCGCCCCGCAGGCGGCAAGCCGCGCCATGACGGCCCGCCCCGTGGCGAGAAATCCTGGGGCGACAAGCCGCGCGGTGACAAGCCGCGTGGTGACAAGCCGCGCGGGGAGAAGTCCTGGGGTGACAAACCCCGTGGCGACAAGCCCTGGGGCGACAAACCCCGCAGCGACAAGCCCCGCGCCGACAAACCGCGCAGCAAGCCCCGGCCGCTGACCGAAACCCATGCCGTCGAACACAAGAGCCCGAAACCCGCCCCAAAACCCGCCTCGAAACCCGCCGGCAAACCTTCGGGCAAGTTTGGCGACAAACCCGCTGGCAAATTCGGTGACAAGCCGGGCGGCAAGCCCGCTGGTAAACCTTCGGGCAAGCCCGGCGGCAAACCCTCTGGCAAGTTCGGCGACAAACCCGGCGGCAAGCCTTCTGGCAAACCGGGCGGCAAACCGGCTGGCAAGAGCTTCGGCAAAGCCGAGGGCAAACCGGCTGGCAAGCCCGCCGGGAAACCCGCCGGTAAGCCCGCTGGCAAACCCGGCGCGAAACCGGCGGCCAAGCCCGCCCGCGATGGGCGCGACACGTCGAAACGCTTCACCCCGCCCGGCGGTCTCAAGCCCGGCGCGCGTCAGCCGCGCAAACCCGGCTCCCGTCCCGGCGGCGGCGAACCGCCCCGCCGCAAGGGCTAATCCACGCAAAAACGCGGCGGTTTTCGCAACCGCCGCGTTACCGTCGCTTTACCGACGTGTTACCGACAGGGCATTTCAGCCCGCCACCGCCTCGCGCATCCAGCCCTGAAGCGTCGCCACCGAATGCTCGGAATTGACCCCGCATTTGGGATCGATTACCAAGGGCCCCGGCGTATAGCCCCGCGATTTCAGCCCGCGAAAGACGCTCTCGACGAGGTGAATATCCTCCTCCACCGTGGTCTCGCGATCCTGTTTCGCCAGCCCCCGGATCACATCGCTCTCGGCCCCGCCCGGCGTATACCAGCCGCGCCAGACGGTACAGCGATCCACCGCCCCCGCCCGCCAGTGATAGGTGTTGAGGATATTGCCCGGATAGCATTGAAACGAGAACATCGGCCAGAGGAACCAGCTCCGATATTCCCCCGCATGTTCCACTGACATATCAATGGGATAGGTCATCTTCTCAAGGTTCTGACATTCCGTCGTATGGCGCAGCACATAGCCCGTCTCGAGCGGCTGGATGTCATAGGTCTCGGGCTTCACCACCCCTTCGGCAAAGGTCTTGTGGTTGATCGGACAATGGTAGCATTCCGAGTAATTCTCGACCGAAACCTTCCAATTGCACGCCTCCGGAATCTCCACCCATTCCAGCGGCTCGAGCGCCGCGACATGCGGCACATAGGCCCGGATTTCCTCGCGCACCCCGGGATACCACTCGTCCATCGGCGCCGCGTCCGGATCGAGGTTCACAAAGAGGAACCCGTTGAAATCCTCGCATTTTACCTCGGTGAGACAGACCTTGCTCCGGTCAAACCCCGGCACCGATTTGATATTCGGCCCCGCCCGCAATTCGCCCGTCAGCTCATAGGTCCAGGCGTGATAGGGACAGACCACCACCCGCGCATTGCCGGTCTCGCGGAGCAGCTCATGCGCCCGGTGCTGGCAGACGTTATAGAAGGCCCGCACCACCTCATCGCGGCCCCGGATGCAGAACAGATTCTCCCCCGCCAGCTCGAAGGCAAAGTAATCGCCGACATTCGGCACCTGGCTCGCATGGCCGGCATATTGCCAGCTCCGCGCCAGCAACCCCTTGCGTTCGCTCTCGAAAATCGCGGGGTCGGTATAGTAATGCGCCTCCAGAGAGTGCAGCAGCTCTGCCGTCATTCAGGGTCCTCCTCATACATGCCAAGATGATGCCTGCGTTTGTGGAATGTCTCGACGCGGCCCACGACCTCGTCGCTGGCCACCGCGATGACAAAGCTCAACAGCGTCTCCAGCAGCGCGATGGTCGACACCGATGATGGGAAAAACTGCGGCGTGTCGGCGGCCACCACGAACCCATGGTCCGAGCCGCGAATGATCGGGCTGGCCGGGCTGTCGGAAATGCCCACCACCGTCACGCCCTGCTGGCGCGCCTGTTTCACCGCCTCCACCACCTCGCGCCGATAGGGCCGGCAGGTGATCGCGATGAGAACATCGCGCTCCCCCGCCCAGGCCAGATCATCCACCGCCACCGATCCGGGCTGCGGAATGGCGTGAAACTGCTTCATGCCGGTCGAGGCGAGATAGGTGAAATTGCGCGCGTTGGAATTGTTGACGCCGACGCCAAGCGTATAGACATCCCGCGACGCCCAGATCGCCTCGGCCGCCGCCGTCAGGCTCTCGCAGGAAATCCCCGCAAATGTCTCTTCGACATTGCGCATCGCCGCATCCACCAGATCGGCATAGAGCCCCCCCAGCGCGCCCGATTTCCGGATCCCCTGCAGCCACCGCGCCCGGTCCGGAAAGCTCACCGCGCCGCGCCGGATGGCCTCGCGGAACGGTTCGCGGAAATCATCATAGCCGTCAAAGCCCACCTGCCGCGCCATGCGCACAAAGGTGTTGGGTTTCACTTTGGCCGCCTCGGCAATCTCGCGCACAGTCGAAATCCCCACATCCTGCGGGTTTTCGAGCACATAACGCGCTGCCTTCTGGGCCTCGGGGGTCAGGGCCTCCCATTCCTCGGAGAGCCGTTCCAGAACTTGATTTGATACATTTGTGTCATTCATGATTGACGATGGTACATATGTTCGCCTAGCCTGTCGAGGAAAATTGCGACTCTGTCAGCCAGGAAATGATCATGTCCGAGAAAACCTTTCCCTCCCATGCCCGCGTGGTGATCGTTGGCGGTGGCGTCATGGGGGTGGGCCTTGCCTATCACCTCGCCCATGAAGGCTGGGGGCATGACACCGTGCTCCTGGAAAAGGCCGAGCTCACGTCGGGCTCGACCTGGCACGCGGCGGGACAGATCACCCATTCCACCTCCTCCTATGGCCTGGGCAAATGCGTCGATTACAACATCGGGCTCTATTCCGGCGGGCTCGAGGCCGAGACCGGACAGGCGGTGACATGGCATGGCTGCGGCTCGTTCCGCCTCGCCTATACCGAGGATGAGATGGACTGGCTCCGCCACACGCTCAGCGTCGGGCGCAGCCTTGGCTTCAACATCGACCTCGTCTCGCCCCAGCGCGTGGCCGAGCTGCACCCCTTCTACAATCTCGACGGTGTGCTGGGCGCGCTCCACACCCCCGATGACGGCCATGTCGATCCAACCAACGTCACCATGGCGCTCGCCGCCGGGGCGCGGGCCAAGGGCGTGCGCATCATCCGCCGCTGCCGCGCCAGCAACATCACCCAGCTCGCCTCGGGCGAATGGCAGGTCGAGACCGACCAAGGCACCATCACCTGCGAACATGTGGTCAACGCGGGCGGCACCTATGCCCGGCAGATGGGCGAATGGTCGGGGCTGCAGCTGCCGATGACTTCGATGACCCACCATTATTTCGTCACCGAAAACGTTCCGGAATTCGAGGCTCTCGACCGCGAATTGCCGGTGATCCGCGATGACAAGAAGGTCTCGGGCTATATCCGGATGGAGCAAAAGCGCGGGCTCATCGGCATCTATGAAAAGGCCAATCCCAATGCGGTCTGGCTCGACGAATGCCCGTGGGATTACGAGAACTGGCTCTTTGACGCGGATTACGACCGGGTCATGCCCTGGCTCGAAGAAAGCCTCAACCGCATGCCCGTCCTGGCCGAGCGCGGCATCACCCGCGAGGTTCATGGCGCGATCAGCCACCCGCCCGATGGCAACCCTCTCATCGGTCCCGCGCCGGGCGTGCGCAACTACTGGTGCTGCTGTGGCACCCAGATCGGCATCGGCTGGGGTCCCGGCCTCACCCGCGAATTGGCGCGCTGGATGGTGCATGGCGCGGCGGATATCTCAATGCGCGATTACGACCCGCGCCGCTTTGGCAGCTATGCCACCAAGGAGTGGCAGGTGATCAAGGCCAAGGAGGATTATTGCCTGCGCCATGAAATCCCCTTCCCGCATTTCAACCGTCTGGCGGGCCGTCCGGTGAAACCTTCGCCGCTCTATGACCGGCTCAAGTCCAAGGGCGCAGTGTTCGAAGAGGTCTATGGCCATGAGCGCCCCCGCTGGTTCGCCAAGGCGGGTATCGCGCAGCATGACCACTATGGCTTTGGCCGCACCCCGGTGCATGACGTGGTGGGCGATGAATGCCGGGCCGTGCGCGAGGCGGCGGGGATCATGGATATCTCGGCCTTCACCAAGGTCGAACTGTCGGGCCCCGAGGCCGAGACCCTGCTCGACCGGCTCGTTGCCAACCGCCTGCCACGCAAGACGGGCGGCATCGCCCTCACCCATATGCTGAACGCGGCCGGGCGGATCGAGCTGGAGACCACCGTGGTGCGCCTCGCCTCGGATCGCTTCTATCTGGTCTGTGCCGCCTTCTTTGAACAGCGGCTCTTGGATCATCTCGACCGCCATCGCGGCACGGCCGATGTGACCGTGACCCTGCGCTCCAATGATTGGGCCGCGCTCACCCTGAACGGCCCCCGGTCCCGCGACATCCTTGCCACCTGTACCGATGCGCCGCTCGATAATGCCGCCTTCCCCTGGCTCACCGCGCAGGAGATCACCGTGGCGGGTCACAGGCTCTGGGCCTTCCGCATGTCCTATGCCGGAGAGCTGGGCTGGGAGTTCCACATGCCCCGCGACGCGGCGCTTGCCGTCTATGACGCGCTCTGGGCTGCAGGCGCACCTTTGGGTCTCGCCGACTATGGCAGTTTCGCCATGAACGCGATGCGGATGGAAAAGGGCTTCAAGGGCGCGGGCGAGCTCACCAATGAGGTGACGCTGGCCGAGGCCGATGTGCTGCGCTTTGCCCGCACCGACAAGGCGTATATCGGCCGCGAGGCGACGCTCGCCCCCGCCCGCCGCTTTGTCTGCGCCTATCTCGAGATCGCCCCCGATGGCGCGCATGACGGTCATGGCGGCGAGGCGGTGCTTTTGCAGGGCAAGGTCGTGGGCTCTACAGCCTCTGTCGCCTACGGGCATAGCTGCGGGAAAATTCTGGCCTTTGCTTATGTCAGGCCCGAGGCCAACGTTGCCGGGACCGAGGTCGAGGTGGTGATCGCAGGCACCCCCCGCCCGGCCCGCATTCTCGGCGCACCGGCCTATGATCCCGAGGGGCTTTTGCCCCGCACTGATGCGGCCCAGATCCCCGCATGACGCACAGTCGTCTTACCGACGTAATACCGACGCAAAACCGACCCAAGGAATTTGATGTGATGACCGACCTCCCCAAGACGATGAAAGCCATGGTTCTCAAGGGCCATGGCGACCTCGACGCCTATGAATGGCACGAAGACTGGCCGGTGCCAGAGCTCTCGCAACATGAGGTCCTGATCAAGGTCGGCGCCTGCGGTCTCAACAACACCGACGTCAACACACGCACCGGCTGGTACTCCAAGGCGGTGGATCAGGCGACCACCGGCGGCGCCTATGAAACGGTCGATGACGAAGACCCCACCTGGGGCGGTCGGCCCATCACCTTCCCGCGCATCCAAGGTGCCGATGTGGTCGGCCGCGTGGTCGCCGTTGGCCCCGACACCGACCCGAGTTTCATTGGCAAACGGGTCATGGTGGACGGCTGGCTCCGCGATTGGTCCGATCCCGATAACAAAGATAAAACAGGCTATTACGGCTCGGAATGCGATGGCGGTTATGCCGAATACACCAAGGCCGACACGCGCGGCATCATGGTGGTCAACAGCGACCTCTCGGATGCCGAGCTGGCGACATTCCAATGCTCCTACACCACCGCCGAGGGCATGCTGTCGCGCGCCAATGTCGTGGCGGGCGACACGGTGCTGATCCCCGGTGCCTCGGGCGGTGTCGGCGGCGCGCTCATTCAGCTCGCCAAGCGCCGCGGGGCTCGCACCATCGCGCTCGCCTCCGAGGCCAAACATGCCGAGGTCGCCGCCCTCGGCCCCGATCTCATCCTGCCCCGCAGCCCCGACAATCTCCGCGCGGCCCTTGGCGATGAAAAGATCACCGTGGTCGCCGATGTGGTCGGCGGGCCGCTTTGGCCCCAGCTCATCGACGTGCTCGAACGCGGCGGCCGCTACACCTGCTCCGGCGCCATCGCCGGTCCCATGGTCGAGCTCGACCTGCGCACATTTTACCTGCGAGATCTGACCTTTACCGGCTCGACCGTGATACCGCCGCATATCTTCCCCGACGTGGTCACCTATATCGAACGCGGCGAGCTGCGGCCGATGCTGGCCGCCACTTATCCCTTGCGCGATCTGCCCAAGGCGCAGGCGGCCTTTATCGACAAGGCCCATGCCGGCAATATCGTCGTGGTGCCGTGATGGACCCACGCTGGACCACCCTCCTGCAAGAGGCCCGCGCGGCGCATGGGGCGACCCCTGAACTGCGCGATTTCTGCGCCTTCCCCGACGCCCTGCGCGATCAGCCGGGCGATCCACGCCCCGACCCGCTGGCCGTCACGCTACAGGACGCACCGGGCGACACCTCCGCGCGCTGGCAAGGGTTTCGCGACGCCGCCTGTGCCGTGGGCCCCATCGCCCGCTGGCGTGACACCTATCGGCACACCGCCATTGGCGCCGATCTGCACCGGCATTTCGGCTGTTACGAGCTGCTCGGTCAGGACGCCCCTTATGGCACAGAGCAGATGCGCGGCTTTCTCGTCTATCAACGCCCCGGCTATCACTACCCCCCGCATCACCACCCGGCGGAAGAGATCTATCTCGTGGTGGCGGGCGAGGCCGAGTTTCATCTCGACGGTCATGCCCCGCGCAGACTTGGCCCCGGCGGCACGGTCTTTCACCCCTCAGGCGTGGCCCATGCGCTCACCACCCATGACAGCCCCGTGCTTGCCTGGGTGCTCTGGCGCGGCGAGATGGACACAAGACCGGTCTTTTCCGATCCCGCCCTGCAAGGCGAGGCACAGCGATGAGTGGCCGCGCTGCCCTGACCCATCTGCTCGAGGCCGCGCGCGACTGGCACGAGGCCCTGCCCGAGTTCCGCGCCTTCGCGACTTGGCCGGAGGATCTGCGCTGGGCCGACAGGCCTGCCCATGCGCTGCCGGTGATCGACCACCTCACCCGCGACCCGGGCCATGCCAGCGATCAGAGCCAGCCCTTGCGCGATGCGCTCGTCGCCGCCGCCCCGCATGTGGAATGGCGGCACAGCTATACCGAGGCCGAGGTGGGCCGCGATTTCCTCAACCGTTTCGGCTGGTTCGAACTGGCCGGGCCCTCGGGGCATTTCCTGACCCAGAGCCTGCGGGTCACCGTCGGTTATTGGGGGCCGGGGCTCGATTATGGCTGGCATGAACACCTGCCAGAGGAGCTCTACTCCGTGGTCTCGGGCCGGGCGCTCTTTCACCTGCGCAACGCCCCTGACCTGATGCTCGAACCCGGACAGACGCGCTTTCACCCCGCCAACGCGCCCCATGCCATGACCACCCTGACCGATCCGATCCTGACGCTCGTGCTCTGGCGCGGCGCGGGGCTCGGCGATGATCCGAGAATGAGCCAATGAAGATCACCCGCATCGACATCCATCGAACCGACCTGCCCGTGCGCGGCGGTGTCTACCGCCTCTCCGGGGGCCGCGAATACCACAGCTATGACGCCACGATCGTCTCGATTGAGACCGACACCGGCCTCACGGGCTGGGGCGAGAGCACACCCTTCGGCAGCACCTATATCGCCGCCCATGCCGGCGGCACCCGCGCCGCGCTGGAGCTTCTGGCGCCCGCGATCCTCGGCATGGACCCGCGGCAGCATGACCGGATCTGGGACCGGATGCGCGACACGCTCAAGGGCCATCGCGACGCGCGGGCCGCGCTCGACATCGCCTGCTGGGACATCGCGGCCCAGGCCGCAGGCCTGCCGCTCTGCGACATGACCGGCGGCCGTGTGGCCGGGCCGGTGCCGGTGATCTCCTCCATCGGCGGCGACACGCCCGAGGCGATGCGCGCCAAGGTCGCGCGGCACCGGGCGCAGGGCTTCAAGGGCCATTCCATCAAGATCGGCGCCTCCGAGGCCGAGGGCGGCCCCGCGCTCGATGCCGAGCGCATCACCGCCTGCCTCGCCGACCGCCAGCCCGGCGAATGGTATCTCGCCGATGCCAATAATGGCCTCACGGTGGAACATGCGCTTCGCATGCTGTCGCTCCTGCCGCCCGGTCTCGACATCGTGCTCGAGGCCCCCTGCGCGAGCTGGGCCGAGACCAAATCGCTCCGCGCCCGCTGCGCCCTACCCCTGCTGCTCGACGAGCTCATCCAGACCGAGACCGATCTCATCGCCGCCATCCGCGACGATCTCTGCGACGGCGTCGGGCTCAAGGTGAGCAAACAGGGCGGCATCACGCCCATGCTGCGGCAGCGCGCCATCGCGGCGGCGGCAGGCATGGTGATGTCGGTGCAGGACACCGTGGGCAGCCAGATCAGCTTTGCCGCGATCCTGCATCTGGCGCAATCGACACCCCGGCATCTGCTGCGCTGCGCCCTCGACACCCGTGCCATGACCACCGCCGAGCTGGCCGAGATCGACGCGCCCTTGCGCGACGGCGGCGCCTCTGCGCCCTCCGATCCCGGCCTCGGGCTGCGGGTCAACCGCGACGCGCTCGGCACCCCGGTCAAGACCTTTGGAGACCCGATATGAGCCATTGCACCGCCACCACCCTCATCGACGATGCCCGCACCCGCGTCACACGGTTTGACTTTGAGCCGGGCCAAAACACCGGCTGGCACCGGCACGAGATGGATTACGTCATCACCGCGATCACCGACTGCCACATGCGGCTCGTTCATCCCGACGATAGCGTGACCGAAGTCACCGTGCCCGCCGGCACCGCCTATGCCCGGGACGCGGGCGTCGAACATGACGTGATCAACGCGGGCGACACCGCCATGAGCTTTGTCGAGATCGAGCTCAAACCCCGCGCCGACTGACCACAGACGCCCCAGCGACCCACCGCCCAAGGACCCACGCCCATGCGCATCACCCGCATCCGCCTCTACAAGACCGATCTTCCCTATGTGGACGGCAGCTATGGCTGGGGCGCAGGCAATGCGATCACGGTCGCCCGTGCCTCTGTCGTGGTGATCGACACCGACGCCGGGCTGCAGGGCTGTGGCGAATTCACCCCCTGTGGCGAGAACTACATGATCGCCCATTCCGAAGGGGTCGATGCCTTCGCCCGGCTCGCCGCGCCGCAGCTTCTCGGCCAGGACCCGCGACAGGTGGCGCGGATGGAACGGCTGATGGATCACCTCGTGCAGGGGCATGGCTATGCCAAGGCCCCGTTTGACGCGGCCTTCTGGGACATTCTCGGCCAGGCCACCGGTCAACCGGTCTGGATGCTTCTGGGCGGCAAGCTCTGCGATGGCGCGCCGATGTACCGCGTCGCCCCACAGCGCAGCGAGGCCGAAACCCGGGCCGAGCTCGCCCGCCACCGGGCCGCCGGCTACCGCCAGTTCCAGATCAAGGTCGGCGCCGACTGGCAGAGCGATATCGACCGCATCCGCGCCTGCCTGCCGCTGCTCGAACCGGGCGAAAAGGCCATGGCCGACGCCAATCAGGGCTGGCGCGTCGACAATGCCATCCGCCTCGCCCGTGCCACACGCGATCTCGACTATATCCTCGAACAACCCTGCCGCAGCTATGAGGAATGCCAACAGGTGCGCCGCGTGGCCGACCAGCCGATGAAGCTCGACGAATGCGTGACCGGGCTTCACATGGCCCAGCGCATCGTGGCCGACCGTGGCGCCGAAATCTGCTGTCTCAAGATCTCCAATCTCGGCGGGCTCAGCAAGGCACGCCGCACCCGCGATTTCCTCATCGACAATCGCATGCCCGTGGTGGCCGAAGACAGCTGGGGCGGCGAGATCGCCAGCGCCGCCGTCGCCCATTTCGCCGCCTCCACACCCGAGGAGTTTCTGATCAACTCCACGGATCTGATGAATTACAACACACGCTCGACCGGGCTAGGCGGCCCCACGGTCCACCAAGGTCGCCTCTATGCCAGCGACACCCCCGGACTCGGCGTCACCCCCGATTTCAACAGCCTCGGCGCCCCCGTCGCCGACTGGGCCCTGCCCTGATCCCAAGGACCTGCAGCATGCGCATCACACGGCTCACCGTCTTTCATCTCGATCTGCCTCTGGCCAAGCCCTATTGGCTCTCCGGTGGGCGGCTCAAATTCGACCGGCTCGACAGCACCTATCTGCGCATCGACACCGACGAGGGCGTCACCGGTTGGGGCGAGGGCTGCCCCTGGGGTCATAGCTACCTGCCCGCCCATGGCCCCGGGCTGCGCGCCGGGATCGCCACGCTGGCGCCGCATCTTCTGGGGCTAGACCCGCGCAGCCTCGATCATGTCAACCGGGTGATGGACCTGCAATTGCCGGGCCATTCCTATGTCAAATCCCCCATCGACATGGCCTGCTGGGACATTCTGGGGCAGGTCGCGGGCCTGCCGCTCTGGCAGCTCCTGGGCGGCGAGGCCGCGACGCCGGTGCCGATCAACTCGTCCATATCCACCGGCACCCCGGATCAGATGCTCGGCCTGATCGCCGAGGCCGCGGCGCAGGGCTATCGCACCCATTCCGCCAAGATCGGCGGCAGCGACCCGGCACAGGACATCGCGCGGATCGAGGCGATTTCCGCGGGCCTGCCCGACGGCCACCGGGTGACCTTTGACGTCAACCGCGCCTGGACCCCTGCCATCGCGGTCGAGGTGCTCAATTCCGTCCGCGCCCGCGACTGGATCGAACAGCCCTGCCAAACGCTCGACCAATGCGCCCATGTGGCGCGGCGCGTGGCCAACCCGATCATGCTCGACGAATGCCTGCACGAGTTCTCCGATCACCTCGCCGCCTGGTCGCGCGGCGCCTGCGAAGGCGTCAAGATCAAGCCCAACCGCGTCGGCGGGCTGACCCGCGCCCGACAGATCCGCGATTTCGGCGTCTCCGTCGGCTGGCAGATGCATATCGAGGATGTGGGCGGCACGGCGCTGGCCGACACCGCCGCGCTGCATCTCGCCGCAAGCACGCCCGAGGCCAACCGCCTCGCCTCCTGGCTGGGCCATGCCCATCTCGCCGATGATCCGATCCCGGGCCAAGGTGCGCGCAACCGCGACGGGCTCGCCACGCCGCCCTCCGCCCCCGGGCTCGGCGTGATCCCCGACCCCGAGGCGCTGGGCCGACCGGTGGCCTCTTATGACTAAGACTTCTTCTGGCTCGAAATATCCTGGGGGAGGCCGCAGGCCGGGGGCAACGCCCCCTCGCCCCCCATTGCCCAAGGACCCACATTCATGAAACTCACCCGGCTCAGCCTCTGGCACATCCCGCTCACCAGCCACGAGACCTATTACATGGCGGGCGGCAAGACCTGCGACACCACCATGACGACGCTGATCCGGCTCGACACCGATAGCGGCCTGTCGGGCTGGGGCGAGGTCTGCCCGATCCCGCATTACCTGCCCGCCTATGCGGATGGCGTGGCCCCGGCGCTGACCGAGCTCGCGCCGATCATCCTTGGCGCTGACCCCCTCGGGGCCGAGGCGCTGATGGAGCGTTGCAACGCCTATCTCCTGGGGCATGATTACGCCAAATCCGCCCTCGACATCGCGCTGTGGGACATCACCGCCCGCGCCGCAGGACTGCCGCTCCATGCGCTACTCGGTGGGCGGGCGATGGCGGATATGCCGCTCTACCATTCGATCACCTGTGTCGCCCCCGACGAGATGGCCCGCATCGCCCGCGACGCCCAGGCCCAGGGCATGACGCAATTCCAGGTCAAGCTCGGCGCCGATGGCGATTGGCAGGCCGATGTCGCCCGGCTCAGCCACGTGCGCGAGGCGGTCGGCCCCGGCCCGCTGGTCTATGGCGACTGGAATTGCGGCTCTGACAGTCTCACCGCCAGCCGCGTCGGCCGCGCCGTGGCCCATCTCGACGTGATGCTCGAACAGCCCTGCCGCACCATCCAGGAATGCGCCGCCGTGCGCGATGCCACCGGCCTGCCGATGAAGCTCGACGAGACCGCCCATGACATCCCAAGCCTGCTCGACGGGCACCGGCGCGGCTGCATGGATGCGGTGGCGCTGAAACTGTCGAAATTCGGCGGGCTCTCGGCGACCCGCCGGGCCCGCGATCTCTGCCTCGCTCTCGGCACCCGCATGTGTATCGAGGACACCTGGGGCAGCGACGTGACCACCGCCGCGCTGTTGCACCTGGCCGCCGCCACCCCGGCGCGCGGGCTGATGAACACCTGCGATCTCTCGCATTACGTGGGCCCGCGCCTCGCCCCCGATGGGCCGACCCGCCACATGGGCCGCATCGCCCCGCCCGAAGGCCCCGGCCTCGGCATCACCCCGGATATGGACGTGCTCGGCACGCCCCAGCTCATTCTCGACTAAGGACCAGAAACATGACCCAGACCGATTGGCCCGCCCGCGCCCGCGCCGTCCTGCCCGGCGGCGGCTTTGGCAATTTCGACCCTTCCATCACCATCCGCGAGGGGCGCGGATCGCGCGTCTGGGACGAAGAGGGCCGCGACTATGTGGATTACCTCATCGGCTCCGGCCCGATGCTGCTCGGCCATGGCCATCCCGAAGTGCTCGAGGCGGTGATCGAACAGCTCCCCAAGGGTCAGACCTTCTTTGCCAACAACGCCGCCGGGATCGAGCTCGCCGAAGTGATCTGCGCCGCCGTGCCCTGCGCCGAACAGCTGCGCTATGTCTCCTCGGGCGGCGAGGCCGATATGTATGCGATCCGCGCCGCCCGCGCCTTTACCGGGCGCGACAAGATCGTGAAATTCGAGGGCGGCTATCACGGCATGTCCGCTGAGGCACAAATGTCTCTTGCCCCCACCAACCGGCTCAACTTTCCGCAGGCCCAGCCCGACAGCGCCGGCATCCCGCAAAGCGTCGCCGACGAGATGCTCATCGCGCCTTTCAACGATGCCGAGTTCATCCGCTCGCTGCTCGCCGAACATGGGGACAAGGTGGCCGGGCTCATCGTCGAGCCGCTGCAGCGGATCATCCCGCCCGCCCCGGGCTTTTTGCAACTCCTGCGCGAGGAATGCGACCGCTATGGCATCGTGCTGATCTTCGACGAGGTGGTGACCGGGTTCCGCTTTGCCTATGGCGGCGCACAGGACCTCTATGGCGTGACGCCCGATCTGTGCACGCTGGGCAAGGTGATCGGCGGCGGCTTTCCTCTCGCCGCCCTCGCCGGGCGCGCCGACATCATGGCGCATTTCGACAAATCGGCTGTCGGGGCGGAGCGCTGGCTCATGCAGCTTGGCACGCTTTCGGGCAATCCGGTGGCGGCGGTGGCCGGGCTCAAGACGCTCGAAATCCTGCGCCGCGACGGCCAATATGAGCAGCTGCGCGCCAATGGCCGCAGGGTGATGGAGATGATGACCCGCGCGCTCGACGCCGAGGGCATCGCCCACCGCATCGTCGGCGACGAGACCCTGTTCGAGCCGGTCTTTACCGCCACAGATCCCCGCGATTACCGCGATGTGCAATCGGCAGATGCCGCCGCCTCGGCCCGGTTCAACGCGGTGCTGCGCGCCGAAGGCATTTTCAAATCGGGCGGCAAGACCTACCCGAGCCTGGCGCTCACCGAAGAGGATTTCGCCCGCACCGAGGCCGCCATCACCCGCGCGGCTCAGGCGCTCAGCGAGCGCTGAACCACCTCTCCCGACCTTCGACGGTCCGCGCGCGCAAGGCGCGGGCCGTTGCCTCCCGACGACAGGTGGCGAAAATTCACCGAACGGCAAGGCGTTACCCTTTTGCGCCCTTGGCAGCGCGGTCTCAGTGTGTTTAAAAAATCCGAAACTAACATTCGGATATACTGAAATGACCCAAATGCCCAACGTCCATGATGCCGAGCCGATCCCCGAAGCCGCCCGCGCCGAAATCGACCGTTTGCTGCTGTCGGGTGATCTCTTCCGCTATACCGCGCCGCAAGACGCACCGGTCGCGCTCTTGGAACGCGAATTCGCCGCGCTGCTGGGCACGAAATACGCGCTCGCGGTGTCGAGCTGCTCTGCCGCGCTCTTCCTGTCGCTCAAGGCGCTCGACCTGCCCCGCGACGCCCGCGTGCTCATCCCCGGCTTTACCTTTGCCGCCGTGCCCTCGTCGGTGGTCCATGCCGATTGCGTACCGGTGCTCTGCGAAGTGGGGGAAAACTACCGCATCGACATGGCCGATTTCAAAGCCCGGCTCGACGATGTGCAGGCGGTGATTGTCAGCCATATGCGCGGCCACACCTCGGATATGGATGCGATCCTGTCGCTCTGCGCGGCCCGTGACATCCCGGTGGTCGAGGACGCGGCGCATTCGCTCGGCACGCTCTGGCATGGCGAGAAAATCGGCACGCTGGGCCGGGTCGGCTGTTTTTCCTTCCAATCCTACAAGATGGTGAACGCGGGCGAAGGCGGCATTCTGGTCACCGACGATGCCGATCTGGTGGCCCGCGCCGTGATCATGTCGGGCGCTTATGAACATAACTGGGCCAAACATGTCGATGGCGACGATCCGGCGCTCTCGGAGGCCTTCGCGCGCTGGCAAAACAAGCTGCCGCTCTACAACCTGCGGCTCAGCAACCTCTCCGCCGCCGTCATCCGCCCGCAGCTGCCGCTGCTGGCCGAGCGGGTGCGCCGCGGTCTCGAGAACCACGATTACGTCGCGGACAAGCTCAACAGCTCGCCGGTCCTGTCGGTGCCCGCGCCGCTGGTGGCCGAAACCCGCGCCCCGGATTCGATCCAGTTCAACCTCGTCGGTCTCAGCGATGACGAGGTCACCCGCTTTGCCGAAGCCGCCGCCGCGCGCGGCATCAAGGTGCAGATATTCGGCAAGAGCGCCGACAATGCCCGCGCCTTCTGGAACTGGCAATTCCTGCCCGGCGGCGCGCCCGAGCTGCCGCGCACCCGCGACATGCTGATGCGGGCCTGTGACGTGCGCCTGCCGGTGCGCCTCACACGGGATGAGCTCGATCTGATCGCCAATGCGCTGCTGGCTGCGGCGGCAGAGGTGCAAGGCCCGCTGCGCGTCTACGGCACCTGATCAGAGCAGCGTCAGCTTACCCTTGAGAAAGCCATGTTGGGCCAGCGCTGGCCCGACAATCACCTCCTGCAGGATCGGCTTGAGCGTCGCCGCCACATTCGTCGGCATATCCTGCAAGATCCCCTTGCGCGCGGTCAGGCTGATGGTCCGGCTCAGCGGCTCGAACGGCAGGTCGAACACGTCGATCTGCGACGCGAACCGCTGCGCCCGCTGCAGCGCCAGCGGCGTCAGGATGGTCCAGCCCTGCCCCTGCCCGACCATCGCCAGAATGGCGTGATAGCTGTCGAGCTCGAAGCGATGCGGCAGCGCGATATTCTGCCGCGCCAGATGCGAATTGATCAGCCGCCCCATGTAATGGCGCGGCGTGTATTGGATGAGCGGCAGCCGCTTGAGCTGTCGCAGCACATTGTCAGGATCGCGCACCGCGCCCTTGGGCGCCGCCACCACGAAAGGTTCGCGCAAAAGCGGGTGCAGCTCGACCCAATCCGCCTCGCCGCCGATCTCTGCCGCCACGATCACGTCGAGCGTGCGCGCATCGAGCAGATCATGAAGATGATGGCTCGCCCCGGTCTCCAACAGGAACTGACAGCCCTTCAGCTCGCCCGCCATATGGGTGAGCAACCGGGGCGTCACATCGGCTTCGAAATCCTCGATCATGCCAAGCCGGAACCGGGTCAGCATCGACAGGTCCGACATCGCCAATTCGGCCCGCGCCTGCGCCGCCTCGTTGAGGATCGCCTGCGCCCGGCGCTGCATGATCTCGCCCGCCGTGGTCAGGCGCACGGGCCGCGCATTGCGGTCGAGCAAGGTCGCCCCCACCGCGCTCTCGAGATTGGTGAGCTGCTGGCTCACGGTCGAGGGGCTCGCCCCCAGACGCCGCGCCGCAGCCGAGATCGACCGCTCATCGGCGGCGGCCATGAACACTTCAATCCCCCAAAGGGTGATCCGCCCCGGACTGTCGACCATGTGACCTTACTTGCTCAGCTTGGACAGCTTCTGCTGCAGTTCCGCCAGTTGCTGCTTGATCTCGTCGAGGTTCTTGTCCTCGCTCTCGGCTGGCTTGGGCTTGGTGGCGGTCTCGTCGCCCGCCTCCTCCGCCGCGCCACCGGGCATGGTGCTGCCAAAGGTCTTGAACCCGCCCATCGCCTTGAGAAACGCCTCCTGCTGGGCGCGCAGCGCCTCCATCCCCGGCATCCCTGCCAGCGGGTTGGCACGCTGCATGTTCTCCATCATGGTCGTTTGCCCCTCGCGCAGCATCTCAAAGCTCTGCGCCAGGAACTCCGGCACCATGGAACTGGCTTGCGTGGTATAGCTGCGCACGAGGTCAGTCAGCACGTTGATCGGCAGAACATTCTCGCCGCGGCTCTCATGCTCGGCAATGATCTGAAGCAGATATTGCCGGGTCAGGTTGTCACCCGATTTGAGATCGACGATCTGCACTTCGCGGCCATCGCGGATGAACTGCGCGATGTCTTCCAGCGTGACATAATCCGAGGTCTCGGTGTTGTAGAGCCTGCGGCTGGCATATCGTTTGATCAAGAGTGGTTTGTCGGTTTCACCCACGCGGCTGGCCTCCCGGTTCATGCCGCAATATGCGGCGCCACAGCACAGCTTAACCGATGCGCGGGAAAAAGAAAGGGCGAGCATGAAGCTCGCCCTTTACAGGATGCACCGCCTTGATTGGGAGGAGGAGGACGGTGCGAAAATCCGTATCGCTTACTTGGCAGCAGCGCCGGCTTTCTTGGCAGCAGCAGTCACCTCGTCGGTGGCTTTCTTGACGGCCTTGGTGGCGTCTTCCTGCATGGATTTGCCGGTCGCCATCATCAGCTCGACGGTTTCCATCTGAACTTTTTTCGCGACTTCTGCGAAGGCTGCCATGTTCTCGGCGGCCACTTCGGCATTGGCCGATGCGAAATCGGTCATCGCCTTGGCGTAATCGGCGGGCTCTTCCTTGGCTTTGGTCACGTCAGTGGCGCGGGCCAGGGTTTCTTTGGTCCATTTGCTGGAAATCTCGGCCGATTGCTCTGCGGCTTTGAGGGCCACTTGCGAGAATTTCTCGTTCAGAGCGGCTTGATTCTTGAACGCGTCTTCCAGGGCTTTGGTGTCCACCGGGAACGCACCCAGGAAGTCCTGCATCATGGTGCTGAAGTCTTGTGCTTTAGCCATTGGTCTTCTCCTTAGATCGTTCTGCGGGGTCTGCCCGCGTTTCTGCGATTGCAAACAATATGAATGCTGCACTGCAGCAAATCAAGGTTTTTCTGCAGTGCAGCAAAAGTTTTTTCGCATGCAGCGATCAAGGGGATGATTTGCTTAGGAAACTTCCGTGGCTTTGCGGCGCACATACTCTCCCGGGGCCGGGCAAATCGGCGGATATTCCTCGGATCCGGGCGTTCTCGCCGTTGTTTTCTTACCCGAGCGCTTGCGAATCCATGCCTCCCACAGAGGCCACCACGACCCGTCATTGCGCGTCGCCCCCTGGAACCATTCCTCCGAGGATCCGCTCAGATCCTCATTGGTGTAATGGCCGTATTTCTTCTTGGAGGGCGGATTGACAATCCCCGCAATATGACCGGATTCCGAGACGACAAAGGTTTTCTCCTTGGACCCCATCTTCTGCACCCCGCGATAGCAATCGCGCCAGGCGGCAATGTGATCGGTCTCACAGGTGATCGCCATCAGGGGCACATCCACATCCGCCACGCTGAGCGTTTCACCCATGAGATCGAACCCACCCTCGGCGAATTCATTGCGCTGGCAAAGGCCGCGCAGATATTGCATCGCCATGCGCCCCGGCAGGTTGGCCCCATCGCCATTCCAATAGAGCAGATCAAAGGCGGGCGGCGCCTCGCCCATCATGTAGGACCGGATGGCAGGCGTGTAGATCAGATCGTTCGAGCGCAGGAAACTCATCGTGCGCCCAAGGATAAAGGCCCGCATGATCCCCTGCGCCGCGACCTCGGCCTCGATCCCGTCGATGAAATCATTCTGCAGGAAGGGGGTAAACTCGCCCTGCTCCGAAAAATCCGTGAGCGCGGTAAAGAAGGTGGCGGATTTGATCGACTTGTCGCCGCGCTTTTTCAACAGCGACAAGGTCAGCGCCAGCGTCGTCCCGGCGATGCAATAGCCCACCGCATTGACCTTCTTCTGCCCGGTGACCGCCTTGGCGATCTCGATGGCCTTGAGATAGCCCTTCTCGACATAATCCTCCATGCCGAGCTCGGAATGGCTGGCATCCGGGTTCATCCAGGAAATGACAAAGAGTGTATAGCCCTGATCGACGATCCAGCGGATCAGGCTGTTTTGCTCTTTCAGGTCGAGAATATAGAATTTGTTGATCCACGGCGGAAAGAGCACGATCGGCGTCGCATGCACCTCTTCGGTGCTCGGCGCATATTGGATGAGCTCCATCATCTCGTTGCGATAGATCACCTCGCCCGGCGCGGTGGCGATATTGCCGCCAAGCTCGAACGCCGCCTCATCGGCCAGCCGCACCACCAGCTCGCCATTGTTGGCCTCGATATCGGCCACGAGGTTCTCCAGCCCCCGCACCAGGCTCTCGCCCTCGGTCTCGACCGCCCGTTCAAGAGCATCGGGATTGGTGCCAAGGAAATTGGTCGGTGACATGAGATCGGCGATCTGGCGCGCGAAATAGTTCAGCCGGCGCTGCTCGGTCGGGCAGAGATCATCCATCTCCGACACGGTCCGCGCCAGCGCCTCGCGGTTGAGCGCATATTGCTGCTTGATATAGCGGAAATAGGGATTGCTCTTCCAAAGCGGATTGGCAAAGCGCTTGTCGCCCGCGAGCGGATCTTCGTCCTCTTCCATGGGCTCCGCAGCTTTGCCCTGCAATAGGGCCTGCTGCGCCTCCATGAAATGGCGCACGGATTTCCCCCAATATTCGAGCTGCTGCTCATAGATCTTGCCGGGGTTCTCCACCGCCTCGGCCCAGGCTGAAAGCGCTGCGCGTGCAAACAGGTCCTGGGACGGACCGTTGAGCGTCGGATTGGCCGGGTTGCGCCGCGCAAAGGCCGCGATCAGCCGCTCGGTGAGCGCCTCAACCCGTTGCAGATTAACATTAAGCCTGTCCAAATTCGCAGCTGCCACATCCTCTTGCGTTGCCATCTTAATAATTTCCTCGTACTCTCGCTGCTATGCAGCATTTGCTTGCAACCAAAGCTGCACCTTGTGACCATTACTCCGGCAGATGCCGGGAAAGGACGAATGCATGCGGTACATGGCGACATATGACCTCATGGAGACCATGCGGAATACCAACCAATGGCTTGGTGCAACGGCCCTTTCTCTGGCATCCTATCCCATTTTCAGCATGGTACCAAACCCTGCTTTGAGCTGGATGGCCGCTTGGGGCGAAGTCACCGAACGCAGCTTTCAGCGGATGGTTGTCAAACCTGACTGGGGTATCGAATCGATCACCGGCGAAGACGGGCGCGATCACTTGATCACTGTCGAACCCATCGTCTCGCGCCCCTTCGGCGATCTCATTCATTTCGACGTGGCCGGGCGGGATCCGATGGATCGCCGGGTGCTTCTCGTTGCGCCGATGTCGGGCCATTACGCCACCTTGCTGCGGTCTACCGTCAAATCGCTATTGCCCGATTGCGACGTCTATGTGACGGACTGGCACAATGCCCGCGATATTCCGGTGAGCGAGGGCAAGTTCGACGTCGAGGATTACACGCTCTATCTCGCCGATTTCATGCGCGCGCTCGGCCCCGACACCCATGTCATCGCCGTCTGTCAGCCCGCGCCGCTGACCCTCGCCGCCGCCGCCTATCTCGCCGAACAGGACCCTGACGCCCAGCCCCGTTCTCTGACACTCATCGGCGGCCCGATCGACCCCGAGGCCAACGCCACCGATGTCACTGACTTTGGCCGCCGCGTCACCATGGGGCAGCTCGAAGAGACGATGATCCAGCAGGTCGGCTTCAAATATCCCGGCGTCGGGCGCAAGGTCTATCCCGGCCTGCTGCAGCTCACCTCCTTCATGTCGATGAATGCCGAACGCCACGCCACCGCCTTCAGCGATCAGATCGGCCGCGTCGCCCGTGGCGAAGCCAGCGACCGCGACCCGCACAACAAGTTCTACGACGAATATCTCGCCGTGATGGACATGCCCGCCGAATTCTATCTCTCGACCGTGAAACGCATCTTCAAGGATTGCGAGATTGCCCGGAACGACTTTAGCGTCGAAGGCCGCAAGATCGACATCGGCAAGATCACCAAGATCGCCGTCAAAACCGTCGAAGGCGGCAAGGATGACATCTCGGCCCCCGGCCAATGCGTCGCGGCGCTCGATCTTCTGACCGGCCTGCCCGCCGACAAAAAGGCGAGCTATGTCGAACCCAACGCCGGGCATTACGGCATTTTCGCAGGCCGCTCCTGGCGCGAAAACATCCGACCCTTGGTGCTCGATTTCATCGACGCCAATTCCGAGGCCCCGGCCGAGCGCAAGCGCACCAAGCCGCGCGCCAAACACGCCAATAAAAACGCCGCGGCCTGATCCGCGGCGTCCCTGCCCTTCGGCGATTTTCCGATCCATTCAGACTTCGGGCGCGACCTGCGTCTGCAGCACCAGCGGCTGTTTCATCCAGGCCTTGAGCGCGGCATTGGTCGCCTCGGGCTGCTCCAACACCGGGAACTGCCCCGCGCCCTCGATCACCTCAAGCTTGCCATAGGGGATGAGCCCCGCCAGAAACGTGTGATGCTTGATCGGCGCGGTCCCGTCATGCGCGCCGCAGAGCACCAGCGCCGGCACCTTGCAGCGCCGCAGCGTCGGTTGATAATCCCGCCGCCGTTGCCGCGCCCGCATCTGCCGGAACAGGATCTCCGGCCCCAGATGATCCGCCATATCCTCGATCAGCGCCATCACCTCGGCCCGGTCCGGCCCGGGGGCGAGCGTGTTGGGATGCACCAGCCCCGCCACCACCTCGCGCAGCCGCCCGGCCCGCGCCTTGGTCAAGAGCGGCTCGAGATCGGCCGAGCTCTGCGGCGTCTCCGACAGCGCGCTGGTGTCCATCAGGGCAATCCGCGTCACCCGCTCGGGCGCGCGGCGCAGGATTTCCATCGCCACCACCCCGCCAAGGCCAAGCCCCGCGATGGCGGATTTGCGCGGCAGCAAATCGAGCAATTCCGAGGCGATTTCCTCGACCCGCTCGCCGCGCGTGATCGGGGCGACGGTCACCGCCATATCGCGGCTCAGCGCGGTCAGTTGCGGCCCGAACACCCGGGCATCACATAATAAACCCGGCAACAGCACCAAGGGCTCTTGCATGAAAATTCTCCTGCTCTCAGGCGTGCTCTCGCGCCTTTCCCCTACTGTGCCAATCTCCACAGGACAATCAAGGGTCAGGGATAGGCAATTGCCCGGAAAGGCGGAAAATCGTCATAGCGCGCCTGCCTCTCGGCCCGGCTCTCCCCCGGCTCGGCCCCGGAGGCGAGCAACGTGCCGCGCGGCGCGATATAGCTGCGGATCGCCCGCTCCGGCCGCTCGGCCCAACTCAGGTTGAAGGCGCAGAGCTTGGGAAAGAAATAGATGTCGGAATAAGGCAGATGATCATGCAGCCACCACGCCAGATCGCGCCAGTCCCGCCCCGCCTCATAGCGGTCGGCAAACCACGGGATCACCAGCGAGGTACAGGCCCCCGCCCCGCCCGGATAATCCCAGATATGCTGCCCCGCATTGGCCGCGTTGCGCGCACAGTTGAGGCCCTGCTCATTGCCAAACCGGTTGAGCGCCGCCGCGCGATAGCCCGAACGGATCGCAATCCGCCCAAAGGTCTCTTCCAGCGGATCGAGCAGCTCCTGACAGAGCCTTTGCCCCATCTCGATGGCCCGTTCGGGATCGTCGGGAATGTTCTGGATCTGGTGAAAATTGCCGATCTCCGAATAGAGGAAATCGCGCATGTAGAAATGCCGGCTGAGCCGCACCCGCCCCAGCGTCTCGAGGCTCCACATGCTGCGCGGGCGTCTCACCCATAGCCCTCCCAGCGAAAAGCGCCCTCCGCACTCAGCGGCGAAAACGGGTTATGCGCCACCTCCCAGACATGGCCCTCGGGATCGGCGAAATAGCCGATATGACCGCCCCAGAACACATCATGCGCCTCGCGCAGGACACGCGCCCCGGCGGCGCGGGCGGCATCGAGAACCTCCGCCACCTCCGCCTTGTCGCGCAAATTGTAGGCCAGCGTCATCGCCCCGGTGCCCAGCGTCTCGGGCGCCACCCCCATATCCCGCGCCAGATCGGCCCGCGGATAAAGGCCAAGCGCCTGCCCCAAAAGATCGAACACCACGATCCCCTCCGGGCTATCGACGCGACGCCAGCCCATCGCCGCGTAAAACGCCGCCGCCCGCGCCACATCCTCAACGCCGAGCGTGATCAGCGAGACGCGCGGCTCCATCACTCCAGCTTGTTTACCCATGCAACGATCTCCTCCACGGCACGGCCCGTGTTGCCCGGCGATAGAATATCGCCCGCCACAACATGCGCGAACCGGTCGTCAGTTTCTGTCAGCACGGGCCGCCCGCGCGTCGCCGCCCCGCCCCAGTGCGCCACCACCCCATCGGTGAGATCGGGCCGCACCACCTGATCCCCATCATCATAGTAGAAGAGCGCCGGCACGCTGAGGTTTGCATGATCCATGCCGCGCACATGCGCGACGAGCGCCGCCATCGGGAACACCGCCGTGCTGGGATACTCCGTCGTCCAGTACTTGGCGTGCCCCGCGTTCTGCGGCTCGAAACTGCGCCGCGCCCCCGCCACCAGCGGCAGCCACTGCCGCGCCCCCGGCCAGGTGAGCAACGGCGCCATCGGGTTGTTGATGCCGTAATTGGGCGAGATCAGCACGACACCGCGGATGTTCTCCGTCATCGCCGCATCAAACAGCGCCGCATGGGCCAGGGTTGCACCGGTCGAGGTGCCGATCACGATCACCTCATCGCCAATCGCCCGCCCCACCGCCAGCGCCTCGGCCATATCCTGCATCCAGTCGCCAACGCGCGGTTCGCCCATCGCCTCCGCGCCCCGGCCATGACCGCTCAGCCGGGTGAAAAAGAGGTTGGCGCCCAGTGCCTCGGCGACGCGGTCCGGCACCGGACGGATTTCCTCGGAACTGGCGGAAAACCCGTGCACATAGACGATGCTGAGCGGCGTGCGCGTCTCGCGCGGCCCGGCCCAGACGATGCGCTTTTGCGCGCCGTCGCGAATGTCGTCGAACCGGCTCTCCATCGCCTCGAGATAGACGCCCACCCCCTCGCCGAATTTGCGCGGCTCGAAGGTCGCGCTCATCTCCACCGGCTCGCGCGGGGCCAGCGTCACCAGCGCCAAAACACCGAGCCCAAGGGCGATCCCGGCCCAGCGCAAGGCCCGTCTCATGCCGCCCGTCCCGCCCGGGCGCTCACCTCTTCCACCGCCGTCACGATCAGCGCGAGACAGTCGGGATCAGAGAAGCGGTGATCCGCCCCATCGACGAGGGTAAGCCGCATATCGGGCGACTGACAATGTTCCAAAAGCCGCAAAGCCACCGACATATCCACGTCTTCATCGGCTGTTCCTTGCAAAAATCGAACAGGCACGTCGATTGTCAACGGGTCGCGCAACACGAGATTCTGCCGCCCGTCCTCGATCAAACGGCGGGTGATGACATAGGGCTCGCCATAGTCGCTGGGCAGCGCCACCTGCCCCTCGTCGAGCAGTTTCTGACGCAGACCCGCGTCAAACCCTTCCCACATGCTGTCCTCGGTGAAATCCGGCGCGGCGGCAATCGTCACCAGCCCCGCCAGCCGCTCGGGCATCGCCCGCGCCATCAGGAGAGAGATCCAGCCGCCCATCGACGAGCCCACCAAGATCTGCGGCCCCTCGGTCAACTGGCTGATCGCCGCGCGCGCATCCTCGGCCCAATCGCTGATCGCGCCATCGGTGAAGGCCTCGGAACTGTCGCCATGGCCGGAATAGTCAAAGCGCAAAAACGCCCGCCCCGTCGCCTTGGCCCAAGCCTCCAGATGCACCGCCTTGGTGCCCTGCATGTCCGATTTGAACCCGCCGAGAAACACCACCCCCGGCCCCGTGCCTTGGGTCTTCTCATAGGCGATCCGCCGCCCCGATGCCGTCTTCAGAAACTCAGCCATCCTCTACCTCTTGCAGTCCGCGCGCCCAGAACGCGCCTGCAAGAGACATCACGAGATAGAGCCCAAGCGCAAGGGGAAGTGACAGGGAGGCGACGCCCGCGCCCACCGCGCCCATCGCCAAAAGGATCACCCCGACGCCGGTGTTCGACACCGCCGTATAGCTCGCCCGCTCCTCCTTGGGCGCCATATCCACCAGATAGGTCGAGCGCGCGCTGCGCACCCCGTGATAGGCCACCATCAGCACGAAGAGCACGCCGGGAATGGCCCAAACCGTGCCGCTGAGGCCCAGCGCCGCCACGCCCAGTGCCAGCCCCATCGCCACCGCCCCCGCGATCCCGGCATAGATCAGCACCCGCCGCGACGACCGGTCGCTGAGCCGGCCCCAGACATAGGAGGACAAGAGCGACGCCAGCGCCGAGGCGAGGACCAAGGCCCCCAATTGCCGCGCCGCATTGCCCTCGGAGGCCAGCAAGACGAGATAGGGCGGCGCCAGCGCCGTGCCGACCAGCGCCCCCCGCGCCATCACGAACCGCCGCAGCTGGGGCCGCTCGCGCAAGAGCCGCAGCTGCCGGATCGAGGCCCGCGCCCCCATCGCCTCGCCCTCCTGCGCCGCCTCCTCCATCGCGCTCATCACCAGCGCCGCGCCGAGCCAGGCCACCCCCGCCAGAACCAGCGCGCCAATGACCAAGAGAAACCGCTCCGCCGCCCCGAACATGAGCAAGAGCGCAAAGAGAATGACCGCGCCCGAGGCCATGCTCGCCGCCGCCCCGGTCGCCGTGCCGCGCCGCGATTTGCCCACCGTCTTGCCGAGCACATCCTTGTAGGACACCGAACAGACCGACCGGCTCACCGCCAGCAGGCCCAACAGCCCCACGATCACCGCCCCCGCCACCGGCCCCTGCAGCATGAGCCCCGCCGCCACGATGCCGAGCGCCGCAATCCCCTGCCCCGCCGCCCCCGCGGCCCAGGCCCATTTGCGCCGCGCCATGCCGTGAATGCGCCCGGCGGTGAAGAGCTGCGGCAAAAGCGCCCCCGCCTCGCGGACCGGCACCAAGAGCCCCGCCCAGAGCGGCCCGGCCCCGAGATGCGCCAGAAGCCAGCTCAGCACCAGCTTCGGGTTGAGCAGCCCATCGGCCACCTTGCTGGCGCTCAACGCCATGATATGGCGCAGGAAATTCTCGGGCTCGACCTCGCGCGCCTCGGCCTCGAGACCACCATCCTCGTCGGGGTCCTCCACCAATGTCTCAAAGAGCTCGTCGCTCACCCCGGCCCGCATCCTCACACTCCTCTCGCGCCACCCGCCAGCAACTAGCGCCACAAAGCGCGAAATCCACCGCCCCCGCCGCTTGACATGAGAGGCGCATCGCGCGAAACCCAGCCCCACACATATCAACCCGCAACCGGGCGTTCCGTGGGCGCCAAACTGACGAGGAGCTTCGGCCTATGGCCCAGATTTCCCTGACTTTCCCCGATGGCAATGCACGCAGCTACGAGGCTGGGGTCACCCCCGGCGAAGTGGCCGCCGATATCTCGAAATCGCTTGGCAAAAAGGCCATCTCGGCGACAATCAACGACGCCCATTGGGACCTGCAATGGCCGATCCAAGAGGACGCGCGCATCGCCATTCACACCATGGCGGACGAACCTCAGGCCAACGAGCTGATCCGCCACGACCTCGCCCATATCATGGCCCGCGCCGTGCAAGAGCTCTGGCCCGATGTCAAAGTGACCATCGGCCCGGTGATCGAAAACGGCTGGTATTATGATTTCGACCGGGCCGAGCCCTTCACCCCCGAAGATCTCGGCGAGATCGAAAAGAAAATGCGCGAGATCATCAACAAGCGTGACGAAGTGCGCACCGAGATCTGGGATCGCGCCCGCGCGGTCAAGCATTATGAGGACAATGGCGAACCCTTCAAGGTCGAGCTGATCGAGGCCATCCCCGGCGACGAGCCGCTGCGCATGTATTGGCATGGCGACTGGCAGGACCTCTGCCGTGGCCCGCATCTCCAGCACACAGGTCAGGTCCCCGCCGACGCCTTCAAACTGATGAGCGTGGCCGGTGCCTATTGGCGCGGGGACAGCAGCCGCCAGATGCTGCAACGGATCTATGGCGTGGCCTTCACCGGCAAGGAAAAGCTCAAGGCGCATCTTCACATGCTCGAAGAGGCGGCCAAGCGCGACCACCGCAAGCTCGGCCGCGAAATGGACCTCTTCCACATGCAAGAAGAGGCCCCCGGTCAGGTCTTCTGGCATCCGAACGGCTGGACCATCTACACCGAGCTGCAGGATTACATGCGCCGCGCCCAACGCGCCGGCGGCTATGTCGAGGTCAACACGCCGCAGGTGGTGGACCGCAAGCTCTGGGAAAAATCCGGGCATTGGGAGAAATACCAGGAACATATGTTCATCGTCGAAGTCGACGAAGAGCACGCCCGCGAAAAGGCGGTGAACGCGCTCAAGCCGATGAACTGCCCCTGCCATGTGCAGATTTTCAACCAGGGCCTCAAATCCTACCGCGACCTGCCCCTGCGCATGGCTGAATTCGGATCCTGCAACCGGTACGAGCCCTCGGGCGCGCTGCACGGGGTCATGCGGGTGCGTGGCTTTACCCAAGATGACGGTCATATCTTCTGCCGCGAGGATCAGATCGAGAGCGAAACCAAACGCTTCATCGACTTCCTGTCGCGCGTCTACCGCGATCTCGGCTTTGAAAACTTCTCGGTCAAATTCTCCGACCGGCCGGAAAAACGCTCTGGCTCGGACGAGGTCTGGGACAAGGCGGAAACCGCGCTCAAATCCGCGACCGAGGCCGCCAATTGCAGCTTCACGCTCAACCCCGGCGAAGGCGCCTTCTACGGTCCCAAGCTCGAGTTCGTGCTGACCGACGCCATCGGGCGCGACTGGCAATGCGGCACGCTGCAGGTGGATTTCGTCCTGCCCGAGCGGCTCGACGCGACCTATATCGGCGAGGACGGCGCGAAACACCGCCCCGTCATGCTGCACCGTGCGACGCTCGGCTCCTTCGAGCGCTTCATCGGCATCTTGATCGAGGAGCACGCGGGCAAGCTGCCGTTCTGGCTCGCGCCGCGTCAGGTGGTCGTGGCCTCCATCGTGTCGGAGGCCGATGACTATGTGCATGAGGTGGTCGCCGGGCTCCGCGCCCAGGGCGTCCGGGCCGAGGCCGACATCCGCAACGAAAAGATCAACTACAAGGTCCGCGAACATTCGGTGGGCAAAGTGCCGGTGATTCTCGCCTGCGGCTTGCGCGAGGTCGAGGAAAAGACCGTCTCGGTGCGCCGTCTGGGGGAAAAACAGACGTCCGTTCAGGCGCTTGCCGATGTAACAAAGGCGCTCGCCACCGAGGCCACACCCCCCGATCGGCTGTAACATTTCGGCCCATGGGCGGATTTTCCCGGTTGAACAGCGCCGGAAAAACCCGCCCATAACTTGCACCATTCTTGTAAAATCAATGACTTACCCCGCGCCCGTTCGATGACATCATCTGACGGGCGCGTGTCTGACAGGCTCGTGAATAGCCTTGTGATATACTTCCCGCCTAAGCTTTACTCATCGCCGACGTATCGGGAGGTTCCCGGCGGCGAGATGTAACCAAGTCCTTAGGGAGACCAATCATGTCGACTATCGCTAAATCCGTGGCCCTCGCCGGTGCCGTGACCGCTGCCATCACCGCTCAAACCATCCCCGCCGCGGCGATGGAAAAAGAGAAATGCTTCGGCGTGTCGCTCGCCGGTCAGAACGACTGCAAGGCCGGCGCTGGCACCACCTGCGCAGGCACATCGACCGTGGATTACCAGGGCAACGCCTGGACCCTCGTCGACAAAGGCACCTGCACCGAAATCGAACTGCCGGCCCAGGCGGATGGCTCCGCGCGCATGGGTTCGATGGAAGAACTCGACCGCGACCTGCCGCAAGGCTAATCCGGATCGAAACGTCCCGCGCGGCCGCTGCGCCGCGCGGGACATCCGCCAGGAGCCGCTCCATGTTCGACGCCGACCAGCCCCACAACCGCCTGCCGCCCCTGCCGGGCGTTGGCTATAAACCCCAGCATTTCAGCGCGATCCTCGCCGATGCGGGGCCTGTTGGCTGGCTCGAAATTCATGCCGAAAACTATATGGGCGACGGTGGCCGCCCGCTGGCCCAGCTCCGTCACCTTTCCAACCATTTCCCGATTTCCGTGCATGGCGTCGGCCTCTCGATCGGCGGCGAAGCCGCGCTCGACCCCGACCATCTTGCCCGGCTGAAACATCTCTGCGACTGGCTCAACCCGGCGAGCTTTTCCGAACATCTCGCCTGGTCCACCCATGACAGCGCCTATCTCAACGATCTGCTGCCGCTGCCCTATACCGATGCCACGCTGACCCGCGTCGCCGATCATGTCGATCAGCTGCAAGAGGTGCTGGGCCGCCGGATGCTGCTGGAAAACCCTTCCTCCTATCTCGCCTTTGACGAAAGCACCTGGTCCGAGACCGGCTTTCTCGCCGAGATCAGCCGCCGCACCGGCTGTGGGCTGCTGCTCGACGTCAACAATGTCTTCATCTCGGCCACCAATCTCGGCTATTCGCCACAGAGCTATATCGACGATTTCCCGCTGATGGCGGTGGGCGAAATCCATCTCGGCGGCCATGACGAGGACGAAGACGACCACGGCGCGCCGCTGCTCATCGACAGCCACGGGCGCGAGGTGGCCGATCCGGTCTGGGCGCTGCTCGACTATACGCTCGCCCGCTCCGGCGCGCGGCCCTTGCTCATCGAATGGGACGCCGATGTGCCCGAATGGCCCGCCCTCGCCGCCGAGGCCACGCGCGCCCGTCATCATCTGGCCCAGGCCCCGGCATGAGCGTCGATCAAACCCATTTTCGCACGGCGCTTCTCGACAGCGCCGCCGCCGTCCCGTCCGGGCTGAGCGATGGCGCAGGCCGCCCCGCCGGTGGCCGGTTCTCGGTCTATCGCAACAATGTCGCGGTTAGCCTCACCGAGGCGCTCGAAGACAGTTTCCCGGTGATCCTGAAACTTCTCGGCGAGGAAAACTTTCGCGCGATCATGGGCGTCTTTCTGCGCGCCCACCCGCCCAAATCCCCGGTTCTGGCCCGCTATGGCGCGGATCTGCCCGGCTTTCTCGAAGCCTTCCCGCCGCTGGCCCACCTGCCCTACCTGGCCGATGTCGCTCGGCTCGAACTGGCGCTGATCCGCGCCTATCACGCCGCCGACAGCCGCCCCGCCGACGCGAGCATCCTGCAAAGCCTCTCCCCTGACGCGCTCCTGCAGACCCGCTTCACCCTCGCCCCGGCGCTCGAGCTTCTGCGCTCGCCCTGGCCCATTCACGCGATCTGGCGCTTCAACAGCGAAGAGGCCGCGCCCAAGCCCAGCCCCGGCGCGCAGGATGTGCTCATCATCCGCCCCGATTTCGATCCCGAACCGGTGCTGCTGCCCCCCGGCGCCGCCCCTTTCATCGCGGCCCTGAGGGAGGGCCAGCCCCTCGGCCCCGCCCATGACGCCGCATCCGAGGCCGCAGCAGAGGCGCAGGCCGAGTTTGACCTCACCCAATGCCTCTCCCTGCTGCTCTCTGCCAAGGCGATCACAGACATCCACTCCGGAACGACCCCATGACCCTGATTTTCTCCCTCTACGACCGTCTCACCAGCCCGCTGTCCCGGGCCGAGCCCCTGCTGCCGCTGCTTGCACGGTTTCTCTTTGCGGCGCTCTTTCTCGGCTATTATTGGGTCTCTGGCCTGACCAAGCTCGGCGACGGGATCATGGGGATTTTTCAGCCCTCCGTCGGCGCCTATGCCCAGATTTTCCCCCGCGCCATGGAGGCCGCCGGCTATGACGTGAGCCAACTCGGCCTCTTCCACTGGGCCGTGGTGCTCGCCGGCACATGGGCCGAATTCCTGCTGCCGCTCCTAATCGTGCTGGGGCTTTTCACCCGGCTCGCGGCGCTGGGCATGATCGGCTTTGTGGTGATGCAGAGCCTCACCGATCTCTACGGCCATGGCGCGATCTCGGAACCCGCCACGCTCGGTGCCTGGTTCGACAAGGCCCCCGATGCGGTGATCCTCGATCAGCGCGCGCTCTGGGTCTTTCTGCTCTTGGTGCTGGTGATCAAAGGCGCGGGTGCGCTGTCACTCGACGCGCTCCTCTCCCGCCGCCGCGCCTGATCCCGGCCGAGATACGCGCCTCAGAAATGCGCCTTCGGCTCGTCGGGACGCCCGGCGGCCAACGCCATGATCCCGCCCAGCGCCATCATGCCCAGCGGGAACATGGTAAAGACGCCAAAGCCAAAGGCCGCATAGAACAGCGCCCCCGAGCCCAGCAACAGCCCCCCCGCCCAGAGTGCCCGGTAGCGCGCCATCGCGCCCCCGGCAATCGCGAGGATCGGCGCGGCAAAGCTCGCCGCCCGGATCAGCCCGACATTATCCACCTGCCGCGCCAGCCCTTCGATCTCGCCATGGCGGTCGATGAACTCGGTATAGCCAAAGCCGAAAAATCCGACGATCAGGGCCAGAACGCCACCGATGATCCCCAATACCGCTGCTGCGTTACGCATGCTCTCTCCTGCACTTGCTACCCCGAAGAGATAGGCATTCAGCCCGCCGATCCAAGCCAAATCTCCTTCGCATCCGCCTTCCAGCCGAGGCTCATCACCTCGCCCTGCACCACCAAGGGCCGCTTCATCAGCGCCGGATGCGCCCGCAAAAGCGCCCCCGCCTCGCCCGCGCGTTCGGCCTCGGAAAGCCCCCGCCAGGTGGTCGACCGCGTGTTGAGAAGATCGCTGCCAAACCGCGCCTCCGCCGCGCTCAGAATCGCCTCAGGCACCGGCTCGGCCCGCACATCGCGCAGCACCGGCGCATGCCCCATGGCCTGCAATTCCTTCATCGCCTTGCGACAACTATCGCAAGTTTTCAGCCCAAATACGTCCATTTTGCCTCCGTTTTCATCCTGATTACCCGCCTGTCATCAAATCGTCACCCGGTAATGCTTGCTTTTTTACGGTCCCGTGTAATCTTAGAGATCGTGACCTCCTAGTTAGGCTTCGCGCCGCGCTTGGCAGTCGCCATGGCCCGGCATGTCCGTCCGGGGACTGAAGTAGAAGGAGAAGCGGAATGCCCACCGGCACCGTGAAATGGTTTAACACCACCAAAGGCTACGGCTTTATTGCGCCCGATGACGGCGGAAAAGACGTTTTCGTACATATCTCGGCAGTCGAGCGCTCCGGCCTCACCGGTCTCGCTGACGAGCAGAAGGTTGGCTATGAATTGCAAGACGGCCGCGATGGCCGCCAGATGGCCTCCGACCTGACCTTGCTGTGATCCGATTTTAATCTGATCTGATAGTGCAAAACCGCCCGCGATGCCGTGGCAGATGCTGTGGCACAGGGGCGGCTGAAATCCTGACCACGGGCCCGCCGACAGGCCGGCCCGCGTGTTGGACTTTCATCGTGACCGAGGCTTAGGAACAGCCCTTCACGCCTTCCGCACAATGGGCGCGGGCGCTGTAGGTCTTGCGCTTGGCATAGATTTTCTTCTTGGGCGCCGGATGGGTCATCATCTGGCTGTAGGTGACGTTGCTGGTGGGCTTGCCACAGCAGATCACGCCGCCCATGACGACCGGCTGAAACCCGGCGGGGCAATAGTTTTCATTGGTCGGATAGGGGTAAAGTTCGGCCTGCGCCGCCCCGGCTGTGAGCAGGCCAAGACCCAAGCAGGCCCCCAAGATTGTTGAACGTTTCATGAAAAATCCCTCTTGATATGGTTCCACCGTTACTTGGCGGATATCGTAGCCACGGGGGCGTGCCTGTCAATTTCTTTGATCGAAAACAACATGATGTGGGATTTTCGCCGCGCGCCGCCTCTGGGCCTCGCGCGCTTGGCCCCGCCCCACGGGTGATTTTGCGGCCAAATTCGGCTATGATCAGGCGGATTTTGAACCAAAGGTGATTGCCATGACCCGCCCGTTTCGCCTGCGCGTGCAGGGGTTTCTGACCGCCGCCGCCCTGCTCCTGCCCGCGCCGCTCTGGGCGCAACAGCCAAGCTTCAACTGCGCCAAGGCCGGCACGCCCACCGAACACGCGATCTGCGCCTCGCCCCTTCTCTCGGCGCTCGACCAAGAGATCGCCGAGGCCTACAAGGCCAAGCGCGCGACGCTGGGCAACGAGGCCCGCGCTGCCCTCCTCGCCGAGCAGCGCAGCTGGCTCAAGACCCGCGACCTCTGCGGTGATGTGGTTGCCTGTATCTCGGCCCAGATGCAGCACCGGCAGGCGCAACTGGGCGCCCCCTCCGCAATGGCCAGCAGCCATCCCGCCAGTCTCAACGCCGGGCGCTGGCATCCCTATAGCCGCACCGCCACCGCCTTTTACAGCGCGATGACCCTGTCATCGACGCGGCTCAGCTATGACAATGGGCTGACCTACGAGCTGCACCAGACCCGCCCCGGCAGCCCTGTCTACCGCGTCCGCCACATCGCCGGCCGCGACCCCGGCTCCTGCCCCGGCGGCCCGCTGACCCATATCGCCTTCGTGCTGGACCGGGGCCTGCTCCAGCAACATGACTACCGCAGCGCCACCGACCCCGCCGACCCGGTCTCCATGACCGCCGCCACCGTCCCAAGCGGCCAGACCAGCCCCTGCGGGATCTATGTCTTCTCGCGGTGAGGCCAGCGCCCGTCCCGACGAGGTTGGAAGCAAAGACCACCGCATCCCACAAAGGGCGGCGCCCGTCCCGACGGGGTGGAAGCGAAGCGCCCGCCCCGTGGGGGGCGGGACGGGCGCTGCCCGGTCTGCGACCGGGCGTGACCAATCTCAAATGCACAACAAAAAACGGGGCCGCAAAGCCCCGTCTTTCAATCACTTAAACCCTTCAGACCGCCCTATTCATCCATCTTCAAGGCCGAGATAAACGCTTCCTGCGGGATCTCTACCTTGCCGAATTGGCGCATCTTCTTCTTACCGGCCTTCTGCTTTTCCAAGAGCTTGCGCTTCCGGGTGGCGTCACCGCCATAGCATTTCGCCGTCACGTCCTTGCGCAGCGCCGAGAGCGTCTCGCGCGCGATCACCTTGCCGCCGATGGCCGCCTGGATCGGGATCTTGAACATGTGGCGCGGGATCAGATCCTTGAGCTTCTCGCACATCGCCCGGCCGCGCATCTCGGCGCGGTCGCGGTGCACCATCATCGACAGCGCATCCACCGGCTCGTCATTCACCAGGATCGACATCTTGACGAGATTGTCCTGACGATAGCCTTCCATCTGGTAGTCAAAGCTCGCATAGCCCTTGGTCACCGATTTCAGACGGTCGTAGAAATCGAACACCACCTCGTTGAGCGGCAGATCATAGACCACCATCGCCCGTGCCCCGGCATAGGTCAGGTCGAGCTGAATGCCGCGCCGGTCCTGGCAGAGCTTGAGCACATCGCCGAGATACTCATCCGGCACGAGGATCGTCGCCTTGATGCGCGGCTCCTCGATGTGATCGACATAGGTGAGGTCGGGCATGTCGGCGGGGTTGTGCAGATCCTGCTGCGTCCCGTCCTTCATGAAGACGTGATAGATCACCGAGGGAGCCGTGGTGATGAGCTCGATATCATATTCGCGCTCGATCCGGTCGCGGATCACCTCGAGATGCAAGAGCCCCAAGAACCCGCAGCGAAAGCCAAAGCCCAGCGCCGCAGAAGTTTCCATCTCATAGCTGAAACTCGCATCGTTGAGCGCCAGCTTCTCGATCGCATCGCGCAGGTCCTCGAACTCGGCGCTGTCCACCGGGAAGAGCCCACAGAAGACCACCGGCTGCGACGGTTTGAACCCCGGCAGCGGCTTGTCGGCGGGCTTCTTGTCATGGGTGATCGTGTCGCCCACCTTGGTGTCGCGCACCTGCTTGATCGAGGCGTTGATGAACCCGATCTCGCCGGGGCCCAATTCATCCACCACCTGCATCGCAGGGCGGAACACGCCGATCCGGTCCACACCATAGCGCGCGCCGGTCTGCATCATGCGGATCTGGTCGCCCTTCTTGAGGACGCCATCCATGATCCGCACCAGAACCACCACCCCGAGATAGCTGTCATACCAGCTGTCGACGAGCATCGCCTTCAGCGGCGCATCGCGGTCGCCCTTCGGGGCGGGCAGATGTTTGACAATCGCCTCGAGCGTCTCGGTGATGCCCTGCCCGGTCTTGGCGCTGACGGCGATGGCGCCGCTCGCGTCGATGCCGATGACATCCTCGATCTGCTCGGCCACCCGATCGCAATCGCTGGCGGGCAGGTCGATCTTGTTGAGCACCGGGATGAGATCGTGATCGGCCTCGATGGCATGGTAAACATTGGCCAGGGTCTGCGCCTCGACGCCCTGGGTGCTGTCCACCACCAACAGGCTGCCTTCGACCGCCCGCATCGACCGGCTCACCTCATAGGCAAAGTCGACATGGCCCGGCGTGTCGATCAGGTTGAGAACATAGGTCTCGCCATCCTGCGCCAGGTAATCGATGCGCACGGTGTTGGCCTTGATCGTGATGCCGCGCTCGCGCTCGATATCCATACTGTCGAGAAGCTGCGCCTTCATGTCCCGTTCCGCGACCGTGTTGGTCTGCTGAATCAGGCGATCGGCCAAGGTCGATTTACCGTGGTCGATATGGGCCACGATCGAGAAATTTCGGATATGAGAAAGCGGTGTCATAGCGATGGGATATGTCGGGGAATAGAGGCGCGGTCAAGGTGGCATGAACGTGGCCAGACCCCTGTTTTGCGCATTTTCACCGCCCCTGCCCCCGGCTTGGGCACGGTTTCGCCAAACCACGCGGTTTAAGGACCTTCCCTTCCCCTAGCCGAGCGGCAAGAGATCGCGCCGGATCATCGTGCGCAGGGCAAAGCTCGACCGCATGGAGCGGATGTTTTCCGTCTGCATCAGCCCCTCTTCGATGAACCGGTCAAAGGCCCGCAGATCCGCCGCCACCACCCGGATGAGAATATCCCGCGACCCGGTCATGAGATAGCATTCCATCACCTCATCGAACCGGCGCAGCGCGCTCTCGAACCGCTCCAGCGCCGGGCGCGACTGTTTCTCCAGCTCGACAAAGATGAAAGCGTTGAGCGGCAGGCCAAGCTTGTCTTGGTTGACCCGCGTCGTATAGCCTTCGATCACCCCCATCCGCTCAAGCCGGGTGATCCGCCGCGCCAGAGGCGTCGGCGACAGGCCCACGGTCTCAGAGAGATCGGCGAGCTTCTGACGCCCATTGCGCAACAGCTCTGCGAGAATCTTTCGGTCGGTTTTGTCGATTTCCACCAAGAACACCCCTCTTGACGCGCGTAATCTCCAAATTCTCCGCTATGCCTACCTGAAATAGCAGATAAATCGCAACCCCACTGCTGTATGATTCCGCCCATCACGCATTTGAGGAGACCCGCGATGATCACCCGCCTGTCCGCCCCCCACCACGAAGAGCTCTGGCGCGTCACCGATGACGCCAGCGGGCTGAGGGGCTATATCGCGCTGCATTCGACCCGGCTTGGCCCGGCGGCGGGCGGGCTGCGCATGCGCGCCTATGACAGCGACGAGGCGGCGATTGCCGATGTGCTCAACCTGTCGCGCGGGATGAGCTTCAAGAACGCCGCGGCCGATCTGCCGCTGGGCGGCGGCAAGGCGGTGATCATGGGCGATCCCCGCACCAAGACCCCGGCGATGCTGCGCGCCATGGGCCGCGCCATCGAGACGCTGCAAGGCCGCTACTGGACCGCCGAAGACATGGGCATGTCGCCCGCCGACATGGCCGAGATTGCCCGCGAAACCCGCTATGTGGCCGGGCTCGACAGCGGGCCGTTTGCCAGCGGCGATCCCTCGCCCGTCACCGCACAAGGCGTGTTCAACGCGCTCAAGATCGGGCTGAAACAGCGCTATGGCCGCGACGACCTCAGCGGCACCACCGTCGCCGTCCAAGGGCTCGGCCATGTCGGCTGGCATCTCTGCCGTCTCCTGCACGAGGCGGGCGCGCGGCTCATCCTCGCCGACACCGACGCCGCCAAGCTCGCCCAGAGCTGCGCCGATTTCGACGCCACCGCGGCGGATGTGACCCGCATCCACGCCACCGAGGCCGAGGTTTTCGCCCCCTGCGCCATCGGCGGCACGCTCAACGCCACCACCATTCCCGAGCTGCGCGCCGGTCTCATCGCCGGGGCCGCCAACAATCAGCTCGCCACGCCCGAGGATGCCGACCGGCTCGCCGCGCGCGGCATTCTCTACCTGCCCGATTATGTGGCCAATGGCGGCGGCATCATCAACGTGGCCGCCGAAATCCTGCGGATCGAGACCCGCGCGCCCTGGGTCGCGGCCCGTCTCGACGCGCTCGGCACCACGATGACCCGCATCCTCGCCCATGCCGCCGCAAAAGACGCGAGCCCCGCCCATCTCGCCGACACGATCATCGGCGAAAGGCTCTTGCCCCGGGCGGGTTAAATCGGCGGCAAAATTCCCCCGACGCTCCCCCATGGACAGCGCCCGCGCCACATCCTAAACCTTTGAGTTAAGACGATTGACCAGAGGGCAGGACATGGCGCGGGACGCATTCACCATCGGCTCAGAGAGCATCCCGGCGGGCACCCGCCGCACCGTCGATATTCCCGTCTCCACCCTCTCGGATCACACGCCGGTCAATCTCTCGGTCGAGGTGATCCATGGCGCCCGCCCCGGCCCGGTGATCTTTGTCTCTGCCGCCATCCATGGCGACGAGGTGATCGGCGTCGAGATCGTCCGCCGCCTGCTCGCCGCCGAAGGTATCGACGCCTTGGCGGGCACGCTTCTGGCGGTGCCCATCGTCAACACCTACGGCTTTCTCAACCATTCGCGCTACCTGCCCGACCGCCGCGATCTCAACCGCGCCTTTCCGGGCAGCGCCGAAGGCTCGATGGCGGCGCGGCTCGCTGATGTGTTCCTTTCCGAGGTGGTCAAACGCGCCGATCTCGGCATTGACCTGCATTCCGCCGCCATCCACCGCATCAACCTGCCGCAAATCCGCCTGTCGCCCGGCAACGCGCGCCTGCGCGAGCTGGGCGAGGTCTTCGGCGCGCCGGTGATGATGAATTCGAAACTGCGCGAAGGCTCGCTGCGCATGGCCGCCGAAGAGGCGGGCGTCGATGTGCTGCTCTATGAGGGGGGCGAAGGTCTGCGCTTTGACGAGCTCGGCGTGCGCGCCGGCGTCGCGGGCATTCTGCGGGTCATGCACCATCTCGGCATGATCTCCGCCGATTTCGCGCCGCTGCCTGATGTGACCCCGGTGCTCTCCACCGGGTCGAGCTGGCGGCGCGCCCCGGCGGGCGGGCTCTTTCGCGGCTATCTCACCATCGGCGACGCGGTCGAACCGGGCACGCTCTTGGGTGCGATCACCGATCCCTTTGGCAAGGTCGAAACCGAAGTGCTGAGCGACGAGGCGGGCATCGTCATCGGCCGCACCCATATGCCGGTGGTCTATGAGGGCGACGCGCTGTTCCACATCGCCCGCACGCCGCGCGCCGACACCGCCGTCGAGGGGGTGAGCGCCCATCTCGACGCCGACCCGCTCTTTGACGAAGACGAGATCATCTGAGGAGTTTCGGCCCCCTATAGAGGCCAAAACCGCCACTGTCGCTTTACCGACGCGATACCGACGTGCTGCCGATACCGCGTTTTCGTGGCTCAGCTCGCCTTGTCGCGGTTCTGCGGCAGCAGGAAAATCGACACGGTCAGCAGCGAGAAGATCAGCTCATAGACCTCCCATTTGCGGTTCACATCGATCACCGCAATGATCACGCTCGCCACCAGCGCAATCGCCGCATGTTTGAGCCATGGCACCGGCAGGGCAAAGCGGTCCGCCATCCGGGCGACCCAGCCGCCCTTGGGGTAAAGCAAAGGCAAAACAACGAGATAGAGCAAGATCACCGTGGTCAGAACACTGCCAAACAGGGTCTTGGCAAGATGGAAATCGCCGACCATGAGATTGTGGAAATTGGTCTCATACTGCTTGTTGTTTTCCATAAAGAACTCGGTGGATTCCCAGCCAAAGATCCGCTGGCCCCAGGACACTTCCTCGCCCGCCGCCAGAAAGAACATCAGCGCATAGAAACACACCAGCGCCGCCGCCCCTCCCCGGCCCTTCCCGGCCAAGCCTTTGGCATTCCACAGCAAAATCGCGCTCGAGACGAGCAGGAAAATGGCCGTCCCATATTCGACGACACCGTCTTCGCGAGCATAGACCAAGGTAAAGTAATCCGTGCTGACGAGATAGACGATCACCGTCATCACCAAGGTCGCCACAATCAGCGCCATCGCCGCCATGTCCAGGTTCTTGCGCATCCCATGCCCCTTTCATTGTTGTCCTGCAGTGACCTAGGCCGATCGCCGCCGCCGCACAAGTCCCCAGACCGCCTCGCAGGAATGCGAATTGAAACTGGTGCCGAAATCAGGCATATTACCGCGCAAATACAGGCGCATCGTCAACGGTCGGGTCCACCGGCCACACGCCAACATCAAAGAGGCAAGAGCAATGAAGAACCTTCTTATCCTTGGGCTGGCCCTGACCCTCGCGGGCTGTGGCGGATATCACAAGGCCAAGCGCGACAGCGGCGGCTCCGCCCCGCGCAGCCTGTCCGGCCCGATCGCCATCACCCCCAACGCCAGCACCACGGTCTATAGCGCGCCCGCCTCGAAACCCTTCGCCACCGGCCCGCTGCAACAGGCCTGCATCGCCTCGGATCGCAAGGCCCGCTCCTCCGAGCTCTGCGGCTGCATCCAGGCCGTCGCCAACCGCACGCTGAGCTCGTCGCAACAGGCCCGCGCCGTCGGCTTCTACCGTGACCCGCACAGCGCCCAAGAGGTCCGCACCTCCAAGCGCAGCACCGACGAACAGTTCTGGAACACCTACGCGAGCTACGCGGAAACCGCCAAGCGCACCTGCAGCTAAGCGGCCCCCGCAGGCCACCGGATCAAACGCAAAACGCCGCCCCTCGGGGCGGCGTTTTTTGTGTCTCACAATGGCTTATCGGACAAAGCTGAGGCGGATCAATCCGCCTCGGCCATGTCAAAGCCCAGATGCCGCGCCACGGTAAAGATGTCCTTGTCGCCGCGCCCGCACATATTCATGCAGATCAGGTGATCCTTGGGCAGCTCGGGCGCGATCTTCATCACATGGGCCAGCGCGTGACAGGGTTCGAGCGCCGGAATGATCCCCTCTTTCTCACAGCTGAGCTGGAAGGCCACGAGCGCCTCCTTATCGGTGATCGCCACATATTCGGCGCGCCCCGTATCATGCAGCCAGCTATGCTCCGGCCCGATCCCCGGATAGTCGAGACCGGCCGAGATCGAATAGCCTTCGAGGATCTGCCCGTCGTCATCCTGCAAGAGATACGTCCGGTTGCCATGCAGCACCCCGGGACGCCCGCCGGTGAGGCTCGCGCAATGCTCCATCTTGGCATTAACGCCCTTGCCCCCGGCCTCAACGCCGATGATCCGCACGCTCTTGTCGTCGAGGAACGGGTAGAACAGCCCCATCGCGTTCGAGCCGCCGCCAATCGCCGCGACCAGCGTGTCGGGCAGACGGCCCTCGGCCACCTGCATCTGCTCTTTCGCTTCCTTGCCGATGATCGACTGGAAATCACGCACCATGGCCGGATAGGGATGCGGCCCCGCCACCGTGCCGATGCAGTAGAACGTGTCGCGCACATTGGTCACCCAATCGCGCAGCGCATCATTCATCGCATCCTTGAGCGTGCCCCGCCCCGACGTCACCGGAATGACCTCAGCGCCCAGAAGACGCATCCGGAACACGTTGGGCTTTTGCCGCTCGACATCATGCGCGCCCATATAGACCACGCATTTGAGCCCGAACTTGGCACAGACCGTGGCGGTCGCCACCCCGTGCTGACCGGCGCCGGTCTCGGCGATGATCCGGGTCTTGCCCATGCGCCGCGCCAGCAGGATCTGGCCCAGCACATTGTTGATCTTATGCGCCCCGGTATGGTTGAGCTCGTCCCGCTTGAGATAGATCTTCGCGCCGCCCAGATGCTCGGTCAGCCCTTCGGCGAAATAGAGCGGGCTCGGACGACCGACGTAATGGGTCCACAGATCATGCATCTCGTCCCAGAAGCTCTGGTCGGTCTTGGCATATTCATATTGCTCTTCCAGCTCGAGGATGAGCGGCATCAGGGTTTCGCTCACGAACCGCCCGCCGAAATCGCCGAACCGGCCCTTCTCGTCGGGCCCGGTCATGAAAGAGTTGAATAGGTCGTTCATTCTCTGCGCATCCTTCCTCAAACGCCGCCTGGGCGCTCCTGCGCGCCGGGGACGCGGCTAACACCCACCAAACGCTGTTGTCTCGGCGTGAATAGGTGAGGCCGCCGCGGATTTCCAGCACATTCCTTTTGCCGCCCCCTCTTGCAGGGGTATTTGCAACCAGAAAGAGGCGCCGGCGTCGTCTCTCTTTCTGGTGTCAAATACCCAAAGCGCCCGGCCTGCCCCACGCGGTAGGCCCGCGTTAGGGCTGCGGCGGACAGCAAAACGCCGGGCAGTCTCCCGCCCGGCGTCGTCTTCATCTGATCCGTCGGATCAGTTGAATTTCTTGATCTCACCCGACTTCAGGCGGCTGAGATAGGAGTTCAGCTCGCGTTTGACGATCGGCATCAGGAAGTAGAGCGCGATGATGTTGACCACCGCCATGGCAAAGATCGCCGCGTCCGAGAAATCGATGACAGGGCCGAGATTGGCCGCGGCACCGATCACCACGAAGATGCAGAAGATCACCTTGAAGGTCACTTCCTTGCCCTTGCCCTCACCAAAGAGGAAGGTCCAGGCCTTGAGCCCGTAGTAGGACCAGCTGATCATGGTCGAGAAGGCAAAGAGGATCACCGCGATGGCCAGGATGTATTTGAACCAGCCGAACGAGGCCGAGAAGGCCGCCGAGGTCAGAGCCACGCCGCTGTTGCCATCGACGGTCTGGATCATGCCACCCTCGCCCACCATATAGAGGCCGGTGGTCGGGTCGGTCATCAGCTGCCCGGTGATGATGATCACCAGCGCCGTCATGGTACAGATCACGACGGTGTCGATGAAAGGCTCGAGAAGCGAGACAAAGCCTTCGGTGATCGGCTCCTTGGTGCGCACTGCCGAGTGGGCGATGGCCGCAGAGCCGACGCCCGCTTCGTTCGAGAACGCCGCCCGCTTAAAGCCCTGGATCAGCGCGCCGACCATGCCGCCTGCGACGCCAAGCCCGGTAAAGGCCCCTTCGAAGATCTGACCGAAGGCCCAGCCGATCTTGTCGAAATTCATCAGCAGGATGATCACCGCTGTCACCACATAGAGCACGCCCATGAAGGGCACGACCTTTTCGGTGACGCTGGCGATGGATTTGAGACCGCCGACGATCACCGCAAAGACGATGCCCGCAAAGATGATACCGGTGATCCAGCCGGGATAGTCACCGACCACATTGGCAATCTGCGCATGGGCCTGGTTGGCCTGGAACATGTTGCCGCCACCAAAGGCGCCGAGGATACAGAAGATCGCGAACATCACCGCGAGCACCCGGCCCATCGGCAGCCCGCGCTCTTCAAAGCCCTTGACCATATAGTACATCGGACCACCCGACACCGTGCCATCGGGGTATTCATTGCGGTATTTCACACCGAGCGTACATTCGGTGAATTTCGACGCCATGCCCATCAGACCCGCAAGGATCATCCAGAACGTGGCCCCCGGTCCGCCGATGCCCACGGCCACCGCCACACCGGCGATATTGCCGAGGCCCACGGTGCCCGACAGCGCCGTGGCCAACGCCTGGAAATGGCTGACCTCGCCCGCGTCATCGGGATCGGAATAATCGCCCCGCACCAGCGCGATGGAATGCGGAAAGGCGCGGAACTGGATCAAGCCGAAATAGACGGTGAAAATCGTCGCCGCGACCACCAGCCAGCCCACGATCCAGGGAAAGCTCGTGCCCGGGAACGGGCTAAAGATAAGATTGACGAACCAGCCGGTCGAGCTGGCGAAGATCGCATTGACCTTTTCATCCAGAGATTGCGCCATGGCGGCGCTGGCCATCAGGCTCAGCGCGCCGGCCATCATGGGAATTTTATAATGGTTTTTCATTTTTCTGTCCCTCCTGCTCTTAAGGCACGATCGTGACCGGCACGGTCGAGCTCTGCGCCAGCGATCCTGCGACCGAGCCAAACAGCCGCGAGGCCAGCCCGCTCTCGCCCTGACGCCCGATGACGATCTGCACCGCGCCCGTGTCGCGGCTCAGCTTGGCCAGCGTGTCGGCGATGTTGCCGTATTTGAGCGAGGTCTCGATGGTGAGCCCGCTCGTGTCCAGCGACGCGACCAGCGGTGCAAGAACCGCCTCTTCCGCGCGCTTGAGCTCTTCGTTGCGGCGCTTGTGCCGCTCTTCGAGCTCATTCGGCGTCAGGAAGGAATAGGGCGACCATTCCAGCACATGGGCCACGACCAATGTCGCCCCCAGGGCAGACGCCCGTTCCACCGCGAAATCCACGGCCCTCTTCGATCCCTCACTGCCATCATATCCGACGACTATTTTATCAGGCATATTTGCCTCCCCGTTTTGTGGTTGTGCGCTTTGGCACCCCCCGACATTAGCATGACAAACGCGAGAAAAATCCTTGGATTCTGTTGTCATGCTGGAAAATTTCTGAAAAACTCCCCCTGTTACTCCAAAATTTCAGGAATTTTTCCGATGGACCGCATTGATGTGTCGATTCTTTCCATCCTGCAAAAGAATGGTCAGACCTCGATGTCCAAGCTCTCCGAGATGGTCGGCCTGTCGCTCTCGGCCTGTCACCGGCGGGTTAAAATTCTCGAAAGCGAGGGCAAGATTGCCTCCTACGCCGCGCGGCTCGACGCCAAGGCGGTGGGGCTCGAAATCCAGGTCTTCATCGAGGTGAAACTGACCAGCCAGCGGCAGGAAGAGATCGACGCCTTCGAGAGCGCGATCAAGCGGATGCCCGAGGTGCTCGAATGCCATTTCATCTCGGGCGAGGCGGATTACCTGATGCGGGTCGCGGCGCGCAGCACTTCGGATTACGAACGGCTCTACCGGGGCCGGCTGTCACAGCTGCCCTCGGTGTCGCAGATGAAAACCCTGCTGAGCCTCTCGGCGGTGAAAGAGTTCGAAGGCTATCACCTCGGCTGACGGCACAGGCCCGGATCAGAGGTATTTCTTGAACCCGGTGTGCGAGGGCTCGAACCCGAGCGCCCCGTAAAACCGGGCCGAGTCGGTGCGGCTCGCATTCATCGTCAGCTGAATGAGGCTGCACGCTTCCGCCCGCGCCCGCGCCTCGACATCGCGGAACATCTCCTGCCCCACGCCCTGTCCACGCAGATGGCTTGCGACGCGCACCGATTCAACCTGGGCGCGTCTCGCGGCCGACAGGGACAGGCCGCTGATAAAGGTGATCTGATAGGTCGCAATGATCACGCCCGCCGCATCTTCGCCGACGATCACATGGTTGTTGCCCTCGGCCTGCATCCGGTCGAACGCGGCGAGGTAATGGTCGAGATCGCGGCGCTCGCGCCCCTGCCCCAGAATATCGTCGCGCAGCATCGCCACCACCGCGGGCACATCCTCGCGGCTGGCGGCGCGAAAGCGGATCATGCCCGCAGCGCCTTGAAGAGCGCCGCGATCTTGGCCGCGTCCTTCTTGCCCGGGCTGCTCTCGACCCCTGACGACAGATCAATCTGCCGCGCGCCGCTGCGCGACACGGCCCGCGCCACATTGTCGGGCGTCAGCCCCCCGGCCAGCATCCAGGGCAGCGGCAGGTCACGCCCGCGCAACAGATCCCAGTCGAAACTGACCGCATTGCCGCCGGGCCGGGTCGCGCCCTTGGGCGGCTTCGCATCGAGCAAGAGCTGATCCGCCGCCCCGGCATAGCGCGCCGCCCGGTCGAGATCCTCCGCCTCCGAGATGCCCAGCGCCTTCATCACCGGCAGGCCGAACCGCGCCTTGACCTCGCGCACACGCTCCGAGCTCTCCGCCCCATGGAGCTGCAGCATGTCGAGCGGCACGGCCTCCACGATCTCGCGCAGGCGCTGATCCTCCGCATCGACCACGAGCGCCACCTTGGCCACCCCCGGCGGCACCCGCAGGGCCAGCGCCCGGGCGGTGGCGACATCCACATTGCGCGGTGATTTTTGGAAAAAGACAAAGCCCACATAGCCCGCGCCAGCGGCCACGGCCGCATCGACATCGCCGGGCCGTGTCAGCCCGCAAATCTTGACGCGAATATCCTGTGCCATGGTGCCCTAGCTGGCCTTCCTTCGCTGGCCTTTTTCGTTGGCCATCCTCAACTGGCCGTCTTTAGCTGGCCGTCCTTAGCTGGCCTTGTCGAGCAGCGCCAGAACCTCATCGCCCTGTTTGCGCGGCTCGGTCTTGAGACGCCGAAGCTCGGCCCGCAGCTGGTCGAGCTCGCGTGCCTGACGTGCAGCGGCGGCCCGTTCCTTGTGCTCGCGGATATATTCCCACAGGAACCCGAGAACGAGCCCCGCCAGAATGCCGCCGAACATCACCACGAAGAGCGGCACTTCATAGCCGGGGTTGAGCGCCGCCACGCTGTTGAGCTCCGACGGCAGCATCTTGACCGTCACCATCTGCCGGTTGGCGAGGGCGATGACGATCAGCGCCACCCCAAAGATGGCGATACAAGCGTAGCGAATATAGCGCATTTACCCGTTCCCGTTGAGCCGATCACGCAGCAGCTTGCCGGTCTTGAAGAACGGCACGTGCTTTTCCTCGACCTCAACCGTCTCGCCGGTGCGCGGGTTCCGTCCCTTGCGGGCATCCCGTTTCTTGACAGAAAAGGCCCCGAAACCGCGCAGCTCGACCCGGTTGCCCTTGGCCATCGCATCGGTGATTTCATTAAAGATCGTGTTGACGATTTTCTCGACGTCCCTTTGGAAAAGATGTGGGTTCTCATCGGCGATTTTTTGAATCAGTTCCGATCGGATCATCGGTTTCCCCCCGGTCACATAAATGTTTAGCTCTCATTGGCTTATCCGAAACTATAGCTAGTTCCTTGGTAAAACAAAATCTTTATCCAGCAGCAGAAATGGCGGATTCCGCGCTCTCATGGCGGCTCTTTGCCGAATTGCTGCGCAGCGGCACGGAATTTTGGCTCCGCCGCTCTGCGGCACGCCCCGTGTGACCGACGCTTGATTCGGTCGCCCGTCGGCTCAAAAGAGGCCAATCCCCCGGCCCAGCAAAAGCCCCCCGGCGATCAACAGCGCGACATGGGTCAGCCGCTGAAACTGCCGCTGGTCGAGCCGGTCGTGAATGCGAAACCCGGCCCACATCCCCGCCAGCGCCGGCGGGATCATCGCCAGCGACAAGGGCACCGTCTGCGCGTTGAGCACACCCGACACCAGATGCGACCCGACAAGCGTCACCGCCCCCAGCCCATAGATCACCCCTTGGATGCGGAGTTGGTCGCCCTTTTCCGTCCCCATCGCCGTGAGCAGCGCCACCGTCGGCGGCCCCCACATCCCCGTCACCCCGCCGATGACACCCGACACCGCGCCCACCGTGCCCTGCACCCGCTGGCTCGGGTCCGCCGGGATCGGCAGATGCCGCCCCATGAGGGCAAACCCGGCAAAGAGAAAGATCGGCACCCCGATCAAGAGCAGCATGAGGCGCGGCGGCAGATAGGGCACGAATTGCGCCGAGATCACCATCATCACGAACCCCGCCAGCAGAAAGACCCGAAACCGCCGCAGGCTCGCCCAGGCCGCCGCCGTGCCGCCACGCAGCGCCTGCCAGCCGTTGGAAACGAGCGCCGGCAGCGCCAGCGCCGCCAGAGCCACATCCGGCGCCACGATGAGGCTCAGCCCGGCGATCATCACCGTCGGCAGGCCAAAGCCGATACAGCCCTTGAGCAGCCCCGCCAGAAACCCCACGCCCAACGCCAAGGCGACCAGCCCCGGCGCAAGCCCCGTCATCTCTTCCATCTGCCTGCCCGCCTTCCGTTTTTCGCCGCGCCTCAAAATCCGTCGCGTAATTTTCGATCAAAAAACCATCTCGCATCTGCAAAATAGTTGCGCTGCACTTGCGAAATAGCTATGTCTGCCCCGACAATTGCGATCGCTGGCTGGAGGATGGATCAAATGGCGCATGATGGACAAGACGTTATGACTGGAAACGCCCCGCTTCTGGACAAGCTCTGCGATCTCACCCGGCAGGCCGTGCCCGCCGCCGAACAGGTGCTCGACGCCGCCACCGAGGCGCTGCGCGGCCTGGTGACCGTGGATGGCCGCGTCTCCAACTCCGCCATCGAGGCCAACCAGACCGCCGCCCATGGGCTCGCCTGGCTCGCCACCTATGTCGAGGCGCTGCGCCAGATGCAGGCCTGGGCCGACCGGCTGACCGAGGCCGGCACGTTCGGCGAGGTCGAGGCGCTGATCCACCAGATCGCCTTTGGCGAATATCTCCACCAGATCGCCGGCGGCATCCCGATGAACCAGGCCGAGGTGACCCGGCTCGCCGATCTCGGCCTCGGCTGGGACGTGCTCTCGGGCTTTCAATCCGACGCCGTCCAGACCCTCATGGCGCGCGGCAACAGCCAATCCGCCCGGACCCGTCTCGTCGAGCTCATGCAGGAGCGCAGCGCCGAGATCACCGTCGGCCGCACCGGGCTCGATGACGAGCTCGAGATGATCCGCGAACAGTTCCGCCGCTTTGCCGTGGAAAAGGTCGAACCCCACGCCCATGACTGGCACCTCAAGGACGAGCTCATCCCGATGGAGATCATCGAAGAGCTGGCCGAAATGGGCGTCTTTGGCCTCACCATCCCCGAGGAATACGGCGGCTTTGGCCTCTCCAAGGCGTCGATGGTCGTGGTCTCCGAAGAACTGAGCCGTGGCTATATCGGCGTCGGCAGCCTCGGCACCCGCTCCGAGATCGCCGCCGAGCTCATCCTCTGCGGCGGCACCGACGCGCAAAAGGAGCACTGGCTGCCGAAACTCGCCAGCGCCGAAATCCTGCCCACGGCCGTCTTTACCGAACCGAACACCGGCTCCGATCTCGGCTCGCTGCGCACCCGCGCCAGCCGCGACGAGAACGGCGACTGGAAGATCACCGGCAACAAGACCTGGATCACCCATGCCGCCCGCACCCAGGTCATGACCCTGCTGGCGCGCACCGATCCCGACACCACCGATCACCGCGGCCTGTCGATGTTCCTCGCCGAGAAAACCCCCGGCACCGACGAGGCCCCCTTCCCCACCCCGGGCATGAGCGGCACAGAGATCGAAGTGCTCGGCTATCGCGGCATGAAGGAATACGAACTCAGCTTCGACAATTTCCACGTCAAGGGCGACAACCTGCTCGGCGGCGAAGAGGGCAAGGGCTTCAAACAGCTCATGCAGACGTTTGAGGCCGCCCGCATTCAGACCGCCGCCCGCGCCGTCGGCGTCGCTCAGGCCGCGCTCGATGTGGCGATGCAATATGCCCAGGACCGCAAGCAATTCGGCAAATCCCTGATCGAGTTTCCCCGCGTCTCGGGCAAGCTCGCGATGATGGCGGTCGAGATCATGGTCGCGCGTCAGCTCACCTATTACAGCGCCTGGCAGAAAGACCATGACAAGCGCTGCGATCTCGAGGCCGGCATGGCGAAACTCCTCGGCGCCCGCGTCGCCTGGGCCTGCGCCGACAACGGCTTGCAGATCCACGGCGGCAATGGCTTTGCCATGGAATACAAGATCAGCCGCATCCTCTGCGATGCGCGCATCCTCAATATTTTCGAAGGTGCCGCCGAAATTCAGGCCCAGGTCATCGCCCGCCGCCTGCTCGGCTAGCGGCGCGCGGCTCTTGGGGCCCACGAGGTAGGGAGGACGCGGGCGGTGCGAGTGGAGGCGCACCGCCCGCTTTCATTTTTGACGGCGCTCCCCGCCGCCCGCCGCGCGCGGGTCAAGGGCGGCACGCCCGCCGCGCATCGCCGTGCCGTCCCAGGGCCGCCGCCGGGCGCGCGCCGGACCGGCCCCACGGGCCGGCGCTCTGGCAACAGTCCCGGACCAACCAGACCTCACGATTTGCGGCAGACATAAACTGCCCTGCACAGAGCGAAGCCGCGCCGCCCCCCGGTCCGGCGCGCGCCCGCACGCAGCCATCAGACCTTCTGCGCTGCGATCAACGCCATCATCGGCCGCTCCAGTTCTTCCTCCAGCGCCGGCATCGCCGCGATCTGCGCCGCCGTGGGCGCGAATTCCTCCAACCGGCGCAGCGCAAACCCGGCGCCGATCAGCGTGTTGATCGTCGTCGCCAAGGTCCGGTGATGCTTGAGCACGCCCTTGGCAAACCAATCAGTGCGGCGCTCGCCCTCACGGGAATAGCCATTGACCGGCCAGGTCTTGGTGCCGTCCTCATCCTCTATCCACTGCGGATGTCTGGCCGCCATGAAGATCGGATGCTCGATGGTAAAGACCATATCCCCCCCCGGCACCAAAGCCGCATGGATCACCCGGATCAGCCGCGCGAAATCCGGCACATAATGAAACGTGAGCGCGCTATAGACCAGATCGAACGCCTCTGACGGCAAGTCCAGCGCGTCAAGATCGGCAATGCGGTAGGTGATCGCCCTATCGTGGGTGTCGGCCCGCGCCCGGTCGATCATGTTCTGCGACAGATCGAGGCCAAGCACCGAGGCCGCCCCCTGCGCGCGAAACCAACGTGACGCCCAGCCAAAGCCGCAGCCAAGGTCCGCCACGCGCGCGCCGCTCAGCCCGGGCAACATCGCCCGAATGGCGGGCCATTCCGGCGCATGATCCAAGCCGCCAACCTGACGGGGAAGCTGGCTATAGCCAGCAAAGAATTCGGGATTGTCGTAGATATTCTGTACCATCTGTGTCTCCAGAGTTAAAGGAAGACGAGGCCCGTTTTTCGACGCCTCACAGCCTCGTCCAATAGGGCGAGGCCGAGGCCGGCAATCAGCGTGGTCAGGTCGCGTGATCGGCACCCCGGCATCCCGCCAAGGGGATACCGGCCAACCGGGCGACAATATGAATGTCCTTCTCAACCGTGTAGTGTGTATCCGGCAGAAGGCGATAATTGTCAATTTCCGCAGCAGCGTAAAGAACGTCACGCCCCGCCCGGAACAAACCGGACCATGGCCGCCGCCGGGCGAGCGCCGGACCGGCACCAAGGGGTCAGACGAGACCGAACACCCTTGGCCCCACACAGGCTGGGAAAGCTGAAACAATAAAGAAGGCGCGAAAAGGTGGAATACCGCCTAAAGGCTCCTCCTCTGGCCGGGCCTGACCCTCGGCACCTCGAGCGTCGCATTTCTGGAAATAGGCCTTCACCTCCCCGCCTAGCCAAGGACCGCTGCCGCCCCCCGCGCGGGACAAGGGCGGCACGCCCGCCGCGCATCGCCGTGCCGTCCCAGGGCACGGCGATTTGGCTCAGCCCAGCGCGACATGGCGAGGGCCTCCAGCTCAGGCGGCAATAAAGTGGCATCCTGCACCGTTGGAACGCCGTACCCCGGCACGCCGCTGCGCAGCTCACCTCGACACCGCCCCGCCCCGTCCTAATCTTACGATTGCCCAATGCAGTGGCTTTCACGCGGCTCGGCGCTACCTCTAGCCTAGCCAAGCGAAGGAGCAGACATCAGATGACAAACCATTCTGACCTCAGGGCGCTATTCATCAACACCACGCTCAAACGCGCGCCCAGTGAGAGCCACACCAAACTGCTCTTGAACGCCTCGGCCGCCATCATGACCCAACAGGGCATCTCGGTGGACCACGTGCACATGCTCAGCCATCACATCCCGCCCGGCATTTACCCGGACATGACTGAACATGGCTGGGACAGGGACGACTGGCCACTCGTCTGGGACAAGGTCAAGGCTGCGGATATTCTGGTCATCGGATCGCCCCTCTGGCTCGGCGAGGAATCATCGGTCTGCCGGGTCCTGATCGAGAGGCTTTATGGAATGTCGGGCCAGTTGAATGACAAGGGTCAGTCAATTTTCTACGGAAAAACAGCAGGCTGCGTCATCACCGGCAATGAAGACGGCATCAAACACGCGGCCATGACCATTGGCTACGCCATGAACCACCTCGGCTTTACCATCCCGCCTCAGGCCGATTGCGGCTGGATCGGCGAAGCGGGCCCGGGGCCCTCCTATGGCGACGAAAAAGAGGACGGCAGCAGGGTTGGCTTTGACAATGAATTTACCCAGCGAAACACCACGATCATGACGTGGAACCTGATCCACCTGACGCGCATGCTCAAGGATGCGGGCGGCTATCCCAATCAGGGAAATGATCGCAAGGCATGGGATGCGGGCGCGCGTTTCGGGTTTAAAAACCCCGAGTATCGCAGCTGATCCATCACGGGTCTGCCACCGGCTAGGCCCTCAGAGGACACTCCCAGCGGACACTCCCCAGGCCACCAGATCCGCAGGGGCGTAAGCGCCGCCCCTGCCCGGCGCCCTCTTACCCTTCGATCGCCTTGATCATGTCGACCCGCGTGCCATGGCGGCCGCCTTCGAACTCGGCGCCGAGGAACGCCTCGACGATCTCGAGCGCCAGCCCCTCGCCCACGACCCGCGCCCCGATCGAAAGCATGTTGGCGTCATTGTGCTGACGGATCATCTTGGCCGAGAACGTGTCGCTCGCCACACCACAGCGGATGCCCTTGACCTTGTTCGCGGCCATCATGATGCCCTGCCCCGTGCCACAGAGAATGATCCCAAGAGCACAGTCGCCCGACGCGACCTTGCGCGCCGCCGCCTTGCCGTGCTTCGGGTAATGGGTGCTCTCGGGGCTGATGGGGCCGATATCCTCGACCTCCCAGCCGAGGCTCTTGGCATGTTCCGCCACGGCCTGACGCAGCTCGATGGCCGCGTGATCGCTCGACAGGACGATACGTTTTTCGGTGCTCATGACGGTGATCCTCTGTGCTGATCTAATCGGTGCTCTTGTCGCCGCTGCCATAGCAGAGCCCGGCGGCGGACGCACGCCCCGTTAACAGTTTGCGCGCGGCAAAACAGGCGCTCCTCAGCACCGTCGCTTTACCGACGCAATACCGACGTGCTGCCGACAGGCCATTTCGGCCCGAAACGCCCTGATCCCCAAGAGATTAACGGCTCAAGCCTTGATGCGCAGCTCGACCGGCTCCAGCCCGTCGATCCGCCCCAGCAGATGCGATCCGGGCTTGACCGGACCGACCCCCGCCGGCGTGCCGGTATAGATGAGATCGCCCGCGCCCAGCCGGTAAAACCGCGACAGATGGCTCAGCACCTCGGGCACGCTATGCACCATCTCGGCCAGCGTCGCCTCCTGCACCCGCACCCCGTCGAGATCGAGCGTGATCACCTGATCGCCGATCTCGCCGAACTCTGCCGCCTCGGTCAGAACGCCCATTATCGCTGCGTTTTCAAAGTCTTTGCCAAGATCCCAGGGCCGCCGCTTGTCCTTGGCCTGACCCTGCAAATCACGCCGCGTGAGGTCGATGCCACAGCCATAGCCGACGATCTGCGCCATGCCCGCCGCGCCCTCTCCGGGGGCTATATCGCCGCCCAGGGCCACCACGAATTCCATCTCGTGATGGCAATCCTCGGTGCCCGAGGGATAGGCGATCTCCGCCCCGGACGGACAGAGACCATGCGGGCTCTTGGTGAAATAGAACGGCGCCTCGCGATCGACCTCATTGCCCATCTCCGCCGCATGGGCCGCATAGTTGCGCCCGACACAGAAAATCCGCCGCACCGGGAACCGCTCGTCCCGGCCTTTGACAGCCACGCTGGCCTGCGGCTCGGGGGCGAATAAATACTTGTCGGACATGGGTTTTCTCCTCTGGGACGGGTCTCGCTTTCCCTGTTTATGGACCGTGTCGCGGCGCGGGTCAAAGCATGGATTGGCGCGGGCCGCGAAACATGCCAAAACCTCCCCATGACCTATCGCCGTTACGCTCTCTACTACACCCCCGCCGAGGCTGGCTGGTCGCATTGGGCGACCCGCTGGCTGGGCTGGGACATGACCCAAGGCGCCCCCGTCGCGCCGCCCGAGGGGCTCGACATCGACCCCCATGGCTGGACCGACACGCCGCGCCGCTACGGGCTGCACGCGACGCTCAAGCCACCGTTCCGGCTAGCGCAGGGCGAAGATTTTGCGCAGCTGACAGAGGCGTTTCAGCACTATTGCGACACGACCCGCCCGGTCGAGATCGGCACGCCATCGCTCACCCGTCTGGGCCGGTTCCTCGCCCTCATGCCCGCGCCACAGCCCGCCGCCCTCACCGACGCCGCCGCAGGCATCGTCCGCGCCTTTGATCGGTTCCGCGCCCCCGCCTCGGATGACGAGCTCGCCCGCCGCCGCGCCGCAGGGCTCAGCCCTGACCAAGAGGCCAATCTCACCCGCTGGGGCTATCCTTACGTGATGGAAGGATTTCGCTTTCACATCACCCTGACCGAAAAACTCTCGCGTCAGGACATTGAAAAGGCCGAAGAAATCCTCACCACCCATCTCCTGCCGCTCCTGCCGGAGAGGCTCACGCTCGACGCGCTGAGCCTTGCGGGCGAGGATGACATGGGCCGGTTTCACCTGATCGAACGGCGCAGATTGGCCGGTTAATAGGCCGCAACCAAGACTGCGCCAATTCGCCCTCTTGATCGGGGTCCCCGCCCCGGCTAAGCCAGTGCCATGACCACCGCCCGCGCCACCCGTCTGACCCGAAATGACTGGCTCATGGCCGGGCGCGAGGCCTTGGCCACCACCGGCCCCGCCGCGCTCCGCGCCGAGGCGCTGGCGCGTCAGATCGGCACCACCAAGGGCTCGTTCTACTGGCATTTCCGCGACCTGCCGCAGTTCCAACAGGCGCTTATCGCCGGTTGGGAAGAGACCGCGCTGCAGGCCCTGCTCGAGGCCGAAACCCGTCCGACGCCCGCCGCAGCCCTGCTGCATCTGGCGCAGGGGATCAACGCGGGTCGGCTGATGGAGGGGGCGATGCGCGCCTGGGCGCTGAGCTACCCGCCCGCCGCCGAGGCCACCGGCCGCGTCGACGCGGCCCGGCTCGGCCGGATCACCGCGCATCTCCATGCCATCGGCGTCACCAATCCCGACATGGCTCATGTGCTGCGCGCCGCGATGCAGGGGCTGGCGGCGCTCGACACGCCCGAGCGCGCCGACAGCGCGATCAGCTCGCTTGTGGATCTGATCCTCGCCCTGCGCTAGGCTCTGCCGCCTGCCGCGCCACCAGATCAATCAGCCGCTGCCGCGCATCGGGCAAGGGCTTGCCCTGCATCTCTCCGGCCAGATGCTGGCTCAGGAAATGTCCCGTGACGGCAAAGCCTTGCACCAGATCCTCGGCCGGCGCGGGCGCAATTTCCAAAAGGCAATTGGGCAGCGGCAAGAGCCGGTCAGCCCACTCCCCCGCCCCCTTGCGCGACACTGCCCGCCCGGTGCGCGGCGACACAAAACTGAGGTCATTGGCCTCGCGCCCCAGCACCGCACAAGTGCTCAGATCGAGGCCAAATCCCAGCTCGTCCAAGAGCGCCATTTCCCAATGCAGATAGGCCAGCGGCCAGAGCTCGGCCTCGCCGATCATCTCCAAAAGCCCGAGACTGCGCTCAAAGAGCGGCCCATGCGCCTCGCGCTCGGCCAGCGCAAAGCGCAGCATCGCCGTCACCGCATTGAGCCCTGCCAACGCCTGCCGCACGCCTAGCCCCACCGCCAGGCTGGCGCGGATCGGCTCGACGGTAAAGGCCCCCATATGGCTGTCGAGCCGCGCCCGCCACACGAGGTCGAGCTCGGCCCCCGGCTGCAGCACCGGGCGCAGCTTGCGCGACGTGCCGCCCCGCACCACCCCGGCATAACGCCCATGATCTTGGGTCAGCACGTCGATGATCACCGACGTCTCGCCATGCGGCCGCACCGCCAGCAACAGCCCGCGATCGCGCCATTCGATCATGCCCGCGCCCCTCGGCAACAGGCCGCGCGCCCGGTGTCACAGGGCATCTGGCGCGTGGCGCGCAAAGGGGGAAATATCCGTGTCACCGCACCTGAATAGGCTGCCCGCGCCGCCCTGTCCATGCGCCCGCCGCGCCTAGCTGTCGAGCCCCGGCTCATCGAGCAGATGCCGCCCGGCCCGGTCTTCGAGCTCGATCACCCAGATATCGGGGTCAAACCCGCTCTGACGTCCGATCGCCGCGTCGACCGTGGCCTCTTCGCCCTCGGCCAGGACCTCCCAGCGGCGGGTGTCGGCCAGCGGGTCGAACATCCGGTGCCAGGCCCGGGCCTGGCCGTCGAGCGTGTTGAGCTTGACCAGAACTGCGCCCGCCAGATCATCGCCATGGCGCGTCACAAAGGCCGGAATATCCTGAAACCGCAACCGCGCCAGATAGGCGTCGACCCAGAACCTTGTGGTCAGACGCGCCATCAATTGCCGTCCTTGAACTCCAGCCCCATCTCGGAATAGCGCTCGGCCTCGTCGAGCCAGTTGGGACGCACTTTCACTTGGGTAAAGAGATGCACGCGGCGGCCCAGAAACTCTTCGAGCTCCTCGCGCGCCGCCTTGCTGATCGCCTTCATCGTCTCGCCCTTATGGCCGAGAACGATCCCCTTGTGGCCATCACGGCTCACATAGATGACCTGGTCGATTCGCGCCGTACCATCCTTGCGCTCTTCCCAGCTCTCGGTCTCGACGGTGAGCTGATAGGGCAATTCCTGATGCAGCCGCAGGGTGAGCTTTTCGCGGGTGATCTCGGCGGCAATCATGCGCATCGGCAGATCGGCGATCTGATCCTCGGGATAGAGCCACGGCCCCTCGGGCAGCTGCTCTGCGAGCCATTTGCGCAGATCGTCGACGCCATGGCCTCGCTCGGCGGAAATCATGAAGGTTTCCACGAACTCATGGCGGGTGTTCATCTTTTCGGTCAGCGCCAAAAGCTCTTCGGATTTCACCCGGTCGATCTTGTTGATCGCGAGCGCCACGGGACGGCCGCGCGTCACATCGCCAAGCCCTTCGAGGATGCGCTCCACCCCTTCGGTGAGCCCGCGATGCGCCTCGATCAAAAGCACCACGACATCGGCATCCGAGGCCCCGCCCCAGGCCGCCGCGACCATGGCGCGATCAAGCCGGCGGCGCGGTTTGAAGAGACCCGGCGTGTCGACAAACACCAGCTGCGCCTCGCCTTCGAGCGCCACGCCACGGATACGCGCCCGGGTCGTCTGCACCTTATGGGTCACGATCGACACCTTGGCGCCCACCATGCGGTTGAGCAGGGTCGACTTGCCCGCGTTGGGCTCTCCGATGAGGGCAATGAATCCGGCGCGTGTGCTCATGGTCTCGTGTTTCCTGTTGCGATGGCTTCCCCTACTCCAATTGACGCGCCATGACCAGACGCGACGCTACGGGGGGATTTTGCGCGCAACAGACGGCGGGCTGGCTCAGCCCTTATCGACCTCGGACAAGAGCGCCTTGGCCGCGGCCTGTTCGGCCTGCCGTTTCGATCCAGCTTTCGATGCCGCCTCTTCGCCGGTCTCGAGCCGCGCCACGATGGTGAACTCGGGCGCATGATCGGGGCCGCTGCGGGCCACTTCCTCATAGCGTGGCGGCGCGAGCCCCCGCGCCTGCGCCCATTCCTGCAAGGCGGTCTTGGCGTCGCGCGCATCCGCCTCGACCCGGGTGATCCGGTCGCCCCAGAGGGCGAGCACCACGGTGCGCGCCGTCTCGAACCCGGCATCGAGATAGACGGCGGCGATCACCGCCTCCATCGCATCGCCCAAAAGCGCCTGCTTGCGCCGCCCGCCCGAGAGCATCTCGGACCGCCCCAGCTTGAGCACCGCGCCAAGATCGATCTGCCGCGCCACATCGGCACAGGTTTCCTTGCGCACCAGCGCATTGAACCGCGGCGCGAGCGTGCCTTCGGCGGCCTTTCGGTCATGCTCAAGCAGCGCCTCGGACATCACCAGCCCCAGCACCCGGTCGCCCAGAAACTCGAGCCGCTGATTGTCGTCGCGATTGGGCGTCGACATCGACGAATGGGTCAGCGCCTGCACCAGAAGCGCAGGCGTCTGAAACTCATGCCCCAGCCGTGCGGCAAAGGCCTTTATCTCGGCCGATAGCTTCACTCGAGCCCCTTGAAGAACCGATCCTTGCGCCAGGTCCAGAACTGCAGCATCGAGCTCCCCCCGGAAGAGAAGGTCACAGAGCCGGCGCGGCCGATCAGATTGCCATAGGGGACAAAGCCAACGCCACCCACCGCCTGCGGAAAGCGCGAGTCGGTCGAGTTGTCGCGGTTGTCGCCGAGGAAGAAGAAATGCCCCTCGGGCACGGTAAAGACATTGGTGTTGTCCGACCGCTGCGTCGCGATGTTGAGAATGTTGTAGCTGCGGCCCTCTGGCAGGGTCTCGCGGAAACGCGATTTGAGGCAATCGGCGCCCTGCCCCACGGCGCCGTTTTCACAGCGCGGACGCGAGCCGAGCGGCCCTTGCGGCTCATATTCTTCGACAAAGGTCCCGGCCGGCTCCTGCGGCACTTCCTCGCCATTGAGGTAGAGCACGCCGCCCTTGACCTGCACCGTGTCGCCCGGCAGGCCGATCACCCGCTTGATGAAATCGAGGCCGGTGACAGGATGGCGGAACACCACGATATCGCCGCGCTCCGGCTCGGAGCCGAGAAGACGGCTGTCGTCATCGCCCAGCCAGCCACAGATATCCTTGGCATCGACATTGAGCCCGATCGCGCCGATGCGAATGGTCGGACAGGAGGCGTAGGAATAGCCATAGGCCATCTTGTTGACGAAGAGAAAATCACCGACGAGCAGCGTGTCCTTCATCGACCCCGACGGGATCCAGAAGGGCTGAAAGAACACGGTGCGGAAAATCCCCGCGATGAACAGCGCCCAGAACACCGTTTTGACAGTTTCCCAGATACCGCCCTTTTTCTTGGCGTCCTTCTTGGCATCTTCGGCCATGCTGCTCTCCGATCCTGCTTGCCTGTGCGCTACATGCGGGCCAAGGCGGGCTAAGTCAAGCGGTGGGAACCGCCCCTGCGGCGTCCGGGGCAACGGGCCGCGCTTCGATGACGACAAAGGCCTGCGCCCAAGGGTGATCATCGGTCAGGGTGACGTGAATGATCGCCTCATGGCCCGGCGGCGTCATGTCGCGCAGACGCTCCGCGGCCCAGCCCGTCACCTCCATCACCGGCTGACCGGTGCGCAGGTTGCTGACCGCCATGTCCTTCCACGCAATCCCCATGCGCAGCCCGGTGCCAAGCGCCTTGGAACAGGCCTCCTTGGCGGCCCAGCGTTTGGCATAGGTCCCCGCCGTATCGGCCCGCGCTTCGGCCTTGCGCTGCTCGGTCTCGGTAAAGACACGATTGCGAAACCGGTCGCCGAACCGCTCGAGCGTGCCCGCGATACGGTCGATATTGGCCAGATCGGTGCCGATGCCGAGGATCATCGGCGCTCAGCTCCGCGCCGCATCCATCGCGGCGCGCATCTCGGCAATCGCCGGGGTCAGCCCGCGAAAGATCGCCTCGCCGATGAGGAAATGCCCGATGTTGAGCTCGCGCACCTCCGGCAGCGCCGCAATCGGCGCCACCGTGTCATAGGTGAGCCCATGGCCCGCATGCACTTCGAGACCGAGCGAATGGGCAAAGGTCGCCATCTCGGTCAGCGCCACCAATTCGCGGTCGCGGGCGGCAAAATCGCCCTCGGCGTGATAGTCGCAATAGGCCCCGGTGTGCAGCTCGATCACCTCGGCGCCGATGCGATGCGCGGCCTCGATCTGGGCGCGGTCGGCGGCGATGAAAATCGACACCCGACAGCCCGCCTCGCGCAGCGGCGCGATGAAATGGGCGAGCTTGTTTTCCTCGCGCGCCACTTCGAGCCCGCCTTCAGTGGTCCGTTCCTCGCGCTTTTCCGGCACGATGCAGACCGCATGGGGTTTGTGGCGCAGGGCAATCGCCTGCATCTCATCCGTCGCCGCCATCTCAAAGTTGAGCGGCACAGTGAGCGCCTCCATCAGCCCATCGATATCGGCGTCGAGAATATGCCGCCGGTCCTCGCGCAGATGCGCCGTGATGCCATCGGCCCCGGCCTCTTCGGCCAGTTTCGCCGCCCGCACCGGATCGGGATAGGCCCCGCCGCGCGCGTTGCGGATGGTGGCCACATGGTCGATATTCACGCCCAGGCGCAGATGGTTGTCGGCTTGCATGTCATCCCTCCGGCAGCAACGAGTCGGGCGCAGCCTAACGGGTTTCCCCGGCATACTGAATCGCGAAATTGTACCCCTCGCAGGATGTTACAGACCGCTTTGCCGGCTCAGTCGCGCTTGTCGGCGGGGCGGTCCACCCGGGCCGCGCTGGCCTCGGGCCGCGCCGCCTTTTCGGCCTTTTTCGCCGCCGCCTTTTCCTTGAGCTCGGCGAGCTTGGCCTTGATCCGCCCCTTGCGGCGGTTCTGATAGGCCTGGATCACCGGCAGCGAGAAGTAATAGGCCGCGAAGGCGCAGACCGTACCGGGAATGATGCCACCCACCAGATAGGGCAGAAACACCTCGTGATAGAAATGCAGCAAGGGCGCCCAATAGACCTCGCCCCCGGCAAAGAGCACGTAGATGTTGTGAAAGAGGCTCCGCGTCGCATGCCAGAAAAGCTGAAACATGCCCTCGTCGACCTCGCCCGGGGGCGGACGGCCCAAGATGAAATGCCCGGTCTCGAGCGACACGGCGGCAATGATGATAAAGGTCGGCGGGTTGCCCACAAAGGTCGCCAGCAGCGCCGCGATGAGATTGCCGCGGATCAGCCAGGCGACAATCGCCGCGAGAAAGAAATGTAGCCCGAAGAACGGCGTGAATGTCACCAGAACGCCCGCGAAAATGCCCCGCGCGATGCGATGCGGCGGGTCGGGCAGACGGCGCAGGCGGTGGTTGATGTAACGGATCGCGCGGCCCCAGCCCCCGCGCGGCCAGACCAGCCCGCCGAGCTTTTGCAAGAGGCTCTGCTTATTTCTCCGTTTGAAGACCAACCGAAGGCTCCTGGCGTTCCAGACCCAGGCTGCCTGCCTGCGTCACATCCCGATGACGTTCCACCGCCGCCACATCACTTTCGGCTTCTAGCGCACTGATGAGACTATGCAAATGCTCGGCGTCGCGCATCTCCACATCGACGAGCATCCGATAGAAATCCGGTTTGCGGTCAAAGATCGTCAGGTTCGAGATATTGGCCTTCAGCTCGCCGATCAAGGTGCAAACATGGCCCAACACGCCCGCGTCATTGCCGATGGTCACATCAATGGCCACGTCATAGATCGCCGGGTGCGTGCCCTCCTGCCAATGCAGATCGAGCCAGCGGTCGGGCTGTTCCTCGAAGGCGACCAGCGCCTCGCAGTCGATCGTATGCACCACCACGCCCTTGCCGCGATAGGTGATGCCGATGATCCGTTCACCGGGCAGCGGCTGGCAACAGCGGGCGCGCTCGAACTGCTGCCCGGCGCTGAGCCCGATCACCGCCAGATCGCGGCCAATCTCATCGCCATCGCGCTGCACCAGCTCGGGATAGACCGTGTTGAGCACCGCCCGCGCCGACAGCTCGGCACTGCCCAACCGCGCCAAAAGCGTGTCCACATCGCCAAGCCGCAGCCGCCGCGCCGCCGTTTCGAGCGCCTTGTCGGTGGCCTTCTTGCCGACATGTTCGAACGCCGCCCGGGCAAGCTCGCGCCCGAGCTTTATGAACCGGTCCCGGTCCTGCGCCCGCAGCGCCCGGCGAATGGCGGATTTCGCCTTGCCGGTGCTCGCAATGTCGAGCCATGTCGCCTGCGGCATCTGGCCATCGGCGGTGATCACATCGACCGATTGCCCGTTCTTGATCCGGGTCCAGAGCGGCACCCGCATCCCGTCGATCTTGGCGCCGACACAGGCATTGCCGATCCTTGTGTGGATCGCATAGGCGAAATCAATGGGCGTCGCGCCCCGCGGCAGCTTCACCACATCGCCCTTGGGGGTAAAGCAGAACACCTTGTCAGCATACATCTCGAGCTTGACCGCCTCGAGAAAATCCTCGTGATCTTCCTCGGCGTCAAACTGCTCGGTGAGCGAGCTGATCCATTTCGCCGGATCGACGGCAAAGGGGTTCTCGCTGCGCACCCCGTCGCGATAGGACCAATGCGCCGCCACGCCGCTCTCGGCCACGTCATGCATCTGACGGGTGCGGATCTGCACCTCGACCCGCTTGCCGTCGCGCCCCGACACGGTGGTGTGGATCGAGCGATAGCCGTTCGACTTGGGCTGGCTGATGTAATCCTTGAACCGCCCCGGCACCGCCCGCCAACGCTGATGGATCGCGCCGAGCACGCCGTAGCAATCCGGCTCGTTCGTCGTGATCACGCGAAAGCCATAGATGTCGCTCAGCCGCGAAAACCCGATCTCCTTCTCGCGCATCTTGCGCCAGATCGAATAGGGTTTCTTGGCGCGCCCGAACACCTCGGCCTCGATCCCCGCCGCGTCGAGCTCATGGCGCATATCGCCGGTGATCCGCTCGATCACATCGCCCGATTCCTTCTGCAGCGTGATGAACCGCCGCATGATCGACGCCCGCGCCTCGGGGTTGATGACGCGAAAGGCCAGATCCTCCAGCTCTTCGCGCATCCATTGCATCCCCATGCGCCCGGCCAGCGGCGCAAAGATGTCCATCGTCTCGCGCGCCTTTTGCAGCTGCTTCTCGGCCCGCATCGCCTTGATCGTGCGCATATTGTGCAGCCGGTCGGCGAGCTTGACGAGGATCACCCGCATGTCCTTGGACATCGCCATGAACAGCTTGCGGAAATTCTCGGCCTGTTTGGTCTCGGAACTGGCGAGCTGCAGATTGGTGAGCTTGGTCACCCCATCCACCAGATCGGCGATATGGCGGCCGAACTGTTCCTCGATCGAGCTGTAAGAGGCGCGGGTGTCCTCGATCGTGTCATGCAACAGCGCGGTGATGATCGTCGCATCATCGAGCCGCTGGCTCGCCAGGATCGCCGCCACCGCGACCGGGTGGCTGAAATAGGGCTCGCCGGAATGGCGGAACTGGCCCTCATGCATCGCGCGGCCGTATTCATAGGCCGCGCGGATAAGCTTTTCGTCGGATTTTGGGTTGTAGGCGTGAATCAGGGTGATCAGGTCTTCAACGGGAATCATCTACCTGTCACCCTGCACAGCCCCAAGGCTGGATCAGCCTTGGCCTTGAGCTTCCATCAGAGCCCGAAGCAGTTTCTCTTCGGACATGTCATCCTCTTGCGGCTTGTCTGCCTCACCGCCCATCAGCAGAGCCATGGAATCTTCTTCCGGCTCGTCAACCTCGATTTCGGTCTGGTTCGATTCGATCAGACGCTCGCGCAGCTCTTCGGCGCTTTGCGTCTCATCGGCGATCTCGCGCAGGGCCACGACCGGGTTCTTGTCGTTGTCACGGTCCACGGTCAGCGGCGAGCCGGCCGAGATTTCGCGCGCCCGATGGGCGGCGAGCATCACCAGGTCAAACCGGTTCGGAACCTTGTCAACGCAATCTTCTGTCGTAACGCGGGCCATACGACCTCCAAAGTCAAAGGGGCTATCGGAACGTGCTATTTACGCCCTCGCCGGGGGATTTACAAGCACCGAATCATAGCGGCACCACCTCGTCGCGCGCCGCCTGCGGCAGGCGTTCTACCATCTCCCGCACGCTGAGCCCAAGGACCGGATGCACCCAGCCCGGCGCCACGTCCAAAAGAGGCACCAGAACAAAGCCCCGATCCTGAATGCGCGGATGCGGCAGGATGAGCTCATCGGGCGCCGCCTGCGCCTGCAGATCGGGCGACAAAGCCTGCCAATGCAGATACCGCTCGCGGTTGGGCAGCACCTCATTGCCGCGCGCCACGAGATCGAGATCGAGCGTCCGCCGCCCCCACCGCGTCTCGCGCTCTCGGCCGAACTCTGCCTCGACCTGATGCAGCTTGGCCAAGATCTCCTCGGCCCCCAGACCGGTCTCGAGCGCGGCGGCCGCGTTGACGTAATCGGGCCCTGCCCCGGCCGGGAAACACGGCGTGTGGTAAAACCGGCTCACCGCCGCCACCCGCAGGCCCAGCGCCTCGAGCCGCTCGAGCGCCGCCGACAGCGTCTCTTGCGGAGCTCCCACACTCGACGAGAGATTACCCCCCAAAGCCACCAGGCAAGAGGCCGCAGAAGAGGCGACCGAAGAGGCCCCAGAAAGGGCTGCCGAAGAGGCTCCTGTAGAGGATTGTAGTTTTTTATCCAATATCCTGTACTTTCTTTAGGAAACCCAATGCTACTCTTTACCGCGCCATGGCCTATAGTTAAGTTGGTGCGCTAAACCGGAGCCCTGAAATCCACTCTCAAACCAAGGGGCATCAACACCGGTTTTCGACCATTCGAAAGGAATTTTTGATGTTTTACAAGGACGAACGGCTCGCGCTGTTCATCGATGGGTCCAACCTATACGCCGCAGGCAAGGCGTTGGGTTTCGACATCGATTACAAACTACTGCGTTCCGAGTTTATGCGCCGTGGCAAGCTGTTGCGCGCGTTTTACTACACCGCCCTGCTGGAAAATGATGAGTATTCGCCAATTCGACCGCTGGTCGACTGGCTGCATTACAACGGGTTTTCCATGGTCACCAAACCGGCCAAGGAATACACCGACAGCCAGGGTCGACGTAAGGTCAAGGGCAACATGGATATCGAACTTGCCGTCGACGCCATGGAGCTGGCCCCGCATGTGGACCATATCGTTCTGTTCTCTGGCGATGGCGATTTCCGCCCTCTCGTCGAGAGCCTGCAACGTCAAGGCGTGCGCGTCTCGGTCGTGTCCACGATCCGTAGCCAGCCCCCGATGATCTCCGACGAGCTGCGTCGTCAGGCCGATAATTTCATCGAGCTCGACGATCTCAAGGATGTGATCGGGCGCCCGCCGCGCGACAATGATGGCGACGGGCCCCGCGGCCCCGCCGACCGCAGCGAATAAGATCTGAACGGGGCGCATCCAGCGCCCCGTTTCACATCTGCCGTCTCCGCCTCTCCTGCCCCGTCCACCCCACTCTGGCGAGGCATGGCTCGGCTGGCCCCCTCAGGCCCAGCCCCTCTGGACAGACCGGCCCCTCTGGACAGACCGGCCCCTCTGGACAGACTGGCGCCAAGCCCTTACCTCTCTGCCCAAGCAGGAGAGACCATGACCAAACCGCCCCTTACCCTCTATCTCGCCGCGCCGCGCGGCTTTTGCGCCGGTGTCGACCGCGCCATCAAGATCGTCGAGATTGCGCTCGAGAAATGGGGGGCACCGGTCTATGTGCGCCACGAGATCGTGCACAACAAATATGTGGTGGACGATCTGCGCGCCAAAGGCGCGGTCTTTGTCGAAGAGCTCGAGGATTGCCCCGACGACCGTCCGGTCATCTTCTCGGCCCATGGCGTGCCGAAATCCGTCCCCGCCGAGGCGGCGCGCCGCGAAATGATCTATGTCGACGCCACCTGCCCGCTGGTCTCCAAGGTCCATATCGAGGCCGAGCGCCATCACGAGAACGGGCTGCAGATCATCATGATCGGCCATGCCGGCCACCCCGAAACCATCGGCACCATGGGCCAGCTCCCTGAAGGCGCGGTGCTTTTGGTCGAGACGGTCGATGATGTGGCCAAAGTGCCGGTCACCGATCCCGAGAAACTTGCCTATGTCACCCAGACCACGCTCTCGGTCGATGACACCGCCGGCATCGTCGCCGCGCTGCAGGCGCGCTTCCCGGCGATCCAGGGACCCCATAAAGAAGACATCTGCTACGCCACCACCAACCGCCAAGAGGCGGTCAAGGCCATCGCCGCCCATGCGCAGGCGATGCTCGTGGTGGGCGCGCCCAATTCCTCGAACTCGCGGCGTCTGGTCGAGGTCGGCGCGAAATCCGGCTGCGCCTATTCGCAGCTCGTGCAACGCGCCGATGACATCGACTGGCGGGCGCTGGACGGCATCGCCTCGATCGGCGTGACCGCCGGGGCCTCGGCCCCCGAGGTGCTGGTGGATGAGGTGATCGCCGCCCTTCAGGCCCGCTATGACGTGACCATCGAACAGGTGGAGACCGCCAAGGAAAGCGTGCATTTCAAAGTGCCCCGCGTGCTGCGCGAACCGGCATGAGCGACCCGGACCAGAGCACCGGCCCCGATGCCGAAACCCTCTCGGTCTATGACCGCAAGGCCGCCGAATACCGCGACCTGACCGCCCGCAGCAAAATTGATCCCGATCTCGCGCGGTTCCTCAAGACGCTGTCCGCAGGCTCTGACGTGCTCGATCTGGGCTGCGGCCCGGGTGCTGCCGCCGCCCATATGGCCGCCGCCGGTCACCGCGTCACCGCCACCGACGCCGCGCCCGAAATGGTCAAGCTGGCCGGCGCGCATCCCGGCGTCACCGCCCGGCTCGCCACGTTCGACGACATCGACGAGGTTGCCGCCTATGACGCGATCTGGGCCAATTTCTCGCTGCTCCACGCGCCGCGCGCCGAAATGCCGCGCCATCTGGCGGCGCTGCGCCGCGCGCTGCGCCCCGGCGGGCTCTTTCATATCGGTATGAAGACCGGCCACGGCGAGGCCCGCGACGCGCTGGGCCGACGCTATACCTATTACACCGAGGACGAGCTTTCCGGGCTCCTGCGCGCAGCGGGCTTTACCCCCACCGCCTCGCGCCGGGGCAAGGACACCGGGCTCGACGGCACTGTCGCACCTTGGGTCACCATCGCGGCCCATGGCTGACGCAGCGACACTGGCTGTCTATGCCCGCGCCGCCCGCGACTATGCGCAGGGCACGCCCCTGGCCCCAGAGCCCGATTACAGCCCCGACATCGCGGCCTTTCTCGCGCCGCTGCCGATCCGCGCCCGGCTCTTGGATCTCGGCTGCGGCCCCGGCACCTGGGCCGCGCATTTCAGGCAGATGGGTCACGAGGTCAGCGCCTGCGACCCCTGCCCCGAGATGGCCGCGCTGGCCCGCGCCCGCACCGGGCTCGCCGTGATGGAGATGGGCGCAGAAAAACTCGAGGCGCGGGCCGCCTATGATGGCATCTGGGCCAATTTCAGCCTGCTGCACCTGCCCCGCGCCGCCCTGCCCGAGGCGCTCCAGCGCATCCACCGCGCGCTCCGCCCCAAAGGCATGTTGCATCTCGGCATGAAACTGGGCCATGACGCAGGCCGCGACGCCCTCGGGCGCTATGTCACTTACTACAGCGAGGCCGATTTGACCGACCTGACCCAAGCCGCAGGCTTTACCGCCCTCCGCAGCCGCCGGGGCAACCGCCACGACCGGCCCGGCGCCGCCGACACTTTCGTGATCGTGACCGCCCATGGTTGATCTCGTGGCCTATACCGATGGGGCCTGTTCCGGCAATCCCGGCCCGGGCGGCTGGGGCGTGCTGATGCAGGCCAAGCGTGGCGCAGAGGTGATCAAACAGCGCGAGCTGAGCGGCGGCGAGGCGCTGACCACCAACAACCAGATGGAGCTCATGGCCGCCATCACTGCGCTCGAGACGCTGGAAAAGCCGAGCACCATCACCATCGTCACCGACAGCCAATACGTCAAAAACGGGGTCACCGGCTGGATCTTCGGCTGGAAGAAAAACGGCTGGAAAACCTCGGCCAAGAAACCCGTGAAAAACGTCGAGCTTTGGCAGCGTCTCGACGCGGCGCAGGCCCGGCACAAGGTCACCTGGGAATGGGTCAAGGGCCATGCCGGCCACCCAGAGAACGAACGCGCGGACGAGCTCGCCCGCGAGGGCATGGCGCCCTACAAACCGAAAGCCGCCAAATGACCGCGCTGGCGCTTCTGGATTACGGCTCGGTCGCGATCTTTGCCCTGACCGGCGCGCTGGTGGCGAGCCGCGCCCAGCTCGACATCGTGGGCTTTGCCTTTCTCGCGGCGCTCACCGGGGTTGGCGGCGGCACGCTGCGCGACCTGCTTCTGGACCGCAACCCGATCTTCTGGATCGCCAACCCGACCTATATCCTCATCGCCTGCGCGGCGGCGGTGCTGATCTTCTTCACCGCGCATCTGGTGGAAAGCCGCTATCGCTGGCTCTTGTGGCTCGACGCCTTCGCGCTCGCCGTGGCGGTCCCTGCCGGGGCCGGTCTCGCGCTCGAACTGGGGCAGTCGACCGTGGTGGTGGTGCTGATGGGCATGGCCACCGGCTGTCTCGGCGGTCTGATGCGCGATGTGGTGGTGGGCGAAGTGCCCTTGGTGCTCAAACAGGGCGAGCTCTATGTGACCGCGGCCTTTGCCGGGGCGCTGGTGGCGGCGCTCATGACCGAGCATATGGCCGATGGGCTTTTGGCGCTGGGCGCGGCCGCGCTCACCACGCTGGCGCTGCGCGCAGGCTCGATGGTCTTTGGCTGGCGCATCCCGGTCTATCGCTCGCGCCCGCCACGCGCGTAGGCAAGCCAGAGATTTTGGGTATTTGGAACCAGAATGAGCGCCGGATCAGCGTTTGCCGCGGCCCCGCCAATGGGTCGGCACGATGATCAGCGCGCCCACTGAGGACAGGATCGCATCCACCCCCGGCGCGCCAAAGCGGATGCCGAACATGATCCGCACGAAGTAAAACAAAAATGCCCCGCCCACGCAGATGATGATGCTCTGCACGATGCCATTGCGGGTAAAGCCGGATTTCTCGCTGAGATAGCCGACAATGCCCGCAATCACCACCGTACCGATCAACATGGGAAACATGGGCGCGTCCTTTTCTAGGTCTGGATCAGCCCAGACGGCTGCCACGCGGCAGGGTCAGGCCGCGCAGGAATTCCGGCGCATCCTGCGCCCCGCGCCCGGCCCGTTGCAAGCGCAAAAGCCGTACCGCCCCCTGACCGCAGGCCACACGCAGCCCGTCGTCGAGCACCTCGCCCGGCGCGCCACAGCCCTCGGCCTGTTCCGAGGCCAGAAGCTTGATCCGCTCGCCCGCGACCTCGACCCAGGCGCCCGGAAAGGGGCTCAGCCCGCGAATGGTGCGGTCCACCTCGGCGGCGCGCCAGCCCCAGTCGATCCGCGCCTCGGCCTTGTCGATCTTGGCGGCATAGGTGACGCCCGCCTCGGGTTGTGGCTCGGGGGTGAGCTCATCCAGCTGCCCCAGCGCGTCGATGATCAGCTCGGCCCCCATGACACTCAGCCGGTCATGCAATTGCCCGGTGGTCTCGCGCGGGCCGATCGGCGTCGCACGGCGCAGCAGGACCGGCCCGGTGTCGAGCCCCTCTTCCATCTGCATGATGCAAATCCCGGTCTCGGCATCGCCCGCCATGATCGCCCGGTGGATGGGCGCGGCCCCGCGCCAGCGCGGCAAGAGCGAGGCATGGATGTTGAGACAGCCCTTGGCCGGCGCGTCGAGAATGGCCCGCGGCAAGAGAAGCCCATAGGCCACGACCACCGCCACATCCGCCCCCAGCGCGGCGAACTCATCCTGCGCCTCGGGGGTCTTGAGGCTCTCGGGGTGGCGCACCAAAAGGCCCAGCTCTTCGGCGCGGGCCTGCACCGGGCTCGGGCGGAGTTTCTTGCCCCGGCCCGCCGGGCGCGGCGGCTGGCAATAGACGGCGGCGATCTCGTGGCCCGCGTCCTGCAGCGCCTGCAGCACCGGCACCGAGAAGTCCGGCGTGCCCATGAAGACCACCCGCATCAGCCGGCCCCCAGCTTGCGGGCCCGGCGCAAGAGCATGTCGCGTTTGACCTTGCTCAGCCGGTCGAAATACATCCGCCCCGCCAGATGGTCGATCTGGTGTTGCACCGAGGTGGCCCAGAGCCCGACGAAATCGCGCTCTTCGATCTCACCCTCTTGGTTCAGGAACCGCACGGTGACGGCCCGCGGGCGCGAGATCTTGGCCGAGACGCCGGGCAGGTTGGGGCTCGCCTCTTCATGTTCGCGCAGCTGGGCGCTGGCATGGAGGACCTCGGGATTGGCCATGCGCACCGCCTGGCCGCGCTCAGAGCTGGCATCGACCACCGCGAGGCGATGCATCTCGCCCAGTTGCACGGCCGCCAGACCGACCCCGGGCATCGCCTCCATTACCGCGATCATCTCGTCCCAGAGGGCGCAGGTCTCATCGGTGATCGCGGCCACATCCTCGGCCGGCGTCCGCAGGCGTTTGTCGGGCCAGGGGATACAGGGGCGCGGCATGGCTCAGGCCCGCGCCAATTCGCGCTTGAGCTTGACCATCTTACGGGTGATGAGCTGTCGCTTCATCGTGCCGAGATAATCGATGAAAAGCTTGCCATCGAGATGGTCGATCTCATGCTGCACGCAGGTGGCCCAGAGCCCGTCAAAGCCGCGGCTATGCTCTTCGCCATCAAGCCCGAGCCAGCGCACTTCGACCTCCTTGGGCCGCGTCACCTCGGCGAATTGATCGGGGATCGAGAGACAGCCTTCCTCATAGGTGTTGAGCGTGTCTGAACTGGCGATCACCTCGGGGTTCACCATGACGAGGGGCGCGGGATCGACGCCTTCGTCTTTCTCGCAATCCATCACGATGATCCGGTCCATGACGCCGATCTGCGGCCCGGCCAACCCAATGCCCGGCGCGTCATACATGGTTTCGAGCATGTCATCGGCCAGCGCGCGCACCGCGTCGCTGATGTCGTCAAGCGGGGCACAGACCTTTTTCAGGCGCGGGTCGGGATGGATCAGAATAGGGCGTTTCATGGCGCTTCACTTAAGCGATCATGCATGGCTTCGCAACGCCCTTGCACCTCGCCCGCAAAGCGTTAGCTTCACAGCCGCAAATCCCCCCGCCTGTCACACGGAGCCAGCGCATGAATTTTGACGAGTTGATCGACCGCCGCAACACCCATTCGAGCAAATGGGACAGTATGGAAAAGATCTATGGTGTGTCTCCCGATACCGGCCTGGCGATGTGGGTCGCCGATATGGATTTCCGGCCGCCTTCTGTGGTGCAGGACGCGCTGCAAAACATGCTCGATCACGGGGTCTACGGCTATTACGGCGAGGATCAGAGCTATCGCGAGGCGATCTGCTGGTGGATGCAGACGCGCCATGGCTGGACGGTCGATCCCAAGGCGATCCTGACCACCCATGGGCTGGTCAATGGCGTGGCCTTCTGTCTCGACGCGCTGACCGAGCCGGGCGATGGGGTGGTGTTGATGACGCCGGTCTATCACGCCTTTGCGCGGGTCATCCGGGCCGGCGGGCGCGAGGTGGTGGAATGCGAATTGGCGCGGCGCGACGGGCGCTATGAGATGGATTTCGACGCCTGGGACGCGCAGATGACGGGCCGCGAAAAGATGCTCATCCTGTGCTCGCCGCACAATCCCGGCGGCCGGGTCTGGACCCGCGACGAGCTGCGCGGCGTGGCGGAATTTGCCCGCCGTCACGATCTCTTGCTGATCTCGGACGAGATCCACCACGATCTGGTGATGCCGGGTCACAGCCATATCCCGATGCCGCTCGCCGATGAGACGATCCTCGACCGGCTCATCATGATGACGGCGACCACCAAGACCTTCAACATCGCGGGCAGCCATACCGGCAATGTCATCGTCCCCGACGAGACCCTGCGCGCGCGGCTGACAGCGCATCTGGCGGCGATGGGCAAATCGCCCAATTCCTTCGGGCTGGTGATGGCCGAAGCCGCCTATTCGCCCGAGGGGGCCGAATGGGTCGATGCGCTGGTGCCCTATCTCGATGGCAACCGGCGGATCTTTGAGGAGGGTCTGGCGCAGATCCCCGGGGTCAAGCCGATGTCGCTCGAGGCCACCTATCTGACATGGATCGATTTCGCCGACACCGGCATGGCCCCTGCCGAGGTGATCCGCCGCGTGCAGCAAGACGCCCAGATCGCCCCCAACCATGGCGCCACCTTCGGCAAGGGCGGCGAGAGCTTCCTGCGGTTCAACATCGCCACGCCGCGGGTGCGGGTCGAAGAGGCGGTGCGCCGGATGCAGACGGCCTTTGGCGATCTGCAATAGGCGGATGGCGGCGCGGCATCCCTGGCGGCGGCGGCTCATCCGCCTGACGGCGCTGATGCTGGTCGTGCTGATCGGCGTGGCGCTGTGGCGCAGCGTGAGCATCGCGCCACCGCCGCCGCCCGCGCCGCTGCCGCCGCTCACCGGCACGATCGACCTGATCGAGCTCGACAAATCCGAGCGCCGGATGACCGTCTACCGCGAGGGCGAAGCGCTGCGCAGCTACGAGGTGGCGCTGGGCTTTGCGCCAGAGGGCGACAAGCAGATCGAAGGCGATGGCAAGACGCCCGAGGGCGAGTTCCGCATCGATCGGCGCAATGACCAGAGCCAGTTCCACCTGTCGCTCGGCATCAATTACCCCCGGGCCGAAGACCGCGCCCGCGCCGCCGCCCAGGGCGTATCACCGGGCGGCGATATCTTCTTTCACGGCCAGCCCAACAAGCTGCCCGACATCCTGCGCCGCAAGGGCGACTGGACAGCGGGCTGTATCGCGCTGACCAATGCGGAGATCGAGGAATTGTGGCGCGTCACCCCAATTGGCACCCGCGTGGTGATCCGGCCCTGAGCTGCCGGGGATAGCGCCCGACTTATTGCGACACGCCTCGGGGCCTGTCCCTCGGGCGACTGGCGGGATTTGGGTATTTGGGACCAGAAAGAGGCACTCGCCCCGCAGACGAGCAACCGCCCCGCCTGAGGCGGGCCGATCTGTCAGAGAGCCGGACTGCCAAAGGGCGCGGCGATCAGTGGCGCGGCAAGAGCCCCGCCGGCGCATCGTCAGGGCGGGCGAAATCGAGCGGCGGCGTAGAACGCGCCTCGGTCATCCGCTTATATTCCACATGCAGCTCGCCACCCTCTTCCGAGGAGGCGACGATCAGGCAATGCGACAGGTGGCGGCTGCCATCATAGAGATCAACGAGGCCGCGCAGCCGCGGTGTGCTCTCGCGGTCGAGCGCAAAACCGCCGTCCCAGGCGCGCAGCACGCGGTAGATCTCTTCGCCGGAATGCAGCCGCAGCCGCGAGGATTTGCGTTCAGCAAGCTCGCGCGCGCGGTCCAGCCCAGCCTTGATTTCGGGCGTCAGATAATCGGTCATGGCAGTCTCCCCTCCCGCGCGTTTCCCCAATCGCGGTGTGTTACACTCAAGGACATAACAGCCTGATGTGAAAGTCAAGTTAACCGATGGGACAATTCTTGTGACCGTGGGTCCTGTGCATCTTTGCACCCTCGCTGCGCGGGCGCGGCACTGGTCTGTGCCCGCGGGTGCGTTAGGTCTTGGGGCAGACAAAGACAGGCTGACCACAGAACCAAAGGACCGATCCCATGGGCAAACTCGTTGACGGCATCTGGCGCGACAGCTGGTATGACACCTCCGCCACCGGCGGCGCGTTCAAGCGCGACAGCGCGCGGTTTCGCAACTGGATCACCCCCGACGGCGCGCCGGGGCCCTCGGGCGAGGGCGGCTTTGCCGCGCAATCCGGGCGCTATCATCTCTATGTCTCGCTTGCCTGCCCCTGGGCGCATCGGGCGCTAATCTTTCGCGCCCTCAAGGGCCTCGAGGATCATATCGGCGTCTCGGTGGTGCATCCCGACATGCTGGGCGAAGGCTGGGAATTTCGCGCGGATTATCCCGGCGCCACCGGTGACACACTCTATGGCCTGCCCTATCTGCGCGATCTCTACACCCGGGCCGATCCCGGTATTTCCGGCCGGGTCACCGTGCCGCTGCTCTGGGACCGCGAGCGCGACACCATCGTGTCAAACGAGAGCGCCGAGATCATCCGCATGTTCAACGGGGCCTTTGACGCACTCACCGGCAATCGCGACGATTACTGGCCCGAGGATCTGCGCGCCGAGATCGCGCCGGTGAATGACCGCATCTATGACACGCTCAACAATGGCGTCTACAAGGCTGGGTTTGCCACCAGCCAAGAGGCCTATGATGCCGCCGTGCATCCGCTTTTCGACACGCTCGACTGGCTCGAAGAGCGGCTGAGTCACAGGCGCTATCTGATGGGGACACGGATCACCGAGGCCGACTGGCGGCTCTTCACCACGCTCATCCGCTTTGATCTGGTCTATCACACCCATTTCAAATGCAACCGGGCGCGGATCACCGACTATCCGGCGCTCTGGGCCTATCTGCGCGAGCTCTACCAATGGCCGGGCGTGGCCGAGACGGTGAATTTCGACCATATCGTGCGCCACTACCACTACAGCCATGACACGGTGAACCCGCATCGGATCATCCCGATCAACCCCGATCCGGATTTCACCGCCCCGCATGACCGCGAGCGCCTGACTGCCGCAAGCGAGGGTCAGCCCCGCGCTCAGGCCCAGTAGCCGCCGAAATACATCACCAAGGTTGTGAGGTCCGAGGGCGCCACATCGCGCTGCAGATAGGCGCGGGCATTGGCGTTCACCGCAAAGATCGAGCCATCGGCAAACATCGCCCTGCCCGTCACGAAGAGGATGGGCAGGCTCGGCCAGCGATAGGCGATGAGATCAGCCACCGCGAGGGCACAGCCCTCTTCGAGGTCAAGGTCAAGCACCACCGCCGCAAAACCCTGCGTCTGCAAGAGCCGAACCGCCTCGCGCTGGCCGCGCGCCATCGCGGCGCTGACCCCTTCTTCCGCCAGATGCCCGGCCCAAAGGCTGGCCAGCTGCGGATCCGATTGCACTAGCAAAACATTCATTCACTCGTTCCCTTGCGCGCGACGATAGATCAAATTTGCGCAAAACCCTAATCCGCCCTGCTGACGCAGAGGCCGATGCCGCATCCGCGACTTGTTTATGCGCCGAGAATCGGCTCAATAGCGGCAAGGAGAGCCGCCATGCCCGATGCCACCACGCCCCTGCCCGTTCAGACCCCGCGCGATCACGGCGGCGGGCTCGATGCCGCCATCGCGCGCCATGGTGGCGACCGGCGCGGCTGGCTCGATCTGTCGACCGGGATCAACCCGACGCCCTACCCCGTCGGCCCGCTGCCCCATGACGCCTGGACTGCGCTGCCCGATGCCGGCGCGATGGAGGGGTTGCTGGCGGCGGCGCGCGCGCTCTGGCAGGTGCCAGACGCGCTGGGCCTCGTCGCAGCGCCCGGCGCCTCGGCGCTCATCGCCCGCATTCCGGCGCTCTGGCCCGAGCTCGGGTCGGCGCAGACGGGCGGCCGCGCCCATGTGCCCGCCCCCACCTATAATGAACATGGTGCGAGCCTTGAGGCCCATGGCTGGACCCTGACCGAAGACACCCTGGCCGAGGACCGACCCGATCTGCGGGTCATCGTCCATCCCAACAATCCCACCGGCACCTGGCACGGGGTCGAGATGCTCGACGCGCCGCGCATGGTGGTGGATGAGAGTTTCTGCGACATCGCGCCCGAACGCTCGCTCTTGCCGCATCTGCCCGAGGGCGATCACCTCGTGCTCAAGAGCTTTGGCAAGTTCTGGGGGCTGGCCGGGCTGCGGCTCGGCTTTGCCATCGGGCCGCGCCATCTCACCGCGCGTCTGGCCGAGCTCATCGGCCCTTGGCCGGTCTCGGGTCCGGGGCTGGCGATTGCCACCGCGGCGCTCTCGGATCAGGCCTGGGCCGAGGCGACGCGCACCCGGCTCGCCCGCGATGCGGCGCGGCTCGATGGGCTGATGCAGGGCGCGGGCGCTGTGGGGCTTGGCGGCACCGATCTCTTCCGGCTCTACGAGGTCTCGGAGGCCCAGCACTGGCAAGAGCATCTGGCCCGCCACCATATCTGGAGCCGTGCCTTTCCCTATGCGCCGCGCTGGTTGCGGCTGGGCCTGCCGCCAGAGGACGGCTGGGACCGGATCGCCACAGCCCTTGCCGATCTGCCTGCCGATCTGCCTGCCGATCTGCCCGCTGACGCCCCCGCCGGGGTCCTGTCATGAGCACGCTCTGCCTGCTGCCCCTCGCGCTCCTCCTCGATGCCCTATTGGGCGAGCCGCGCGCGCTCTGGTCGCGGCTGCCGCATCCGGCGGTGCTCATGGGGCGGGTGGTGAGCACACTCGACACCCGGCTCAACCATGGCACAGCGAGACGCCTCAAGGGCCTGCTCGCCTTGGCGCTCATGGTCTTGGGCGCGTGGCTCCTTGGCTGGCTCCTGAGCCTCCTTGGCCCGCTGGTCGAGCTGATCCTCGCCGCGATCCTGCTCGCCCATCGCTCGCTCATCGATCACCTGATGGCGGTGGTCCGGGGCCTGCGCACCTCGACCGGGGACGGCCGCCGCGCCGTGGCGATGATCGTCGGCCGCGACACTGCCGCGATGGACGACCCGGCCATCATCCGCGCCGCGGTGGAATCCGGGGCCGAGAATTTCTCCGACGGGCTCATCGCCCCCGCCTTCTGGTTCCTCATCGCCGGCCTGCCGGGGCTTCTGGTCTACAAGATCACCAACACCGCCGACAGCATGATCGGCCACCGCACCCCGCGCCACGAGGCCTTCGGCTGGGCCGCCGCCCGCTTTGACGATCTGCTCAACCTCGCGCCCGCCCGGCTCACCGCGCTGCTCATCGCGCTCACCCATGGCCAGCTCGGCCAATGGGCCGCGATCCGCGACGAGGCCCGCCGTCACCGCTCGCCCAACGCCGGCTGGCCCGAGGCCGCCATGGCCCGCGCCATCGGCATCGCCCTCTCCGGCCCGCGCAGCTATGGCGGCAAGATGCAGGACTATCCCTTCGTCCACCCGGACGGCAATCGCACCCCCGAGGCCCAGAGCATCACCGATTGCGCCCGCGCCCTGTGGCGGGTCTGGGCGGTGCTCACCGGCGCTCTGGCGCTGGCCGCGGTTGTCTTGGGGTGACCCGCGCACTAGGTTGCCCGCTAACAGACGACCCGACCGAGACCCGGTTTCAGACCCCCCTGTGCTAGACAAGGTGATCCCATGCGTTTTCTCTCTCTTCTCACCGCCGCCGGGCTGACGTTCGGCTCGATGGCCTCGGCCCAGCAATGCGGCGGCAGCTTTGCAAGTTTCGTCCAAGGCCTCAAATCCGAGGCCATCGCCCGCGGCCATGCCCCCGCCACGGTCAACGGCTTCTTTGCCTCCGCCCGTCAGGATCAGGCGGTGCTCAAAGCCGACCGCCAACAAGGCGTGTTTCAGAAGGATTTCACCGAATTTGCCCGCCACCTGATCTCGGCCAACCGGCTCAACACCGGGCGCGCCAAGGCGCAATCCTATGACCGGCTCTTCGACCGGATCGAGGCGACCTATGGCGTCGATCGCGGCGTGCTTCTGGCCTTCTGGGCCTTCGAGACGGATTTCGGCGGCTTCCAAGGCAATATCAACACTTTGAACGCGCTGGTGACGCTCTCGCATGATTGCCGCCGGCCCGAACTCTTCCGGCCCCAGGTCTTTGCCGCGCTGAAACTCTATGAACGCGGCGATTTCAGCCCGACCAAGACCACCGGCGCCTGGGCGGGCGAAATCGGCATGGTGCAGATGCTGCCGCAAGACATCATCGACAATGGCGTCGATGGCGATGGCGATGGCCATGTCTCGCTCAAGACCTCCGCCGCCGATGCGCTCATGTCGGGCGGCAAGATGCTCGCCCATCTCGGCTGGCGCAAGGGCGAGCCGTGGCTGCAAGAGGTGACGCTGCCCGCCAATATGAACTGGGCCGAGACCGGGCTGCGCACCACGAAACCCGCCTCCGTCTGGGCCGCGCAGGGCGTGCGCCCGCGCCATGGTCAGCTCGCCACAAACCTGCCCGCCTCGATCCTGCTGCCGCAAGGGCGCGGCGGCCCGGCCTTCATCGCCTACCCGAACTTCCGCGTGTTCTTCGAGTGGAATCAGAGCTTTACCTATGTGCTCACCGCCGCCTATTTCGCCAACCGGCTGCAAGGCGCGCCGGTCTTTGACGCCGGAAACCCCGATCCCGGCCTCTCGAGCGCCCAGATGAAAGAGCTGCAAGCCAAGCTCGCCCAGCGCGGCTATGACGTGGGCAAGATCGACGGCATCCTGGGCGCAGGCACCCGCGCCGCCGTGCAGGACGTGCAGCAAAAGCTGGGCCTGCCCGCTGATGCCTGGCCGACCCGCGCGCTGCTGAACCGGCTCTGATCCGATGCCCGACCGGCCCGGCCGCCCCGACCAGAACCGCCGCGACCAAACCCGCGCTGGCGACACGCCCCGCAAACCGCGCCAGAAACGGCGCGGCCCGGCGGGCGCTGGCCCCACCGGTTCTGGCCCCACTGGCTCTGGCTCCACTGGCACCCCCGACAGCCCCAAGCGCAAAGCCAACCCGCTCGCCAACCCCGGGCGGCGGGTGAGCAAACCGCCGCGCCCGGCGCAGAGCACCGAGCGCTCCGACAGCCCTGCGGCCAAGCCCAAGGCGGACGCCAAGCCGACCGGCAAACCTGACCGCAAGCCTGACCAGAAACCGGACCAAAACCACGCCAAGCCCGCCCCCAAAGCGCGCGGCAGCAAATACCCGGCGTCGCAGGCGAAATCCAAACCCAAACCGGCGAAACAGCCGAAACCGGCCCAGCCCGCCCCCGCCCAGCCCTCCCCAGCCGAGCCCGCGCCCGTCGCCCCCATGGCCGATGGCACGCCGCAGAGGCTCTTCTTCGCCGCCCCTCCCGGCCTTGAACCCACGCTCGAGGCCGAGGCCCGCGCCCTGGGCTTTGCCGATGCCATCGCCGAACCCGGCGGCGTCGCGGCCAATGGCGATTGGTCCGAGGTCTGGCGCGCCAATCTCATGCTGCGCGGCGCGGGCCGGGTGCTGGTCCGCCTCGGCTCCTTCCGCGCCATGCATGTGGCCCAGCTCGACAAACGCGCCCGCCGCTTCCCGTGGGATCTCTACCTGCGCCCCGACGTGCCGATCAAGGTCGAGGCCACCTGCAAACGCTCCAAGATCTACCACGCCGGGGCCGCCGTCCAACGGGTCGAAACCGCCATCACCGAAACCCTTGGCGTGCCGATCGACGCCGAGGCGACGCTGCGCCTGATGATCCGCATCGAGGATGATCTCTGCACCGTCTCGCTCGACAGCTCGGGCGAGCCGCTGCACAAACGCGGCTACAAGGAATTCGTCGGCAAGGCCGCGATGCGCGAAAGCATGGCGGCGCTCTTCTTGCGCGACTGCGGCTTTGACGGGCGCGAACCGCTGCTCGACCCGATGTGCGGCTCGGGCACCTTCCCGCTCGAAGCGGCCTCCATCGCCGCCGGTCTCCTGCCCGGCGCGACCCGCCGCTTTGCCTTCGAGGATCTCGCGGGCTTCGACGCCGAGGCCTATGCCGCCTTCCGCCGCCGCATCACCCCCGAGGCAACCGAGCCCGACCCCGGTTTTCGCGCCTATGGCAGCGACCGCGACGCCGGCGCCATTCGCGGCGCCAGCGCCAATGCCGAGCGCGCCGGCCTCTCTCACCTGTGCCAGTTCACCCAGCATTCGGTGAGCGACCTGCAACGGCCCGAAGGCCCGCCGGGTCTTGTGATGATCAACCCGCCCTATGGCGGCCGCATCGGCAACAAGAAGATGCTCTACGCGCTCTACGCCGCCCTTGGCCGCAAACTGACCGAAGATTTCTCGGGCTGGCGCGTCGGCATCGTCACCACCGATGTCTCGCTGATCCGGCCGATGGGGATCAAATTCCCGCCCCCCGGCCCGCCCGTCGCCCATGGCGGTCTAAAAGTCCGGCTCTGGCAGGCGCAGCTCTGATTTCACCCGTTCTGTGTAAAGGTTAACGGCGGCCCTTCAGGGCCACCCTTCCTGAAAATGCGCACTGTCGTGTTACCGTCGTAATACCGACGCGATACCGACATGGCATTTTTAGCGATTTCAATGGGTTAACTCCGAAATCAGGCGACCATCGCCTCGGCCTTCTTGAGATCCACCGACACCAGCTGGCTGACCCCCTGTTCGGCCATGGTGACGCCGAACAACCGGTCCATCCGGCTCATCGTCACCGCGTTATGGGTGATGATCAGGAACCGCGTCGCGGTGCGGCGGCACATCTCGTCCAGCAGGTCGCAGAACCGCCCCACATTGGCATCATCGAGCGGCGCATCCACCTCGTCCAGCACACAGATCGGCGCCGGGTTCGCGAGGAACACCGCAAAGATCAGAGCCAGCGCCGTCAGCGTCTGTTCGCCCCCCGACATGAGGCTCAACGTGGCGAGTTTCTTGCCCGGCGGCATGCACATGATCTCGAGCCCGGCATCGAGCGGGTCATCGCTCTCGACCATCACGAGGTTCGCTTCACCACCGCCGAACAAATGCTTGAAAAGAAGCGCGAAATTCGAATTCACCTGCTCGAATGCGGTGAGCAGACGCTCGCGCCCTTCGCGGTTGAGGCTCGAAATTCCGCTGCGCAGCGCCTTGATCGCCTCCTCCAGATCGGTCTTTTCGCGGACCAGCGTGTCATGCTCTTCCTGCACTTCCCGCGCGTCCTCTTCGGCCCGCAAATTGACCGAGCCAAGCGCATCGCGCTGCCGCTTGAGCCGGTTCACATCCGCCTCCAGCGTCTCGGCCTTGGGCATGTCATCCGGGGTCGCGTCCAGCGTCTCCAACAGCCGCTCCGGCGTGGTCTCGAGCTCTTCTTCGATCCGGTGCGCCGCCTGCCCCCGCGCCTCTTCGGCGGCCTCCTGACGGGCCTGCCCCGCCGCCCGCGCCTCGCGCGCCTCACCCGCCGCCCGCTCGGCCTCGCGCTCAGCCTCCGACGCCTTGCGCAGCGCCCCCTCACCGGCGCTCAACGCATCCGCCGCCGCCGCCTTGCGCGCCTCGGATTGGTCAATCTTTTCAGACAGTTCCTCGCGCATTTCCGCAAGGCTCGCCGGCGTCGCCGCCGCCTCTTCGAGCTCTTCCTCGGTGGCCGATTTGCGCTCGTTGAGCTCGGCGCTGCGCTTCTCCGCCGTCTCCAACCGATGCCGCCAGCCGCTCAGCTCCTTGGTGACTTCCTGACTGCGTTTCTTGCGCGCCTCACCCTCGCGCCGCACCTCGTCATGCTCCGACCGCCGCGAGATCATCGTGATCCGCGCCGCCTCGACCGTCATCTTGACGTCCTCGACCTCGGCCCGCGCCGCGTCGAGATCACCAAGCTCGCGCAAAGCCCCCTCCGCCTCGGCCAGCTGCTTGCGCGCCGCCATCGCCTCTTCCTCATGGCGCGTCACCGCAAGCCCCAGCGCCTCGAGCCGCGACTGCGCGAGGTTGCGATCCGCCTCGGTCCGGCTCAGCGCCCGGTTCGCTTCATTGAGCGCCTGATCCGCCGCCTTGCGCGCCTCGCGCGCCTCGGCATCCTGCCGGGTCAGATCGGCCAGACGGGTCTTGAGCGTCTCATGCGCCTGCCGCGCGCCATCCGCCTTAGCACTGGCATGGGCCAGCATTTGTTTCAATTCTTCCAACCGGTTGAGCTGTTCGAGCCGCAGCGCCGCCGCCGAGGGCTGCTCTTCCGCAAAGGTGCGATAGCCGTCCCAGCGCCACAGATCGCCCTGCGGGCTGACCAGCCGCTGACCCGGTTTCAGCTCGGCCTGCAGATGCGGCGCATCCACCGCCTCGACCACGCCCACCTGGCTCAGCCGCCGCGCCAGAACATCGGGAACCGAGACGTGATGGGTGATCGGCTGCACCCCGCCCGGCAGGCTCTGATGCTCGGGATAATCCGGCAGAAGCGACCAGCCAGAGCCGCCATCGGCCTCGACCTCGGGCGCCCGCAGATCATCCGCCAGCGCCGCGCCCAGCGCCTTTTCGAACCCCTGTTCGACCTGCAGCCGGTCCATGATCTGGCCGCGCTCGCCGGTGTCGCGATCCACCAGCCGCGCCAGCGCCGAAACCTCCGCCGAGAGCGCATTGACCTCGCCTTCGGCCTCCGACCGTTCCGCCCGCGCATCCGCCTCCCGCGCCTGCGCCTCGGCCCGTGCCTCATCCGCCGCCGCCAGCGCCGCCTCCGCCGCCCGCGCGGCCTCTTGCGCCTTGGCCTCGGCGGTGGTCGCCGCATCGAAACCTTCGCTTGCAGTTTCAAGGGCTTGCCGCGAAACCTGAACCGCATCTCGTGCCCGGTCAGCCTCTGTTTCGCTCTTCTCAAGCGTCTTGCGGCTATCTTGCAAGAACCGCTGTGCCGATTGGTGCCGCGCCGCGAGCCGCGCCACATCCTCGGTCATCTCGCTCAGCGCCGCTTCGCGCTCTTGCAGCACCGAGGCCGCCTCATGCGCCCCGTCTGACGCCGCCTCGAGCCGCGCCTCATGGCCCTCGCCCGCCTTGGAGAGCTCACGCGCCTCCCATTCGAGCCGCTCGATCGTCTCGCCCGCATCCCGGTTGAGCGCCGCCTCGCGCTCGATATCGCGCGCCAGCTGATCGATCCGCCCCGCCAGCGTGGCAATCCGGTCCCGCGCCGCCGCTTCCTGATCGCTGAGCGTGTCCTGCTGCACCTGCAGCCGCTGCAAAACCGCCGCCGCAATCGCCTCTTCCTCGCGCAGCGGCGGCAGCGCCGCCTCGGCCGCCTCCCGTGCTTTGGTGGCCTCGCGCGCGCCGGTCTCGGCCCGCGCCGCCGCGGTCACCCGCTCGCGCAGCTCTGCCGCCGCCCGCGCCACCGCCTCATCGGCATCCTTCCAACGCCGATAGAGCAACATCCCTTCGGCCCGGCGCAGCTCTTCGCCGATGCTGCGATAGCGCGCCGCCTGCCGGGCCTGCCGCGCCAGCTGAGCCAATTGCCCGGCGAGCTGTTCGACCACGTCATCGACCCGCGTCAGGTTGGTCTCGGCCGATTTGAGCTTGAGCTCGGCCTCGTGCCGCCGCTGGTAAAGCCCTGAAATCCCTGCCGCTTCTTCGAGAATACGCCGCCGCGCCTTGGGCTTGGCGTTGATCAGTTCGGAAATCTGCCCCTGCCGCACAAGCGCCGGGGAATGCGCCCCGGTTGAGGCATCGGCAAAGAGCATCTGCACATCGCGCGCCCGCACATCCTTGCCATTGACCTGATAGGCGCTGCCCACATCACGGGTGATGCGCCGGATCACGTCGAGCGTGTCGGAATCGTTGAAGGCCGCAGGCGCCAGCCGCTCGGAATTGTCGATGCTGAGCGCCACTTCGGCGAAATTACGCGCCGGGCGCGACTTGGCCCCGGCAAAGATCACATCTTCCATGCCGCCGCCGCGCATCGCCGTCGGACGGTTCTCGCCCATCACCCAGCGCAGCGCCTCGAGCAGGTTCGACTTGCCACAGCCATTCGGCCCCACGACGCCGGTGAGACCATCATTGATGATCAGATCCGTCGGATCGACAAAGCTTTTAAAGCCGGTGAGTCTGAGCTTGGAAAAATGCAATTTCGCCTGCTGCCCTGTCCCTGTTGCACCTTTTGGCCTGACGCTGTCCCCATGCGTCCCGCCTGACCTGCAATCTGACGACCGCGATTGGCGTCTGTCAACGGCAAACCCCTGCATATGGCGAAATCGGCGGAGTTATCCACAAGATATTGCGAAATCCGGGGCGTTTTTCAGGCGTTTTCGTCATGGACCGGCGGCAAATCGCGCACTAATCTGCCGCCCATATTGCCTGCAAGGAGCCCTGTCATGCTGATCATAGAGCCCGCCGATCCCGCCGCCCTCGGTCCGCGCGCCCTGCTCGAGGCGAGCCATCGCTTGATGATCGACACTTTTCCCGCCGACGACATCTATGCGCTCGACATTGCCGATCTCCAAGGCGCCGACATCCGCTTTTTCGCCGCACGTGACGGGGCGGAGGTGCTCGGCACCGGGGCGCTGGCGCTGCGCGACGGCTATGGTGAGGTCAAATCGATGTTCACCTCCCCCGCGGCCCGTGGCCGGGGCGTCGCCGCCGCGCTCCTGCGTCAGATCGAGGACACCGCCCGCGCCGAAGCCCTGCCGCTCCTGCGGCTCGAGACCGGCGAGGCTTTGGACGCCGCGATCCGGCTCTATGAACGTCACGGCTTTCGCCGCTGCGCGCGGTTTGGCGACTATGCCCCGAATGAAACGAGCGTTTTCATGGAGAAATCTCTGGAGCCGCTGGAAACTTTGGAGACCCGGACATGAGCCTGACCGGACGCTGCTTCTGCGGCGATGTGCGCTTTGCCATAGATGGCCCCGTCGGCTGGGCTGGGTATTGCCATTGCGACAGTTGCCGGCGCAATTGCGCGGCCCCTGTCGCCGCCTTCTTCGAGGTCAAGCTGGATCAGATGCGCTGGACCGGCACCACCCCCGCCACCTATCAAAAGACCCCGGGCGCCACCCGCCATTTCTGTGGTCGCTGTGGCACGCCCATGGCCTTTACCGCCGAATGGTATCCCGGTGATGTCCATCTCTATATCGCGACGCTCGACAGGCCCGACGCCGTGCTGCCGCAAAACCATGTCCATGCCGAGGAACGGCTGCCCTGGTTCGACATTCGCGACGATCTGCCCCGGATCGACGGGTTTGGCGATCCCGACACGCCTGCCCGCCGCAGCCTCTGTCAGCCCGAGGGGTAACAGGTCAGATCCGCTATCTCCTCCTCGATCCAGTCGGCCTCGCAATCGAAATACCGCTCTGGCACGCCGATCACCAAGGGCCGCACCTGATCCGCGTCGCAATCGAGCAGCGCATGGATGAGCGCCTGATCCCCGGTCATGGCCAGCACGTCACAGCGCGTCGCCACCCGGATCGCCCGCGCCGCCGATCCCTCTATCGCCGCGCGATTGGGCACCCAGCGGCTGTTGACGCGGATCGCCACGGCCCGCACCCCTTGCTGGCGTATGTCGAACGTGTCGCCCGCCACAAACACCCTATGCGCGGGCCCCTGCGTCAGCCCGTCCCCGGTGCCGCCGCAGCCGACCAATCCCAACATGATCACAAGCCATCGCATCATCATGCCAGTTAAGCGCGCATCTCTTAAGAATTCGTTCGATCCCCCCTTGCGCTCCCCCCGTTTCCTCTTGCTAAAACACCGTAACCGCACGCCAGACCACAGGGAGCCCCACATGCCAAGACATCGCGTCCTTACCGAATTCGGCATGGGATCTTCCCTGCGCCGTCAGGATTACACCGAGGCCGCCCGCCGCGCGCTCAAAGACGCGCTGTGGCACAATTCGATCAACATGGCAGAGCTCTTCGGCTTTCCCAAAGAGGCGATGATCATTGAGGTCGAGATTGCCGTCCAAGACCCCGAAGCGGTCGATTGCGAGGCGCTCAAATCGGTCTTTCCCTATGGTCAGATTTCGGTCACCGCGGTGCAAGGCGGGCTCGATGTGCCGCGCCCTGTCGGGCTGCCCACGGTCATCGCCAATGCCGCCATTTCGGTGAGCTTCGACATGGAAAAAGCCACGGAGGCCTCGGCATGAGCGATCAGCGTTTCATCATCGAAATGGGCATGGGCAATGATCTGCACGGGATGGATTACCAAAAGGCCGCCCGCCGCGCGATCGAGGATGCAATCCGCCACTCCACCCTGCCGATCTTTCACAGCACCGGCATCGATTTCAGCGAGATGCGCGTCGCTGTCACCATCGGCGTGCAAGAGCCCGAGGCGCTCGACTGCGCCGCACTGGCCGACGGGCTGCCGCGCGGCCGCGCCACGGTCACGGCCGTGCGCGGCGGGCAGAATGTGACCAATCCCGAGACCGGCGAAACGCTGGTGATCGCCACCGCCGCGGTCGAGGCCTTCCTGCCCGATCAATCGGCGCAATGGCGCGCCAGCGCGGGCTAGGCTTGTCGCGCCGCTCCACCGGTCATATGATCTGACCAATTCTAGCGTCCATCGGGGGCGGCCCTGTGCCATTCGAAAAGATCACACCGGAAAAGCTCTCCTCGGCGGTGACCCGCCAGATCGAGCTCTTGATCCTGCGCGGCATCCTGCGCCCCGGCGAACGCCTGCCCTCGGAGCGTGACCTGGCCGAGCGGCTCGGCGTGTCGCGCCCGTCACTGCGCGAGGCGCTCGCCGAATTGCAGGGCAAGGGGCTGTTGCAGACCCGCCCCGGCGCCGGCGTTTTCGTGGCCGATGTGCTGGGCAATGCGTTTTCGCCCGCGCTCATCCGGCTCTTTTCCGACCATGACGAGGCGGTGTTCGACTATGTGAGCTTTCGCCGCGATCTCGAAGGGATGGCCGCCGAACGCGCCGCACGGCTGGCCTCCGACGCCGATCTCGCGGTGATCCAGAGCGCGTTTGACCGAATGGCCGCGCAGGATGGCCGCGATGCCGCTGAAGAGGCGCGACTCGACGCCGCCTTTCACCTGTCGATCCTCGAGGCGAGCCATAATGTCGTGCTGCTACATATGATGCGCTCGATGTTCGACATGCTGCGCGAAGGTGTCTTCTACAACCGTCAGAAGATGTTCCAGCAACAAACGACGCGCGCCTCGCTGCTTGATCAGCACCGGGCCATCAACGACGCCCTGCAGGCCCGCCGCCCCGAGGCCGCCCGCGCCGCCGTCGAGGCACATCTGAGCTTTGTCGAACGGGCCCTGCGCGATCAGCAACTGGCTGACCGCAACGCCCATATCGCCCGCCAGCGTCTCGATCACGACGGCGGCCTCTAACGACCTTTCCTTGTGTGTTCACCGCTCTGATGGCCCTCGCATCGCGTAGGGCTTTTGCGGCGCGTGCAGGCCGCCTGCGCGGCCCCCCGAGAACATCCACCGGATTTCGCAATAATTTTACCAATTGATAAAATTTCAATCTGTGCTTTACTGAAAAGAAAAAACATAGCCAGCCAGTGGAGGAAGACCATGAGCCCAAGCCCCCTGACCCCCGGCGTCACCGCCGCGCGTCTGGCCCCGGATGAGTATGCCGAGAATTTCACCGACCTTCATGCGCCGCTTGATCCGCATGAGGCGGTGGTGGCCGCCGACCGGTGTTATTTCTGCCATGACGCGCCCTGTATGACCGCCTGCCCCACCAGCATCGACATCCCGCTCTTTATTCGCCAGATCGCCACCGGCACGCCCGAGGCGGCGGCAGAGACCATCCTCGATCAGAACATCCTTGGCGGCATGTGCGCCCGGGTCTGCCCGACCGAGACGCTCTGCGAAGAGGTCTGCGTGCGCGAAGTGGCCGAGGGCAAGCCGGTCGAGATCGGACGGCTGCAACGCTATGCCACCGACACGGTGATGGCGCGCAACATCCACCCCTTCACCCGGGCCGAAGCCACCGGCCGCCGGGTGGCCGTCGTGGGCGCTGGCCCTGCGGGGCTCGCCTGCGCCCACAGGCTTGCGCTCCATGGCCATGAGGTGACGCTCTATGATGCGCGGCCCAAGCCCGGCGGGCTCAATGAATATGGTATTGCCGCCTATAAGAGCACCGATAATTTCGCCGCGCGCGAGGTCGATTGGCTCTTGCAGATTGGTGGCATCACGCTCGAAACCGGGCAGAGGCTTGGCGACGGGCTTTCGCTCGACAGCTTGCGCGCGGGCTTTGACGCGGTGTTTCTCGGCATCGGGCTCGGCGGGGTCAACGCGCTCGGGCTTGAGGGCGAAGACCGCGACGGGCTGCGCGATGCGGTCGATTTCATCGCCGAGCTGCGCCAGAGCAGCGACCTCACCGGGCTCCCTATCGGCCGCGACGTGGTGGTGATCGGCGGCGGCATGACGGCGGTCGATGCCGCCGTGCAGGCCAAGCTTCTGGGCGCGCTCAACGTCACGCTCGTCTATCGCCGGGGCCGCGACCGGATGAACGCCAGCCGCTATGAACAGGATCTCGCCGCCTCCAAGGGCGTGCGGATCGTGACCAACGCCCAGCCCGTGGCGATCCATGGCAATGGCGCGGTGCGCGAGATCGAGTTTGCCTATACCGACGACGCGCTCACCCCCACCGGTGACACGCTCCGCCTGCCCGCCGATCAGGTGTTCAAAGCCATCGGCCAGACGCTCACCGGCGACGGGCTCCCGGTGCTCGAGGGCCGCAAGATCGCCGTCACCGGACCCGGGCGCACCTCGGTCAAGGGCGTCTGGGCCGGCGGCGATTGCGCCTCGGGGGGCGACGATCTCACCGTGACGGCGGTGGCCGAAGGCCGCGACGCCGCCGAAGACATCCATGCCGCGCTCACCGGCGCGAAGGAGGCATAAAATGGCTGATCTCACATCCAATTTCATCGGCATCAAATCCCCCAACCCGTTCTGGCTCGCCTCGGCGCCGCCAACGGACAAGGAATACAACGTGCGGCGCGCCTTCGAGGCCGGCTGGGGCGGCGTCGTGTGGAAAACCCTGGGCGAGGCAGGCCCACCGGTGGTCAATGTCAACGGACCGCGCTACGGCGCGATCTGGGGCGCCGACCGCCGCCTGCTCGGCCTCAACAATATCGAGCTGATCACCGACCGCCCGCTCGAGGTCAATCTCGAGGAAATGACCCGCGTCAAGAAGGACTATCCCGACCGCGCGCTCATCGCCTCGCTGATGGTGCCGGTGAACGAAGAAAGCTGGAAGCGCATTCTCGAGGCGGTGGCCGGGACCGGCTGTGACGGGGTCGAGCTCAACTTTGGTTGCCCCCATGGGATGAGCGAACGCGGCATGGGCAGCGCCGTGGGCCAGGTGCCGGAATATGTCGGACAGGTCGCGGAATGGTGCAAGACCTATACCGATCTGCCGGTGATCGTGAAACTCACGCCCAATATCACCGACATTCGCAAACCGGCACAGGCGGCGAAACAGAGCGGCGCCGATGCGGTGAGCCTGATCAACACGATCAACTCGATCACCTCGGTCAATCTCGACAGTTTCTCGCCCGAACCCTCGGTCGACGGTCTTGGCGCCCATGGCGGCTATTGCGGCCCGGCAGTCAAGCCCATCGCGCTCAACATGGTGGCCGAGATTGCCCGCGATCCGGCCACCGCAGGCCTGCCCATCTCGGGCATCGGCGGCGTGACCACATGGCGGGACGCGGCCGAGTTCATGGCGCTCGGTGCGGGCAATGTGCAGGTCTGTACCGCCGCGATGACCTATGGGTTCAAGGTGGTGCAGGAGATGATCAGCGGCCTCAGCCAATATATGGATGAGAAAGGCTTTGCCTCGGTGGACGAGCTGGTCGGCCGCGCCGTGCCGCAGGTGGTCAACTGGCAGGATCTCAACCTCAACTACATCGCCAAGGCCCGCATCGATCAGGACGCCTGCATCAAATGCGGCCGCTGCTATGCTGCCTGCGAGGACACTTCGCATCAGGCGATCTCGATGTCGCCCGACCGGGTCTTTGAGGTGAAGGATGACGAATGCGTCGCCTGCAATCTCTGCGTCAATGTCTGCCCGGTCGAGGGCTGCATCACGATGGAGCAGATGGCCCCCGGCACCGTCGATCCGCGTACCGGCAAGGTGGTGGAAAAGGACTATGCCAACTGGACGACCCATCCCAACAACCCCGGCAGCTGCGCCGCAGAATAACCGAAGGGTTTGAACCAAATAGCGCCCGCAGCTGATCCCTGCGGGCGTTTGCCGTCCCAGACGGCAGGTCTTGGCACTAGACGATCTTGTCGAGGCCGAGCGGGCGCAGCACGAATTTTGCCGCCCCCTGCGCCTCGGCCCGCGCCTCCGGCGGGGCCCAGCGCGACAGGGTCGCCATCTCCTGAATGGCCGCCATCAACCGCGACAGGCGCAACCGGCCCAGCGCCGCTTCGGCCTGCTGATCGAGGCCCATGCGCCGCGTCATCACCGCCTGCGGCCCTTGCCGCGCCTCAAAGAGGCTCTGCGGTGCGGGCTCTCCCGGCATCTCGGCAAAGCCGCGCCCGCGCGGGGCCTCCTGCGCCAAAAACCGCAACAAGTGCTGTTCCCAGCTCCGCCCATCGCTCCCTTGCTGAAACCGCGCATCCCGCGCGCCCCTATCCCAAGACGCCGCCTCCTTTCGCTTGCTGTCACTGACACCCGCCTGCCCGGCCTCCGCCGCCCCCCGGCGCGGTGGCAGCGTCCCACGCTCTTCCTGGCCATGGTCGAAATGCTTCGACCCCGCTGAAACGGGGCGTAGGGCGGCCAGCTTATGCGGGCCAGATATGGAAAACTCCGGCATGATCTATCCAGCCTGACGGCTCAACGTCCATGGGGCCCACACCCATGCCGCAACATATCATTTACCGCGATTGAATGAGAGGGAAATGCAGGAAAAGGGTTAAACCCAGTTAACCCTGATCCTCACTCCGGATCAGGGGTCAAGAGCCGCCGGTACATCCGATCAAGAAAGGCGCGCGCCTCGTCCTGTTCGGCTTTGCCGGGCATCAGCACCTCGACCTGCACTTCGAAATCGGCGTAATGCTGCGTCGTGGCCCAGATCGAAAAGATCAGATGACGCGGATCGGTCGGCGCCAGACGCCCGGCCCGCATCCAGCCGGAGATCACCTCGGCCGTATCATCCACCAGCGGTTTCAGCACCTCTTCGAGATGGCCGACAATGCGCGGCGCGCCCTGGATGATCTCATTGGCAAAAAGCCTGCTTTCGCGCGGAAACTCGCGGCTCATCTCAAGCTTGCGATGCACATAGCACAGGATCTCGTCGAGCGGCGCGCCGTCGGGGTCGATCTCGCGCATGGGGGCCAGCCAATTGTCCATCAGCTGATTGAGCAGCGTGACGTGAATGGTCTCCTTGCCATCGAAATAATAGAGAATATTGGGTTTCGACAGCCCCGCCTGTTCGGCAATCTGGTCGAGCGTCGCGCCGCGATAGCCATGTCTCGAGAACACGTCGAGCGCCGCCTCGAGGATCAGCCCGCGATTGCGGCGCTGAATGCGGCTTGGCTTGCCGTCCTTCGTCGTCATGTTCAATTCGGCCATTGCGACAGGGCCTCCCTCGACGTTACAGTTACCGCACAGCGATTAAGCACCCAAGCGGCAGTGCAACACGCGCCCCCCGGATTTTCATAGACGAAACTTGACAGCTTGGCCCGGCTCCGTGATCGTAACTTTACCAAATGGTAAAATAGCGACAAGGGGAAGGTGAGAATGGCAGCGCCCGGAGAAAATCTCAAGATCAATGGCGACAGGCTCTGGGACAGCCTCGAAGACATGGCCAAGATCGGCCCCGGCGTGGCGGGCGGCAACAACCGTCAGACGCTCACCGATGAGGATGCCGAGGGCCGCACGCTGTTTCAACGCTGGTGCGAAGAGGCCGGCTGCCGCATGGGCGTGGACAGCATGGGCAATATGTTCGCCACCCGCCCCGGCAGCGACCCGGACGCCCTGCCCGTCTATGTCGGCAGCCATCTCGACACCCAACCCACCGGCGGCAAATACGATGGGGTTCTGGGCGTGCTCGCCGGGCTCGAACTTGTCCGCACGATGAATGATCTCGACATCAAGACGAAACATCCGATCGTGGTCACCAACTGGACCAATGAGGAAGGCACCCGCTACGCGCCCGCGATGCTGGCCTCGGGCGTCTTTGCCGGGCTGCACACCGAAGACTGGGCCAAGGACCGGGTCGATGCCGAAGGCAAACGCTTTGGCGACGAGCTCAAGCGCATCGGCTGGGAGGGCGACGAGCCGGTGGGCCAGCGCAAGATGCACGCGTTTTTCGAGCTGCATATCGAACAGGGGCCGATCCTCGAGGCCGAGGGCAAGGACATCGGCATCGTCACCCATGGTCAGGGGCTGAGCTGGACCCAGCTCACCATCACCGGCAAGGACAGCCACACCGGTTCGACCCCGATGCCGATGCGCCGCAACGCCGGTCTCGGCATGGCGCGGGTGCTGGAAAAGGTCGAAGAGATCGCCCTCGCCCATGGCCCCGACGCCGTCGGCGCGGCAGGCCATATCGAGATCTATCCCAATTCGCGCAACGTGATCCCCGGCAAGGCCGTGTTCACCGTCGATTTCCGCTCGCCCAATCTCGAGGTGCTCACCAAGATGGTGGCGCAGATGAAGGAGGCAGCCCAAGCGATCTGCGACGAGATGGAACTCGGGCTCGAGATGGAGCAAGTGGGCGGGTTCGATCCGGTCACCTTTGATGCGACCTGCGTGAGCGCGCTGCGCAACGCCGCCGAACGGCTCGGCTATAGCCACCGCGATATCATCTCGGGCGCGGGCCATGACGCCTGCTGGATCAACCAGGTCGCGCCCACCGCGATGGTCATGTGCCCCTGTGTCGACGGGCTGTCGCATAACGAGGCCGAGGCGATTTCGAAAGACTGGGCCAAGGCCGGGGCCGATGTGCTCTTGCACGCGGTGCTCGAGACCGCCGAGGTGGTGGAGTGAGATAAATCGCGCGGGGGCCAGCCCCCGCACCCCCGGGATATTTGCGGCCAGAAGAAGCCCTACCCCGGAACCAAGACCCAACCGGCCCGCGCGCCGGAGGACGAACAGGGAGACGAGATATGACGACCAAGGTCATCAAGGGCGGGCAGGTCTGCACCGCCGATCGCACGTGGAAGGCCGATGTGCTCATCGAGGGCGAGGTGATCAAGCAGATCGGCGAGGACCTCAAGGGCGATGAGTATATCGACGCCGAGGGCGCCTATGTGATCCCCGGCGGCATCGATCCGCACACCCATCTGGAAATGCCCTTCATGGGCACCACCGCCGCCGAGACCTTTGAAACCGGCACTTGGGCCGCGGCCTGTGGCGGCACCACGATGCTGGTGGATTTCTGCCTGCCCGGCGCCGATGGGTCGATCAAGAACGCGATCAATGAATGGCACCGCAAATCGGCGCCGCAGATCTGTTCCGACATCGGCTATCACATGGCCATCACCGGCTGGAACGAGAGCGTCTTCAACGAGATGAAGGATGCCGTCGATATGGGCGTCAATTCCTTCAAGCATTTCATGGCCTACAAGGGCGCGTTGATGATCGAGGATGACGAGATGTTCGCCTCGTTCAAACGCTGTGCCGAGCTGGGCGCGCTGCCCATGGTTCATGCCGAGAACGGCGATCTGGTGGCCGAGATGCAGGAGAAATATTTCAGCCAGGGCATCACCGGCCCCGAGGGCCACGCCTATTCGCGCCCGCCCGAGTTCGAGGGCGAGGCCGCCAACCGCGCCATCTGTATCGCCGATGCCGCAGGCGTGCCGCTCTATATCGTGCATGTGAGCTGTGAGCAGGCGCATGAGGCGATCCGGCGCGCCCGGCAAAAGGGCATGCGGGTCTATGGCGAGCCGCTGATCCAGTTCCTGACCCTCGATGAGAGCGAGTATTTCAACAAGGATTGGGATCACGCAGCGCGGCGGGTGATGTCGCCGCCCTTCCGCTCCAAGGATCATCAGGACAGTCTCTGGGCCGGGTTGCAGGCCGGGTCCTTGCAGGTGGTGGCCACCGATCACGCCGCCTTTTCCACCGAGCAAAAGCGCGCCGGGCGGGCGGATTTCCGCATCATTCCCAATGGCTCGAACGGGGTCGAGGAGCGGATGCCGATGCTCTGGACGCGCGGCGTGGAAACCGGGCGGCTCACGCCCAATGAATTCGTCGCCGCCACCTCGACCAATGTCGCCAAGATCCTCAACATCTATCCCAAGAAGGGCGCGATCGTCGAAGGGGCCGATGCCGATATCGTGGTCTGGGATCCCAAGATCACCAAGACAATCTCGGCCAGCAATCACCACTCGATCCTCGATTACAACGTCTTTGAGGGCTTCACCGTCAGCGCCAACAGCCGCTTTACCCTGAGCCGGGGCGAGGTGATCTGGGGCTGGGGGCAGAACAGCCAGCCGCAGCCGGGACGTGGCCGTTTCGTGCCGCGCCCGCCCTTCCCCTCGGCGCATCAGGCCCTGTCGAAATGGAAGGCGCTCACCGCGCCCAAGATGATCGAGCGCGACCCGCTCAACATTCCGTCGGGGATCTGAGCCGATGGCCGCGCCCACCCCGCCCGGCGCGGTGCTGGAAACCGCGCTCTATGTCGATGATCTCGACGCCGCCGCGCGGTTTTACGGCGACATTGTCGGCCTGCGCGAGCATCAGCGCGCGCCGGGCCGGCATCTCTTCATGCGGGCCGAGACGGCGATGCTCATGCTTTTCGTGGCCGAGGCCACCGAAGAGCCGTCTGAGGGCAAGTTCCCGGTGCCGCCCCATGGCGCACGCGGCCCGGGCCATGTCTGCTTTCGCATCAGCCCCGGCGAGACCGAGGCCTGGGCGCGTCATCTCGCGGCGCATGACGTGACGGTAGAGGCCGATTTCCACTGGCCCAATGGCGTCCGCTCGCTATATGTGCGCGACCCCGCGCAAAACTCGGTAGAGTTCGCCGAAGCCAAACTATGGGATTTTGACACGTGACAGCGCCAGTAATATCGGCCCAGAACCTGAGCCTGACCTTCGAGACCAATGATGGCCCGGTGCATGCGCTCAAGGATGTGACGCTCGCGGTGGAAAAAGGCGATTTCGTCTCTTTCATCGGGCCTTCGGGCTGTGGCAAGACGACCTTTCTGCGCTGCATGGCCGATCTCGAACAGCCCACCGGTGGCGAGATCACCGTCAACGGGGTGAGCCCCGAAGAGGCCCGCCGCGCCCGCGCCTATGGCTATGTGTTCCAGGCCGCAGGGCTCTACCCGTGGCGCACCATCGGCGGCAATATCCGGCTGCCGCTCGAGATCATGGGCTATGGCCGCAGCGATCAGGACGCGCGGGTGCAACGCGTGCTCGATCTGGTTGAACTCGCGGGGTTCGAGAAGAAATTCCCATGGCAGCTCTCGGGCGGCATGCAGCAACGCGCCTCCATCGCCCGGGCGCTCGCCTTTGACGCCGATATTCTCTTGATGGACGAACCCTTTGGCGCGCTGGATGAGATCGTGCGCGATCACCTCAACGAGCAGCTCCTGCAGCTTTGGGACAAGACCAACAAGACCATCTGTTTCGTCACCCATTCGATCCCCGAGGCGGTCTATCTCTCGACCAAGATCGTGGTGATGAGCCCGCGTCCCGGACGGATCACCGATGTGATCGAGAGCCCGCTGCCCCGGCAGCGCCCGCTCGACATCCGCGACACGCCGGAATTCATCGAAATCGCCCATCGTGTCCGTGACGGGCTGCGCGCGGGGCATGGCGATGGCTGATCGGCGGCTCTCCTCGGGGCAAGGGCCCCTTGCACGCGGCGGGGTGGCATGATGCGTTCTGTCCTGCCGGTTCTCTCTGTGGTCGCCGCGATCTTTGCCATCTGGTATGTCGCGTCCATCGGGCTCAACAAACCCTGGGCCGAGGACAAGGCGCGCCGCGCCGGGGTCGAGCTCAGCACATCCGAGCTCATCCTCGACACCTGGAGCCAGAAGAAACCCCGCCTGCCCGCGCCGCATCAGGTGGCGGCAGAGCTCTGGAACACCACTGGCGCCATGGTGCAGCAGGGCCGCGCCCTATCGAAACGTTCGCTCATCTGGCATGGCTGGATCACGCTGAGCTCGACGCTTCTGGGCTTTGTCTTTGGCACCGGGCTTGGCATTCTGCTGGCCATTGGCATCGTCCACAGCCGCACCATGGACATGTCCGTCATGCCCTGGGTCATCGCGAGCCAGACGGTGCCGATCATTGCCATCGCGCCGATGATCGTGGTGGTGCTGGCCTCGCTCCAGGTCGATGACGTGGTCGCCAAAGGCGTGATCTCGATGTATCTCTCCTTCTTCCCGGTGGTGGTCGGCATGGTCAAAGGCCTGCGCAGCCCCGGGGCCATGCAGATGGACCAGATGAAAACCTGGAACGCCAGCCGGGCCCAGACCTTCTGGGCGCTGCGCCTGCCCGCCTCGGCCCCCTATCTCTTTGCCTCGCTCAAGGTCGGCATCGCGGCGAGCCTCATTGGCGCGGTGGTGGCAGAGCTGTCGCTGAGCCAGGATGGCGGTCTCGGCGCGCGGATGCTGGGTGGCAGCTATTACGGTCAGACCATCCAGATCTGGAGCGCGCTCATCGCCGCTGCGATCCTTGCCGCCGGTCTCGTGGCGATCATCGGACTGATCCAGCGGATCACGCTCAAACGTATGGGGATGGCCGCATGATCTGGGTGACCTTCGCAATCGGTTTCTGGCTCATGGCCTGGTGGATCAACATCCAGATCGGCCGCAGCGGTGCGCCTTGGGCCGGGCTGGTGATGCCCGCGCTCTTTGGCCTGACGCTGCTCATCCTCTGGGAAGGCATGGTGCGCGGCCTCGGAATCAACCCGGTGCTGCTCCCGGCGCCGAGCGCCATCGCCCAGACCTTTGCCGCCAACCTGCCGACGCTCTGGGGCGATCTGGTGCAGACCGTCGTCAAGGGCGCGCTCACGGGCTATGTGCTGGGCTGTGGCGCGGCGATCCTCACCGGCATCGCCGTCGACCGCTCGCCCTTCTTGCAGCGCGGCCTGTTGCCGGTGGGCAATTTCGTGGCCGCCCTGCCTATCGTCGGCATGGCCCCCATCCTGGTCATGTGGTTCGGCTTTGACTGGCAGTCCAAGGCGGCGGTCGTCGTCGTCATGGTGTTCTTTCCGGTGCTGGTGAACACGGTGGCAGGTCTGCGCGACACCGACAGCATGCAGCGCGATCTGATGCGGACCTATGCCGCCAGCTATCCGCAAACCCTGCTCAAGCTGCGGCTGCCCGCCGCCCTGCCCTTCATCTTCAACGGGCTCAAGATCGCCACCACCCTGGCGCTCATCGGCGCGATCGTGGCCGAGTTCTTCGGCTCACCCACCCGCGGCATGGGCTTTCGCATCGCCACCTCGGTGGGCCAGCTCGCGCTCGACATGGTCTGGGCCGAAATTCTGGTGGCGGCGGTGGTCGGCTCGGCCTTTTATGGCGGGGTCGCCATGCTCGAGAAAATGCTCACCTTCTGGCACCCGTCACAACGACGCCGCGCCTGAGGCACGAAACCTGATAAGATAATAATAAAAACCATACCAACCCCAACAAGGAGACACAGATGACCAAGCTCGCCAAAACCGTCAGCCTCGGCCTCGCCGGGCTCTGGGCCGGAATGGCCCAGGCCGCCGATGATGTGACGCTGCAACTCAAATGGGTGACCCAGGCCCAGTTTGCCGGCTATTACGTGGCCCAGGATCAGGGCTTCTATGAGGAAGAAGACCTCAACGTGACGATCAAGCCCGGCGGGCCGGACATCGCGCCCACCTCGGTGCTCGCAGGGGGCGGCGCGGATGTGGTGCTCGACTGGATGCCCTCGGCGCTGGCCAGCCGCGAAAAAGGCCTGCCCCTGGTAAACATCGCCCAGCCCTTCAAGAGCTCGGGCATGATGCTCACCTGCCGCAAGGACGCCGGCATCACCAGCCCCGAGGACTTCCCCGGCAAGACGCTCGGCGTGTGGTTCTTCGGCAATGAATACCCGTTCCTGAGCTGGATGAGCCACCTCGGCCTCTCGACCGATGGCGGCGACGATGGGGTGACGGTGCTCAAACAGGGGTTCAACGTCGACCCCCTCCTGCAGAACCAGGCCGCCTGCGTCTCGACCATGACCTATAATGAATATTGGCAGGTCATCGACGCCGGGCTCACCCCCGAGGAACTCGTCGTCTTCAAATACGAGGACCAAGGCGTCGCCACGCTCGAGGACGGCATCTATGTGCTCGAGGACAAGCTCGAAGATCCGGAATTCGTCGACAAGATGGTGCGCTTCGTCCGCGCCTCGATGAAGGGCTGGAAATGGGCCGAGGAAAACCCTGACGAGGCGGCGATGATCGTGCTCGACAATGACAACACCGGCGCCCAGACCGAAGAGCACCAGAAACGCATGATGGCCGAGGTGGCGAAACTCACCGCAGGCTCGAACGGCGCGCTCGACCCGGCCGATTTCGAACGCACGGTGGACTCGCTGCTCGCGGGCGGCTCGGACCCGGTGATCACCCAACACCCGGGCGAGGCCGCCTGGACCCATATGATCACCGACAAGGCGCTCAACTGATCTGACGCAGACAGGATCTGCCCCGAGGGCCGCGATGCAGTTCGCGGCCCTTTTCACATCCACCTTGCCATATGCGCCCCCGCGCCTAGACTGATCCCGTCCCCAATCGGCTCGGGAGGGACCGGAATGCGACAGTCACCGGCGCAGATCACACGGCACCTCGGGGTGGCCCTTGGTCTCGCGCTGCTGTCGCTCACCCCTCGCGCCGCATCGGCGGACACCGGGCAGAGCCCCATCGTGCTTTGCGGCAGCGACGCGGGCTTTGATCTGCACAGTCTCACGCTCGAGCAGAGCACAGGCACCCCGGCGCTCGACCGCGCCTTGATCCAGGAACTGCACGCACAATCGGCGTTTTTCGGCGTGCGGCCCGCCTTCTATCTCTATTCGGACGGCATCCAGAACGCGATGGCCACGCCCGAGATCTTTCCCAAGACCCCCGGCACCGATGGCACCGTCCTCTATCAGATGGACCTGCTCTCCGAGCATCTGACCTCGGCGCATTGGGGCGGCTCGATCGTGGCGGGCGTCATCGCGCATGAGTTCGCCCATATCATGCAATTCTCCGACCCCGCCCGCTATAGTCGGCTCTTGGACCATCACGGCACGGTCAAATTCCTCGAACTGCACGCCGATTTCATGGCCGGCTATTACATGGGCACGAAATTCGCCGACAAGCCGCAGGACCTCGAAACATTGGCCCGCAAGATCTTTGAACTGGGCGACAATAATTTCACCAGCATCGGCCACCACGGCACCCCAGAAGAGCGCCACGTCGCGCTCCGCGCCGGGTTTCGCTATTATCTCCAACACCCGCAGAACGACGTCACCGCGGCCCTCGCCGAAGGCGAAGCCTTTGTGACCAGCGTTTTCGCGGCCTATTGAAAGAGCACATTATGAAATATCTTCTGGTCCTGGCTCTCGCCCTGACCCTAAGCTTGGGCCTCACCGCCGCCCCGGCCCTCGCCCAATCCGACGATTGCTACCCGGGTCTCGGCCTTTGCGAAGATGCGGTGACCGCCAAGACGCCCCTGCCCTCGCGGATCAATATCGGCACGCCAGAGGCACCGCCCAGCCCGTTGCCTCAGGCCTCCGAGCAGACGCAACCCCAACCAGCACCCGCCGCGCAGGTCTGCGTGGTCTATGATGTGCGCCCGCCCGACGCCTGGCTTGCCCTGCGCACCGAACCCACAACAAAACGCGGCCGCAGGCTCTATAAACTGCCCTCGGGCACGCGGCTTGAAATGCTCGGCGCACAAGAGGGCAATTGGCACCTCGTGCGGGTCAGCGATGGCTCTGTCGGCTGGGTCTCATGGTATCGCGACCGCTGGATCGCCTGCTGATCCAACGGTCGCGAAACCGCTTACTTGTCCTGACCGGGACGGTCGGAGTTCACGGCGGCAATCACGATGAATTCCACCAGCAGCCCGGGATGGGCGAGCTTGGCTTCGCCACAGGCGCGGGCCGGGGTATGGCCCTGCGGCACCCAAGCGTCCCAGACCTCGTTCATCTCGGCGAAATCAGCCATATCGGCGAGCCAGATCGTGGTCTGCAGGATGCGCGTCGGGTCGGAATTGAGCCCCTTCAGCAGCGTCTCAACCTGCTCCAGGCAGGTGCGGGTCTGATCGGCGACGCTGTCGCCCACTTTGCCCACCTGACCTGCGAGATAAATCGTGTTGCCATGCACCACGGCCTGGCTCATGCGCGGGCCGGTTTCAATCCGTTTGATATCCATGTCTCTCTCCAGAGGATTAGTCAGACGCTTCGCCCAGCGCCAGGGTATGCGCGCGCAGCCAGGTCATGAACCCGCGCGGATCTTTCTCCAGAAGCTGCATCTTCTCGGCGCTGATCGGCGCACCGACCACCGGCTTTTGCGGCTTGTTACAGCTTTTGACCACCTCGTGGAGCAAGAGGCTCTGACGCAGCGTGGCGGAAATCCGGTTCGCCATCTGATACCAGCGCGAGTTTTCACCGGGGAAATAGATCGGCACCACCGTGGCACCTGACCGGCGGATCATCTGCGCGGTGAAGACATTCCATTCGCGCTCGATCACCGGCCCAAAGAGACTGTCGGACGAGGCCACCACACCTGAGGGAAAGACGCTGATCACGCCGCCCTCCTTGAGATGGGCCATCGCCTTGGCGCGCATCTCGACCGATTTGCGCTGCGCGTCGGGTTCATGCGGAAAGGGCACGGAAATCATGTAAGAGGCCGCCACCTCGTCGATCCCGGTCAAAAGCGCCCGCGTCAGGATCTTGTAATCCGTGCGCCGCCGCCCGATGAGATCGGCCAGGATCATCCCATCGACAAGCCCATGCGGATGGTTCGCCACCACCACGACAGGCCCTTCGAGCGGGATATTGTCGATCTCTTCCTGCGGCGTCAGAAGGTCGATCCCCATCGTGCCCAAGGCCGCCCGCCAGAACGGCTGACCGGTGGGCGCGCCACGCTTTTCAAAGGCGCGGATCATGCGGATGATGCTGAGCTTGCCGGTGAACCATTCGAGCGTGCGGATCACCGTCGCCGTCAGCGGGCTGTCGAAACTGTTGGCATAGGTGAGGCTACGGCGGTCATATTTGGTAAAGTTGACCGGCGCGGCAGCATCGCCCTGCACCCTGTCACTGGGGTCTTCCGTCACCGGTTTCTGTCCCATCGTCACCTCTACGCCCGCAGGTCCCGGACGTATCCTTTACATGTCTTCGCCAAAGCGCTCAGCGACAAGCTTTTCAATGGCATCGGCGAGCGCCTCGGCATCCGCGCCACGGGTTTGCACGTCAATAGTGGTTCCGCGCGAGGCTGCCAACATCAAAAGACCCATGATACTGTCGCCGCTGGCGGATTGGCCATCCTTGGACACTTCTGCCGTGGCGTCAAACCCTTCGACCACCTCGACCAGCCGCGCCGAAGCCCGCGCATGCAATCCCTTTTCATTCACGATCTCGAGCGATCGCGTCACACTCTGCTGGTCTGTCATCAAAGGTCCTGTTCTGCCGAAATATTTTGGCTGTCGATATACTTGCGCCCGGCATTCAGCGCATGGGCAACCGCGTCGGGCACCGACTTGTGGCGAGACTTCGCCAATTTGATCAGCATGGGCAGATTGGCCCCGTAAAGAATGCGGCGATTGTCCGGGCGGCAGGCCATGAGCGACAGGTTCGACGGCGATCCGCCAAACATATCGGTCACGATGACCACCCCTTCGCCGGTGTCCACCGCATCGGCGGCTTCGCAAATTTCGGCTTGTTTGGCGGCGCGGTCATGGTCGCGCTCGATGGCAATGGCACGAATGCCCGGCTGGTCTCCGACCACGTGTTCTATTGCGGCGAGATACTCACACGCCAGTCCACCATGCGCCACGATCACGATCCCGATCACTGCGTCTCGATCCTTCCGTCCCGGTGCGGTGCGGCCCCCGTCTCGGCAGACGATGCGCGCGCTTTCCGTTCCAATTCCCTGTGCCTTATTGACACCGGCCAGCCCTCATCCGCAAGGGTCGCCGCCAAAGTTTCTGCCAGCGCCACCGAGCGATGCTGCCCGCCCGTGCAGCCAAAGGCAAGCGTGAGATAAGATTTGCCCTCCGCCTCATAGGCCGGCAGCAAAAAGCGGATCATCGACAGGGTCCGCTCGCGAAAACCCTCGAACCGCGGATCCGCCTCGACATGGGCCTGCACCGCCTTGTCGCGCCCATCCAGCGCCCGCAGCGACGGCTCCCAATGCGGGTTCGACAGGAACCGGCAATCGAGCACCAGATCGGCGCCGCGCGGCAGCCCGCGCTTATAGGAAAAACTCTGCACCGAGATCGACAGATCCGGCCCGCTGCGCACTGCGAACCAGCGTTCCACCTCGGCCCGCAGATCATGCGGGCTGAGCTCGGACGTGTCGATCAGCACATCCGCCCGCGCCCGGATCGGGCCCAGCAGATCAAGCTCGCGCGCGATGCCGAGCTCCGCCCCTTCCCGCGCCGCCAGCGGATGCCGCCGCCTCGTCTCGGAATAGCGCCGCATGAGCACCTCAGGCCGCGCATCGAGATACAGAAGCTGCATCGGCATGCCGGTAAGCCGCGCGATCCCATCAATCGTCTCGATCAGCGCCTGGGTGGTGAAATCGCGGTTACGCACATCGATACCGAGCGCCAGCGGACGCTCCGGCCCGCCGCCCTGCAAGAGCTTGGGCAAGAGCGTCAGTGGCAGGTTGTCAATCGCCTCATAGCCCATGTCTTCGAGCACATGGATCGCCGTGGTGCGACCGGCGCCGCTTGGCCCCGTCACCAGAACCAGCGGGGTCAGCTCGGAAAACTCGCCAGGCGGCGGGCCATTGGGCGCGGATGTGTCAGGCATATCGTCCATGCGTCAGATATAGGATCAGGGCGGCGGGAAAACAGGTCATGTCGCTGCGGTGGATCACCGGCAGCGTCACGCCCAGAATATCGGTCTCGCGCGCGGGCGGCAATCGCGCGCACTCAACCTGCGACAGATCGACCAATGCGGCCACTTCGCTTGGCCCGGCCTCGGGCGCATGCAAGAGCCCCACGCCCCGCGCCTCGATCCGGCCCTTGATGCTCGGCGGGGCACTGGCGATGACTTGATCGCCGTCACGGCAGAGGATGGTCTGATCGTCGGAGACAAGCGCCGCACCCCGGCTGATCAGCTCGAGCGCCAGCGCGCTCTTGCCCGCGCCGGACGCGCCCCGGATCAAAAGGGCGCGGCCGCCAAGCGCGACACAGCTCGCGTGAATGCTCTCCCCCGGCGTCACGGCCGCGCGCCGCGCGTCCGGCACACGGGTCTCGCCGGGCATGGGCGGTTAGACCGGCAGGCCGACGACAAAGCGCGCGCCCAGCGGATCAGAGGTGATATCGGCCTCTGTGGGACGGATGTTCTCGGCCCAGATCACGCCGCCATGGGCTTCGACAATCTGCTTGGAAATGGCGAGGCCAAGACCGGAATTATTGCCGAAATCCTTTTCTGAGCGGTGCGAATAGAAGCGCTGGAAAATCTTGGTCAGCGATTGTTCGGGAATGCCGGGGCCGGTATCTTCGACCACCACCAGAACCCGGTTCTCGCGGGTCCGCGCCCAGACGCGGATCGCATCGCCGGTCTCGCAAAAGCTCACCGCATTGGTGATCAGATTGACGAAGACCTGCGCAAGACGCGCCTCCAACCCGTTGATCACAATCGGATGTTCGGGGAAATCGGTGATGAAATCGATGCCCTTGCCCTTGGCCTCCTGGCCAAGATATTCGCCCAGATTGCCCAGCATGTTGAGCAGATCGAACGCCTCTTCCTCTTCCTTCACCAGCTCACTGTCGAGCCGCGAGGCGTTGGAAATATCGCTCACCAACCGGTCGAGACGGCGCACATCATGGTCGATCACATCGAGCAGTTTCTCACGCTGATCGTCGCGCTTGGCGACGCGCAGCGTGCCCACGGCCGAACGCAGCGAGGCGAGCGGGTTCTTGATCTCATGCGCCACGTCGGCGGCAAATTGTTCATTGCCATCGATCCGGTTGTAGAGCGCACCGACCATGCCGCGCAGCGCGCCGCTCAGCCGGCCAATCTCATCGGGGCGTGAGGTCAGATCAGGAATGCGGATGCGCGATCCATTGTTCTTGCCGCGATTGCGCGCCCCGCCGATTTCGGCAGCGGCGGCCAGATCAGCCAGAGGATGGGCGATGGTCGACGCGAGGATCAGGCTGAGCCCGATCGACACCAGCGTCGCAATAATAAACATCTGCAGCACGCGCTCGCGCTCCGACCGCACGAGGCTGTCGATCTCGCCCGAGGCGCTGGCAATGGCCACGACGCCAACCGCCTGGCCTTGGTGCAGGATCGGCGTCACGACCGAATAGACCGTGCCTTCCGAGGATTTCGCGGCCTTCACATCGGTGCCGCCCGTCAGCGCTGCCGGCACCATGCCGCTCAGCAGCTCCGCCGTATCCGGCGCGGGCGCCTCATTTGACAGGCTGCGGAACGGGCGCGACAGACCGCCCCAGACCCAGCTCAGCGCGTCAGTGATCACCGTACGCTGGCCGCTATCGCCCTCACCTGCGGGGTCATCGCGCCCCGCCAGATGGCCAAGCTGCACCGCATTGGCGTCAAAAACATAGATATCCGAATTGTCGCGCAGGCTAAGCCCGGCGAGCACCTCGGCCACATCGATCCCGTCGCCCGAGGCAAGGCTCACCGGTGCCCCCTTGGGCAGATGGGCCTCGAATACATCGGCGACAAGCTCGCCTTCGGTCACCAGCCCGCTCACCCGCTGCACCGCGAGCCCGTCGCGCGACGAGTTGAGATAGAGGATCCCCGCAACCAGCACGTTGAGCGCGATCAGGTTGAAGGTGATGATCTTGCGGGTCAGGGGCGAGGACCGCAGCGAGAAGAAACCGCGCCGGGCGCGCCGCGCCTGCAGCTCATCCTCGGCCACGCCCACCGGCGCGACGAAATCATCCCCGAGGACAATATCGCCGCCGCGCTCGTTTACCGTGTCACGCACTGTAGCTCCCCCGACCAGCGCTGCGATTACTCTTCATTGTACCGGTATCCGATACCATAAAGCGTCTCGATTGCCGAGAAATCGCTGTCGACATTGCGGAGCTTCTTGCGCAGCCGCTTGATATGGCTGTCGATGGTGCGGTCATCCACATAGACCTGATCATCATAGGCCACATCCATCAGCTGATCGCGCGACTTGACGAAACCGGGGCGTTGCGCCAGCGCCTGCAAGAGCAGGAATTCGGTCACGGTCAGCGACACATCCTGGCCCTTCCAGGACACGGCGTGACGCAGCGGATCCATCCGCAGCTCGCCACGTTCGATGACCTTCCCTTCTTCGGCCTCGGCCGGGCTGATCGTGCCATCCACCGCCTCTTGACGGCGCAGAAGCGCGCGAATGCGTTCTACCAGAAGCCGTTGGGAAAACGGCTTTTTCACGTAATCATCGGCCCCCATGCGCAGGCCGAGAACCTCGTCGATCTCGTCATCTTTCGAGGTGAGAAAGATCACCGGCATCGAGGATTTCTGGCGCAGACGCTGCAAAAGGTCCATCCCGTCCATCCGCGGCATCTTGATGTCCAGAACTGCCATATCGGGCAGTTTCTTGCTGAACGCATCAAAGGCCTGCTGGCCGTCATTATAGGTCTCGACCTCGAAACCCTCTGCTTCGAGTGTCATCGACACCGATGTCAGGATGTTCCTGTCATCGTCCACCAAGGCGATTTTCGACATGCGTAATTTCCTTACTGCTCGTTTTGCCTGATTTTTTTCTCCATTATGGTCTGTTTTTTCCTGCGCGATCAATCCGTTTTTGCGAATCATGCCCTGACTGCGACTCATTTGACGCAGAATTACCTTGCGAATGACTAAATTGACTCACCTGCCTGCGAAAAAACCCTGGATGGCGGGGCTCCGCCGCTGGTTGCGCTAACGTCCAATTGGTTGCGCTAACTCAGGAATCCGCCCCTGTTCTTTCCACAAATCCCCATGCTAAGACGCCGCCATCGGGCCGGCAGGACACGACTCCCCGCCCCGCCCGGTGTCTTCTGCCGCCCCTCGGGCCGGCCCCACAGACTGGAGAATTAAGTCGATGACATTCGGACGGGTGAACCCGAAATTCAGCCTCGAAGATCAAGGGATCACCGGGCTGGGAGAAGTTTTTTACAACCTGATCGAACCGGCGCTGGTCGAGGCCGCGGTGAAGAACGGCGAAGGCACGCTGGGCCGTGGCGGGGCGTTTCTCGTCACCACCGGCAAGTTCACCGGCCGCTCGCCCAAGGACAAACATGTCGTCAAGACCGACAGCGTCGCCGACACGATCTGGTGGGACAACAATGCCGAAATGACCCCCGAAGGGTTTGACGCGCTCTACGAGGACATGATCGCCCATATGCAAGGCGGCCGCTACTACGTGCAGGATCTCACCGGCGGCGCCGACCCGGCGCATTCGATCAAGGTCCGCATGGTGACCGAACTGGCCTGGCACGGGCTCTTCATCCGCCACCTGCTGCGCCGCCCCGAACGCGAGGCGCTGGATCATTTCGTCGCGGATTTCACCGTGATCAACTGCCCGAGCTTCAAGGCCGACCCGAAAAAGCACGATTGCCGCTCGGACACCGTCATCGCGATGAATTTCGACCGCAAGATGATCCTCATCGGCGGCACCGAATATGCTGGCGAGAATAAGAAATCGGTCTTCTCGCTGCTCAACTACCTGCTGCCCGAAAAAGGCATCATGCCGATGCATTGCTCGGCCAACCATGCCAAGGGCAACCCGGTCGACACCGCCGTGTTCTTTGGCCTGTCGGGCACCGGCAAGACGACGCTCTCGGCTGATCCCGGCCGCATTCTCATCGGCGACGACGAACATGGCTGGTCGGATCGTGGCACCTTCAACTTTGAAGGCGGCTGCTATGCCAAGACGATCAACCTCAACCCCGAGGCCGAGCCCGAGATCTACGCCACCACGTCGAAATTCGCCACGGTGATCGAGAACATGGTCTTTGACGAAGAGACCAAGGAACTTGATTTCGACGATGACAGCCTGACGGCCAACATGCGCTGCGCCTACCCGCTCGACTATATCTCGAACGCGTCGGAGACGGCCATCGGCGGCCACCCCAAGAACATCATCATGCTGACCTGTGATGCGTTTGGCGTGCTGCCTCCGATCGCCCGGCTGACCCCGGCACAGGCGATGTATCACTTCCTGTCGGGCTTTACCTCCAAGGTCGCCGGGACCGAGCGCGGCATCACCGAGCCCGAGCCCACCTTCTCGACCTGCTTTGGCGCGCCCTTCATGCCGCGCCGTCCCGAGGTCTATGGCAACCTCCTGCGCGAAAAGATCGCCAAACATGGCGCGACCTGCTGGCTGGTGAACACCGGCTGGACCGGCGGCGCCTATGGCACCGGCTCGCGGATGCCGATCAAGGCCACCCGCGCCCTGCTCACCGCCGCGCTCGACGGCTCGCTCTCCAAGGTCAAGTTCCGCAAGGACCCGAATTTCGGCTTTGACGTGCCCGTGGATGCGCCCGGCGTGCCCGAGGTTCTGCTCGACCCGCGCCGCACCTGGGGCAACCCCGAGGCCTATGATGCGCAGGCCGCGAAACTGGTCGAAATGTTCGCCCAGAATTTCGAGCAATACCTGCCGCATATCGACGAAGATGTGAAAGCCGCCGCACTGGGCTAAGCCCCACTGCCGCGCAGAGGACAAAGGCCCGCCCCACTGGCGGGCCTTTTCATGTCTGTCACCCCTAAGGCCGGAACAGCCGCAAAGCGGCCCGACCAGCGCCCTTCGCACCCTAAGGCCGGAACAGCCGCGCAGCGGCCCGGCCAGCGCCCGTCCGCCCCCCGGGCGGGCGCTTTTGCACCGTCACGAATTATCCTTAGGTCAGAGATGGCGGCCAGATAAACTGCCCCGCATTACCTCACGACGCCCCCCCGCGGACGGGCCCCGCCTACTGTCTTGCACGTTGCCTTGACTTACGGCCCGTAGACCACCAGCTCCGGCAGATCGGTGAGATCCGCCCCCAAAAGCCGCATCGCCGAGAGCGAAATGCGGCTGCCCGCCCCCGCCTCGCCCGGAATGGGGATGAGATCGACCTGCGCCGATTTGCCCGTCGCGGGATACTCCACGCGGCCCTTGCCCGCCGTCTTGACCAAAGGCGTCTTGAGCCAGAACCCCGGCTCCGCCACATCGCCGAGCGAGGCGATCGTCGTGCCGAGCTTGGCACCGCCCGCATCCGGCGCGGCGGCTTCGGCCTTTTCCGCCGCCGTCGTCGTGTCGAGCGCCGCAGGCGTCGCCGCGCCCCCGGTCAGCGCCGAGGGCTTGATCGCCTCCGACGCGGCCCCCGACCCGGCCCCCGCCTCTGCCGCAGCAGAGGCCGCAGAGGCCTCGGCGGCCGCTGGCTCTGCCGCCGACCCGGCACCAGAGCCCGCCCGCTCGCGCTGCTCCAGCCCCGGAATGACACCACAGGCCCCAAGGCCCAGACACATAAGATATGGAAAAACCTGTTTCATACCCCAAATCTAGGGCGCGCCCCCCGTTCCGGCAACGGTCAACTTGCCCCTTGCCCCGACGCCCCCCGACACTTAGGTTCCCCCCATGACAGCACCGCTTATAGATCCCTTCCAGCGCGCCATCTCTTACCTGCGCGTCTCGGTCACCGACCGCTGCGATTTTCGCTGCGTCTACTGCATGTCCGAGAACATGAATTTCCTGCCCAAGAAGGAACTTCTGACACTGGAAGAGCTGGATCGCATGTGCTCGACCTTTGTGCGTCTCGGCGTCGAAAAGCTGCGCATCACCGGGGGCGAGCCGCTGGTGCGCCGCGACATCATGACCTTCTTCCGCTCGATGACCCGCCATCTCGACAGTGGCGCGCTCAAGGAACTGACGCTGACCACCAATGGCTCGCAGCTCTTCCGCTTTGCCGATGATCTCTATGCGGCGGGGGTGCGCCGGGTGAATATCTCGCTCGACACGCTCGACGAGAAGAAATTCGCCGACATCACCCGCTGGGGCCGCCTGCCGCAGGTGCTCAAGGGCATCGACGCCGCGCAAAAGGCCGGGCTGCGGGTCAAGATCAACACCGTCGCGCTCAAGGGCTTTAACGAGGACGAACTCTTTACCCTCACCGAATGGTGCCAGGACCGCGACATGGACATCACCTTTATCGAGGTGATGCCGATGGGCGATATCGGCAACGAGGACCGGCTCGACCAATATTGGAAGCTCTCGGATTTGCGCGCCCGTCTGCGCGAACGTTACACGCTCACCGATCTGCCCGAGCGCACCGGCGGCCCCGCCCGCTATGTGCGGCTCGAAGAGACCGGGCAAAAGATCGGCTTCATCACGCCGCTCACCCATAATTTCTGCGAAAGCTGCAACCGCGTGCGGCTCACCTGCACGGGCGAGCTCTACATGTGCCTCGGTCAGGAAGACATGGCCGATCTGCGCGCCCCCCTGCGCAATCATCCCCGCGATGATGCGCCGCTCGAAGAGGCCATTCGCCGCGCCATCGCGCTCAAGCCCAAGGGCCATGATTTCGATTACTCCCGGCAGGATGTGGCGGGCCGCATGTCGCGCCACATGAGCCACACGGGCGGCTGATGCCCAGACGACGCCCGGCGCTACTCGGGCTCTATTCCACCTTGACCCGCGCCCTGGCGCCGCTGGCCTGGCGTCGCGTTCAGCGCAAGCTGGCCGCCAATGGTGCCGATCCCGCCCGCATCTCGGAACGGCTTGGCCGCACCGCCCTGCCCCGGCCCGCCGGGCGGCTGATCTGGTTTCACGCGGCCTCCGTCGGCGAAAGCGTTTCGGTCCTGCGGCTCATCGACCATCTCGGGCAGAGCGAACCCAACCTGCGCTTCCTGATCACCTCGGGCACCGCCACCTCGGCCGATGTGCTGGCCCGCCGCCTGCCGAAACGGACCCAGCATCAATTTGCGCCGCTCGACACCCGCGAGGCGCTGCGCCGCTTCCTCGCCCATTGGCATCCCGATCTCGGCGTCTTTGTCGAGAGCGAGCTTTGGCCGCATATGATCGAAATGGCCTATGCCCATGACGTGCCGCTGGCGCTGATCAATGCCCGGATCTCCGACCGCTCGGCGCGCGGCTGGAAACGGTTCGGGCGCACCGCGCGCTATCTGCTGTCGCATTTCTCGATCATCCATTGTCAGGACCAGCGCACCGCCGATCATTTCCATGATCTCGGCCTGCGCCGCGCCCGCGCGGGCGGCAATCTCAAGGCCGCCGCCGGGGCGCTGCCCTATGATGCGGCGGTGCTCACGCGGCTGCGCGGGGTGATCGGCACGCGCCCCCTCTGGGTCGCGAGCTCGACCCATCCCGGCGAAGAAGAGACCGTCCTCGCCGCCCATGCCGAGATCCTCAAATCGCGGCCCGATGCGCTCTTGATCCTGGTGCCGCGCCACCCCGAACGGGCGCGCGAAATCCTCGAAAAGGGCACCGCCGTAATACCGACGTGGAGCCGACGTTCCACCGACATGCCGATTTCGGCCAAAACACAGGTCTATCTCGCCGACACGATGGGCGAGACGGGGCTTTGGTATGCGCTCTCTCCCATCGTCTTTCTCGGCGGCTCTCTGACCCCCGTGGGCGGTCACAACCCCTATGAGCCCGCCGCCGCCGGGGCCGCCGTGTTGCACGGCCCGCTCTATGCCAATTTCACCGAAGCCTATGCCGCTTTCGACAGCCATGGCGGGGCGCTCGAAGTGGCGGATGCAGGCGCGCTCTCCGAGGCGGTTCTCGGCTTGATGAGTGACGCCCAAGCCCTTGACACCATGCGTGAAAACGCCCGCGCCTTCGCGCAATCCCAGACGCAGATTCTGGATGAAATCGGCGCGGCTTTACTGTCGCTTCTCGCCACGGGCCGCCGCCGATGACCGATCTGATCGTCACCAATTTCAACCGCAATTTCACCGGCGTCTCGGCCACCGCAGCCGGCGTCACACGGGCGCTTTCCGACCGCTACGACCTGCGCCTCGCAGGCCACCCGCTGCCCGGCTGCCCGGACCCGATTTCCAAATCCGAGGCCCTCCGCCTCTCCCGCGGCCCCGGCCTCACCCTCTGGCACGTCCGCCGCAACACCGAGATGCGCACCGCCCTCCTCGCCCGCGACCTCCTCCGCCTGCCCGTCCGGATCCTGTTCACCTCGGCCGCGCAGCGCCGCCATTCGGCCTTTCCCCGCTGGCTGATCTCGCGGATGGACGCGGTGATTGCGACGACCGAGGCCGCTGCGACCTATGTCCCCCATGTCCGCGCCGTGGTGCCGCATGGGGTCGATTGCGCCCGCTTCACCCCCGCACCCGACCGCGCGGCGGCTTGGGCTGAAACCGGCTACCCGGGACAGCAAGGCCTCGCCACCATCGGCCGCATCCGCCCCGAAAAAGGCACCGACCGTTTCGTCGAGGCCATGCTGCGCCTGCTGCCGGATCACCCCGGGTTGACCGCCTTGGTCATCGGCCGCGCAGGCGGCAAGCATGAGGCCTTTCTCGACGGGCTCAAGGCGCAAGTTCGTGCCGCAGGCCTCTCGGATCGCTTGTTTTTTCCCGGCGAGGTCGCCGCCGCCGAGCTGCCCGCCTTGATGCGCGCGCTGTCGCTCGTGGTGCAGCTGCCGCGCTACGAGGGCTATGGCATGGCCCCGCTTGAGGGCATGGCGAGCGGCGTGCCTTTCGTGGCCACCGACGCCGGTTACTACCGCAGCTTCGCAGGTCAGAGCAGCACCGGGCTGATCACCAGCGACGCCCCCGCGGACGCGGCCCAGGCCATCTCTGCCCTGCTCTCCGATCCGGCCCGCCACACCGCCATGTCCCGCGCCGCCCGCGACGCCGCGACCGCGCATTTCTCGATCGAGACCGAGGCCGACGGCATCGCCCGCGTGCTCGACCAGATGCGGGCCGAGCACGCCGCGATCTGAGCTCTTGCAGCCCGCGCCCTTTTGCCCCCAGACTGCGCCTCAACGACGCATGACACAGGCACGAAGGGAGACGCGCCATGGCCGCCGATCTGATCATCCTCAACGGGCATCTCAAGACATTCGACCCGGCCCGCCCCACGGCCTCGGCCCTCGCCATCACCGACGGTCGGATCACCGCTGTCGGCAGCGAGAGCGATATTCGCGACCTCGCCGGGCCTGACACAGAGATCGTCGACGCCCAGGGCGGCACCGTCCTGCCAGGCTTTATCGAAAGCCATATCCACCTTTTCTCCGGCGCGGTCGAGCTTGAGCTGCTCAATCTCGCGGGCATCTCGCATGCCGAGGACGCGGCCCGGCTCCTTCGGCAACGGGCCGAAACAGATAGCGATGCCAAGGTGTTGCTGGCCGTGGGCGCGGAATATGGCCTCTTGGGCGGCGCGCCGATCACCCGTCAGGCGCTCGATGCGATCCTGCCCGACCGGCCCATGGCCGTCATGGCCGCCGACCATCACACCGTCTGGGCCAACACCCCCGCGCTGACCCTCGCCGGTCTCTTGCACGGGGCGGATATGCCGCAAGGCGCCACCGTCGAAATGGCCGCTGATGGCACCGCCACCGGCGCGCTTTTCGAGTTTCCGGCCTTCATGCCGCTTCTGGCCCATATGCCCACCGGCGGCCGCGAATATCTCGGCCTGACCACCGGGCGCAACCCGGAGGTGGCCCCCGATGCCGCCGCCCGCGCCACCGACAAAGCGGCGCTTTTGCGCGGGCTCAACCATCTGGCCGAAAATGGCATCACCAGTTTTCACAACATGGATGGCAACCTCTATCAGCTTGAATTGCTGCAGGAATTGCTCGACGAGGGCCATTACATCGTGCGTGGCGAAGTGCCCATGCATATGCTCAACACCGATCCGCTCGACCGGCTCTCCGAGGCGCAGGAGATGGGGCGCTATGCCTCCGACTGGCTCTGGTCGCGGCGGGTCAAGCTCTTTGCCGATGGGGTGCTCGACAGCGGCACCGCGCTCATGTGCGAGCCCTACCCCGGCAGCGACAGCATCGGCGAGCAAATATTCGCGCCTGATCATATGAACGAACTGGTGACCCGCGCCGATGCGATGGGGCTTCAGGTCTCGGTGCATTGTGTCGGGTGCGGCGCGGTGCGGCAGGTGCTCGACGCCTATGAGGCGGCGCAAAAGGCCAATGGCCCGCGCGACAGCCGCCACCGGATCGAACATGTGGAATCGCTCCACCCCGACGATCTGCCGCGCTTTGCCGCGCTCGGCGTCGTGGCCTCGATGCAGCCGCTGCATTCGCCGCGCGGCGGCTTCTTTCCGCCCTATGCACCGGGCGAAATCCTGCATGCGCACCAACGCCCCCGCGCCTTTGGCTGGCGCAACATGCGCGACAGCGGCGCGCATCTGATCTTTTCGACCGACTGGCCGGTGGTTCCCGTCCCCGTCATGCCGACGATCCAAGGCGCGGTTGCCCCGCGCGATCTTTCCGAGGATTGGGGCGACAACCAGGCGCAGACGCTCGACGAGGCGCTGGCGAGTTACACGCGCGACGCGGCTTGGGTCGAGTTCAACGAGACCCAGAAAGGCCGGCTCGCGCCCGGTATGCTGGGTGATGTCGTGATCCTGTCACGCAATCTGGATGATATGGCGCCCGACACATTGGGTCAGGCCAGCCCGATCACCACGATCTGCGGCGGCCATATCACCTATCAAGCCTAATCATAGGAGCATCACATGACGCTGGCGGCCTTTACCAACCCTGGGCGTTTCTGGCGCGGCAATCTGCACACCCATTCCGACCGCTCCGACGGCGTGTTGCCGCCCGAAGAGGTCTGCCGCCGCTACCACGCCGAGGGCTATGATTTTCTGGCCCTGACCGATCATTTTGTCGGGCTTTATGACTATCCGATCACCGACACCACCGGCTATCGCCGCGATGAGTTCACCACCATCCTTGGGGCCGAGCTGCATTCGGGCGCGATGGAAAATGGCGAGATCTGGCATGTGCTCGCGGTAGGTCTGCCCCGAGATTTCGCACGTCCCAATGCGCCGCATTTCTTCACCGTCGAGGATCAGGAAACCGGGCCAGAGATTGCCGCCCGCGCCCGCGCCGCCGGGGCCTTTGTGGCCATCGCCCATCCGCAATGGTCGGGCATGACCCTCAATGATGCGCGCAGCATCACCGAGGCCCATGCCGTCGAGATTTACAACCATGGCTGCGCCGTGGAATGCGACCGGCCCGACGGGTTTCACACGCTCGATCTGCTGCTCTCCGAAGGCCGCCGCCTGACGCTCTGCGCCACCGATGACGCGCATTTCGCCGGGCCCGACTTCTTTGGCGGCTGGGTCATGGTCAAGGCGTCCGAGAACAGCCCCGAGGCGCTTCTATCTGCGCTCACATCCGGCGCCTTCTATTCGAGCCAAGGGCCGGAACTCCACGACATCCGGATCGAGGACGAGAATGTCCTCGTCGAAAGCACGGCGGTGAGCACGCTCGTCGTCGCGGGCCAAGGTTCGGCCGCGGGGGCCGTGCATGGCGCATCGATGACCCGCGCGCGCATGCCGCTCGACCGGTTCGCGGCCAGCCCCTGGATACGGGTCACCGTGGTCGATGCCGCAGGCCGCCGGGCCTGGGCCAACCCGATCTGGTTCGAGGAACTCTAGGCGCGGGCCCGGGCCCGCAGCCTATTTTGCGCTTTGACGCGCGCCGATCACAGGTAATCCGACCGCTGCAGCCCGTATTTGGCCATCTTCTCGTTCAGGGTCCGGCGCGGCAGGCAGAGCTCGTCCATGACGCTCGCGATGCTGCCCTTGTGGCGGCGCATCGTGTTGTCGATGAGCATCCGCTCGAACGCCTCGACATATTCCTTGAGAGGCTTGCCTTCGGTGGTCATCACGGGCTGCATTTCCTGATGATCCGACATCAGGAGCGACACGATCGTGCCACTGCCCCGGCGCGATTGCAGCACCGCGCGTTCGGCCACGTTAAAGAGCTGTCGCACATTGCCCGGCCAGGGCGCCTGCAAGAGCTGCGCCGCCTCCTGGGCGCTCACCTGCGGCGCGTCACAGCCGTAATCGTCCGAGAATTCTTCGGTGAACCGGGTGAAGAGCGTCAGGATATCCTCGCCGCGCTGGCGCAGCGGCGGCACGGTGATGCGCAGCGCCGCCAGCCGGTAAAAGAGATCCGAGCGCAGCGCATCCTCAGAGGTGCGCCCCTCGTCCTGCAGGTTCGAAATGGCCACGATCCGCGTTTCGGGCGGCGTGCCCTCATCGTTGATAAAGGTCAAAAGCCGCGCCTGCGCCGTTTCGCTCAGCGCCTCGATATCTTCGAGAACGAGCGTGCCGCCGCGCGCCTCTTCCACCGCCGGAAGACGGCTGTCCTCGGGGTTCATCGGGCCAAAGAGCCGCTTCATCAGCGCCTCTTCCTCGAAGGCCGCGCAGGAGACGAGCACGAATTTCTTGCCCGCCCGCGCGCCGACCGCATGCAGCGCATGCGCCACCAGCGTCTTGCCGGTGCCGGTTTCGCCATCAATCAACACATGGCCATCGGCCTGACCGAGATCGAGGATGTCTTCCTTGAGCCGCTCCATCACCGGGCTCGACCCGATGAGCTTTTTCATGAGCTGGCCGCCATCGCTCAGCTCACGGCGCAGCGCCCGCGCATCGAGCGTCATCCGCCGCGCATTGGTGGCCTTTTTGGCAAGCTCGTTCATCCGATCCGGGTTGAAGGGCTTCTCGAGGAAATCGAACGCCCCCACGCGCATCGCCTCCACCGCCATGGGCACATCGCCATGGCCGGTGATCATGATCACCGGCAGCGTGCTGTCGGCCCCCATCAGCTTCTTGAGGAATTGCATCCCGTCCATGCCGGGCATCTTGATATCGCTCACCACGATCCCGGGATAATCGGGGCCGAGTTTCTTGAGCGCATCTTCGGCGCTGGCAAAGGTCTCCGTGTCATAGCCTGACAGGGCGAGCCATTGGCTGATCGATTGGCGCATGTCCTTCTCATCATCGACAATGGCGATTTTCATGGCTTTGGACATATTCTTTCTACTCCGCTGCTCGGGTTTCTTCCGGCAAGATAGGTAATTGAACTTCAAATACAGCCCCCCCGTCCGCCGCATTGCGGGCGGTAAGGCGTCCCCCGAGGTCGTTGACGATACCCGAAGAAATGGCAAGACCAAGCCCGACACCGTCGCCCGGTGCCTTGGTCGTATAGAAGGGCTCAAAGAGGTTATCGATATCGCTGAGCCCGTGACCATTGTCGCGCACCGTGAGCGTGGCGGTCTCGCCCGCGGCGAGCAAGAGGTCGATCTGCGCCTCTTCCACGCCCCGCGTCGCGTCGAGCGCATTGCGCAACAGGTTGATCATCACCTGCTCGATCCGCACCCGGTCGCCCATCACCATGACGGGCCGGTCAGGCAAGGTGCGGGTGATGCGGACATGGTGCTGACGCAGCTGGGGCTCCATCAAACCAAGGGCGGAATTGAGAGAATCCCCCAAGTTTACGGGCACAAACTGATCGCCACCGTGACGCGCATAGGATTTGAGCTGGCGGGTGATCGCCCCCATCCGCTCGATGAGATCGTCGATCCGCTGAAAGGAGGACAGCGCCTCGTCAGGCCGGTTCCGGTTGAGCAAGAGCCGCGCCCCCGCGAGATAGGTCTTCATCGCTGCCAGAGGCTGGTTGAGCTCATGGCTCACCGCCGCCGACATCTCGCCCAATGCGGCGAGTTTCGAGCTCTGCGCCAGCGTCTGTTCGGCCACGGCGAGGGTCTCTTGCACCCGCTCCCGCTCGGCGATTTCCCGCTGGAGCCGCGCGTTCAATGCGCGAAGCTCTGCCGATTCCCGCTGAAACAGCGCGGCCCGCACCGCCGTCTTGCGATTGAGGAAATAGAAGGCCAGCGCCAGCAGGATCGCGAATCCCATGATCTCGAGCGCCAGCACCCCGTTTACCTTTTCGCGCACGCCCTCGTAATTGGTGAAACTGGCGATCCGCCAGCCGCGAAAGGCCACGCGCCCCTCGACCCGCATCACCGCCTCGCCCTTGAGATAGGCATCGGCCGGCAGCGCCGTCCAATCCGAGGTGGCCTGAATGGCCCGTTCGATCGCGCCGATGGGGGTCTGCCGCGCGAGCGCCTCGCTTTCCAGCAGACCACGCCAGCGCGGCTCGGTCGACAGGATGATGCGGCCCTCACTGTCGGACACCAGAACCGCGTCGGAAATCCCCGCCCAGGCCCGTTCGAACTTGGCCAGATCGACCTCGACGACGATCACCCCGACGAGGTTGCTCTGGCTTTCGATGCGGCGCGAATAGAAAAAGTCATACTTGCCCGTTTCGCGGCGCAACACCTTGAAAACAGTGTCTTTCGACCGGATCGCATCAATGAAATACGGCGCCTGCTTGTGGCTCGCCCCGAGCGAATTTCGGTCGGTCGAGGCGACATTGCGCCCATCCTTGTCGAGCAGCGTCAATGAGGCGGCGCCGATCTCACCCAGAAAGGAAATCAACCGCTGCGTCGATTGCGTGTAATCGCCGGAATTGAGCGCCCCGATGAGCGTCGGATCCCGCGCCAGAAGCTGTGGCACAATGGCGTTTTGCCGCAATTCGCTCAGCAGGTTGCCGGAATAGAGCACAAGCCGCAGCTCGGCCCGGTTGCGGGTGGTTTCGGTAAACCGGTCGGTGAGCAGCTTGTTGGTGACGATCACCGTGGCAATTGCCAGCGATGTCATCAGGATAAGCAGAATGCGCACGGTCCAACTGGTGGTCCGCGCACGTCTGCGAATAGCCGGGGTATCGGATGTGCTCATACCCACAATTCTAGCGCAAAATCATGGGGGTTGCAGGGCCTTTTCGGCCCTGCCGTGGCGATGCGCGGAGCGCCGCCTCAGGCGGTGGCAAGCTGGTCCACCAACCCGGTGAACATGGCCGCGCCATCGGTGCCGCCATGGGACTTTTCCGCCATCCGCTCGGGATGCGGCATCATGCCGAGAACCCGCCGGTTGTCCGAAAGGATGCCGGCGATATCGTCGCGCGACCCGTTCGGGTTTTCGGCATAGCGGAACGCCACGCGGTCCTCACCCTTGAGCCGCGCCAGCGTCTCGTCATCGGCAAAGTAATTGCCGTCATGATGGGCAATCGGCACGGTCATGGTGCTGCCCGCGGCATAGCCCGTGGTAAAGGCGCTGTCGCTGGTTTCCACCTTGAGATCAACGGGTTTGCAGATGTACTTGAGCCCCGCATTGCGCAGCAGAACCCCCGGCAGAAGGCCGGTTTCGGTCAGGATCTGAAAGCCGTTGCAGACGCCGAGAACATAGCCGCCGCGCTCGGCATGGGCCACGACCGAGCGGCAGATCGGCGAATTGGCGGCAATCGCCCCGCAGCGCAGATAATCGCCAAAGGAAAAGCCCCCCGGCACGCCGATGATGTCGACGCCCTTGGGCATATCGGTGTCCTTGTGCCAGACCATGCTGACCTTGGCACCGGCGCGCTCGAAGGCCACCGCCAGATCGCGGTCGCAGTTCGAACCGGGGAAGACAACGACCGCTGCGTGCATCAGATCATCTCCACGCTGTAGCTTTCGATCACCGTGTTGGCGAGAAGCTTCTCGCACATGTCCTTGACCTGTGCCTCGCTCGTGCCATCGGCGAGATCGAGCTCGATCACCTTGCCCTGGCGGACGCCTTCGACACCGTCAAAGCCCAAAGCGCCAAGCGCGTGGCGCACGGCCTCGCCCTGCGGATCGAGAACCCCGTTTTTCAACATGACATGCACGCGTGCCTTCATCGGCTCACACCCCCAAGAAAGTTAGCTATGGGCGCCCGGCGGCACCCGGATGGTCGTCCTTGCGCGCCCCTCTCGGGGCCGCGCCTCAATTGATCAGCGTCGGCTTGGCCATGGGCGTCGCGCCCTTGGGCAGCACGCCAAGGCGTTTCGCCACTTCCGTATAGGCATCGGTCAGGCTGCCGAGGTCGCGCCGGAACACGTCCTTGTCGAGCTTCTGACCCGTCTCGATGTCCCACAGGCGGCAGCTGTCGGGGCTGATTTCATCGGCCACGATGAGGCGCATGAAATCGCCATCATAGACCCGGCCGATCTCGATCTTGAAGTCGATGAGCTTGATGCCCACGCCATACATGACACCGGCGAGGAAATCATTGACCCGCAGCGCGAGGCTGAGGATATCATCCATGTCCTGCTGGCTGGCCCAGCCAAAGGCGGCAATATGTTCCTCGGTGACCAGCGGATCGCCGAGCTTGTCGTCCTTGAGGCAATATTCGACGATCGGACGCGGCAGCTGCGTGCCCTCGTCCATGCCGAGCCGTTTCGCCATGGTGCCCGCGGCATAGTTGCGCACGATCACTTCCAGCGGCACAATCTCACAGGCCCGAACGAGCTGTTCGCGCATGTTGAGCCGCTTGATGAAATGGGTGGGCACACCAATGTTGTTGAGCCCGGTCATGAAGTATTCGCTGAGGATGTTGTTGAGAACGCCCTTGCCCTCGATCACATCCTTCTTTTCCGCGTTAAAGGCCGTGGCGTCATCCTTGAAGTATTGCACGATGGTGCCCGGCTCGGGCCCTTCATACAGGGTTTTGGCCTTGCCTTCGTAGATTTTCTTGCGCCGTGCCATTTGCACTCCATCACTCAGTCGGGGGAATCCCCGTTGTGTATATGCGTCCTCATAGTCCAACCCCCCGCCTGCCGCAAGGTGGCGTGGGGTTTGGCCCCGGCCCATCGCTGCTCGGCGGGCAACAGGTCTTGTCAGAACGCCCCCGGCCCGCCATATCTTAAGACTAGTTAACCCGATCACGGAAAGGGATACCCGGTGACCACATTTGACGACCGCGAGAAAGCGTTTGAGACCAAATACGCGCATGATCAGGAAATGCAGTTTCGCGCCGAGGCGCGCCGCAACAAGCTTCTGGGTCTCTGGGCGGCCGAGCTGATGGGCAAGACCGGCGACGATGCCGACGCCTATGCGCGCGAAGTGGTCAAGGCCGATTTCGAAGAGGCCGGTCACGAGGACGTGGTGCGCAAGGTCGCAGGCGATCTTGGCGACAAGGCCGATCCCGACACGATCCGCGAGAAAATGGCGGCGCTGATGATCGAGGCCAAGGCCCAGCTCATGAAAGAGACGAACTGAGCCTCCCCTGACGCGTTTAGGCGCGACCGGCATCTGCTGACATCTCAGAAACCGGCGGCGGGTCCACCCGCGCGCCGGTTTCGCTTTCTTTCGGGGCAATTTTATCTGTTAACGGCTCCCTAAGCGCCCCTGCGGCACCCTCCTCCCCGGGAATGACGGGGTGAGACGGGAGGGTCGCGTGACATTACAGTGGAAGTCTGGACAGTGGAGGGTGCGCGAAAGGGCGCGGCCCGCACAAGCCCTGCGCCCGTCACTCCAACGGCTGCGACAGCTCTGTTCGCTCCTGCTACCGTGGGGCGGTGCGCTGCTCTGCCTCTGGCTTTTGATGGGCCGCATAGATGCCGAGACGCGCCAGGCCATGCCCTTGGCCTTTGCCAGTATTTCGCCGCTGCAATGGCTGGCCGCGCTCGGCACCACCGGGCTGAGCTTCTGGGCGCTGGCGCGGTATGACATCGTCCTGCACCAGCATCTGCGCACCGGCATCGCGCCGCGCAATGCGGGCCGCGCCGGGGCGGCGGCCATTGCCCTGTCGCAAACACTGGGGCTCGGCACGCTCACCGGCGGGTTGGTGCGGTGGAAACTGCTCAAGGGCCTCTCACCACTCATGGCCGGGAAACTGTCCATCGCCGTGGCACTGTCCTTCTTCTTCGGGCTGGCCGGGATCACCGGGCTTGCCCTGCTCCTCTCGCCGCTCCCCGCCATCCCGACGTGCCGCGCCCTGGGCGCAGGGCTCCTCCTGCTCACCACAGGCTTTGCCCTCTGGACCTTCTTTCGCCCCTGCCTGCGCCTCTTCGGCCAGTCCCTTCGCTGGCCGAGCCTGCGCCATCTCGGCGCGATCCTGCTCTGGACCGGTCTCGACACGCTGGCCGCCTGCGTCACGCTGGCCCTCCTCCTGCCGGACCCGGCCGCCCTGCCGCTGACAGATCTCTTTCCCGTCTTCCTCCTCGCCCTCGCCGCCGGGATTGCCAGCGGCGCGCCGGGCGGCGTCGGCCCCTTTGAGCTGGTCCTCGTGGCGCTGCTGCCCGCCCTGCCCGCGCCCGACCTGCTGGCGGCGCTTCTGGGCTTCCGGCTAATCTATTATGCGCTGCCCGCCATTCTGGCGCTCGGCCTCCTTCTGTGGCCCGCGCCCTGCCGCAGGCCAATGCCCCAGATGATCCCGCGCGTCACGCCCCTGCGGCCCGGCGACATCGCCGCCGACCGGGCCCAGCCCGAACACGGGCTTTGCCCCCATAACGCGGCGCAGCTATTGCATAGCGGTCCGTCACGCGCCGCCGTGCTGCGCCTGCCACAGAGCCTCATCCTCTGGCTCGATCCCCTGACCGGCCCGGCCGCCCCGGCCCTCGCCACGCTCTCCGACCTCGCCCGCGCCCAAGGCCGCGTCGCCGCCGCCTACAAGATCGGCCCGCGCCACGCCGCCCGGCTCCGGGCCACAGGTCACGCCGCGCTGCACATCTGCGACGAAGCCCTGCTCGACCCCGCGACATTCGACATAGATCAGCCCCGCCTCCGTCAGCTCCGGCGCAAGCTGCGTCAGGCCCAAAAGGCCGGCATCAGTGTGATCCGTGCGCCCCGCCCCGACGTCACCGCGCTGGCAGAGATCGACGCCGCCTGGCAGGCTGCCAATGGCCCCGCGCGCGGCGTCACCATGGGCCGGTTCTGCCCGCGGCTTCTCGCGTCACAGCGGATCTATGTGGCCCTCTCCAACAGCCGCCCCGTGGCCTTCATGAGCTGGCACCAGTGCGACACCGGGCTCTGCCTCGATCTGATGCGTCACCTGCCCGATCTGCCGCAAGGCACGATGCATCTTCTGGTCATGGCCGCCCTCAAAGATGCCCGCGCCACAGCCCACCCACAGCTGTCGCTCGCCGCCCTGCCGATCACGCCCGGCCCCGACCTCGCCTCGCAGATCACCGCCCGGCTCACCGCCAATCCCGGCCTCACCCGCTTTAAGCAGAGCTTTGCCCCGACCCGCGCCCCGCGCTATGCGCTGGCCCCGTCACGCGCCGCGCTGCTCTTTGCGCTGGCTGATCTCGCCCGCGCCATCCGCCACCCGGATCAAGCCTTAACGCCGCCATCCCCCGCTCCGGCTCACCATGATCATGAGGCTTTTGCAATTGCCCCCGGCCCCGGTTCGTGACACAAAAGCGCGATTTTCCCGCACCCCACGGACAGGCACATGACCACGGTATTCTCGGACTTCCTGAACTCGCGCGACTGGCTGCTGGCCGATGGCGCCACCGGCACCAACCTCTTCAACATGGGGCTGCAATCCGGCGACGCGCCCGAAATGTGGAATGTCGAACATCCCGAAAAGATCACCCGCCTCTATCAGATGGCGGTCGACGCGGGCAGCGACCTCTTCCTCACCAACAGCTTTGGCGGCACCGCTGCCCGGCTCAAGCTGCACGGCGCTGAAAAGCGCGTGCGCGAGCTGAGCCGCGTCGCCGCCGAACTGGGCCGCGAGGTGGCCGACAAGACCGACCGCCGCGTGATCGTCGCAGGCTCGGTCGGCCCCACCGGCGAAATCATGGCCCCGATGGGCGCGCTCACCCATGAGATCGCGGTCGAAATGTTCCATGAACAGGCCGACGGTCTCAAAGAGGGCGGCGCCGATGTGCTCTGGCTCGAAACCATCTCTGCGCCCGAAGAATACCGCGCCGCCGCCGAGGCCTTCAAACTCGCCGATATGCCCTGGTGCGGCACGATGAGCTTTGACACCGCCGGGCGCACGATGATGGGCTTCACCTCCGCCGACATGGCCGAGATGGTCGAGAAACTCGATCCCGCACCGCTGGCCTATGGGGCGAATTGCGGCGTCGGCGCCTCCGATCTCATGCGCACCGTGCTGGGCTTTGTGACCCAAGGCTCGGAACGGCCGATCATCGCCAAAGGCAACGCCGGCATCCCGAAATATGTCGATGGCCATATCCATTATGATGGCACGCCCGATCTGATGGCTGAATATGCCTGCCTCGCCCGCGACGCGGGGGCCAAGATCATCGGCGGCTGCTGCGGCACCATGCCCGAACATCTGTCGAAAATGCGCGAAGCGCTGGAAACCCGGCCGCGCGGCGACATCCCGACGCTCGAACAGATCGCCGAGGCGCTGGGCGGCTTCTCCTCCGAGGCCGATGGCACCGGCGACGACACGCCCCCGGCCCGCCCCCGGCGCGGCCGCCGCCGTGGCTGAGACCGGGCCTTTGCGACCCCGGCGAAACTGGGGCGCACGCATCCTCTATGGGCTTGCGGCGCTCTGTTTCGTGCTTTGGATCGTGGGCTATATCTGGATTGCCAGACTGGCCTGTGCCTTTGGCTCGGTCAATGTGACCTCCTGTGGCATCCCTTCCATCGGCTCGCTGGGACGCGAAGATTTCCTCTTTCTCGTCGCACTCTCGTGGTCGCTGATCCTGACGCTCTTCTGTCTGGGCGTCGTGGCCTCACGCCGGGGCTCTGCGGCGCGGCGCTAAAAGAGATCGAGCTGATCGCCCGCCCTCTCCGGCGGGCGAAACAGATCACAGCGCAGCGCCGGCTGCCGCGCATCGAGACCGAGCCGCCGGATCGCATTGCGAAACCGCGCCGCCACCATCTCGGCATAGGGCCCGGTGCCACGCATCCGCTGCCCCCAATTCGCGTCATATTCCTTGCCGCCATGCATCTCACGGACGCGCCCCATCACCCGCGCCGCCCGGCCCGGCGCATGGCTCTGCAACCATTCCTGGAAAAGCGGCGAGACTTCGCGCGGCAGCCGCAGCATGATCCAGCTCGCCGAAGTGGCCCCCGCCGCGCGGCCCTCGCGCAGGATCGCCTCCAACTCGTGATCGCTCAGCCCGGGCACCATGGGCGCGGCCATGACCCGCACCGGAATGCCCGCCTCCGACAGGCGGCGAATGATCTCCAGCCGCCGCTTCGGCCCCGGTGCCCGCGGCTCCATCCGCCGCGACAGATCCGCATCGAGCGTGGTGACCGAGATACCGACGCGACACAGCCCCTTTGCCGCCATCGGCGCCAGCAGGTCTATATCGCGCTCGATCAGCGTGCCCTTGGTGACAATCGCCACCGGATGATCACAGCCCGCCAGCACCTCGAGACAGGCGCGCATCACCCGCTCGCCCGCCTCAATGGGCTGATAGGGATCGGTATTGGTGCCAATGGCGATCGGGGCCACCTCATAGCGCCGCGCCCGCAATTCCTGCACCAAGGCTTCCGCCGCGCCGGGCCGCGCCACCAGCTTGGTCTCGAAATCGAGCCCCGGCGACAGGCCGAGATAGGCATGGCTCGGCCGCGCGAAACAATAGACACAGCCGTGCTCACAGCCCCGATAGGGGTTGATCGACCGGTCAAAGGGCAGATCGGGCGAGCGGTTATAGCTGATGATCCGGCGCGGCACCTCCCGGCTCAGCTCGGTGCGCAGCACCCGCTCCTCCGGCGCGCGGTCCCAGCCGTCTTCCTCGAACCGCCGGTCGAGCCGCTCGAACCGTCCCACGACATTGCTGCACGCCCCACGGCCCCGCCGGCGCAGCTCGGGATCAAGACTGTCATCCACCATTATGCGATTTTGGAACAAACCGCGAACCCATGCAAGGCGCACATCTTCTTCATGCAAATTTTGCGCCGAAATCGGCCCGCTTCTTGCGTGACAGGTCGGAAGCATTCGCGCATATGTCGGAAAACGCCAAGTCGACGTGACGTAAAACGCCGAAAGCTTGCCGGAACACCACCGCGCCTGCAGCGCCTCAGAATCAGGAACATGAGCCATGTCCGACGAAGAAGACGACATCATCCTCTCCGAACTCGATGATGAAGAGCTTGTCCAACAGATGTTCGACGACCTCTACGACGGTCTCAAGGAAGAGATCGAAGAAGGCGTCAATATTCTGCTCGGACGTGGCTGGGCCCCCTATGACGTGCTGACCAAGGCGCTCGTCGGCGGCATGACCATCGTGGGCAAGGATTTCCGTGACGGCATCCTCTTCGTCCCCGAAGTGCTTCTCGCCGCCAACGCGATGAAGGGCGGCATGGCCATCCTCAAGCCGCTGCTGGCCGAAACCGGTGCGCCGCGCGTCGGCAAGATGGTCATCGGCACCGTCAAAGGCGACATCCACGACATCGGCAAGAACCTCGTTTCGATGATGATGGAAGGCGCCGGCTTTGAAGTGGTCGATCTGGGCATCAACAACCCGGTCGAAAACTATCTCGAAGCGCTCGAAAACGAGAAACCCGACATCCTCGGCATGTCGGCCCTGCTGACCACCACCATGCCTTATATGAAGGTCGTGATCGACACGCTGGTCGAACAGGGTCTGCGCGATGACTACATCGTGCTGGTGGGCGGCGCGCCGCTCAACGAGGAGTTTGGCAAGGCCATCGGCGCCGACGCCTATTGCCGGGACGCTGCTGTCGCAGTGGAAACCGCCAAAACTCTGGTCGGCCGCAAGCACAACCAGGGCGCCACGGCCTGATCGCCGACCGCTGAAAGATCAAAGCCCCGCCCCCGGCGGGGCTTTTTCGTCCCGGCCCGAGATCCTACATTCCTTATGGGAGACCGCGCATGACCCTCGACGACCGCCAGCTGACCGAGACCGGCCTGCCGCCCCGGCAGACGGGCCGCCTGCTGCTCATCGCCTGCGGGGCGCTGGCGCATGAGATCCTCGCGCTGAAACGGGGCAATGGCTGGGATCACATGGATCTGCAATGCCTGCCCGCCAAGCTGCATCTCTACCCCGAGAAAATCACCGAAGCGGTGACCGAGGCCGTGGCCGAACATCGCGACAGCTATGACGAGATTTTCGTGGTCTATGCCGATTGCGGCACCGGCGGCCAGCTGCAGGCCAAATGCGCCGAGCTCGGCGTCGAAATGGTCGCAGGCCCGCATTGCTATTCCTTCTTCGAGGGCAATGATCGCTTTGCCGCGCAAGGCGACGCCGATATGACGGCCTTTTTCCTCACCGATTTTCTGGTCAAACAATTCGACGCCTTCGTCTGGCGGCCGATGGGGCTCGACCGGCACCCGGAACTGCGCGACATGATCTTCGGCAATTACACCAAGCTGGTCTATCAATCGCAGATCACCGATCCGGCGCTCGTCGACAAGGCCCGCGCCTGCGCCGATCGGCTCGGCCTCGCCTTTGAACATCGCCACACCGGCTATGGCGATCTCGCCACCGCCCTCGCCGCCCGCGCCTGAGGCCCCGCCCCCTGATCCGCTTCTTTTGGCCACAAATATCCCGGGGGAAAGGCCGCAAGCCTTGGGGGCAGCGCCCCCTGACCCGCGGCCCAAAACGCGCGAAACACCCGTAAATCGAGACATTTCGCACCGAATTTGAACCGGTTTCATAACATTAACGTAACGTCACACGCGGATAGCTTGATCCAACCCCCAGCTTGCACTACCTAGCCTGCCACCGGTCGCAGCCTACCCGGTCATCAAAACAAGGGCCCCAGATATGAAGACACTTGTCATCTGCTCAGGCGGATTGGATTCCGTTTCCCTCGCCCACAAGGTCGCGGCAGAGCAAACACTCACGCGGTTGGTCTCCTTTGACTATGGCCAGCGCCATCGCAAAGAGCTCGATTTCGCCGCCCGTGCGGCAGACCGGCTCGGCGTGCCGTTTCACCTCATCGACATGCGCGGCATCGGCGCGGTGCTGACCGGCTCGGCGCTCACCGATGATGTGCCGGTGCCCGACGGCCATTACACCGAGGCCTCGATGGCCGCCACGGTCGTGCCCAATCGCAACGCCATCATGCTGAGCGTCGCCTTTGGCCTCGCCACGGCACAGGGGGACGAAGCCGTCGCCACCGCCGTTCATGGCGGCGATCACTTCATCTACCCCGATTGCCGCCCCGGCTTTGCCAAGAGCTTTCAGGCGATGCAGAACCACGCGCTCGACGGCTATGCGAATGTGTTTCTCTACACGCCCTTCATCGACGCGCCGAAATCGGCCATCGTCACCGAGGGCGCGCGCCATCACACCCCCTTTGCCGACACTTGGTCCTGCTACAAGGGCGGCGACATGCATTGCGGGCGCTGCGGCACCTGCGTCGAGCGGCGCGAGGCCTTTGACCTCGCTGGCGTCGCCGATCCGACCGCCTATGCCGACCCCGATTTCTGGGAGATCGCCATCTCCCGAAAGGCGGCCTGCTGATGTACCGGATCTGCAAGGAATTCCATTTCTCCGCCTCGCATCAGCTCGCGCATCTGCCCGAGCATCACCAATGCGCGCGGCTGCATGGCCATAACTACGTGGTTGCGGTCGAACTGGCCGCGCCCGAGCTCGACGCCAACGGTTTCGTGCGCGACTATCACGATCTCGCCGCGCTCAAATCCTATATCGACACGCGGTTTGATCACCGCCATCTCAATGATGTGCTCGACGGGCCCAGCACCGCCGAGGCGCTGGCGCGGCATTTCTTCGACTATTGCGCCGGGCAATGGCCCGAAACCGTGGCCGTCCGGGTGAGCGAGACCCCCCGCTCCTGGGCGGAGTACCGACCATGAGCAGCTTGCGTATCTCCGAGATCTTCGGCCCCACCATTCAAGGCGAAGGCATCCTCATCGGCGAACCCACGGTCTTTGTCCGGGCGGGCGGCTGCGATTACCGCTGCAGCTGGTGCGACACGCCCCATGCGGTCGACAGCGAGCACCGCAGCAGCTGGACCCCGATGACCACCTTCGACATCTGGGACGAGATTCAGCGCCTCTCGGACGGCCAGCCGCTCACCGTGTCGCTCTCGGGCGGCAACCCGGCCATTCAGGATTTCGGCCCGCTCATCGCGCTGGGCCGCGCCCAGGGCTACCGCTTCGCCTGCGAAACCCAAGGCTCGATCGCGCGCGGCTGGTTCAACGTGCTCGACACGCTGGTGCTGTCGCCGAAACCCCCGTCGAGCGGCGAGCGGCCCGATTGGGAGGCGTTTGACGCCTGCCTGCGCGCCGGGGCCAATGCCGGGCGCACCATCCTCAAGATCGTGATTTTCGACGACGAGGATTACAACTGGGCCAAGACGGTGCAGGCCCGTTTTCCGGGGCTGCCATTGTTCCTGCAACCGGGCAATCCCGAGATCGACCCGGCCCAGCCTGTCGACCTGCCGGCCATGGCCGACCGGCTCCGCCTGCTCACCGAACGCGCCATGCGCGATGGCTGGTTCTCGGTGCGCATCCTGCCGCAGCTCCATGTTTTCATCTGGGGCAATCAACGCGGCGTCTGACCCAACGCCCGTTCCCGGCGTAACTCCACCACTCACGACCAACCACCACCACTCACGAAGACCACCACCACTCACGGAACACGCACCGACCGAATACCGTCGTACTACCGACGCAACACTGACGCCCCAATTTCCGGGGCGGATCCAGACCAATACAGGACAAAGCAACCATGAGCGACACGATCTATTCCGACCTCAAACAGCTTGGCGGCGCCACAGTTCTGCCCGCCAATCCCGATGAGGCCGAACTCGAACGCGTGCAAAACCCCCAGGCCGACACCGCCTATAACGTGCGCTTCACCGCGCCCGAGTTCACCTCGCTCTGCCCGATGACCGGCCAGCCCGATTTCGCCCATCTGGTCATTGATTACGTGCCGGGCGAGTGGTTGGTGGAGAGCAAATCGCTCAAGCTCTTCCTCGGGGCCTTCCGCAATCACGGCGCGTTCCACGAGGATTGCACCGTCTCCATCGGGCGGCGGCTGGCCGAGTTCCTCGCGCCGCAATGGCTGCGCATCGGCGGCTATTGGTATCCGCGCGGCGGCATTCCCATCGATGTCTTCTGGCAGACCGGCCCGATGCCCGACAGCGTCTGGATTCCCGATCAGGGCGTACCGCCCTATCGCGGTCGCGGCTGAGACTCTTTTAAGGTTAAGGCTCGGCTCAGGCGGCGGCTGCGGCCGCTGCCACCTCGCGGATGCGGGTGATCATTGCCCGCAACCCGTTCGAGCGCTGCGCCGACAGGTGATCATTGAGGCCAAGCCGCGCCAATTCGCCCGCCGCATCAACCTGCGGCACCTCGCCCACCGGCAGATCATTATAGAGAGCCCGCAGCACCGCGATGAGCCCGCGCACGATCATCGCGTCGCTCTCGCCGTCAAAGGCAAAGACACCGCCCTCGATCCGCGGATGCAGCCAGACCTGACTGGCACAGCCATCGACTTTGGTCGCCGGCACCTTGAGCGCGTCGTCGAGCGGTTCCATCGCCTTGCCCTGCTCGATCACATAACGGTAGCGGTCTTCCCAATCCTCGAGAAACTCGAAATCTTCCACGATGTTTTCAAAGGCCGGTTGCGCCATCGGTTTTCCCCATTCTGATCGTCCCTGAGGTAATGGCGGGGCGCTCAAAGGTCCAGCCCCCGCTTGCACGCGCGGCCCTCGCGTCATACTGTGCCCCCAATCACCCTGCGGGGAATTTGGGGCAAAGGTTTCACATGCGCATTCTGCTTTCCATCCTGATGGTTACCACCCTGACGCTGGCGGGCTGCGGCGGCCTGCGCGACTCCAAGCTCAACCCCGGCAACTGGTTCGGCAAGAGCACGGCGCGCGCCACACCGACCAGCGCCCAGAGCCCCAATGCCAACCCGCTCATCCCCGAAGAGCGCAACAGCATCTTCCGCCGCAAACGCGGCAACGAGGTCTATGAGGGCACGCTGGTCCATCAGGTCACCGGGCTCAGCGTCGAACGCGCCTCCGGTGGCGCCATCATCCGGGTCACCGGCCTGCCCTTGCGCCAAGGCGCGCATGATGTGCGGCTGACCTCGGCCAATGGCAAGGATGACGCGCCGATCAATGGCGTGCTGACCTATCGGCTCGAGGCCTATCAGCCGGTCAACCGCGCCCAGGGCACGCCCCATAGCCGCAAGGTCAGCGCCGGGCGCTTTGTCTCGGATCAAGACCTGCAAGGGGTGCGGGAAATCCGCGTGATCTCGCAGACCAACTCCCACAGCTCGCGCCGCTGATCGCTTGATATTTCGCGACTTTTCGGCGCGACACCCTACCATTGACAGCTCAAGCCACCGCTGGCCAAACTGGCCGCATTGCGTGATGAGGTGACCGAATGGGTGCGTTTTTGAAAATGCCGCTGGCGCTGCTCAAGCGTTACTACCGCAAGCTCTGGCTGCGCGTGTTGTGCTACGCGCTGCTGTCGCTTCTGGTGGCGGCGATAGAGCCGGTGCTCGAACGCTGGATCGATCTCGATTTCGCGCCCGATGTCGCGCCCGAAGGCGTGATGACAGTGCTGACGATCCTCGCGTCGTCGATGCTCGCGGTCTCGACCTTTTCGCTCAACGTCATGGTGAGCGCCCATCGCGCCGCCGCCGCCAGCGCCACGCCGCGCATTCACCGGCTCTTGCTCGACGACACCACCACGCAAACCGTGCTCGCGGTGTTCATCGGGGCCTTTGTCTATGCGTTGACCACGATCATCCTGATCCAGGCCGGGCTCTATGCCGACACTTCGGCCTTTATCACCATGGCGGTCACCGTGCTCGTGGTGGTGATGGTGATCGCCGCCATGCTGCGCTGGATCGACCATCTGAGCCACCTCGGCAGCATGGATCACAACATGCGCAACGTCTTCGATCTGACTCGCGACGGGCTCACCCGTTTTGCCCGGCGGCCCGCGCTCGGCGCGGCTTTGCTGCGCGAGGACACGGTGCTGCCCGACCAGATGACACCGCTCACTGCGCCCGCCTCGGGCTATCTGCAGCTGATTGATGTCGAAGGGCTCAACACCTGTCTTGAGGACATCTCCGAGGGCAGCTTTCTCTATGTCTCGCTCTTCCCCGGCCAGACCGTGCTGCGCGGACAGCCCCTCGCCCAGCTCTCGGGCAGCGCCAGCGAGGCCGAGCTCACCCAGCTCGCACGGCATTTCGTCATCGGCGACATCCGCACCTATGAACAGGACCCGGATTTCGGTCTCACCGTCCTGTCGGAAATGTCGTCACGCGCACTGTCACCCGGGGTCAACGATCCCGGCACCGCGATCGAGGCGGTGACACGGCTGGAAATGCTGCTCTGGGACTACGGCCATGCCACGGGCGACCCGGACACCGCCACCGCCCCTCGGGTCTTTGTCAAGGCGCCGACGCCCGCCCATATCCTGCAATCGGCCTTTGCCGCCACCGCCCGCGATGGCGCGGGTCAGATCGAGGTCGCCCGCCACCTGCGCGAGGCCCTGTCGCGGCTGGCCTCCCTGCCCGACGCCTCCCTCGCCGCGGCGGCGCGTGATCTGGATGAATTGGTGCTCGCCTATTGCGACAAGGCCCTGCCCCTCGAGGCCGAACGCCAGAGCCTGCGTCGCGCCTTCTGACGGGCAACGCATAGCGCCTCCGGGCTTACCCGTGTGGCCCCGTAGGCCGAATGCCAGCTATGCGGACTTTTCGGACCTTCGACACATCTATTTTGATGTCTGGTTTGGCAACTCATTCACCAAAATGACTTTTTTTGAATGCCTTAAGGGAACATAAAATAATCACTCCAATCGATCTCGGGATGTTCGTTCAAAGGGTCGTCATGTTCTGCAGCCATGGGGAAACAGAAGCAGGGCCAGTTAAGGTCTTGGTGGTCTGCCAAGTTCTGTCCACGAATATCGCTATGAGGCCAAAAGGTCTGAAAGTACAAGAACACTTCATCAGCGCTGGCCTTCCAGTACTCGAGCCGCTGGCCGGTCATAATGTTCCCGATCTGCTTTGTTCCAACCTCAGGGTCAGTCACATGGGGAGGCACCATCACGTAGAGCCGATTTCCTTCGATGGCCCGATGCACCGCAGAAAGAAACATTTCGGTCGCGGCACCGAATTCGATGGCTGGGTACGCCCATCGAAAAAACTCCCAGTTCAAGAATGGGAAATAACCTTGACAGACGATGTCCTCCATTCGCTGATCGTTTGGTTCCCCGTCGCCCCAAACGGCTTCTGCCTCCAAATTCCTCGCTGCGGGTTTCATGTGTTTGGGACCACTCAACCTTCTTGCCTCCGCTATGCCCTTTCGGATTCCGAAACCCCATGTTCTCCGAGCATCACCCAAGAACCCCATTTAATGTTAGTGTAAACCCTGTTCGAGCCCGAACAACTTGTGAATTTTTTTGGCTCTGTTCCGAAAACCGACGTTCGTAGCCCCGCGCAGCATCCGCGACATTGGGCTCAAACACAACCTTCACCATCCGTGCACAAGCGTTCAGCGCCCCTCGGCTCAGAGCTCGACCGCCTCAATATTCTGCCCCTTGACGCGCAGCGCGATCTTGCCCTCGCAGAGCTTGAGCGCATCCTGCCCGAACACCTGCGCCCGCCAGCCCTTGAGCGCCGCGCCATCGCGCCGACCGCCCGCAATCGCGTCGAGATCCGACGCCGTGGCGATGAGCTTGGCCGCGACGCCATATTCCTCGGATTTGCCCTTGAGCAGCACCCGCAGCATATCCGCCACCGCCGGGTTCACCTGCAGCTTGTCGTCGAGCCCCGCCTTCTGCGGCTGATCCTTCGGATCCATCTCGAGCCCGCGCTTCACAGCCGCGATAATGCCATCGGCAATCGCCCCCTTGCGCGCCTCGCGCAGCAAGAGCCGCGACCGGCCCAGATCGTCATAGCTCGCCGGTTTCGTCGCCGCCAGCTCGAGCAGCGCATCATCCTTATAGACCCGGTTGCGCGGGATGTTGCGCTCTTGCGCATGGGCCTCGCGGAACCGCGCCAATTCGCGCACGATGGCGAGGTAACGCCCGGAATTGTTGCGTGTCTTGATCCGCTGCCACGCATCCTCGGGCCGGGTGATATAGGTCGCCGGGTCCATCAGCGTGCCAAGCTCTTCCTTGACCCAGGCATCACGGCCGGATTTTTCCAGCTCGGCGGCGAGATATTCGTAAATGCGCCGTAGATGGGTCACATCGCCCAGCGCGTATTTCTTCTGCGCCTCGCTCAGCGGACGGCGCGACCAATCGGTAAAGCGCGAGGATTTGTCGAGCTGCTCCTTGGCGATCCGCCGCACCAGCGTCTCATAGCCCACCTGCTCGCCAAAGCCGCAGACCATCGCCGCCACCTGCGTATCAAACAGGGGCTGCGGGATCAGACCAGCATCGACATAGAAAATCTCGAGATCCTGCCGCGCCGCATGGAACACCTTGACCACATTCTCATCGCGGAAAAGCTCATATAGCGGCTCGAGCGACAGCCCCTCGGCCAGCGGATCGACCAGCACCGCCCCCGCATCATCCTCGCCCGGCATGGCAAGCTGCACGAGGCAGAGCTTGCTGTAATAGGTCCGCTCGCGCAGGAACTCTGTATCGACGGTGACATAGGGATGTTTGCGCGCCTCTTGGCAATAGTCGGCAAGGGCGTCGGTGGTGGTGATGGTGATCATATCGGCTCGAATGTTGGGGGCGCCATCGCGGCGGCGGTGGCCCCGTATAGTGGAAATGCAGCGGAATTCAAATAACCTTGGCCCGCCCCGCCTGGATCGTCCCGATCATGGCAAAAATACCGGTGTCTTGTCGCCGGCGGCAAAGCGGCGCAGCACCTGCGGATAGAGGATATGTTCCTGTGCCAGAACCCGCGCCGCGAGGGTTGCGGGCGTGTCACCCGGCTCGACCGGCACCCGCGCCTGACCCAAAAGCGGCCCGGCGTCGAGCTCGGCAGTGACCTCATGCACGCTACATCCGGCCTCGGTGTCGCCCGCCGCCAGCGCCCGCGCATGGGTATTCAGCCCGGTGTATTTCGGCAAAAGAGACGGGTGAATATTGATCATCCGCCCGTCCCAGCGGCGCACGAACCCTTCGGTCAGCACCCGCATGAACCCCGCCAGACAGAGAATATCGGGCTGCGCTTCACAGATCCGCGCGTGCAGCGCCTCCTCGAAACTGGCCCGGTCGCCCTTGTGGGGCCGGTGATCGACCACCGCCGTCTCGACGCCGCGCGCCCGGGCCTTCTCGAGCCCGCCCGCCTCGGCGCCATTGGCCAGAACCAGCACCGGCATGGCCGGGTGATCCTCGCCCATACTGTCGACGAGCGAGACCATGTTCGACCCGCCCCCCGAGATCAGGATGGCGACGCGTTTCTTCACTTGAGACTGCCCGAATAGGCGACGCCCTGCCCCGGCACCACTTGGCCGATGCGGTAGACGGTTTCGCCCGCCTCGCTGAGCAGCGCGCTCAGCGCCTCGGCCCGGTCCGCCTCGACCGACAGGATCATGCCGATGCCGCAGTTGAAGGTCTTGAGAAGCTCGGCCTCTTCCATGCCACCGGTTTCCGCCGCCCAGGCAAACACCCCCGGCAGCTCCCACGCGCCAAGGTCGATCTCCGCCCCCAGCCCCTCGGGCAGGACGCGCGGCAGGTTCTCGGTGAGACCGCCACCGGTGATATGCGCCAGCGCATGCACGCCACCGGCCCGCACCGCCTCGAGCGCCTGACGCACATAGAGCCGCGTCGGCGTCAGCAGCACCTCGCCAAGGCTGCCCTCGGCCCAGGGGCAATCCGCCTCCCAGCCCAGGCCCGAGATCTCAACCAGCTTGCGCACAAGGCTATAGCCGTTGGAATGCACCCCATCCGAGGCCAGCCCCAGCAGCACATCGCCCTCGACCACACCCGCCGGCAGATCCGTGCCACGCTCCATCGCGCCCACGGCAAAGCCCGCCAGATCGAAATCGCCATCGGGATACATGCCCGGCATCTCTGCCGTCTCGCCGCCGATCAGCGCACAGCCCGACCGGACACAGCCCTCGGCAATGCCTTCGATGATCCGCGCCGCCTGCTCCGTCTCGAGACGGCCAGTGGCGAAATAATCGAGGAAAAACAGCGGCTCCGCGCCTTGGCACACGAGGTCATTGACGCACATGGCGACAAGGTCGATGCCGACGCCATCGACATGGCCGGTGTCGATCGCGATGCGCAGCTTGGTGCCCACCCCATCGGTCGCCGCCACCAGCACCGGATCGACATAGCCCGCGCCCTTGAGGTCAAACAGCGCGCCAAAGCCGCCGAGCCCCGACATCACACCGGGCCGCGCGGTCCGCTTGGCTGCGGGTTTGATCCGATCCACGAGCGCATTGCCCGCGTCGATATCCACCCCTGCATCCGCATAGGTGATCCCGTTCTTTCCTGATTGCATGGCCGCGCCCCGCTGCGTTTATCCGTGTTGGCAGGGCGATAGACCAATGCGCGGCCAATATCAACAAGGCGCTGCGCCCCCACGCCCTGTGACGCGCCAATGCCATCTTGACGCCCCGCCCCCGCCAGCCTACCAAACGCCCCAGGCGGGCCTGTAGCTCAACTGGTTAGAGCAGAGCGCTCATAACGCTTTGGTTGGGGGTTCAAGTCCCTCCGGGCCTACCATTTTCCGCCGCAATCCAATGAACACGCCGGACCGCAACCCGCCCGGCGCGCGCTCATTTCTGCGCCAGAATATCGGCAATCAGCCCATAGGTCGCGCTGATCCGGTCGCCATTGGGAATATTGCGATTGCCGAGGTAGATCACCCCGAGCTCCGCCTCGGGCAGCATCACGATATAGCCGCCAAACCCGTTGGTCGCGCCGGTCTTGTTAAAGATCCGCGTCCCGGTAACCGGCTCTGGCACCTCGACCCGCGCCATCGGCTGCGGCTTGAGGATGAAATCATAGCTGTTGCCCAGCTGCAGCTGCGCCTCGTCGACCGGCCAGGGATAGCTCTCCCAGATCAGATGCTGCACATAGGGCCCGGTCTCGCCATAGCTCGCGAGCGTCACGCCCAGCGCCGCCCCAACCTCGTCCCCCACCTCGGCCTGACCGAGATAGAGATCGAGCAGATGCAGCATCTCGGCCCCCGAGGATTTGACACCATAGGCCTCGGCATCGAACACGCCGGGGCTCACGCGGATCGGCGCATCGGTCTCTCTATGATAGCCAAAGGCATAGCGCGGCATCGCCGCTTGCGGCACCTCGACCCAGGTGTCGCCCATCCCCATCGCCGGCAAGAGATCGCTCTCCAGCGCCTCGGCATAGCCCTGCCCCACGGCCTGCGCCACGATATGGCCGAGAAGACCGACGCTGATGTTGGAATAGCTGCGCGCGCCCGGCTGCTCCGGCGCCCATGTCTTGGCCCAAGCGATGAGCCCCGCCACATCGCCCGCCTCATCCGGCACCTGCAGCGGCATCCCGCCCGTGTGATGCGTGCCGAGATCGCGCAGCCGCAACGCGCCGAAGTCCGTACCCTCAAGCTCAGGCAGATGCGCCGCCACCCGGTCGTCGAGGCTCAAAATCCCGCGCTCATCGGCCAGCGCCGCCAGTGTCACCGTGAACAGCTTGCTGATCGAGCCCAGCTCAAAGAGCGTGTCCCCATCCACCGCCACGCCGCCCGCGCGATCCGCCAGACCATGGGCAAAAAGGTGATGCTCGCCGCGATAGGTGATCCCGACCACCGCGCCCGGCACCGCCCGCGCCGCCAGAACCGGCGCAAAATGCGTCTCGGCCAGCGCCGCCAGATCCCCCGCCGTGCCGCGCTCTTCCGCCACTGCCGCGAGCGGGGCGAGGACCGCTGCCGCGCCGATCACAGTCTTCATCAATCGAGTCATATCTGCCTCATATCTCTTTGTTATAAATTTATAATTCAGACTGAAGAGGGTACCGTTCCGACACGCCTTGCGCCAAAGTCCTGCAACCGCCCGCGCCTCTCCATCGTCGGCCCGTCCTTAGCCCGCAACCGCCCGCCCGCCTAGCCCCCTCTGCCGGATCGGCGGGGGCCTGCACAAGGGGCCTGCTCAAGGGGCCTGCACAAATCACTTGATTTGCCGCGCGGTTTCGGGTCACTGTACACACATGTCCAGACACGAGCGGAAAACCAGGCAACGACACGCCAGAGACCTGAAACAGACGCGGTGCGGACCGGCCATCTGGGAGGAGACGCCATGACACTTGACACCAAACCCCGCCGTCAGGGACGCCGCGCCAAGCAGGAGGCGGCCAAATCCGCCCCGGCCCGCAAGGTGGATTACCGCAACCTGCGCAATCCCTTCCCCACCATGAACGTCTTTAGCGAGGACCGGATCGAGGCCATGCATCTGGCCGCACTCGACGCGCTCGAACGGCTCGGGATGAAGGTGCTCCTGCCCGAGGCCCGCGCCATCTATGCCCGCGCCGGGGCCCGAGTCGATGACGGGGCCGAAATGGTCTATCTGGGCCGCGACATCATCGAGGCGGCGCTCGCCACCGCGCCACGCTCGATCACCTGCCGCGCCGGATCGCGCGACCGCGACGTGACGCTGGAACTCGGCCGCATGGTGTTTCAGCCCGGCGCCGGCGCCCCCCATGCCACCGACCGCGACCGGGGCCGCCGCCCCGGCTCCGAACGCGACTTTCGCGAGCTGGTGAAACTGACCCAGCATTTCGACGTGCTGCACATGGTCCCGCCGCTGATCGAGCCGCAGGACGTGCCGATGCATCTGCGCCATTACGCCACGCTCGACGCGCAGTTTTCGCTCTCGGACAAGCTGCCCTTCGTGTTCTCGCGCGGCACGCCGCAGGTCCGGCAAAGCTTTGAGCTCTTGCAAGAGTTTCGCGGGCTGAGCGACGAAGAGTTTGCCGCCAATCCCCATTGCTACACGATCATCAACACCAATTCGCCGCGTGTGCTCGACATTCCCATGGCGCAGGGGCTCATCGATTTCGCCCGCGCCGGTCAGGTCTCGATCGTGACGCCCTTCACGCTGATGGGGGCGATGGCGCCGATCACCGTCGCCGGGGCCATCACGCTGAGCCATGCCGAGGCGCTCGCCGCCATCACCCTGACCCAGCTCACCCGCCCCGGTGCGCCGGTCTGCTATGGCACCTTCACCTCCAACGTCGATATGAAATCCGGCGCCCCCGCCTTTGGCACGCCCGAACATTTTCAGGCCTCGCTTGCCGCCGGACAGCTCGCCCGCCGTCTCGGCCTGCCATGGCGCTGCGCCTCGGGCTCTGCCGCCAATATCAACGACGCCCAGGCCGCCAATGAGACGCAATTCGGCAATTGGGGCTGTTTCCTCGCCGGGGCCACGGTCATCATCCATTCCGCCGGCTGGCTCGAAGGCGGGCTGACGGTGAGCTATGAAAAGCTCATCACCGATATCGAAGTGCTTCAGATGGTGGCCGAGCTCTGCGCCGGGGCCGAAGCGAGCACCGACGACATCGGCCTCGCGGCGCTCGAAGAGGTCGGGCCGGGCGGGCATTTCTTTGGCGCCAGCCACACGATGGAACGCTATCAGACCGAGTTCTACGAGCCGATGATCGGCGATTGGTCGAATTTCGGCACATGGTCCGAACGCGGCAGTCTCGACGCCTCGACCCGCGCCACTGCGAAATGGCAGGAGATCGTCCATGACGCGCCCGAAGATGTCGGCCCGGCCGACCGGCTCGCCGCCTTCCGCGAGCGCGTCGCGCGGCTCTCCGAGGCCGGGGGCGCACCGCCTGAAAGCTGACCCTGCGCCCCGCATCAGCTTCCGAAATCGCCACTGTCGTGTTACCGACGCAATACCGACAGGTTACCGACCCTCCATTTGACAGGACAATCATGCCCGACGACAGCGCCGAGACGAGCCAGCCAACGCATGTCAAAGCCACCCGCGACGACTGGCTCGAAGCGGCCCGCGCCATCCTGATCGAAGACGGGGTCAGCGAGGTCAAGATCCTCACCCTGTCCAACCGGCTCGGCGTGTCGCGCTCGTCCTTCTACTGGTATTTCAAGGATCGGACCGACCTGCTCGAGGCGCTTCTAACCCATTGGGAAGAAACGAATACCGCGCATCTCATCCGGCACACCACCCTGCCCGCCCAGACGATCACCGAGGCGGTGGCGCTCTATTTCCGCTGCTTCCTCGACGACCGGTTTTTCAACCACCGCGTCGATTTCGCCATCCGCGAATGGTCGCGCCGCGACGCCCGCGTGCATGACATGGTGGCCCGCAACGACCGCACCCGCCAAGAGGCCATCTGCGCCATGTTCCTCCGCCACGGTTACGAGGACGAAGAGGCCGACATCCGCGCCCGAATTCTCTACTATCAACAGATCGGATATTACGCGCTCGACCTCAACGAACCGCTCGCCGTGCGCCAGCATAGGATCGCCGGATATCTCTATGGGTTCACTGGGAAAAAAGCCCTGCCCGAAGAGGTCAAATCGCTCTTCGACTACACTGCCGAACATCTCGCCGAGGGCTGAACGCCCCCGGCATGTCGCGCCTGTTCAGTGCAGCGCCCGCGCCCGTCCGCGCCGCGCCCGCCCGGAGCTCAGCGGGGTCACCGCCTGCCGCAGATAATCGACAAAGGCCCGCGCCGCCGCACTCCCCGGCGCTTTGGTCGCCGGGTGACGTAACGCATCCTTAACCGTCTCTGCAGTAACCTGCCCCGGTTCGGTAAAGGCCCATTCCAGAAATCCAAGCCGTGCCACCGCCTGCGCCTCATCGCCGCGTGCGTTGCACATCTCCAACCCGCTCAAAATGCGTGTCATGCTCATGTCTTCGATACTCCCCGGCCACACCCCGGGCCGGATGGGGCAGAGGGAAACCGAGCAAAGACAAGGGCTTAGCGCCAAAGCCTTGCGCCGATGCCGCCCCCCGCGGTTCTGACGTTGTCTCATGGCTGGTTTCCGGGCTTGGTGGACGGCCATCTGGCCTGTGATCGGGCTACCTTCCCAGGCCTCGCGGCCCAGTGGCATATCGCCCAACCACCCCTCCTTACCGTTGCGGGGGCAGCGCCGGACTTGCACCGGCTTCCCAATTCTCCGGCCCCTTGCGAGGACGGCACCCTGAGAGCTTTAGCCTAGCGCGGAACCGCCCATCGGAAAAGCACCGATGCGACCCAAGCCTGCGACATTTGCGGCAAAATTGAACGCTTAGAAGGGAATATCCTCGGCGCCGGTGACAAACCGCGCCACGACCTTTTTCACGCCGGCCTTTTCAAAGGCAATCTCGAGCTTGTCGCCCTCGATCCCGGCAATCGTGCCATAGCCGAATTTCTGGTGAAACACGCGCTCGCCCACGGTGTGCGAGCTGTTGGCCTGCATGTCGATGACGCTCGATTTGCTCTCGCGCGGCTGGCTTATCGGGCGTTCGCTCGCCCGCGCTTGCAGCCGTCTCCAGCCCGGTGAATTATAGCCATCGGCCGCCGCCACGCGGCTCTCGATATCGCCCGTGACCCCCATCCCGGCCGCGCCATAACCGCCGCCATAAAGGCCCGGAGGCGTCAGAACCTCGACATGCTCTTCGGGCAGCTCGTCGATGAACCGCGACGGCATTTGGCTCTGCCACTGGCCAAAGACGCGGCGGTTCCCGGCAAAGGAGATCGTGCAGATTTCCTCGGCCCGGGTGATCCCCACATAGGCCAGCCGCCGCTCTTCCTCGACGCCCTTGAGGCCGCTTTCATCCATCGACCTTTGCGACGGAAACAGCCCATCCTCCCAGCCCGGCAGGAACACCGCCGGAAACTCGAGCCCCTTGGCCGCGTGCAGCGTCATGATGCTGACCTTCTCGCCCGCCTCTTCCTGTTCATTGTCCATGATCAGGCTGACATGTTCGAGAAACCCTTGCAGATTTTCGAACTGTTCCAAGGCCTTGACCAATTCTTTGAGGTTCTCGAGCCGCCCCGGCGCTTCGGGCGTTTTGTCGTTTTGCCACATCTCGGTATAGCCGCTCTCGTCGAGGATCATCTCGGCCAGCTCGATATGGCTGATCGCCTCATCCCCCACCATGCGGCCCCAGCGCGTGATGTTCTCGACAAACCGGCCAAGCTCTGCCCCGCCCTTGCCGCCGAGCCCCTTTTGCTCAAGCAGAATGCGCGCGCCCTCAAGAAGCGGCACGCTGTTTTCCCGGGCCGTCATCTGGATTTTCTGCTGCGCCTTGTCACCCAGCCCGCGCTTGGGCGTATTGACCACCCGCTCAAAGGCCAGATCATCGCTCGGCGACACCACCAGCCGGAAATAGGCCATCGCATCGCGGATCTCGAGACGCTCGTAAAAGCGCGGCCCGCCGATCACCCGATAGGGCATGCCGATGGTCAGAAACCGATCTTCAAAGGCCCGCATCTGGTGGCTGGCCCGCACGAGGATCGCCATATCGTCGAGGCCGATGGGCCGCATCCCGCGCGTGCCGCGTTGCATGGAGTCGATCTCTTCGCCGATCCAGCGCGCCTCTTCCTCGCCATCCCAATGGCCGATGAGCCGCACCTTCTCGCCGCCCTCGGCCTCGGTCCAAAGTTCCTTGCCAAGCCGCCCCTTGTTGCCCGCGATGACGCCGCTCGCCGCCGCGAGAATATGCGCGGTCGAACGGTAATTCTGTTCGAGCCGCACCACATGCGCGCCGGGAAAATCCTTTTCAAACCGCAGGATATTGCCCACCTCTGCCCCGCGCCAGCCATAGATCGACTGATCGTCATCGCCCACGCAGCAGATGTTGCGATGCCCCGACGCCAAGAGCCGTAGCCACAGGTATTGGGCCACGTTGGTATCTTGATACTCGTCTACGAGGATGTAGCGGAACCAGCGTTGATAGCGGTCGAGAATGTCCTGATGGCTCTGGAAGATCACCACCATATGCAACAGCAGATCGCCGAAATCGACGGCGTTCAACTCGCGCAGACGGGTCTGATAGAGCGTATAAAGCGCCACGCCCTTGCCGTCATAGGCGCTGGCCTCGCTGGCCGGCACCCGATCGGGCGTCCAGGCGCGGTTTTTCCATTGGTCGATGACCCCGGCCAATTGCCGCGCGGGCCAGCGTTTGTCGTCGATCCCCGCCGCCTGCACCAACTGTTTGAGCAAGCGCAGCTGATCATCAGTGTCGAGAATGGTGAAATTCGATTTCAGGCCGACCAGTTCGGCATGACGGCGCAGCAGCTTGACGCAGATCGAATGGAACGTGCCGAGCCAGCGCATCCCCTCAACCGCCTCGCCGAGATGGGCGGCCACGCGATCTTTCATCTCGCGCGCCGCCTTGTTGGTAAAGGTCACGGCGAGGATTTCATCGGGCCGGGCGCTGCCGGTGCTCAGCAGATGGGCGATCCGGCTGGTGAGCGCCTTGGTCTTGCCAGTGCCCGCCCCGGCGAGCATCAGGACCGGCCCATCGAGCCGCTCCACCGCTTCGCGCTGTTCGGGGTTCAACCCATCGAGATAGGGACGCGGACGCGCCGCCATGGCGCGCGCCGAGAGGGATGCGCCGTCAAAGGCGTCGGATTCGCTGAAATCACTCATGGCAGCAAAGATAGCCGAGCCCGGCCCCGAGTTAAAGAGATGTTCCGCGATTGTTCACCCTGCGCAGCGCCCTGCTCGGTGGGGCCCACGGCGGGGTCTCAACCGGCCTTTTGCGTCTTTGCCTCGAGCTTGTCTGCCATCGCCTCGGCACGCGCGGCCATCTCGGCCATCGCATCGGTGACGCCTTCGGGCAGGACCGGCACCTCGATGCGCTGGGCCTCGGGCGCCGGGGCATCGCGCAGCCGCGCCGCCTCGGACTGCGCCTCGGCGAGCTTGTCTTCCATCTCGCGCAGCTTGTCCTGCATGCCGGCGGTCTTGTCGGCCAGCATCAACCCCGCCATGAGCAGCATACGCGCCTCTGGGATACGTCCGATCTGGGCCGCGAGAACCGAGGCCTCTTCGTCGAGCATCTTGGCGGCGGCCTGCAGGTAATGCTCTTCGCCCTCCTGACAGGAGACTTCGAAGTTGCGGCCACCGATTTCGATCTGCACTTCGGGCATCAGGCTTCCTCCGTCCGGGCGTCCCCATTGGACGCGTCGTCTGTCACCGCGGCGACCGCCCCGGCCCCCAGCGCCCCTTCGAGCTCGGTCAGGATGGTCTTCATCTCGGCCTCATCCGCTGCCCGCGCGGCGCGCAGCCCGTTGAGCTCTGCCATCATGGATTTGTTGATCAGATGCGGCTCGATCACGCCGGTCTGGTTGGCCTCGCGCAGGGCCGCGTTGTTGTCGCGCAGCTGCTGATTGGCGAGGCGCAGCGACTGCAGCTCGGCATCGAGTTTGCGCAGCGCGTCCTTGCGGGCCGCCTCGCCCGCCTTGCGCTCGGAACTGGCCGCGCTGTCGGCGGCTTCAAGTTCCTTGAGCCGCTGGCTCAGGGTCTTGTTACGCTCCTCCAACTGGGCCGTCACCAGCTTTTCGTCTTCCAGAGCCTGTTTCAGCTGGGCAAGCTCGTCATCGCCCCCGGCCGTGCCACCCTGTTGCTCCAGCCCATCCAGCCCCTGACCGATCCGGTCAAGCGCGGCCATGATCCGCCCTTGCAGCGCGTCGATATCACTCATGATCTCCTCGTGCCCTCGCTCTGTTGTCTGCCCGGCTGTTGTCGACGCCGGTTCTAGCCTCACCTTACCGCGAATCGCCGACAAGGCCTGTTTGTTCCCCAACTCTACAGAAACCCTGCCAAAAATGCGCGTAGGATGCAAAGCCGTGGCGTCCTACCGCCTCTTCTGAGGGCTGATCCGCTTGATCTTTTGCCCCTTGCTGCTATGCACCGCCTATCTGACCCTGACCTGCCAAAGGATGCTGCCCCGTGGATATCGCCGCCCTGCGCACTGCCAATCCCGATCACTGGAAAAAAGCCACTGCCATCCGCGCGCTCACGCTCGACGCGGTGCACGCAGCCAACTCCGGACATTCCGGCATGCCGATGGGCATGGCCGATGTGGCCACCGTGCTCTTTGAAAAGCACCTGAAATTTGACGCCTCCGCCCCCAACTGGCCCGACCGCGACCGGTTCATCCTGTCGGCGGGCCACGGCTCGATGCTGCTTTATTCGCTGCTGCATCTGACCGGCTACAAGGGCATGGAGATCGACCAGATCCGCAATTTCCGCCAATGGGGCGCGCTGACCGCGGGCCATCCGGAAAACTTCCTGCATGACGCGATCGAGACGACCACCGGCCCGCTGGGTCAGGGCATCGCCAATTCGGTCGGCTTCGCCATGGCCGAGGAATCGCTGCGCGCCCGCTATGGCGCCAAGCTGATGAACCATTACACCTATGTCATCGCGGGCGACGGCTGCCTGATGGAAGGTATCAGCCAAGAGGCCATCGGTCTTGCCGGTCGTCACGAGCTGGGCCGTCTCATCGTGTTCTGGGACAATAACAACATCACCATCGACGGCACGGTCGAACTGTCGGATCGCACCGATCAGGTCAAACGGTTCAAGGCGTCGGGCTGGCATGTGATCGAGATCGACGGTCACGACCCCAAGGCCATCGATGCGGCGATCACCGAGGCCAAGAAGACCTCGAAACCCTCGATGATTGCCTGCAAGACGCATATCGCGCTGGGCCACGCGGCACAGGACACCTCCAAGGGCCACGGCGCACTTACTGACGAGGCCCAGATGGCCGCCGCCAAAGAGGCCTATGGCTGGACCTCGGCGCCCTTTGATGTGCCTGCCGACATCAAGCAAGCCTGGGAAGCCATCGGCGCGCGCGGCGCGTCCGAGCGTGAAGCATGGGAAGCCCGTCTTGCCGAGGCGTCCGAGCGTCGTCAGGCCGAGTTCGAGCGCATTTTCGCCCTCGACACGCCGAAACAGCTCTCCGCCCGCATCAAGGCGCTGAAGAAACAGATCAGCGCCGAAGCGCCCAAGGTCGCCACCCGCAAAAGCTCGGAAATGGTTCTTGAAGTGGTCAACCCGATCATGCCCGAAACCATGGGCGGCTCGGCCGACCTCACCGGGTCGAACAACACCAAGACCGGTGATCTCGGCGTCTTTGATGTCGAGAACCGCAAGGGCCGCTACATCTACTGGGGCATTCGTGAACATGGCATGGCCGCCGCGATGAACGGCATGGCGCTGCATGGCGGTATCCGCCCCTATGGCGGCACGTTCATGTGCTTCACCGACTACGCCCGCCCCGCGATGCGTCTCGCCGCGCTGATGAAAGTGCCGAGCGTTTTCGTCATGACCCATGACAGCATCGGCCTCGGCGAAGATGGCCCGACCCACCAACCGGTCGAACATCTGGCGATCAGCCGCGCGACGCCCAACACGATGGTGTTCCGCCCCTGTGATACGGTCGAGACCGCCGAAGCCTGGGAACTGGCGCTGAGCTCCAAGGAAACGCCCTCGGTTCTCTCGCTGACCCGTCAAGGCCTGCCGACGCTGCGCACCGAGCACAAGAACAAGAACCTGACCGCTCAGGGCGCCTATGTTCTGGCCGATGCCGAAGGCAAGCGTCAGGCGATCTTGCTCGCCACCGGGTCCGAGGTCGAGATCGCCATGAAGGCGCGCGACCTGCTGCAGGCCGAAGGCATCGGCACGCGTGTCGTCTCGATGCCCTGCTGGGAGCTCTTTGAGCAACAGGAAGAAAGCTATCGCAAGCGCGTTCTGCCCGGCGGTGCCGCGGTGCGCGTCGCGGTCGAAGCAGCAGCACGTCAGGGCTGGGATCGTTGGCTCTGTGGTGAGCGTGGCCGCGAGGCGCGTTCGGGCTTTGTCGGCATGGAAGGTTTTGGCGCCTCCGCCCCGGCCGAGACGCTCTTTGAGAAGTTCGGCATCACCGCCGAGGCCGTGGCCGAGAAGGTCAAATCGCTGCTCTGAGCACGATATACCGATTAAACATGACAACGCGGCCCTCTCGGGGGCCGCGTTTTTCGTTTCCGCCGCTTTGCTGGCTCAACCGATGAGCGCGCCGGGGTTGAGAATATTCTTGGGGTCCATCGCCGCCTTGATCGCCCGGATCGTGTTGAGCTTGGCAGGCTGGGCATAGCGCGCGAGGTCATTGACCTTGAGCCGCCCGATCCCGTGTTCGGCGCTGATCGCGCCATCACAGGCCACGGTCACCTCGTTGATCGCCATGCGCACCGCCTCGATGATACCCGGCGTGGCCGCCACGAACTCGGGTTTGGTCACGCCTTCGGGCGGAAAGACATTGTGGTGGATGTTGCCATCGCCGATATGGCCATAGCTGTTGACGCGCAGCCCGGGGTGCAGTTTCGCCAGCGCCGCATGGGTCTCGGCCACAAAGCGTTCAACCGAGGCGATGGGCACCGAGGTGTCGCTGCTGCAAATCGCGCCAGTGAGACGGTTGGCCTCGGGCGTGTGTTCGCGCAGATCCCAGAGCGCCTGGCGCTGCGCCTCGGAACTTGCCAGAACCGCGTCGGCGATCCGGCCTGCCTCGATCTCTTCGCCGAAGAAGCCCTCGACATTGTCCTGAAGCCCCGCATGACCGGCCAGCTCGGTCAGCACATACCATTCGCTCGGCTCGGCCAGAGGGTTGCGCAGATTGGCAAAATGCCCGGTCACCAGCCCTACGCCGAAACCGCTCATGAGCTCGATGCCGCTCACCGCCTCGCCGAGCTGCCGCCGCATCCCCTGATAGAGCGCCAGCGCCTCGGCCGGGCCCGGCACGGCGGCAAAGACCGTGACCACCTCAGGCTCGATCGGTTTCACGATGAGCGTGGCGGCGGTGATGATGCCCAGCGTGCCTTCGCTGCCGATCAGCAGATGCCGCAGGTCGAACCCGGTGTTGTTTTTACGCAAAGGGCTCAGCTCGCGCAGGATCTCGCCCGAGGGCAGCACCGCCTCGATCCCGAGGCAGAGATCGCGGGCATTGCCATGGCGCAGCACCTGAATGCCGCCGGCGTTCGTGGCCAGATTGCCGCCGATGGTACAGCTGCCCTTGCTCGCCATGCCGAGCGGGAATTGCAGCCCGTGTTCGGCGGCGGCGGCATGGACGTTTTCAAGGACACAGCCCGCTTCGACCACCATCACCCCATCATCGGCGCGGATGTCGCGGATGCGGTTCATCCGTTCGAGCGACAGGATCACCACGTCATCGCGATCCAGCGACAGCTGCCCGGCCACCACGCCGGTGCCGCCGCCATAGGGGATGAGCGCGATGCCCTCCGCCCCGCAGAGCCGCACCACCTCGGCCAGATCTTCCGTGGTGTCGGGCATCACGACGAGCCCCGCCTTGCCGGTGAACCTGTCGCGCGGGTCCTCCATATAGCGTTGCGCCTCTGCGGCGGGGCGAATGCCCTTGGCCCCCACAATCGCTTCGATCCGGCCTGCGGCCTCTGCGCTCACGCCCTTGCTCATCGGTGCTGTGATCCTTCAGTCTAATGTCAGGTAAGGACCGGCAGGGTCCGTCAGGCCACGATGGTGCTTTGAAACGACCTCTTTCGCAAATCAAAGATTTTTAAAGAAATGTAAAACGCACCTAAACATTCTCGGGCGGGGCATGGGCCGCGACCACCGTTCGGATTTCGTCGAGCAGCCGTTCGACCAGCCGCATCTTGGAGCAATCCGCCCGGGTTAGCACGCCGAGTTCCCGCGACGCGGCGGTCGGGCCAAGGGGGATCTTGCGCAGCGCCTCAAAGACCGGATCGGGGACGCAGATATCGGGCACCACGGAGACGCCGAGATTATGCGCCACCATGGTCGCGAGGTTTTCCAGCGACCCCATTTCCATCATGTCATTCACTTCGATCTTCTGCGCGGCGAGCCAATCATCGGCGAGAATGCCCACCGAGGATTTATTCGTGTGCCGGATATACGGCATGGTGGCAAAGATCCGCGCCGGATCGCTTTCCTCGACCTCCGGGGCGGCGAGCAGGACGAGCCGTTCCTCGACAAAGGGCACCCAGTTGAGATGCCGGCCGACTCGCGCCGGTTTGCTGAGCACCGCCGCATCGACCGAGCCACGTTCCACCTCGTCCTGCAAATCAGGCGTCAGCCCCGGCGTCACCCGCACCCGCAGATCGGGATAGGCGGTGATGAGCCGCTTGATCACCTGCGGGATGAGGCCGCGAATGGTCGAGGGCACCGCGCCGAGGATCAGCTCGCCAATCAACGCCGGATCGCCGGTAAGATCGTCGAGGATGGTGTCATAGGCGGCCACCACCTCGCGCGCCTTGGGGACCAGCGCCTTGCCCAACTGGTTGAGACGTGGCGATTTTTCAGACCGGTCGAAGAGCGCCACGCCGAGCTGATCCTCGAGCCGCTTCATCTGCTGGCCGACGGCGGCATGGGTGACGAACACCTGGTTGGCCGCGGCGCTGAAACTCCCGGTCTCGGAGATGGCGATCAGGGTGCGAAAGAGCGAGATGGACATGCGTGGCTTTACCTCGGGCTGGCGATTCTGCCGCAATGTAAACACCACCTTTACATAAATGCAAAAATATATGGTTTGTGAAAATTACGGTTTTCACCCACGCTCGTCCAATACACACCTTTAGGGGGGATTACTCGTTGGACATTAACGACAAGCTGGTGGCCGATCTCGTCGCCAATGATGTATCGTTCGTCACCACCGTGCCGTGCAAACAGCTGGCCGGGGTGATCGACAAAATCGACGCGCATCCGGACATCCTGCACATTCCGTCGAACAAGGAAGACGAGGGCATGGGTCTCTGCGCCGGGGCATTCATGGGCGGCAAACGCCCCGCCATCATCATGCAGAACACCGCCCTCGGCGTGACGATCAACACGCTGGCGACGCTCATCCAATACTATCGGATGCCGCTGCCGATGCTGATTTCCTATCGTGGCGAGCTTGGCGAGCCGGTGGCCTGTCAGGTCGAAATGGCGGTGCACACCAAGGCGCTGCTCGACCAGATGCACATTCCGACCTTCCATTTCCACCGGCAATCCGATGCCGAGGAATTCGACAAGATCCTGAAATACACGTTCATGTGCAACAAGCCGGTGGCGATCCTCACCGATGCGTCCTTCTGGGGAGGTTACTGATATGATCCGCTCCGACGTTCTCAAAACGCTGATTCCGATGATCTCGGACCATTTCGTGGTCTGCAACATCGGCCTGCCGAGCCAGGAACTGCATATGCTCGACGATCAGCCGACGAATTTCTACATGCTGGGCACCATGGGCCTGTCTTCCTCGATCGGTCTCGGCCTCGCGCTGGCGCAGAAACAGAAAGTCATTTCGATCGACGGTGACGGCTCGGTCCTGACCAATTTCGGCACCCTGCCCACCATTGCCAACAACGTGGCCGACAATTTCATCCTGCTGATCATCGACAATGGCAGCTATGGCTCGACCGGCGATCAGCCGACCTATGCGGGCAAGAAAACCTCTCTGACCGCTGTGGCCCAGGCCTGCGGCTGTGAGAATGTGATCGAATGCGCGGCCGAAGACTGTGCCGATGTCATGGAACAGGCATTGACGGGCGACAAGATGACCATCATCGTCTGCAAATGTGAAAGCGGAAACATTCCGGTTCCGGTCATCACCAAGGATCCTGTGACCATCCGCGACAGGTTCATGACGGCGTTGCGGGAGAAGAACGCCCAATGAGCCCCGCGCAAGCGGTCTGATCCTGCATCAGCATAACAATAAAGGGAGGACTAACATGCTGAGACGATCCATTTTGAAACTGGGTGCGGCGCTTGCCGTGACCGCCGGGCTGAGCGGTGCGGCTTCGGCCGAAATCAACGGCCCGGTAAACTATATCATCCCCTTCGGCCCGGGCGGTGAATCCGATATTTCGGCCCGCTTTCAACAGCCTTATTTCAAAGATAAATTCGGCGAAGACCTGGTGATTTCCTATCAGCCGGGCGGCGGTGGTGCCGTGGGTTGGGCCTCGCTCAACGGGCTGACCGGGGATGGCCAGACGATCATGGGCGTGAACCTGCCCCATATCATCATCAAACCGGCGCAAAAGGACGTGGGCTTTACCACCGAGGATCTGAACCTCGCCTATATGTTCCACTTTACCCCCGATGCGATCGTGGTGCGGGCCGACAGCCCCTATCAGACGCTTCAGGATCTGATCGACGACGCCAAGGCCAACCCGGCCCAGGTCACCATGTCCGGTTCGGGCAAGGCCAGCGCCAACCATCTGGCGCAGATCAAGTTCGACAAGATGGCGGGCATTCAGACCACCTATGTGCCGTTCAAAGGCACCGGGGCGGCGGTGACCGCGCTCTTGGGCAATCAGGTCAAGGCCGAATGGGGCTATACCACCGTGGGCGCCAAACAGGGCGATCAGGTGCGGCTTCTGGCTGTGGCCATGGATGAGCGTCACCCGCTCTTCCCCGATGTGCCGACCTTCAAGGAGCTTGGCTTTGACATGGTGGGCGGCGCCTATCGCGGCATTGCCCTGCCCAATACGGCCAGCGAAGAGACGACCAAGCTCTGGTCCGACATGATCGCCGATATCAATGCCGATCCGGCCTTCCGTCAGCAGATGCTCGACGGTGGTTTCGCGATGCTCGATGTGGGCGTGGCAGAGATGGACGACTTTATGAAGGCGCGCGCCGAAGAGTATCTCAAGGATGCTCGTGAAGCCGGTCTCATCAAGTAAGACGACGCGTTCAGCCCGGGACAAGACACTATGGAATTTGGCCATTTTCTATCGGCGCTCACCCCGCTGAACCTCGCGCTTGCGCTGTTCGGTGTGGTGGCCGGAACGGTCGTAGGCTCGATCCCCGGGCTGACCGCAACCATGGCACTGGCGGTGCTGGTGCCGATCACCTTCAGCATGGAGCCCGCCTCGGCGCTGATCCTGCTGGGGGCGATCTATACCGGCGCCATCTACGGCGGTGCCTATGCGGCGATCCTGCTGAACACGCCGGGCACGCCCTCGGCCATTGCCACCACCTTTGACGGCTATCCCATGGCCAAGCGCGGCGATGGCGATCTGGCGGTCGCGCTGGCCTGTTTCGCCTCTGTGGTGGGCGGGCTGGTGGGCGCGCTGGCGCTTCTCTTCCTCGCCCCGCCCCTGTCCAAAGTGGCACTGGCCTTTGGACCTATCGAATATTTCTGGCTGTCGATCTTTGGGCTGTCGCTCATCGCATCGCTGTCGACCGGCAACCTGATGAAAGGTCTCGCGGGCGGTGCCTTTGGCATGCTGCTGTCCTGCGTCGGCGTGGCCGAGATTTCCGCCGACATCCGCCTCACCTTTGGCAGTCAGATGCTCATCGGGGGCTTTGGCGTGGTGAGTGCGCTCATCGGCCTCTACTGTATCCCGGTCTTGATCGATCTCGTGGCGGTCCCCGACCGTCACCTCAAGGTCGAAGACGACGTGCGCTCGGTCCGTATCGGCGAGGCGTTCCGCCTGGCCATGCGCTCCAAGGTCAACCTCATCCGATCTTCGGTCATCGGCACGCTGGTTGGCATTCTGCCCGGTGCGGGCGGCTCGGTCGCGGGGCTCGTCGCCTATTCCGAGGCGAAACGCACCGCCAAGCCGCATCAGAAATTCGGCGAGGGCGAGCCTGATGGCATCATGGCCGTGGAGAGCGCCAACAACGCCACCGTCGGCGGCGGGTTCATCCCGACCCTCGTGCTCGGCATTCCCGGCACGCCGCCCGATGCCATCGTGCTTGGCGCGCTTTTGGTCCAGGGCGTGCGCACCGGGCCCACGATGTTTCAGCAAAGCGGCTCGATCGTCTTTACCTTCATCTACGGGCTGCTCATCGCGACGGTGTTGATGCTGCCCGCCGGCCTCTTGATCGGGCGCTATGCCTATAAATCCATCGTCACCATCCCCAAGGCGGTTCTGGTGCCCTCGGTGGCCTTCATGACGATCATCGGCACCTTTGCCATCCGCAACAGCGTCTCGGACGTGCTCATCATGCTGGGCCTCGGCGTCTTTGGCTGGATCATCGGGCGCTTTGGCTTTGCCGCCTCGCCCATCGTGCTCGGCCTGATCCTTGGCCCGATTGCCGAACAGGGTTTTGTCCAAGGCTGGACCATCGGCGCCGCCACCGGCAATCTCACCGGCATGTTCTTTGGCCGTCCGATCAGCCAGGCAATCCTCGCCTTTACCCTCGTCACGCTGATCCTGCCGCCGCTTATGGCGCGCCGTCGCGCCCGCAAAGAGGAGCGTCACACATGAGCCGTCCGCAAACATCCGAAGGACAGATCGGTTCGCTCGCCGTCTCGGCGCTGATGGTGCTGGCCGGGGTCGTGACGCTCTGGGACACCCAAGGCTATGCCGACCGCGACAGCCAGGTCTTTCCGCAGACCGTTGCGATCCTGCTCATCATCACGGCGCTCGGCTCGCTCGTCTGGCGACTCTTGCACCCGTCGGACAATGGCGGCTTCGGCGCCGGTATCTGGTGGCGCAGGCTGTTGCTGGTGGCGGCGCTCTTTGCCTGTGCGCTCACCATGCCGAGCATCGGGTTTCTGGCCTCTGGCGCCATCGCCTTCGCCGGGGGGCTGATCGCGGCGATGCATGACCGCTGGGACGCGCGCACAGCCCTCATCTTTGGGTTGAGCGGCGCGGTGGTGATGGGGGCGTTCTATGCGCTCTTCAAATTCGTGCTGATGGTCCCCCTGCCCTGATCATGTTCGGCACGGCACATAAGCATATCCATGGCAGCGACGACGCCCGTCGTCTGGCCCGGCGACACCTGCCCCGGCTGGTCTTTGACTATATCGACGGGGCGGCGGGGCGCGAAACAGGGGCCGGACGCACTCGGGACGCGCTCGACCGGATGGAGCTCTGCCCGCGCATCCTGCGCGATGTCAGCGCCCGCAGCCTCGCCGTACCGCTCTTTGGCAAGGAGGCCGGTGCGCCCTTTGGCATCGCACCGATGGGCATGTGCAACCTCTCCGGGCCCGGCGCGGATCTGATGCTGGCACGGCTGGCGGCGCGGGAAAACGTGCCGCTGGGCGTGTCGACCGTGGCCTCCACCCCGATGGAAGAAATGATCGAGACGGCGCAAGGCAACGCCTGGTTTCAGCTCTATTTCTCCGGCGATGGCAGCGGCACGTTCAAGCTGGTCGAACGGGCGCGCGATGCGGGCTATGAGACGATCGTGCTCACCGTCGATGTGCCCGAGGTCGGCCGCCGCCCGCGCGAATTGCGCCATGGGTTCACCATGCCCTTCCGCATCGGGCCGAAACAATTCATCGATTTTGCCCTGCACCCGCGCTGGTCGCTCACGACGCTTTTGAAGGGCCGCCCCGATATGGCGAATTTCCTGCGCGATGGCTACACTTTCGACCGCACCGAGAGCCGCGCCCGCGCCACGTGGGACACGCTCGACCGGTTGCGCGACATGTGGCCCGGCAAGCTCGTGGTCAAGGGCGTGCTCGACATCGAGGACGCCCAGAGACTGGCCCGTTCGGGCGTCGATGCGATCCAAGTGTCGAGCCATGGCGCGCGGCAGTTGGAGAGCAGCCCCTGCCCCTTCTCACAGCTCGCGCCGATGCGCGCGGCCCTCGGGGAGAGCATGCCGATCTTTTACGACACCGGGCTACGCTCTGGCGAAGATGTGGTGAAATGCTATGCCTCCGGCGCGAATTTCACCTTTCTCGGCCGCATCCTGCAATTCGCCATCGCGGCGGGGGGCGAAGAGGGGCTCAACCGTCTGTGGGCGACGCTCAAATCCGAGACGAGCATCACGCTTGCCCAGATCGGCCAATGTTCCCTGGCCGAGCTGCAAAAGGAAAAGGGGGCGGACCCCGCCCCCTCCTGATCGTTGCATGTGCCTCTGGCCTAGAGCAGCGCCAGCGCAGTCAGCGGTGTGAAACTCACGATCATCAGCGTGACGAACATCGCGAGGATAAACCATTTGCAATAGCCCATCACCTGTTCGATCTTGAGCCCGGTTGCCGAACAGACCGTGAGCAGCACCGAGGCCACTGGCGGGGTCTGCTGACCGATGCCGAGGTTGAGACAGACGATCACCCCGAAATGCACCGGATCGATCCCCATCTCGCGGCTGAGCGGTAGCAGCATCGGCACCACCACGATGATCGCGGCCGAGGCGTGCAGGAACATGCCCAGAAGCAGCAGAAAGATATTGATCAGCAGCATCCGCAGGAAGAAACTGTCGGTCAACCCGCCAAGCCCGCTGGCGATTTTCTGCGGGATCTGCTCATTCGCGAGATACTGACCGAGCACCGCCGAGCCGGCGATGATCATCATCACCACCGAAGTCTGCCGCACCGTGGCCGAAGCCAGCCCGTAGACCCGCCGGAAATCGAGATCGCGACGAATGGGCCAGCCATAGATGAGTGCGGCCACCACGCCGAGCGTCGCCGCCTCGGTCGGCGTGACAAAGCCGCCGATGAGACCGCCCACCACCAGCACCGGGATGAGCAGCGGCACCAGCGCCGCCTTGAACGCCCGGCCCAGTCGCGGCAGTTCGAACTGTGCGTCGACCGGATGGCCTTCCTTGCGGGCAAAGATATAGCTGGTGATCATGAACGCCCCGCCCAGGATCAGACCGGGAATGATCCCCGCGACAAAGAGATCCTTGATCGAGGTGTTCGTCGTCACCCCATAGAGCACCATCGGGATCGACGGCGGGATGATGATGCCGAGCGTCGCGCTCGTCGCGGTGACGGCGGCGGCAAAGCTGCGCGGATAGCCCTGCTTTTCCATCGAGGGCACAAAGATCTTGGACATGACGGCGGCATCGGCCACGGCCGAGCCGGACATCTCGGCCATGAACATCGAGGTCACGACATTCACATGCGCCAACCCGCCGCGCATCCAGCCCACAAGGGCGCGCGCCAGATTGATGATCCGGTCCGAAATCGAGGTCGCGCCCATCAGCTCGCCCATGAAGATAAAGAGCGGGATGGCGAGCAGCACCACCTTATTGACGCCCGAAAACATCTGGATCGGCGCCATGATCAGATCGATGCCCGATAGAAGCATGGCAATCGCCGCCGTGATCATCAGGGCAAAGCCGATGGGCATGCCGAAGAAGATCATCAGCATGAGGATGAGAAGAACCAGCCAAACCATTACGTTTCATCCTCTTTCGGCGCGAGAAACCGGGTCATCGCGGCCAGGGCGAGCAAGAGTGCCGCTAGCGGCAGGATCAGCATGAACCAGCCTTGCGCGATCTCTGCGGTTTCGATCTCGGTCGCGCCAGAGACCCGGATCATCCGGATCGATTGCCAGAACAGCATGATGAGAAAGCCGAGGATCAGCGCCGCGTTGAGCCCCTCTGCCGCGCGTTTCCAGCGATCGCTGAGATTGTCGAGCACGAGATCAAAGGCGATATGGCCCTCGCGCCGCATGGCGAGATAGGCGCCAAGAAAGGCGACCCAGACCAAAAGCAGCCCGGGCACCTCATCGGCGGTGACCACCACCCCGCCCAGCACATCGCGCACCGCGAAATAGGCGGGGCGCAGGCCTTCATAGTCCTTGGCCCAATCGCGCATCAGGCCGAGCACCAGATAGCGGTTCAGCACGTTGAGAAAGATAAAGCCTGAGGACACCACGAAACACAGGATCGCGATGCCCTCGGCCAGCTTGTCGACGAGGCGCAGCATCACTGCTCTGCAGTGTCGCGCACAAAGACGAGATAGTCGTCGCCCTGCCCCTCGACATAGCTGTCATAGCTTGCCGATGTGGCCTCTTTGAAGGCTTTGAGGTCGACCTCGTTGATCTCGAGCTTGTCTTTCATCTCGTCGAAATACTTGGTCTCCAGCGCCGCAGACGCCTCATAGGCCTGATCGGTGATCGCGCGGCCAACTTCGTGGAAGACGGCGCGCTGCTCGTCGGTCAGGCTCTCCATGAACGCATTGGAGGCGAGCAGGAACGACGGCGTATAGACATGGCTGGTGAGCGACAGGTGGCTCGCCACCTCGAAATGTTTCTGCTCGTAGAAGCCATAGGTCGCGGCCTCGGCGCCATCGACGACGCCCGATTGCAGCGCGGTAAAGGTCTCGCCCCAGCTCACTTTTTGCGGGGTGGCGCCCATGTCCTGGAACACGCTCTGGCGGAACTTGCCGCCCGAGATGCGGATTTTGAGACCTTCAAGGTCAAAGGGCTCGGCCACGGCGCGCTGCGTGTTGATCACATGGCGAAAGCCGTTCTCATAGACGCCGATCACCTGCACATTGCCGACCTCTTCGACCCGGGCGCGGATCGCATCCTCGAGCCCGGCCGCCATGGCGCGGCGCACATGGGCGCGGTCGTCAAAGAGCCAAGGCAGATCGAACACGCCCAGCTTCTTGTCGAGCTTCATCACGCCCGAGGCCACGTTGATCATCTCGATCGACCCGGCCTGCACATTGGTCATCAGGTCCTTTTCCTTGCCGAGCTGACCGCCCGGATAGAGCTTGAACTCGAACTGACCCGGCAGGCGCTTTTCGACCTCGGCAGCGAACAGTTCGGACTGCGCGTGCAGCGGCGAGAAATGCGAGACATGGCTGGCGATGCGCACTTCGCGGGCCTCGGCCCAGAGCGTGCCTGTGGCGCCAAACGCCATGAGCGCGGCCCCCGCGATACGGGTGTAAAAAGTCATTTGGGTCTCCTCCCTTACTCCGCCTTAGCGGATCTCCGTGTGATAGCTGAACTGCTCCGCCCGTCCCCTCGAGCGGCGCCATTCGATGGGCCGGTTGTCATAGCCTTTGGCCACCCGTTCGATCACGATGATCGGCGTCCCCTCGGCCACGCGCAAGAGGCGCGCGGTCTCGGGGCTGGCGGCCTCGACAGTCAATGTTTCATCGGCCCGCGCCACGAGTTGCCCACAGACCCGGTCATAGACCGGATAGAGCAGATCGCCGATCTCGCCCGTGGGCATCTCGGCAAAGGCGCGGAACGGCTCATGTGCGAGCCAGATTTCTTCGGCCACCGTCGGCACATCATCCTGCAAACGCAGGCGCGACATGGAAATCCCCGGCACCCCTTCGGGCCGCTCGAGCGCCTGCGCCACATGGCCCGGCATCGGCTCGACCTCACGGCGCAGGATGCGGCTCTCGGGGACGGAATATTCGCCCTCGGGGCTGCGGAAGCGGAAGAACCGGAACAGCGAGGCGTCGAAGCTTGGGCGGCGGACAAAGGTGCCGCGGCCCTGAAACCGTTCGAACACGCCTTCGGAGACCAGAACATCGAGGGCCTTGCGCACGGTGCCCGCGGCCAGACCGTAATCCTCGGCCAGCACGTTTTCCGACGGCACCCGGTCGCCCGGCTTTACCTGCCCGTCGATCACGCTTTGGCGCAGCACATCGGCCAGGCGTTGATAAATCGGAATGCGGTCGTCGCCCGCGAGTACAGCTTGGGTCATGCCAGTCTCCTCCTTGACAGCTATACTTCTATATAGAACTATATGTGTCAAGGAGGACGTTATGATCGCCACTGGACTACATAGCTTGATGGAGCTGCCCGAGGGGCGGTTTGACGGTCATTGCCACGTCTTCGACGTGGGGCGGCCCATGGCCGAGGGGCGCCGCTACACCCCCGGCTATGACGCGACGCCCGAGGAATTGTGCAGCCATCTCAAGGCCTTCAACCTGCGCGGCGCGCTGCTCGTTCAGCCAAGTTTCTATGGCTCCGACAACAGTTACATGCTCGAGACGCTGGACGCGTTGCAGGGGCGCGACGATCTCTGTTTTCGCGGCGTTGTGGTGCTCGATCCCGGCTTTGCGCCGGATCTCGGCGCGCTGAAGGCGCTGGCCGCGCGGGGAATCACCGGGCTGCGGCTCAACCTTCTGCGCCGGGCGGATGGATTCGATCACGGGCTTTGGCAGCCGCTCCTGAGCGCCGTCGACAGCCTTGGCTGGCATATCGAGCTGCATGTAGAGGAACAGCACCTGCCCCGGCTGCTGCCCGAGTTCATGCGCCGCTATTCGAAAGTGGTGCTCGACCATTACGGGCTGGTGACCTCGACCAAGAACAATGACGGGCTGCGGGCGATCCTCGATCAGCCGCGCGACCGGCTCTGGGTCAAGACCTCGGCGGTCTACCGGGTCCACCCGCGCGCCGACCGTTCCAAGGATGTGGCCCGCATGGCGCCGCTGCGCGACCTGCTGGCCGAGCATCTCGGCGATGACCGGCTGATCTGGGGCAGCGACTGGCCCTTTACCCAGTTCGAACAGCAGATGAGTTATGATCTGGCGCATCGGCTGGCGGGCTAGCGCGGCTTGAACTTCCCCGCGCAAAGCCCATACTTGCCCCCATCACCGAAATCGCGGGGCGGGCTGTGGCGCAGGACTTTACCAATCTGATCAAGCTGAGCGTTGGCACCACCAGTGTCGAGGACCTCGCCGCATGGCAGGCGGCGCGGCGGGCCGAGCGCGGCGATGATGTGGCGCGCCATGTCACCCGCATGTGGCCCAAGCGCGAAGATCAGCTGCTGCGCGGCGGCTCGATCTATTGGGTGATTCAAGGACATATCCAATGCCGCCAGACCATTCTGCGGCTCGATGAGGTGATCGGCGAGGACGGGATTCGCCGCTGTGCGATCATCCTCGCGCCCGAGATCATCCGCACCCATACCGCCCGCAAACGGCCGTTTCAGGGCTGGCGCTATCTGGCGCCGGGGGATGCGCCGGGCGATCTCACCGAGGCGCGTGAGGGCGATGATGCGCTGCCTGCCGATCTCTCGGCGGCGCTGGCGGATATCGGGGTGATTTAAGCCCTTTGTCGGCCCTGTCATTTTGCCGTTACAAGGGCACGGGCGATCACATCTACTTGTTCGCACAGTCGAAGGCCAATTTCCGCCGAAGCGTGCGTGGCTTTTGAGCAACGTTGCGCCGATCAAAACATCCCCTCTGGAACTTTCCCCCGCCGAGACCGATTTCCCCAACATCGGATGAGGGATGAACCATCAGCCCGATCGAACAATCTGCGCCGTCTACACCCGGCGCTTGAACACAGAGAAAGATCAGGAGGATCACTCCATGTATAAGGCACTTACAACTATCGCAGCAGGCCTCGCCATCACCGCACCTGCCTATGCTGGCAACATCTCGGCCCCCGTGGTCGAACAGCCGGTGGCCGTGGCCCCCGCGCCTGTTGCGCCCGCGTCGCCTGACTGGACCGGTTTCTACGGCGGTGCCCAGCTCGGCTATGGCGATGTGTCCTCGAATGGCGCGCTGAATGGCGATGACGTCATCGGCGGTATCAGCGCTGGCTACGATTACGACCTGGGCAGCTGGGTTCTCGGTGGCGGTCTCGACTATGACTTTGCCGACATCAACCTCGGTGGCGGCACCAACCTCGAGAACGTGTTCCGTGCCAAGCTCCGCGCGGGTTACAAGGTCGGCAATGGCCTGATCTACGGCACCGGCGGTTATGCGCAAGCTGACACCAACACCACCGGCAGCGAAGACGGTTATTTCGTTGGCGCAGGCTATGAGCACATGGTCTCGCAGAACATCTCGGTGGGCGGTGAAGCGCTCTACCACGAGTTCGAAAACGTGGGTGGCACCACCACCGACGTCGAAGCGATGACCTACCAAGCCAAGGTCAACTTCCGCTTCTGATCAGTCTCTGATCATTAGGAAGACAGGAGCCGGTCCACCCTTGGTGGGCCGGTTTCTTTATGGGCTTTTGGTGGGTCGGTACCCTGTCGGTAAAACGACGGTATTACGACTGTGGCGACAGGCGCACATATCGCCCGCTTTTCCCACCGAATGTGCGAAAAAGCGCTTCGTCGGTAACCCGTCGGTATCGCGTCAGTAATGCGGCGGTCGCTCGTCGCCGAGGACAATGCCGCCGGTGCCTTCGGCGGCGCGGGCGCGTTCGCGCTCCATCAGCTTGTCGACGAAGAGGCTCAGCCGGTCGATCTGATCTTGCTGATGCGCCACCACATCCGAGAGGTCATCGACCTGCCGGGTGAGATGCGCGATGGTTTCTTCGAGATGCTCCATGCCCCTCCACTAGGCCGATCCGGAGGCTCTGGCAAGTCCCAGCGGAGCTGCGGAGACGCCGCAGAGACGGCCCCGCAAGCCACCCTCGCCTTGCCCCCGCGCCAGCCATCCGCTAGACCGCGCGCAACGACGTTTCGGCAAGGACAGACGCCCGATGGCCAAACCCAAGAAAACCCCGCGCCCCAAGGCAGAAACGCCCAAGGGTTTCACCGATTATTTCGGCAGCGATGTGACGCAGCGCAAGGAGATGCTCGACGGGATCGCGGCGGTCTATCATCGCTACGGGTTCGACGCGCTGGAAAGCTCGGCGGTGGAGACGGTCGAGGCGCTGGGCAAGTTCCTTCCCGATGTGGACCGGCCGAATGAGGGCGTCTTTGCCTGGCAGGAAGCCGATGACAATGACAAGGGCGACTGGCTGGCGCTGCGCTATGATCTGACGGCGCCGCTGGCGCGGGTCTATGCCCAGCACCGCAATGACCTGCCCACCCTCTATCGCCGCTATGCGATGGGGCCGGTATGGCGCAATGAAAAGCCCGGACCGGGCCGCTTCCGCCAGTTCTATCAATGCGACGCGGACACGGTCGGCACCGCCTCGATGGCGGCGGATGCCGAGATCTGCGCGATGCTGTCGGACACGCTCGAAGAGGTGGGCATTCCGCGCGGTGATTACCTGGTGCGGATCAACAACCGCAAAGTGCTCAACGGGGTGCTCGAGGCGATAGGGCCGCGCGAAGACCAAATCACCCACGACAATGTACTGCGCACCATCGACAAGTTCGACAAGGTCGGCGAGGCCGGCGTGCGCGAGCTGCTGACCAAAGGGCGTCTCGATAACTCTGGCGCATTCATCGACGGGGTGGGCCTGAGCGAGGATCAGGCTGCGCCGGTGCTGGCGTTCCTGACCTCTAAAGCGGCGGATGCGGCGGGCACCATTGCCAACCTGCGGGCCGCCGTGGGGGACAGCAAAGTGGGCCAGGAGGGCATTGCCGAGTTGGAGCAGATCGGCGAACTGCTGACCGCGCAGGGCTATGGCGCGGACCGGATCGTGATCGATCCCTCGGTGGTGCGCGGTCTTGGCTATTACACCGGGCCGGTGTTCGAGGCCGAGCTGACCTTTGAAATTCTCGACGAGAAGGGCCGCAAGCGGCAGTTCGGCTCGGTCGCGGGTGGCGGGCGCTATGATGATCTGGTGGCGCGGTTCACCGGGCAGAAGGTGCCGGCGGTGGGGATTTCCATCGGGGTTGACCGGCTGCTGGCGGCGCTGCGGGCCAAGGGCCGGGTCAGCCGCGAGGGCCAGGGGCCGGTGATCGTGACCGTGATGGATCGCGAGCGGATGGCCGATTATCAGGCGATGGTGTCGGAGCTGCGCAGTGCCGGTATCCGCGCCGAGGTTTATCTCGGCAATCCGAAGAATTTCGGCAACCAGCTCAAATACGCGGACAAGCGCGGATCGCCGGTGGCGGTCATTCAGGGCGGTGACGAACTCGATAAAGGCGTGATCATGCTCAAGGATCTGATCCTTGGGGCGCAGATTGCCGAGAACGCCACGCTCGAAGAGTGGAAAGAGCGCCCGTCGCAATTCGAAGTGGCGCGGGGCGATCTTGTCGCGCGCACCCGTGAGATCATCGAAAGCCACAGCTGATGCCCGATCGCGCCGCCATATTGGCCGAGGCCGCCCGTCTGCGCGGCCAGTTCGAAGCCGCCGGCGCCCTGCCCGTCGAAACCGCCGTGCTGCAACCGGCCGGCACGCTTCTCGACCTCTATGGCGAGGATATCCGGGCGCGGGCCTATATCACCTCGGACGCGCTGCGCGGCGAGCAGATGCTGCGCCCCGATTTCACCGTGCCGGTGGTGCAGATGCATATGGCGCATGGGGCGGAGCCGGCACGCTATACCTATGCGGGCGAGGTGTTCCGGCGGCAGGAAGACGATGCCGACCGCGCCAATGAATATATTCAGGTGGGGTTCGAGATCTTTGCCCGCGACGATGCGGCGCGGTCCGACGCCGAGGTGTTTTCGACCTTTCACGCGCTCTTGGCGCCCTTGGGGCTACAGCCCGCGACGGGCGATATCGGCATTCTGATGGCGGCGGTCGATGGGCTTGAGACGAGCGAGCGGCGCAAGGCGGCGCTGCGCCGTCATATCTGGCGGCCGCGCCGGTTCCGGGCGCTGATCGAGCGGTTTTCGGGCCGCGCGCCGGTGCCGGCCTCGCGGGCCGAGCTTCTGGCGGCGAAAGACCCGATGGCGGCGGCGGGGCCGATGATCGGGCTGCGCGGGCCCGAAGAGGTCGCGGCGCGGATTGCGGCGCTGCGCGAGGATGCGGCGATGCCGCCCCTGTCGGAAAACGATGTGGCGCTGATCGAGGCGCTGTTGGCGGTGCGCGGCGCGTCCGAGGATGCGCTCGAACAGCTGCGCGATATTGCGGTCGATCTGCCGGCCATTGCCCCGGCGGTGACGCGGTTTGCCGCGCGGCTTGAGGCCATTGGCGCGCAGGGGATCGATGCCGCCGCCCTGCCCTTTGAGGCCTCTTACGGGCGCACGCAGATGGAATATTACGACGGGTTCGTCTTTGGCTTTACCGCGCCGGGGCGGCCCGATCTGCCGCCTGTGGCCACCGGCGGGCGCTATGATGCGCTCACCCGGCAGCTTGGCGCGGGGCGCGAAATTCCGGCGGTGGGCGGGGTGATCCGGCCCGGTCTGACCCTCGAGCTGGGAGCCGCGACATGAGCATCAAGCTGGGCGTGCCGTCGAAAGGGCGGCTTATGGAAAAGACGTTCGAATGGTTCGCGGGCCGGGGCATCACCCTGGGCCGGTCGGGGTCCGAGCGCGAATATGCGGGTTTCGTCGAGGGTGTCGAGAATGTCGAGCTGGTGCTGCTCTCGGCGGGGGAAATCCCGCGCGAGCTGGCCGCCGGGCGCATTCAACTCGGCGTCACCGGGACCGATCTCATCCGCGAGAAGCTCGGCCAATGGGAGAGCCATGTGAGCGAGCTCGCCGAGCTGGGCTTTGGCCATGCCGATCTGGTGCTGGCGGTGCCGTCGGCCTGGGTCGATGTCTCGACGCTCGACGATCTCGATGCGGCGGCGGCGGCATTTCGGGCGCAGCACGGGTTCCGGCTTCGGATTGCGACGAAATACCATCGGCTGACCCGCGAGTTCCTGCGCGGCGCGGGGGTTGCGGATTATCAGCTCGTCGACAGTCAGGGCGCGACCGAGGGCACGGTCAAGAACGAGACCGCCGAGGCGATTGCCGATATCACCTCGACCGGTGACACGCTGCGGGCCAATCACCTCAAGATCCTTGAGGATGGGTTGATGCTGCGGTCGCAGGCGACATTGTTCCGGGCGCGCGGTGCCGAGCTCACGGAAGCGGACCGCAAGACGCTGGCGGAGCTGAGCGCGCGGCTCGGCTAGGGCAGCGGTCCACCTCACTGCGATATAACCGGCGGTAATATCTGACTTTGGCTTTTGTCATTAGGCAAATGGCGGGGCGCGTCTTTATGATGGCGGCACCTGCCCGCGTGGCGGGAGATCGTGTCGCGCAGGGAGGTGAGCATGGCGGAACAGGGGTTCGATTACATCGTGATCGGCGGCGGCTCGGCGGGCTGTCTCATGGCGAACCGGCTCAGCGCCGATCCGGGCCGGCGGGTGTTGCTTTTGGAGGCGGGCAAGGCGGATAGCTATGCGTGGATCCATATCCCGGTGGGCTATCTCTATTGCATCGGCAATCCGCGGGCCGATTGGATGTATCACACCGAGGCCGACAAAGGGCTCAATGGCCGGGTGCTGCGCTATCCGCGGGGCAAGACGCTCGGCGGCTGTTCGTCGATCAACGGCATGATCTATATGCGCGGTCAGGCGCGGGATTATGACAATTGGGCGCGGCTCAGCGGCGAGGACGGCTGGAATTGGGAAAACTCGCTCGCGGATTTCATGGCGCATGAGGATCACTACAAGCTCGATCAGGGCGCGGACCCGGTGACCGGCGACAACAGCCGGTTTTCCGATCACCATGGCCATGGCGGCGAGTGGCGGATCGAAAAGCAGCGGCTGCGCTGGGATGTGCTTGACAGTTTTGCCGAGGCCGCCGAACAGGCCGGGGTTCCGAGGGTTGAGGATTTCAACACCGGTGACAATGCCGGCGTCGCCTATTTCGATGTCAATCAGCGGTCGGGCTGGCGGTGGAACACCTCCAAAGCGTTTCTGCGCCCCGTCAAGGATCGGGCCAACCTGACGGTCTGGACCGAGGCGCAGGTCGAAAAGCTGATGCTTGAGCGGGGCGCTGAGGGCGGGCTGCGCTGTGCCGGGGTGCGGGTGCATCACGGCGGCGAGATGAAGGAGATCCGGGCGGCGCGGGAAGTTGTGCTCTCGGCCGGGGCGGTCAATTCGCCGCAAATCCTGCAGCTCTCGGGGATCGGGCCCGGCGATCTCTTGCGCCAGCACGGCATCGAGGTGCAGCGCGACGCGCCAGTGGGCGAGAACCTGCAGGACCATCTGCAAATCCGCGCGGTGTTCAAGGTCAAGGGCACGGCGACGATGAACACGCTGGCCAATTCATGGCTCGGCAAGGCGAAGATCGGCGCAGAGTATCTGTTCAAGCGCTCCGGCCCGATGAGCATGGCGCCGAGCCAGCTCGGTGCCTTTACCCGCTCGGACCCGTCGCGGCCCCATGCCAATCTCGAATATCATGTGCAGCCGCTGAGCCTTGAGGCCTTTGGCGAGGATCTGCATGCGTTCCCGGCGATGACGGTGAGCGTGTGCAATCTCAACCCGACGAGCCGGGGCCATGTGCGCATCGGGTCCGGCAATTTCCGCGACGCGCCCAAGATCACGCCGAATTACCTCTCGACCGAGGAGGATCGCAAGGTCGCCGCCGACAGTCTGCGGCAGGCGCGGCATATCATGGCGCAGCCCGCGATGCAGGGCTACAGCCCCGAAGAGTTCAAGCCGGGGCCGCAATATCAAAGTGATGACGAGCTGGCGCGGCTGGCGGGCGACATTGCCACGACGATCTTTCACCCGGTGGGCACGGTCAAGATGGGCCGGGAGGATGATCCGAGCGCGGTGCTCGACCCGAAGCTGCGGCTCAAGGGGGTGGCAGGGCTGCGGGTGGTGGATGCGAGCGTCATGCCCGAGATCACCAGCGGCAACACCAATTCGCCGACGGTGATGATCGCCGAGAAGGCGGCGCGCTGGATGCTGACCGAGGCGTAAACCCACCGCGCGGGCCTGACCTCAGAGCGTCAGGGTGAGCGTCCGCATCCGGCCAAACCCGTCGCAGGGGCTGTCGAGCCCGAGGCCCGCGCCGCTGCCTGTCCCGTCGCTCAGGCGGAAATCGCCCGCCTGCATCCGGGCGGCGAGCCAATCGTCCTCGCCGCGCAGCGGGTTCGGGTTGACGTCGATCTCGAGCCAGCCGGGGCCGCCCGCCGCCGCCAGAAGTTCTGCCGAGGCTTGCAGCCCAATGAGCCCGCCGAGGAAATGCGGGCAATAGGTGGCCCCGGCCCCGAGCACATCACGAGCGACGCGCAGACAGCCGGTCACCCCGCCCCATTTCGCCACATCCGGCTGATAGAAGGTGAATTGCCGCCGCGCCAGCGCCTCGGCAAAACCGTCGAACCCGGCGAGGTTTTCGCCCCCGGCGAGCGGGATCTCTGACGCCTCGCGCAGCGCCTGCCAATCGGCCTCGGGCGCGTCGGCGGGGATCGGTTCCTCGATCCAGCCGATGCGCGGGTCGGCCACCGCGTTGATGAAGCGCAGGGCGCGGGTGCGGTCCCAGGCCTGATTGGCGTCCATCATCAGGATCTCGTCCCCCTCGAGCATGTCGAGGCACTCGGCGAGGCGGGCGCGGTCGGCCTCGTCGTCAAAGCCCACCTTGACCTTGAACCGATTAAAGCCGAGGGCGCGGGCCTCGGGGATCATCCGTTCGGCGTCGCGGATGGCGATGCCGCTGGCATAGGCGGGCACGGCGTCGGCGGCGCTGTCGGAGAGCATCTGCCGCAGGGGCCGCCCGGCGCGGCGCGCCACGAGATCATGAAGCGCGGTGTCGATCCCGGCGATGACCTGTCGGAACGGGCCCCATTCGCCCGATTGCAAGGCGCGGATATGGGTGGCGCGGGTGAGGCTTTCGAACGCCGCCTCGGGGCTGGCAAAGCTCTGGCCCTTGAGCAGATCGCCCATATCCTCGATCAGCAGGCGGGCGCGATGTTCGGCTCCGGCGGCGGGCCAATTGGCGAAAATCTCGCCCCAGCCAAAGGCGCCATCCGCCGCCTCGAGCCGCAAAAACACCGCAGGCCGGTCGCGCATCACCCCAAAGGAGGTGGCAACCGGGTGCGAGACCGGGTGGCGATACACCTCGACCTGGGCCCCGGTGATGGTGATCTCTGTGGTGGCGGTCATGATTGGCTCTCTCCTCTTCCCCGGGGCGGAGTTTTGCGCAATCGCCCGGGCGCTGCAACCGGCGTTTCGTTGGCGGCTGTTTCCGATCTGATTTCGGCACATTTCGGAGAGCTATCAAAAATTTCCCTAAACTTTCAATAAACTAGGGCTTTCGCAAAGATGCCGGGCCCTGCCGTGAAATCGACACAGCCGGGCGCTACCCTAGAGGTGAGTAAGGGACGAAACACACAACCCAGGAGGTGACCTATGACCTATAGGACAACATCAAGACGGGGTACGATTTTCGCCAGTACGATTGCGGTTTTTTCCATGCTGGCCCTGCCAGCGAACGCCTTGGGCGTTGGCGGCGGTGGTGTCGGCGGCGGTGTCGGCGGCGGCAGCTCGGGTGACAGCGCGGGCAGCGGTGGCAGCAGCGGTGGCTCTGCCGGGTCCGGCGGCGTTGGCGGCGGTGTTGGCGCGGGAGTAGGCGTCGGCGGTGTCAGCGCAGGCGTTGGCGCGGGGGTTGGCGCAGGCCGCTCCGGTGTCGGCGCGGGCGTGGGCGCGGGCGTGGGCAAAGGCCATGGCGCTGTTGGCGCCGGTGTTGGCGTCGGCGCGGGCCACACGGGCAGCGGGATCGGTGTCGGCATCGGTGCGGGCCTCGGGGTCAGCCATGACCATGGCACGACCAAGGGGCGCGATACCGCCGCGCCGACCACACCGGTGCGCGACACGGCGACGGTGAGCACCCGGTCGTCGACCGCGGCGGTGGCGCAGGCCCTCGTCGGGGTGGTGGTGATGACCCGCGACAACAAGGCGCTGGGCATCGTGCGCTCGGCCACGGCCAAGGCCAATGCGGTGCATGTCTCGATCGAGCTGAATCCCTCCTTCGGCTTCAAGAGCGAGACGGTGACCATGGCCCTGCCGGCGGTCGAGCCGACCAAGGGCATGGTGACCCTCGATGTGCCGATGCGCCGGTTCCGCAAGGATCTCGGCTAGGCCCGGGATCAAAAGGTTGCGGCCCCGGGAGGTGTCCCGGGGCCGCATGTTTTGACCTCTGAGCGGATGTCAGGCGGGGCTGTCCTCGCCCGCGCCGCGCTCGCCCGCCTTGGCATCGACCAGCGGGTAGAGATAGAGGAAGGCGGCGATGATCAGATAGCCCATCGCCACCGGATCGAGCGATGGCCAATGCAGGCTCGCGCCATGGATGATGCCGACCAGCGACATGGCCGAGGCGGCGAGCGCAAAGCCCGCGGCGCGGCGGAACTCGCCGTCGATCAGGCTCGCCACGATGGCACCCCAGATCAGACCGGTGATGATCGCGCCCTGGCTCAGCGCCAGATGGCCGGTGTAATGCGCGCCTTGCTGCAGAAGCGCGGCGGTCAGCGCCTCGTCGCCGAGATTGGGCAGGCCCTCGACCCCGGTTTCGCGCAGCGCGTTGAGCAGCGAACCCCATTTGATCATCAGGAAGGATGACACATGCGGGATCATCGCGATGGTCACGGCGGCGATATGAGCCGGGCGGACCGCGCCTGCGGTGCTGGTCACCAGGCTCAGCGCCACGAAGATCAGGATCGGTGCGGCGGCGGCCAACGGGATCAGGTTGTTGAGGAAGGCCAAGAGGCCAAGGATCGCCGCCAGCGGGATCACCGCCCCCACCCCGATGATATAGCCGGAGCGCGCGCCCATGCCCTTATAGGCCGGGTGGCCGATATAGGCCGTGGTCGGAAAGGGCGAGCCGAAGAGCGCGCCGAGCATGGTCCCGGCGCCGTCGATCACCTGGGCGGTGGCCACCGGATAGCTGTCGCCCGCGGCTTCGGCGCTTTCCACATTGTTCATGGTTTCGATGAAATTGTAGATCTGCACCGGCACCAGCACGAGGAAGAGCTCGGGCGTTTGCCACAGATAGGCGATGCCGGTCATCAGGTCACCGATCCACGGCAGCGGCAGGTAGAGGCCGACGCCCTCGGTGCTGATCCGGGCCTCGCCGATGGCCAGCGCCACCAGCGTGCCGACGATGAGCGCCAGAAGACCGGCGGGCATGTTGCCCGGCAGGCGGAAGCGGCCGACCAGACCCCAGAGGATGATGATCAGCGAGGCAAAGCCGACATAGGGGCTCTCGAACACTTCGGCCATGGGCACGGTGCCGATGAATACAAGCGCGATGCCGCAGAGCGTGCCGAGCATCCCGGCGCGCGGTGTCACCCGCTTGAGCCAGGGGCCGATGATCGCGCCGAAGGCCGCGACGATGCCGCCGATAAAGCCCGCGGCGATCCCCACCTGCCAGGCCAGAAGCGCGTCGCCGGTGGACCAGAAAATCGGCCCGATCACGCCAAAGAGATAGACGAACATCACCGGGGTCGAGATGCCATAGGGCATGGCGGTGACCGGCCGGCCATGGGTCTTGGCGGCGCGTTTGGCGAGCCAGACATAGGCCGCGACACCCGAGACGATGGCGATGGCCGCGCCGGGCAGGATGCGGCCGTAAACGATCTCGGCGGGCATCTGGAAGACGAACTGGCAGACACCGGCCAGCACCATCAGGTTGATCAAATTGTCGGTGAAGAGCGCCCAGAATGCGCTCAGATCCCCGCGCGCGAAAATGCGCTGGTCCATGGATTGGTCCCCCATCCGTCTCTCCTTCGAGCTTTGTCCTTGGAGCGCGGCCTTGAGATCAGGCCGCACCCTGTATCGCAGAGTAGAAGCGTTTTCCTTACACGATCAAGCGAGCTTGGGGAAAGGGCCGTTGCGTCACGTCACTTAGGGGGCGTCACTGGGGGGCGTTGCGCGGGGGTCGGCCCATCGGCGGGCGGCACCGTTGCGCGAGAAATGAGGTGGCGGTAAGCTCGGGACGGTTGCAGAGGGGGCATGATGCAGAGGGCACGTCTTGTCACGTTTGGGATTGTCGGCCTTGCCGCCATTGGCGGTGCGTTGGTGCTGCGCGCCCTGGTCCCCCCCGGCACGGCGGCCCCTGCCCTGTTGCCCTATACTGATGCGGCGGTGGTGGCGCGCGGGCATGATCTCTACCAAAGGGATTGCGCGGGCTGTCACGGTGCGCTGGATGGCTCGGACGGCCCTCAGGAGGCCAGCGCCCCGCCCCATGATGCGCGGGGGCACACCTGGGAGCATCCCGATTACGCGCTGTTTCAACTGACCAAGACCGGCGAAGTGGCCGAGCTCTGCCGGACATTGAACGCAGGTGGGAACGCAGATGGCGACGCGATGCCCCGTTTCGGCGCGGCGCTGAGCGATGGCGAGATTGTCGATGTGCTCTCTTATATCAAATCGACCTGGCCCGAAGAGCTGCGGGCCAAGCAGGAGGCGGTGAACGCGCTCTATGCGGCGCAGAACGCGGCCTATCGCGATCTAATCCACCGTTAAGAGACTGGCCGGGACATCAGGCCAGAGCCCCGGGTCAGCCGAGCAGGTACAGCCCGAGATAGAGCATTGCCGCGCCCGCGACGATGGCGCCGATGACATTGCGGGTCCAGAGCCCCACGGCAATGGCTGCAAAGGCCGCCAAGAGCCGCGCCGGGTCCGTCTCGCCGCCCGTCGCCGGGGGCCAGAGCACCAAGGGCGCGATGAGCGCCGGCAGCACCGCCACCGCCGTATAGCGCAGATGCCGCAAGAGCCAGTCCGGCAAGGGCCGGTTGCCGACCACGCCGAGAAAGACAAAGCGCAGGGCGAAACTGCCCAGCCCCAGCGAAATGATCACGGTCCAGAGGGTCGATTGGTCGATCATGTCCAGGTTCCTTTCGCGACCATGCGGCGTTCGACCTCGGCCCCGGCGGCCATGCCGATGAAACCCGCGACAATCACCCCGAGGCTATAGGGCATCCAGGCCAGCGCCAGCGACATGGCGATGGCGACCAGCGCCGCCACCCGGTGGGCGCGGGTGCGCAGGATCGGCGCGACAAGCGCGATAAAGGTGATCGGGATGGCGAAATCCAGCGCCCAGCTTTCGGGGATCGTCGCGCCGACCAGCGAGCCGACGAGCGTAAAGCCGAGCCATGCGGGCAGGATCGGGGTGGCCACGCCAAAGAAATAGGCGAGTTTCTGGCGCAGCTGCCAGTCGGGATTTGCCTCATAGGCCGCGACCGAACAGGCATAGGTCTGATCCACGGTGAAATAGGCCACCAGCGCCCGCAGCCCGACCGGGGCCGCGCCCAGATGCGGCGTCAGCGAGGCGGAATACATCGCCATCCGCAGGTTCACGGTGAGGGCGGCGAGGATGACGATAAAGACCGGGACCTGTTCGCTCATCAATTGCACGGCGGTGAATTGCGCGGCCCCCGCCACCACCACCAGCGACATGGTCAGCGCCTCGAGCACGCTCAGCCCGGCCTCGGTGGCCACGACGCCGAAGAGGGTCGAAAACGGCACCAGAATCAGCACGAAGGGCGCGCCTGCGCCAAAACCTTGCCAGTAGGGTGATTTGGTGGTTTGCATGGGGTTCCCGCCGTACTAATCGAAACTTGAAAATCGAGCTGGCCCAAGGCCTAACCCGATCCCGGAGGTAACGCAATTGTCCGACACGCCGCAGCGCCCTGAATACCTCATCGCGCCCGATCCGGGGCGTGCGGGGCTGACCCGCGCGGTGCGCGGCGTCGATCATATGGGCCAGAGCGCCGAGATTTCGGTGGTCGAGGAACGCCCGCTGACCATTTTCCTCAATGGCCAAGAGATCGTCACCGCCATGACCATCGGCGATTACCCCGAATATCTGGCGCTCGGGTTTCTGCGCAATCAGGGGATGCTCCGCGATGGCGAGACGGTGACCGGCGTCGATTATGACGAGGATCTCGAGACCGTCGTCGTGCGCACCGATGGGCAGACGAGCTATGAGGAGAAGCTCAGGAAAAAGACCCGGACGAGCGGCTGTGCCGTGGGCACGGTCTTTGGCGACATGATGGAAGGGCTCGAAGAGGTCACCCTGCCCGCGCTGCAGGTCAAGACATCGGATCTCTATCATCTCGCGCGGGTGATCAACACGACGCCCTCGCTCTATCTCGAGGCGGGGGCGATCCATGGCACGGTGCTCTGCCAAGGGGCGCGGCCGCTGGTCTATATGGAGGATGTGGGCCGACACAACGCGGTGGACAAGATCGCGGGCTGGATGCTCTCGGAAGGGGTGAGCGCCGAGGACAAGATCCTCTATACCACCGGGCGGCTCACCTCGGAGATGGTGATCAAGACCGCGCTGATGGGCATTCCGGTGCTGGCGTCGCGCTCGGGCTTTACCGCCTGGGGGGTCGAGATCGCGCAGGAGGTGGGGCTCACCCTCATTGGGCGGATGCGCGGCAAGCGGTTCATTTGCCTGTCGGGCAACGAGCGGATCAGCCGCGACATCGATCCCGACAGCCTGCCGGATGAGGACCGCAAACATCGCCGCAAGGGGGCGGAGGACGCATGAAACAGCCCTTTGGCATCATTCTCGCCGGTGGTCTCGCGACCCGGATGGGCGGCGGCGACAAGACCATGCTGGCGCTTGGCGGCGTGCCGATCCTGAGCCGCATCATCGACCGGATCGCGCCGCAGGTGGCGGCGCTGGCGCTCAATGCCAATGGCGATGCGGCGCGGTTCGCGGGCATGGGCCTGCCGGTGCTGGCCGACAGTATCGAGGGCTATGCCGGGCCGCTGGCGGGGGTTCTGGCGGGGCTCGACTGGGCGGCGGAACATGGCGCGGAAACGGTCGTCAGCGTGGCGGGCGACACGCCGTTCTTTCCCTGTGATCTGGTGCCGCGGCTGTTGCTGGCGTCAGAAGGCATGGCGCATCCTCTGGTGCTTGCCCGGACGCCGGATGGGCGGCAGCCGACCTTTGGCCTCTGGCCGGTGGCGCTGCGCCACGATCTGCGGGCGGCGCTCGAGGGCGGGCTGCGCAAGGTGGTGATGTGGACCGATGGCCATGGCGGGCGCGAGGCGCTGTTCGACGATCCCGGCACGCCGTTTTTCAACGTCAACACGCCCGAGGATCTGGCCCGCGCTCATGCCATGCTGGAGGGCGATGAATGAGGGTCTATGGTGTCACCGGCTGGAAAAACGCCGGGAAAACCGGGCTGATGGAGCGGCTGGTGGCCGAGTTCACCGCGCGGGGGATGAGCGTGTCGACGATCAAACACGCCCATCACGCGGTGGATGTGGATCAGCCGGGCACCGACAGCTATCGCCATCGTGAGGCGGGGGCGCGCGAAGTGGTGCTGGCCTCGGCCAGGCGCTTTGCGGTGATGCATGAGCTGCGCGACGCGGAAGAGCCGACGCTCGAGGCGTTGATCGCGCGATTGGCGCCGGTCGATCTGGTGCTGGTCGAGGGGTATAAACGGGCCCCCCACCCCAAGATCGAGGCCTATCGCGCGGCGGCGGGCCACCCTCTTATCGCGCCGGAAAGCCCGAGCATCCGAGCCGTGGCCGCCGATTGCGAGGTCGATGCGCCCTGCCCGGTGCTGCCGCTCGACGACACCGGGGCGATTGCCGATTTCATCCTCGCCGATCTTGGCCTACGGGAAGCGTCATGACCGAGAAACTCCGCCCGCCGCCCCTGCGCGACGATTGTTTTGCCCTGCCTGCCGGGGTCGACTGGACCCCGGTGGACGAGGCGCTCGGGCTGTTGCGGGACCGTTTGGGGCCGGTCTGTGCGGCCTCTCCTGCGCCACTCGCTGAGGCGCTGGGCCGGGTTCTGGCGGCGCCCGTGGTGGCCGAGCGGGCCAACCCGCCGAGCCCCAATTCGGCGGTCGATGGTTACGGGTTTGCCCATGCGAGCCTTGGCGCGCCCGAGGCGGGAACGGACATCACCCTGCCCCTGACAGAGGGTCGTGCGGCGGCGGGTGTGCCCTTTGCGGGCCATGTGCCGCCGGGTCAGGCGATCCGGGTGCTCACCGGCGCGGCGCTGCCCGAGGGGGTCGATACCGTGATCCTCGAAGAGGATGTGACCCGCGGCGCGACCGCGATTGCCTTTCGCGCCGGGATCAAGCCCGGCGCCAACACGCGGCGCGCGGGCGAGGATGTGCAGCCGGGGCAGGAAATCTTGGCCCAAGGCCGGGTGGTGACGCCCGCCGATCTGGCGCTGATGGCCTCTGCGGGCGTGTCGCGGCCTATGCTGCGTGACCGGCTGCGGGTGGCGGTGATTTCCACCGGCGATGAGCTCATCGAGCCGGGCACGCCGGCTGGGCCGGGGCAGATTTATGATGCGAACCGGCCGATGCTCTTGGGGCTTTTGCGCAGTTTCGGCTATGAGCCGGTGGATCTCGGCCGGGTGCCCGATGATCGCGAGACGCTGCGCGCCACGCTCGACCGGGCGGCGGGGCAAGCGGATGCGATCCTGACCTCGGGCGGGGCTTCGGCGGGGGATGAGGATCATGTCTCGGCGCTGTTGCAGGAGGCGGGCGCGATGACCCGCTGGCGGATCGCGGTCAAGCCGGGGCGACCTCTGGCGCTGGCGCTTTGGGGCGGCGTGCCGGTCTTTGGCCTGCCGGGCAACCCGGTGGCGGCGCTGGTCTGCACGCTCATCTTTGCGCGGCCGGCGCTGCGGCTCTTGGCCGGGCAGAGCTGGCAGGCGCCGCAGGGGTTCGACCTGCCTGCCGGGTTCTCGAAACGCAAGAAACCGGGGCGGCGCGAATATCTGCGGGCGCGGATGCGCGATGGCCGGGCCGAGGTCTTTGCCTCGGAAGGCTCGGGCCGGATCAGCGGGCTGAGCTGGGCCGAGGGGCTTGTCGAACTGCCGGATGGCGAGATCGACATCGCCCCGGGCGATCCGGTGCGTTTCTACCCCTATGGCAGCTTTCTCTGAGAGTGCCGTTCTTGGGTATTTGACACCAGAAAGAGGCGCGGGCGGGTCCTAGTCGAAGGTGCCCGCGACCCGGCCCAGAAGCATGAAGGCGCGCGCCGTGCGGGTGTCGGCGAATTCGGTGATGTCGGCATCCTCGGCGATCCCGGCAAAGCGCGTCATCATCCGGTCGAAAAGCCGCAGGAAATGATGCGCCGCGTCGCGGAAGATCGTGTCATTCTTCATCCGCGCCGCGGTCAGCGCCAGCGACGAGCGGTCGCGAATGCCGCCGAGCGCCGCGATGCTGCGGCCGCGTTCGCCCTCGGCAAAGCGGCGCCAGATTTCCGGGCGCGCCATGTCGGGGCGCAGATCGTCCATATAGATGCCGTCCTGGCTCAGCAGGGTGAGCACATCCTGCGCCGCCTGAATGAGCTGGGCGGTGGAGCGGTCCTTGAGCGCCCGACGCAGCGCGTCGAACCCGGCCTTGTCCTGGGCGTTTTCGGGAAAGTTCAGCGCCCGGATCATATCGGCCACCGGCAGCGGCGGCGCGATCTCTTCGGCGGTGGTGCCGAGCGGCAGCGAGACCTGATCATCCTGCCCCGCCGCGGCGGGGGCGGGCGGCGGCGCGAGGCGCGGCAGCGCCGGGCTTGCCTGACGGATGGTCGAGAAGGTGGCGAGCGCGGTTTCGGTCTTGCGCTGGGCGGCGGCGATCTCGTCGAGCTTGCGGCTCACGCTTTGTTCGCCGCCCAAGGCGTCCTGCAGCTTGGACTGGCTCACATAGGTCTTGCGGATGGCGTCGATGGCGGCCTGAAGGCGGCGGCTTTCCTCGCGCATGACGCGGGTGGTGCGGGCCGACATGGCGGCGACCCAGATCATCGCCACCGGCAGGAAGATCGCCAGCACCGTCATCACGAAGCCAAAGGCGCCGCCGCCGATGGGACCGGTGCCCATCACCAGAAAGAACAGCGCCGAGGCCAAGAGCCACAGCACCGACAGCGCAATGGCCACGACCTCGATCGTGCTCAGCGTCTCGTGATGCGCCGGGGTCTTGTTCACCGACCGGATCTGTTTGCTGTCGGCCATGTCCAACCCGTTAGATATATTCGATTTTCAGCACTTCGTAAGAGCGTTCGCCGCCCGGCGTGCGGACCTCGACACTGTCGCCTTCGTCCTTGCCGATGAGGGCGCGGGCGATGGGCGATTTGATGTTGAGCAGGCCCTTTTCGATGCTGGCCTCATGTTCGCCGACGATCTGCCAGGTCTTTTCCTCGTCGGTGTCCTCGTCGACCAGCGTCACCGTGGCGCCGAATTTGATCGGGCCCGAGAGCTTGGCCGGGTCGAAGACTTCGGCGAGGCTCAGCACGCCTTCGAGTTCCTTGATGCGGCCCTCGATAAAGCTCTGTTTTTCGCGGGCGGAATGATATTCGGCATTTTCCGACAGATCGCCATGTTCGCGCGCCTCGGCAATCGCCCGGATGATCGCCGGACGTTCCTCGGATTTCAGATGTTTCAGTTCCACCTCAAGCGCCTCGTGGCCCCTGCGGGTCATCGGGATTTTTTCCATCGGGTCGAATTCCGTCGTTTGCATGATCCGTGGCGGGCCCTAGCCGCGAGGGCCGCCGTCGAGTTCAGCGCAAATTGCCCCGAAGCCCGGGGCATTTGCAATGCCGAACTGCGGCGCGCCGGGCTTTGGCGGGGGCTTTGGTGGAAATTTGCCGCAAAAGATATGGTTTCACGTCGTGTTTCAATTGACGTTGACGCGCGGGGCGCGATAACCACGTGCGAAACTTTATGACCAGAATGCCACGCCTCGGGAAAGGATCGACTACATGTCCGGGATAGAACGCGAAGCCATGGAATATGATGTCGTGATCGTTGGTGCGGGCCCTGCCGGGCTCTCCGCTGCGATCCGTCTCAAGCAACTCGATGCCGATCTCAATGTTGTCGTGCTCGAAAAAGGGTCGGAAGTGGGGGCGCATATCCTCTCTGGCGCGGTGCTTGATCCCTGTGGTCTCGACAAGCTCATCCCCGACTGGAAAACCAAGGGCGCGCCGCTCAACGTGCCGGTGAAGGAAGACAATTTCTACATGCTGGGCGAAGCGGGCAAGGTCCGCATCCCCAATTTCCCGATGCCGCCGCTGATGAACAACCACGGCAATTACATCGTGTCGATGGGCAATGTCTGCCGCTGGATGGCCGAACAGGCCGAGGCGCTCGGCGTTGAGATCTTCCCGGGCATGGCCTGTTCCGAGCTGGTCTATGGCGACAATGGCGAAGTCAAAGGCGTCGTCGCCGGGGTGTTTGGCCTCGAGGCCGATGGCTCGATCGGGGACGGCACCGAGCCGGGGATGGAGCTGCATGGCAAATATGTCTTCCTGTCGGAAGGCGTGCGCGGCTCGCTCGCCAAGGAAGTGATCGAGAAATACGATCTCGCCGCGGGCCATGAGCCGCAGAAATTCGGTCTCGGCATGAAAGAGATCTGGGAGATCGATCCGGCCAAGCACAAGGAAGGCTCTGTCACCCATACGATGGGCTGGCCCCTGGGCAGCAATGCCGGCGGCGGGTCGTTCATCTATCACCTTGAGAACAATCAGGTTTACGTGGGTTTCGTGGTTCACCTGAACTACAAGAACCCGCATCTCTTCCCCTATATGGAGTTCCAGCGCTTCAAGCATCACCCGATGGTGGCCGAGCTTCTCGAAGGCGGCAAGCGGGTGGCTTATGGCGCGCGGGCGATCTCTGAGGGGGGCTATCAATCGATGCCCAAGATGGTCGCGCCCGGCGTGGCGCTGCTGGGCTGTTCGGTGGGCATGGTCAACGTGCCGCGCATCAAGGGCAACCATAACGCGATGCTGTCGGGCATGGCCGCCGCCGAGGCCGCCCATGCCGCCATCGCCGAGGGCCGCGCCAGCGACGAGCTCAGCGCCTATGAGACCGAAGTGCGTCAGGGCGACATCGGGCAGGACCTCAAGAAGGTGCGCAACGTCAAGCCGATGTGGTCGAAATGGGGTCTCCTGCCGAGCCTTGCCTTGGGCGGTCTCGACATGTGGACCAACACGCTCGGCTTTTCGCTCTTTGGCACGCTCAAGCATGGCAAGACCGATGCCAAGGCCACCGAAGAGGCCAGCAAGCACAAGGTGATCGACTATCCCAAGCCCGATGGCAAGCTGAGCTTTGACCGGCTGACCAATGTCAGCTTCTCGATGACCAACCACCAGGAAAGCCAGCCCTGTCACCTCAAGCTCAAGGATCCGAGCATTCCGATTCAGGTCAACCTGCCGAAATATGCCGAACCGGCGCAGCGCTACTGCCCGGCGGGGGTCTATGAGGTGGTCGAAAAGGACGGGCAGCCGGAATTTGTCATCAACTTCCAGAACTGCGTGCACTGCAAGACCTGTGACATCAAGGATCCCGAGCAGAACATCAACTGGACCACGCCGCAGGGCGGTGACGGGCCGAACTACCCCAATATGTAACCGCCCGTCGGCCCCACGCGGCCCATGACGGAATGGTGAAGAATTGCCGGGCGGGGCGGTCATTTGGCCGCCCCGCATTGCGTTGTGCGTCCCGCCGCATTACGTTCTGCCCAAAGACCAAAGACCCGAGGCATCAGCACCGCATGAAGAGATTGCTTTCCACCCTCGCCGCCGCCGCCCTGCTCTCTGGGTCGCTGGGGCTGCCTGCCCTGTCGGACGAGGCCGCCGGCGCCTATCTCGCGGCGCGTCAGGCCCGGTACGAAAGCGATTATGCCGCCGCCGCCGAATATCTGACGCAGGCGCTGATCAAGGACCCGTCGAACCCGGAGCTTCTCGATTTCACCGCCGCGGCCTTTGTGTCGCTGGGCCGGATCGACAAGGCGATTCCCGTGGCCCACCGGGTCGAGAGCATCACCGCAGGCAGCCAGATCGCCAATATGACGCTGGTGGCCGAAATGGTCCGCGAGGGCGATTTCGACGGCGTGCTGCAACGGGTGGCCGACAGCAGCGCGATCAGCCCGCTGGCCGATGGGCTGCTCGCCGCCTGGGCCAATCTCGGCAAAGGCGACATGACCCGCGCGCTCGAACTGTTCGACGCGGTGATGCAGGAACCGGGGCTCACGGATTTCGCCGCCTATCACAAGGCGCTGGCGCTGGCTTCGGTCGGCGATTTCGAAAGCGCCGCCGCGATCTATTCCGGCGAGGCCAATGGCCCGGTGCAGACGACGCGGCGCGGCACCATTGCCTGGGCCGAGGCGCTGAGCCAGCTGGAGCGCAATGACGACGCGGTCAAGGTGATCGACGACACGTTCGGCGCCGGGCTCGACCCCGAGCTGGCCGATCTTCGGGCGCGGCTCGAGGCCGGGGAACGCCTGCCCTTCAGCATCGTGCGCAGCCCGCAGGATGGCGTGGCCGAGGTGCTCTATTCGCTGGGCCGGGCGCTCTTGCAGGAAACGAGCCCGGAATATGTGCTGATCTACACCCGCTTTGCCGAGTTCATCAGCCCCGATCATATCGACGCCCAGATCATGAGCGCCGAGCTTTTGGAAGAGCTCGACCGCCATGAGCTCGCGACCGAGGCCTATCGCCGGGTGCCGGCGGATCATCCGTCGTTTCACGTGGCGGAAATGGGCCGGGCCGAGGCGCTGCGCCGCTCGGGCAAGGAAGATGCCGCGGTTGAGGTGCTCAAACAGCTGAGCAAGAGCCATGGCGATCAGCCCGTGGTGCTTGCTGCGACCGCCGATCTGCTGCGACAGCTCGAACGGTTCGACGAGGCGGTGAGCTTTTACGACCGCTCCATCGCGCTCTATGAAGAGCAGGACAGCCCGCGCTGGTACAGCTATTACACCCGCGCCATCGCCCATGAGCGGCTCGGCAACTGGCCCAAGGCCGAGGCCGATTTCCGCCGGGCGCTCGAGCTCAACCCGGATCAGCCGGAAGTGTTGAACTATCTGGGCTATTCCCTTGTGGAGAAACAACAAAATCTCGACGAGGCGCTCGAGATGATCGAACGCGCGGTGGCGGCACGCCCCGAGAGCGGCTTTATCGTCGACAGTCTCGGCTGGGTGCTCTACCGGCTTGGCCGCTATGAAGAGGCGGTCGAGCATATGGAACGCGCGGCCTCGCTCATGGCGGTCGATCCGGTGGTCAATGACCATCTGGGCGATGTGCTCTGGGCGGTTGGACGCAAGACCGAGGCGCGGTTTCAATGGAAACGCGCGCTGAGCTTCATCACCGAGGACACGCCCGAGCAGGACATCAGCGGCGACCGCATCCGGCGCAAGCTCGAGGTTGGACTCGACGTGGTTCTCGATGAAGAAGGCGCACCACCGCTCAAGGTGGCCAAGGAAGATGGTTGAGGTTCTTGCCCCGGCCAAGGTGAACCTGACCCTGCATGTCACCGGCCGCCGCGCCGATGGCTATCATCTGCTCGACAGTCTGGTGATGTTTGCCGATATGGGCGACCGTATCCGCGTCCGCGAGGCCGAAGAGAGCAAGCTCACCGTGACCGGGCCGATGGCGCGCGGCGTGCCGGTGGACGAACGCAATCTGGTGCTGCAGGCCGCCACCACCATGGGCGCGACCGGGCATTTCACCCTCGACAAACACCTGCCCCATGCGGCGGGGCTTGGCGGTGGCTCGGCGGATGCGGCGGCGACGCTGCGGGCGCTGTCGGTGCTCACCGGGCGGCCCCTGCCGGAGGCGCCCGAGACGCTCGGCGCCGATGTGCCGGTGTGCCTGTCGGGCGTGTCGGCCCGGATGCGCGGCGTCGGCGAAGAACTCAGCCCCCTGCCCGGCCTGCCGCGGCTGCATGCGCTTTTGGTCAATCCGAACCTGCCGGTGCTCACCGCCGAGGTGTTCAAACGGCTCACCAAGACCGACAATCCGCCGATGCCCGAAGAGATCCCGCAAGGGCTCGACCGGGCCGGGATGGTCGCCTGGCTCGCCCGTCAGCGCAATGATCTCGAAGCCGCGGCCATCGCCGCCGAGCCGGTGATTGCACAGGTTTTTCAGACGCTTGAGGTGACGCCCGGCTGTCAGCTCACCCGCATGTCGGGGTCGGGCGGCACATGTTTCGGCCTCTATATGGATGCGGAAACCGCCCACGCCGCCCAAGGCCGCCTGCGCCAGAGCCAGCCCGGCTGGTGGTCGAAAGCGGTGGTGCTGGGGGGCTAGCCCCCCTGCCCGTTTGCTCTCTGGCCGTCTGCCCGTCGGCCGCTTAGCCCTTAAGCGCCGCCTCGAACTCGCGCCATTCGCCCTTGGACATGCCCGAGTTTTCCTGCGTGACCTCTTCGCCCTTGATCATCCGGCGCACACAGTCGAGCGCGCCTGACGACAGAGTCGCGCCGCCCATGCGGTAATCCTCGAAGGCCTTATAGGCAAAGGGCACCCAGTCGGCGACGATCTTGCACAGCTCTTCCGCATAGACGCGGATTTCATATTGCGCATGGGCATCGGCCCGCAGCCGCAGGAAATGCAGCAGATTGTGCAGATCGACCTTCCAATACCATTGCGTATAGATATTGGCGGGCAGGTTCATCCGCGCCAATTCGCGGGCGAGCCCCTGCTGGCCGTCTTGGCCGATCATTTCCTCGTAATGGTCATAGGCGCGCATCGCGTCATCGCGCAGATAGCGCAGCACGCGTTCGGCTTCTTCGCCCTCGAGCGCCTCGCCCCGGCCCTGATTGTTGACCACCGATTGCGCCGCGAGATGTTCGGGCGCGGGGATGTAGAATTCCCGATCAAGGATCGAATAGCGGGCGGAATATTCGTTCACATTGGCGGTGCGGTGGCGGATCCATTGCCGCGCCACGAAGACCGGCAGTTTCACATGCAGCTTCACTTCGCACATCTCGAACGGGGTCGAATGCCAGTGCCGCATCAGATAGCGGATCAGCCCCTCGTCATTCTGGACGCTCTTGGTGCCCTTGCCATAGCTGACCCGCGCCGCCTGGGTGATGGCGGCATCGTCGCCCATATAATCCACCACCCGCACGAACCCGTGGTCGAGCACCGGATAGGCGGTGTAGAGATGCCCCTCCATCCCCTCCGAGACGACCCGGCGGGTGGGCCGTGTCTCCGCACGTTGCGCGTCGATTTCGGATTGCTGTTCGGGGCTCAGGGGCATGGGGCATCCTTTCTCTGGGGCATGAATCGCTATCTACTACATCTTGCGGTCGGATGGGATAGTTTTCGCCATATGACGGCAAAATCGCCCCTCGACAGGCGCGATGCGCCCGCTATCCTTTAAGAGAACATCAGGAATAGAAAAGAGGCTTTGCCGGTGAAATATCTGCACACGATGGTCCGCGTGAAGGATCTCGAGGCGTCGATGCGCTTTTACGAATTGCTCGGGCTGCGCGAGACCCGCCGCTATGACAGCGAAGAGGGCCGGTTCTCGCTCATCTTCATGGCGCCGCCGGGACAGGAGGACTGCCCGGTCGAGCTCACCTATAATTGGGATGGCGATGACGCGCTGCCCTCGGACAGTCGCCATTTTGGCCATCTCGCCTACGAGGTCGAAAACATCTATGCCACCTGCCAGTATCTGCTCGACAATGGGGTGGTGATCAACCGGCCGCCGCGCGATGGGCGGATGGCCTTTGTGCGCAGCCCCGACAATATCTCGGTCGAGCTGTTGCAGGCGGGCGATCCGCTGCCCGCCGAGGCGCCGTGGTCGGCGATGGAGAACACCGGACATTGGTGAGGGCGTGGCGCGTCATAGGGCGCGCCTTGCGGCGCGGGCTGGCCGGGCGGGTTCTGCCCGCGGCCCTCGCGCTGGCGCTTGCGGCCCTGCCGCGGGCGGCCCTGGCCGACTGCCGGCTGGCGCTGGCGCTCGGGCTCGATGTCTCGGCCTCGGTCGATGCCGATGAATATGAGCTGCAGCGTCTCGGCCTCGCCGCCGCGCTCGATGCGCCGGATGTGCGTCACGCGATCCTGTCGGGCGCGCCGGGCGATGTGGCGCTGGCGGTTTTCGAATGGAGCGGGTTCTTCCAGCAGACCCTGCATCTCGACTGGACCTGGTTGCGCAGCCATGCCGATATCGACCGGGCGCGCGCCGCGCTGGCGGGCATGGAACGCGGCCATGATGATTTTCCCACCGCCATCGGTCAGGCGCTCGGCTATGGCGGGGCGCTCTTGGCGCGCAGCCCCGATTGTGCGCGCCGGGTGCTCGATCTGTCGGGCGACGGGGTGCATAATCACGGCTATGGGCCGGGGGCGGCCTATCGCAATTTCCCGCTGCGCGAGGTGACGGTGAACGGGCTAGTGATCGGCCCCGATCCCGAGCTGGAGGCCTATTACCGGCGCAATGTTCTCTTTGGGCCGGCCGCCTTCTTGATCCAGACCAGCGATTTCGCCGGGTTCGAGGCGGCCATGACCCGCAAGCTCTATCGCGAGATCAATGACACCATGGTGGGCGGGCTCAGCAGACCCGAACCGCGCCAACTGGCGCTGGCCATGGCGCGGGACCACCGCGCCAACCCGCATCTTCAGTAGATATAGCGGATCTGATCCGACCAGTAGCGTTCGACCCGGCGCAGCGCGGCGGCGATCTGATCGATGCCATCGGCGCCCAGCACGCCCTTGCCGCGCAGCCCCTCGGCATGGCGCGCGAAAAGCCCCGCCACCACATCGCGGATTTCCTTGCCCTTCGGCGTCAGGCGCACCCGCACCGAGCGGCGGTCAATCTCGCAGCGCTGATGGTGCATATAGCCCATATCGACGAGCTTCTTGAGGTTGTAGCTCACGTTGCTGCCTTGGTAATAGCCGCGCGTCTTAAGCTCTCCGGCGGTGACTTCATTGTCGCCGATGTTGAACAAGAGCAGCGCCTGAACGGCGTTGATCTCGATCACGCCGACGCGTTCGAACTCATCCTTGATGACATCCAGCAGCAGCCGGTGAAGCCGTTCGACCAATGACAACGCGTCCAGATAGGCGGACATGAAGCCCTGGTCCGAGGCGGGCGGGCTCAGGGGGGTGTGCAAACTCATATCAATCTCCATGCGATCCTGCTCGGGGGGCAAGACTGCGCGAGATTGCCGAATAATCGGTTAAACCCACCCAATAGCTTGTAAAATGCGAGCTATTTTATCACCGCAGCGGGTGCGGAAGGCTTTCTTGCAAAGAAAGCCCTCCGAAATCCTGTCAGGATTTCGCCGCCTCTGACGGGGCGGCGATCTGCGCGATCAGCCCGGCAAAGGGCTCTGGCGCGGGGGTCTGGCCCGTCACCCAAGCATAGAGATCCTGATCGTTTTCTTCGAGCAGCCGATCATAGAGATCGAGCCCCTCTTGCGGCATCGACGCCAGTTCCGCCTCGGCAAAGCGGGTCAGGAGAATGTCCATCTCCTTGATCCCGCGCCGCATCGACCGCATGGTCAGCCGCTTGAGCCGGATATCGCGCGGCTCGCTCATGCGCCGAGCACCGCCGAAATCTGGGTCTCGAGCCGCTCGATCCGCGCCGCGCTGCGGGTGAGCACCGCCTGCACCTGGCGCAGCTCGCGCAACAGATCATCGAGCGTCGCCTCGGAGGCGGCACTTTCGCCCGGCGCTTCGGGCGCATCGCCATCGCCGGAAATCAGCCACAGGATCGAGACATTGAGCAGCCCCGCCAGCATCGACAGCCGGTTGGCGCGCGGCTCGGAGAGGTCATTTTCCCATTTCTCGATGGTCTTTTCCTTGACGCCAAGACGCCGCGCCAATTGCGTCTGGGTCATCCCCGAGGCCTCGCGCGCCCCTGCCAGGCGATCCCCGAATGTGGTGGCATCGGGGTCATACCAGGTCTGTTCGCTATCCGTCTCGGTCATGAAATCCTCATCTTTCGTTCTGGCTTGATCAATCATAGGCGCAAACCTATGACAGCGGGAGCGATCTTTCAAACCGGAGTCGATCATGAGCATCCTGTCGGACACCCTCGCCCGCGTAAAACCCTCGCCCACCGTGGCGGTCACCACCCTCGCGAACGAGCTCAAGGCCGCAGGCAAGGATGTCATCGGCCTCGGCGCGGGCGAGCCGGATTTCGACACGCCCGAGCATATCCGCGCGGCCGGCAAACGCGCCATCGACGAGGGCAAGACGCGCTACACCGCCCCCGATGGGATTGCCGAGCTGAAACAGGCGATCTGTGACAAGTTCAAACGCGACAACGGGCTCGACTATACGCCGAAACAGGTGTCGGTCGGCACCGGCGGCAAACAGATCCTCTACAACGCGCTGATGGCGACGCTGAACCCCGGCGACGAGGTGGTGATCCCCGCCCCCTATTGGGTGAGCTATCCCGACATGGTGCTGCTCGCCGGTGGCACGCCGGTGGTGGCCGAGGCCTCGCTCGAGAGCCGGTTCAAGCTGACCCCGGACCAGCTCGAGGCGGCGATCACCCCCAAGACCAAATGGTTCATCTTCAACTCGCCGTCGAACCCGACCGGCGCGGGCTATAGCCGTGACGAGCTCAAGGCGCTGACCGATGTGCTCTTGCGGCATCCGCATGTCTGGGTGATGACCGACGACATGTATGAGCATCTCGCCTATGACGGGTTCGAGTTCTGCACCCCCGCCGAGGTGGAACCGGCGCTCTATGACCGCACGCTGACCTGCAATGGCGTGTCCAAGGCCTATTGCATGACCGGCTGGCGCATCGGCTATGCCGCCGGGCCCGAGCCGCTCATCTCCGCCATGCGCAAGATCCAGTCGCAGAGTACCTCCAACCCCTGCACCATCTCGCAATGGGCGGCGGTCGAGGCGCTCAACGGCTCGCATGAGTTCATCGCCGCCAATAACGAGGTGTTCAAACGCCGCCGCAACATGGTGGTCGAGCGGCTCAACGCCATCGAGGGCATTACCTGCCCGACGCCCGAGGGCGCGTTCTATGTCTACCCGTCCATCGCCGGGCTGATCGGCAAGGTGACGCCGGGCGGCACCAAGATCGCGGATGATGAAACCTTCGCCAAGGCGCTGTTGGAGGACAAGGGCGTCGCGGTGGTCTTTGGCGCGGCCTTCGGTCTATCGCCGAATTTCCGGGTGAGCTATGCGACCTCTGACGCGGCGCTCGCCGAGGCCTGCGACCGGATCGAAGCCTTCTGCAAGGGGCTCAGCTGAGCCCCGATCGGCGAGACAGGGTCACGCGTTTTTGACGCGGGGTTAATTTGTTTTTCAGATGCAAACTGCTACAGTTACCGCACCGGCCTCGGCGCGGCTGGACAAACGATGACCCGTCAAGAGGCAACATCACATGAGCGGTGATCTCCCCGAGTATTACTTTCGCGTGCGCGAAAACGGTGCCTTTGTCTATCGCATCGACACCGCCAACCGGCAGCGCCGCATCGACATGGATCAGATCGCCGTGGTCAATATCCGCAACGGCCAGGTCAAGCCGCATGGCGACCGCGAGCTGTCGGATGCGGATATGGCGGCGATCTCCGATTGGATAGAAGAGCGCACAGAGGTGCTCGCCTGGCGCGAGATCGACGACATTCACCGCGCGGTGGATTACCTCAACCTGACGACCCATTGGGCGCAGTCCAAGGCCAATGACGAACAGCTCGAGGCGGTGACTGACGCGCTTTTGCTGGCGATGCATGATCTGCGCGCGGTTCTGGTGCGCAAAAAGGCCGATCGGCTCTTGGCGGAAACCGGCACCGCAGAGGATGACGACGAAGACTAACGCCGACCCCTGCCCCGGCGCTCAGGCGCTCAGGCGCTGACGCCGCGCCCGGAATAGAGGAAAAAGCGCAAGAGCAGGAAACAGGCCGCCAGCAAGAGGCCCAGCGCCAGCCCAAGCCAGACACCCAAGCCGCCAAAGTCAAAGACAAAGCCCAGCACATAGCTCGCGCTGATCCCCACCCCCCAGTAGCAGATGACCGCGAGCACCAGCGGCACCACCGTGTCCTGCACCCCGCGCAGGAGGCCGAGCGCCATGATCTGCGCGCCGTCCACCACCTGAAACAGCGCCGCCCCGAACATGAGCACCACGCCAGCCGCCAGCACCGCGCCGCGGTCCGGCACATCCGAGCCGAGGAAGAGCCCGACGAGCTGTTGCGGCAGGCTCAGAAACAGCGCTACCGCGCCCAGCGCCGCCACCCCCGACAGCACAAGCGCCACAAGCCCGCCGCGCCGCAGCCCCGGCCCGTCCCGCCGGCCAAGCGCCTGCCCCGCACGGATCGTCGCCGCATTGCTGAGGCCCACATGCACCATGAAGGTCACCGCCGAGATCTGCAGCACGATGCCATGCGCCGCGAGCTGCACGGTGCCGAGCCAGCCCATCATCACCGTCGCGGCGGCAAACAGCCCCGATTCCATCAGGTTGGTAAGGCCGATCGGCGCGCCGATCCGCGCCACATCGCGCAGCGCCGCCCAATCGGGCCGCCAGAACCGGCCAAAGAGATCATGCCCCGCCTGCATCCCCGCCGCAAAGAGCATGAGCGCCAGCGCCGAGGCCGCCGCCACCATCACCGAGGCCACCGCCGCGCCGCGCACCCCCAGCTCGGGAAAGCCGAGATTGCCAAAGATCAGCAGCCAGTTGATCGCGATATTGAGCGCCACCGCCGCCAGCGTCACCCAGAGCACGATCTGCGTCCGTTCCAGCGCCGAGAGATAGCTCTTGATCACCATCACCAAAAGCGCCGGGATCAGCCCCCAGCCCGCGAGGCGCAGATAGGCCCCGGCGACGCTGGCCACCGCATCGGTCTGGCCGATGGCGCGCAGGATGCTCTCTGACATGTAGAGAACGGGAATCAACACCGCCGCATAAGCCATTGAAATCCATAGGCCCATCCGCGTCACCCGGCGCACTTGCAGGGGCTCGTGACTGGCATGGGCGCGGGCCACCATCGGCATCACCGCCAGCGCAAAGCCCGAGCCCACGATAAAGATCACAAAGAACATCGTGCTACCGAGCGCCTGCCCCGCCAGCGCCTCGACGCTATAGCGGCCAAGCATCACGGAATCGGTGAGGTGAATGGCGATCTGCGCCAGATGACTGCCCACCAGAGGCAGCCCCAGCCGCAGCACCTGTGCCGCGTGGTCGCGGTCGCTCAGCGTCTCGATCTGGCTCATATCCTGCTCCGTCCGGCCCAAATGGGGCGCGCGCCCGCGCGTCTGTGCCCGGCCCTCAATCTCGGGCGCGGGGTGTTACAAAATGAAAGACCCGCCAATGGCGGGCCATCGGACGGGGGGAAATGATCTGGCTGGCGCTGATAGTCTGCAGATGAGAGCTGCGCTTTCCCAAGGGTCTCCTTGGGGCGGCGCAGGTGATCTGCCAGGCGGCCCGGATACGAGGCGCAGTTAAGGCCAGACATATTTCAAAGTAAAGACCCGGCCGCACAAATTTTGGGCGGCACGGGTCTTGCGGTCACAGACAGGCTTTAGGCCTCTCACAGGCCAGGCCTCAGCCCGCCAGCACCGCCTCGCAAGCTTCGGCCAGATCGAGCAGCGCGGTATCGCGGCCATGGCCTGCGATCATCATCACGCCGATCCAATCGCCGCCATGGGCATAGGGCAGCGAGATCGCACAGCCGTCCATCACATTGGCGATGGTCGGGTTGCGCAGCGCCTGCAGATTGACGCGGCCATAACTCTCGTCATCTTCCATCGCGGCGAAGCTCGGCGGCAGGATCGGCACCGTCGGCATCAAAAGAACCCGACCGGCAAGCTCGGCCTCAAAGGCCTCGATCAGCGCCGCCCGCTGGTTGAGCGTCTGCCGATAGCCCACCGCGCTCGTCTCTTCGGCCCGCGCCATCCGGCTCGCCACGCGCGGATCGAACAGATCGCGCTGGCTCTGATAGGCGTCCTCATATTCGCCCCGGCATTCCACCGCCGAAAACTGCCAGACCGCCAGCGATTTCATCGCTTCAAGCGATGCGAGGCTGGCACGGCTGACCTTATGCCCCGCCGCCTCGATCCGTGCCACGGCGGCAGCAAAGCCTGTCGCCACCGCAGGCTCCAGATCCTCCATGCCGAAATTCTCGGGGATGACAAATTCACGGACGAGCGCATTGGGCGTGCATTTCGTCGGCTGTTTCAGCGCCTCATAGCCCAGCCGCACATGGGCCACGCTCCGCGCCATCGGCCCGACACTGTCGAGACTGCGCGACAGGGCGAGACAGCCGCGCCGCGACACGCTCGCTTGCGTCGGTTTGAACCCGACGATGCCGTTGAACGCCGCCGGAATGCGCAGCGAGCCGCCGGTATCGGTGCCAATGGCAATGTCGCACAGGCCCTGCGCCACGCTCACCGCGCCGCCCGAGCTCGACCCGCCGGGGATCGCTCCGGGATAGCGCGCGTTTTCCGGCGTGCCGTAATGCGGGTTGAGGCCAAGCCCGGAATAGGCGAGCTCGGTCATGTTGGTATGGCCCATGATCACCGCCCCGGCCCGACGCAGCCGCGCCACCGCCTCGGCATCCTCTTTGGCGGGGGCGTTTTCGGCCATGAACCGGGTGCCGGCGCGGGTCACATGGCCCGCCACGTCAAAGAGATCCTTGATCGACACCAGCGCCCCGGCCAGAGGCCCGGTCAGCGTACCGGCCAGCGGCCCGGAGGCCTGCGCCGCCGCGCGCGCCGCGTCGCGGGCGTCTTCGGCAAAGGTCTGGGTAAAGACATGGCGGGCGTCCGGCCCGCCCTCTTCCACCCGCGCCAGCGCGGCATCAAGACGGGACAGCGCCGTGGCGGGCGACCAGGGGTTATCTTGGCTCATAGTGTCTTCTCGCTGAGATAATTGGAGGCGCTGGCCACCGCGATATCGGCGGCACGGGCGCAAAGCTCGCTCCGGGGATCGCCCAGAAACGAGGCGGTAAAATGCAGATCGTCGAGCTTCCAGCCCGGATCAAAGGGCAGGATTCGCCCCTGCCGCACAAGCTGTTCGGCAAACTGATGCGGGAAAAGCCCGACGCCGATGCCCGAGGCCACCATTTCAAGCCCGGCATGGATCGAACTGGTGGGGAACATCTGGGTCGAATGGCCATAGCGGTCGATCAGCTGACGGCGCAGGTCGCGATAGGGGCGCGAATTGCGGTTATAGCTCACCACCGGCGTGCTGCGCAGATCCGGCTCGGGCCGGTTCGCGGGCCGGAACCATGTGAGCGCCACAGGCGGCAGATCGACATTGTCGACCGTGTGATCGGAAATCGGCCCCATCATCAGCGCCAGATCGAGCGACCGCTCCATCAGCTGCTGGCGCAGGTTGACCGAGACATCGACGACGATCTCGACCCGGATGCGCGGATAGGCCTCATAGAGCGCCGACAGGAACTTGGGCAGCCAGAGCTGCACGATGGTCTCTGCCACCCCGATGCGCAGCAGGCTGTCCTCGGCCTCGGGCGGCACCACATCGGCCTTGATCCCTTCGACGAGGTCGACGATCTTTTCCACGTAATCGCGCAGCAGCACGCCCTTTTTCGTCAGGGTCACGCCGCGCTGCGCCCTCTCAAAGAGCTGCAGCCCCAGCGATTGTTCGAGCGCGGCAATCCGCCCTGACACCGCCGGTTGCGAAATGTTCATCTCCTGCGCCGCCCGGCGCACCCCGCCAAGCCGCGACACCCATAGAAAGGTGATCAACTGGTCGAGCGTCATGGCGCGGTGCTCCTCTTTTGGGGTCAGGCGACGATTGGCAGCACCCGCACCGCATAGTCAAGGCGGATCGCCTCACCGGTCTTCGGATCGCTGAGCGACATGCGATAGCGCGCCGCCGGACGCACCCCGCCGCGCGCCCCGAGCGTACCACAGAGCATCGCGGCATTGCCGCCAAGCCCCGAGCCGCTCAAGAGCTCTGCCAATGGCCGGATCGCGGCCAGCGTGCCTTCCTGATAGGTGACCCATTCGCCACCCTCTTCGATCTCGCAAAGCAGCTGCAGCTCGTCGAGCCGGTCTTTCACCGCGTCAAAGGCCCAGACCTCGCGCGCCATCGGCTTGGCACAGGCCTGTTTCGAGGCAGCCACAGAATAGACCTCGAGATCGCGGTCGGTATGGTCCGACGCCAGCCCAAGCCAGAGCGTGCCATCTTGCTGGATGAGCAGCGGCTCGACCTCGCCGGAACTGCCCTCGCCCTGCACTTCGATCAGATCGGATTGCGTCAAGAGCCCGTTCGACACCCGGTAATAGAGCGGCACCTGCGACGGCGGCGCCACACCGAGCGCGGCCAGCTCGTCAATGTGATGCTGCACCGCCGCCGCATCGCGCCCGGTCCAGCCCGCGACATAGAGGTGATCGACCGTCAGCGTGACGGGCTGGCCTGCATGGGTAACTTTCATTCGTTCGGTCCTAATCTGGTCTCAAAGAGTGTTGGGAAGAAACAGCGCAATCGCCGGGAAGAGGATCAACAGCCCCACCATCGCCAGCATCGCCAGCGCATAGGGGATGACGCCCAGCATCACATCGGTGAGCGGGCCCTTTTCGCGCGAACCTTGCACCACATAGAGGTTGAGCCCCACCGGCGGCGTGATCAGCGCCATTTCGACAAGGATGATCATCAGAATGCCGAACCAGAGCTTGTCATAGCCAAGCTGCTCGACGATCGGCACCACGATCGGGATCGTCGCCACCATGAGCGACAGCGTCTCGATGAAGAAGCCGAGCACGATATAGATCACCACGATCACCAACAGCGTGGCGAGCGCGCCCATCCCGAGATTGCCGAGGAAATCCTGCAAGGCCCGGCTCACCCCGGCGGCGGTCAGCACGAAGTTGAGCACATAGGCCCCGATCACCACCAGCATGATCATCGCGGTGGTGCGCACCGTGCCCAACAGGCTCTCGCGCACCATCTCCCAGGTGATCCGCGTCTGGGTCGCGGCAATGGCAAAGGCCATGGCGACGCCGATGGCGGCGGCTTCGGTGGGCGTGGCCCAGCCGGCATAGATCACCCCGACGATGGTGCCAAACAGGCCCAGGAGCGGCACGAGATCGACGAGCACCGCCATCCGCTTGCCCCAGGTGGCCGAGATGCCCGGCCCGCCGAGCGACGGTTTGATGACGCAGAAAATCACCGTCACCACCATGAACAGCAGCGCCAGCATCAGCCCCGGCACCAGCCCCGCCAGAAACAGCTTGGGGATCGAGGTCTCGGTCAGAAAGCCATAGACGATGAGGTTGATCGAGGGCGGGATCATGATGCCGAGCGTGCCGCCCGCCGCAATCGCGCCCGAGAATAGCTTGGGATCATAGCCGAGCTTGTCGGCCTGCGGTGTCGCCACCGAGGCCACCGTCGCGGCGGTCGCGACAGAGGACCCCGAGGTCGCCGAAAACAGCGTCGCGGTGGCGATATTGGCATGAATCAGCCCGCCGGGAAGCCAGGACACCCAGGCCTCGAGCGCCGCATAGGTGCGCCGCGCCACGCCGCTGCGGACGAGGATCTCGCCCAAAAGCACAAAGAAGGGAATGGCGATGAGCGTCGCGCTGTTGGACGACGACCAGACCACCTGCCCGAGACCCCGCATCAGGGGAAAGGGGCTGAAAAATGCATCAATGCCGAAGGCGAGCAGAAAGAGAACGATGCCGACCGGGATCGACATGGCCAGCAGGGCAAACAGTCCCCCGGATGTAAACAGGATCATATCTCACCTCGCGTTCCGGCGAATTCATCAATTTCCGCATGTTTGCCGCCTGCCAGAAACACACAGACCACCACGGCCAGCACCACGCCCGAGAGCGCAAACCAGAGCCAGCCCGCCATCCAGAGCGACTGTGGAATCCACAGCGGCGTCTCCAGCGTGGTGTTGGCGGTCGAGCCGTTCTTGATCGACTTGGCCAGCACCGGCCAGCCGCGATAGCCGATGGTCACCGCCACCGCCGCCAGCGACAGGATCGACACCGCGTCGAACCAGGCCCGCACCGGGGCCGAGCCGCGGGCGCGAACGAGGTCGATACGCACATGCGTGAGGTTGGTCAGGGCATAGCTCATGCCCCAACTGGTCGCGATGGCCATGGCATAGCCCGACAATTCGTCGGTCCCGCCAAGCGACAGGCCGAGAGGCCTGGCGACGACATCAAACAGGGTGACCGAAACGCTCAGCAACAGCAGCAGACCCGCCGCCAGCGCCAGCCGTTCATTCACCCGCCCGAGCAGGATGAGAAGCTGTGTCATCGCCAGACCCGCCGCTTAGTTGAGCGGGATTTCGACGCCGGCGCTCTTGCCCACGGTGTCGTTCCAGCGTTGACCCCAATCGCCACCGGCGCGCTCGGCCCAGTCGGGCAGCACTTCGGTCACGAGGATGTTGCGCGCGGTCTCGGCATCGGCCGCGGAGGCCTCGACGAGGATCATGTCACGCGCCTCGGTCGGGCAGTCGCCCTGCCCGGTGAGGCAGGCCACATCGGTGGCAAGCGCATCTTGCGCGCTGGCCCATGCGGGGGCCTCGAGCTCTTCGGTGACGGCCTTTTGCACCAGCGCCTTGTCCTCATCGCTGAGCGAATTCCAGCGGTCCATGTTCATCGCGGTGACCACCGGGTCCCAGCCGCCGAGCGGGATCGGCATCAGATGGGTCGACACTTCCCACCAGCCGGCGCTATAGCCCGACCCGGCGCCGGTCACGGCACAATCGACCACGCCTTTTTGCAGCGCGCCCGGCACCTCGCCAAAGCCCACGCTCACCGCCTCGGCGCCCAGCGCCTCCAGAAGCTTGCCGGTCATCCGGCCCGAGGCGCGGATTTTCTTGCCCTTGAGGTCCTCGAGCGAGCCGATCTCGGCGTTGCAGAACACCACCTGCGGCGGATAGGGCGCGACGCCCAGAACCTTGGCGTTGAACACATCGGCATAGATGTCGTCGATCATCGGACGCGCCGCTTCGACCATCGCCTGCGCCGCTTTGGCATCGGCGGCGATCAGCGGCACATCGAGCCCTTCGAGCGCCGGGGTGTCGGCCACCGCGTAATCGGCCACGGTCATGCCGACATCGAACACGCCTTCGCCGAGCATCCGGTAGACGTCGCCGCCCTTGATGCCCATCTGGTCATGGGTGGTCAGGTTGGCGCTCATCCGGCCATCGCTCATCGCGGGCAGTTTCTCGGTCCAGAAGGGCTGTTCATATTGCTTGTGCAGCGGCAGGCCGCTCCAGCTGCCGACCACCGAAAATTCTTCGGCCATGGCGGTGCCGCCGGTGACGGCGAGGGTTGCGGCCATGAGGCCCAGTGTCTTTTTCATCTCGTTTCTCCTTGTTGAACCCGTGGTAAAGCGTCGTGTTGAACCGTCTTCGCACTCGCACGCATGGTCACTGTGCCGCCCGGCCCCAGCCCGGCGGCGCAATCTCATCGGCATCGGTGATCAGCATCGCACCGGGCGCATGGGTGATGGCGATCTCCGGCGCGGCCTGGGTCACTGCCATTTGCGAGGTGACGCCACAGCCCCAGAACACCGGCACCTCGCCGGGCTTGAGACTGACCGCATCGCCCCAATCGGGCCGCATCACATCCTGGATGCCGATGGTGGCCGGATCGCCCGCATGAATGGGCGCGCCATGGGCATGGGGGAACTGGCGGCAGATCTCGGCCACCCGGTCGACCTGATCCTCGCGCACCGGCCGCATGCTGACCACCGCCGGGCCGGAAAACACCCCCGACGGCACGGTGGCGATATCGGTGCGATACATCGGCACGGTCACATCTTCCTCGATATGGCGCATGCCAATCCCCTCGCGCATCAGCGCATGTTCAAAGGTAAAGGAACAGCCGATGGCAAAGGCCTGAAAATCGTCGCGCCAGAGCGCCGAAATATCTTGGCGCCGCTCGACCGTCTGACCGGGGCGATAGACGAAGAACAGCGGCAGATCATGGCGCAGGTCGATCTCGGCGCCCAAGGCGGGCAGATGCGGCTGCCCCGGCTCCGACACGCCCAAGAGCGGGCAGAACACCGGGTTCTCTTCGCAAAACGTCTGAAACTCCGCGCCATAAGCGGCGGGCAGGATCACCATATTGCACTGCAACCGCCCGTCACAGAGCCCCGCCGTTGGCCCCGCATAGCGGTTCTCGCGCATCGCGCGGCGCACCTGGGTCAGAGACAGTGGCGCAAGATCGGCATGGCGCAGCTTGGGCAGAGTGATCGGCGATTCCATTCGGGCCTCCTGATAGGTCCCGAAGCATGCCGAATTTCTGGTATAAGATAAAACTGTATTTTTCGATCAATTATGATCGCAATATCCGATCACCCGCCAAACAGCAAAATGCACCGCCCCCGCACCGCTATCCCGCGGCGCAGGCCCAATAGGCAAAAAATCCCGCTATGTAACAGGTTACAGCGCGACGCTCATCCGCCGCGCGCGAGCCTAGCCCGCCTCGGCCACCGCCAGATCGGCCAGCGCCATCACCGCCTCGCGCGTCGCCGCCACGGCAATGAATCGCCCGTTGTGACAGAATTTCGCGCCCGCGACTCCGCTCGCCTCTTCCAGCGCCACATCGGTGAGCCCGGCCCAAGCCTCGGGCAGATCGGCCCGGTTCTCGAAACTGCCGCCCGATTTGCGGATGGTGGTGAGCGCCCAATCCTCGCCGCGCGGATGCACCACGAACAGCAGATGATCCGCCCCCGCCTTCTCGACCGCCGAGCGGAACGGCATCCCCATCGGCAGCTCGAGCACCCGCGACGCCCCCGCCGCGACGATCGCTTCGCTGACCATCGCCTCGGCCCGGCGCTTGGCCGCACGCGCCCGCACCCCCGCCTCGACAAAGGCCCGCGCCACCGGCAGCGCCTCGGCAAAGGCCCGGTCATCCGCCGCCTCGCCCCGGTCGTCAAACACCGGCTTCAGCGTCTCCAAGAGCTCAGGCAGGGTCATCCCCGCCAGCGCCCCGGCCTCCGAAGGATCAATCGCGCCATTGTCCAAAAGATCGACGGGTAGCACAAAGCCGCGATCAAAGGCGGCATGGACCTCTTCGATATCCGCCTCCGGCACCGCCAGCGCCCTCAGATAATCGCGCCCGTAGTGATGCCAGATCAGCCCGAAAGAGCTATAGGGCTGGCCATCCTCGCGCAGCGGGTTGGGCCGCTGATGATGATCAAAGAGCCGCGCCGCGGCGTCATAGCCCCGCCCCACGTCATAGATGATCCGCCCCGCCCCCGGCGTGATCCACTCGGCCTCGCGCGACCGAACGATCGTGGCCTCGGGATAGAGCCGGCTGAGCACCACCGAGGACAAGAGCTCATCGGCATGAAACCCGCCGGAATGGGTGACGAGATGGGTGATCTGCATGGCGCAGGCCTTTCGAGACAGGGGACCGCAGGGTGTGGCATCGGTCCCGCCAATGCCTGCGGCTCTGAGAGGGAAATCTTGAAAAGATTTCCATTCGCAGTCTTTTCAAGACTGCGGTGGGCCGGTTACCGGGGGTTAATGGGTCCAGACGCCACGCCGGTTGGTGGCGAAATTTTCCCCATAGCCGCCGGGGCGGATGTTGGGCTTGCGCGTCTTGGGCTCTTGCACCACGGCGTCGATCCCATGCTCCTGGGCATAGTCGAGCGCGGCCTCCTTGGTGGGGAAATTGATCCGCACCTGAGCCTGCGTGTCCGCCGAAGAGGTCCAGCCCATGAGCGGATCCACCGCCCGCGCCTGATCCGCCACATATTCCAGAACCCAATGTTTGGTCTTGGCCGTGCCCGACGACATCGCAGTGCGGGCCGGGCGGAAAATACGTGCAGACATGGCATACTCCTTGATCCAGTCCGGTTATTTCAAATTCCCCGGCCACGGGCAAGATGCGAAATCCCGCACTGACCCGGCCCAGACCCCCGGCGCAGTTCTTTTCCAACACGGCTTATGGCAAAGTAAAGGAAATGCCCTTAGCCTGCCCAGAAACCTGCCCAGAGGCCTGCCCCTAGCCTGCCCTGGCACATGCCGCCCATCCAAGGAGAACGCGATGGCGATCAAGATCGAGATGCTGCGCTGTTTCCGGGCGGTTGCCGATCACGGCAGCCTTGCGGACGCGGCCGATATGCTGGGGCGCACGCCCTCGGCGGTCTCGATGATGTTGCGCCAGTTCGAGGATCACATCGGCGCGCCGCTGTTCGAATCCGCCCGCAAATCGCGGCTCACCCCCCTGGGCGAGTTGATCCGCGCCGAGGCCGAGCGCGAGCTTGATCATTTTGAACGCACCGTGCGCAGCATCGAGAGCCTGTCGCGCGCCGAACATGGCAATGTGCGCCTCTCGGCCACGCCCTCGGTGGCGCAGGTGATCCTGCCGCCGCTGCTCAAATCCTTCATGCAGGATTTTCCCGGCGTCCGGGTCGAGATCAGCGACACAGATAGCGCCACGATCCAGCGCGATCTTGCCGCCGGGCGCGCCGATATCGCGCTCGCCTCCATCGGCCCGATGCAGGGGTTTGACCGCGAACTGGTGCTGACCGATGCCTTTGGCGTGGTCTGCCCCGTCGATCACCCGCTGGCACAGAACTGGTCGCGGCTCGACTGGGCCGATCTCGCCGATCACCGCTTTATCGCCAATGGGCTCTGCCAGCATATCCCCGACCCGGGGTTTCAGCCGATCCTCGACGGCTCGACCCTCTTTGTGCGCAACACCGCCTCGATCCTGAGCATGGTGCGCGCCGGGGCGGGCATTTCGATCCTGCCGGAACTGTCGATCCTGCCGGAATTTCTCGACCTCGAATTTCTGCCGCTGCAACAATGCGAGACCCGGCGCGAGGTCTGGATGCTCACCCCGCCGCAGATGATGCAGACCCCGGCCACACGGGCGCTGGTCGCCGCCCTGCGCGCCGCCGATCTCGACCGTGCGACGCTCAAACCCGTGCGCCCGCGCAGCATGTCACCGCGCCCCGCCGACGGCCCTGACACACGCCAAGACTAAAATTCAAATTAACTGAATATTTTTCAAGTTTTTTGCATTTGCCTTAACGGGTCTTTCCGGTCTTGATGTGGGCAACCGCCCCCTTGGGGCGTCTTTCCTTTCATATCGCGGGTGATGTCATGACCGAGCTTCAGAAAAACTATATTGCGGGCCAATGGGTCGCGGGCCAGGACGCGGTCGAGAATCGCAACCCTTCCGATCTGTCGGACCTCGTCGGCACCTATGCACAGGCCAGCGCCGATCAGCTCGACGCAGCCCTCGACGCCGCCGCCAAGGCGCAGGCGGAATGGGCCGGTTACGGGCTCGAGCGCAAACAGGCGGTGCTCATGGCCATCGGCACCGAGATGATGCAACGCGCCGAAGAGCTCGGCACGCTCTTGAGCCGCGAAGAGGGCAAGCCGCTCGCCGAGGGCCGTGGCGAGGTCTATCGCGCCGGTCAGTTCTTTACCTATTACGCCCATGAAATCCTGCGCCAGATCGGCGAGAACGCCGACAGCGTCCGCCCCGGGGTCGAGGTCGATGTGCGCCGCGAACCGGTCGGCACCGTCGCGGTGATCAGCCCGTGGAACTTCCCCACCGCCACCGCCAGCTGGAAAATCGCCCCGGCGCTCGCCTATGGCAATGCGGTGATCTGGAAACCCGCCAATATCACCCCGGCCTCCGCCGTGGCGCTCACCGAAATCATCGCCCGTCAGGACATCCCCGCCGGTCTCTTCAACCTGGTGATGGGCGCGGGCCGCGATGTCGGCCAGCGTCTGGTCGAAAGCCCCCGCGTCGACGCCATCTCCTTCACCGGCTCGGTGCCGGTGGGCCGGGGCATCGCCTCGGCGGCGGTGGGCAATTTCACCCGCGTACAGATGGAAATGGGCTCGAAAAACGCGCTTGCCGTGATGGATGACGCCAATCTCGATCTGGCGGTGAGCCTGGCGCTCGGAGGCGCCTTCGGCGGCACCGGCCAGAAATGCACCGCCTCCTCGCGGCTCGTCGTGCACGCGGGCATTCATGACGCCTTTGTCGAGAAACTCATCGCCGGGGCCGAGGCGATGAAAGTCGGCCATGCGCTGGCCGAGGGCACCCAGATGGGCCCGGTGGTGAGCCAGCAGCAGCTCGACGAGAACCTCGCCTATGTCGAGCTTGGCCGCTCTGAAGGGGCCGAGCTGGCCTGCGGCGGTCTGCGGCTCGAGCGCGAGACCGAGGGCTATTTCATGTCGCCCGGCGTCTTCCTCAACACCCGTAACGACATGCGCATCAACCGCGAGGAAATGTTCGCGCCGCTGACCAGCGTGATCCGCGTCGACAGCTATGACGAGGCTCTGGCCACCGTCAACGACACCAATTTCGGCCTCACCGCCGGGATCGTGACCCAAAGCCTCGCCCGCGCCACCCATTTCCGCCGCAACGTCCGCACCGGCGTGGTGACCGTCAACCTGCCCACCGCCGGCACCGATTACCACGTCCCCTTCGGCGGGCGCGGCGACAGCTCCTTTGGTCCGCGCGAACAGGGCGTGCACGCCCGCGACTTCTACACCGTGGTCAAAACCGCCTATATCGCCGCTGGAGAGCCCGCATGACCTATCGCATCGACTGCGTGCAATATGCCAATTGGTCCGAGAAAATCTTTCGCCAGATGCGCGAAGGCGGCGTCGATGCGGTCAACGCAACGATCTGCTATCACGAGAATTTCCGCGAAACCGTGCAGAACATGGCGCAGTGGAACCGCTGGTTCGAAACCTACCCCGATCTGATCTTCAAGGGCCGCTGGGCCAGCGATGTGAAACTTGCTCGCGACACCGGCCGCACCGCCATTTTCCTGAGCTTCCAGAACGCCTCGCCCATCGAGGATGACATCGGCCTCGTCGAGATCCTGCACGAGCTCGGCGGCCGCTTCATGCAGCTGAGCTACAACAACCAGTCGCTGCTCGCCACCGGCTGCTACGAGGCCGAGGACCCCGGCCTCACCCGCATGGGCAAACAGGTCATCCGCGAAATGAACCGCGTGGGCCTCGTCGTCGACATGAGCCATTCAGCCGACCGCTCGACCATCGAGGCGGCGGATCACTCGGAACGTCCGATCACCATCACCCACGCCAATCTCCACAGCTGGCAACCCGCCCTGCGCAACAAGCGCGACGATGTGGTGCGCGCGGTGACCCAAAACGGCGGCATGATGGGCTTTTCCATGTATCCCCACCACCTCAAGGGCAAAACCGACTGCACGCTCGAGGAGTTCTGCGCCATGATCGCCACCGCCGCCGACCGCTTTGGCGTCGAACATTTCGGCATCGGCTCGGATCTGTGCCAAGATCACCCCGACAGCGTCGTCGAATGGATGCGCGTCGGCCGCTGGTCCAAGGAGATCGACTATGGCGAAGGCTCCGCCGCCGCCCCCGGCTTCCCGGATCAGCCGCATTGGTTCCGCGACAACCGCGACTTTGGCAAGATCGAGGACGGGCTGCGCCAGATCGGCTTTGCCCCCGACGAGGTGGCCGGGCTGATGGGCGGCAATTGGTATCGTTTCTTCGACACCAACTTCACCCCCGCCAAGGCAGCGTAACGGGACATAGGGACAGGATCGCCAGATGACGGGCCAGACCATGACAGCGACAGCCGAGGCCACCCAGGTGCCCAAGCGCGCCCCGCGCGATGTCATGCGTCTCGCCCGGCTCGGGTCCTTCCATCAATCGCGCCTGTCCTTCATGCGCACGCTGCTGCGGCGGCTCCGGGCGGAAAACTGGCGGTTCGAGACCCGCGCCTTCGAGATCGACGCGCGCGGCACCGGCCATGCCATCTATACCGCCCATGGCCCGACCCATTCCTATTCCCTTGTGGCCTTCGCCCATGACCTGCCCGCGCATCTGCGCTCGGACCGGGTGATCGCCACCGCTTGGGACGCGACCTTTACCCTCTTCGACGGCATCCCCACCGAGGCCGACATCATCCGCCTCGCCCGCAATGTCCCGAAACAAGAGGCGGGCCGCATCTCGGACCGCGAATTGTCGCTGAGCCGGGCCAACCGCTCGGTGCGGCTGTGGGATTACGTGGTCGATTGCCTCGCCCAAGGCACGCAGCCCGATCCCGCCCGCATCCATGAGGTGGGCTATCTGATGCGCACCACCGCGGTCTATGGCTCGGGCAAATTCGGCGCCGCCGACCGCGAACAAAGTGCTGCACGCGACGAATGCCGTGGACCGTTTCAAGTCGAGATGCTCTCGGTCTATCTGACCCGCGCCTTCATCATGGATCTGGTCGAACATATGGCGCGGACCCGGTCGCCGGACACCGCCGTGCCGCTGGCCCCGGCGCTGCGCCGCAGCTTTGGCATCGGCAATTCCACCGGGCTTGGCATGGCGCCCTTTCTCATCCATCACCCGGTGCTCATCCATCAATGGATCAATGCCCGCGAAACCGCGCTGGCGCGCATCCGCTCGCTGCCCGCCGCCGCCCCGGCCGAGGCCGCGGCCTTTCGCGACTATGCCTATCGTGCCCGCCGCCATGCGCAGGACTGGACATCCGAGCATCCCGTGCAACTGGCGAAACTGGCCGAGCTGCGCGCCGATCTCGACCGGCTCTGCGACTGGCTGCCCGAGGCCGATCTGATCCACGACCGCCCCTGGGACCGGGTGTTTCGCTGGGCCGAAGAGAGCTGTTCACTCGAAGGTCAGGAACAGATCGCCTCGCTGCTGCTCGAACCCTACGGGCTCTTGGTGGACGAACTGACCTCCACCATGTCCTGCGAGGAACAAGACTGCATGCGTATTCAGGGCGCGATGCCGCTCGCCCAATTGCGCGCGCTGACCGAGGACATCTACGATTGGGCACTCGCCATCGACTGGCGAGCGCAAGACCCCCGCGCCCGCGTCTGGTATGTCTCCGAGGCCAAGCTCGAGCCCCGGCTCGGCCAGCGTTTCGACGAGGATCTCGACGACTACGAACAGCCGCTCTGCCCCGGGCGCGACGCGGCCCGGCTCCATGCCGATCTCTTGCGCAGCGATGCCGCAACCGTGGCCGAGTTCCTGCTCACCCATCCGCAGCACCGCCACATCATCCGCCGGGTGCAGATCACCGGCGATCACCCCTATGCCGAAATCCGCGACAACACGATCGACGCCGGGATGATGCCCATCGACATGCTGCGCGCCAAGCTGAGCTTTTTCGGCGCCTGCCATTTCGATCCGCGCTCCGACCGCTGGCTGCGCATCACCATGTTCCAACACGCCCCCTTCCCCGAAGAGCTCTCCGAGGGCAATGCCGACGACTGGACCTATCCGATGCTCGACGGCAGCACCGTCGACGGGGCCACCGACGCAGAGGATATGGCATGAGCTGGTCGCTGGGCGAAATCGAAGGGCTGGCCAAGAAGGCGACGCGCGGCGCGGGCTATAGCTGGGGCCTCGCCGAAGAGGCGGGCCGCGCCACCCGCTGGCTCTGCGCCATGGGGCTCGACGGGGCGGCGGCGCTGGCGCAGGTGCTCGCCGCCTGCGACCGGGCCGAGCCGTCGATGATCCGCCCCGCCCGGCTCGCCGCGCCCTGGGCCGCCCCCGGTGGGCGGCTCTGCCCGATCAGCGCCGGGGCGACGCTCTGCGATCTGGCCGAAACGCTGGCGGCGGGCGAGGTCATCACGCTTGAGGACGTGATCGAGCCGCTCCTGCTCTACCCTTTCGTGGCCGCCGCCGCCGAGATGACCGGCACCGGGCTGCGGCTCTCCTATGAGGGCGTGACCATCACCCGGTTCGAGCGGTGCTCCTACCTCTCCGCCGCCGATCCGCGCCGGCCCTTGGCGGCGCTGGCCGAGGTCGCGCGCGCGGACAGCGCGCCGCGCGGTCTGCCCGTCCGCCGCGCCTGGCGCGGCCATATCGAGCCGGGCGATGCGGCGCGGCTCGGCGCGATGGCGCATCGCACCTATGCCCCCGACACCGAGGCGAGCCGCCTCGCCGGGGCGGGCGCGGGGCTCACCGATAACGACTGATTTTTCGCCTGAGTTTGGGCTGGGTTTCGGCGGGATTTCGGCTGGCATTCCGTCAAAACCCGCACTGTCGCTTTACCGACGCAATACCGACCTGTCACCGACCCACCGTTTTCGGCGGGTTTGGCCCCGGGAGAAATCTCGCAAATAGGTTAACGCCCGCGCCCCGCGCGGCGCGGGGTCAGATCCCCTACCGTCGCTTTACCGTCGTTATACCGACGTCTCACCGACAGGGCATTTTTCCGGCTTAAGTTGAGTTTTGTAAAAGGTTAATCCGCCTCGTGCAGCCGCGCCACATAGCGCGCCAGCGTGTCGATCTCGAGGTTGACCCGGTCCCCCACGGCGACCCGGCCCCAGGTGGTCACTTCCTTGGTGTGCGGGATGAAATTGATCCCGAAATCACAGCCCTCAACCTCGTTCACCGTGAGCGACGTACCGTTGAGCGCAACCGATCCCTTGGGCGCGATGAACCGCGCCAGAGCCTTTGGCGCGCGCAGGGTCACACGGGTGCTATCCCCTTCATCTTTCACGGAAATCACCTCGGCCACGCCATCGACATGGCCCGACACGATATGCCCGCCAAGCTCGTCCCCGACCTTGAGCGCCCGTTCGAGATTGACCGTCCGGCCCTTGGCCCAGGTGTCGAGATTGGTCTTCGACACGGTCTCTGCCGAGACATCCACATCGAACCAATCCGCCCCCATGGCGACCACCGTCAGACAGACCCCGTCACAGGCAATCGACGCGCCCATATCGACGCCATCCATGTCATAGTGACAGCCGATCCGCGCCCGCAGATCGCCGCGCTGCTCCAGATCTCTGATCTCGCCCTGATCCGTGATAATACCAGTGAACATCTCTCGCTCCCTCAGGCTTTTCCCTGACCTATCCGCCCCGCCGCGCCATGACAAGAAGCGAGGCGTTTTCACCTTAATTTTGCCTAAATTTCGATCTAGCTTTGCCCCCAGAGATTTGACCCTACCTGATCGGACGCACCTTCAGACAATGGCCTATTCCGCTGGCAAAAAACACGTTTTCCTGTTCCTGCAAGGGCCGCATGGCCCGTTTTTCGCACGGCTGGGCAAAATGCTGACACGCGCCGGCGCCGAGGTCTGGCGCGTGGGGTTCAACATGGGCGACCGGGTGTTCTGGCCGCAATCGGCGAGCTATATCCCCTATGCCGACACGCCCGAAGCCTGGTCCGACCGGCTGCGCGAGATCATCGCCGAGAAGGGCGTCACCGACATCGTGCTCTATGGCGACACCCGCCCGATCCATGCCGAAGCCGTGGCCCAGGCCCGCGCCGCCGGGATCACCATCCATGTCTTTGAAGAGGGCTATCTGCGCCCCTATTGGGTCACCTATGAGCGCGGCGGCAGCAATGGCAATTCGCGGCTGATGGAGATGAGCGTCGCCCAGATGCGCCGCGACCTCGAATTGTCCGATATGGACAGCGCCCTGCCCCCCGCCAGCTGGGGCGACATGCGCCACCACATCTTCTACGGCGCCCTTTATCATTGGTTCGTGCTGTTCTGGAACCGGGGCTATCGCGGCTTCCGGCCTCATCGCACGCTCAGCGTCAGCGCCGAATTCGGGTTGTATCTCAAACGCTTGGCCCTGATGCCCTTTCAGGCCATCGACCGGCGCATCGCCACATGGCGCATCCGGCACGGCGGCTTTCCCTATCATCTGGCGCTTCTGCAGCTCGAACATGACAGCAGCTTCCAGATGCATTCGCCCTTCTCCACCATGACCGAATTTCTCGACACGGTGGTCTCCGGCTTTGCCCAAGGCGCCCCCCTGCACCACCACCTCGTGGTCAAGGCCCACCCCCTCGAAGACGGCCGCACCCCCGTCCGCCGCGACCTCCGCGCCCTGGCCCGTAAATACGGCATCAAGGACCGTGTGCACTATGTTCGCGGCGGCAAACTTGCAGCCCTTCTGGACGAGGCCCGCAGCGCCGTCACGGTGAATTCCACCGCCGCGCAACAGGTGCTCTGGCGTGGCATCCCGCTCAAGACCTTCGGCGCGGCGGTCTATGCCAAACCGGAATTCGTCTCGACCAAACCGCTCGTCGATTTCTTTGCCGGGGCCGAACGCCCCGACCGCAAGGCCTATGCCGATTATCGCCGCTATCTTCTCGAAACGAGCCAGGTGGCGGGCGGGTTCTATTCGTCGCGCGGCCGCCGTCAGGTGCTGCGTCAGACCGTCGACATGATGCTGAGCCCCGACGATCCCTATGACGGGTTGCACAGTGGAAGCGCGGCCCCGAGGCAACAGTTGCGCGCGATCACCTGACCGCCCCCCAACCTAGCGCTGGATTTTCCGATCCTATTTCGGTAGGTTGGACAAAAAACCAAACCTATTCCTATGGGTTGGATAAAACTACTGAGGCAGAATTAATCAGGTCGAGGAGACCGGGCAGTGAAAATCAAGACAACCCGATGGGCGCGATCCGTCGCCCTTTTGGCCATGGTGGCGGTCGTTTCGTCCTGTGGCCTTCCGCGCGTTGGCCCCAACAAACGTGAGATTTATGCAGGGTCGGTGCAACGGTCCGGCGATGCCTTTGTCGTGGCGGTCAACGACCGTGTGACCCGCGCCACCGCCGTGCAGCCCAGCCTCGGCTTTACCGAAGCCTTCCGCAGCGCGGGCAAGCTCGGGTCGGACACGATCCAGCCGGGCGACACGCTCAGCCTGTCGATCTGGGAAAACGTCGATGACGGGCTTCTCGCCAGCGAAGGCACCAGCCAGACGCGGCTCGAAGAGGTGCAGGTCGACGGTTCTGGCCATATTTTCGTGCCCTATGCCGGCCGCATCAAGGCCGCAGGCAACACGCCCGAATCCATTCGCCGCATCATCACCCGCAAGCTCGAAGAGCAGACCCCTGACCCGCAGGTGCAGGTGGCACGCGTGGCGGGTGATGGCTCGACCGTGACGCTCTCGGGGGCTGTTGGCGGCCAAGGCGTCTATCCGATCGAACGGCCCACCCGCACGCTCTCGGCCATGCTGGCGGCGGCGGGCGGCATCGCCATTTCGCCCGAAGTGGCCCAGATCACCATTCTGCGTGGCAACCAGCGCTCGAAAATCTGGTTCCAGGACCTCTATGAGCATCCCGAATATGACATCGCCCTGCGTGGTGGCGACCGAATCCTCGTGGAACAGGACACCCGCTCCTTCACCGCGCTCGGCGCGACCAACGGGCAGGCGCGCGTCGCCTTTGAAACCCAGACGCTCAGCGCCGTCGAGGCGATTGCGCAGGTCGGCGGCCTCAGCACCGTCAGCGCCGATCCCACCGGGGTTTTCGTGATGCGCAACGAACCTGCCGAGATCGCCAATCAGGTGCTCGGCCGCGACGATCTCGTGGGGGCACAGCGCATGGTCTATGTGCTCGACCTGACGCGGCCCAACGGCATGTTCATGGCGCGCGATTTCTCGATCCGCGACGATGACACGCTCTATGTGACCGAGGCGCCGTTTGCCCAATGGACCAAGGTGATTGCCGCGATGACCGGCACGCTGGGCGCGGTCGGGTCGGTCTCGACGGCCGGCGACACGCTTAGCGGTATATGATCACAGACCCAACGGCTGAACCCGCCGTTCCCTCCGGGGGGCGGCGGGTTCGCTATTTTAACGGCGGCTTTTTGCGGCAAAAGCGCCTGCGTCGGATCATGGCGCTGGCGGGCTATCCGCTCTCGCTGGGACGCGCTGGGCCTGAGGATCGCATCGCGGTCTGGGGTCGCTCGCCCTATGCCGCACGGGGCGAGGCGGTGTCGGCCAAAACCGGCGCAGGGCTGTTGCGGGTCGAGGATGCGTTCCTGCGTTCGCTCTTTCCCGGCCGCGCGGGCGAGCCGCCGCTCGGTCTGGTGATCGACGAAAACGGCATCTATTTCGACAGCGACAGCGCGTCCGACCTTGAAACCCTACTGCGCGAGCATCCGCTCGACGACACGGCGCTGCTCGACCGGGCCCGCGCCGGGATCGCCCGGATGACCGAGGCGCATCTGAGCAAATACTCGGGATTTGACCCCGACGCCCCCTGCCCCGATCCGGGCTATGTGCTGGTCATCGACCAGACCCGGGGCGACGCCTCCGTCACCCATGGCAAGTCCGATGCCAACAGCTTTCGCGAGGCGCTCTACTATGCCCAAGAGGACCACCCCGGCGCGCGCATCCTGATCAAGACCCATCCCGAGACCGCCGCCGGCCACCGGCCCGGCTATTTCGGCCCCGAGGATGAAAGCGACCGGATTTCGCTCTTTTCCGAGGAGGTGAGCCCCTGGCATCTGCTCGAAGGGGCCATCGGCGTCTATGTGGTCACCTCGCAGCTCGGCTTTGAGGCCATTCTCGCCGGTCACCGCCCCCGCGTCTTTGGCCAGCCCTTCTATGCCGGCTGGGGGCTCACCGAGGACCGCCATCCGCTGTCGTTGCCGCGCCGGGGCCGCAACCTCACTCGGGCACAGCTCTTTGCCGGGGCCATGCTGCTCTATCCGCATTGGTATGACCCCTGCCACGACCGGCTGTGCAGTTTCGAGGAGACGCTCGCCACGCTCGAGGCACGGACCCGCGCCTGGCGCGAGGATCGCCGGGGCTGGTGCGCCCATGGTATGCGGCTCTGGAAACGGCCCGCGCTGCAGGGGTTCTTTGGCCGCGAACGCCGGGTGATCTTTGACCGGAGCGCGCCGGATCGCCGCGATATGGTCTGGGCGGGCAAGAGCGACCGCGCCCCCGACACCGCGCTGCGGCTCGAAGACGGGTTCCTGCGCTCGCGCGGGCTCGGCGCGGCGCTGACCCCGCCGCTGTCCTTGGCGCTCGACGATCTCGGCATCTATTACGACCCGTCGCGCCCCTCGCGGCTCGAACGCTGGATCGCGCGGCGCTCGGACCTGCGCCGGGATCAGGCCCGCCGCGCCGAGGATCTGCGCCGCCGTCTGATCGATCTGGGCCTGTCGAAATACAATCAAGGCGAGGCCCCGGCGCTGCCCGAGGATCTGCCCCCGGGGCCGCGCATCCTTGTCCCCGGTCAGGTCGAAGACGATGCCTCTATCCGCCTTGGCGCGGGCGAGGTGCATACCAATCTCGGTCTCTTGGAGGCCGCCCGCGCTGCCCATCCCGAGGCGGTGATCCTCTACAAGCCGCATCCCGATGTGGAGGCAGGGCTGCGCCCCGGCAAGATCGAGGCCGAGGCGCTCACCGGCTTGGCCGATGCGGTGCTGGTCAATGCCGATCCCGCCGCCCTGCTCGGTCAGGTCGATGCGGTCTGGACGATGACCTCGCTCATGGGGTTCGAGGCGCTGCTGCGCGGGCTGCCCGTCACCTGCCTTGGCGCGCCCTTCTATGCGGGCTGGGGGCTTACTACCGATCTGGGGCCGGTGCCCGATCGCCGCGTCGCCCGCCCGACGCTCGACGGGTTGGTACATGCGGCGCTCATCGATTACCCGCGCTACTGCGATCCGGTGACCGGCCTGCCCTGCCCGGTCGAAGTGGTGGTCGAACGGCTTGCCACAGGCGAGGGTCTCGGCCGTCGCCCGGCCTTGCGGGTGCTGAGCAAGCTACAGGGGGTGTTTGCCTCTTACGCCGGTCTCTGGCGGCGCTAGCCGGGGCTACGCCCTCAGGCGCGGTGCCAGCGGTGCATGATGTCACCGCCCACGGCCGCCGCTTCGATCAGACGAAAACGCGGCGCCTCTTCGAGCCGCGCCAGACCCATCGCGCCCACGCCGGGAAGCCCTTCGGCCCCGATGACGACGCCAGCGGTAAAGCCGATCAGCTCATCCACCAGCCCCGCCGACAAAAGCGACGCGGCCAGCGCCCCACCGCCTTCGCAGAAAACCCGCGTCAGCCCCCGTTCGCCCAACGCCTGCAGCACCGATCCGATCTCGAGCTGCCGGCCATGCAGCCGACATTCGACCAGCTCGGCCCCAAGCCCCTGCCACGCCTCGCGCAGCGATTTGTCAGCATCCGGCCCGTGGCACATCCAGACCGGCACCTCGCCCGCGGTGCGCGCCAGTTCCGACATCAGCGGCACATCGAGACGCCGTGACACAACCACCCGCACCGGCTGACGCGGGACATCGAGGCCCCGCACGGTGAGCATGGGATTGTCGGCCCGCGCCGTTCCCGCCCCGACCATGACCGCATCGTGACGGGCGCGAAACTCATGCACGCGCTGCCGCGCCTCGGGCCCGGTGATCCATTGGCTATGACCGCTGGCGGTGGCAATCCGGCCATCGAAACTGCTGGCGAGCTTGAGCGTGACCCAAGGCCGCCCCTCCTCGATCCGGAGGAAAAACCCGGCCAAATCCGTGCGCGCCTCATCCTCGAGAACGCCTTGCACGACCTCGATCCCGGCCTTGCGCAGCATCTCGATGCCGCGCCCCGAAACCCGTGGATCACTGTCGCCCACGGCCACCACAACCCGCGCCACACCCGCCTTGATCAGCACCTCGGCGCAGGGCGGCGTCTTGCCGTGATGGGCGCAAGGCTCCAACGTGACATAGGCGGTCGCGCCCCGCGCCGCCGCGCCCGCCTCGGCCAGCGCTTGCGGCTCGGCATGGGGGCGACCGCCGGGGGCCGTGGCGCCGCGCCCGACGATCTGATCGCCCGCCACGATGACACAGCCCACCGCCGGGTTCGGCCAGGCCGATCCCATCGCGCTGCGCCCGAGGCGCAGCGCCTCGCGCATGTGGTGGATGTCTTGCTCGCTCACGCCTCGGTCTTGTCGTCCGTCACCGCATCGCCGGGGCGCAGTTCGCTCACGAATTTGTCGAAATCATCCGCCGCCTGGAAATTCTTGTAAACGCTGGCAAAGCGCACATAGGCCACGGTGTCGATCCGCGCGAGGCTCTCCATGACGATCTCGCCCACGGTTTTCGACGCGATATCCGTCTCGCCCATGCTCTCGAGCCGCCGCACGATGCCAGAGATCATCTGCTCGACGCGCTCGGGCTCTACGGGCCGTTTCTGAAGGGCAATCCGGATCGACCGTTCGAGCTTGTCACGGTCGAAATCCTCGCGCCTGCCGTTCGATTTCACCACCACCAGATCGCGCAGCTGCACGCGTTCATAGGTGGTGAAACGGCCCCCACAGGCCGGGCAAAACCGCCGCCTGCGGATCGAGACATGCTCTTCCGCCGGACGCGAGTCCTTGACCTGAGTTTCGATATTTCCACAAAACGGACAGCGCATGGGCTTGCCCCCTCTTCTTCTCTGCCTCAACCGCCATGGGTCTGATGCCCAGTTATCCACAGCCACTATAGGTGGGCCGCAAGGTTTTGGGTAGAGGGGATTTTGCGCCGCTAGATGATGCCGCGCGAAACCGTGGCTTCTGGGACTCTATCCGGGCAAATGCCAATGCCGCCCGCGCCGCGTCTCGACATATTCGGGCCAGGCCAGATCGACGGGCGGCGCATAATCGCAAAGCGGCGCGATCCAGCGCTCGCCGCCCACACCGCCACCGGTGCGCGCCTCGAACTCGGCCCAGGCCGCCGCCCGCGCCCCCGCATCCTGCAAGAGCCGCAGCGCCGACCGCGCAAGAATGCGCGCCGCCGTGGTCACCATCGGATCGATGGTCTCGGGGATACCGCCCAGCGCATTCATCGCCCAGGCCGGATAGGGCCCGCCACGCAGCGCCGGCCGCGCCACATAGAACCGCGCCAGCGGCGCGTGCCAGCTCATGTCGGTATAATCATCCGAAGTCGCGTTCATCTGCTCGGGCGGCAGGGCCTGGCGCAGGATCGCTTCGGCCTCCTGCGGCGCGATGAGTTGCTCACAGGCCTCGAGCAGTGGGTCATCCTCCGGCGTCACCCCACAATTCCTCTGCACCTCGCGCAGGATCTCCCGCGCCGCGGCATCCCAATAGGGCGCGCCAACCTGCGCCATCTCGTTCCAGACCAACGTCGCCATCGCATGATTGGTCAGCCCCGGGCGCGATTTGCTGACCCAGATCTTCTCGACCTCACAGCCATTGAGCGTCGCCGCCGCCTCGGCAATCCGGTCGAGATGGCCGCTCACCTGCTCGGCCATCTGCAGATCGGCCACCCGGATCATATATTGCAGATCGGCCTGCCGCGCCGGCAGATTGTCCGCCGTCGCCTGCCCCGCCCCAAGGATCGCCTCGGAAATCGACCAGCCGCCGCGATGGGGCAGCATCGCCTCGCGCTGCTGCCGCGCCATCTGATACATGGTCACCAGCGCATCATTGGCCCCCGGCGCGCGAATGTCCGAATGCGATTGCGGGATCGGCGTGCCATCGCGCGCGCCCCATGTCTCGGGCCGCAAACAGCGGAAACGATAGACCATGGAATAGGCTGCACCGCATTGCGTGTCCCAGCGCACCGTGTTGCACAGCGGCAGCATGTAGAACGGATGAAAGGACAGCATCGCCGCCAGCCCGTCATAATATCCCGCCGCCGCATGAATGGGCTTCGAGCCCCGCACCTTCTCCGCCGGCTCGCCGGTAAAGCGCAAACCGCCGGGAATGCCGTGCCGCTCCATCGCCGCCTTGGTCGCCAAGAGCCCGCCAAGCCCCGCCAGACCCAGCCCGGAATGCGGATCGGTATGCCCCGCCGCCAGAAATCCCAAACCCTCGCGCGGCGCCTCCTGCGCCCCTGCCGCCTGACAATTGCCGGGCACCGCGTCATATTCGGCATACATGCCAATGACCGGCCCCGCCCCGTTCGACCAATTGGCACAAAACGCCGTGGGCATCCCGGCCGAGCCCGCCTCGACGGAAAACCCCTCCGCCCGCAGCCGCGCCACATACCAGTCGGCCGAGCGGTATTCGCGCCACGCCGGTTCGCCAAACTCGAAAATCTCGCGACAGCCCGTCGACAAATCGCCCCGATGTTCCGCGATCCAGCCCTCTGCCGTCTCTACCGCTGATCCCATGTCACCCTCCCGTCAGATGCGCCACCACCTCGCGGCGATGCGCAGCCTCCCGATGCTCAAACACATAAACGCCCTGCCAGGTGCCAAGACACAGCGCGCCATCCATCACCGGAATGCCGAGACTCACTGGCAAAAGCGCCGCCTTGATATGCGCCGGCATATCATCCGGCCCCTCATAGGTATGGGTGAGATAGCGCATCGACGGGTCGCTGCTCGGCGGCACCAGCCGGGCAAAGAAATTGCGCAGATCGGTCCGCACCTCGGGATCGGCATTTTCCTGAATGGTGAGGCTCGCCGAGGTGTGGCGAATGAACAGGGTCAAAAGACCCGTCTCGATCCCTTGCCCGCGCACCCAGGCAGACAGCTCGCGGGTGATCTCATAGAGCCCCGGACCGCGCGTCGTGATCGTGAAAACCTGCTGCATGCCCTATCCGTGACGCAGCCCCGGTGATTTGGCAAGCACGGGCCTCTTTCTGGTGAGAAATACCCAAATCCACCCGCGCCGCCAGAGGCTGGCCTATCGTCGGCCCCCACCAAAACCCACCAAAGCCCCCGAAAACCAAAGGGCGCGCCAAACTGGCACGCCCTCTCGTTTTGCTTGCGCCCGACCGTTTACTGGTCGAGGAAACTGCGCAGCTTGCGCGACCGGCTCGGATGTTTGAGCTTGCGCAGCGCTTTGGCTTCGATCTGACGGATCCGTTCGCGGGTCACGCTGAACTGCTGGCCGACTTCTTCCAGCGTGTGATCGGTGTTCATGCCAATGCCGAACCGCATCCGCAGAACCCGCTCTTCACGCGGGGTGAGCGACGACAGAACCCGCGTCGTGGTTTCCTTGAGATTGTCCTGAATGGCGCTGTCGAGGGGCAGTACCGCGTTCTTGTCCTCGATGAAATCGCCAAGCTGGCTGTCTTCCTCATCGCCAATCGGCGTCTCGAGCGAAATCGGCTCCTTGGCGATCTTCATCACCTTGCGGACCTTCTCGAGCGGCATCTGCAGCTTCTCGGCGAGCTCTTCCGGCGTCGGCTCGCGGCCGATCTCATGCAGCATCTGACGGCCCGTACGGACCAGCTTGTTGATCGTCTCGATCATATGCACCGGGATACGGATGGTGCGCGCCTGATCGGCAATCGAACGGGTGATCGCTTGCCGGATCCACCAGGTCGCATAGGTCGAGAATTTATAGCCGCGACGGTATTCGAACTTGTCCACCGCCTTCATCAGGCCGATGTTGCCTTCCTGAATGAGATCGAGGAATTGCAGACCGCGGTTGGTGTATTTCTTGGCAATCGAGATCACCAGACGCAGGTTCGCCTCGACCATTTCCTTCTTGGCCTGACGCGCCTCTTGCTCGCCCTTCTGAACCTGTCCCACGATGCGGCGGAATTCGCTGATGTCGAGACCGACATATTGCCCGACCTGGGCCATATCGGCGCGCAGCTCGGCCACTTTCTCGGGCGAGCGTTCCATGAACATCTGCCAGCCCCGGCCCGATTTCGACGCCATATCGTCGAGCCAATTGGGGTCGAGCTCGCGACCGCGATAGGCATCGATGAATTCGCGGCGGTTGATGCGCGCCTGATCGGCGAGCTTCACCATCGCGCTGTCGATGGACATGATGCGCTGGTTGATCCCATAGAGCTGGTCGATCAGCGCTTCGATCCGGTTGTTGTGCAGGTGCAGCTCATTCACCAGCTCGACAATCTCCGAGCGCAGCTTCTGATAGGTCGCTTCCTGCTTGGCCGAGAACGAACCATCCTCATTGAGCGTCGCCGAAATCCGGCTGTCCTGCATCTCCGACAGCTTTTCATAATCATTGGCGATCCGGTCCAGCGTCTCGAGCACCCGCGGCTTGAGCGCGGCCTCCATCGCCGCGAGGCTCATATTGGCCTGATCATCCTCGTCCTCGTCATCATCCGACGAGATCGGGTTGCCATCGGCATCGAGCTCTTGGGTGGTCTCGGATTTCTTGCCCGGCGCCTCGCCCACATTGGCGGCGACCACGGGGGCCTCCTCATCCTCGTCATCACCGAGCTGATTGCCAAAGGTCGCCTCGAGATCGATCACATCGCGCAGCAGAATGTCTTCGGTCAGAAGTTCGTCGCGCCAGATGGTGATCGCCTGAAAGGTCAGCGGGCTTTCGCAGAGCCCGAGGATCATCGTGTTGCGGCCCGCCTCGATGCGCTTGGCAATGGCGATCTCGCCCTCGCGGCTGAGCAGCTCGACCGAGCCCATCTCGCGCAGATACATGCGCACCGGGTCATCCGTCCGGTCGAGCTTTTCTTCCTTGCCGGACCCGAGCGTGACCTCGCCGCGCTTGCCCACCTCGGCGAGCGCCGTCACCCGCTGCTCTTCTTCCTCGACATCCTCGGCCTCGATGATGTTGATGCCCATCTCGCTGAGCATCGACATGACATCTTCGATCTGTTCCGACGACACCTGATCGGGCGGCAGCGCCTGGTTCAGCTGGTCATAGGTGATGTAGCCCTTCTCGCGCGCCTCGGCGATCATCTTCTTGATCGCCGTCTGGCTCAGATCCAGCGAAATCTCGGCATCCTGATCATCGGGTTTTTGATCATCGTTGTCCTTGGCGGCCATGAAATGCTCCTCAGCTGGGGCGCGACGGGTGATTCGCTTCCTACGAATCATCCGCGATGAGCGGTGATTCGCAACCCGTTTACCCTGATTCCTTTACCTTTTCCTCAGCAAAGCGACCAGAGGCCCACGTTCATTGCTTCTTGGAAAAGCCGATTCTGTCCAACAGCGCATCGAATGCGTCACGCTCATCCCGGCTGACACGGGCGCCGTTGGCCGCCGTATCATATTCGGTCTTGTCTTCCTGCTGGCTGCGCAGCGCCCGGTTGCGGGCCTCCGCCGCCTGCCCCAATCGCCAGGTCACCGCCTCATCGGCAACCCCGGCAAGGTCTTCCATCGCTTCGGAAATCTCGACCGCGATGCCCCGCGTCGCGGCGATCTTGGCCAGCTCCTCTGCCACCGTCACCCGCGCCAGATCCACGTCGCCGGGGCGCCGCACGGCGGGCACCAATGCCACATGGGGCAGGCTCGTGAGGTTTTCAAGCCCCACCCCGCCGAGCGCATTTTCCGCCGCCTCGACCACCGCCTCGCGGCCCTTGTCGCAGTGGCGCAAGATCACATCGCGCAAGAGGCCCAGATCGGAATCACGACACTCCAACCGCTCGAGCTGCGCCTCGAATTCGATGGCCACTTCCGGCGTCGCCAGAAGCACCGCAAGGATCGCCGCCTCGCGCAGCCGCTCCTGCGCCGCCACATCCGCCGCCAAGAGCGCCGAGGCCTTGGTGCTCGGCTTCGGCGCCATCTCCATCTGGCCGCGCGGGGTCCATTTGCCGCGGTCCTGCCGCGGCTTGCGCTGCGGCGAGAAAAGCTGCCAGCGCAGATCCTTGATCGCCTGCCCGTAATGGCCCCGGATCGACGGATCGGCGATGCGCTTGATCACCTCGCGCAGCACCTTGTCGAGCGCCGCCTTGCGCTCGGGGCTGTCGAAACTGCGCCCCTCGGTCTCGCGCCGCCACAACAGCTCCACCATCGGCAGCGCGCCCTCGACCTTCTCGCGCAGCGCCTCGATGCCGCCCTCGCGGATCAGATCATCCGGGTCCTTGCCCTCGGGCATGAGCGCGAACCGCAGGCTCTTGCCCGCCTCCAGAAGCGGCAGCGCCAGATCGATCACGCGGTAAGCCGCCTGCACCCCCGCCCGATCGCCATCGAGCGCCATCACCGGCTCATCCGCCACCCGCCAGAGCATCGCGAGCTGGGTCTCGGTCACCGCCGTCCCGAGCGGCGCCACCGCCGCCTCATGGCCGGCCTGCGCCAGCGCAATCACATCCATATAGCCCTCAGCCACCACCAGAGGCAGGCCCTTGCCCGCCGCCTCCCGCGCCGGCCCGAGGTTGAAAAGATTGCGCGACTTGTCAAACAGCACCGTCTCCGGCGAGTTGAGGTATTTGGCGTTGTCATTCGGGTCCATCGCCCGGCCGCCAAAGGCGATGCACCGCCCCCGCGCGTCGCGGATCGGGAACATGATACGGTTGCGGAACACGTCATAGGGCTGCTTGCCCTTGCTGCTTTCGCGCGCGAGCCCACAGTCGAGGATCATCTGCGCCTCGACCCCCTGCCCGCTGAGCGTATCCCACAGCCCCTGCCAGCCCTCGGGGACAAAGCCGATCTCGAACCGCTCCTGCGTCTCGGCGCTGAGCCCGCGCCGCGCCAGATATTCCCGCGCCGCCGCCCCCGCCCCGGCATGAAGCTGCATGCGGAAATAGCGCACCGCCTGCTCCATCACCTCGGCCAGAAGCGTGATCCGATCCGCCTTGGCCTGCGCCTGCGGGTCGCGCTCCGGCAGGGTCATCCCCGCCTCCTGCGCGAGAATGCGCACCGCCTCCATGAATTCGACATTCTCGGTCTCACGGACAAAGCCGATGGCATCGCCCTTCGCATGACAGCCAAAGCAATAGTAATAGCCCTTGCGGTCATCGACGTGAAAACTGGCGGTCTTTTCGTGGTGGAACGGGCATGGCGCCCAGAGATCGCCCTTGCCCGGGTTCGATTTTCGCTTGTCCCACATGACCTTGCGCCCCACGACCTGAGCGATCGAGGTGCGGTTGCGCAATTCGTCAAGGAAACCGGGTGGCAGACTCATACTCTTCTATATGAGCATCAAGGCCCCAACGCCAAGAGCCACCATCACTCTGGGGCCCGGCCTGTGCCTCTTTCTGGTGACAAATACCCCCGGACCGACGCCAGCCCGGGGCCGAAGGGTCAGCGTGTCGCGCTCAGGATTTGAACTCCAGGCACTGGGTTTCCATCGCCTTGGCCGCATCCTCGGTGAGATGCGCCTCGTCGAGCGTATAGACCCAGTCGACCAGCATCGGGATGGCGCTGTCGAACTTGTCATCGACCCCTGCCTCGTCAGACGTGAGAAACCCCTGCGCCTGTTCCGAGGATTGCCCCGCCACGCGCTGGGCCACGGCCTCGCGCACGATATCGGCGGTGGCGGCGCAATTGGCGGCCTTGTCGGCCTCGCTCACGGCCCAGGCCGGCACGGCGCTCAGGCTCGTCGCCGCAACTAAGGCAACCACAGGGACAGCCACTCGGGCGTATCGGATCATCATCTGCAAACACTCCTTTGGAAAGGTCAGCCCATTCATCACGCGCCCGCCCGCGCCGCAACCCCGCGCATGGCGCTGTCGAGATCATGGGCAAGGGTCCGCGCAAAGCTGCGAAAGACCATGATCTGCCAGGCCTCCGGCCCAACCCGCGTGATCGAACCCGCCATATGGGCCAGCTCGCTGCGCGCCGTATGGCCGCGCTTGAACACGCCCTCGCGCAGATCGAGCGGCGTCAGCCGGGCCAGCACGTCGCGCGCCCCCGCGCCTTCGAGCCGCACCACGATCCAGGCATCCGACTGATCGGTGAGCGCGGCATGACGGCCGAGCGACGCATCCACCCGCGGCCCGATCAAGAGCGCCGTATCCCGGCCAAACCACAGGGCGCGCGCGCCGGCCTTGCCAGTGCTGCGTCCTGGCGCGGGCAGCGCCATGCCATGCGCCGCCTCAAGCGCCGCGCTGGCCTCGGCCTCGCGGCCCTTGTAGGGCGCGATGGCGGTCATCGCCTCGGGCGTCTCTTCGCGGGCGGTGATCCCGCCGATCTCGAACGGGAAAATCCCCGCCCCCGGCGTCTTGGCTGTCAACTCAGTCACGCATCCGCCCTCCATCCGCATCGAACTGCACCGGGTCCTGCACCTCGCAGATCGTGTCGACCCCGCGCAGATGATCGACCAGCCTGACCCGCTCGCCATGGCGCGCCCGGCCATTTTTCAAAAAGCCCAGCGCCAGCACGCTCTCGCAGCTCGGCGAATAGCAGCTGCTGGTGACATAGCCCTGATCGTTCTCGGCCATTGCCTCGGCCCCCTCGTCAAAGAGATGCGCCCCGGCGGGAAGCTCCTTGATCTCGCCCAGAGGCCGCAGCCCCACGAGCTCTTCGCGGAGATCTTCCGATAGGCCCGGACGCGCCGCCATGGGTTTGCCGACGCAATCCTTCTTGGCGCTGACCATGCCGCCCATGCCGATATCCTTGGCGGTCACCCGGCCATGGATCTCCGCATGGGTGATGAAGCCTTTCTCGATGCGCAGCACATTGAGCGCTTCCATCCCATAGGGGCCACCGTCGCGCGCCTCGGCCATCTCGCAGAGCCGCTCGAAGAGCGCCGCGCCATAGCGCGCCGGCACCGCGATCTCATAGCCCGCCTCGCCCGAAAACGAGATCCGGAAGAGCCGCGCGTCAATCTCGTCGATCCGCACCGCGCCACAGCCCATGAAGGGCAGATCGACCTGATCCGCGCCCAAAAGCTCGGTCAGCAGATCCCGCGCCTTGGGGCCTGCCACGGCAAACTGCGCCCATTGCTCGGTCACCGAGATGAACCGCACATCCATCTGCGGGCAGAGGCATTGATGCACGAAATCGAGATGCCGCATCACCTGCCCCGCCGCGGCGGTGGTGGTGGTCATCACATAGTGATCCGCGCCCATCCGCGCCGTGGTGCCGTCATCCATGACATAGCCATCTTCGCGCAGCATCAGCCCATAGCGCACCCGGCCCTCTTTGAGGGTCGAGAACATGCCGGTATAGACCATGTCGAGAAAGGCACCGGCATCCGGCCCCTGAATGTCGATCTTGCCGAGCGTGCTCACATCCGAGACACCCACCGCGCGGCGCACCATCTGCACCTCGCGGTCACAACTCTGCCGCCAATGGGTCTCGCCCGCTTGAGGAAAATAGCTCGGCCGATACCAGAGCCCCGCCTCGATCATCGGCGCGCCCCGCGCCACGCTCGCGTCATGCGAGGTGGTGAAACGCTGCGGCGCAAAGCCCTTGCCCTGCGCGCCCGCCCCCAGCGCCGCGATGCTCACCGGCACGAACGGCGGGCGGAAGGTGGTGGTGCCGGTCTCGGGAATGCCCCGCCCCGTCGCATCCGCCAGCACCGCCAGCGCCGCCACGTTCGAGTTCTTGCCCTGATCGGTCGCCATGCCTTGGGTGGTGTAGCGCTTCATATGCTCGACCGAGCGGAAGTTCTCCACCGCCGCCTGCCGCACATCCTTGACCGTCACATCGTTCTGAAAATCGAGCCAGGCACGGCCCTTGCCCGGCACCGCCCAGACCGGCCAGATGTCATAACGCGCGGTCTCCGCCTCGGGCAGATCGACCTCCGCCGCTTTGCGCCCCAGCGCCTCGAGGGCTGCGCGCGCCGCGCGACGGCCATCGGCGAGGCAGCCAGCCGTGTCAAAGACACCGCGCGCCGCGCCCGCCACATGCAGCCCCGGCACCGCGCCCGGCTGCGGCACAAAGGCCGCGATGTCGCGGTCCCAGACCGGCCGCCCGCCCATATGGCAGGTGAGATGCACATTCGGGTTCCAGCCGCCAGACATGGCCAGACATTCGGCGCGGATCTTCTCGACCCCCTTGGCGGTGCGGATCTCCACCGCCTCGAGCGCTTGACGCCCCTCGGCATTGCTGACCTCGGCACCGGCGAAGAACGGCACGTCGAGATCACAGGTCGCATGCGGCCGCGCATCGATGAGCGCACTCACATGCAGCCCCGCCGCCTGCAGGTCGCGCACCGAGCGATGCGCCTCATCGGTGTTGCCATAGACCGCGATATTGCGCCCCGCCGTCACGTTCCAGCGGTTGAGATAGGCGCGCACCGCCCCCGCCGTCATGATGCCGGGCCGGTCATTGTTGCGAAACGCCACCGGACGCTCGATTGCGCCCGCGGCCAGCACCGCCTGCCCCGCGGTGATGCGCCAGAAACATTCGCGCGCCGCGCCCGGGCGCTGTGCCACCTCCGGCGCCAGACGCTCGAGCGCACCATAGGTGCCGCCGTCATAGGCCCCGATCACCGCCGTGCGCGTCATGATCCGCACATTGCCCATGGCCCGCAGCTCTGCCACCACCGACGCGGCCCACTCGGCCCCCGCCATGCCGCCGACAGTCTCGGTCTCGGCATTGAGCCGCCCGCCGGGCTGCGTGTCCTCGTCGCACAGGATCACATCGAGCCCCGCCCGCGCGCCCTCCATGGCGGCCCAGAGCCCCGCAGGCCCCGCCCCGATCACCAGCAGGTCACAATGGGCAAAGGCCTTCTCGTATTTGTCGCTATTGGCCTCGCCCGACAGCGCGCCGAGACCGGCGGCATTGCGAATGACCGGCTCATAGATCTTTTCCCAAAACGCCTTGGGCCACATGAAGGTCTTGTAATAGAACCCCGCCCCGAGAAAGGGCGCGGCGAGATCATTGACCGCCATCAGGTCAAAGCCCAGCGACGGCCAGCGGTTCTGGCTCCGCGCCATCAACCCTTCGTAGAGCTCAAGCGTGGTGGCCCGCACATTGGGCTCCTGCGCCGGGCCAAGCCCCGTGGTCACCAGCGCATTGGGCTCTTCGCTCCCCGCCGTGAGCACCCCGCGCGGACGGTGATATTTGAACGACCGCCCCATGAGCCGGATGTCATTGGCCAAAAGCGCCGAGGCCAGCGTATCGCCGGCAAACCCGTCATAGCGCTGCCCGTCAAAGCGAAAGCTGATCGGCTTCCTGCGGTCGATCAATCCCTTGCCGTCAATCCTCATGCGCCCCGCCCCTTTTCATCGCGGGCGAGCGCGGTGCCGATCACCTCATGGCTCACCGTGTTGCGCGTCACCACCACCCAAGAGCCACAGCCCAACTCGTGATACCACATGTCCCGCGTCACCCCGGCCGGGTTGTCGCGGTTGTGCAGGTAGTCATCCCAGACCTCGGCCCCGGCCTCGGGCGCCGGCCGGTCGAGCGCCACCGCCGCCCCGGAATAGTAAAACTCGCGCCGGTCGCGCGCGCCACATAGCGGACAGGTGATCCTCATGCTGCGCCCCTCGCTGTCATCATGCTCTTCATGCTCATGTCCAAACCTCTGCCCCGCAGATCAATGCAGGTTGTGCTGCGACCCGGTGCCCTCTTCATCCATCAGCCCGCGCCCGGTGCGGAACCGGTCGAGCCGATAGCGCGCGGCGGGGGCGTGATGGGTCTCGGTCGCGATCAGATGCGCGGTGGAATAGCCCGAGCCCGGCACCGCCTTGAACCCGCCATAACACCAGCCGCAATTGAGAAAGAGCCCCTCGGTATCGGTCTTGTCGATGATCGGGCTGCCATCAGGGCTCATATCCATGATGCCGCCCCAGCTGCGCAACAGCTTGGCCTTGCCGATCATCGGCATCAGGGTCATCCCCGCCTCCATCACATGTTCCACGATGGGCAGGTTGCCGCGCTGCGCATAAGAGGCATACATGTCGAGATCGCCGCCAAAGACGAGCCCGCCCTTGTCCGACTGGCTGATATAGAAATGCCCCATGCCGAAACTGACCACATGGTCGATCACCGGCTTGAGCCCCTCGGTCACAAAGGCCTGAAGCACATGGCTCTCGATGGGCAGGCGCATCCCCGCCATCGCCGCCACCTGGCTCGACCGACCGGCCACGATGATCGCGACCTTCTTGGCCCGGATCGCGCCACGGGTGGTCTGCACCCCGGTGACCCGGCCGCCCTCGCGGTCGATGCCGGTCACTTCGCAATTCTGGATGAGATCGACGCCGCGCTCGCTCGCGCCCCGTGCATAGCCCCAGGCCACCGCGTCATGCCGCGCCGTGCCCGCCCGGCGCTGCATCAGCCCGCCATAGATCGGGAACCGCGTCTGTTCATAATCGAGATAGGGCAGCATCCGCTTGAGCGCCCCGACCGACAGGATCTCGGCATCATCGCCCTGATTGCGGATCGCATTGCCGCGCCGCGCCATGGCGTCGCGCTGCCCGTCGGAATGAAAGAGCATGATCTGGCCGCGCTGCGACAGCATCACGTTGTAATTCAGATCCTGTTCGAGATTTTCCCAAAGCTTGAGCGAATGGGAATAGAACTCGGAATTGCCCGGCAGGAAGTAATTGGCCCGCACGATGGTGGTGTTGCGGCCCACATTGCCACCGCCGAGATAACCCTTCTCGAGCACCGCCACATTGGTGATCCCGTGATTCTTGGCGAGGTAATAGGCGGTCGAAAGACCATGCCCGCCGCCGCCGATGATCACCACATCATATTCGGATTTCGGCGTCGCATCACGCCAATGCGGCTGCCAGCCCTTGTTGCCGGTCAGCCCCTCCTTCAGGACACGCCACCCCGAAAAGCCCATGCTCTTACCCCCGATTCCCGATGTTGCGTCAATCAATCAACATGCGCCGGATATAGCAATGGGGGCCACCCCCACCGGCACAAATTCCGACCCGCGCCGACATGGGTGCGACCATGGGGCCGGCAGATACTGATCTGCCCGGCAGGAGGCGTCACCAACGCGCCGCCCCCGCCCCAAACCTCCGCTCAACACCACCGCCCCATCATCGCCCGGCCGGCAGCGTGACACCCCGTACCGGCTTTCGTCACACCCAAAATCCGCTAGACTGCCCCGGCGGCCGGGCGGTTCCGGGCGCGTGTGTGGTGTCAGTTGTGAGGTGTGTATGACCTGGGGAGTGTTGAGTTCGAGCACATTTGGGGCAGCCTCGCCTGATGCGGACACAATTGGATATGATGAAGCCATCGAGAATTATTTCTATTCGGTCCTGACCGAGGACGAACAGAATGAATTGAATTCCGGGATGGGTGGCGTCCCTTGGACCAAGTTCAGCGATAAATTTGTAAAGGATATGGGCTGGCTCGCCGATCATGAGCGGCCAAAACGGTTTCGGTTGCAAAAAACCTATAAAGAGCTTTGCTCATTAATCTCTTTGGAAAACCGGCTTGCCGCTGTCGATATACGGCTGAAAGAGATCATCGAAGAGTTAGAGCCGGGGGTACATCAATTCTGGCCCATTGAACTGATCCAGCCAAGGGATAAGCCCTACCCGGTGCCCTATTTCGGCATGGTGGTTCACAGCCACCTCAATTGTTTTCGGCTCGAAGAGTGCGACCCGGGCCACGCCGAGGACAAAAGCATCGGGGATCATATTCGGTATAGCATCAGAGGCAAATCGAGGGCCGACCTGAAAGGCGTCGCCATGTCGCGCGCGGCCATCGGGTCGCACCATCTCTGGCGCGAGAAATATCTGCACTCCCCTTGGTTTCTCCTCTCAGACAGGCTCGCTGCCCGTATCCACGACGCGGGTCTCAAAATGCCCAAGCATTACCCGATGAAGGATGTCTGAACGTCCGAGCTCGGGCAGATGCCCAGCCAGGTCGGGCCATGATTACCCCCCGCAGATTTCTGGTCGCCCCCGAGACGCGATAACTCAGCCCAGCGAGACGCCCGCCTGCCCCCGCTCAATCTCGAAATTTTCAACCCCGCGCGCGCAGATCAACGCGCCGCGAAACGGGCAAAATATCTGACGGCCTCACCGCATCGTCTGGAACCGGCAGCCTCTGAGACTGTCACTCTGGGAACTTGCCATCATCCGCAAAGGGATCGTCTGAGTCTGCCATCGTCCAAAACTGGCATCGTTCGAAATTGCCATCCTCCGGAACCGGCATCTTCCGAAATTGCCGTCCTCCGAGACGGACAACGCTTGAAACTGGCGTGATCGCCCCGCGACCAGGTGCCCTGCGCCCCGGCGTATAGACCTTAGGTCTGCGCCGCCTCGACCTCCGCACCGCATGGCAGCTCCGCAGCGCATGGCAACTCCGCACCAAATGACGGGCATGGCCCTTGCGCCCGGCCTCTTGGCCCGCAGCCCTCACCACGCCTGACAGAGGCTGGGCAGGGCCGCGCGCGGCCCCGCCCCTCATCCTAAGTTTCGGCGGTCAGAGACCCGCCGCGCGGTAGCTCGCCGCGACCTTGTCGATCGACACGAGATAGGCGGCGGTGCGCAGGTCGGTCACATCCTGCCGGCCGTGCCAGACTTCGCGCATCGACTGATAGGCTGCGCGCATCGTGTCATCGAGCCCCGAGCGCACCAGCTCGAGCTCGCCCGCGCCGCGCAGATACTGCTGCTTGAACCCCGGCGTCAGGGTCCAGCCCAGCCCGCGATCCGCGCTGAGCTGTTCGAGCTCATCCACGATGAGCTGATGCCGCGCCTCTTCCTGACGGCGGCCCATCCGGCCAAAGCGGATATGGCTGAGGTTCTTGACCCATTCGAAGTAACTCACCGTCACACCGCCCGCGTTGGCATACATGTCGGGGATGATCACCGCGCCCTTCTTGCGCAGGATCTCATCGGCCCCGGCCGTCACCGGCCCGTTCGCCGCCTCGATGATGAGCGGCGCCTGAATATTGGCGGCGTTGCCCATGTGGATCACCCCTTCGAGCGCTGCAGGCACGAGGATGTCACAGGCGTTTTCCAGAACCTTGCTGCCATCCTCGACATATTCGGCATCCGGATAGCCCTTGACCCCGCCATGTTTGGCGATCCAGTGGCGCACCTCTTCCACATGCAGCCCGTCTTCAGAGACCAGCGCCCCATCACGTTCGATGATGCCGGTGATGATACAGCCGTCCTCCTCCGACAGGAACTTGGCCGCGTGATAGCCCACGTTGCCGAGCCCCTGCACGATGACCTTCTTGCCGTCGAGCGTGCCGCTCAGACCGGCGGCCTTCATGTCCTCGGGATGGCGGAAGAACTCCTGCAGCGCATATTGCACGCCGCGCCCGGTTGCTTCGGTCCGGCCCTGGATACCGCCGCCATTGATCGGCTTGCCGGTGACACAGGCGCGGCCGTTGATGTCGGTGGTGTTCATCCGCTTGTACTGATCCGCGATCCAGGCCATCTCGCGCTCGCCGGTGCCCATGTCGGGGGCCGGCACGTTCTGGCTCGGGTTGATCAGGTCGCGCTTGATCAGCTCATAGGCAAAGCGCCGGGTGATCCGTTCCAGCTCATCCTCGTCCCATTCGCGCGGATCGATGCGCAGCCCGCCCTTGGAGCCGCCGAACGGCGCCTCCACCAGCGCACATTTATAGGTCATCAGCGCCGCCAGCGCCTCGACCTCGTCCTGGTTGACGCCCATCGCATAGCGGATGCCGCCCTTCACAGGCTCCATATGTTCCGAATGCACGCTGCGATAGCCGGTGAACGTGTGGATCTGGCCCCGCAGCCGCACGCCGAACCGCACCGTATAGGTGGCGTTACAGACGCGGATTTTCTCTTCGAGACCGGGGGGAAGATCCATCAGCGCGACCGCGCGGTTGAACATCAAATCTACACTCTCGCGGAACGTCGGTTCCTTGGCTGCACTCATATCATCCTCCCAGACTAGTGGCGGGCCTTGCTGCCTTGCTATCGCGCAAAGCATGTCAATATCGTTAAAGCACCACAGGTATTTGTCCAGCCATATGGCCCGAAGCCATGATTTCGCTCTGCCTTGGTCGAGGGACGCCAACCCTCGGATTGTCGCCAGTGGCGCGACAATATTCCGAATCCCGCCGAAACGTCCACTAAACCCCTGAATTTAAGGTAATTTTGAGCGAATTCGGCCCTATTTTCGCCACTTTGCCCCGCCAAAACAACTGTTGCCGTAATCCGACTCGGCTTTGGCCACCCCGGCCCGATGAGGTGATGAAATGACAACGCGAATTTCTTTCCAGGCTCTCCGCCACGCGGTCGCAAAAGGCCGGCACGCACTGCCCGCCGCGACCCGCGCGTTCCGCCGTGACGAAAACGGTGGCGCGACGATCATGGCCCTGGTTTTCTTTCTCATCATGATCGCCGCTGGCGGCATCGCAGTCGATATGATGCGCTATGAAATGAAACGCGCGCAGATCCAGTCGACGCTCGATTCCGCCGTGCTGGCCTCGGCCGGTGCGCCCTACGGGTCGGATCACCGTGCCATCATCGAGGATTACTTTCGCGTCGCGAATATGACCGACTATCTCGCCGCTGAAAAAGAAGGCGAGATCGTGGTTACGGTCAACTCGGCCTCGGTCACCGCCAATGCCGATATGACGATGGACACCTATCTCATGAAGCTCAGCGGCATCAAAGAGCTGCGCACCACCGGCGGCTCGACCGCTGTGCGCAAAGTGCCGAAGCTCGAAGTGGTTCTGGTCCTCGACGTGTCGGGCTCGATGGGCAGCAACAGCAAGCTGGTGAACCTCAAGAAAGCCGCCAAGGAATTTGTGACCTCGCTGCTGAACGGCTCCGAGCCGGGCAATACCGTGATCTCTATCGTGCCCTTTAGCTGGTCGGTGAGCCCGTCGGTCGCCACGTTCGAGGCCCTTGCCGTTGACCGCAAGCATGAATTTTCGACCTGTATCCGGTTCAAGGCCAACGATCACAGCCATGCCTCGCTGGCCACCGGCAATTCGGGCTTTTCCAGCGGTCAACCGCTCGACCAGATGATCTACACCGCGCTTTACGGGAATTTCGACGAATTCAGCGGCAGCGAAAGCTCGTCTGACTATCGGTCCTGCTACGCCAATGATTACATGGAAATCCTGCCCTTCTCGGTTAGCGAAACCGAGTTGCACGCCAAGATCGACAGCCTTCAAGCCTCGGGCAATACCTCGGGCAACCAGGGCATGATCTGGGGCGCGGCGCTGCTCGACCCGAGCTTCCGCCAGATCACCGACGATCTGATCGCCGCGGGCGAGGTTGCCTCGTCGCAGGCCGCTATCCCGTCCAATTACGGCACGGCGGAAACGCTCAAGGTCGCCGTGGTCATGGGCGATGGGCAGAACACCACCTCTTATTTCTTCTCGAATGGCGGCCAATGGCGCGGCCAGAACTCGGACCTCTACGAGGTCAAGTCTCAGAAACGCGTGTTCAAATACGCCTATCGCAAGAACAAGAAGGACAAGATCAGCTACGATCAAAGCAAGTGTAGCAACAACTCTTGGGAATGCGTTTACGAATCCTCGGGAGAGATCGAAAGCGCCTTTTACCTGCACGACAATTATGGCGACAATCGCTACTACAACACCGAAGAAGGCGAATACCTGAGTTCCAGTGACTGGGATGATCTTCAAGATAGCGATGAATTCGTCAGCATGCGGCGCCTCGATTGGGAAGAGGCCTGGGGCTACATGTCGCCTTATTACTACTACCAGGTCACCGGCGACCCCAACGCATATTACGACTACTACTATTATGACCGCCTTGACGGGTCGGAAAAAGACACAAGGATGAAGGCCTCCTGCACCGCCACCAAGAATGAAGGTGTTGTGGTCTTCTCGATCGGCTTCGAAATCGATCAGGGCGGGACGGCTGAACAGGTGCTCAAGAACTGCGCGTCGAGTGAAAACCACTACTTCCGGGCCGAAGGCATCAACATCAATGACGCCTTCAGTGCCATCGCGTCCAACGTTGTGAACCTGCGGCTGACCCAATGATGCGCCTCGTTCCTTCCAAACTGGCGCGGTTCTGGCGCGGACAGGCGGGCAATGCGACCGTGGAATTCGTCATCGTCTTCCCGGTCTTCCTGACCCTGTTCCTGTTCTCCCTCGAACTGGCGATCATCACTCTGCGGCACACGATGCTCGAGCGTGGCCTCGACATCGCGGTGCGCGAGTTGCGGCTCGGCACCGGCAGCGCGCCGCAGCATGATGAGATCAAGCAGATCATCTGCGACAACGCGATGATCATCGCCAGCTGCAACAGCACGCTGCGGCTTGAAATGGTGCGCACCAATATCCGTACCCTGGGATCGCTGCCCGACGATGTGAACTGCGTCGATCAGTCGGAAGAGGCCGCCCCGGTGCGGACCTTCCAAAACGGCCAGCAAAACGAGCTGATGCTGCTCCGCGCTTGCGTGAAATACAGCCCCCTTCTGCCCGGCATGGATCTGGCCCAGGCGCTGGACAAGGATGGCGCCGGACAGGTGGCAATCGTTTCCAAAACCGCCTTTGTACAGGAGCCGCTCTGATGTTTGGCTTTGGGACATATCTCGGCCGCGGTCTGCGCCGCTTCTGGCGGCGCGACGACGGGTCGTTCGTGGTCGAATCCGTAATCGCCCTGCCCTTGCTGTTTCTCGCGGCGATGGTGATCTACGAATTTTTCGAGGTACACCGCTTCAACAGTGCCCGCGACAAGGCGAGCTATACAGTGGCCGACATGCTGTCGCGTGAAATGGGCACGGTGAACACGACCTATATCGACAACACCAAGAGCCTCTTCGACAGCATCGTCGACGACAACGCCGGCAGTCAGCTCCGCGTCACCGCCATCAGCTATGACGTCGACACCGACCGCTATGCGGTCTACTGGTCTGAGGTGCGCGGCACCGGCCCAATGTCGGTCCTGACAACCTCGGATATCGCGACGAGCCACGCCACCCTGCCGTTGATGTCGGATGGTGAACATATTCTGCTGATCGAATCCGTCTCTGACTATCAGCGGATGTTCGCGGCGGGTTTTTCCGAGGATATGGAGATCAAGACGCGGGTCATCACCAGCCCCCGTTTCGTGCCGAAAATCGACTGGGCCAGCTGATCCGGTTCACATGATCAGACCTTGGGGACACGCTCTGCTCGGCGTGTCCCTTTTGGTTTTTCAAGGGGTGCGCAGCCGGCAATTCACCCGCCCGAGCGCGGCACAGAGGGCCAAAATCCGCACTGTCGCTTTGCCGACGCAATACCGATGTCTTACCGACCCGCCATTATTCGCTGTTTTGCCGCGCCAGGATCTGCCCGGAAATCACCTCGGCCATGGCCTTGGCCTCGGCCGCGCCGGTGACACCGCCGATGCCCACACGCCGTCCCAGACGCCACCACATGCCGGGCTCCCAGCGCGGTTTCTGGGCCTCTTTCAGGATCACGATAAACCCGTTGGAGGGCTTGAAGGCAAAGGCCCCCCGGTCCACCCGGTCAATCTGATCGAGCTCGGCGATCATCTCGCCATCGCCGCTTTGCAGCCCGGTCTCATCGAGGATGATCGCCTGCTCCGTCGCCCGGAACATCCGTTGCGTGACATAGAGCGCCAGCGCGCCGAGCGCGATCAAAAACACCTTGATACCAAGGGTTTGCCCCTCGCCATTCAGCGCGAGATAGAGCAGCAAGCCGCCCAGACCGGCCAGCATGGCCAGCCCGAAATAGCGCCTTGGCGCCGAGGCGCGCATGGTGATCTGCATCGGTTCTGTCATGGCTTTACCCCTTGTGCTACGCGCTCATATCGCGAACGCCGCAAGGGGTAAAGCGAGCGCCGCTCAACGCGGCGGAAAGACTTCGGCCCCCGGCTCTTCGGGCTCGTCATCGACCATCTCGGGCGGAAAGCCCGGCGCCGTGACATCAAGCCCGGTCGCCTCTTCCAACCGCTTGATGATATTGGGAGAAAGCTCTCTCGGGCCAAAGCGCGAAATGCCATCCTGAAAGATCGAAATCAGCAGCGGGTTGAGCTCGAGCGGCACCTGCGCCCGGTCCGCAACCTCTTGGAAAAGCCCGATATCCTTGGCCACCAGATCCATCGTAAAGCTGATGTCGCGGCTGCCGTTGAGGATCACCTGGCTTTCGGTCTCATGCACGAAACTGTTGCCCGACGAGATGCGGATTGCCTCGAACGCGGTGTTGAGATCCATCCCCGCCCCCTTGGCCACGGTCAGCGCCTCGGCACAGCTCACCAGGTTGGCGGTGGCGAGATAGTTGGTGATCACCTTGAGCACACTGGCCGAGCCCAGATCGCCCGTGTGCAGCACCCGCCGCCCCATGATGGTCAGAAGCGGCAGAATGCGTTCAAACGTGGGCCGGTCGCAGCCCGCGAAAATGGCGATATTGCCCGTATCCGCCCGGTGACAGCCGCCCGAAACCGGACAATCCACCGCCGCACCGCCGCGCTCGATCACCAACGCGCCAAGCCGTTTGACCTCGGCCTCATCGGTGGTCGACATCTCCATCCAGATCTTGCCGGGCCCCACCTCGGGCAGCATCTCCTGCATCACCGCATCACTTGCCGCCGGGCTCGGCAGACAGGTGATCACCGCATCGCAATCGCGCATCATCTGCGCCGGGCTGCCCCCGGGACGCGCGCCCTTGGCTTCGAATTTCGCAACGAAATCAGGGTTCAGATCATGAACGCTGAGCTCGACACCATTGCGCAACAGGCTGCCGGACAGTTTGCCCCCGACATTGCCCAGGCCGATAAATCCAATTTTCAAAGCACTCTCCCTGCTTGTGTTTCGCCCTTGATGGCAGCCCGTTTGCGACCTCGCTACTGAAAACGCGACCTCGCGGTGAAAAAACTGCGCGAATGTTCATCTCCGCTCATTTTGCGCACAGGATGCGTGCGACCCTGCATATGGGCGCAGCCCACGCGCCCCCCTATCTTCTGCCACAGAAGGGCTTCACAGCGAGGCCCGCCAGAGGAGAACCGGATATGTCCCTCAGACCCGTGATCGAAACCCGTCAGGCCCAGCCTCATATCGAGGGCGCGGGCGTCCATCTTCACCGCGCCTTCGGCTTTGGCGACCCGAGCGAGCTCGACCCGTTCCTGCTCTTCGACGACTTTCGCAATGACGATCCCCGCGCCTATGCCAAGGGCTTTCCCTGGCACCCCCATCGCGGCATCGAAACCATCACCTATGTGCTCGCAGGCAGCGTCGATCACGCCGACAGTCTCGGCAATCACGGCGCGCTTGGCGCGGGCGATGTGCAATGGATGACGGCCGGGTCGGGCATCTTGCATCAGGAAATGCCCAAAGGTGACGCGCGCGGCCAGATGCACGGGTTTCAGCTCTGGGCAAACCTGCCGTCAGATCAAAAGATGACCGCCCCCCGCTATCAGGACATCGGCGCGGCCGATATCCCCGTGGTGATCGATGATGACGGCACCAGCGTGCGGGTGATCACCGGCGATTTCTGGGGCAAGCGTGGCCCGGTCGACGGCATCGCCGCCGATCCGCAATATCTCGATGTGCATGTGCCCGCCGGGGTGAAAAAGACCCTGCATGTCGACACTTACCGCAAGAGCTTTGCCTATGTGTTCGAGGGCAGTGGCGCCTTCTCGGACGCGAGCGCCCCGCAGGGCGTGCTGCTCGAGAAAGAATACGAAGGCCGCGAGTTGCATCTGCGCGACATGTCCGGCGACCGGACCTTGATCCGCTTTGGCACGGGCGACGAGATCACCGTTCAGGCAGGCGAACAGGGCGTGCGGTTTCTGCTGATCTCCGGCGCGCCGATTGACGAACCTGTCGCCTGGCACGGCCCGATCGTGATGAACACCGAGGCCGAGCTGCGGCAAGCCATCCGCGAGCTGAACAACGGCACATTCATCAAGTAAGACCCGGGGCGGCACGGGCCGCCCCACGCCCCACCCACCTCAGGCGGCGACCGTCCGGCGCACCATGTCGAGATAAATCCCCTCCACCTCATCGAGGCTGAGCCGGCCCTCTTCGCGGAACCATGTGTTGACCCCGGTCAGCATCGCGATGAGCGCCATGGTCGTCACCCGAGGCTCGGCCAGCCGAAAATGCCCCGCCGCCACGCCCGCGACGAGAATCTCGGTGAGCTGATCCTCATAGGTGCGGCGCATCGCTTCGATGGCTGCGAAATTCTCGGGCGTGAGATTGCGCAGCTCCATATAGGCGATGAACACCTCGTCGGGCCGGTTCGAGTGAAAGCGGATGTGAAACCGGGTGAATTGCTCGAGCGCCTGCACCGGATCGGCGGGCGCGTCCAGTTCGGCGCGCGCCGTTAACAATTCCTCCATATGCGCCTGCATAATCTCGAACAGAAGCGTTTGCTTGTCCGGGATGTAATTGTAGAGCGCGCCGGCCTGCACACCGACTTCGGCGGCGATCTTGCGCATCGACACGGCGGCAAAGCCATGCCGCGCAATCAGACGCCGCGCTGCCTCTCGCACGCGCGGGCCGGTGATATCGGAGTGTGAGCCTTGGGTTCTTGCCATTGGCCGAGGTTTATCTGAACGCGCGTTCAGATCAATCCCTTGCTTGCCACCTCGGGCGAAAGAGTGGCATTAGGGTCTCCGTATCGTTGCGAACCGGACCTGATCATGCCTCACCGCGCCTCTCGCCTTTCGATGGCTCTGGCCCCTGCCCTGATCCTGGGTGGGCTGGCATTCGGTGTCTCCGGCTGCACGCAATTCCCTGAGGTGAACGCCTCTGTGAGCGACGAGATGGCCAACAAGCCCTATCCCGATCTCGTGCCGATCCACACGTTGCGGGCGCGCATCGACAGCCCTAGCCTCACCCCGCAAAACGCCGACGCCGTCGCCGCCCGCGCCGACGCCCTCCGATCCCGCGCCGCCGCGCTCAAGCGGCGCGAAGCGGTCGATGCCCAGACCCGCGCCCGGATGGAGCGCGGAGTTAGGTAGAAAAGGGGTAAAAGCCGCGTTGCGCCCCTGACCTTTACCCGTTACATCGCCTTGAACCTAGCGAAACGGGAGAGTGAGATGAGCCAGCCTCTGCGCCTTGGGATTGCCGGTCTGGGGACCGTCGGCACCGGAGTGGTCAAGATTGTCCGCCAAAAGGCCAATCTCCTGTCGATGCGCGCCGGTCGGCCCATCGAGATCACCGCCGTGTCCGCCCGCTCGCGCAGCAAGGACCGGGGCATCAACATCAACCATTACGCCTGGGAAGATGATCCCGTGGTGCTCGCCCAGCGCGACGATGTCGATGTCTTCGTCGAGCTCATGGGCGGCAGCGACGGCCCCGCCAAGGCCGCGACCGAGGCCGCCATCGCCGCCGGCAAAGATGTGGTCACCGCCAACAAGGCGCTTTTGGCGCATCACGGTCAGGCCCTCGCGCTCAGCGCCGAAGAGGCCGGCCGCGTGATCCGGTTCGAGGCTGCCGTCGCGGGCGGCATCCCGGTGATCAAGGCACTGACCGAAGGTCTCGCCGGGAATGAAATCACCCGCGTCATGGGCGTGATGAACGGCACCTGCAACTATATCCTGACCCGGATGCAATCGGCGGGCCTGCCCTATGATGTGGTCTTTGAAGAGGCCAATCAGCTCGGCTATCTCGAGGCCGATCCGACGCTCGACGTGGGCGGCATCGACGCCGGTCACAAACTGTCGCTGCTGGCCTCCATCGCCTTTGGCACACAGGTCGATTTCGGCGCGGTCGAACTGGAAGGGATCGAGCGGATCACCATCCAGGACATTCACCACGCCGCTGATCTCGGCTTCCGGATCAAACTTCTGGGCGTGTGCCAGATGACCGGTCGCGGGCTCGAACAGCGCATGTCGCCCTGTCTCGTCCCGGCCGAGAGCCCACTGGGCCAGCTCGAGGGCGGCACGAACATGTGCGTGCTCGAAGGCGATATGGTCGAACAGATCGTGCTCCGTGGTCCCGGCGCGGGCGAAGGCCCGACCGCCAGCGCCGTGATGGGCGATGTGATGGATATCGCGCGTGGCTTCCGGGTCTCGACCTTTGGCATGCCCGCAGCCGAGCTGAGCGCCGCCAAACCGGCCCAGGCCGTGACCCCCGCCCCCTATTACCTGCGCATTTCGCTCGACGACAAACCCGGGGCGCTGGCCAAGGTCGCCAAGGCGCTGGGCGAGGCGGGCGTTTCCATCGACCGCATGCGTCAGGTCCGCCATGACGAGGCCACCGCGCCGGTTCTCATCGTCACCCATAAAACCACCCGCGCCGCGCTCGAAGAGGCGCTGGCCCATATGGCCGGTCTCGATGTCATTGCCGAGACGCCGGTGGCGCTGCGCATCGAAAAGGTCTGACCTCGCGGCCTGCCCGCGCGCATGTCCCGCGACTTGTGCGCGGGGCGGCACAAAGATAAACCTGTCTGCGACCCAAAGTTTCAAGGAAGATTGCCCATGTCCGCCGCCACCACCGATTTTGACGACCGTATGCTGTCGCTGGGTCTTGCCCGCGTTTCCGAACAGGCGGCGCTTGCCTGCGCGCATCTGATCGGGCGCGGCGATGAAAAGGCCGCCGATCAGGCCGCCGTCAACGCCATGCGCGAAGAGCTTGGCAAGCTGGCCATCGCCGGTGTCGTGGTCATCGGCGAAGGTGAACGCGACGAGGCGCCGATGCTCTATATCGGCGAAGAGGTCGGCACCGGTGAAGGCCCGGGCGTCGATATTGCGCTCGACCCGCTCGAAGGCACCACGCTGACCGCCAAGGCCATGCCCAACGCGCTGACCGTGATCGCCATGGCACCGCGCGGCAGCCTGCTGCACGCGCCCGACGTCTATATGGAAAAACTGGCCATCGGGCCGGGCTATGACAAGGATGTGGTGAGCCTCGAGATGAGCCCGCGCGAGCGTGTCGAAGCGCTGGCCAAGGCCAAGGGCGTCAAGCCCTCCGAGATCACCGTTTGTATTCTCGAACGCCCCCGCCACGAAGACATGATCGCCGAAGTGCGCGAAACCGGCGCGGCCGTGTTCCTCATCCCCGATGGGGATGTGGCCGGTGTCATCCACTGCGCCGAAGCCCGCCTGACCGGCATCGACATGTATATGGGCACCGGCGGCGCCCCCGAAGGCGTGCTCGCAGCCTCGGCGCTCAAATGCATGGGCGGTCAGATCTGGGGCCGTCTGCTGTTCCGCAACGACGACGAAAAAGGCCGCGCGACCAAGGCCGGGATCACCGATTTCGACCGTGTCTATTCGCGCGATGAAATGGTCACCGGCGATGTAATCTTTGCCGCGACAGGCGTCACCGACGGTTCGCTCGCCTCAGGCATCAAATCGCGCCCCGGCTATGTGGAAACCGAAACCGTGCTGATGCGCTCGAAATCCGGCTCGCTGCGCCGCATGGTCTATCGCAAGCCGGTGTGAGCCAGCGCGAGCCCCTCACATGAGCTTTCTGGGCATCGCGCAATCGCTGACCGGACGGCGCTGGATCGGTCCCACGACCGAAATAGACCGGCTCGCCGAGGCGATGGCCCAGACCACCGATTTGCCTCGCGCCCTGTGCCAGATTCTGGCCCGGCGCGGGGTCGAGCCGCAAGAGGCCGAGAGCTTTCTCACCCCGCAGATCCGTGACCTGTTGCCCGATCCCCGTGGTCTCAAGGATATGGAAGCGGCCGCACAGCGGTTTCTTCTGGCGGTACAACGCGGCGAGAGAATCGCGATTTTTGCCGATTACGATGTGGATGGCGGCAGTTCCGCGGCGCTTCTCATCGACTGGCTGCGGCAGATGGGCCGGGCCGCCACGCTCTATGTGCCTGACCGCATTGACGAGGGCTATGGCCCCAATGATGCCGCCATGGCCGAGCTTGCCAGCACGCACGATCTGATCATCTGCGTCGATTGCGGCACGCTGAGCCATGGGCCGGTGGCCGCGGCCAAAGACGCGGATGTGGTCATTCTCGACCATCACCTTGGCGGCGAGACCCTGCCCGAGGCGGTCGCGGTGGTGAACCCCAACCGACAGGATGAGGACGGGGCGCTGGCGCATCTCTGCGCGGCGGCGGTGGTGTTTCTGATGTTGGTCGAGGCCGGGCGACAGCTGCGCGAGGCCGGGCAAAAAGGCCCTGATCTCATGGCGATGCTCGATCTGGTGGCGCTGGCGACCGTGGCCGATGTCGCGCCGCTTATCGGCGTCAACCGTGCCTTTGTGCGGCAAGGGTTGCGCGTCATGGCGCGGCGCGAACGGCCGGGGCTTGTGGCGCTGGCGGATGCCGCCCGGCTCGACCGGCCGCCTGCGGCCTATCACCTCGGCTTCGTGCTTGGCCCCCGGGTCAATGCAGGCGGGCGGATCGGCCAGGCCGATCTGGGCGCGCGGCTTTTGAGCACCGACAACCCTGCGGAGGCGCGGGCGCTTGCCGACCGTCTCGAAGAGCTCAACCGCGAGCGCCGCGATGTCGAGGCTCAGGTGCGGGCCGCCGCCCTCGATCAGGCCGAGGCGCGCGGGCTCGATGCGCCGCTGGTTTGGGCCGCGGGCGATGGCTGGCACCCCGGTGTGGTGGGAATCGTCGCCAGCCGCCTCAAGGAGGCCGCCAACCGCCCCGCCATCGTCATTGGCTTCGATGGCGACGAGGGCAAGGGCTCTGGCCGCTCGATCTCGGGCGTCGATCTGGGGGCCTCGATCCAGAAGCTTGCCGCCGAAGGGCTGTTGATCAAAGGCGGCGGGCATAAGATGGCCGCCGGGCTGACCGTGGCCCGCGATCAGCTTGATGCCGCGATGGCGCGCCTGTCGGAACTGCTCGACAAACAGGGCGCAGGGGCTGCCGGGGCCGCCGATCTGCGGCTCGACGGTCTCTTGATGCCCGGGGCCGCGACGCCCGAGTTGATTGATCAGATCGACGGCGCCGGTCCCTTTGGCGCCGGGGCCTCCGCACCGCGCTATGTGTTCTCGGACATGCAGATCAGCTTTGCCAAGCGGATCGGCGAGAGCCACCTCAAACTGCGGTTTGGCGATGGCATGGGCGCGTCCTTGGAGGCGATCTCCTTTGCGGCGTTCGATGGCCCGCTGGGCCCCGTGCTAAGCGAACATGGCGGGGCGCGGTTTCATCTCGCGGGGCGGCTTGAGATCAATCATTGGGGTGGGCGGCAGAGTGTTCAGCTGCGTTTGGAGGATGCGGCGCGGGCTTAAAATAGGTGGCTCGAAAAAAAATCGGAAAGAAGTGCATTTTGCTGCAAAAATCCTCTTGCACCCGTCCCCGGTTTTGCCTAGTTACGCGACACGCCACGGCGCTGGCCCGTTCGTCTATCGGTTAGGACGCCAGGTTTTCAACCTGGAAAGAGGGGTTCGATTCCCCTACGGGCTGCCAAAATCCATTGAAATCAATGGCTTGCAGTGCCAACAGGCAATTTGCCGGCTCTATAAGTTTCAATGGGTTAGTGCACTTAGTGCCAACAACCCTTCCACCAAAAGAGCCCCTCCGCTGCCGCCGTTCCCCGTCCGTCTATCCTGAGTAAGTTACACGCTGCGTATCCTCGAAATGAGAGGTTTGGTTTCCTAGCGCACCAAAGGCCGCTTATCCCTTTCGCACTTAGTGACACTTGGAACTTTGCCATTTCGCACACTCGCCCTAGTTGAGATGGCATGAGTATTTTCATGTCTCGATTGAGTTCGGCACGCATTCATGCTTCCTCGCTTTTGGCGCCAGCTAACTGTGAAGGATTGCAGCCGTGAACTGACCAGATGAAAAATTTGCAATCAAAACACACCACGCCGCCTCCAGTTAAGCAGTCTGATGTTGAGATTCTAAAATCTCGCATTCAAGAGCTGGAAATTCTTAAGACTGCTGTAGAAGCGGCTGACGTTGGGATTTTCCACCTGGACCTTAGGACCAACACGTCTACCATTTCAGGAGCATGGCGCCGCCTGATGGGCGTCGAAAACACAGAGATATCGTATTTTCAGGCAGAATGGCGTAAGCGAGTTCACCCGGAAGACCTATCACGCCTTGAAACCGCTCTTGAAGAACATCTAGCAGGTCACACCAATCGTGTGTCGATCGACTATCGCCTTCGCCCCTTCAACTCCGAGGAATGGCGTTGGTTCCGCACCGATGCCTCATGCACTGAATGGGATGCCGGAGGTGTGGCGCTCAATCTAGTAGGCACTCAGTGGGAGATCAGCAAACGAAAGCGGATGGAGCTAGCCCTTAAGCAAAGCGAAGAAGATCTACGCTCACTTGTTGACAACACACCTATAGGGAGCGCCTTGGTCGCCCTCGATGGCGTCTGCATACGATCCAACAAGGCTCTTCGGAGGTACCTAGGCTACTCCGCGGACGAGTTTGCAAAGCTTAATTTCAAAACACTAATACATTGGGAAGACCTTCCAGTTCACAATGACAACGTGGCCTTGTTATTGAATGGGCATGCGGCATCCTTCGAGATGGAGCGCCGCTACATTCGAAAAGACGGTAATGTTGTCTGGGGGCACGTGTGCTGTGTGTTGGCTCGGGACGTGGATGGAAACCCGCAGCACTATGTGGTCCAGATTATCGACATCACTGCTCAGCGCCGTCTTGAAGAAATGAAGCGTGACTTTATCAATCTAGCCAGCCACGAAATCCGCACACCGGTCACCACTATCACTGGCGCCCTTGATATCGCACACATGCTCTATTCGAAAGGCACGGACAAAAAGCTGGCGGAACTCCTTTCAATAGCCAAACGAGGAAGCGACCGACTACGATCCATTCTCGATGACCTTTTGGATTTTGACAGGGTGTCCGCGAGCACCATGGCTCTCACGATCGTGCGTTGCGACATCACTGATGTCATCAACCACGCGATCGCCCGCTCTGCAAAAATCCTAGACGAACGGAGCGCCAAAATCAGCCTCAGTCAATCTGATGAGGTTATAGAATGGCACTGTGATCCAATCATGTTGCAGAAAGTGCTAATCAGCCTTATCTCAAATGCAGCCAAATACTCACCAAAGAATGGTGAGATAGTGATTACTGCAAGCGTAGACGCGGCGAACCTAGCAATCTGCGTTAGAGATTACGGTATCGGCATCCCTTTAGAGTTTCACGAACATGCCTTTGAGCCATTTTGGCAAAGGGATCCGTCGGATGCGCGTGCCCACCAAAGTATCGGATTCGGACTCAGTGTGTCTCGCCATGTAATTAGGCAGATGGGAGGCGAGCTATCGATCGAACCGGTTGATGGCCCTGGAACAGAATTTAAGATAGTTCTTTCGAAAGTATAGCACACTAACAGCACACGAACTCGAAACGGCCTATTTTCTCAGAGTTGGCCTGGTTCCAAGATAAGATCATCCTTGACCAACTCTTGGACTGACGAAGCGCGCTCTCGAGCACGACCGACACAGAAACCTATAACAAACAAAGCTCCGCACAGCAGTACGTTCAACATGCCAAGTCACCCCCAAATGACCATTTCTGTTGGTCACCGTATCATTTTTAAACCCGACATCTTCATGGCTTTAGTACGGCTATCTCAAGTAAAAAGCCCGGGCTAAGCTTCTTCGATCTCACCATATTCCGCTAACGGCCCTTACCTGCTGTTCGATTCTTGGTCGAGCGCTGCAGCGCAGATCCACCAAATCGACCATTCAAGCGTGACGCAGAAATCTCGAAGGATTAGGGTGGGCTGAGCGAACAAATCTGCCGTTCACGATAGACCAAAAGGTGTTGACCATCTCCGATTTTAGCTTGGCATGGCCTGCCTTCAGTTCACATCTCGGTCGCGATCTCATTCCTTTGTTTTAATGGAAATAAGTGCCGCAAGCTTTGAAGCTGGCACACCAAGGTTCGATCCGCCAAATTCGGGCAGAATGGCTGCGTTTATTGCAATTACCTCGCCTTGCAGGTTCAGGACAGGTCCGCCACTGCCACCCACGGTCGTTTCGGCGTCATAGACCAGCGCTTCAGACGCAACCCTGGCCGTGATGCCGCGGCTCGCGAGGGGGAATATCAGGCCAGCATCGGACAAACGCCTTGAGACGTTCCAGAAATCGAGTTCCTTATCCGCCTCCAACTGCCGGACGAACTCGTGGCCGGACTGGGCAAGCAGACTTCGAAGTCCCGTCGGATAGCCCAACAAAATTACCTCTTCGCCGACGCTCGGCGTCCCCGAGGCCAGAAGCAACCCGTCCAGTTCCGGTAATCCTGCCTCAATCGCGAGAATGGCAAGGTCCGCGGTTTCGCTTGCAGTTTTCAGAGAAACGTCGACTGGCATTTGGAGATTTGGAAAGTAGGCGACGAATTTGGAAACGACGGGTTCTAAGACGTCAGCGCTGATTGGACCAGAGTATCTTCCACGCTCCCATGGCAAGGCAACATGTCTGTTGGTTGCCAGATAGCGGCCGCCACCAAGTAAAAAGCCAGTTCCGGTTAGCTGAACCTTTGCAACCGGGCCATTCCCGTCCAACGACAAAAGCGGCTGCCCTTGCGGCAACATTACCGGCACGCCATCGCGGTTTATAACATGCCTTAATTCGTTGCCGGTAACGATGTCCCGAAGACTGTATTCCAGTTGAAGAAATGCGACGGCCTCGGTTGATTTACGGATGACACGTTTTACCGCCTCGGAGTGGCGTTCGAGTTCAGCAAGCCGCTCGGCATTCAAAGAGACCTGGCTGCTCAAGTCATTGCGAAGTTCGACCAGGTCACTCGGCTTTAGGGCCTCATCGCGCGCTTTTGCCAGTGATGCCGCAACAGAATCCAATTGGCCTGCACCGGCTTCTATCCTTTCCTGCAAGAGCCGACTTGCTTGATATTGACTGTATGCCAGACCAGCGAGCGCCAAGATGGCCACGACGACTGTCACCCGATAGGCGATTGTTGTTTGCCAGATCAATCGCCCCCCAAACTGGGCCGCCGCATGCCTTAGTCGATACGTGAACGGTTTGCGGCTGAAACGGAGGTAGGCAATAGAGTCGCTGGCAATCTCGGACACGGTCCAACGAAGCGGCAAAATTCCGTCGAAACGGTGATATCGAACCATCGGGCCGTTCTCGCCGAATTCGATCATATCTCCGCCTCGGAGACTTGCCGACTTGACCAACCGCTTATTGATCCAGAACTCGTTATCCGCAGTTGCCGTTATAATGTAGTCCGTTTCAGACCTATTTAGAACGGCAAACTGCGATTCACCGTCCTGAAGGTCTTGCTGGTCGGTGAACCGAAGGTTTTGATCCGCTTCAAGAAATGCATAAATCTCGTCGTCGAACAGACGAGTCTCTGATCCGCGCTGCGGTCCAGTAAGTTGTTCAAGTATGACGGTATAGCCAGCGGACATGGCAATTTATCCTTCCGCGATCTGGATAGCATAACAGATCCATGGACGAATGTCGCCTCAGGGCTCAAAGTTGACTATTATCATCCGCGTAAAGGAAGTCCCGTTGTCCCCGGAGGACGAAATGCCCGCACATCCGACGCCTAGCGCAGAAGGCCACTACTGGGCCAAACTGGTCCACCCTCATCATGAACCAGAAGGTGAGGAATGGGCTTCGTATGACTGGGAGGTTGTTCAGGTTAATTACAACAATGGGACCGGCGAGGATCAATGGCGCGTTTACGTACCCGGCATCGAGCCAGGCCAGTTGATCGACGCTTTCATCTGGGGACCACGGGTCCCTGATTTCAACCAGTCCAGCTGATCCCGGGTGACTTCTATGCGGGGCGAAGCCGCCGTTACGCATCGGCGGCTGACCCGTCAGGCGAGGGCGGCGTTCAAGCGTTCTAGTGACGTCCGTGGCCCGCTCATTGAATTTGTATAAATCTTTAAGAGCTGCATCCAACCCCCTAAAATCATTCTACAAATTCATAGTGCTTTATCGAACGCGACTCCACTAACTCAGCCTCCGCCGGGTCTATGTGCGGGCTCTCAAAATCTTCGCCGACAAAAGCCTTGAGCGCCTCTAGGCTTTCCCACAACATCACAAAACTGAACTCTCGTGGTGTGTCTTCACGGGCAGCCCCAGGGAACACTAGAACGATACCCTTCGTGCCTCTCATCAAAGGGATTGCAATCTCATGAAAGAAATTGCTGAACTCCTCCTCTTTGCCAGGCCGCGTAACGATCTGGAAAATGCGCATGATCATCCATTCGCCCTCCTTAAAGTGCGGTCCTTGAATGTATGAACGCCTCTCGTTTCTCGATGATATCACTTTTTTACGAACCTGTCCGATCTGCGCTCGCAGCCGTCCTGCGGCGTAGCGGCAACAACAGCCCTTTGCCCTCTAAGCTAGGCATCGCTCGCGGCCCAGAGCCGACATTAGTCGTTTTGCCAATCGTTGCGGTTCAGATCCTCGAGAGCTGCCGATCAAGCATGGAGGAGCATTCTCGAAGAGGGAAGGCCTGCATTGCTGATCATGTTGACGTCGACATTTTTCATGTGCCTTAAAATGGCCGCATTCAGAAAGCAGGACACGTTAAGAGGCAGTCTAAGAAAAGTATATCTACATGTGGGGCAATCGAATTACACTTAAGGCGCAGATATATCTATCTTTTGCTGTGGTGTTTGGCTTGGGACTGCTTAGCCTAAGCTTCATCGGACTAAACGCAGTTAACTTGGTAGACGAAGCCGCGGTGGCCAAGCAGGAGCGTATAGCTTCTCGCAAGCTTGAACAGGCTGTCAGTAAAATTCCTGAGCAACAGCGGAGTGCGACCGTTTGGGATCATGCGGTTCGCAAAACTATGGAGCGTGACAAGGTCTGGATGAATGCGAACCTTGGTGGGTGGATGCAAGAGTACTTCGGACATGACGAGAACTATGTATTAGACAAAGATAATAAACCTATTTTCGCCTCAGCCTTTGGAGAAGTTTGGTCAACTGAAATATATGAGGCTCGGGCTCAAACCATCAGACCTCTGGTGGCAGAAATTCGGGAAGCCATTTTCCAAGCTAAAACAAAACAAGAGGACATTAGCTCGATACTTTCTGAAGTAGAAGCCTGGGATGTATTCGATTTAAAAGATAAACTGGCTATTGTCAGCGTAGTACCCATTGTTCCGGACACGGAGAACGAATTTCAAAATTATGTCGCTGAAAACCTTCATGTGGCAGTGCGGTATGTAGATGACGAGCTTGCGAATGAGATTAGCAGTCCAATTGAGTTGGAAAAAGCAGCTTTCAAGGACTTAGATTCGTCTCTAATGGCGGCTCATGTTCCGTTGACGGACAGGTCAGGCAACGTAATCACTTGGCTTTCTTGGACCCCCGATTTGCCCGGGACAGACTTAGCGTATAAGCTTCTGCCTGTTCTGCTGCTGTCTGCTTCGGCGCTGATATCACTGATTACATGGGTCACGTTTCATCTCATAAGGGTTTCAGATAAGTTGCAAATGAGTGAGGCCACAGCTCTATCAACGATAAGAATGCTGGAGGAGGCCAAAGATGATGCAAAGGTCGCCGACTTAGCTAAGATTAATTTTCTAAGTGTTGTAAGCCATGAGCTCAGAACGCCGTTAACGGTCATTCTCGGCTATGCGCGTCTTGGAGCGCATTTGAAGCAGATGCCGCCCGCGAGAAAATTAGCCCAAGCTCTTGAAAGTGATAACGTTTGCCTTGATGAGGTGAAAAAACTTGCCGACGAAATTATGGAATCTTCTGTCTCCGGCATGGTGAAAATTGAAAAATCAGGTGAACATTTACTATTCTTAGTAAACCAATTGCTAGATTACGCCAGGATCGAAACAGGTCGCCTGGAGATAGAACCGGAAGTTTGTGACATTACTTATGTGGTGGCCCCCGTGGTTGAGCAAATGCGGGTTCTTACTGAAGAAAAGGGGCTTGAACTAACTACCGAGCTAAAGTCGGCAATGGTTTATGCGGATGTTGTGCGCACGCGGCAAATTGTTATTAACTTACTGGGAAATGCAATAAAGTTCACAGAAACTGGAGGAGTCTCCCTATCAGTAAAGGAGAAGGTCGACGTAATTGAGATTGTTATTCAGGATTCTGGCATTGGCATCGAGAACAAAGATCTTGAGCGTGTTTTCAAGGCATTCTACCAAACAGATTCTTCCTATTCGCGTACTGTCGAAGGGGTCGGTCTAGGCCTGTCAATTGCAAAAGAGTTGGCTAACTTAGAAGGCGGCGATATCACTGTTAGCAGTGAGGTAGGCGTTGGCAGTACTTTCACACTTACATTGGAAAAGGCATGAAGATGCTCGATGACTTGTTGATCGAGCAGAATCGCCACTTGCCGAGCCGGAATAGTTTCGTCGGCATGCCTCACTTGAACCGTCTGAAAGAGTAGGTGGAACATGAAACGTACAAAGCCGTCGACTCAGCGTGGAGAGATGGAGCCCTTCCATCACCGGTCGGCTTCACAGGGTATTGAAATGAAACGCAATGAAGCGCTCAGAAAGATTGAAGAGGCCCAAAAAAAGCTTTGGTTTAAACGTCCTATAGTTTGGTTCCTGTTAGCGATCATTTTTTGTATGGTTTTCGGTGCAATTGCATATGACCTGCTTACATGAGATGTTCGGAATTTAACGCTAGCCTGTTGTTTAACTGCAGTGCGTCCTGAAAATTTCCCCGTCTATGGACAGAGTTTTCCGCTAGGTTGCCCTTGGCTGGGAGAGGAGCGGATAGCGATTAAAGCATCCTACTTCACGGACGCGTAGAAAGCGTTCATCATCAAGCAAGGCGAAGAAAGAGCATCTGTTGCTGAGATTTGTCGGAAGGCTGGGATCAGCCAGGCGACGCACTTTAACTGGAAGAAGAAGATCACTAGGATTATGCCAACGGGCATGAAGAATCTTCATGAACTGGAAGACGCTGATTTTCAAACAAAGTCTAGGAAGGACTTGTGGCTCTCAATGCCAACGACCCAATTCGCTGCCGTTTACGCGAAGAACAAACGTTGTCGACGTCCAGCTTGCTGCAGCTCGTTTTTGTCGAAGACGTCTTGGAAAATCGCCCAGGCGCGCGGCAGATGAATTTGCTCTGAGACGGCGACTAGGAGGCTGATAGGCCCTCGCAGGCGACGATTAAGGGAAAAGGCCACTACTGGGCCAAGCTGGTCCAACCCCATCAAGAATCGGAAGGTGAGGAATGGGCATCAGATTGAACTAAGGTATGTGCGAACGAGGATGACTAACAAATGCCACAAGTGATTTCACAAACATGCAAGACCAAAGGAACAAAACGCAACGGGCCTAAGCTGTCGTTGGAGGACGTAGTGATGGAGTACGTTGAGAGATACGGCTTAACCGAAAAAGCCAGAGACTATTTTCGGCAGCAATCCGAAGAAGATGGCAACCAGAACACTGGTGATCGCAACTAAGCAGGATCATATCGACAACCACATTTCTTACGGCACTGCGGCAGTGGTAAAGGCGAAAGAGCGTTGCCTCTTAGTATGCGACAACAAAGCGCCCGACTTGCCTCGCAAGGTTCATCACAAACCACGAAGCGATACTTTTTGAACCAAGTGCGATCTAAAATTCGATAGGCTTGAAACCACATGGCCCAATCACGGATGCGCTCGATTAGGAGCCTATCCTCATCTTGAAGGTCGTAGTGAGGTTCAACGCCAGGATCCTGATATCTTGCATACAAAAAGAACCGCTCGCGAGCGATCACCGCAGCTTCTCTGTCGGAGAGCTTTGAACTAAACCCTGCCTGCTCGTGTACGAGGCGCGCTATCGGCAACAAGTCAATAATCTCGATGCCGTCGTCCACGAGAATTCTTGGCTCACGTTCGAACTCTGCGACGTACTTGATCATCGATCTCTCCCGGGGTGCACAATAGCTCAACTCCTAGAAGCTAGATTGGTTCAGCTAGACGTCACCATTTTTAACCCCGATAGTTCAATTACTCATGTTTTCAAGGGTCATTGAAGTATTTCTGCTTGGCTCCAAACACACCTGTGCGGGCTGCCCCTCCTCGACGGCGTCGAGGATGCAATCTGTCGCGATGATCTGCCCATTGGCTCGATCGAGCGCCTGCACATGGTCGGTCAGGATCACCCCAACATCGGCCAGCGTCTCGGCACGCCGCTCGGGCACCGTGACCGGCTGGCGCAGCGGCTCGGGCACATCGGGAACGATATTGCGATATTCAATCCTGGGCGTGCAGGATGCGACCCAGAAGAGCGCGGAAATCGTCAGGAAGCGGCGCATCGAAATCTCCTTTTCGGAAAGCGTCTTTGACCTGCTCATATTCGGCGGCGGCGGCGGCCTGTCGCGCGGCCTCGGCGCGGGCCACATCAGCAGCGGCGCGAGCTTGCGCGCGGGATTGCTCGAGAGCCGTCACAGAGCGCGTCAGGCGGGCTTTATCGTCGCGCAGGCGGTCGACGGTGCCAGACTGCCACCAGAGGGCCGCGCCGAGCCCCAGAACGGCGGCCAGCGCGGCGATGAGTGCATAGCGGGTAATCATCGGCCGAAAGCCGTGGTGGGCGGAGAGGCCGCGCCGCGCATCGCCTCGATCGCGGCCTCGAAGGTCTCGGCATAACCGGCGATCTTTCGGGCCCGGTCGGTGCCGTTGACCACCCGGCGCGCGTTCAAATAGTCGCCGGGCAGATAGTCATGGAGCGCCTTGCCCGTGAACCATCCATCACAGCAACCACGCACAAGGATCTTCGCCGCGATCGAGGGCTCGAGCGCCAGGTCGGGATTGCCGATCAGATCTATACCCAGAACACGCGAAGCGAGAGCGTAATTGCGCCGCCCGGTGATCTGGACATATCCACGCCCCCGGTAGCGCCAGCCGTCGCCGGGCTCTGTGTTGCCAAGGCGCGGCCCGATCCGCCCCCATGGCTCGTATTTGTCGAAGTAGCGCCGCCCACCGCGCTCCGTGATCGGCTGCAAGGTGTTGGCGGTTTCATGAAAGGTGGTCGCCAGAAGGTAGGACCGAAAGGTGATGTGTAGCCCATCAGTGGCGGCCAAGAGTGTGTTGCACCCATCAACCTGATCCTGGCTCATGCGCCGGAACAACGGACGGATTGTGTCGAAAAATTCCTTCATTTGCGCCTCCATCTGGGCTTGGTGAACACGCATCCGGGATAGAACGGCGCGGTGAAAATCGAGTATCGCCCTCGGTGCGGCTCAGGAATTGTCAGGTGCCGCGCTTTGAGGATGTGCCAGAGGCCGATGAGCAAGATCAGATTGACCACCAGATTGATCGGCCCGGGCCCGACGCGCATGACGAGATCCGCGTTGATCCGCCAAGCGACATCCCAAACGAAAAGGCGCGGAAAGGCAGAGAGCGCACAGATAGCAAGCCCGCGTGCCAGATAACCGGCGGCGCTGCGCCCCCAGAAATCGAGATGCGGCATGAAGCCCCGCGCGGCCAAAACACCGGCACACAGCAGAATGGCGGCCAGAAAGAGATTAAGGGTCGCCAGCATTCCGAGGCTCCTTTGCTTTGAGGGTGAGAAGCTCATCGAGTGCACGTTGCAGGCTTTGGCGCTGCTGTTTGATCAGAGCCAACCGGCGCTCTTCGAGCGCGAGTTTCTCGGCTGATTCCCGGATCTTCTTTCTGGCCTTCCAGGGGAGCCGGATCATAGCGAACGCCCCCTGATGGCCTGCTCCAATTGCTTGAGGGTGCTGAGCACATCCTGCTCGCGCCGCACTGCATCCTTGGCGTGATCATTGCTCTGCTCGATCAGGCGATCTGTCAGCGCCTCGGTCCTATTGCGTTCGCGCACCCACGCCCATGCCAGCCCGGCGATGACGGCTGAGGACAACCCCCCGCCGAGCTGATCGATGATCGCGGTCCAGTCCATCACACTTCGATTTTTGCTGCCGCGCGAAACAGCTCATCGAGGTCTTCCTGCGTCAGACCAGAAGCCTCGCCTAAGCTGTTGATAGCGGCACTAGTGCGACGAAATTCCGTTGCCTCGCTCCAGGCCAAACGAAACACTTGGTCTCCCTGCTCTACGATGGCCTCGACTTTCTCAAGGATTCCCGCCTCCAGCATCGCGGCCTTTGCTTGAAAGCGGCTCACCACCATTCCCGCCCGCTCAGCAGCCAGCGCCTCACCATTACCGTTTCTGATTTTGATGATCATTTGCTCGCTCCCTCGATCAAATCTGCCTCATCGACAAACCAAAGATTACGAGCGCTGCGGTCGACCGGGATTTCGGACGCCTCAACTATTCTATAAGGCCGGGGTCGGGCCTCGAAATGACCTTTGTCATAAGTGCTACCGACTGTGACGCCTTCTTCCACCAGCCCGCCGTCAATGTCTTCCTGTGTCACCACGCCCTCGCCTGTCTTCACGAAAACCTGCCGGGGGGGCACATCCTTTTCCGCAATCTCTTCGAGAGAGAGACCGCAGTTCGCCGGAATGAGGACGGACAACCGCCCATCATCGTTCATAAAAATAATGCGCTGATCACTCATGGGGTTACTCCTATTGGACAATGATCACAGATGCATTCTGCGCGTCTGCGGCGGATCGGAACGGAGCATTGAGCGCATGAAGGCGAATTTGGCTGGCCGTCTTCAAAGTTGGCGCAGACGAATACCCCCCCTGCAAACACAAGGCCAAAACCTCCCCGCCCGAAGACGAGCAAGAACCAACAAATGCGTAGTTCGCGCTTTCCAGTGCTGTGGCAAAGTTGATCGTGTAATCGCCCGTCCCGTTATCGGTGATGCTTGAGACATTGTGGCTGTCAAGAATTGCTACGCTGCCAGTGCCGCTGAAATTCACCCACGCCTTAACGGCCTGTTTTGCAATAACCGCCTGCTTGGTCCGCAGCGGGGTCATCACCTTGGTGTTGTCTGCCCCGGCCTCGGCCTCAAGCTGGGTGGCTATGTCCTGCCTCGAAAGTTGCTTTACCCAACTTCCCCACACACTGGAGTATCTGGTTAGGGTCCATATCTCTCCAGTGACCTGATCCAGTAGAAGGATCGCCGGATCGCTGGCGTTAATCTTGCCGTACCAGGCCACCCCGTAGGTCACCCCCGAAGGTTTGTTGGCCGTGCCGGGTTCCACCCTAACGATACTGACCGGCGTGGTCGTCGTCAGTAGGTCTGAGCTGACAGGGGGGTTCCCCGCCGCCCCCAGTCCAAATATTCCGTTGAGGTGATTTACGGGGATGCGCCCTGCAGTGGCGTCGGTAGGTCCGGACATCACCGCCTGAAAATCCAGCGCCGTCCCGCCTGCATTGACCCGAAGAAGCTGAAGCGCTTTGCCCGCAATCGGCGGCAAATCACCGGCCTGCGCCGCTGCCACTGCCGCATCCGCCTGCTCATCCACAAAATCGGCCACGTCATCCATGTACTCGACCAACGGCTCGAAGAACTCGATATTGGCCTCGGCCCGATCTTTGAACGTGTCCGGCTCACTACGCAGCGCCGGGGGTGGCACGACAGGCTTGACGGGTTTAGACATCAGACAACTCCTTGAACTTCGATTGCAATTTCGGCGTAATCCGCGCCGACATAGACCTCGCGGTAACCGCGATAGAACCCGTAACCGATGGCCGCGAACTCGCGACGATCGCTGGCAATCCAGACGGCCGGCACACCGCCGCGCAGCCGCTTGAACGACTGAACAAGAGCGAAGAGGCGGGATCGGTCGACCGAAATACTGAAATCGAACACGCGCGTGGCCGGGCGCTGCACCGTCTCCAAATCGCCGTAGTCATCGACCTGCACATATGAGAAATCGAGCCCGGAGAACCCGGTGCCGTCCTGTTTCGTCTGGCCCATCTCGGTCAGCTGGCCAAAGACGATCTGCCCCGCCTGCACATCGCCCACCGACCGGCTCAGCGTCACCACGATCCGCGGCGTGCCGAGCACCGGCAGATCGGTGAGGACGAACTCAGTGAGCGGCGTGATTGGCTCGGTGAAATACGCCAGCCAATCGATGATGGCCGAATTGTCCTGCATCTCGACCGTTTCATCATAGAGCTTCTCGGCGCCGGAATAGACCTCCACCCGAGCCTCGCTTGCGAGGATCTCGAACCCGGCAATTCCGCCGATGAACTCATTCGGCGTGAGCTCGACCTGGATCGATCCGGGGTTGCTGGCGATGCGCGATGGCTTTTGGTCGAAGAGACGCCAGGGATTCGTCGCGCTGATCAGCTGCCAGTTTTGCGGATCGGGATTTTCGATCAGCGGATCGGCGAGAGCTGCCATCTCAAGATCGGGGTTGTTGCCCGTGTTGTCGGACGTCAGTGAGCGATAGACGGAATGTGTCGCGGTGCTGATCACCATAGCGCCCCGCGCATAAGTCGTGGCACCGCTCCACTCGGCATAATCATCCTCTGGGATGTTGATGTCGGTCAGCGTGGCCTCGGTGACCTGAAACGGGATCAGTACCTTCATGACGTCACCCCCAGGTTCGCCCGCCGGGTCTCCTGATAGAGCTTGTCGGAAAGCCGGGCGTTGTTGATGTTGCCCTCTTGAATGGCCCGCACCACATCTCGCAGCAGATCATTCGTGTCCTCTGCCGCACGGATTTCCTCGAGCGTCGCACGATACCCATCGGCCGAGGCCGCATAGGCCGCGTCTGCCGAGGTGCGATAGAGCGGGCTGTCAGCGAGACTGTTGGTCAGAGCATCCGCGCCTTGCACGATCTCGGCAAAGGCCGGGGCAAGCTTGATGAGCTCAGCAGTCAGCTCATCATCGCCGAGGCTGTTGGCCTCATCCACCAGAGCCCGGAAAGCGGCGCGCGTGCGCGGCAGGGCATCGATCCCGAGATCCGCAAGGCTCGCGGACAGCAATTCCGTGGCTTTGGCCGTCCGCTCTGCATCGCTGTAGAAGCCTTGGTAATATGCCGCCGTGCTGCTGGTGAACCCTTCCAGACCGCCGAAGAGGTCAACCAGGCTGCTCGCCGCATCCGCCCCGATCAACCCCACGTCCTTGAGCTGCAGGCCGAGCAGGTCGAACGCTCCGTTCACATTCGCCAAGCTTGAGCTCAGCCGCTCCAAGGTATCGAAAGAGCTTTCACCGGCACGGGTGAACTCATCGCTGGTCAGCACCCGATCAGCCATGCCGATTGCCAGCTTGTCGAGTTCGGCCTGCAGGTTCTCTTCCAGCGTTTCCGCATGAGGCCCGCTGGCCCAGATCGTGAAGGCCTCACCGGCAAAGCCATCGATCGCATCTGAGGCGAGGCCGAGCGTATCTGCCATGCTTCTTACGGTGTCAGCTAAGCCAATCGCGGTATCGTCGAGCATGCGCTGCATCTCTTCCTCGAGCGGCTTGTAAACCGTCTTCGAGCTTTTGAACGCGCCGCCCTTGTAGAAGTCGAAAGACTGCACATCGGCGCCATCGGCGCCAAGACTGCCGCGCACACCGCTGCCATAATAGCTGCGGCTGAATGCTTTGCTGAGCGCAGTTGCAGCCAACGCCACGGCCCCGATCACCGGAGCAGCTGCGCCAATCGCGCCAGCGATCGAGGTCAGGGTCGGGGCGGCAATTGCCGCACCTATCTGGCCGCCGATCGAGGCAAGCCCCATGCCAATCCCGCCGCCCGCGCCGAAGACTGCGCCAATGGTATTGCCGAAGCCGCTCATGAACGCGCTTCCGATGCCACCAAAGCTGCCCAGAAGACCACCGGCGCCGCCGCCCCCGCCGCCACCACCGCCGCCAATGGCAGCTTGGGCGGCTCCTGCCACGCCATTTGTGCTCAGCCCGAGGCCTATGACGATCCGATTGCGCGCAGCCGTCACAATCATCTGTGTGATGAGGTTTTTGAAACTGTCGAGGATGTCGTTGGCGAAGCCTTTGAAATCCCGGAAACCGCGCCCAATGAAGTCACCCCAGGCGTCAGAGATATCGCCCATCAATGGCAGCTGATCGGCCAGTTCATCATTGAGCTTGGCGACTTCCTTGTCATAGGCACCTTGCGACAAGCCCGCGTCGAGAAGCTTGTTCAGATGTGCAATCTCGGCGTTATACTTCTTGACGGGATCCGCTTCGAACTCGAGGCGCTCGATCTCATCGGCCAATTCCTTGGTTGCCTTGGCCGCGCGGCCCGCGCTTCCACCATCCTTGCCCGCCTGCCCGACACCGCCGCCAAGATCGCCCATGGTTTTATTCAAACCATCGACACCGGCATCGGCGCTTTCTGCTTCCGTCTTCGCGGCACTCATCGCATCGCGCAGCGCTTGCACAGAGGTCAGCGGGCGCCCGGCAAGGCCTTGCAAGGCGCGGCCATAGCTCGCGGTGCCCTCGGCATTGGCACGCAGATCATCCGCCGCGCCACGCATGGCGTCCGGGATGCCAGAGGTGTTGATGTAGTCGGCATTGAACGCATCGGTGAAGGCACCTTTGACCTCGCCGAGCACATCGACGGCATCCCCCACATCAAGCTTGAACCGGTCGAGGGCGCTAAATTTGATCGGGTCTTTGCCCACCGCCTCACGCAGCGCATTGATTGGCGCCAGAACGCCTTGCATCCCTGTGCTCAGAATATCGATCAGCCCATTGACGGCCTGAGCCCCGAGGCGCTTGAACACGTCGGGCATCGTCTTCCACCCGGCGGCCACGGCCTTGGCGGCACCCGCCCACGCACCCACGACCTTGTTCACCGCTTCCAGAACCTTTTCGATGATCCCTGCAAAGCTCGACACCGCCGTCGCCCGGATATTCATCCAAGCCGCCTTGAGCCGCATTTTCATGCCCTCGAAATAGGTCACGATGCGCCCACTCACTTCGACCGCGACGTCCTTGAGAAGGCTCATCGCTGCGCCAAAGCCGCCCGTGGCCACGACCAGCTCCGAGAATTTCCCCACAAGGATGCCGGCACCCACGACCAGCGCGCCGATGCCTGTCGAGATCAGCGCACCGCGAAGCGCGATCAACGCCCCTCGGAACGAAAACGTGGCGGCCTTGGCCAGCACAAGAGCCCCGACATAGCGCGTGGCAAACACCGCCGCGCCGACAGAGGCGATCCCCGCCAGCTCATTGAGATTGTCCTTGATGAAATTGATCACATTGCGCAGCGCGCCGCCCTGCTGCAGCGATGCTGTGAAGCTCTGTGCCAGCGCGGTCAGGGTCGGCGCCACGCCGCTCACAATCTCATTCTTGAGGCCGGTCATGGCCAGCCCGACATCCCTAAAGGCCAGATCGACATTCGCAAGCGAGGCGCGCGTTTTGTCATCGAGGATCGCACCGAGCCCCTCGGCCCGCTCACCGAGCCGCGCCATCTCAGCACCATTGTTCTGCAGCAGCGGCACAAGAGCGGTGGCATCAGACGCCATGGCCTCCATATAGAAGGTCATCTCCTGCTGGCTCACCCCGGCCTTTTCCAGGCTCGAGACATAAAGCTGCAGCGCATCTGGCCCGGATAGCTTTTGAAACTCGGCAGCGGTCACGCCCACTTTGGGTGCGATGTTCTCGAAGAAATCCGCCATGGGGCCGCCGCCGGTGGCCACAAAGTCACCGACGCGATCTTGTGTGTCCTTGAGAATATCGGCGAGCTTGTCCTGCTCGACGCCAACAGACTGGGCCGCCGCAGACCAACGCTGAAACTGCACCGGCGCGGCACCGGCCATTTTGGACAGACCAGAGATTTCGCGCGCCGAGCGCGCCGTCGAAAGCGTCAGCGCTGTGAGACCTGTCGCCACGACAGTCGCGCCCGCCGCTGCCGCCTTGAACTGGTTCTGCATGACGCGCAGCTGCTTTTGCGCCTGCTTTGCGCCTTTCTCAAACCGCGCGCTGTCGAGGCCGAGATTGACGCGTAGCGCGCCGATGACCGATTGGCTCATGGAATGTTCCGATTGTCTGGGCCCCGGGGTGAGGCTGTGGGGCGGGACGGGCTACCCCCGTCCCGCCGTCTTCTTCTGCGACAGAGAAATGAGGAACCCGCGCACCTTCGCATTGGCCACCTCGTTGGAGATGGCCTTACGGCCTTCGGTGCTGTCCTCGAATTTCGGCATCTTCTTGGGATCATGGAAGGCGAAGCTAATGAGCTGCGCCATCTCGTAATTGCGCATCCGCGCCAGCCGATGCTCTGTCTCGATCCGCCGCGCCTCACCTTGCAAGATCTTGGAGATCTCGCGCGGGGTGAGATGCCAGAATAGATCGTAATCGCGCCCTGCCTCGAGCCAGGCTGTCAGCAGGGCGTCGATCAGGTCGCGACGGGTTTCGCCTTGCGGGCCTTGCTGCCCGCCTTCCCGTTTCCCGAGGCGCTCCCCTGGGCCTCGGGGAACGCGGCCGTGGCCATCTCGCCAAGAACCCGACCAACCTCATCCATGCCCATTTCTGACATGATGTCGCCAACCTCTTCGAGGCTGTGATCGCCCTCAATGGCAATAGACATCAGATTGCGAATTTTCCTGACATCTGTATCCCCCCGCTCGAGAGCCGCATAGAAATCGATGACGGTTTCGCCTGCCATGTCCTGGTAATCGCACATGGCGTTGATCGAGAGGCGCGCCCTGTAGGACACGCCCCCAGCTTCGAAAGATACGGTGCCGCGACGCGCGCTCATGCTGCGGTGCCTTTCGTCCAGGTCACCGCACCCGTTGTGCGGATGTTGATGTTCATCTCGACCGGCGCACCGAGATCCCCACCTTCGGGCACGGGCGTCGGGTATCCCGAGAATTCGAACACGTCGCCCGTGCTCTGATCAACCGCAGGCACCAGCGTCGTGCGATACATGATCGGTGTGCCGAGCGCCTTGTCGGCCAGCTGCTGTTCATAGCCCGCCGAGGTATAGCCACAGGGCACCGAGATCTCGCCGGCATCCTTGAGGCCCGGGATGTACTCGCGGAACCCGTCGACGCTGTCGAGGCTGGTCACGTCCTGATAATCCTGCGCGGTGGTTGGCACGGCAATGCCCTTGCATTCGGGGATCGCGTCCCAGGTCGTGCCGCCATCCGTCGAACGCTCGACGCTCGCCCCATAGGCGATGATCTGTTTGCTGCTCATAGGAGCCTCCTAGATTGAGTAAGTGATGTGAAAATCGAGCGAGACGCGATAAGGCTGGCTGACCTCGTTCGACCCACCCTTGTGGCTGTCACGCGTACTCGCATGAAAGACACCCTTGATCCCGCCACCGGCATGGCCGCTGAGAGCAGCACGCACGGCACGGGAAATCTGTTTTGCTTCTCGATAGGACAGCGCATCGCAGTCGACCTGGATCCGGGCCAGATCGAGACCGCCCGGCTTATTGACCAAATAGCCGCCCGTGTCGCTGATCACGGTCAGGAGAACGCCTGGCAGCGGCTTACCCGCCGGATGCTCCCCATAGTTCACCGTGGTGCCGACAAGCCCCGAGACCCCGCTGTCAGCCAACAGCAGGGCGCGAATGAGTTCTTCCATTGTGGTTTATCCTTTAGCGGCCCGCCGGGCGGCTTTGCGCTCGGCTCGGGCAACACTCTTCTGAATTTCGTCCCATAGCTTGGCTTTCAGCCGCTCAAGCATCTGCTGCTGATCAGCATCCCAAGCGGGTCGCATGAAGGGCTGCGGCGCGGTACCGGGATGCCGCGCGCCTTTGAATACCCCGCCCACAATATGCGGCGCGGTCCCGAACTCGACCAAGTGCCCGTGCCGGCCACCGTCGCCGAGCTCATATGACGGGCCCACGAACATTTCGACCGAAGCCTTGTCATCGCGGAACATGCGCCGATGCATCCGGCCTTGCCGCTCGTCCAGCTTGGTGCTGATCGTGATCGACTTTTCCAGCGCTCTTTTTTTCTTGCGTACAATCGCACGCGCCTTTTCAGCCAAAGGCTCGGCAGCATCTCGCAATGTCCGGCGAAGAACACCCTTGCCTGCACTTTTGCTCAGTTTTTCCAGCTGGGCATCGAGATCCCGCAGCCCCTCAATCTTGAAAGACACGCTCATTGCTTAGCCAACGCGACACAGTCGATCTGCAGTTGATAACGCCGCCCGACCTCAGAAATCCCGATAATCTCGTATTCGAGGCCGCCAGAAGCAATTTGATCCTTCGCCGTCAGATCGCGCGTGAATGACGTGGATTTGACCACGAAACGTGTGGCCAAGGTGGCGTTGACCCAGCCTGCATCGGCCTTCTCAGATGCGTTCATATCCACGCGTGCCGCCCAAATAGGGTCACCGTAGTCCGCATAGTCCTCGATCGACTGGAACCCATCATCGACCAAGTTGAAGCGGCGGACCTGTATCCGGCGATCAAACCGCACTCGGCTCATGCCGCCGCCCATTCGACTGGGCGGGAATACCGGCTTTGGCGCATCAGGATGCGACTGCCAAACGATACCATCTCGCGCTTGTCCTTGTCGGGATTGATCCCTGCCTCATACCAATCGCCCGCGATCAGGATGATCGCCTCGCGCAAGGGTTGGGGCACCTCATCCGCTCCGACCTCGGCAGTCACGCGCACGGCAGCCCCGTCGGAAACAGAGGACCAAAAGCCAGAGGCGAAGACCAATTGCGGCTCATCATCACCTTGCTCGAGCGCCACATCGGCGAGCGGCAGCTCAACCCATGTCGACCCATCCTGCCATTCGATCTTGGTCACCGCGTCCACCGGGGCGCAGGGAAACCACCAGCGCAATCCGCCAACGGCACGAAACGTGATTTCGACCGAACGGGCTGTAAGGGGGCGGTTGGTGCCGGTCTCCACCACGGCCTGAGCAGCGGCCAACAGGCCTTCCAGCAGCGCATCGTCTGCTGTCTCATCTGTCTCGATGTGACGTGACCGCTTGAAATCGGCCACGACCACCGCAGCCGTGATAGTATCCAGCGCCTTCATTGCCGCCCCCTCAATTGCTTTTTAGATCAGGCGGTCGGAGCTGCTTTTTTGGCAGCACCACCGGAACCGCCTTTGCCGTCCTTGCCATCGTCGACTTCATCAGCAGCATCGGGTTCACACTGCACCCACGCGGGCTTCTTGCCGCCGGTCAGGGTTTTCGCTTTCTCCGGGTCGAAGGAGGCGACATCGTTTTTGTTCCAGCGCCCGTGCGTCCGGGTGCATTTCAGCGTCACTTTATCAGCCATCGGGCTATCCTTTCTCATGAGGGAAGCCGCCCCGGCGGAATACCGGAGCGGCGGTTGGTTCTGGGCCCGTCCGATACGGGCCTCAAATGCGGCTTAGATCGACCAGCCGGTGACCGTGGCCCCCGAGATCGCCGCGTCATGCATCGGCGCGAGGTCGTGCTCGCTGATGGCGCGCATCAGGGTCAGATCGTTTTGGAACGCCGACACCGGATCCCCGGACTGGTTGACGAACGTCGCCTGGTCGCTGGTCGCGATGGTCAGGTTCAACGCGTCACCGATCATGATCTCCGAGAAATCCGCGAAGGTGATCTCGGTGTCGGACCCGGCGCCGAGGTTGTTCGGGATCTGCGAGCTGGTGAAGATCTGGTAGCCCTTCAGCTCGCCGGTCTTGTCGATCGACGGATAGAGCGGATAGCCATTGGCGTCACGCAGTCCAGCAAGGAAGTTCTTGGTGCTGGCACGCATCGCCCAGCCCGGAGCCATCATCGAAACATCCGCATCCTCGACCAGGTTAACCAACGAATTGATCAGCGCCTCGACAGCGTCAGCGGTTTTCGCGGTCTCAACCTTCCAGTTGGGGGCAAGGCACCAGCTCTTGAGGCCTTTCGGCGTGCCGCTCGTGCCGTCATTGCGCAGGAAGGCGATGTCTTCGCGCGCCGCCATCTGCATGACCACGTCATTGCGCACGACACGCGCCATGGCGACGGCCGATTGGCGCAGCAGATCATTCGAGATCGGCACCAGTGCCGTCAGCTTTTTGAACGCCATATCGACATTGTCGAAGCTCGGCTCCGATTCAACGATGGCCGCTGCCTCCGTGCCATAACCCGCAGTCGCACCGCTGGCCAAACGCGCATGACGCATCTTGCCCGCAGGGATCGGCGAGGGTTGCGCGCCCGCCTTGCGCACCACCACCTTGGGCCGCAGCAGGTCGATAACCTCTTGGGCCAGCGGTTGCGGAATGGTCACGCCGCCAGCGCTCGCGGTCGCGCCCGAGAGCACGGCGGAAATGCCGGAATGGCCTTCTTGATCCAGATAGCCGGCAGCGCCCGCACGATCGCCCTTGTGAATGGCCAGAGCCCCCACGATGAAGCCAACGCCCATGGCCTTATCTGCCTCGGACTGCGGACGCGCCGCAGCGGTGATCGGCGAGGACGTGCCGCCACCGGTGGCCTCATCACCCCCACGCGCAGCGGCTGCCTGCGCGGCCTCGACGCTTTCGGCGCGCCTCAGGGCCCCATCGGCCTTTTTGAAATCCGCCTCAGCGGTGTCGAACTCACCCTGCGCCGTGGCAATCGCTGCCTCGTCGGGCGTGTCGGCCTCATCGAGTTCGGTGAGCTTTGCGGCTGCCGCCTTCATGGCCGTGGCCGCCGCGCTGCGCGCCTGGCGCAGATCGTTGATGTCCTTCATGGCTGTATCCTCTTTGAAGGGTGGTGGCCGCTTCACGCGGCCCACGGGTAAACACCCCGCCAGCATGGCCGGCCGGGCTGGTCGCACTCGGGTTGCCCCGCGTGAAATTCAGGTGTTGGAGATTGCGAGCGCCAGCCGGGCCCGCGCCGACGCGCTCAGAGCCCGCGCGCCAGTCGCGCCGGGTTGACCCGCATAGGCGGACAGCACTCGCTCATAGAAGGCCGCACGCGTCTCGGCGCCGTCGGCCAGATTGCGCGCCAGCGCCTGGTCGGTGCGATACATTGCTCCGCCATCGGCTTCATCATCGGTCACCGAAAGATGCTTGGGGAGCCCCGCACGATCGAGGCCGCGCCCCGTCGCTACCGCATCGAGAAAGGCCGCCTCTGCCTCATCGAGGCTGCGCTGAATTTCGGCAAGGCCCGTTTCACTGGTCGGGTTCGGGTTCTTGGCGCGAGCATGCGAGGAAAGATGCACGCCCCATTGATCGCCCCAATTGTCGGGCTTCACCGGCCATACCGAGCTGCGCATGGTACCAATGCTGCCAAGTTCGCTGCCCGGGATCATCGTGATGTCGCTGGCTTGCGAGGCAATGAAATAGGCCGCCGAAGCCGCCATCGGATTGACCAGAACATGCACCGGCTTGATCGCAGCCAGCGCGGCCACGGCTTGCGCCGCGCCTTCGAGCCCCATCACCATGCCGCCGGGACTGTTGACGTCGAGAACAGCGGCAGAAACATCCTCATTTGCTGCGATCTCGGCGCAAGCGGCCTCTATGCCTTGATAGGTAGCCCAGCCGAAATACCGCTCGAGCACCTCCGAATCCGGTGTGAGAATGCCCCGAATGGGCATCACAGCAACACGGCGCGAGACAGCAAAGCGCTCGCCACGCCGGATTTCCACCGGGCCACCGGCCATCACGGGGCCTGCCGCCGGATCAGTCGAGCGATCCGGCCACACCTCAGACAACAGAAGATGGCCGCGCTCAAAATCAAGCGCCATGATCTGGCCGCCCAGATGCGCGCCGATGCTCGACGCCATGAATGGTGCCGCGTTCAAATTATGGGTCATTCGTCGTCCCCCTCTTTGGGTTTGGCCGTATCGTCGCGCGTCATGTTCGACGGTGGATAGAGAACATCGCCGCCGTCGATCGGCTCGCGCCCCTCGGCGATGCGGTTTTCATTGACCGTGAGCCACGGCCCGCCCACGGCTTTGGCGGTGGCCTCATAGCGCTCCTTCATGGTCGCCTCCATGAGGGCATCGTAATCATGCACCAGGTGAATACCCCGCTCGCGTTCGGCCCGCGTCAGCAGTCCGATCTCCATGTAATCCTCGACCGGCTTGCCCCAGTGGGTGAGGCAGTCTGTCTTGTAGTCGATGGCCTGCTGCTGGCCATTTGCCTTCACGCCATACTCAAGCATCTGAAGCTTGGACGGTGGCATTCGATACATGGCCGCCAATTGCTCGCGGTCAAATTTCCGACTGGCGAGCAGCTCTTGATCAGCGGCGGAAATATCCAGCGTTTCGATATCATCATTAGGACCGATTACCGGCCATCCTTCAGCGTCCGGATCCCGCATCATGGCCCGAATGCGCTTTATGCCGCGTGTCGCAGCTTCCTCATTCTCGAAATTGTCTTCCAACTTCACATAGCCGCGCAACTGAGTGCCCGAGGCTGTCCGCGCTGCCGCCTCCTGCCCAGCCAGCGCGAGCCCAACCGACTCGGCTGCCACGCTGAGAGGGCTGCGCCCGGTCCAGCCATCGGTTGCCAGATAACGCAGATGCACCATCGATCTCGCCGGCACTCGGCGAGATACCCCTGCCCCGTCCTCGAAATCATAGAACCGCGCCCGGCCATCCCGGAGAATATGGCACCGATCGTTGTGGATATACTCGAAGAAGAGCGGCTGGCCCGCCCCATCCCGCGGCGCATAAGCATGGGCATTGCCGCGCAGCGCAAAGGAGTAAACCAGGCAGAACCGTGTCCCGATAGCCGGTACGCCAAATGTGCTTTCCACATTGAGCAGATAGTCCAGCGCATGCTCGGTCACGCGCACCAAACGGCCCGTTGTCTTGTCTTTCTGCATGACATGCATCGGCAGCTTCGACAGGTCACCTGCGATGATATTGGCACAGGCGAAGACTGTCGCGTGACGCTGCGCGAGTTCAGGGGTGACGCGCGGCAAGGTTTTGACCCGGCTTTGCGATCCGCCGATCCACTGGCCCAGCCATGGATCTGGTGACATGGTCCCGCTTTCCCCAGACGCGGCCGCCACGACAGGCGGCTCGACCCGCGCGGCGCTCTTCGCGCCCCCACGGCCTATGATGCGATCCAGCAAGCTCATATCGATCCAACCTCCGACCGCTTCTTCTTGGTTTCGTTTGCCGTCGCGCGTCCGACAGCCATGATCATTGCCACCGCCGCATCGATGCGGCCTTGGCTCTTCTTCTTGTTCGGCTTGATGTTCTCAGCCGCATCCTCATCCCGATGGACATTGCCCACCTGCCAGGCCAGCACCGGGTTGCCGGCATGTCGCAATCTGTTTTGCGCCACCCGCTCCTCGACCCGTTTCATGGGCCCCGACATGCTGGCAAAGCCCTGACGGTGTTCGACCATCGGAAACCGCATCCCGTCGAGCGTGTTCGCGAGGTCTTTCATCCCCCAGGGATCGAAGGCCACCTCCTGAAGATCGAACTTTTCCCGGATCCAAGCGAGCCGATTGACGATCTGTCCCTCGTCAATCACCCCGCCATGATGGACCTCGAGCCACCCCTGATCGCGCCAAGCAACGTATTCGCGCTTCTCGGTCTGCGCCCGCTTGATAAAGCCAGCCTCGCCCGAGGGCAGGAAGGTCCATACCCAGACATAAATCTTCTCTTCGATCGGCACCGCCATGGCGATAGCAGTCGTGTCGACCTTGTTCGACAAATCGAGCCCGACCCAAGCCTTGCGGCCAAATAGATCGCTTGGCTTGAAAGGCGCCACGGCCAAGCCCCGATCCCAAGCCGCCTGTTCGATCCATGCCTCAGCACCCTCCGTCCAAAGGTTCATGTGGAACCGTTTGAAGTTCGGCATCTGCCCCGCAATGATCGAGGCTTTTTCCGCAGCCTTCCGCACCTGCGCGAGCGGCTTGCTCACCCCAAGGTTCGGATTGCCCATCGCCCAGGCTTCCGGATCGAGAGGATCTGCATCAGCAGGTGGCTCAGCCACATAGGCGAAGAAAGCGTCATCCTCGACCTTGCCGCGCAGCACGCTTTCAGCATAGTCGCGCAGCTCGCCGCAAAGGCTCTTTCGGTTTTGTCCAGCCGTCGTGATCACCCAATCGATGGGCTGCGATCGCGCGATCATCGATTCCACGATGGTCTCGGCCAGCTCCCGATCGGTCCAACGGTGCATCTCATCACGGGCCAAAAAGCTCGGGTTGATCCCGTCCGAGGAATTGCCATCCCGCGACAGGCAGAGGATCGAGCCATCCGTCTTGCCCGTCTCGATGATGTGCCGATGAGCCTCCATAAAATGCGGCAAAAACGGCGAGCGTTTGATAATCCGCTTTAGCCCTTTGAACAGAAGCCCCGCCTGATCCCGTGTCGTGGCGGCGCAATAGCCTTCGGGTGCCGCTTCCCCGTCGAAGAGCTGAGTAAAGAGCATCGGCACTGCGGTGTCGGTGGTCTTGCCGTTTTTCTTCCCCACCTGGTGATAGGTGTCGCGAAAGCGGCGAAGCCCCGACTCGCTTTGTTTCCAGCCGAAAACCGAACCATGCCGAAACACCTGCCACGGCTGTAAGGTCATCGGCTGGCCAGCCAACGGGCCTTGCGTGTGGTGCAGCATCCCCGCGAAATTGCAGATCGTCGATGCTGCCTCACAGTCGAAATAGAACCCGCGTTCGCCGGCCGTCTCGAGATCGAGCAGATGGCGCTCGCAAGCCAACCGCACCATCTCGCCTGCGACCACATTCCCCTCGACAACCTCGACAGCATACTGGCTGACAGGGTGATCAATCGGATCCATCAGCAGACTTGCCCTTGAGCTGGCGCATCAACTTATCAAAGAGATCGCCTTGGCCGTCCGACCCCACACGCGATTCATCAACCGGGGTGAGGCCGAACAGCGCCGAGTCGCGCCGCATCTGGTTCATCGCTTCCTGCTGCGCTCCCCAGGCGGCAGTCTTTTTCTTCTGAAGCCCATTGCGGGTCTTCACCTCGTACCACGCCCCTTCGAGCTCGATGTCATTGGTGGCCCGAATGAAATTCGCCACCGCCTCACAGTAGCTCGCAAACTGATAGCGATAGTGCGGTTCAAGCCGCGACATACGAGCGAGCGCCGGTGCGAGCTCTTCCCAAACCTCGCGCCCAAGCTCGGTCAACATGCCCGGGGCTTCCAGCGTAGGGCGCGCACCGTCGCCTTTCATCGGGATTACATTGCCCGCCGGTGTGGGTTTCGCGCCTTTCATCGCTCATCAAGTCCTTTCATGCCCTTAAAACTATGGGCTTTTTTCTCCAATTCGACCGGTGCGAAAAGACTGGTCCCCACGCCGGTCCGAGGCAAAAGGCTATGATTTTCGGATAGCCCCCCCGTGCCAGACCTCGCGGGCCGTCTTTCTGGAATGGCAGGGCTTGCAGAGCGCCTGCCAATTGGTTCGATCGAAGAATTTCGCCCGGTCACCGCGATGCGGCTCGATATGGTCAACCTCGGTGGCCTCAACCACGAGGCCCAGCTCTCCACAATCGCAGCAAGTGACTTGCCGAGCGAGGAAGGCACGCCGGCCATCTTTCCAAGCACGGGTGGCATACAGCTCGATGCCTGCCTGAGCCTCGCGACCGAGCTTTGCCCGCGCACGTCGAGCAGCCTGTTTGTCTAACCGCTCCTGCTCATGCCGATGACAATGCGCGCCACCATCGATGGATAGATCATCGCAGCCCGGTCGGCAGCAGACCTTGCGGATCGCCATCGCACACCTGTGATTTTGCGTAGGGGAAAGAGAAAGACGCCCTTCGGTTTCCCGAGGGCGCCTTTGTAGATGTTGAGCAAGAGATAGGCCGCTGATGAACCTTCCGTCAAATATTTTTATTTCGATGCTGCCGGAATCTCGTCCTATCTAAAATGCACAGCCGAGAAGTTCGTGCGCGATACCGGCCCCATCATGCGATCGAGCGCCTCGCGCAACGCCTGCGTCAGCGCCTTGATATGATCGGACTTCACGGACCAACCATGGGCGCGCAGAACATCACTCATCGTGCCCTCTTCCAGACAGATGATGTCGATCAGACGCCGATCCGTGATGCTGACCCGTGAGCCACGGGCCGAAGGCCGAATGCGCCGCACAACCAGCGCCGAGCCATCGCCTATCCGATTGTGCAGCGCCGCGATTCGCGCGCTGTCCCGCAGCACCGCATCCATATACCCGCCGCCATCACTGCCCGAGCCGCGTTGCGACAGGCTTTCCATAGACGAGCACTTCATCCCCGCACTCGCATGCTTCTCGACCAGGTCGCGATAGAAGCGCCCCATCGCCACCTGCGACGGGCTGAACGGCGCGGGCTTCTTGTGACGCGCCGCCTTCGCCGCCATCACGTCAAAGCTGTCCGCCCGCTGCAGCGTCTTGCGCCCCATGAACCCGGAAGGCTTCACCTCAAAGCCATCGTCGCCCTTCGGATAGGAGGCCATCATCTCCACCATCCGCACCGGGCCCCGCGCCGGCGCCTCCGGGATCTCGGGCCCCACCTCGGACGGGACATAGCCCTTCGCCCGCACCGCATCGAGCCGCGCCACCTCCGCCGCCTGCCGCTCCGCCTGCTCTTCCATCCGCGCCCAGATATCTTCAATCACGCTCATGCTGCTGTCCTCTGCTCTTTGGCCTTGATGATGTCGAGGCAGCGTCGCCGCGCCTCCATGTAGCGCTGCAACCAGTCCAGATCGCTCGGGCTCGCCCGCCCCGCCTCGCGCTCCCGCTGGATCTGCGACCGCTTGCGCTGGTTCGCTTCCGAGCGGTCCCGGATCTCCTTCATGGCGAAGTCATTCGGCGGCATGCCGAAGCGCTTGAGATAGCTGAAGAGCTCAACCAGATAGCCGCCGGACTTCGCAGCCTCGCCCGCACCGGACTGCAGATAGGAGCGCACCAGGCGGCTCTCGCTGGCCGGGGCCTCCTGCAGACGCCGCGCCCAGTTCATGATCGACACCTCGGCAGGCCAGATGTTCTTCTGCGGCCCACCGGCATAGCGCTCGACCACCTCGGCCAAGGCCTGCAACCGGTCTGTCGCCATATAGGCCAGCCGCGCCTCGAGGCTCGACAGGAAGCGCTCATGCTCCTCGACCTTCTGACCGCGCTTGCGCATCATGCCTCCGCTCACCAAAGGCTCGATCAGATGGAGCCTGACCCGCGCCTTGCCGTCCTTCAGTTCCTGACCTTCCAAAGCTCTTCCCCCTCTTCTCAGCAATCCGACTTATCCACAGGCTCATCCGGTCGAAATTGGCGCGCCCGGTAGTTTCTTTTTCTTTTGATTTCTTCTCGTGTCCTTTCAGCGGCTCGGTTTTCGGAAAAAATAAAAACTTCCAAAAACCGCTTCAGGAAGTTCCGGTTTCTTCCGGCGGAAGATTTTGGGAAGAAATCACTGCCGCGAGGACAGGTCATTCAAAGCCTCCCTGACACGCTTCAGCGTGGCGCTCCCGCCCGGATATTGGGCCTCGATCCAATCGCTGATCGCGTTCACCCGTTCTTCCATCTCCGCGATGCGCGCGGCCCCCGGCAGAGCTTTCAGATGTCCGATGATCGTGCCCAGGCGTTTGCGCATCCGCTCGTCGGCATTCCTGGCGCCATTGCGCTTTCTGGACCCCAAGGCCTCTCGCGCCACCTCGGTGACCACCGGATGCGCCAAGCGCACCTGCCCATTGTCGCAATGCACCCGATGCCAACCGTGCAACGGCGAGACGTCCCGGCTGTTCAGCTCGCGCCACCGCGTGGGCGGGATACGCAGCAGAAAGGCCAACGCCTCATCATCACAAGGCAGCGTGCCGATAGGAGTTTCATCTTGGGCCAGAAAGAACAGCTCCATGCCGAACCAACCGACTTCGGGATCTGCATAGCCAAAGCGGCGGAACTCGCTGCCCCGCCATCGCTTCAGGTTCCAAGGCACAAAGTAATGCGAGTCCAAACGTTCGGTTGAAGAGATCGGATAGATCTCGATGTCATCTGCGTCCACGACCTGGAGAGAGCTGGCCTTCATGGCTTCACCTCCTCCGCGACACGGGTAGCAAGTTCCCGGTAGATCCGCCGTCCCATCACGCCACCCCCTGCTCTTCGAGGTGACGCCGGACGCCCCACAGCACCCAGGTGCCATCAACGCCGGCCAGAGAGCAGACCATGAAGAAGTCCTTGCTGCCGAACCAGCGGCGGGCTGCTGCTGTTTCAGTGGCATGATCGGAAGCTCTTGGCGCTACCGCGAGGCGAAATAACTCTTGCAAAACAGCGCACCACAGCGCGCGGCAGCTGCGCGGGTCGATCTCATCGTCAGTGACCAGCTCGAAGGTGGGGCTTTGCTTGCTCATGCGACCACCCCTCGCAGATAAAAAAGGTGCGCCGAGGACAGGGAGGAGTACCCCGACCTCATCGAGGACGGGCCTCGGCGCACCAGTCGACAGGACCCAACCGCCCGATAGGGTCCAGCCAACAGGGAGAGAAAGGTGCCCCGGCGCGAGCAGACACAAGCATCCGGGGCACAAGGCTGGCGTCGCGCGGCAGAAGGCCCACAGGCAGAGGGCCAAAACGCAGACGCCAGATCCCGCCGCTGGGATGGGACTGAATGGCGGCGGGGATAAGAAAGCAGACGCGGCTTCATGCTGCGCGATCCATGTGTTTGAGAGCATGCTCCAAGAGCCGATCAGGATGGCTCGCGAATTCAAGCATCACCTTGTCACCCGTCGGGCGAGACACGCCCGAAAGCCAGTTGCAAGCCGTCTGAAAGGTTACGCCAAACATGTAAGCAACCGTTTCGGCCCGGCCGTAATGCTTGCGCAGGTAGTCGGCCCAAATTTCTGCGAACTCGATCCTCATCCGATACGGATCAAAGGCCAAACGAGCTCTCCTCTGACGCACTGACAAGTCAAAAACATTGTCATGAGACCTTTGAGCGCATGCCTGCGAAGATGGGTAAAGCTCTGCACTAGATGAGCGTGTCGGAAACGTAAGAAAAGAAACTGATGCGGACTTCATGCGGCATCCTCCGAGGAAGGGACGGCCTCACATTGCTGCCTATTAACGGGCGACGATGCGACAAAGCTGAAGAGATACATGGGGCACTCGATGCCTTCTTCATCACACATCGCCTTGATGAGGATGTACCATTTCGCAGGGAAGCAGTTGGACGTGGCGGCGTTGCTGACAGTCGTGAGACCAACCCCGACGCGATCGGCAATCGCGCGCCGGCCCAACGTATCACATATGGTCGAAACAGTGGTCATTCCCGACCATTATTCCAGAAAATCTGGAATGTCTAGATTTCAGAATTAAGAAATTCACATTTTCTGTAAGTAAGGTACACCAAACATATGGATTTGTTGACAAAAGAGAAATTGGCCCGTCGCCACGATGACAGCGTTGAAGCCTGCGCCATTCGGCTGCGCGCTGCCCGCCTAATGACAGGGCTTTCACAAGCAGACGCGGCCGCTGAAGCGGGCGCATCCAACACCGCACTCAACAACGCCGAACGCGCACGTAACTACCCCCAGACAAAGGTTATGCGGTGGCTCTACAGAGCCCACCGCGTCGACTTCAACTTCCTCCTGGCCGGCGAATTCTCACAACTTCCCGCAGACGTACAAAGCGCTATCTTCGCGATCCTTTCAGACATGAACGAAACGCCTGCAACGGATCAAAAATCCAATTGATATTCACTCCCAACCGTGAAAGGCGGGCAGCTGATTGAGCAATGAATTTGTTCATAATTGACCCATTCCTGTTCCGGAACATTTAAGGAACAACCCGCGATTGTGTCAATGTTTCAATCCTGCAGCGTAAAACTGATCGCGCCCTAAAATCACTCCACCGCGTCTCCAAACACGCCGACCAACACTGTCACCATTACCCGCGAAGACTGAGGAACATTTGAACCCGCCCAATCGGACCAAGCCTCAAATCCGCACCCACCCAGGACGCCCCCGGGCACATTGAGAGCACCGATTGGGTCGCGTGCGCCATCGGCCCCCGCGGGTTAAGGGGGAATAATTCGCACGGCAACTCACATTTGACGCTGCCCCCCAAGCACCCCGAAAAGCACATACCGTAGGTTAACCCCCTATTTCCAATGCCCTCGCCACATCAAATTCTCCCAATCCCCACGCCAAACGACCAATCGCCAGCAATCAAGAAACTAAGCGGCACCAACCCATCATCCATATTTTATGAATATTACAATTGCTACTCCAGAAAATATGAATTACCTTTGCCCCTACATTAGGAGGCAATCATGTCCAAACCGCACACTTTCGACACCGCTGACATAACAGCTGCCAAGACCATTGTTAGCAACCCATCCGATTATGCCGGGGACGCTCAACTTCGCCTCGACGCTTACGCAACTCTGGTCAAAGCGCGCGGCGGTGTATTCCGAGCCGAGAACATCCCCCAGATGATGCCGGTAGAGACCAAGCCCGACCCCGAGCGCAGTGAACTGACCCGCGCCATTGAGCGCGCCCAGCCCGCTATAAGGGCAGCAGCAGCCCGTGTGCGGGGCCTTGGTGGCAACGCGGCATGAGCTCTCGCCAGCCCTTTCACTCCCTCTTAACCTCGCAGCAGGCCGGCATCCTGTGTAATGACGCGCGGTTCCAGCGGTTCGCGGCAGAAGCTTGCGACTGCCAAGGGCGGCAGTTCAATGAAAGCGCGGCGGCGCAGTTCGTCAGGACTTACTGCAAGATCGAAAGCCGCCGGCAGTTGGATAGTGACAGTGCAGCCAAGCAGAAGTTCCAGATCTTGCGAACAGAGTTCGATTGCTGGACCGGCAAGATCGCTAGCCAACCCTGCAGCTTCTGGCACGCCGACACCCTTAGCTGCGGCCGCCCTGGCGGATGCCACTACGATCAGAAGACAAGGCGCTGCGAGTGATGCTCTTGATGTTGAAAACCCCAAAGCCCCAAAACTGCAGCCCTAGAGCTTGCCTCCCCTCGAGAATGGCTATCAGTATGCACACGGTTCCCTACGACCATACCTCTGATGCCAGCGCTCTTGCAGTCAGAGGTTACTCTCCTCCGAGCTGTTCACATTCAGTTCGGGGGAGCTTTTTCGAAATCACTGGTTCTTCATTGGCGGCCAAACTTGCCAACAAGGATATTCGCGCTACCTGCCCGAACATCACCGCTCACGGCTGCGCTCCCCTGCTAGAGTTTCCCTCTTTCCTCGGCAGGGGAGCGTATAACTCTTGGCTTGCGACTCAATTGGAGTTGCCCTCCTCATTTTGGGCCCATTGGCTTTCATCGGCCCGCCAAGATCCAGCACCAAGCGCACAGCCCGCAATTGCAGAGTCCGCTGCACGCCCTTATCGGCCATTCGGACTGGGTGCATAGTCCCATGGCCCCTTTTCTATTCTTCCTTCTCATTTGCATCTCGCTCTTCATGGCAGTGGGTGTCACCGTCTACGCATTCTTTATGGGCCCCCGCACCGAGGAGGCGCCCAACACCCCCGCCGCCACCGAATTTGAACGCAGCATGATGCGCGCGCTCGATCGCATGACGCGGATGGGCGAGTGATGGCCAAGGTGCTGATCGGATGCGAAACAAGCGGCATCGTGCGCGATGCCTTCCTTGCCCGCGGGCATGACGCTTGGTCCTGCGATCTGCTGCCAGCTGACCGTCCGAGCAACCGCCATATTCAAGGCGATATTCGAGAGGTGATGAAGGCCGACTGGGATCTGATGGCCGTGATGCATCCCCCCTGCACCCGACTTTGCAACAGCGGCGTGCGCTGGTTGTCACGTCCGCCGGCCGGGCGCAGCCATGCGGACATGTGGACTGAGCTCGAGGAAGGTGCCGCACTCTTCTCTGCCGTCTGGAATGTCGCGCATATTCCCTGCATCGCCGTCGAGAACCCCGTGATGCACCACCACGCCAAGAAACGGATCCTCAATTACCAGGCGCCGGCACAGACTGTTCAGCCGTGGCAGTTCGGCACTGACCCAGAGGGGCCTGACAACGAACGCAAGCGCACCTGCTTCTGGCTGCGCGATCTTCCGCCATTGATCCCCACCGGCACTCTGGATGGGGCGACTGCGCGTGACAGCGTTCACAAAGCCAGCCCTGGCGCCAACCGATGGAAACTACGCTCGAAGTTCTTCCCCGGCCTCGCCGCCGCCATGGCTCGCCAATGGGGCGACTACGCCTCGCACCAATATGCGGCCCGCGCCGCGTGAGACTGTGACACAAGAAAGTAAAACGGAGATCCTCATGACGCATGATTTCACTCCCCGTTTAATGGCCGCTCGTGCCGCCGCCAAATTCCTAGGGATCAGCGAAAGCAAGCTGCGCTCCCTAGATATCCCGCGCAAAACCTTTGGTGGGAACATGGTCTGGGACAGGACCGATCTTGACGCGTATGCCGACTCCTTGCCCTATGAAGGCAAGGAGGAGCCCCCATGCAACGTAGATCAGTTATTCGGGGTAGCACGGTGACCTTGAAGTATTTGACGAGCACAACCAACTCGGCAGGTACGACATACTACTACCTTAGAAAAAGGGGGCAGTCGAAGGTTCCCTTGGGAAAGGGACCAATAGACTCCCCCGAATTCCTGTCACGTTACTCTGCAGCGATGGGAACAAAGAAGACACCATCACGAGCTGCAAAAGATAGCCTTGGCCATATCATTGAACTATTCAAAGCCAGTGCGAACTATAGAGCTTATTCTGAAGCCTATCGCGGCACCCTTGGTCGTCATTCTGATGCGCTCAAAGAGTGCTATGGATCGGCCCCCTTCTCTGAGATCAAACCGCATCATATTAGATCGGATCTATCGCAGTTATCACCTCATGCTGCAAACGATCGGCTAAAAATCTGGCGACTGTTGTGCCAGTATGCCTACGATCACAACTTTGCCGACCACGTTGCCTCAGATGGTATCAAGAGGGGCAAGCTCCCTAAGACTGATGGCCACCGCCCATGGTCTACTGCAGACGTCAATGCCTTTCGAGCGAAGTGGGAAATAGGATCAGTACAGCGTCTATGCTTTGAGCTTCTTTTCTGGACGGCAGCACGCACAATTGATGCTGTCACCCTCACACCATCCATGATCGGCGCGGACGGGGTTCTGACCTTCACTCAGGCAAAGACAGGAGGCAAGGCCTACGTGCCTTGGAATTGCGCCCTACCAGGTTGGGCGAAGCATTTTGAAACGGATAGAACTCTTTTGAAGGCGTGCATAACTTCAACAACCTTTACCTTTCTTGAAACCAGCAATGGCAGAGCTCGCTCTCGTAAGGGTCTCTCAAATATCATCAGCGCAGGGGCAGCAGAAGCGAAGCTTACGGGACTTTCCGCTCATGGCCTGCGAAAATCTAGGCTTACAGCAATTGCTGAAGCAGGCGGATCCGCATCTGCAATCATGTCATGGGGTGGGCACAAGAGCCTTAAAGAAGCAGAGGACTATGTGTCCACTGCCAACAGAAAATCCGTTCTCATTGGAACAGAACAAAAACAGAAAAGTGCCAACACAACCTCCAAAAGTGCCAACAAAACTCGCAACTAGTTGTTTTTATTTAATAATTTTTCAACATGGCACTCCCCTACGGGCTGCCACTTCACCGCGGTGTTTTCACAGAAAATCAGACCTGAAAATCAGAGCCTTACCTGACAAAGCTCAGGTTGCGCGCAGCTGTGTTTACCGCGTTGATTTGCCCCCTCACGGGGTGACCCGTGGCGGCCCAAAAGCGCCACGGATCGCAAGGTTTTCAAAGCGCGTCAGACAGCCCTGCCAGCGCGGAGCCCCTCGAGCACGGCCTCTTCGGCGGTGCGTGGCGCGATGCAATCGCCGGCCAATTCATGCGAAATGCCCATGCGGCGAAGCGTCTGTTCTACGTCGGTATCCGGTCGGTGCCCCTGACAGAGCACCAGCGTGTCCACCTCTTCGCAGATCACCGCCTCCTGGCTCATGATATGCTGGAGATAGACGCTGTCCTCATCCGCCCCGAAGAGCCGCATATAGGGCAGCACCTCGACGCCGAGGCTATGAAGACGGCCAATGCCTGCGTCGCGCACATACATCTGGATCGTCTGCCCGGGCATATAGCCGTTGACCGCAAGGCGGACCCGGTGGCCTGCTTGGGCCAGATGTTCGGCGAGCCCCATGCCGACCCAATCGGCGCGCCAGTCGGCCACGACGACCGAGGCCCCGACCTGAGCCTTGCCCTGCAGCACCTGCCAGGCATCGACCACGTGATCGAGATCATCGCCCTCGAATCGCGGCCAGCGCGGGGTGGCCCCGGTCGCCACGATCACCGCCTCGGGGGCGAATTCGGAAATGACCGTCTCGTCCACGGTGACGCCTTTGCGGAACTCGACCCCGGCCAGTTCGCATTCGCGGGTCAGGTTGGTGATGATGCCGCCAAATTCGGCGCGATGCGGCAAAAGCTGCGCGAGCCGCGCCTGACCGCCAAGCTGGCTCTCGCGTTCAAAGAGCGTCACGTCATGGCCGCGTTCCGCCGCCGCAGCGGCGGCCTTGAGCCCGCCGGGGCCGCCGCCAATGACCATCACGCGGCGCGGGCTGGTGGCGGGCTGCGGCGCGCCAAGGGTGGTCTCCCGGCCGCTCACCGGGTTCTGGATGCAAGAGATCGGATAGCCCGCGTGGAAATGCCCGATACAGGCCTGATTGCAGCCGATACAGGCGCGGATATCGTCGAGCCGCCCCTCCCCGGCCTTGTTGCCGATCTCCGGGTCGCAGATCATGGCGCGGGTCATGCCGCACATATCGGCCTGCCCCGAGGCGATGATACGCTCGGCCTCTTGCGGCTGATTGATGCGGCCGGTGACGATGGTGGTGAGGCCGGTGCGGGTTTTGATCGCCTGCCCCAAGGGCGCGGTATAGCCCGCCTCTTCATACATCGGCGGCGCGATATGGACCGAGCCCGCCAAGGTGGCGGAAGATCCCGCCACGACGCTTAGATAATCGAGCGTGGCATGGTCTGCGATATGCGCCCAAGCGTCGAGCGTGTCGGATTGTTCGAGCCCCTCATGGCTGCGCTCGTCGCCCGAAAGGCGCATGCCGACGACAAAGCCCGCGCCGGTCTTGGCCCGAATATCGGCGGCAATCTCGCGCAAGAATCGCGTGCGGTTTTCCAGCGAGCCGCCATAGTCGTCGTCGCGCTGATTGACCTCCGGGTTGAGGAATTGCGCGGGCAGATAGCCATGCGAAGCCACCACTTCGACCCCGTCAAGCCCGGCCTCTTCCATCCGGCGGGCCGCGTCGCCATAGGCGCTGATGACCTCGGCGATCATCTCGGGCGGCATCGGGCGTGGCATGACGTGAAACCGTTCATTGGGCGTGGCAGAGGCGCTGTAGGACACGGGCGCGGTGCCATCCTCGGAGGCGATCATTTCGCGCCCCGGGTGAAAGAGTTGGGCGATCAGCCCGGTGCCATGGGCGTGAATACGGTCGGCCAACCGGCGATAGCCCGGAATGCAGGCATCGCTGTCGACGCGGATCGGATCGGCCACGAAGACCGCGCTCGGATGGACAAGCGCCACTTCGGTCACGATGAGCCCGGCGCCGCCGCGGGCGCGGGCCTCGTGATAGGCGATGAGTTTCTCGCCGATCTGGCCCTCTTGGTTGAGGTGGGTTTCATGCCCGGTGGACACGATGCGGTTGCGCAGGGTGAGCTTGCCGAGGGTGATGGGGGCGAAAAGCTGGGGGAAATGGTCCTGGCTCATGAGGCGGTCCTGTGGCTGGTCTCGATCGGGCGATCAGAAGCTGGGCGGGGTGAGCGCCCAGATGACGATGGTTTCGGTCTCGGACGGGTTGCGGTAGCGATGCGGCGTTGCGCTGTCGAAGGCAAAGCTGTCGCCCGCCTCGAGCCGGTGATGGGCCTCGCCGACCCAGAGCTCGAGCACGCCGGAGAGCACCAGTCCCGCCTCTTCGCCCTCATGGGCATAGACCGTGTCGACGCCGCTGCCGGGGGCGAAACGGCAGGAGAGCAATTCGAGCTTGCCGCCCAGACCGGGGGTCAAAAGCTCGTCCCGGATGCCGTCATCATAGGCGATGGCGCGGCGCTCAGCCCGGCGCACGATGATGCTGCGGTCAGCGGTGTTTTGATCGGGGGAATCGGGATCTGGGGCCCCGGAATCTGGGACCTCAGGACCGGGAAAGAACCAGCTCACCGAGACGCCGAGCGCCCGGCTGATCCGAAAGAGCGCGGTGACCGAGGGGCGGTTTTGGGCGCGCTCGATCTGGCTGATGAAGCCGGTGGAAAGGCCCGTCGCCTCGGCCAGAGCCCCGAGGGTCAGGCGGCGCGCCTTGCGCAGGTTGCGGATCTCTTCGCCGAGTCCGGGATCGACGCGCGACATCTCGAGCGTGTCCATGTTGAACGGCGCGGTGAGCAGCTGACCTTCGTGGTGGTTGGGCATGCGGTGCCTTCCGGGTTTGTAAAATTCATCATAGATAATTTTACAATTGTGCAGAAGTCAACGAAAAGCGTCACGCCCCGCGCCGGACCCTGGGCGGGGATTGGCGCGGTTCCATGGCCCGCGCGTGAGTCAAGAACGCGGTCTAAGCCGCCATCTCTCTTGGATTTTCCGTGAGGCTTGCCCGGTCAGAGCGCCGGACCCCGGCGCAGCATATAGACATCCATGAGCCAGCCATGGCGGGCGCGGGCCTCGGCCCTTGTCTCGATGATGCGCGGGCCGATCTCTTGCAGCGGGCCGCTCAGCAGGATCTGTTCCGGCATGCCGAGATAGGCGCCCCACCAGATGTTGAGCCCGTCGGGCTCGATCTGCTGAAAGCTGCATTCGCCGTCGAGCATGACGATGGCGGTGTCGCTCTCACTCGGCAGGCCGTGATCGCGGAGCCGTCGGCCGGTGGTCACGGTCACCGCCCCGTTCACGGTGTTGAAAGGGATGGCATGGGCCGCGGTCAGCGCCTGCAGCGCGGTGATGCCGGGCACGACGCGAATGGCGGGTTTCGGGTCGAGCCGCTGGGCGATGCGCAGGGTGCTGTCGTAAAGCCCCGGATCGCCCCAGACCAGAAGCGCCACAGGGCCGTCGGATGCGCCCTCCGCGAGGGCCGATTGCCAGCGGCGGGCGATCTCGTCATGCCAGGCGATGACGCGGTCCTGATAGGGCAGGCTGTCGTCGCGGGTGGGCATGTCGAAATGCAGGACGCGGGCGGTCGCCCCGGCGGCGTCGAGAATACGGTGGCGCAGTTCGGCCAGATCGTCCTTGGCCGGGCCTTTGCGCGGGATCAGGATGGTGGCCGCGTCGCGCAGCGCCGCCTGCCCTTCGAGCGAGATATGGGCGGGAGAGCCGGTGCCGATACCGACCAGCCACAAGTCACGGATCATATTGAGGTCTCCTGATGCGAAACGGCCCGGCCCTCTTAGCAGAGGCCGGGCCGCGATGCCAAATTATCGCGTGTCGGTATCGCGTCGGTTATGCGGCTGCATAGAGACGGCGCGCGAAAAGCCCCGCCGTCGCGCCGTTGCGCAGGGTTTTCGCCACGGCGAGCACCGCGAGATCGGCCAGCGGCTCGACCAGAACGACGAGCATATAGGCCGCACCGAATGTGCCGACAGCGGCGAAGGTTTCGGCGCTGACGCCCTGTCCGTAGAAGGCCCAGAAGGCGACCCAGGCGACGACACCGCCCTGATAGATCCCCGAGAGCTTGAGCACATGGGTATAGTCGAGATCGACATAGGCGCGGTCTTGCGGCAGGAGCCGTTTGGCCAGCGCCGAGATTGCCAGCAGCGGCACCAGAAGCGTGGTCACGTTGACGAAATACATCGGCATGTCGGTCGGGGCGAAGAACATGCCCTGGATGAGCAGGCCGAGCGCCAGACCGATCGCCGCGGGGGCCGCGCCGAGCAGCAGGAACAGGGTCGTGCCGAGGATGAAGTGGACTTCGGAGACGCCGACCGGGAAATGCGGCAGCACTTCGAAGAAGACGAAGGTGCCGAGCGCGGCGAGCAGGCTGCGGATCGCGAAGGAGGCGGGCTCGCTCTGCTTGAGGTCCTGCCACGCCAGTTTCGCGGTATAGCCCGCGGCACCGGCCGCAGTGGTGTAGGCAAAGGCCATCTTGGCACCGTCAACGACACCGGGTTCGATATGCATAGGATCTTCCTTCCTGTCTAGCTGCCCCACCGGCAGCGTTGTGAACCGCTCTCGCGGCAGATGATCAATGGCAGGTTTCCTGACTTACGGGTCGTCGCGTTGTCGGCCTTCCCAGCCCAGCTCGGGCCAGTGGTTTTCCTAAACGCTCGCCGCTTACAGTTGCGGGGGCAGTCCGGGGGTTTCACCCGGTTCCCTTTTTCAGCCACTTGCGTGACGCCATCGAATGGAAGGAGATTAGCAGCGCCCCGCGACCGCACAAGGATAAATGCGGCAGATCGAGGTCGCTTTGCGGATGTTTTCGCTACATCTCGGCCAAAGGCCCATAAAGGATGAGCGCCGGACGGTCGCCGATCTCTGCGCCAAGCTGTGCGGCGAGATCGGCCACGGTGCTGCGGGTGACCTGTTGCTCGGGCGTGCCCACCGCCTCGGCGAGAATGGCGGGCGTCGTGCCGGGCAGACCGGCGGCGGTGAGCGTCTCGGCCAGCAAGGGAAAGGTCCGCTTGCCCATGAATACCACGGTACAGGCCGAAGGATCGGCCAGCGCGGTGATGTTGAGATCGTCGGGCAGTTTGCCGCCCGCGTCATGGCCGGTGACGAACTGCACCCGCCGCGCCGTCAGCCGCCGGGTGAGCGGGATGCCCGCCGCCGCCGCCGCCGCGATGGCCGAGGGCACGCCGGGGATGATCTCATAGTCGATCCCGGCGGCGCGCAGCGCGACGAGCTCTTCCTCGAGCCGTCCAAAGAGGCCGCTGTCCCCGGATTTGAGCCGCACGATACGGCCGCCCTCGCTCGCATAATCCACCAGCAGGCGGCTCACATGGTCCTGACGCGGCGAGAGCCGCCCTGCCCGCTTGCCGACACCGATGAGATCGGCATCGGGATTGGCATGATCGAGAATCGGCCCGGCGGAAAGATCGTCGAACAGCACCGCATCGGCGCGTTTGAGACGGTCCACCGCCTTGAGGGTCAAAAGCTCGGGGTCGCCGGGGCCGCTGCCCACGAAACTGACAAAACCGCTCATGAGGCCTCCGCGGTGATGAGGTGGAAGAAGGTGCCGGTGACATGGCCACGCCGCGAACCGGTTTCGGGCACCGGGTTGCCATCTGCGTCAAAGACCTGGGCCAAGGGCGCGTCGGGCTGATCGAGGATCATGGAATAGTGGAACTCATGGCCGCGCAGCGCCTGTCCCGCGTCAAAGCCCGGCATCGGCGTGTCGAGCACGGCGCGGCGATAGCCGAGGTGGAATTTCCGCTTTTCATAGGAGGTCTCGAGCCCGAGAAGCCCGGCCATCTGGTGGCGGGTGCCTTCCTTGTCGACGAGCCCGGCGCCGAGCGCCATATAGCCCCCGCATTCGCCATGGACGGGGCGGGTTTCGGCGTGTTGGCGCAGCCCGGTCAGAAAGGTCCCGGCGGCGGCGATCCGGCCTGCGTGCAGCTCGGGATAGCCGCCGGGCAGCCAGACCAGATCGGCGCTGGCATCGGGGGCCTCGTCCGCGAGGGGCGAGAAAGGCAGGATTTCTGCCCCGGCCCGCCGCCAGCCTTCGAGGATATGGGGATAGGTGAAGGAAAAGGCCGCGTCACGGGCGAGCGCGATGCGCTGCGCCGGCGGTTTCGGCAGATGCGCCGCGCCCGTGGGCAGGCCAGAGCCTTGGGCCGCTGCGCGGATGAGATCGAGATCGACATGGGCGCGCAGGAAGTCGGCATAGCCCGCGATGGCCGCCTCGAGATCGGGATGTTCCACCGCCTGAATGAGGCCCAGATGACGCTCCGGCAGGGTCAGATCGCCACGCCGGGGCAAGACGCCGAGCACCGGCAGGCCGGCGCGTTCCATCCCGAGACGGGCGAGCCGTTCGTGACGGGGGCTTGCGACGCGGTTGAGGATGACACCGGCAAAGGGCAGATCGGGCATGAAATTGCGAAAGCCGAGGGCGGTGGCGGCGGCGGATTGCGCCTGACCGCTCACATCGAGGACGAGCACCACGGGCCAGCCCATGCGCCGCGCGGTTTCCGCGCTCGAGCCAAAGCCCGACTGACCACGTGTCGCCACCCCGTCATAGAGCCCCATCGAGCCTTCGGCGACGCAGATATCGGCGCCTTGCGCCTCTTGGGCGATGGCCGCCAAGAGGCTTTCGTCCATGGCCCAGCTGTCGAGGTTGAAGCTCGCCCGACCGCTGGCGGCGAGGTGGAAGGCCGGGTCTATGTAATCGGGGCCGGATTTATAGGGCTGCACCACTTGGCCCGCATCGCGCAGCGCGCGCAGAAGGCCGAGCATGACCGTGGTCTTGCCAGTGCCGGAGGACGGGGCCGAGATCAGCAGGCCGGGGGGCATCTCAGTCATCGCCATGCTGCCATTCGCTCCACGGGCTGTCGGCGGTTTGCGGGCGGTAGCGGCGGTCGTAATCGGCGGCGTAGAGCCGGCTCTCGGCAAAGCCTTCTTGGGCCAGCGCGCGGCCGACGAGGATCAACGCGGTGCGCGAAATCGAGGCGTCGATGTTTTCCGCCACGGTGCCAAGGGTGGCGCGGATGATCTTCTCGTCCGGCCAGCTCGCGCGGTAGACCACCGCGACCGGGCAATCGGCGCCGTAATGCGGGATGAGCTCGTCCACCGAGCGTTCGAGATTGCCGATCGACAGGTGCAGCGCCAGCGTCGCCCCGGTGCGGCCGAAATTGGCCAGCGTTTCGCCATCGGGCATCGAGCTCGCCCGGCCCGGTGTGCGGGTCAGCACCACGGATTGCGCCACGCCCGGCAGGGTGAGTTCCGTGCCGAGCGTCGCGGCGGCGGCGGCGAAGGAGGGCACGCCCGGGGTCACGGTATAGGGGATGCCTGCGGCCTCGAGGCGGCGGATCTGTTCGCCCATGGCGGACCAGACCGAGAGATCGCCGGAGTGGAGCCTTGCCACGTCCTGACCGGCGCGATGGGCGGCTTCGCATTCGGCAATGATCGCGTCGAGATCCATCGGCGCGGTGTTGATGATCTTGGCCCCCTCCGGACAGTGGTCGAGCACCGCCTCGGGGACGAGCGAGCCTGCATAGAGGCAGACCGGCGAGGCGGCGATGATGTCGCGGCCGCGCAGGGTGAGCAGATCGGGCGCGCCGGGGCCTGCGCCGATGAAGTGAACGGTCATGTCAATCTCCTGTCGCGAGGGCGCATGTGGCCCTTTTGTCTGTGCTGATGACGCGGGGCTGAAGGAGCCGCGCCTGTGGTCCGGCCAAGGCCAGCGCCGCCGCCTCGGCCACCGAGCCGGTGCCGCGCGCGGCCTGCGAGGCCGGGGAATGGGTGTCGGTTGTCTGCGCGCCAAGCACGGCCGGGTCAATGCCCAGGGGCGCAAGGCCGAGCGTTTGGGCCAAGGTCTGAAAGCCCGGGGTTTCGGCCTTGTCGGCGGCGGTGGCGATGGCGCCAAGCGCCATGCGGTCCTGGCCTGCCGAGGCCAGCGCCGCGTCGAGCGCGTCTTGCAGGCTCTGGGCCGAGGTGCCTGCGCGAAATCCGAAACCGGCGGTGATCATAGCGTGCCGCTCCATTGCACCAGCGGATAGGCGGATTTCCAGCCGCGACGGCTGCCGAGTGGCAGCGCTTGGGCGAGCTCGACCCGCAGCAATTCGCCGCCCTGTTCGGCCTGCCATGCGGCCAGCAGCATCTCGGCCTCGAGGGTGACCGCGTTGATCACCAGCCGGGTGCCGGGGACAAATTCGGCCAGCAGCGTTTGCAGCAGTTCGGCGCTCAGCCCGCCGCCGACAAAGATCACATCGGGCGGGTCGAGATCGCAGAGCGCCTCGGGGAGCTGGCCCTCGATGATCTCGATCCGGTTTTCGACCCCGAAGGCGCGGGCATTGGCGGCGATGAGGCCGATCCGGTCGGCGCGGCCCTCGATGGTGGTGGCGCGGCAGCGGGGATGGGCGAGCGCCCATTCGACCGAAATGCTGCCCGAGCCGCCGCCGATATCCAGAAGATGCTCGCCCGCGCGCGGGGCCAGCGCCGAGAGGGTGAGCGCCCGCGCCGGGCGTTTGGTCATCACCCCGTCGCTTTCAAAAAGATCGTCGGCGAGACCGGAGGTTTTGGGCAGCGCCGCCTGCGCCGGGCCTTCCATGGCGATGGCGACGCAGACCGGGTGCGAGAAACTGCCGCCGATGTCTTCGGCCAAACCTTCGGTGATCTGTTGGCGCGGGCCGCCCATGGCTTCGCAGACCCAGAGCCGCGATGCGCCAAAGCCCATGTCGGCGAGGTAATCCGCGAGGCTTGCCACCGCGCTGCCGTCGCGCAGCAGCACGATGGCGCGCTCTCCCGGGGCGAGATAGGGGCGCAGCCGGGTCATCGGCTGGGCATGGAGGCCGAGGCAGAGCGTCTGTTCCAGCGGCCAGCCGAGATGGGCCGCGACCAATGAGAACACCGACGGCCCGGGGATGGCGCGCCATTCGCCCGGGGTGAAATGCCGCGCGATGACGGCGCCCGCGCCGAACCAGAACGGATCGCCCGAGGCCAGCGCCACGACCTGACGGCCGCGCAGGGATTTCAGCCGTTCGATCCCTTGCGCGAAGGGCACCGGCCATGCGATAGGCTCGGCCTGCAGATCGGGCAAAAGCGCGAGGTGACGCGGCGGTCCGATGACCACTTCCGCCGAGGCAAGCGCCGCCAGAGCTGCGGGGCAGAGCCCGTCGGGGCCGTTCTCGCCCAAGCCGATAACCGTGAGCCAAGGGGTTTCAGACATGCGCATCAACCTTCTGATCCTGGGCGGCACCACCGAGGCCAAGGCGCTGGCCCAAGCGGTGGCCAAGGCCGAGATCCCGGCTATCTTCTCGCTTGCCGGGCGCGTGGCGCGGCCGCTCGATCAGCCGGTGCCGATGCGCACGGGCGGGTTTGGCGGGGTCGAGGGGCTGTGCGACTTCCTGCGCCGCGAGGCCATCACCCATGTGGTCGACGCGACCCATCCCTTTGCCGCGCAGATGAGCCGCAATGCGGTGGCGGCCTGTGCGAGGATCGGCGTGCCGCTCATCGCGCTGAGCCGCGCCCCGTGGCGCGCCGTCGATGGCGATCAATGGCAGCGGGTGCCGGATATGGCGGGGGCGGTGGCGGCGCTGGCCGGTCCGCGCCGGGTGGTGATGCTCGCCGTGGGGCGGATGCATCTGGCCGAGTTCGCGCCCAATCCGCAGCATCGTTACCTGCTGCGGCTGGTCGATCCGCCAGAGGCCCCCCTGCCCTTGCCGGACTGTCATGTGATCGTCGCCCGTGGCCCGTTCAGCGAGGCGGAGGACCGCGCGCTCATGCAAGAACATGGGGTGGAGATCGTCGTGTCCAAGAACGCCGGGGGCCGCGGGGCCGAGGCCAAGATCGCCGCCGCGCGGGGCCTCGGCCTGCCGGTGATCATGATCGACCGGCCGGCGATCCCTGCGCGCCGCGAGGCCAGCGATGTGGCCGAGGTTCTGAACTGGATCTCTCATTCCGGGTCCGATGGGGCCGGAACCGATCGCGGGGTGTAGACGATCGGCGGCTGACCCTCGCGCAGGATGCGCCGGGTGAGCGACGAGCCGACCAGCACCACGGTGCGCATATCGGCCATCTCGGGCGTGGCTTCGGCGAGGGTGACGCAGCGGATCTCTTCCTCCGGCGTGCTGACCGCGCGGGCAAAGAGGATAAGCCGTTCGGGTTCGCATTCCTCGCGCAGGATGTCGAGCGCGCGGCCAAAGCCTTCGGGCCGGGACCTTGAGCGCGGGTTGTAGAAGCCCATGGCGAAATCGGCCTGGGCGGCGAGGCGCAGACGCTTTTCGATCAGCGCCCAGGGCTTGAGATTGTCGCTCAGGTTGATGGCGCAGAAATCATGGCCCATGGGCGCGCCGGCGCGGGCGGCGGCGGCGAGCATGGCGGTGATGCCGGGCAGCACGCGAATGTCGAGATTGCGCCAATTGGGCGCGCCCTCTTCCACCGCCTCAAACACCGCCGAGGCCATGGCAAAGACGCCGGGATCGCCCGAGCTTACCACCGCGACGCGGCGGCCCTCGGAGGCCATTTCGAGCGCATGGCGGGCGCGTTCGACCTCGACCCTGTTGTCGCTTTCATGCAGCGTGAGACCGGGGCGCGGCGCGATGCGGCGCACATAGGGGATGTAGCCCACCACATCGGTGGCCTCATCGATCACGGCGCGCACCTCGGGGGTGACGAGCGCCTCGTCGCCGGGGCCGAGCCCCACGATCTTGACCCAACCTGTCTTGACAGAACCTGTCATGGCCGTCTCCCCTGCCCGTGTACGAGAATGATCGAGAAATACGGCAGGCTGTCGCCGTCGATCTCCGACAGCGGCGTCACCGATTGGTCCGGCAGGCTGGCGTATTGCACCACGACGGCGCGGTCGGATTTGCCCGAAGCCTCGAGCGCGGCGCGGACCTTGGGCAGGTTGCGCCCGACCTTCATCACCACCAGCGCATCGGCAGCCTGCATCGCGGCGACCATCTGTTCGCGGTCGAGCGTGCCCATCACCACCGAGAGCACATCATCGCCCCAGGTGATCGGCGCGCCGGAGGCGGTCCAAGCCGCAGACATGCCGGTGATCGCCGGGACCACCTCGACCGGGATCAGATCCTTGAGCCGGGTGAAGAGATGCATGAAAGAGCCGTAGAAAAACGGATCGCCCTCGCAGGGCACGATCACGTCCTCGCCCGCCTCGACCAGCGTCCGGATATGGGCGGCGCAGTCTTCGTAGAAGGCCGACAGGAGTTCGTTATAGCGCGGGTCGGAGAGCGGGATTTCCGTGGTGACCGGGTATTCCATCGGGAATTCCTGCACGTCGCCTGCCAGCATCGGGGCCACCGTGGCGCGGGCGCGCCCGGCATTCCCGGCCTTGCGGAAATAGGCGACATGGCGCGCCTGCCGGATGAGCCGGTCGGCCTTGACGCTCATCAACTCGGCATCGCCGGGGCCGAGGCCCACGCCATAGAGGGTGCCGCGGGTGCCGGTCATTCCGCGCGGCTCGCGATGGCGTTGATGGCGGCGACGGTGATGGCGCTGCCGCCCAGACGTCCGCGCACGATGAGCGAGGGCACCGGCAGCGCCTCCCAGAGCGCGTCCTTACTCTCGCGGGCGCCGACGAAACCGACGGGACAGCCGATGATCGCCGCAGGGCGCGGGCATTCGGGGTCTTCGAGCATTTCCAGCAGGTGAAAGAGCGCGGTGGGCGCGTTGCCGATGGCCACCAGCGCCCCGTCGAGCCGGTCGCGCCACAGCTCGAGCGCGGCGGCAGAGCGGGTGGTGCCAAGCTCGGCGGCGAGATCGGGCACCCGCGGATCGCGCAGGGTGCAGATCACGTCGTTCTGCGCGGGCAGGCGTTTCTGGGTCACGCCTTCACTGACCATATAGGCGTCACAGAAGATCGGCGCGCCGGCCTCGAGCGCGCCGCGCGCCGCCGCGACCATGCCGGGCGAGACGGCCACGTCGCGTTCCAGCCCGACCAACCCGGCGGCATGGATCATCCGCACCACGACCTGTTCCTCATCCGCGTCGAACCGGCCGAGATCGGCCTCGGCGCGGATCGTGGCGAAGGATTCCAGATAGATCGCAGCGCCGTCTTTTTCGTATTCATAGGGCATGGTCAGAACTCGGTCAGTTTCAGGATGTCGGTATCGGTGAGGTCGCGGGCCTCGGGTGTGTCCCAAGGGGCGGCATTGCGCAAGAGATCATAGGCGCCGTGGCGGCCGACCAGCGTCAGATCGGCGGCGCGCGGCCAGGCGCAGCCCTTGGCACAGCCCGAGACATGCAGGCTCTGCCCCGGGGTGAGGCGGGGGCCGAGCTGATCACAGAGCTGGCGGGCGAGCGCGCGGGTGCCGGCCTCGGCCTGGGCGCAATAGGGCGCGCCGGGGCAGGCATGGACCGCGAGCGCGGGATCGTCGGGGGTGGTGATAAAGCCCGCGTCGCGCGCGGCCTCCACGGCACCATCGGCCACGCCCATGAGGCGAAAGAGACGCCCGGGCATCGGCCGCAGGGCACGCGCGCCGGTGCTGTCGAGCAACGTGATCATGGCGCGCGCCTCGAGCGCGCCAAAGGCCGCGCCAAGGGTCAGATCCGCGCCGCTCGGCCCCGGTTTCGGCAGGCTCGCATAGCTGCGCGGCGCGGCGGCGAGCCAATCGGGCGGCAGCTTGGCATGGCGCAGGTGGCGTGCCATGCGGCCGGTGTCCTGGCCGCCGGTGGCGATGAACCAGTCGAGCATCTCGCGCAGGCCTTGCAGCGCCTCGCCGATGCGCAGCCGGCGGCCCAGGGGCGCGCCGTCGGCGCGCAGGATCAGCCCACCATCGGCGGCCAGCTCGAACGCCACATCAGAGGCCACCATATTGACCGCCGGTTCGGCCCCGGTGTCAATGGCAAAGCCGAACTTGCCGGGCAGTTTCGGCAGATCGCCGAGGAGGCCCATCAGCTCGGTCGCGATGCGATGGCTGAGATCGCCGGGACGCCAGCCCGCCTCGATCACGATGTTGCGGCGGCTTTCGATCTCGGGGTCGGGATCGAGCAGACCGAGCGCCCGCAACCCGTCGGTGAGCGTCGTCACATCGCCCTCGGGGACGCCGCGCAGCTGCAGATTGGCGCGCGAGGTGAGATCAATGAGCCCGTTGCCATGACGCCCGGCCAGATCGCAGAGCCCGCGCATCGCCTCGGCGCTGACTTCGCCCAGCATTGGCCGCACCCGCAACAGCATCCCGTCGCCCGACAGCATCGGCCGCAGCGCGCCGGGGCACCAGCCGCGCACGCGGGGGGCGGCGGCGCTCATTCCGCGGCCTCCAGCGCCGCGAGGATCGAGTTGCGCCGCGTCTGCCAGAGCCCCGCCTGATGGAGCCGCGCGAATTGATCGCGCATCGCGGCGAGCGCCTCTGGATTGGCCTCTTGCAGAAACCCGGTGACCTCGTCATCGCCGAGCGTCGCGTCATAGTAGAGATCAAAGAGATGGGCCGGCACGGCGCGCGCGAGATGGGCAAAGGCCGCGAGATTGTCGAGGGTTACGGCAATCTCCGCCGCGCCGCGATAGCCGTGGCGGCGCATCCCGGCGATCCAGCCCGGATGACTGGCGCGGGCGCGCAGCACGCGGGCGAGCTCTTCTGTCAGTGGCCGTGCCCGGGGGCGGGCCGGGTCGGTGTTGTCGAGATGGTAGAGCGCCGCCTCGCCGCCTGCGACGGATTGTGCGGCGGCAAAGCCTGCCTCGTGATTGGCGTAATCCTGCGACAGGAGGAGATCGGTTTCGGCCAGATCCTGCAGATGGACAAAGGCCTCGGCCCCGGCGACCCGGTCGCGCAGACCTTCGGGGTCGAGGCGCGGGCTCTCGCCATCGAGCGCCCAGCTCGAGGCGCGCAGCCAGGCCTCGCCCGCCGCCTGACGCGCCGCCGCGTCATATTGGTCGAGATGGGCGCCGACACCGACGCCGAACTGCCCCGGTGCGGGGCCGTAGACGCGGGCGCTCTGCTGGCCCAGATAGGGGTTCCAATCCGGAGCCTCATCGCGGGCGGCGAGCATCCGGACGGCTTGCGAAAAGAGCGTCGAGAGCGTGGGAAACACATCGCGGAAGAGGCCCGAGACGCGCAGGGTGACGTCGATGCGCGGGCGGTCGAGCTCGGCGATGGGCAGCACCTCGACACCCGAGACCCGCTCGGACCCGTCGTCCCAGACCGGGCGCACCCCGATGAGCGCCAGCGCCATGGCAAATTCTTCGCCCGCCGTGCGCATCGTGGCCGAGCCCCAGAGATCGACCACCACGCCGCGCGGCCAGTCGCCCTGATCCTGCAGATGGCGGCGGACCAGTTCGTCGGCCAGCCGTTCGCCCTGGGCAAAGGCGGCGCGGCTCGGCACGGCGCGGGGATCGGTGGAGAAGAGATTGCGCCCGGTGGGCAGCACATCCATGCGGCCGCGATAGGGCGATCCGGCGGGGCCTGCCTCGATCCGCTGACCGTCGAGCGCGCGCAACAGCGCGGCGCGTTCGTTTTCAACAGACGCGCCAATGTCAAAGCTCGGCGCGGCGGCGGGTGTGCGGCCCCAGATATGGAGCCCGTCGCCAAACTGGCTGTCCTTCACGTCGCAGACAAAGCGGTCGATCCGCGTGATCGCCTCGCCAATATTCTCGGCACTGTCGAGCCCCAGATCCTCTGCCAAACCAAGGGCTTCGGCCTCGGAGCGAATGTCATCCTGCAGCCGGTCTCGGCGGCGCGGATCAAGCCCGTCGGCATTGGAAAACTCGTCGAGCAGCGCCTCGAGCCGGACCATGCCGCCGGTGGTGCCGCTCTGCACCAAAGGCGGCGGCACATGGCCGAGGGTGATCGCGCCGATGCGCCGTTTCGCCTGCACCGCCTCTCCCGGATCATTGACGATGAACGGGTAGATCACTGGCAGCCCGGCGAGCAGCGCCTCGGGCCAGCAACTCTCTGACAGGGCGACGGATTTGCCCGGCAGCCATTCGAGCGTGCCATGGGCGCCGATGTGAATGAGCGCGTCGGCCTGATCCTGCAGCCAGAGGTAAAAGGCCACGTAGCCATGGCGCGGCACCCGTTCGAGATCGTGATACTCGTCGTCGCGATGGGCGAATTGGCCGCGTTCGGGCTGTAGCGCGATCCAGGCATTGCCGCGCCGCACCACGCGCAGCGCCATGCCCTCGGGGCCCGCGTCGGGATCGTCTTCGGGTGGCCCCCACGCGGCGGCGAGCGCCTCTTGCAGGGGCTGCGGCAGACGGGCGAGCGCGGCTTTATAGGCCTCCATCGGCCAGTGCAGCTGGGCCTCGGCGAGATGCTCTGCCGCAAAGCCCGTGTCGACCGCATAGCCCGCGCCCTGCAGATCCTTGAGCATGGCCGAGGCCGAGGCCAGCGCGTCGAGCCCGACGGCATGGGCCATGTTCCAATCGCGCCCCGGATAGGTCGAGAGCACGAGGCCGATGCGGCGGGCGGCGGGGGCTGTCGTGCTCAGACGGTGCCAGCGGGCCATGCGGGCGACGATGGCGTCGATCCGGTCGGGCACAGGGCGGTGCAGGGCGCGGGAAAATTCGAGATCGGGGTCGCGGGCGGCGGGTTCCTTGAAGGAGGCGACGCCTGCGAAAATCCGGCCATCGACCTCGGGCAGCACCACATGCATGGCGAGATCGGCGGGCGAGAGGCCGCGTTCGGCCTCGGCCCAGGCGTCTTGGGTCGAGGTGGCGAGCGCCACCTGAAATACCGGCACGCCTGCGGCATCGAGGGGCGAGGCCCCCTCTGCCCCGCGCCCGGAAAAGGCGGTGGCGTTGACGATCATCGCAGGCGCGAGGGCGGCCACCTGATCGCGGAGCCAGTCGCGGGTGCCGGGGGATTTGAGCGAGGGCGCAAAGAGGCCCAGCGGCGCAAAGCCTTGGGATTGCAGGGATTTGAACAGCGCCTCGATGGGCGCGAGATCGGCGGCGACGAGATAGGAGCGGTAGAAAACCACCAGCACGCGGGGGGCGGTGCCGCCCTCGCCTGCCTCATCTTGCGCGCCGGTCCAGAGGTCGGGGGCGGCGGCGATCACGCCGTCGCGGGGCGTCCAGAGACCGGCCTCGGGGACAAGTTTCGCCCCTTTGACGGGGCCTGCGTAGAGACCGGCGGCCAGCGCCAGCTGGGCGAGCGCTGCCTGGGCCGCGACCGCGCCGCCTGCGTCGCAGAGATGCTGCAACCGACGAAGTGTCGAGACCGGCAGGGTCGAGATTTCGTCGAGCCGGGGGTCGGCGCGGCCGTCGCCCGGCAACACCGCCAGCGCGAGGCCTTTTTCCCGCGCCAGCGCCTCGATCCGTTGCAGCCCGTAGGGCCAGTACGGCACGCCGCCGATGAGCCGGATCAGGATCGCCTTGGCACCGTCGAGCGTCTGTTCGACATAGGTGTCGACCGAGAGCGGGTGTTTCAGCGCGGCGATATTGGCCAGCCGCAGATCGGGCAGCGACGAGCCTGCGTCGCGCGCCCGATGCCAGCCCGCCGCGAAAGCGCCGAGATCGGAATCCGAGAGGCTGAGCACCACCAGATCGGCTGGGCTTTGGCCCAGATCCGTCGGGGTTTCGGTCTCTTCCAACCCTTGGCTTTCGCGGAAAATGACATGCATTTCGGGGGCTTACCCTCTCGGGCCTTGATCGGGCCTAGTCGGCCGCTGCGGTTTCAGGGATGAGCACGGCGCGGATGGCGGCGCTGTTGATGTCGTCATGTTCTGCGATGACCACGAGGCGGCCCTGACGGGCCTCACCGGCCTCCCACATGCGGTCATATTGGTGCCGCACGCGGGCGCCCACGGCCTGCACCAGAAGGCGCATCGGCTTGCCTTTGACGGCGGCGTAGCCCTTGACGCGGAGGATGTTCTGGCTGCGGGCCAGATCCTCGATCCGGGCGGTGAGCGCCTCGGGGCTGTCCAGTTCCGGCAGGTCGATCACGACGCTTTCGAAATCATCATGATCGTGGTCGTGGGGCGTGTCGTGATGCGAGGGGCGCGCGTCGAGATCATCCTCGGCGGCGGCCTCGAGACCGAGCAGCACGCGCGGGTCGACCACGCCTTCGGCGACTTCGATCACCGGCAGCGGACGGGGCGCTTCGGCGGCGATGATCTCACGCGCCTTGGCGACGCCTTCGGGACCGGCGAGATCGGGTTTTGTCAACAAGACGAGATCGGCGCAGGAGATCTGATCCTCGAAGACCTCGGACAGCGGGGTTTCGTGATCGATGCTTTCATCGGCCAGACGCTGGGCATCCACGGCGGCCACATTGGGCGCAAAGCGACCGGCGGCCACGGCTTCGGCATCGGCCAGAGCGATGACGCCATCGACGGTGATCTTGGAGCGGATATCGGGCCAGTCGAACGCCTTGAGCAGCGGTTTCGGCAGCGCCAGACCGGAGGTTTCGATCAGGATATGTTCGGGCTGCGGATCGAGCGCGATGAGCGCCTCGATGGTCGGGATGAAATCATCCGCCACGGTGCAGCAGATGCAACCATTTGCCAGCTCGAGAATATTTTCGGCCGGGCAATCCGGGATCGCGCAGGATTTGAGAATATCGCCATCGACGCCAACATCGCCGAATTCATTGACCACCACCGCGAGCCGCTTGCCGCCCGGGTTCTTCATCAGATGCGAGATGAGCGTCGTCTTGCCGGAGCCGAGAAAGCCGGTGATCACGGTGACGGGGAGTTTGGTGAGATTAGACATTGTCGTCCTCCAGGGGCGGGATGCGGGCGATGCAGTTGCGTTTGAAATGCTCGGGGCGCGTGCGCCATGGGATCAGCCCATCGGCGCTGTCGTGATAGAGCGCGGCGCCCTCGGTCAGCGTGGCGAGATGTTCGGTTTCGTCAAGATTGCCGTAGACATAGGTCCAGCGGTTCGGACCGCCGCGCAGCGCGATGGAACAGCCGTTGTCGCAATTTTGCAGGCATTCGACGGCGCGCAGGGTGACGCCTTCGGGCAGGTCCTGGGCCGAGAGCGCATCATGCAGCGCCTGACCGGGGCGGATGCCGTCCTCGGGGGCATCGCTGCCCCGGCGGCATTTGACACAGACCAAGAGTTCGGTGGCGTGTTTCGTCATTGGCGCGCCCTCGGGGCACGGGCCAGAAGCCCCCGCCCACCAGATCGGCAAGACATTGAAATAGAACCCATATTCTTTCCTCCGCCGGGGCACCTCGCCCGGAGCTATGCGTGACAAGAGCGCCGGACAGCGCCCTGGATGGCAGGTCTCCTGGCTTGCGGGTCATCATGGGTCGCGCCTTCCCAGCCCGAGGGCCAGTGGCATGGTGCGAGACATTCGCCGCTTACAGTTGCGAGGGCAGCCGCGGAATTGGGTCAGACCCGCACCGCGTTCCCTTTTCAGCCCGGATTCGTCCCGGGCAACCATCAGGGGCGACAATGCTCAGGACGGGGGTGCAATGTCAATTGCGGGGGCGACATCCACGGGGCGGGAAACGGCATGTGAGAGGCGGAATGCGGCGAGGCCTGCGAAAAAGCGCGGAGCCCTGTTAACCAAGGGGGATCGGCGATTTTGCCCTGTCGGTGATACGTCGGTATTGCGACGGTAAAACGACAGTGGCGATTTCCGGGGGGACGCGCCCCCCGGAAAGAGGTTACCGGAGCGCGCGTTACTCGGCGGCGAGCTCGGTGATTTCGCGGCGGAAGGGCAGCGCGTCGCCGATGTCTTCGCCGTCCAGCTCGCGGGCATAGCGGTGGCCCGCGTAGGTCGCCCAGGCGATCGGACCGGGGGCCTCGGCATCGCCGAAGAGCCGCACCGATTTGATCCCGGCATCGGCCCAGTCGGACTCGCGCGCCAGGAGATCGTGATAGAGCCCGTCGCGGCCCTGACGCGAGGCGACCATGACCACCGCATCGGCGTCATAACGCGTGGTGCGGCCGGTGTAGACGCAATTGCTCAGGACATGATCGGCGGCAATCTCGGTCACGCCGCGATTGAGCACGATCTCGACCCCCATCTCGACGAGCCGGGCATGGATCACCGCCTGTTCGAGCGTGTTGTTGGTCCAGTCGCTGACATAGGCCGAAGGGGTGATCAGGGTCACATCGGCGCCGCGCGAAGCCAGAAGCTCGGCCAGGACACCGCCCATGTAGTAGTGATCATCGTCGAAGAGCACGATCTTGCCCTCGGGGATGGTGCCGCCCATCAGATCATCCGGCGTGTAGACGCGCGCGCCCTCCGCAATGGGCATCGGCACCACATGCTGACGCGAGACACCATCGCGGCGCCAGCTGGCCCCGGTGGCGATGGCGATGTTTTCAAAACCGAACTCGAGCAGGCTCTCGGCGTCGAGCTCGCTGTCGCGGTAGATCTCGACATTGGGGCGTTGCGAGAGCTGATAGTCGCGGTAATCGACCACCCGCCCCCAGGCCGAGAGGCCGGGCAGCTTGCGTTCGCGGGTCACCCGGCCGCCGATTTCGGTGCCGGCCTCGGCGATGGCCACGTCATAGCCGCGCCGGCAGAGCGCCCAGGCGGCCTCGAGCCCGGCGGGACCGGAGCCCACAACGAGGACCGATTGGCTCGCGCCCTTGGGGTTCATCTTTTCGGGATGCCAGCCCTTGCGCCATTCTTCCATGAAGGTCGGGTTCTGAGTGCAGCGGCTGATCGACATGGTCATGTCGCCGGTGATGCAGATGTTGCAGCCGATACATTCGCGGATGTCTTCGATGCGGCCTTCCTCGATCTTTTTCGGCAGGAAGGGATCGGCGATGGAGGGGCGGGCGCAGCCGATCAGGTCGAGCGTGCCGGATTTGACCATTTTCGCCATGACATCGGGCGAGGTGAAGCGGCCGACGCCGACGATGGGCTTGTCGCTCAGCTCGTGGATGCCGCGCACCAGGGTTTCCTGGGCCGCCTCGTCCTTGAAGCGGGAGGGGCCGGAGCAATCCTCCCATGTGCCCTGCGCCAGATCCCACAGATCGGGCAGATCGCGGTTCATCTCGATGAAGTCGCGCAGCTCGGCGTTGGAAAAGCCCAGTTCGCCGATGGTTTCATCCAGGCTCACCCGCATGGTGAGGGCCATGGTGTCGCCGACGGCGTCGCGCATATCGGCCACCACCTCGCGGGCAAAGCGCGAACGGTTCTCGAGCGAGCCGCCATATTCGTCGCTGCGCTGGTTTGTGGCTCTTGAGAGGAAATGTTGAAAAATGCCAAATCCATGCGCCCCATAGAGGCATATCAGGTCAAAACCTGCCTCTTTTGAACGTTTCGCCGCATTGACGAACCAGCGCCGCAGATCGCGGATTTCGGATTTGGACATGGCGCGGGCCTGCACCGGGTCATTGGTGAAGGTGCGGATCGGCAGGGCCGAGGGGGCGAGCGGCACTTCCTTGGTGTAGAGGTTGGGACCGTTGATGCCGGAATAGGCGAGCTGAATGCCGGCGAGCGCGCCGTGGGTCTTCATCTTCTCGGACATGCGGCGCAGTTGCGGGATGTCCTTGTCCTCCCAGAGGCGGAGTTCGATGAAGGGGGTGATTTCCGAGGTGTGGTGCATTTCGCATTGCTCGGTGAAGATCACGCCCCAGCCGCCTTCGGCCTTGATGCCGCGCATTTCCGCCGCCGCCGATGGGTCGCGGTAGCCGCCGCCATTGCAATGGGGCACCTGATAAAAGCGGTTCTTGGCGGTGAGCGGGCCGATTTTTACCGGCTCGAAGAGGATGTCATAGCGGGGGTCGCGCACGGGTCAGGCTCCCATCAGGGTTAGGTGTCGGGACAGGATCACAGAATTGCGGCGCAGGATAAAGTCGTGGCTGCGAAAGCATGGCTTAGCCAAAGCTTAAGCCAAGGGTTCTCAGCCCTCTTCGAGACCGATGCGCAGGCCCGGGATGCTCTCGGCGCTGATGGAGGCGCGGCAGTGGTCGATAAAGGCCTTTACCGTCAAGACGTTATCCGCCCCTCCTGAGGTGACGAGACCGAGGTGCAGGGGCCGCGCGCTGCCCGTCAGGGGGACATAGACGAGGGGCCGGCCATCGGGGGCCTGATCGCTCAGCGGGCGGATATTGGCGATGGAATAGCCAAAGCCGTTGCCGACGAGGCTGTGCATCACCGCCATGTCGCGGGTGCGTTCGGCGATCAGCGGCCGGGCGCCGATGCGGGCAAAGAAGGAATGGAAATATTCGGCGCTGATCGGCAGGTCGAGCAGCACCATCGGGTGATCCTTGAGATCCTCGGCCGAGACGCTGCGCCGGTCGGCGAGCGGGTGGCCCTCGGGCAGGATCGCATAAGGGGGCAGTTCGGCCAGCGCGAGGAAGTTGAGATCGGATGGGATGTCGAGATCATAGGTCAGCGCCACGTCGATCTCGGCCCGGCGCAGAAGATCAAAGAGCCGCGCCTGATCCTGTTCGACCTGCGAGATGCGGACATTGGGGTATTTGGCCTCGAACTGTCGGCGCAGGCCGGGCACCACGCGCTGAGCAAAGGTCAGGAGGCAGCCGACCGAGAGCGGGCCTTGCACCATGCCAGAGATGTTGTCGGCGAGGCGCGACAGGGCGTGGGCCTCGTTCAGCACCGATTTGGCCTGTGCCATGAACTGATGGCCCGCCGGGGTGAGCGACAGGCCATGTGCATGTTTTCGCACGAAAAGTTGCAGGCCGAACTCTTCCTCCATCTGCGACACGGCGGCCGAGATGGAGGGCGAGGAAACGTTGACCTTGTCCGAGGCATGGGCGATCGATCCCGCCTCGCCCACGGCGACGAAATATTCGAGCTGTCTGAGGGTGAAACGCAACGGCATGCGCCGGTTATCTGCCCTGCCCCGGATCATTTCAAGCCTGATACTTGATCCAGGTGGTTTTCAGCGCGGTATATTTGTCGAAGCTGTGCAGCGACAGATCCCGGCCAAAGCCCGATTGCTTCATCCCGCCAAAGGGGGTCTGGGCCGAGAGCGCATCGACGGTGTTGACCGAAACGGTTCCGGCGTGGATCGCCTCGGAAACGCGGTGGGCGCGGCTCAGATTGTCGGTCCAGACCGAGGCGGCGAGGCCATAGATGCTGTCATTGGCCATGGCGACGGCTTCGGCCTCGGTGTCGAAGGGGATGATCGACAGCACCGGGCCAAAGATTTCGTCGCGCGCCAGCGCATCATCGTGGCGCACATCGTCAAAGATCGTGGGCTCGATGAAACAGCCCTTGCCGTTAAGCGTCACCCGGTTGCCGCCTGCGACGAGATTGGCGCTGTTGCGGCCTGCGGCGATGGCGGCCTCGATGGAACGGGTCTGTTTTTCATCGACGATGGCGCCGAGTTTCGACGCCGGGTCGAGCGGATCGCCCGGCGGGGTGGCCTCGGCGCGGGCGATCATGCGCTCGACGAATTCGGCATGGATGGCGCGTTCGACATAGAGCCGAGAATTGGCCGAGCAGACCTGCCCTTGGTTGAAGAAGATGCCAAAGGCCGCCATGTCCGCCGCGCGGTCGAGATCGGCGCAATCGGCGAAGATGAGATTGGGGCTCTTGCCGCCGGTTTCGGGCCAGACGGGTTTGAGGTTGGACTGGCCCGAATATTGCATGAACATTTTGCCGACGGCGGTGGAGCCGGTGAAGGCAAGGCAATCGACATCATTGTGCAGCCCGAGCGCGCGGCCCGCCGTGGCGCCCATGCCCGGGACCACGTTGAAGACGCCTTCGGGAAGGCCCGCCTCCATCGCCAGTTCTGCTAGGCGCAGCGCCGAGAGAGGCGATTGTTCGGCCGGTTTCAGCACCACGGAATTGCCGGCGGCGAGGGCTGCGGCGGCCTTCCATGTCGCCATGTCGAGCGGGAAGTTCCACGGGGTCACCGCCCCCACCACGCCGAGCGGCACGCGGCGCACCAGAGCCAGATCGCCGGGGCCGGTCGGGGCCACCTCGTCATAGATCTTGTCGATGGCTTCGGCATACCATTGGAAGAAATGCGCCGAGCCGGGGGCATCCACGGTCACCGCGTCCTGGACCAGCTTGCCCATGTCGAGACTGTCGAGCAGGGCAAATTCGGCGAGGTTGTCGCGGATCAGATCGGCGAGTTTGAGCAGCACGGATTTGCGGTGGCCGGGATCGCTGCGCGACCAGTGGCCCGCGTCAAAGGCCGTGCGCGCGGCGGCCACGGCGCGGTCGACATCGGCGGCATCGCAGGACGCCACCTGTGCCAGAACCTCGCCGGTGGCGGGGTTGATGCTGTCGAAGGTCTCGCCCGATTGGGCGGCGACAAACTGGCCGTTGATGAAGGCCTTGTCGCGAAAGGTCATTTGGGAAGCGCGGGCGCGCCAATCGTCATAAGTGAGCTGCATGTCGCGCCCTCCGTTTCTGTGTTTCAGTCGTATTGTCAGGCAGGTATCGCGTCCGCCACCCGGTCTTGCGCGGCAAGCCAGGATTGGAAATCGCGCACCGTGCCTTCGTAATCCTCGCCCGCCAGCGGACCTTCGCCCGCGTGATCGGAAGCGAGCGCCACCTGCATCCGTTCGAGCTTGGCCCGGTCCTCGGCATTGACCTCTTCCCAGAGCTTGATCCGGGCGGCGATCACCGCGTCGTCGAGGTCTTCGCCATAGGTGGACATGGTCCATTTCACCCGGATCGTGCCCGCGTCGAGCGGGAAGATCGACAGCGAGACCAGTAGGCTCGCGGCCTGGCTTGCGACCTGGGTGGGGAATTTGGCGAAGAGCGTCGAGCGCATCATTTCATCGCGGCTCAGCCCCGGAGCGCCCATGCCGCGCGGCGGGATGCCGTCGGGGTAATTGGCGGCGTAGGAGGTATAGCCCTCGCCCGCGATGAGTTTGCGCGCGAGCCCGGTGGGCGTATAGCCATGCAACGTCTGGGGATGGACCACCGAGAGGTGATAGCCTTCCATGAAGTTTTCGACGAGGCATTTCCAATTGCAGTGCCAATCCTCTTCGGCGACATGTACGAGGCGGAATTTCTTGGGCTCATAAGGTGCGATCAGCGCGTCAAGCTCGGGGTGCTCGAAGGGCGCGGCCTTGGCGTCGAGCGAGACATAGATAAAGCCGTTCCAGAGTTGCAGATTGTGGCCATGGAGGCGGCAGGATTTGGCGTCAAACCCGGCGTTTTCCATGCGGGCGGCGCGCAGCAGCGCCCCGTCGCGACCATAGGCCCAGGCGTGATAGGAGCAGATGAAGCGTTTGACATTGCCGCGCCCTTCGGCGAGCGGCATGCCCCGGTGGCGGCAGACATTGGCCAGCGCGCGGATCTCGCCATCGTCGCCGCGCACCACGATCAGCGGTTCATTGAGAAGCTGGACGGTGAAGAAATCGCCGGGCTCGGGAATTTCATCCTCGCGGCCAAGGCAATGCCAGCCCCGGCGGAGCACGGTCGCCGCCTCATGGGCGAACTGCTCGGGCGAGGTGTAGAAGGCGCCGCGCATACCGCTGGGCCGGTCGGCGGGCAATGCCGCCAGATGTTGAAGCCTGTCACGCAGATCACTCATAATCACCTCCTATTTCCCTGTTTTCAGAACATTATTCGTCTCCGGGCACGCCGTAGGACGGGGCCGAACGCGGGTCGAGCGCGCGGGTCACATAGTCGCGCAGCTGTGGTTTGTAGACGTCCCAGGCGGTGGCGATGGCCTCGATCGGGCAGTCCTCGGTCCAGTCGCAGCGCAGCTCGGCCACGGGCCAGCTCACATCGTCGACGATCATCATGCCGGCGGAATGGATCGGGCCCGCTTCGCCGCCTGCGGCAAGCCCCGCGCGCATCGCGGCGATGAGCCGGTCGCCGATATGGCCCGAAGCGCCGAGAAAGCCGTCGACGATGGCCTGTGGCACCCCGTCATTGGCAAGGAGATTGCCGCCCGACGCCACGTTTTCGGCCTGGGCGTCGGTCCAGATGCCGAGGCTGTTGGGGCCGGAATGGATGGCGGTGCGGCCTTGTTTGTCGACCGCCAGCACCTGCCGGTATTCGATGAAACGGCCCAGATCGCGGACGCCGGCGATGGCCTCGGACGCGCTCATCCCGCCCTGCATCAGATCGAGCGCGAGCGGGCCGAGGGAAGGATCGGTGACATTTTGCGAACAGACCGCGCCGACGCCCGCCCGGGCAAAGGCACAGCGCGCCGCCACGGCGGGCGACGACGACGAGATGGCGAGGCCAAACATGCCGGTTTCGGCGCAGCGCGCCACCAGGGAGAATGTCATGCGATGGCTCCTTCGTCCTGTCGGGTCTTGGTCTTGTGCGGCTGCGCCGGGGACCGATGGCCCCCGGCGGCTATGTTGCGGGTCATTCTTCGTCGGGGATCACGGCGGTGCCGTCGATCTCGACGAGCCATTCGGGACGGGCCAGCGCCTGCACCACCAGACCGGTCGAGACCGGGTGCACGCCCTTGATATATTCGCCCATGGTCCGGTAGACCGCCTCGCGGTGGCGGACATCGGTGATGTAGACCACGACCTTGACCAGATGCTCCATCCGGCCGCCGCATTCCTCGATGAGCTGACGGATGTTCTGCATGACCTTATGAGTCTGTTCGACCGGGTCGTGGCTTTCGATATTCTTGGCATCGTCGAGGTTTTGCGGGCATTGGCCGCGCAGATAGACGGTGCGGCCGCCGCGCGTCACCACCGCCTGACAGAGATCATTGTCGAGATTCTGCTCGGGGTAGGTGTCGGAGGTGTTGAATTTGCGGATGCGGGTATGGGCCATGAGGCGCTCCGTAATGGGTCTTGATCAGGCGGGTTCGGTCTGGGCCTGAGCGGTTTCGTGAAAGTCGAGATAGGCGCGTTGGGTGGCGATGTGATCGGCCACGTGTTTCGCGTCATGCCAGACGCCCCAGATAAAGGACGATCCGCGCCGCGATTGCCATGGCAAACCGAGGAAATAGACGCCCTGTTCGCGCGACACGCCACGCTGATGCAGGGGCGCGCCCTGGGCGTCGAACGTGTCGATCTCGAGCCAGTCGTAATCGCGGGCAAAGCCGGTGGCCCAGAGCACGGTGGTGATGCCCGCCTCGGCGAGGTCGAGGCTCTCGACCGGGTGGGTCAGGCAGTCGGGATCGGGGCCGATCTTGCGCGCCTCGGGGTCGAGCGGCAGGTCGAGCCCGTTGGCCTCGGCATAGGCGTCGCATTCGTCGAGCATCCGGTGATAGAAGGCGTCGCCCGCGGCGATGTTTTCCACCAGATCATCGGCAAAGCGCAGCGTGCCCTCCGCATAGCTGTCGGTGCGCCCGACGAGGGTGCAGCCGGCTTCGGCGAAGCGGCGGAAATCGACGGTGTTGCCGCCATTGGCGCCGCTGAAGGCCACGGTGACATGTTCGGTGCCGGGCGCCATCGCTTCGAGGTCCCATTTGCCCAAGACGCCGAGCCACCAGACGAAATCGCGGTTGCGGTAGCGGCGCGGCGGGCGGTCATGGGGCCCGAGCGAGAGATAGACCTTGCGGCCCGAAGCGATGAGTTCCTCGGCGATCTGCGAGCCCGAGGCCCCTGCCCCGACGACGAGCACCGCACCGGGCTTGAGCTGATCCGGGTTGCGGTAGTCAAAGCTGTGGATCTGGTCCACCGGCGCGCTCTCGGGGATCACATTGGGGATGATCGGGCGCTGAAACGCGCCGGTGGCGCAGACCACGCGGCGAGCCTCGAAGACGCCATCGCTGGTCTCGACGCGAAAGCCGGGGCGGCCCTTGAGGCGCTGGGCGCGGGTCACCTCGACGCCACAGCGGACGGGGGCGTTGATCATCTTGGCGTATTGGACGAAATATTCGGCGACGCGGTCCTTACCGGGAAAGACCTCCGGTTCGCAATTGTCATAGGTCATGTTGGGAAAGCGGTCATGCCAGGCCGGGCCATTGGCGACCAGCGAATCCCAGCGCCCGGTGCGCCAGCGTTCGGCGATCCGGTCGCGTTCGAGCACCACATGCGGGATGCCCGCACGGCCCAAATGTTCGCTCATCGCGATGCCGGCCTGGCCTCCGCCAACCACGAGCGTATCGATCTTTTCCACTGACATATCCGGCCCCTTTCGCAATGCCGCCCGAAGGCTGCGTGTTGAGGGGAGAGTTCCAGATAATCGGGTAAGGAGAAAGAAATCTATCACTCAGCCGGGGTTAGGTCCGGCCTAAGCCAGCCCGGTTCGGCTGGGCCCGGAGCAGCCTGGCCTAGCCCGCGTGGAGCTGGGACAGACGCCGCGCGCCATCGCGCAGCACGTCGAGAAAGCCCAAGAGATCGTCAACGCTGCGCCGTTGCAGCGGGGCGTGGACCGCAAGCGTCGCCAAGAGCCGGTCTTGGGCGTCGAGCACCGGGACCGCGACGGCGACCATCTGGGGCAGAAATTCCTGATGGTCGGTGGCATAGCCCTGTTTGCGGATCAGTCCCAATTCGCGTGCCAGCGCCTCGGGATCGGTGATCGTGTTGGGCGTATGCGCGGTGAGCTTGGCCCCCGCCAGATAGCCCTGCAGCGCCCGCGAGCGCAGGGTCGAGAGGTAAAGCTTGCCGCTCGAGGTGGCATGAAACGGCACCTGGGTGCCGATGGGCAGCTGGATGCGCAGCGGCCAGCTCGTCTCGACGCGGTCGAGATAGGTCATGCCTTCGCGGTCGGGGGTGGTGAGGTTGCAGGTCTCGCCAATTTCATCCGAGACGGATTTGAGAATGGCGAGACGCGCGGTGCGCAGGCGCTCCGACGACATGGTGTTCATCGACAGCGCCCGGAGCCGGGGGCCGGGCCCATAGGCCCGACCGTCTATGTCACGTTGCAGGAAACCTTCGGCCTCGGCGGTCTGCAACAGGCGATGCACCGTGGGTTTGGGCAGGCCCATGGCCTCGGTCAGCTCGGACGGTTTGACCGCCACCCCCCGCGCCGCGACCTCTTCGAGGATCAGAAGAAGCCGCAGATTGGTTGGGATCTGGCTTTCCTTGCCTTTGGCCATATCGTCAGGCATCGCGCACTCCGCAGGTTATCTCGCCGGCAGAAGGATCAGGGCAAGCTCTGGCACCAGAGACACCAGAATCCACACTGAAATCAATGCCACAAGATAGGGCACAGTGTATTTCAACAGACGGAAATACGGAACCCCGGTGACGCCGGAGGCGACATAGAGGTTGAGCCCATAAGGCGGCGTGATAAAGCCGATCGAGGCGCCGACGAGGAAGATCACCGAGAAATGCACCGGATCGACGCCGACATCGGCCGCGATGGGCGCGAGGATCGGCGCGAGGATGATCGTCACCGGCAGGCTCTCGAGCACCATGCCCGAGACAAAGACGATGATCATCGCGGTGAAGAGCACGGCGTAATAGCCGCCCATCGAGGTCACGAAATCGCCGATCACCTGCTGGGCGCCCAGCAGCGACAGGATCTGCTGCATCACCACCGAGATGGCGATGAGCGGCGCGAGAATGCCGGTGATCTGGGCCGAGCGCATCACGATGCCCGGCAGTTGCGGGATGGTGAAGCCTTCGACGACGAGCATCTCGGCGTAGGATTTCTCTTTCCAGGTTTTGTCGTCGCGCAGGTTGAGCGCGCGGCTCACCACCCAGCTCAGAAGGCCCGCGATGACACAGAAGCCGACGGTGACGCCAGCCGCCTCGGTGGGCGAGAATTTCCCGGTGTAGATCCCCCAGAGCACGAGGCCGATGGCAAAGAAGCCGAGCCAGGCGCCAAAGGCGGTTTTCAGCACGCGGTTGAGCTGCAGCGGGATGAGAAAGCCCCAGCCATTGGCGCGGCAGATGATCCAGCAGGCGAGCTGCATCCCCACCACCATCAGCGTGCCGGGCAGGATGCCCGCGACGAAGAGGTCCGAGATCGGCAGGTTCATCAAGAAGCCGTAGACGATGAAGATGATCGAGGGCGGGATGATGATCCCCACCGTGCCGCCTGCCGCCGCGGTGGCCGCGGAAAAGCGTTCGTCATAGCCGCCCTTGACCATTTCGGGATGCAGCATCGAGCCGATGGTCGCCGTGGTGGCCGAGTTCGACCCCGAGATCGCGGCAAAGAGACCGCAGGCCCCGAGCGACGCCATGGCGAGACCGCCGCGCAGCCAGCCCAGACAGGCATAGGCGAAATCGGACAATCGTCGCGCGATGCCGGATTGGTTGATCAGGTCGCCGGTCAGGATGAAGAGCGGCATCGCCAGCAGGGCAAAGCCCTTGTTGAACACGTTGAGAAGCTCTGCCCCCATATTGTCGAGGGTGAGGCCCAGCACGAAGGAGCAGCCGATCACCCAATAGGCGATGATCAACAGCACCGGCACGCCGATCATGAAGAGAAAGGTGACCCCGAGAGAGATCAGTGTAATCCAAGTCCCATCGGTCATGCTCAGTCCCCCCCGATCACGGCCTGCCGGATCAGCGGCTCGTTTTGTTTCAAATTGTCGACGTCTTCAAAGAAGTTCTGCCAGAGCCGCGCCACCATCAGCACGAAGGCCAGGGGCGCGGTCACCAGGAACCACCATTGCAGCACGTCGTCGGTGCCCAGAACGATCTGAAAGTTCGAGGCCGAGAGCGCGGCCACCCGGCAGGTCGTCACAAAGACGATCACCGCGAAGATGAACCACAGCACGTTGTCGAGGCAGAGGCAGAAGAACTGGCCGCCGCGCGGCATCCGCGAGCGGAATTCGGAAAACGACAGATGGGTGCGCAGCCGGACGTTATAGGAGGCCCCGAACCAGGCCATCACCATGAACAGAAGCGGCGGGATGGTCGTCGACCAGGGTTCCTGGCTCGAGAACACGAAACGGTCGACCACCCCCCAGAAGATGATGAAGGCGATGGCGAGATAACTCACCACCATGATCGTGCGTTCGAGGTGGCGCTCGATAAAGGGCACGAGGCGGTAAAGCCCCATGACCGCCAGACCGCCCAAACCGGCGGCGAGCGTGCCCACATACCATGCGGCGTCCGATTTCAACGCCTCGCGGATTTCCCAGGCATCATTCGATGCCAAAGCGCTTATTATATCGGCGCTCTCCGACCAGAGTGACATTGCACCCCTCCCTTTTGAATTGCCTCGGCACTCCCCTGCCGAACGTCACAGAACCAGATGGCCGGCCCGTCGTCCCTCGGGCCGGCCATCCCTACTCGTAAAGGTTGATTAGCCTTTCCACCAGCGGCGGGGTTCGACGTTCTCAGGCAGCATATCTTTGTCGACCTCGCGGGCGATGTTGTAGATTTCCTGATAGGTGTCGATGCCACCGGCCCATTTGTTGAGACGGTCGCGCCACTGTTCCCAGAGCTGCGGCTGGAACTCGGGCGAACACATTTCCTCGGCCATCTTGATCTGATCTTCGGCGAGGAAGGCGTTGCGCACGTTGTTTTCGGCAAAGATCGTGTTGGGCAGCTGCGGGTCCGAGAAACCCACTGTCTTGACCAGCGCGGCCTCGTTGGCGGCCTGAACATGGGTCTGTGCCCAATAGGCGGATTCGAGAACCGCATCCTGCAGATCGCCGCCGAGGCTGTCGAAGACAGAGGCCGACATGGCGGTGTGTTCCGTGCCGCAGAAGAACTTGAGGTCGACCGATTGTGAGACCACCGGCGACATGTTGGCATAGGCCACGGCCGAGGCCCAGGTTTCGGCGCCGTCGATCAGGCCTTGTTTCAGCCCGTCGAGGGTTTCTTCCCAAGCCACGGGGACCGGGTTGAGGTTGAGCGCCTCCATGGCGATGCGGCCAAGCTGGGTGCCGGTCACGCGGTTCTTGGTGCCGAAGAGCTGTTCGAGCTTGGTCACGGTGGGTTTGTCCTGCCACGACAGGCCGAGCTGAATGCCGCGCAGCTCGCAATGGCTGAACAGGAATTTGAGCCCGTGACGTTTCTCATAGGGGTCCCGCAGGATGCGCTGGCTCTCGGGGCTGTAGAGGAAGTGGTACTGCGACGCGCGGCCCGGGAACATATAGGCATAGTCGAGCACGTTGAGATAGGGCGCGCCCCCGGCCGAGTTCTGGGTCGAGGCGGCATAGATGTCGGTGATGCCCTGCTGGGTTTTCTCGACGCAGGAGAGCTGACCGCAGAGCTGGTTGTTGCCGATGAATTCGACGCGAATCTCCCCGTCTGTGCGGGCTTCGAGATCGCGGGCAAATTCGAGCGCGCCGGCGCGTTCGATCAGAAGGTTCTGCGGGTTAAAGCCGGAAGCGCCGAATTTGAGCGTGTGCTTGGCCTCTTTGGAGAATCGCCGCGTGTAGGTCGATTCGGCGGCTGACGCGAGGTTGCCGGCCGTCATCGCGCCGCCAAAAGCCCCCGCCGCCAGCATGGTGGAGCTTAGCCCGTAAGTGCCTGCAACACGGAAAAAATCCCTCCGCGAGACTCCCTTAATTCTATCATAAACAGCCATATTTTCCTCCCTAATGGCGATTATTGAGACGTATCGTTTCAAAAAAGACTAGATTAACATTCGCAATCTGCCTAGTGTTTTTTTCCATCAAGGCGGAGGAGATGGGCTGTGAAAGCGGATTATGTGATTGTGGGCGCGGGCTCGGCGGGCTGTGTTCTGGCCAATCGGCTGAGCGAGGACCCGAAGGTCAACGTGGTGCTGCTCGAGGCCGGTCCGGCGGACCGGAACCCGTGGATTCACATCCCGGTGGGCTATTTCAAAACGATGCATAACCCGAGCGTCGACTGGTGCTATCACACCGAGCCGGACGCCGGGGTGAATGGTCGGGTCATCGACTGGCCGCGCGGCAAGGTTCTGGGCGGGTCATCGTCGCTCAACGGCTTGCTCTATGTGCGCGGACAGCCGCAGGATTACGACCGCTGGCGGCAGATGGGCAACGAGGGCTGGGGCTGGGACGACGTGCTGCCGCTGTTCAAACGGGCCGAAAACAACGAGCGCGGCGCCGATGCGTTTCACGGCGATCAGGGGCCTTTGTCGGTGTCGAACATGCGCATTCAGCGGCCCATTTGCGATGCCTGGGTCGCGGCGGCACAGGCGGCGGGCTATCCGTTCAACCCCGATTACAACGGCGCAGAGCAAGAAGGCGTCGGGTATTTTCAGCTCACCACGCGCAACGGGCGGCGCTGCAGCGCGGCGGTGGCCTATCTCAACCCGGTCAAGAAACGCCCCAATCTGCGCATCGTCACCAATGCGCTGGTGAGCCGCGTGCTGCTCGAGGGCAAGCGGGCCACTGGCGTCGCCTATCGCGACAAATCGGGGCAGGAGCAGACGGTGCATGCGGCGCGCGAGGTGATTCTCTCGGGCGGGGCGATCAACAGCCCGCAGATCCTCATGCTGTCGGGCATCGGCGAGGCCGAGCATCTGCGCGACAATGGCGTGACGCCGGTGCATGAGCTCAAGGGCGTCGGCAAGGGGTTGCAGGACCATTTGCAGGCGCGGCTCGTTTACAAATGCAACGAACCGACGCTCAATGACGAGGTGCGCAGCCTGGTCAATCAGGCGCGGATCGCGCTCAAATACGCGCTCTTCCGGGCCGGACCGATGACCATGGCGGCGAGCCTTGCCACCGGGTTCATGAAGACGCGCGACGATCTCGACACGCCGGATATTCAGTTCCATGTGCAGCCCTGGTCGGCGGACAGCCCCGGCGAAGGCGTGCATCCTTTCTCGGCCTTCACCATGTCGGTCTGTCAGCTGCGCCCCGAAAGCCGCGGCGAGCTGCGGCTCGATGGGCCGGACCCCAAGAGCTATGTGAAGATCCACCCCAATTATCTGGCGACCGAGACCGATCAGCGCACCATTGTCGATGGCGTCAATATCGCGCGCAAGATCGCCCGGCATGATCCGCTGGCGGGCAAGATTTCGGAAGAGTTCCGCCCCGATCAGAGCCTCGACATGGAGGATTACGAGGCGACGCTCAACTGGGCGCGCAGCAACTCAAGCTCGATCTACCACCCGACCGGCACCTGCAAGATGGGCGACGGGCCGGACGCCGTTGTCGATGCCAAGCTGCGGGTGCATGGCATCGAAGGGCTGCGGGTGGCGGATTGTTCGATCATGCCCGAGATCGTCAGCGGCAACACCAACGCCCCGGCGATCATGATCGGCGAAAAGGCGAGCGATCTGATCCGCGGGCTCTAACGAAAGCGGGCGGGGCTGAGCGCCGTGGCGAGCCCCGCATCCGCGATCCCGCCGCTGAGCGCGTCACGGGCCAGCGTTGCCATGGCGGGGGCGGTCTGCACCCCATAGCCGCCCTGCCCCGCGAGCCAGCAAAACCCCTCGGCCAGCGGATCGAGACCGAGCACCGGGGTCCGGTCCGGCACAAAGCTGCGCAAGCCGGCCCAGCTGTGGCTTGGCCGGGTGACGGGGATGTCGACCATCTGTTCGAACCGGTAGAGCCCTTCGGCCAGCACCATGTCGTCAGGCCAGGCGTCGCCCGGTGCCACCGGGTCCTCGTCGGCGGGCGAGATCATCAAGCGGCCCGCCTCGGGCTTGGCATACCAGCCCTCGTCGCCTTCGAGCAGCGCCCCGAAGAGCGGCCAGCTGTCGACCGCGAGCCCCTCGGGCACCTCCATGATCACCGCCGAGCGGCGCATCGGTTGCAGCCCGACGCCGGGCAGCCCGGCAAGCGCCGCCAGCGCATCGGCCCAGGCGCCTGCGGCATTGACCACGGTGGGCGCGGAAATCGTGCCGGTGGCGGTGGTGACCTGCCAGAGCGCGTCCTTGCGGGCAAGCGCCTTCACCCGCTGCCCAGTGCGGATTTCGCCGCCCTCGGCGCGCAGGGCGCGGGCGTAGGATTGCAAGAGCCGGTCGACGTCGATGTCCTGCGCGTCCTGCTCATAGACCGCCGCCGCGATCTGATCCCGGCGCAGCACCGGCACCAGGTCGACCGCCTCTTGCGCGGTCAGCCGCTCGATCGTGTCGGTCCCGGCCATATACGCGTCGAGCGCATCCATCTGGTGATCCAGCGCCAGCAACAGCTCGCCCCGCTGCGAGAGCACGTTTTCCGCGCGCGTCTCGCCCGCCAGCGCCGGATGGGCCAGCGCGTTGAGACGGCGCAGCACCGCGTTGCCATAGTTGCGGATGAAGATCGCGGCGGAACGGCCCGTCGAATGATAGGCGAGCTGATCCTCGGCCTCGAGCACACAGACCGTGCGGTCGCGGGCAATCTCGGCCGCGGCGCTGATCCCGGCGATGCCGCCGCCGATGACGATCACGTCGAATGTGGTCCGGCTCATCCCTGCACCCCGGAGAGGAAACTGGTGAGGTTGGGGCCGAGATCTTCGGAGAGATAGCCGCCCTCCTGCACATAAAGCGTCCGCAGCCCCCGCGCCGCGATGGCCGCGCCGATCCGGGCAAAGCCTTGGGTCGTCACGCGCAGGGCGCGGAACGGGTCGCCCTCATGGGCGTCGAGCCCGGTTGCCACCACCAGCGCATCGCAGCCGAAGCTCTCGATGCGGTCGAGCGCCACCTCGAGGGCTGCGAGGAATTCGGCATCGCCCTGCCCCTGCGGCAGCGGCAGGTTGAGATTGGCCCCGATCCCCGCGCCTGCGCCATGTTCATGGGCATGGCCAAAGAAGAACGGGTAAAACCCGGTGGGATCGGCATGGATCGACAGGGTCAGCACATCGGCGCGGGCGTAGAAAATATCCTGCGTGCCATTGCCGTGATGCACATCAATGTCGAGCACCGCCGGACGCGCGCCCTGGGCCAGAAGGCGCTGCGCCGCGATGGCGGAATTGTTGAGAAAACAGAAGCCCGCCGCCATATCGCCATAGGCGTGATGCCCCGGCGGCCGCGACAGCACATAGGCCGGGGTGCCGCTCTGCGCCAGGTGATCGGCGCCGGCGATGGCGGATTGCGCCGACCAATAGGCGGCCTCCCATGTATGCGCGGCGATGGGACAGGCGGTGTCGCCCTGATGGTAGCCCGCCTGCCCCACCGGCGAGCTGGGATAGCTGTCATCGCGGCGGCGCGGGTGGACATTGGGGATGACCTCGGGCGCGGCACCTTCGATCGCGCTCCAGCGGGCATGGATCGTCTGCAGGAAGGTCAGGTATTGTGAGCTGTGCACAGCCGCAATCGGCCCGATCCCTGCGTCTTGCGGCGCCTCGAAAACACAGCCCGCCGCCTCGGCCCCGGCATGGAGCCGGGCGATGCGTTCGGGCTGTTCCGGGCAGGCGCGTTTGACCCCCGCCGCCATAAAGTTCTTGGGGTCGTGTTTCCACTGACGGTCGTCGAAAAACGCTTTCATCGCAGCACCTTGCCCCCTCGGTTAGCCGAGCACGGTCTTGACCGCGCGCATGGTGGCGGCGACCACCTGGTCGGCCTCCTCGCGGCTCAGGCAGAAGGGCGGCGCAAAGCCCAGGATATCGCCCTGCGGCATGGCGCGGGCGATGACCTTGTCCTGCTCGAGCAGCTTGGCCGAGACCTGCGGCCCGATCTTCTCGGCGGCGTCGAAAAACACCCGGTCGTCGCGGTCGCGCACAAATTCCACGGCGCACATCATGCCCTCGCCGCGCACCTCGCCGACATGGGCATGATCGCCAAGCGCCGCCTGCATCTGGTCGCGCAGATAGGTGCCGACCGCGCCCGCGTTCTGCACGAGGCCCAGATCGTCGATGAGCTTGAGATTGGCGACACCCGCCGCCGCGCCGATGGGATGGGCGGAATAGGTCCAGCCATGGCCGATGGGGCCGTTTTCGTCGGTGCCCTGTTCGAGCACTTTCCACATCTTGTCACCAACGATCGAGCCCGACAGCGGCGCATAGGCCGATGTCAGCCCCTTGGCGATGGTGATGAGATCGGGGCGCATCCCGTAATGGTCCGAGCCGAACATCGTGCCGAGACGGCCAAAGCCCGTCACCACCTCATCCGCGACCAGCAGGATGTCATGTTTTTCGAGCACCGCCTGAATCGCCTCCCAATAGCCCGACGGCGGCGGCACGATCCCCCCGGTGCCGAGCACCGGCTCGCCGATGAAGGCGGCAATCGTGTCGGCCCCTTCGCGGGCGATGAGCGCCTCGAGCTCGGCCACGCAATGGGCGACGAACTCGGCCTCGCTCTGGCCGAGGTCCTTGCGGCGGTAGTAATAGGGCGCTTCGGTGTGGATCACCTGCTCGACCGGCAGGTCGAATTTCTTGTGAAAGAGCTCCAGCCCGGTGAGCGAGCCGGTGACCAGCCCCGAGCCGTGATAGCCGCGCCAGCGCGAGATGATCTTCTTCTTCTCGGGGCGGCCAAGGATGTTGTTGTAATACCAGATCAGCTTGACATTGGTTTCATTGGCGTCCGAGCCGCCAAGCCCGAAATAGACCTTGGACATGCCTTTGGGCGCGCGGTCGAGGATCATTTTCGAGAGCGTGATGCTGGCCTCGGTGCCATGGCCCACATAGGCGTGGTAATAGGCCAGTTCGCGGGCCTGATCGGCGATGGCTTCGGCGATCTCCTGACGGCCATAGCCCACGTTGACACAGTAGAGCCCGGCAAAGGCGTCGAGCAGCTTGGTGCCGTCGCGGTCCTCGATGAACACGCCCGAGGCGGTCTTGATCACGCGGTTCGCAGCCTCGCCGCGCGCATGCTGCGCCAGATGGGTCGAGGGGTGGAAAAAATTGTCGCGGTCCCACTGATCCAGTTGATCATTCTTCAGCATGGCGTGTCCTTTCGTGATCGAATGACCAAGCCGTAGCTGATTTGAACCGCCCCTTCCACCCCTTGTGATTTGCCGGTTTTGCCGCCCCGTCGCTAGCCGAAGCGCGCCGCGCTATAGGCGCTCAGATCATGGTTGATGGGCTGTCCCAGCACCAGATCGGCAAGGATGTCACCGGATTTCGGCGCCATCATCAGCCCATAGTGGGAATGGCCAAAACAGCCATAGAGCCCATCGCGCACGCCGAGCCGGTCGATGACCGGCAGGCTGTCGGCAAAGCTCGGACGGCGGCCCATCCAGAACCGCGGCTCGACCTCGGCGAGATCGGGCAAGGCGGCATGGGCGAGCCGGCTGAGCCGGGTCTTGACGCGCGGATCGGGGGGCGCGTCGACCGGGCCGAACTCGGCCTGACCGGCGACGCGCAGCCCGCCCTCCATCGAGGACATGACGAATTTCGCATCGGTATCCGTCACCGAATTGTTGAGCGTGACGCCCGGCTCGGGGAATTCGACGTGATAGCCGCGCTCGGCCATCAAGGGCAGCTTGATCCCCAGCGCGTCGAGCAGCGGTTTCGACCAGGCCCCCAGCGCCACGACCACCTTGTCGGTGCTGCGGCGGCCCTGGTCGGTCTCGATGGCCCAGCGGCTGCCGTCGGGGATCACCGCCCGCACCTCGCTACGCAGGATCTCGACGCCAAGCTTTTCGGCCTTCTGGGCGAGCACGGTATGGATGCGCCCCGGGGCCAGCGCCCGCGCCTGACCATGGATCACCACGGCGGCCTTGAAATCGGACGAGAGCGCCGGTTCCAGCGCCCGCAACCCATCCGCCCCGATGAGTTCGAGCTGCGCGCCTTTCTCGCGGCGGATGGTGCAATCGAGCGAGCTGAGCGAGGCGCGGCTCGCATCGCGGAAGGCGTGGACATAGACGCTGTCGCGCACCAGATGTTCGTGGCCGGTGCCCTGCAGGTGACGGCGGTAGAGATCGACCGAGGGCGCGCAGAGCAGCTCCATCCCGTCGGCGATCTCGCGCACCCGCGCCTCGGTGCCCTGACGTAGCAGGCTCAGCCCCCAAGGCACCATGCGCGGCCAGGTCGCGGCGCGTACGCTCAGCGGGCGGAATTGCCCGAACATGAGCGACGGCAGCTTCTTCCACAGGCCCGGCATGGTCTGCGGGATGACCGACCAGGGCGAGATCACCCCGGCATTGCCGTAGGAGGTCTCTTGCCCCGGATCACCGCGGTCGATGAGCCGCACCTTGGCCCCGCGTTCGGCCAGCGACAGCGCGCAGCAGATCCCCACCGCGCCTGCGCCGAGCACGGTCACTTCGGTCGTCGTCTCCGGCATCTGTCAGGCAGCCTCTGCTTTGCGGTTCCGCCGCGCGATGAGCTGGCTGATGATGGCGGGCGACGCGATGATCAGCGCCACCAGATCGGCCTGCAGCGACGGTGCGATGAACACCAGCCCGGCAAAGGCCATGAGGATGCGATAGATCACCCCCATCGGCGCCAGCCAATAGCCCACCACCGCCGCCGACAGGGCCACGACCCCGGCGATACAGCTTGTCGCGGTGTAGGAGAATTCCCACAGATCAAAGCCCGTCGAGCTCACGAAGAGAAGCACCGGCGCATAGACGAAGGCCATCGGCGCCACCACCTTGCCGAGCCCCAGCGTGAAGGCCGAGATCCCGGTGCGGAACGGGTTCGAATTGGCAATCGCCGCCGCCGCATAGGCGGAGGTACAGACCGGCGGCGTGATTTCGGCCACCACCCCGTAGTAGAGCACGAACATATGGCTCGCGATCGGCGGGATGCCGAGCTGAGCCAGCGCCGGCTGCGCCACCGAGACGAGCATGATGTAGAGCGCCGTGGTCGGCACGCCCGCGCCCATCAGGATACAGGCCAGCGCGATGAACACGAGGCTGATGAAGAGCGTGAGATCCTCGACCGAGAAGAGCTCCCAGCTGCCAAAGGCAAAGAGCCCGTGCAGATCGCCGCCAAGGTTCGACGCGGCCTGGGTCACCATAAAGCCGATGCGGAACCCGATGCCGGTGGTGTTGATCACCCCGATCACGATGCCCACCGCCGCCGAGGCCGCGCCCACCGCCAGCGCGTATTTCACGCCGGTCTCGAAGGTGTCGCCCATTTCCTTGAGGCTGATCCGGTCCTGCGGGTTGAACGTGGCCAGCACCGCGCCACCGATCAGGATCAGCGACATGATGAGGTCAAAGCCGCCGCCGGTGTATTTCCAGATGACGAAGGCGATGAAGGCCGCCGCATAGAGCAGGGTTACCGGCTGCCGCGCCCGGCTCATCCCGGCGATGATCGACAGCGAAATCCCGCAAAAGGCCGACATATAGGGCGTGTAGCCTGAAAAAAGCACCACCAGCAGACCGACCAGAGGCACGATATTGGCCCAGCCATGACGCCAGACCGCGCCAAGCTGCGGCAGCGCCTCGCTGCTCAGGCCCTTGAGGCCGAGACGGCGCGCCATCAGATGCACGACGGTAAAGACGCCGACATAATGCAGCAGCGCCGGGAAGATCGCCGCAATCACGATGGTCGTGTAGGGCAGTTCTAGAAACTCGGCCATGATAAAGGCCGCGGCCCCCATGATCGGCGGTGTGATCTGCCCGCCCGCCGAGGCGGCGGCTTCGACGCCACCGGCGAAATGGCCGGGATAACCCAGACGTTTCATATTGGGGATGGTCAGCGCGCCGGTCGACACGGTGTTGGCCACCGAGCTGCCCGAGATGGTGCCGAAAAAGGCCGAGGACACGACCGAGACCTTGGCCGGACCCCCGGTGTAGCGGCCCGCGAGGATCGTCGCATTGTCGATGAAAAGCTGTCCCAGCCCGGTGCGCTGGGCGATGACGCCAAAGAGCACGAAGTGGAAAACGATGGTCGACACCACCCAGAGCGTCACGCCAAAGATGCCTTCCGAGGGGAAATACATCGACGAGACGAAGGTTTTGAAATTCACGCCCGGATGCTGAAGGATGCCCGGAAAGATCGGCCCAAAGAGCGCATAGGACATGAAGATGCAGATGATCAGCGGCAGGATCCAGCCCAGCGTGCGCCGCGCGATGTCGAGCACCAGCACGATGAGCACGATGCCAAAGAACATGTCAAAGGTGTTGGGATTGCCCATGCGGAAGGTCTGTTCCTCGATGCCGAGCATCGGGATGCCGCGCCAGGCCAGCCCGAGATAGAGCGCCGAGGCCACGCCCAGAACCATCAAGATCACATCGAGATAGGGCACCCCGCCAAGCCGCATCGCCCCGGTCTTGAGGTCAAAGGCGGTGGGCGTCTTGACCAGCGGAAACAGCGCATAGGTCAGGATAAAGAGCCCCGACAGGTGCCAGCCCATATGCCAGAAATCGGGCGGCAGGGCGAAGCCGGCGGTGAGGTAATGGTACATCGCAAAGGTCAGCGACACGTAGCGCAGGAATTTCGCGAACCCCGGCGTCACATCCCGCGTCGCGGCACCTTCATCATATTTCTCTTCGATGGCCGCCAGCTCTTCGGCTGTCAGTTCGCGATCGTCGTCGGTGCGCGCATCACTCATCACCTGTCCCCCGTCTTCGCTTGTTTTATTGGTGGTCTCTTCAACCGGGCCCCCCCCGAGACGGTTCCGGGCCGGCCCTGACTCACACTCAGCGTAGCGCTGATCTTATTGGATCAGGCCTTGCTCGCGATAGAAACGCTCGGCGCCCGGGTGCAGCGGCACACCGAGGTTGAGAACGCCGTCGAGCGCGGTGTCGAGGGTGATCTGCTTGCCCTTGGCATGGCCATTGTCGAGCAGCGTCCGCGTGTTGTCGTTCCACAGCGCCTTGGTGATGCCATAGACCAGCTCTTCGTCAAGATCGGCCGACACGTTGAGCAGGGCCGACACCGCCGGGGTCTTCACCTCGTAATCGACACCCTCATAGACATTGGCGGGGATGGTCGAGGCGATATAGGCGGGCATGGCTTCGATGATCTTGTTGAGATCTTCTTCGCTGAAGCTGTGCAGCTCCATGCCTTTGGTGGTGGCAAGCTGCACCATGGCCGAAACCGGCCAGCCGGCTGCGTAGAAATAGCCGTCGAGCTGACCATCGGCGAGACGTTCGGCGGACTGGCTGTTGTTGAGCTCGGCCTCGTCGATATTGTCGCGGTTCACGCCCCACATTTCCATCATCTGCAGCACGGCCACCTGGGTGCCGGACCCGGCCTGGGCGATGCCCACGCGCTTGCCCTTCAGATCGCCGAGACCGTTGATTTTCTGGCCTTTGGGCAGCACCAGATGCACGTCTTCGGGATAGAGGTTGGCGACGATGCGCAGCTTGTCATGCGGCTTGCCTTCGAACTTGTCCTCGCCGAGATACATCGAGCGGGTCACGTCGGCGGCGGCAAGGCCGGCCTCGAGCTCGCCGTTCTGCACGGCGATGTTGTTGAACACCGAAGCGGTGGTCGATTGCGCGATGGCGATCAGACCGGGCACGCCGCATTGGCCACCCTCTTCGCAGGGGCGCGAGCCCGGAGGCGACGAGATGCCGTTGGCGATGGTGCCGCCGATCGGGAAATAGGTGCCACCCGCGCTGCCTGTACCGATTCGGAAAAAGGTCGGGCTTTGGGCTTCAACCGCGAGGGTCGAGGCCAGGGTCGCGGCCAGGGCGACGCCTGCGAGCTTGGAAAAATAGGTCATATGTGACTCCCATTGGACATACGGACCCCCGTTGCGCGGGGATTCCTCGTGTAGAGATGGCCGAGATTAGGCGCACTGGCAATAAATGCAAATTTGAATTACTTTTAATGTTTAAAGTTCCGCTTATAGATACAGGCAGACGCTGCTTGGTAATTCATCATGAACCTCACCCAGATCACCGCCTTTCGGGCTGTCATGGACTCGGCCTCGCTCTCGGCGGCGGCGCGCAAGCTGGGCCGCACCCAGCCCGCGATCAGCCTGTCGATCCGCGCCCTCGAAGAGGCGCTCGGGCTCAAGCTCTTTGAACGGCAGGGCCGACAGCTCATCCCGGTGCCCGAGGCGCATTACCTGCATGCCGAGTCCGGTGCGATCCTCGACCGGCTGGCCGGGGTCACCCGCACCATGCAGAGCCTCGCGGGCGGCACGGCGGGGGTGCTCAGCGTCTCGGCCATGCCGGGGCCCGCGGCCTATGTGTTTCCGCATTTCATCGCCAATGCCATCGACACGCTCGATCAGGTGAGCCTGTCGATCACCTCGCGCAGCTCGGAACAGATTGCCGAGCTGGTGCGCAGCCAAAGCATCGATTTCGGCTTTTGCGATGCGCCGCTCGGGCCCCTTCAGGGCGACGCGGCCCCTGCCCCCATCCCCCAAACCGGCCAAACCGGCGAGGCTGGCGAGGCCAAACCCGCCGCCGAGGCCGAACAATCCTATCTGCTCGACCGGATCAGCGCCGATTGCTTTCTCGCCCTGCCCGAGGATCACCCGCTCTGCCGGTTTGACATCGTGCCGATCGCGGCGCTCGACGGCGCGCCGATGGGCGCGTTGCAGGCCCGGCACATGCATCAAAAACGCACCCTCGCGGCCTTTGCGCAATCGGGCGCGCGGTTCCGGCAGGTGATCGAGAGCCAGACCTTCCTGCCGCTGTTGCAATTCATCCGCACCGGCAAATGTCTCGCCGTGGTCGACCCGCTCAGCGTGATCAATGACCGCCCGCAGACCGGCCATGACAGCCGGGTCGTGTTCCGCCCGCTCGCCCAGCCCATCCGCTATGATTACGCGATCCTGTCGCCGCGCTACCGGCCGCTGTCGCAGGTGGCGCAGAAACTGCGCAGCGGCTGGATGACCCATCTCTATGATCTCCTGGCCAGCATCGAGGCCGCCCCCCGCTGGGAAGAACAGAGCAGCCCGCCGCCCATATCCCTGCCCGTTTCCGGATCGGATGATTGACATTTCAACGGCTTTGCGGCCCTCATCCGCGCAGATGACACCGCCAAAAGTCACACCGACGCGATACCGACGCCGGACCGACGCAACACCGACCGCAAGATCGACCGCCAAATCGACCACGAGACTGACAGGGACCGCCGCCATGAAACTCACCGCCATCGAAACCTTCACCAATGAATTTGTGGGCTTTGTCCGGGTCACCTCTGAGGATGGCGCACGGGGCTGGGGGCAGGTCTCGACCTATCATTCCGACATCACCTGCGAGGTCCTGCACCGGCAGGTGGCCCCTTGGATGCTTGGTCAGGACTGCAGCGATCTCGACGATCTGCTCGATCTTGTCACCGAGCGCGAGCACAAGTTTCCCGGCTCCTACCTGCGCCGCGCCATGGCCGGGGTCGACACCGCGATCTGGGATCTGCGCGGCAAACAGGCGGGCAAACCGGTGGCCGAACTTCTCGGCGGCTCGGCCGGCACGATCCGCGCCTATGCCAGCTCGATGAAGCGCGACATCACCCCCCACGACGAGGCCGAACGCATGAAGCGGCTGCGCGACGCCCATGGGTTCGACGCCTTCAAGGTGCGCGCCGGGGCCGAGGTCGGCCGGGGCCGCGACGAATGGCCGGGCCGCACCGAAGAGATCGTGCCGACCATGCGCCGCGAGATGGGCGACAGCGCCGCGCTGCTCATCGACGCCAACAGCTGCTATGCGCCGGCGCAGGCGATTGAGCTTGGTAAGCTCCTGCAAGATCACGGGTTTTCCCATTTTGAAGAGCCCTGCCCCTATTGGGAGCTGGAGCAGACCAAAGAGGTCAGCGAGGCGCTCGACATCGATGTGACGGGGGGCGAGCAGGATTGCGACCTGACGACATGGCGGCGGATGATCGACATGCGCGCGGTCGATGTGGTGCAGCCTGACATCCTCTATCTCGGCGGCATCTGCCGGACGCTGCGGGTGGCGCGGATGGCCGAGGCGGCAGCGCTTCCAGTGACCCCGCATTGCGCCAACCTGTCGCTGGTGACGCTTTTCACCATGCATCTGCTGCGCGCCATTCCCAATGCCGGGAAATATCTCGAGTTTTCCATCGAGGGCGAGGATTACTACCCGTGGCAAGACGGTCTTTTCGTCGAAGACCCTTACCGGATCGAAGACGGCCATGCCCGCGTCACCGAGGCCCCCGGCTGGGGTGTCGAGATCTGCCCCGAGTGGCTCGCGCGGTCGGCCTACAAGGTGAGCCGCGCCTGACAAGAACCGCTTGCACCTGCGAAATTGGCTGGCTACGGTCGCATCAGTTTTGTTTGAGTGAGTGCATACCGACATGGGTTTCGTCGAAGCAGTCAAGACCTGCTATGGGCCTAATTACGCCCGGTTCAGCGGCCGCGCCGCACGGTCTGAATATTGGTATTTCATGCTTTTGCACGTCTTGGTCTTGCTATGCTGGCTTGGCCTGGCGGTCGCCACCGACACGTTGGTGGCCCTTCAATACGCCTATATAGGTTATCTTCAGGGGTCCCCGGATGGCGCCCCGGCGGCGGTTTGGGCGATTGCGGGACTTTACCTCGCCTATCAGCTCATATCCATTCTGCCATATAGCGCAGTAACCACCCGCAGGCTGCATGATCGCAACATCTCGGGCTGGTACTTCCTGTTCTATATGATCCTCAATTACATTCCGACGGTCGCCCTGTTCCTCCCCGCATTGGACAGGATGCTTCCTCAATTTTTCGACGTTGCGGTGAGCCTCGCCATGCTTGCCATCTTCATTGTCACCATTCTCAAAGGCACCGAGGGCCGGAACCGCTTTGGCCCCGATCCGCTCGCGACCCGCGCTAGGGAAGAGATCTTTGCATGAAGGTGACAATTCCGACCCAGCTAGAAATTAGCACGCCCCGCCACGCGCGCCCAGCTTGATCGGCGCTCCCCTCCCCCCTAGCATTCCAACCATAAACCTTAGAAAGGGACAGAAACCATGGGTTTTAAAGAAGCAATTCGCACAGTTCTCAAGGAAAAATACGCCACATTCAAAGGCCGCGCGTCGCGGTCGGAGTTTTGGTATTTCATGCTGTTTACCACGCTGGTGGGGATCGCCTGCGTCGGCCTCGGCTTTGCCACCGGCGGCATGGACCTTCTGGAAGGTCGTAACGCCTCGGCCCTGCCGATGATCTTCTTCGGTCTTTACGGCCTGTTCTATCTGGCAATCCTGATCCCGACCATCGCCGTCACCGTGCGCCGCCTGCATGACCGCAACATGTCGGGCTGGTGGTATCTCGGCTTTCTTGTCGGCGGGATGATCCCCTTTGTGGGGCCTCTCATCTCGATCGCCATGATCGTGATCTTGGTCCTCAAGGGCACCGATGGCGACAATAAATTTGGCCCTGATCCGCTGCGCGGCGCGGCCAATTCCGACGTCTTCGCCTGATTTCATGAAGGCCTTGCGCCTCCTGTGCCCCGCGCTCTTGTTGTGCGGGGCACTTCTCTCTGCGGGGCTTGCCTCTGCCAGAGAACCCTTGGCCCTGCCCGAAGATGCGCGCGCGGCCACGGCGCCGCGGGGCGAGACGGCCGAGCGCTATCTCGAAGCGGCGCGCGCCCGGCGTCTCGAGACGCGGGCCGAATATGTGTCCGATCTGGGCAGCCTTACCCTGACCGGCGACACCCGCCGGATCGAGCCTGTCCGCCGCCGCGATCCGGGCGTTAAGCTCGAAGGTGGCACCGGCACGATCATCGTCGTTCTGGTGCTGCTGGCGCTGCTGTTGCTCTTTCTGCGCTTTGGCGGCACCGGCACGATCTTGTCGCGCGCGCCCAAGGAGAAGGACGGCAAAACCATCGACGCCCCCGAGAGCTGGAAAATCGACGCCGATGAGGCCGCCACCGATCAGCAGAGCCTGCTTGCCCAGCTCCGGGCCATGCCCGACCGGCGGGCGGCGCTGGTGCGGCTCTTGCGCCATGTGCTGCTGGCGGCGGGCACCGCCTGCGAGACGCGCTTTGCCCGCTCGGACACCGAACGCGAGGCCTTTGCCCGGCTGCCCGGCGACTGGAAATATCGCGGCACTTTGGCCGATATCCTCAAAGCGGCCGAGCTGGCCCATTACGGCGGCCGCGAGGTGAGCGATGACGGGTTTGAGGCGGCGCTGAGCCAAGGCGCGACCATTCTGCGGCTCGGAGAGATGCGTCATGGGTAACAAGGGTCCCATGGTGGTGGTGGCGGGGCTGATCCTCGCCGGTCTCGCGGGGCTCTTCTTGCTGCGCGGCGGCGAGGAGGGCGGTTATATCGATCGGTCTGTCATCGGGCTACACGGGCTGATCCCGGTCTATGAGGCCGACAATCTGCCGGTCCGCGCCTCGAACCGGCGGCTGCATCCCAATCGCGAGGATCTGTCGTTCCGGCTGCTGCCGCTCTATGACATTGACCTCGAAAAGCCTCCCCAGCGTCCGACCACCAAGGATGAGCTGTTTCATCAACAGACCCAGAAGGACATGGAACGCTTTGCCTTCGAGACCAAGCTCATCGAGCTGCCAACGGTGCTCGTCTTGCCGAAATGGCGCACCGGATTTGTCGAGACCGGCATCGCGCATGAACTGACGCTGATCCGCTCCGGCAACCTGTCGCGGCTGTTGCGGCAGATCGGGCTGAAAGACGCGCGGATCAACCGGGCCGGGCCGGAGTTTCTGCGCGGGACGCTCTTTGGGGCCGATGTCGCGCTCTTTCAGGCGCAAAGCCTGCCGCGCGACACCCTGCCCGAACACTGCCGGCCCGAGGCGGCGCTCGGCGAGAGCGTCTTTGTCCTGAGCTGTGATCTGCCCGAGCCAGAGCATGCCACATGGATCGTCACCGACCCCGATCTTCTGAACAATCACGGGCTCGGCCTTGGCGACAACGCGCGTTTTGCCACCGCCCTCGCCCGCCGGGTCGGCGGCGATATCACCCGCGACATCTATGTCGACACCAGCCCGGACCTGCTCACCGAATATGAGGCCACCGACGTAGAGCGGCGCGACTATGAGCGCACCGCCGATGATTTTGGCCGGATGTTCGACTATCCGTTCAACGTGCTCTGGGCGATGCTGGCGCTGGTGATTGCGGTGGTCTATTGGCGCGGCACCCGGCGTTTCGGCCCGGTGCGGCCGCTGGACGACCCGGGTGACGGCCACGGGATCTCGCGCGAGGCATCGATTGCCGCCAAGGCGCGGCTGCTGCGTCTGTCGGGTCATGACGGGCATCTGGTGTCGGATTTCGTGCAGGCCCAGCTCATCGACATCACCCGTCAGGTCTTTGGCCCCGATCAGGGCGCGGCCGGGCAAGAGCGGCTCTTTGCCCATCTCGCCCGGCAGGACCCGACCCTCGCCCGCGAGTTCGAAGCGACGGCGCGCGCGCTCATCTCCGAGGCCCCGTCTTTGCCGCAGGCCGAGATCTACCGGCTGCTCGGCACGTATAAATTGCTCTTGAAACAGGTTGTGGAACGCTATGGATCTCTCCGAATTTCAACAAATCACTGACGATATCCGCACCGAGGTGGGCCAGGTGGTTCAGGGGCAAGAGCCGCTGATCGACATGCTGCTGACCTCGGTCTTTGCACGCGGGCACTGCCTTCTCGAAGGGCCGCCGGGCACCGCCAAGACGCTTCTGGCGCGCTGTCTGGCGCAGGTCATCTCGCTCGATTTCGGGCGGGTGCAATTCACCCCCGACCTGATGCCGGGCGATGTGCTCGGCGTGAACCTCTATGATTTCCAGAGCGGCAGTTTCCGCCTCACCAAAGGGCCGGTCTTTACCGACATCCTGCTCGCCGATGAGATCAACCGCGCCCCGCCCAAGACGCAATCGGCGCTGTTGCAGGCGATGAACGAACGCGAAGTGACGATCGACGGCACCAACTATCCGCTGGGCGGCGAGTTTTTCGTGATCGCCACCCAGAACCCCATCGAACAGCACGGCACCTATCCGCTGCCCGAGGCCCAGCTCGACCGGTTCCTGTTCAAGCTTCTGGTGGATTTCCCCGACCGCGACGCCGAAATCTCGATCCTGTCGCGCCATGCCGCCCTGCCCGTCGAGACCGACAAGGGCCGGACCGAGCTGCGCCGCGTGCTCGACCGCGACACGCTTCTCGCGGGGCGGGCGCTGGTCGACAGCATCCGGCTCGACGAGACGATCCTCACCTATATCGTCGATCTGGTCCGCGCCACGCGCACCGATGCCGAGGTGCTGCACGGGGCCTCGACCCGCGCCGCCGATGCGCTGGCCGGGGCGGTGCGGGCGCGCGCGGCGCTCGACGGGCGCGACTATGCGCTGCCCGATGATGTGCAGGCGCTGATCACGCCGGTGTTGCGGCACCGGGTGGTGCTCGGCCCCACCGCCGAGATCGAAGGCCGCACTTCGGACGATGTGTTGCAGACCATCGTCAACCGCCTGGACGCGCCGCGCTAGATGCGCCCGTCGCGTCGCCTTGTTGCGCTGACACTGGCGCTGGCTGCGGTCACGGTGCTGGTCACCGGGCTCTTGCCGGATGCGAGCCTGGCGCTGCTCCTGTTGTGGGGCGGGCTGGCGCTCGTGGGCTGTGCCGATCTCCTCCTGTCGGTGGCAAGCCGCAGTCTCACGCTCGAGGCGCTGCTGCCCTCGCAGGGCTATAACGGGGTCGAGACCCGGCTGCGCGGCACGCTTTCGCGCAAATCCGGGCCGCTGCCGCGTGTCATTGCCGCGCGGCTTGGCCAGAGCGCCGGGCTGGTGGTGCAGGACACGGTCGATCTCAGCCCCTCGGAAGGCGCGGGAGAGATCACCTTTGACATCGGTCTGCGCCCGGTCGAACGCGGCACCCAGCGCGTCGACGACATCACGCTGTGCTATGGCTCGCGCTTTGGCCTCTTCGAGATCCTGCCGCGCTGGCCGCTCGATCTCGAGATCAAGATCCAGCCCAACCTTCAGCCGATCCTCTCGGGCGAGATCCAGACCCAGATGCTGCCGCTTCTCGACGGGCTCAAGACCACGACGCTCAAGGGCGAAGGGTCCGAATTTCATCAGTTGCGCGACTATATGCCCGGCATGGACCCGCGCAGCATTGACTGGAAACGCTCGGCCCGGATGAACGCGATGGTGGCCCGCGAGACCCGCGCCGAACGCAATCACCAGATCATGATCTGCGTCGATCACGGCCATCTCATGGCGCAGAAGCTCGACACGCTCTCCAAGCTCGACCATGCGATCAACGCCGCCCTGGCGATGACCTGGGCCGGGGTACTGGGCGGCGACAATGTGGGGTTCTACACCTTTGGGGCGCGCCCCGGTCAGGTGGTGCCGCCGCGCGCCGGGCGCAACGCCTTTGGCCGCATCCGCGCGGTGACCGCCGATCTGCGGGAGAGCCATTCCGAGAGCAACCACACCCTCGCCCTCACCCATCTCCACGGGCTGCTGTCGCGGCGCTCTCTGGTCATCATCTTTTCCGATTTCGTCGACAGCACCAGCGCCGAGCTGCTGATCGAAAACCTCGCGGTGATGACGCGCCAGCATCTCGTGCTCTATGTCGCGCTGCGCGACCGCGAGCTCGACGCGCTGGCCCATCCCGAGGATCTCTCGATGGACAGCGTGGCGCGGGCCATCTCGGCGAGCCAGCTGCGACAGGAACGGGCGCGGGTGCTCGACCGTCTGCGCCGGCTCGGCGTGCTCTGCCTCGACAGCGATCCGCAATCGCTCACCCCCGAGCTCATCTCGCGCTATATGGATATCAAATCGCAGGGGCTGATATGACCGACACCCATGCCACGCCGCCCCCTGTCAGCGACGCCATCCGTTCGGCCCGGTTCCGCAAGGAGCGCGAGACGAGCTGGAAACGGCTCGACGCGCTGGTGGTCGAGGCCGAGAAACGCGGCGTCCGCAACATGAGCTATCAGGACACGCTCGCCCTGCCGAGCCTCTATCGGCAGGCGATGAATTCGCTGAGCGTGGCGCGCGCCATCTCGCTCGATCAGGCGCTGCTCGCCTATCTCGAGGCGCTCTGCGCGCGGGCCTATCTGGTGATCTACGCGCCACAGGAAAGCGTCCGCGACGCGCTCGTCAAGCTCTTCACCCAGTACATCCCGCAGGCGGTGCGCAATTCGGCGCTGGCGCTCGCGATCGGTTTTCTCGCCATGGCGCTGGGCGCCTTCACCGGCTACATGCTGTTTTTCGACGACCCGTCCTGGTTCTACAGCTTCGTGCCGTCGGGCCTGTCGGACGGGCGCACCCCCGAGGCCTCGGCCAGCTATCTGCGCAGCACGCTCTTCGACGACAACCCCAGGGCGCATGAAATGCTCGGGGCCTTTGCCGCCCAGCTCTTTTCGCACAACACCCAGATCGCCATCCTGATCTTTGCGCTGGGCATTTTCGTCAGCCTGCCGAGCTTTGCCCTGACCTTCTACAACGGTCTGGTGCTGGGCGCGTTCTTTGCCATGTTTGCCAAGGCCGGGCTCGGCTATGAGCTCTTTGGCTGGCTGTCGATTCACGGGGTGACAGAGCTTTCGGCGATCTGCATCGCCTGTGCCGGTGGCGCACAGCTTGGCCTCGCGGTGCTGATGCCCGGTCAGCTCACCCGCCGCGCCGCGCTGCGCGCCCGGGGCCGCGATGCGGTCTGTCTGGTCATCCTCGCCGCGCTCATGCTCATCGCCGCCGCCTTCATCGAAGGCTTCCTGCGCCAGACCGTGCAATCGACCGAGCTGCGCCTCGCCATCGGCTGGGGCATCGGGCTTGGCTGGCTGGCGTGGCTGATCCTGGCGGGCCGGTCGGGTGACGGCAGCGGCACAGGTGGCCCGGCATGAGCATCAACAGCGCGCAAACCGGGGCCGCCCAGTCCCAGAGCCCCCAGTCTCAGGCCACACAATCCCAGACCGCACAGGCCCAAACCAATACGACCGAGCCCGCCCCGGTGCGCGGCACGACGGTCAACAAATCCCAAGGCGGCCGGCGGCTCGAGAATTACCTGCCGCCCGAAGGCGTCCCCATTGCCTTCGACATCTCTGGCGGCGGCGCGCGGCTTGGCGCGCAGCTCCTCGACATCCTGATCACCTTCGGCGGTGTCATCCTCCTTCTGTTTTTGCTGCTCTGGAGCAATCTCCTCGGCTGGAGCGCCTTTCTCATCCTGCTGTCGCTGCTCTTTTTCTTTGTGCGCGTGCCCTATTACGTTCTGTCCGAACTGGTCTGGAATGGCCGCACCCTGGGCAAGCGCCTCGTCAAGATCCGGGTGATCAGCGCCGATGGCACGCGGCTCACCCCCTATCAGATCACCGCCCGCAACCTGATGAAAGAGATCGAGGTCTTTACCCCGATCGCAATGATCTTCAGCGTCCCCGACAAACCCGGCTACGCCACCGCTCTCCTCATGCTCTGGGTGGTCGTGGTGCTCTTGGTGCCGTTCTTCAACAAACGCCGTCAGCGGCTTGGCGACATGATCGCCGGAACGCTGGTGGTGGATCAGCCGCTGACGCTGCTCTTGCCCGATCTCGCGCAGACCGCGACCGAAACCCGCGCCAAGCCGCGCTATCTCTTTGATCCGAGCCATCTCGGCATCTATGGCCGGTTCGAGCTGCAAACGCTGGAGCAGATCCTGCGCAGCCCGCCGCAATCGCCGGAACAGCGCAACAATGTCTCTTCGGTGACCAAGACGATCCTGACCAAGATCGACTATCCCGAAACGGTCAATCCGAACGATCAATGGCGGTTCCTGACCGATTTCTACACGGCCCAGCGGGAATTTCTCGAAAGCCGTCAGCTCTTTGGCGATGCGCGCGAGAACAAATTTCACGATGTCGCCAAAACCGCCAAGACTGGCGCAGACGCAAGGTTCACGCCGCCGAAATAAGTGGAGAGTGGCCCAAAGCGCAATTGACGATTCTCGCCCCGCAGCCCACCGCCCCGCGCGGTCGGGCCACGCGGTGAGAGCAAAAGAGGTGTCCCGATGTTTCTCTCGGTGTTCGATATGTTCAAAGTGGGCGTAGGCCCGTCCTCGTCGCACACGATGGGGCCGATGGTCGCCGCCGCCCGGTTTCTGGACAAGATACGCGCCGCGCCCTTTGCCCCCGCAGGCGTCAAGGGCTCGCTGCATGGCAGCCTCGCCTTCACCGGCGTCGGCCATGCCACCGACCGCGCCACGATCCTCGGGCTCGCAGGGTTCCTGCCCGAGAGCTACGATCATGAAAAGGCCGAGGAAACCCTCGCCCAGATCCGCGAGACCCAGACGCTGCGCCCCGAGGGCCTGCCCGAGCTGCGCTTTCACCCCAAGGATGATCTCATCTTTGATTTCGGCCCCAATCTCGCCGGTCACGCCAATGGCATGATCCTGATGGCCACCGACGCGCAGGGCGACGTGATCCTGCAAGAGACCTATTATTCCATCGGCGGTGGCTTTGTGCTGACCGAGGACGAGCTCGCCCAAGGGCGCGACACCGATGATGGCGCACCGGTCCCCTACCCGTTCAAATCCGCCGCCGAGATGCTCGAGATGGCGGAAACCTCGGGCAAGAGCATCGCCCAGATGAAACGCGCCAATGAAGAGGCGCGCGGCGGGGCGGAAAACCTGCGCACCGGGGTGGCCAAGATCTGGCAGGTGATGAGCGATTGCATCGACCGTGGCCTTGCCACCGACGGCATCCTGCCCGGCGGGCTGCAGGTGAAACGCCGCGCCAAGGGCATTCACGAGGCGCTCTTGGCCGAGCGCGGCACCAACCTCAGCGCGCCGCATAAGATCAACGACTGGATGAGCGTCTATGCCATGGCGGTGAACGAGGAAAACGCCGCTGGCGGTCAGGTCGTCACCGCGCCCACCAATGGCGCGGCGGGGGTGGTCCCTGCGGTCATCCGCTACTGGCTCGACCATGTGCCGGGGGCAAGCAGCGACCGCGTCGAGGATTTCCTGCTCACCGCCTCGGCCATCGGCGGGCTGGTCAAGTTCAACGCCTCCATCTCTGGCGCCGAAGCGGGCTGTCAGGCCGAGGTGGGCAGCGCCGCCGCCATGGGCGCGGCCGGTCTCGCCGCGGTGCTGGGCGGCACCCCGGAGCAGATCGAAAACGCCGCCGAGATTGCGCTCGAACATCACCTCGGCATGACATGCGACCCGGTCAAAGGGCTGGTGCAGGTGCCCTGCATCGAACGCAACGGGCTTGGCGCGATCAAGGCCGTCTCGGCCGCGAGCCTCGCGCTGCGCGGCGATGGCACGCATCTGGTGCCGCTTGACGCCTGTATCGAAACCATGCGCCAGACCGGCGCGGATATGAGCGAGAAATACAAGGAAACCTCGCTCGGCGGTCTCGCCGTCAACGTGCCCAACTGCTGATGACCGGGCGGCCCACCATCGCGGGGATGAGCGAGACGACGCTCGGCATCCTCTTCATGGTGGGGTTTTCCGTCCTCGCGCCGGTTATGGACACCGCCGCCAAGCTGATCGGCGATCAGGTGGCGGTGGGTCAGGTGGCCGCCACCCGCTTTGTCTTTCAAAGCGCGTTGCTCCTGCCGCTCGCGGCCTGGATGGGCTGGCTGCACCGGCCCCGGCGCGGCGAAATGGGGCTGCATCTCATGCGCGCCGCGCTCTTGCTGGTGGCGACCTCGTGCTTTTTCTTTTCGCTGCGTTTCATGCCGGTGGCCGAGGCGATCTCGATCTTCTTTGTCGAGCCCTTCATCCTGACGCTTCTCGGCGCATGGATGCTGGGCGAGCCGATCGGCCCGCGCCGCTATATCGCCTGTGCCGTGGGCTTTGCCGGGGCGCTCCTGATCATCCGGCCAACCTTTCAGGATGTCGGCCCGGTGGCGCTCTTGCCGCTGGTCACCGCCTTTCTCTTTGCCTTCTACATGATCCTCACCCGGCGCATGGCGACGCGAATGCACCCGATCACATTGCAGGCCTATACCGGCATTGCCGCCGTGCTCATCGCCCTCCCGCTGCTGACTGCGTTCAACGGCTCTGGCCTGTCCGAGCTCGACCCCTCCTGGCCCGGTCCGCGCGAAGTGTGGCTTCTGGCGGTGGTCGGCCTGATCGCCACGCTGAGCCATGTCTGCCTGAGCTTCGCGCTCTCGCTCGCGCCCGCCTCGACCATCGCACCGCTGCAATATCTCGAGATTGTCTCGGCCACGGTCATGGGGTTCTATGTCTTTGGCACGCTGCCCGATGGGCTTGCCATGGTGGGGATTGCGCTGATCGTCGGCTCAGGGCTTTTTGTCTTTCTGCGCGAACAGCATCTCGAACGCCGCCCGCCGCCCGCGCCCTGATCTCACCGCCCTGATCTCACCGCCCTGATCTTACCGCCCTGATCTTACCAATGCGATGCGGTGCGCCCCAGCGCCTCGATCACCCGGTCCAGACAGTCCGCCGGCAGGATCAACAGCATCTTGGGCGCGGTAAAGCTCATCTCGACCGGTCCCAGCGCCCGGTTCGACGTGCCGATCACCCCATCGGGGTAAAAGCTCAGCCCGGCAATCGGCCATTCGAGCCCATCCGACACGCCCTCGACCGCCCCCAGCGGAAACAGCGAAACCACCGTCCCCGGCGCCAGATCGAGGACAATCGACGGCGGCGCGAGCAGCACGATACTGTCGCGGCTGGTCAGGATGACCCGCGCCTCTGCGTGGCGTACCAATGTGTTACAGGCCGCCAGCTGATGATCGAGCCGCGCGCCAAGAAACCCGACCCCAAGGATCAGGGGCGCCTCAATATGGCGCAGCGCCTTGTCGAAATCGGTGCTGTCCTGTTCGTCGATCCGATGGAGCCGCTCTTGCGGGATCTCGCGCCGCGCCCGCGCGGACAGGCTGTCGAAATCACCGATGACCGCCTCCGGCATGATCCCCGCCGCCAGCGCCTTATCAGCGCCGCCATCGGCTGCGACCACGCACTCGGCATGGGCCAGCGCCGCCGCGAGATCGCCCTGGTCCATATCCCCACCGCCGATCAGAGCGATTGGTGACAAGCTGGAAACAATCAAAGATACTACCCCGCATTATTGCCGATATTGGAAACAGAACACAAATTCGTCACGAAATGATACGCTCATGATCCTAGATTCGGGCCTCTTTCGACTGGCTCACCATGGTAAACCCTTCCGTTGTGGGCAACACAAAGCGAGCATAACATGGTCAGTACAAGCAAGATTTTAACGGTCTCCTACGGGACATTTTCCTGTACCCTCGAAGGGTTTGACGACAGTTTCGACACGATGAAAGCCATCGCGGAATATTTCCGTGATCTGGCCGCCGACGACCGTTATTTCGGGGCTGAACCGCCGACACCGGATGCCGAAATGCTGGCCCGTATCGCCGAGCGTGAAATCTCCCGCCGGGTCGAGGCCCGCGATGACGAGGGGCGCATTCACCTGCGCGCGGCTCAGGCCGAGCAGGCCGAGGCTGCGGCCCAACCGGCCCCCCAGCTGACCTCGCAAACCCCTTCTGCGCCTGCGGCTGAGCCCACTCCCGCGCCCGCTCCGGCGCCTGCCGCTGCGATGGAAACCCCTGCGCCGGTCGCCCCTGTTGCGCCCGCGCCGGAACCTTTCACCGCCGCGCAGCCCACCCCCGAATACGAGGCCGAACCGGTCGCCTCGACGCCGCGCGACATCGACCGTGCCGCCCCCGCCGAGGCCGAGAGCGTCGCCGACAAGCTGCGCCGCATTCGCGCCGTCGCCAGCCCGCAGAGCGTGGCCTTCGCCGAGACCTATAATGAGGACGAGCACGCGCAGGATTTCATGCAATCCGCCGCGCCAGAGGCAGAGGTTGATGCCGCCCCCGAATCGGTGGCCCCCGCTGCCGAGACTGTGGCCGAGACTGTGGCCGAGCCGGAGACCGCCGGAGAGATCTCTGAGGCCTTCGCAGAAGACACCGCCGAAGACCTCGCGGACGAGACCCCGGTCGATGTCACCGAGGATGTGCTCGCCGCGCTCGCCGCAGAGGACAGCGCCGAAAAGGCCGCTGAGCTCTATGACGAAGAGGGCGAGGACGCGCTTTACACCTCTGGCGCCGAGGCCGAGGACACGCTGGCGCAGCTGATGGCCGATGCCGCGTCTCAGGACGACATCACCGCCGCCGAAGACAGTGCCGCCGGAGACAGTGCCGAGGAGGACAGCGTCGAGCTTGGCGACAGCCTCGCCTCGCTTCTGGCCGACGATAAGGCCGACGAGGCCGCCGACGACGCCGCCGAGACCTTGGAAGACGTGAGCCCCGTGCGCGTGGTCAAGGTCAAGCGTTCGGAGTTCGACAGCGTTTTCGAGGATGCCGAAGAGGTCGCGACCGACGAGACCGCCGAAGACAATGCAGAAGACAGCGCCGAAGATCTCGACCCCGATGCCGAGGCCGAATTGCTGCGCGAACTCGCCGCGGTCGAGGCCGAATTCAACGGTCATGACGAGAGCGCCGATGCGCTGGCCATGGACGACTTGGACGATGATCTCGAGGATGATCTCGACGACGAGGACACGGCCGAGGCCGCCAGCGCCGCCGCAGAAGACGAGACCGCAGAAGACGAGGCACAAGACGTCAGCGAAAACGACATCGCCGCGCCCCGTCCCTCGCGTCTCGCCGCCCAGGCCGACACCGCCGAAACCGACCGGATGTTCCGCGAAGCGGACACCCAACTCGACGACAGCGAAGGTAGCAAGCGCCGCAGCGCGATCCAGCATCTGCGCGCCGCCGTCGCCGCCACCAAGGCCGAGAAAAGCGCCGGGATCGACATCACTCCGCGCACCGATGCCGCGCCCTATCACATGGATCTGGAGCAGGCCGTGCGCCCGCGCCGTCCCCGTGCCGATGGCGAAGCCCGCACCGACCGCCCCGAGGTCTCGCGCCCGGCGCCGCTGCGTCTCGTCGCCGAACAGCGCGTCGACACCCCGTCCGAGCCGGTGCGCCCGCGCCGCGTCTCGCAGGCCGAACTGGTAAGCGACACGCTCGACGGGCCCGTCCCCTCGACCGATGGCGGCTTTGCCGATTACGCCGAAAAGGTCGGGGCCGACAACCTGACCGAGCTGCTCGAAGCCGCCGCCGCCTATATCTCGGATGTGGAAGGCCGCGAACAATTCTCGCGCCCGATGCTGATGCACAAGCTGCGCGAAGTGGACGACAGCGGCTTCTCGCGCGAAGATGGGCTGCGCTCTTTTGGTCAGCTCCTGCGTCAGGGCAAGCTGCAAAAGGTCAAAGGCGGCCGCTTTACCGTGACCGATGTGACGGATTTCCGCCGCGCCGGCTGATCGCCAGCCGCAACAACGACAAATCCCCGGTGCCCGCGCCGGGGATTTTTTCTTGCGCCCCCTTTGCTTTGCCCGCGCCCGCGCCTATATTCCTCCCTGTCCCCTTGGGGACTATGGACATAAACGCGCTCGTAATAAGCGGATCGGACCCGGGGGCGGTACCCGGCGTCTCCACCAACCATCCTTCATTTGGGGATCATGGGGACGAAATAGGATCGACGAACGTCTAAAGGGGTTAGCTTTGTCTCGGCGGGGTGCCACCGTATCGGCCCGAACAGTACAATTGCAAATGACAATCGTGCTCCGGTCGCAATGGCTGCGTAAGCAGTCGGAGTAACCGAAACTTAAGCCCTTGCCTCTAGCCAGGTAAGGCGGGGTTCGCAGGCACCTGGCAACAGAAGCCTGCACTTATCTTCCCCCCCATTCCCCCCACCCAATTCGCACCCGGTCCTGCACCGCACCGGGATTGACAGCGCGCGCCGCGCCTTTCATTCTGCTCGGCATGGGGCCGCCGCGACTGCCCCGTGAGGCTTTGGCCCAAAGTCGCATCCACTGACCTTTCACAGAGGATGCTTTGTCATGCCCGCCCCCAATGAACTCACCCCAGCACAGCTCTCCCGCCTGATCGGCACCCCGGATTGCCCGCGGCTCATTGATCTCACCCTCGACGAGGATTTCGCCCAAGACCCCTATCTCATCCCCGGCGCCGAACGGCACAGCCACCGGGATCTGCCCGCCCTGGCACAGGACCTGCAGGGCCAACGCGCCGTGCTCATCTGCCAAAAAGGCGCCAAGCTCAGCCAAGGCGCCGCCGCTTGGCTCGCGGGCGACGGGATCGACGCGATGTATCTGCAGGGCGGCAACCTCGGCTGGCGCGACACGCCCGGCACGATCCGCCTGACCGCCGCCGCCCGCCCACCGCTGCACGATGGCGCAACGCTCTGGGTCACCCGGCACCGGCCCAAGATCGACCGCATCGCCTGTCCCTGGCTCATCCGGCGCTTTGTCGATCGCCGCGCCCGCTTTCTCTTTGTCGCCCCCGATCAGGTCGCGGAGGTCGCCTCCCGCTTTGACGCCACCCCGTTCGACATCGACGGCGTGCCGTTCAGCCACCGGGGCGAAGCCTGCAGCTTTGACACGATGCTTGATCTCTTCGGGCTGGGCTCCGAGCCGCTGCGCCGTCTCGCCCTCGTTATCCGCGCGGCGGACACCAACCGCCATGATCTGCACCCCGCCGCCGCTGGGCTGCTGGCGATCTCGGTCGGGCTCTCGCGGCAATATCGCAATGATCAGGATCAGCTCACGGCGGGGTTGGCGCTCTATGATGCGCTCTACCGCTGGGCCCGCGACGGCTATGACGAGGCCCATGACTGGCCCGGCACCGCCCCGGCACAGGTACCAACCCCGGCACCAACCAAGGCCGGAGACCGCGCATGAGCCAGAGCTATTCCGACCTCTTGCGCAGCTTTGGCCGCATCGGTCTGCTATCCTTCGGCGGCCCGGCGGCCCAGATTTCTCTCATGCATGACGAGATCGTCACCCGCCGCGGCTGGATGAGCGAAGAGCGGTTTCTCGGCGCGCTCTCCTTTGCCATGCTGCTGCCCGGCCCCGAGGCGATGCAGCTCGCGACCTATTGCGGCTGGCGGCTGCGGGGCGTACCCGGCGGGCTCATCGCCGGTGGGCTCTTCGTGCTGCCCGGCGCGGCGGTGATCCTGGTGCTGGCGCTGGCCTATGCGCAATTCGCCGATCTGAGCCTCGTGCAGGCCGGCTTCGTGGGCATCAAGGCGGCGGTGATCGTGATCGTGCTGCGCGCGCTCTGGAGCTTGGCGAAAAAGGCGCTGCGCCGCCGCGCCCATTGGCTCCTCGCAGCGCTGGCCTTTGTCGCCATGTACGCGGGCTCGGTGCCCTTTCCGCTGGTCATCGCGGCCGCGGCGCTGGCCGGGCTCGCGTTCCACCAAAGCCCCGCCCCGGCCGATCCCGTGCCGCATCCGGGCCATTCCCATCTGGCGCGCACGTTGCTGATCTGGGGGGCGCTTTGGGCCGCGCCTCTGGCGCTCGCCGCAGCCATGGGGGCGACGTTTCTCACCGAGATTGGGCTTTTCTTCAGCACGCTTGCCGTGGTCACCTTTGGCGGCGCCTATGCGGTGCTCGCCTATATGACCCAGACCGTGGTCGAAACCCATGGCTGGCTCGACACCGCCCAGATGATCGACGCGCTCGGTCTGGCCGAAACCACCCCCGGCCCGCTCATCCTCGTGACCGAATTCGTGGGCCTTCTCGCAGGTTGGCTGCAAGGCGGGCTGAGCCTCGCATTGCTCGCCGGTGGCATGACGCTCTGGGTCACTTTCGTGCCCTGCTTCCTGTGGATTTTTGCCGGCGCACCCTATGTCGATTGGCTCTTGTCCAAACCCCGGCTGCGCGGCGCGCTGGCGGGGATCTCGGCCGCCGTGGTCGGTGTGATTCTCAACCTTGGGCTCTGGTTCGCGCTGCATGTGCTCTTTGAGAGGGTGCATGATTCGCCCCTCGGCCCGCGCCCCGACTGGCCGAGCCTGTCGCTCACCGCGCTCGGGCTCACCCTCTTGTCAGCCCTGTTTCTACTGGTGCTGCGCCGGTCGATTCCCCTCACACTTGCCCTTACGTCACTTGCGGCGCTGACCCTGCACATTCTGGCCTGATCCACCTCTGCAGATATGCGCAACAGGGCTTTCGTTTCCGCCCGAATCCCGTATGCTTATGGGGCAACAACCTTGGGGCCATACATGTCGCGCATGATCGATTACGGGAAACTCATGCACGCTGCCATGCGGCGGCTCATTCAGGACGTGCTGATGGGTGTGCAAAAGGACGGGCTGCCCGGCGCGCATCACTTCTTCATCACCTTCGACACCACCCACCCCGAGGCGACCATGGCCGACTGGCTGCGCGATCGCTACCCGGCCGAGATGACCGTCGTCGTGCAGCACTGGTACGACAACCTCAACGTGACCGACGAAGGCTTTGGGATCACATTGAATTTCGGCGATGCGCCGGAAAATCTCTACATCCCCTATGACGCGATTCAGACCTTCGTCGACCCCTCCGTCGAATTCGGCCTGCGCTTTGAACAGCAAAGCGATGACGACGAAGAGGACGAGGACGAGGATGACGAGGATCTGCTCGACGAGGACGGATCGCTCGACGACGAGGACATGGAGGACGCCTCTGAGGACCGGCATGGCGACGCCCCTCGGACCGAGGCCGAAGTGGTCAGTCTCGACAGCTTCCGCAAGTGATCCATCCCGCTGTATGCCACGGCATACAGCGTTGATCTTTCCGCCCCAGACGCTATGACAGGCACAACCCAATCAGGAGTGTCCGACCCATGACCGCTACCCGTACCGAATCCGACAGTTTCGGCCCGCTCGAGGTGCCTGCCGACAAATACTGGGGCGCGCAGACCCAGCGCTCGATCATGAACTTCCCCATCGGCTGGGAAAAACAACCCGTCGCCATCGTGCGCGCGCTGGGCGTGATCAAACAGGCCTGCGCTCAGGCCAACAAGGCGTCGGGTGCGCTGGATGCGAAACTGGCCGATGCGATCATCGCGGCGGCGGGCGAGGTGATCGACGGTCGGCTCGACGACAATTTCCCGCTGGTGGTCTGGCAGACCGGCTCGGGCACGCAGTCCAACATGAACGCCAATGAGGTGATCGCCAACCGGGCCATCGAAATGCTCGGCGGCGAGATCGGCTCCAAGGATCCGGTGCATCCGAACGACCATTGCAACATGGGCCAATCGTCGAACGACACCTTCCCCACCGCGATGCATATCGCCACGGCGATGATGGTGCGCGATGTGTTCATGCCCGGTCTCACCCGCCTCGCCGAGGCGCTCGAGCGCAAGTCGGAGGCCTTCAAGGACATCATCAAGATCGGCCGCACCCACACTCAGGACGCGACGCCGCTGACTTTGGGTCAGGAATTCTCGGGCTATGCCCATCAGATCCGCCAAGGCATCGCGCGGGTCGAGGCGGCCATGCCCGGCATTTATGAGCTGGCGCAGGGCGGCACCGCCGTCGGCACCGGGCTCAACACCACAAAGGGCTGGGGCGAAGAGGTTGCCGCCAATATGGCCGAGATCACCGGCCTGCCCTTCGTCACCGCCCCCAATAAATTCGAAGCCCTGGCCGCCCATGACGCGATGGTGTTCCTGTCGGGTGCGCTCGCGACCGTGGCGGGCAGCTGCTACAAGATCGCCAATGACATCCGCTTCCTCGGCTCCGGCCCGCGTTCCGGTCTGGGCGAGTTGATCCTGCCGGAAAACGAACCCGGCTCGTCGATCATGCCCGGCAAGGTCAACCCGACCCAGGCCGAGGCGCTGACCCAGGTGGCGGCGCATGTGATGGGCAATGACGCGGCGATCAAATTCGCCGGCTCGCAAGGGCATTTCGAGCTCAATGTCTACAACCCGATGATGGCCTATAACCTGCTGCAATCGATCCAGCTTCTGGGCGATGCCGCCGACAGCTTTACCGAGCGGATGCTCGACGGGATCGAGGCCAATGAGGCCCGCATCGACAAGCTGATGCGCGAATCGCTGATGCTGGTCACCGCGCTCGCACCGACCATCGGCTATGACAATGCCACCAAGGTCGCCAAGACCGCGCATAAGAACGGCACCACCTTGCGCGAAGAGGCGGTCAAGCTCGGCTTTGTCGATGAAGAGACCTTCGATCGCGTGGTGCGCCCGCAGGACATGATCGGACCCAAATGAGCGACAAGCCGGTCAATCTGAACCGGGTCCGCAAGGACAAGGCGCGGGCTGCCAAAAAGGCCCGCGCCGAAGAAAACTCTCTCAAATTCGGGCGCAGCAAGGCTGAGATCAGCCTTGATCAGGCCCGCACATCCCGCGCCGCGCAGATCCTCGACGCCCACCGCCGCGCGCCCGTGGCGAAGAGCGCCGATAAGGGTGACGACACGAGCGACGCGCCTTCGGATGAGGGCGAGCGCGATCCATGACGGGCCGGCCGGTCAAACATTCGCTGACGCTCCGCGGTCACCGCACCAGCGTCTCCCTAGAGGCCCCTTTCTGGGAGGCCTTTCGCGCCATCGCCGCCGAACGTGGCATCCCGCTCAACCAGCTCGCCAATGAGATCGACGACGCCCGCGCCGCCAGCCTTGGCGCGGATGGCACCGACATGGGGCTCGCCTCGGCGATCCGGGTCTATGTGCTCGACCATTACCGCGCGGCGGCGGCTGATCCCGGTAAATCTCCCGGCAAATCTCCCGGCACATCGCCCGACTGATCCCCGAGCCGCCGCCCCGGCGCTTTGCTCTCCGATGGGCCGGAGAGACGCGGCGCGATGCCGCCCGACGGCCGCGACACCCCCGCCACGCCATCGATCTCCGCATCATAGGCGCAGACCCGGTTGCGCCCGGCCTCCTTGGCCCGATAGAGCGCCAGATCGGAGGCATGCATCGCCCGGTCAATCGACGCCGCATCCTCGGCCCGCGCCACGCCGAAACTCGCGGTGATATGCACCACATGCCCGTCGAGCACGAACTCCCGCGCCGCGACCCAGGACCGCAGCCGCTCTGCCGTGGCGAGCGCCTCTGGCTCGGTCTCGGCGCGCAGCAGGATGATGAACTCTTCGCCGCCAAACCGCGCCACGATGTCATCCTCGCGGCAATTGCGCACAAGGCATTGGGCGAATTGGCGCAAGGCCGCATCGCCCGCCTGATGGCCATATTGATCATTCACCCCTTTGAAATGGTCGATATCCGTCGCGATGAGCATCAAGGGCCAGTTCCGCGCCTTGCCCACCTCCTCATAAAACCGCAGCCGCGAACAGGTCGCGGTGAGCGCATCGTGATTGACCGCATGTTCGAGCTGCGCAGTCAGCCGTTCCACCGCCGCCATCTGCAGGCCCACGAAATAGGCAATCGGCATCGCCATGCTGATCGTGATCACCGTGCTGGTCACGAGGATCTGCCGCCACAGATCGGGCGGGTAGATCACCAGCTGCATCAGATGCACCCCGGTGAGCGCGCAGGCGGTGACGACCACCGCAAACAGGCGCACCTGTGCCATATTTTTCAACCGCAGCTGCATGCGACACCTTCCACTCTCCACCCACCACCCTAGCCCCCCGGCGTTAACAAAGTGTTCGCGGCACCCGAGGCCCGCGCAGCCCCCTCTTCTCTTGGCGCGGTGACGCTTCCCCCCTATAAGGACGGGACCAAGACGAAAGGGGCCGCCCATGCGCCGCGCAACCATCACCCGCAAGACCGCGGAAACCGATATTTCGGTCGAGATCAACCTCGACGGCACCGGTCGCTACGACAACGAGACCGGCGTCGGCTTCTTCGACCACATGCTCGATCAGCTGGCCCGCCATTCGCTGATCGACATGACGCTGCGCTGCACGGGCGATCTGCATATCGACGACCACCACACGGTCGAGGACGTGGGCATCGCCCTCGGTCAGGCGCTGGCCGAGGCGCTCGGCGACAAGCGCGGCATCCGCCGCTATGGCGCCTGCCTGCTGCCGATGGATGACGCGCTCGTGCGCACGGCTCTCGATCTCTCGGGCCGGCCGTTTCTGGTGTGGAATCTCGATCTGCCGACCCAAAAAATCGGCACGTTCGACACCGAACTCGTGCGCGAGTTTTTTCAGGCGCTGTCGACCCATGGCGGCATCACGCTCCATGTCGACATGCTGCACGGGGTGAACAGCCACCACATCGCCGAGGCGGCGTTCAAATCCGTCGCCCGGGCGCTGCGCGACGCGGTCGACACCGACCCGCGCAAATCCGACGCCATCCCCTCGACCAAAGGGGCGCTGTGATCCCATGAGCACTGCGATCATTGATTACGAGTCGGGCAATCTGCACTCGGCGGAAAAGGCGTTTCAGCGCGTCGCCGCCGAGACCGGCAGCGGCGAGGTTTTCGTCACCACCGATCCCGACGCGGTGCGCCGCGCCGACCGGATCGTGCTGCCCGGCGACGGCGCCTTCCCGGCCTGCCGCGCGGCGCTGTTCGAACGCTCGGGGCTCTTTGACGCCATCGAGGAGGCGGTGATCACCCAAGGCCGCCCCTTCATGGGCATTTGCATCGGCATGCAGATGCTCGCCTCGCGCGGGTTGGAGCATGGCGAAACCCCGGGCTTTGGCTGGATCGAGGGCACGGTGACGCCGATCGACCCCGGCGATCCGACGCTCAAAGTGCCGCATATGGGCTGGAACGATCTGATCCTCGGCGATCCGCACCCGGTGCTCGACGGGATCAACACCGGCGATCACGCCTATTTCGTGCATTCCTACCATTTTCAGGTGGCGAACGGGCCGGACCGGCTGGCGCATGTGGATTACGCGGGCGACATCACCGCCGTCGTCGGCCGCGACACGATCGTCGGCACCCAGTTCCACCCGGAAAAATCCCAGGCCACCGGGCTGCGCATCATCGCCAACTTCCTGCGCTGGAAACCTTAACACAGGTTAACCACTCGGATCGCCCTATACGGGCATCCCGGGCGGGCCAAAAGGCACACGCCCGGGGCTAACCGTAGTGATAATTACGCTTGTAAAATCAAGAACTTAAACAGAGACCACCCCAGGCGTTCGCTCCCGGGGTGGTCTTACTCTGTGAACACTCGCACGCAACACCTATAGGTGGTGTTTGGTTAACAAAAGATTACCTAGAGACAACATTGACGTAAGGTCATTTAACTTTGACCCAAGCGCCCCCATCGCGGCAGATGCCCAGCACACAGCCGCTCACCTTGAGGCTTTTGCCCGACATCTGAAGCTTGCTCTTGTAGGTCTTGCCCCGGTCCGGCGAATAGACCTTGCCGGTATAGGCGCCGCCGCCCTTGGGCACGGTCTCGGAAATGATCTTGCGGCCGATATTGGGGCTCTTCATTTCCTTGCCATTGGCGTCATAGGCCTTGACCAGCGTCCCGCAGAGCTGGGCGCCACAAGGCGCCACATGGATCATGCCGGAATTGCCATTGTCATCCTTGGCAGTGCGCCAATAGCCTTCGAGCGGATCGGCGGCCAGCGCCGCCCCCGCGCTCAGACAGACTGCGGCCACGGCCAATGCAAATCTTTTCATGTCGATCTCCTCCCTGAGATATGGCCGCAGCATGGCCCGCCCCCGGCGCGCCGATCAAGAATGACGTTGGGTCGCGTTGCATTTCCGGCGTCTCCATGCCAAAGCCCGGGAAACCACCTAGATCGCAAGACCCAAGCCACGCCGGAGCCCGCCATGATCCTCTACCCCGCCATCGACCTCAAGGACGGCCAGGCCGTGCGCCTTCTGCGCGGCGATATGGAGGCGGCGACCGTCTTCAATGACGACCCGGCGGCACAGGCCATGGCCTTTGTCGAGGCGGGCTGCGAATGGCTGCATCTGGTCGATCTCAACGGCGCCTTCGAGGGCGAGCCGGTCAACGCCGCCCCGGTCGAGGCGATCCTCGCCCAGACCAAGACCCCGGCCCAGCTCGGCGGCGGCATCCGCGACATGAAAACCATCGAGACCTGGCTCGGCAAAGGGCTCGCCCGGGTCATCCTCGGCACCGTGGCGGTGGAAAACCCGGGCCTGGTGCGCGAAGCCGCCCGCGCTTTCCCCGGTCAGGTGGCCGTCGGCATCGACGCCCGCAATGGCCGCGTGGCGACCAAGGGCTGGGCCGAAGAGACCGATGTGATGGTGACAGACCTGGCCCAGAGCTTTGAGGACGCGGGCGTCGCCGCGATCATCTACACCGACATCAACCGCGATGGCGCGATGCAGGGCCCCAATATCGAGGCCACCGCCGCGCTCGCCCGCGCCGTGTCGATCCCGGTCATCGCCTCGGGCGGTGTCTCCTCCATCGAGGACCTGATCGCGCTGCGCGACTGCGGCGCGGCGCTCGACGGGGCGATCTCGGGCCGCGCCCTCTATGATGGGGCGATCGACCTGCGCGAGGCGCTGGCGGCGCTCAAGGGCTGAGTCGGATGGGGCTCTTTCGCAGCATCGAAACGGCCCCGCTGCCCAAGGAGAGCCTGCTTTGGTCCCTCCACGCGCCGGGCGATTTCATCGATGGCTACCGGGTCCGGGCGGCCTATGCCCCGCGCCACGCGGCGGAGATCGCGCTGCGCTTTCCGGCTTGGGTGCGGCTCTTGTTGCGGCTGCGCGGGCTGCTCCTGTCGCCTTTCGACCTCAAATCACAGGGCCTGACATCACAGGACACTACATCACAGGACATGTCACCACAGGACACGGGCGGCGACAGCATCGCCATCTTCCCGGTCACCCATGAATGCGCGCAGGAACTGGTGCTCGGCTTTGACGATCACCATCTCGATTTCCGCATCAGCTTTTTCGCCCGCGATGGCTATATCCACAGTGGCACATGGGTGCGGCGGCACAACCGGTTTGGCCGGTTGTACCTCGCGGCGATTATGCCGTTTCATATCCTCATCGCCAAACAGATGCTGGCCCGGCTCCACCGCCATGCCGGACGCCCGGCGGACCGCCCAGCACCCGGCCAAGCGCCCGGCTGAGCGCCCCGCTGAGCATCCCGGGCCGGGGATCACATCCCCGAGGCTTTCGCCACCAGCTTTTCAAGCGCGCCGGTCATCTGCTTGATATACTCGGCATCATCGTCGATCCCGTCGAGATCGAGCGTCTCATCGGGGTCCTCATAGGCGAGCCAGACCTGATTGTCCTTGTCGCGATAGACCAGCACTTTGAGCGGCAGGTAGAGCCCCGCCAGCATATTGTCCTGCATCGCCGGCGTGCCGAGCTTGGGATTGCCAAAGATCAAGAGCTGCGAAGGCTCCATATACATGCCGGCCTGTTCCGCCCCGCCTGCGTGATCGACCCGGGCAAAGACCGTGGCCCCCGCCCCTTCGACCGCCATCTCCAGCGCGTTCATCACCTCGTCCACGGCCCCCTCGGCCTTGACCCGCGTGATGTCATCCTCATCCGCCATGGCGCTGCCGGCCGCCCCGGCAAGCGCAATCATAATCCCGGCCATAATCTTCTTCATGTTCCAAACTCCTCATCTTGATCGATATCTCATGGGCACAGCCTCTGGCATGTTGAAGGATTTAGCCATAAACAGCTTCGTGACAAACTGGACCCGGCACAAATATGCTCAAGACACGCATCATCCCCTGCCTCGACGTGGCCGACGGCCGCGTGGTCAAAGGCGTGAACTTCGTCGATCTCGTCGATGCGGGCGATCCCGTCGATGCCGCCCGCGCCTATGACGCGGCGGGCGCGGACGAGCTCTGCTTTCTCGACATCAACGCCACCCACGAGAATCGCGGCACCATGTTCGACGTGGTGCGCCGCACCGCCGAGCAATGCTATATCCCGCTGACCGTGGGCGGCGGCGTGCGCACCCCCGAAGACGTGCGCGCCCTGCTTCTGGCCGGGGCCGACAAGGTGAGCTTCAACTCCGCCGCTGTGGCCAACCCGCAGGTGGTCCGCGAGGCTGCCGCGCAATTCGGCAGCCAATGTATCGTGGTGGCCATCGACGCCAAGACCGTGGCCCCCGGCAAATGGGAAATCTTCACCCATGGCGGCCGCAAGCCCACCGGCATCGACGCGGTGCAATTCGCCCGCAAAGTGGCCGAACTCGGCGCCGGCGAAATCCTCCTGACCTCGATGGACCGCGACGGCACCCGCGACGGCTATAACCTGCCGCTCACCCGCGCCATCTCGGACGCGGTGCCGGTGCCGGTCATCGCCTCGGGCGGGGTCGGCACGCTCGACCATCTCGTCGACGGGGTGACCCGCGGCGGCGCGGCGGCGGTGCTCGCGGCCTCGATCTTTCACTTCGGCGATTACACCATCGCCCAGGCCAAATCCCATATGGCGGCGGCTGGCATCCCGGTGAGGCTCGGCGCATGACCCTCGAAGAGCTCGAACAGATCGTCGCCCGCCGCGCCGAAGCCAGCCCCGACGACAGCTGGACCGCAAAACTTCTCGCCAAAGGCCCCGAGAAAGTGGCCGAGAAATTCGGCGAAGAATCCATCGAGGCGCTGATCGAGGCGGTCAAGGGCGACCGCGCGGCGCTCGCCTCCGAGGCGGCGGATGTGCTCTTTCACCTGCTGGTGATGCTGCGCGCCCGCGACGTGTCGCTGGCCGAGGTCATGGCCGTGCTCGACGCGCGCCAGGCGCAATCCGGCCTCGCGGAAAAGGCCGCGCGCAGATGATCCGCCATGTCGTGTTTTTCTCGGCCCGCGACCGCGCCGATTACGACCGCATTCATGACGGGCTGTCGCTTCTGGCGCAGATCCCCCATCACCGCCATTTCGAACTTGGTCGCAACCTGCAGGGCGACATGATCAGCGACGCCCCCGTCGATATCGTGGTCTATGCCGAGTTCGAAGACGAGGCGGCGCTGGCCGCCTATAAAGCGCATCCGCTCTACGAGGAATCGATCCGCCGCGTCCGCCCGCTGCGCGATCAGCGCATCGCTGCGGATTTCACCGCGAGCTAAGGGCACGAGTGGCTGAGCCGGGGGCGCTGCCCCCGGACCCCCGGGATATTTTCCGCCAGAAGAAGCCTTAGGAGACGTTTCAGAGCTTGGACGAGATGATGCCGGTGGCAAAGCCGCCCATGCGCAGCTCGCCAAAGAGGCGCTGATATTCGATCTTGGGGCAGCGATCCATCACCACATCGACGCCACGCGCGCGCGCGCGTTCGGCCGCGCCCTCATGCACCACGCCGATCTGCATCCAGATGGTGCGCAGCGCCGGAAAGGCGGCGAGCGCCTCGTCGACCACGTCGGGCACATGTTCGGGGCGGCGAAAGATGTCGACCATGTCGATCTCGGCCTCGATCTCGGCGAGGCTGGCATGAACCTTGCGGCCAAAGAGCCTCTTGCCCGCCTGGCCCGGATTGACCGGAAACACCTCATAGCCCTTGAGGCTCAGGTAGCGCGCCACGTAATAGCTCGGGCGGATCTCATTGGCCGAGACCCCCACCACCGCAATGCGCTTGGTGCGGCGCAGCACGTCTTTCAGAAACTGATCGCTATAGCTCTCCATCCGGCGATCCTAGCCGCCCTGCAAGGTGCGGCAAGCCCTTCCGCGATCCGTTCTATAAAAAAGCGCCCGAAAAAAAGGCGCCCGCAAAAAAAGCGCCCAAGGGGAAACCCCCTGGGCGCAGTCACGGAACGAGGGACAGTGAAGTGAAACGCCGGGGTTCCGAACCGGCGCCTCTGAACTCTATGTAAGGCGCAATCTCAGGTTAAAAAGGGATTGTAATAGAGCTGTGAACAGGCGGCCGGATTTTCGCGCGTCACGAATGTAACCGCCTGATATCTCAGTCGAAAATATCTTCGATCTCATCCCAAAGGTCGTCGATCAGCCGCGCCATCCCCCGGATCGGCGATTTCTTGCGCAGGTTTTTGCGCCGTTGGCGCTGTTCTGGCGCGGGTTTTGCTGGGCTGGGCTTGGGCGCAGGCCGGGCCGTGGGCCGCGCCGGCATATGTTTCATCTGCCGGATCGGCGCCCCGCAAGAGCCGCAGCTCAGCTCATGCTGCACCGCGCCGCGCAGCCGCAACAGGCTGCGCGCGCCGCAATAGCAACAGGTTGCGATTTTATCTGCCATGCCTCGCCCGGTTTACCGCTCTCGGGAGGCATATAGGGAGACCGCCGCCGCATTCGAGACGTTGAGCGAGCCAAAGCCGCCGGCAAAGGGGATTTTGACCAATTTGTCGCAGGTTTCGCGGGTTTTCTGCCGCAGCCCCGGCCCTTCGGCCCCGAGCACCAGCGCCACCGGCCGGTCGCGCATCCCGTCGAGCGCGGCGTCGATCGTGTCCTCCGCCTCGCCCGCCAGGCCAAGCACCAGAAACCCCATCGCCTGCAACTCGCTGATCGCATCGGCGAGGTTGCGCACCCGCAGATAGGGCTGCCGTTCAAGCGCCCCGCTCGCCGTCTTGGCCAGCGCGCCGGTCTCGGGGGCCGAGCCATGGCGCGGCGCGATCACCGCCTGCGCGCCGAACACCTCGGCCGAGCGCAGAATCGCCCCCACGTTATGCGGGTCGGTCACCCGGTCGAGCAGCAGCAGACGCGGTGCGCCCACGCCCTCGCGCAGCGCCACATCCTCGAGCGAGCCCCAGTTCAGCGGCTTGACCTCGAGCGCCGCGCCCTGATGCACCGATTGCGGATCGATGGGGGCGGAAAACTTGCGCGGGTCGGCCATCTCGGGGGTGATCCCGGCGGCGTCGATGGCATCTTGGAGCTTGTCACAGGCGTTCTTGGTCACGATCAGCCGCAGCTTGTCGCGGGCCGGGTTCATCAGCGCATCGCGCACCGCATGCAGCCCGAAAAGCCAGACGGTTTCGGCGGCCGAGGCCTTTTTGGCCTGTTCCTTGTCGATGACCCAGCGCGGTTTCTTCATGGCAAGATGCCCCTTTCTCAACTGGCCCCCTCCGTGCACTGCCGATTGTCCGGGCGCAAGCGATTTTCCTGTTGACGCCCCCCGGTCGCGGCGGTAATCAGCCCCCCACATCCGGCGCTTTTGTGCCGGGAAAGTGGGCGACAGGCCGCAAGGTGTGGCAGGGGACTGTAACTCCCTCGCGGAGACGCACGCCTGGTTCGATTCCAGGGTCGCCCACCACTTTCCCTTCCTCTTCTTGACCTATTTCGACCCCGCAAGCGCGGTGCTCGTGGCCGCCGATCGATCCCCCGGATCGATCCTGCGCGATACGGCCAAGTGGCAGGGCCCGCCTGCGGCTCCCTCGCGGAGACGCACGCCTGGTTCGATTCCAGGGTCGCCCACCACTTTCCCCTCCTTCTCACGACCAATCTCGACCCCGCAAGCGCTGTGCTCGTGGCCGCCGATCGATCCCCCGGATCGATCCTGCGCGATACGGCCAAGTGGCAGGGCCCGCCTGCGGCTCCCTCGCGGAGACGCACGCCTGGTTCGATTCCAGGGTCGCCCACCACTTTCCCCTCCTTTTCATGACCTTTTCGACCCCGCAAGCGCTGTGCTCGTGGCCGCCGATCGATCCCCCGGATCGATCCTGCGCGATACGGCCAGATGGCAGGGCCCGCCTGCGGCTCCCTCGCGGAGACGCACGCCTGGTTCGATTCCAGGGTCGCCCACCACTTTCCCCTCTTCTCAGAGACACTCGCGCCGCATGTTTGCACAAAGCAGCGATGTTGCGATGGGTTCTCTACAAAAATGCGCGCAGTCGTGATGCCGACGTCATACCGACGTGTTGCCGACATGGCATTTTGGCGATCTAGCCCCCCTTCAAAACACAGCACCCGCCCCCCTGTCAGAGGGCGGGTGTGGCCGGGTGAAACTCTCGCGTGGTGACGCTAGCCGATCACCTCATCCGAGCGGTCATCGGTCTCGCCATAGCGTTTGAGAACCGCCGGGCGCGTGCCCTCATAGACCCGGGCCAGATTGCCGGCGATCTTGGCGTTCTCACGCTCAAAGAGGCAGTTCCCTTCGAGGTCAGAGGCCACGATGAACGGCCCCATCTTGTTGCAGCGGATCACCCACATCGCCTGCGCGAGGCCAAGCTCTTCGTTCCAATGCACCGCCTCGACCTTTTCCACCCCACGGCCCAAAAGCGCCCCGGTGCCATAGCCCACGGTCGACAGGTAGACCGCCCCATTGGGGACGAAATATTCCTTGTAATCCTTCGACGACATCCCCCCCTTGCCGATGATCAAACGGGCGCCGGTCTTGGCCATCCATTCGGGCAGCCATTTGGCAAAGCGGAACGAGGCGGTGGCGGTCACCGCCCCCATGTCGAAGGTGCCGTCCGAGCGGATCGTGGCGGCTGGCGAGCAGTGGAAGTTTGCCGCAGACTCGGATGGCAACTCCATGGGAATATTGGCGTTTTTCTCGAGCGCGCGCATGTAGACGCCTTCGCGGGCGGTGTAGATCAGCCCGTCGAGATAGACGATATCGCCAAGGCGCAGCGCCGCAATATCTTCGGCGCTCGGGGTGGTGGACAGTCGGATTTCACGCGGTTTCATGAGGCGGCCTCCTTCGGCAAGTCGGCTAGGATTTCACTTGTGTGCTGGCCCAATGTCGGTACGGGCGCCAGCGTCTTGGGGCCCCAGGGCGCGGCAAAGGGCAGCGCCGGGGCGCGCAGCGTCAGACCGAGCTGCGGCACCGGCAAATCGCGCCAGGCGGGGCTGTGTTTCATCTGCGGATGGTCGAGCGCCTCGGCGAGGCTCCGGACCCGCGCGGCGGGGACATTCGCCTCGGAGAGATGCGCCTCCCAGTGATCGGCGTCACGGGCGAGGAAAATCTCTCGCAGGCTGTCGGCCACCTGCCCCGGCGCGCCCTGATCGAGCAGGTCCTCGCGCCCCAGCGCCGCACAGAGCCGGGTGGCCTGGGCGGGCGTGTTGGCGGTGATCACGATGGCCCCCTCGGCACAGTCGAACCGCCCTGAATAGGGCGTATCGGCAAAGGCGCGGTTGCCCTCCAGCCCCCGCAGCTGACCCGTGGTTTCATGGTGCAGCGCATAGGCCCCCATCAGCGTCGTCATCGCATCGAGCATCGAGATCTGCAGGTGCTGCGGCTCTCCGGGCACCCTCGCGCGCTGCAAGAGCCCCGCCAGCAGCGCCGCCACCAACGCCTGACCCGCCACATAGTCGACAATGGGCAGGCCGACGCGCATCGGGCCGCTGGCCGCCTCGCCGGTCATCGCCATGAGGCCGCTGATCCCTTGCAGGATATGGTCATAGGCCGGTCGCCCGGCGAGCGGCCCATCGGGGCCATAACCGCTCAGGCTGGCGTAGAGAATATCGGGTTTCACCGCGCGGATCTGGTCATAGCCCACGCCGAGACGGTCGACGACACCGGGGCGGAAATTCTCGACCATGATATCGGCGCTGCGGGCCAGATCGAGCAGACGCGCGCGGTCGCCCGCCCCCTTGAGATCGAGCGTGATCGAGCGTTTGCCACTGTTTTGGCTGAGAAAACTCGCCCCCAGCCCGGCGGCGCGCATCTCTTCGGTGCCGCCATGGCCGCGCACGAAATCATCGCCCGCAGGCCGTTCCACCCGGATCACCTCGGCCCCCATGAGCGCCAGCTGCCCGGTGGCATAGGGCCCGGCGAGCACATGGGTCAGGTCGAGCACCCGGAGGCCCGCCAGCGGACCTTCGCCCGCGGCCGTGGATCCGGGGGCTGGCGTCATGCCATCACCTCTTCCGCCCCTTCGAGCCAGTCCACCGTCTCGCGGCGCTGATAATCGGTGAACCAGTCGGGATCGGTGCGATATTCGACCCGGCCATCGGCAAAGACCCGGGCCACGGCACGGCGCGAGCTGAGACAGAAGGCATGAACCGACATCTGCATGCCGCCGGTGTGGCAATAGCCCACCTCGATGTTGCAATCGATCACCATGTTCTTGCCGACAAAGCCCATGGCGCCCATGCCGATGGAATTTCCGAGCTCTTTGAACTCGTCTTCCAGCGCGGCAATCTTGGGATCGCTGTTCTTGCTGCCGACGGTGCGCAGACAGGCGGCGCGCTTGCCGAGCACCATGCAGGTGTCCTTGCAGCCGCCAAGGCCGATACCGATGATTGCCGGCTGACAGGCGAGGCCGCGCTTGCCAAAGGCCACGAGGCTGTCGAGGTAGAACCGCTTGATGCCTTCGATCCCGTCCGAGGGAAAGAGCATCCGGTAGTCTGTCCCAAAAAGCCCGCCCTTGTGCACGGTGATCAGGTCGATCCATTCGCCGCCTGGCTCATAGCCATATTCGATCTCGGGCGCGCCAATGCCGACGTTGTTGTTGTGGTCGGTCCGCCACAGCGGATGCACCCGGTTGGGCCGGAGCGGCACGCCATCCGTGCGGTTCGCCGTGGCCCGCCGCAGCGCCGCCTCGAGCGCGATGGGACCACCCTCGATCCGGGTGTCATTGCCCATTTTCACATACCAGCGCGGGGTGCCAGTATCGCCGCACATGGCGCGGCCATCCTCTTTGGCGGCCTTGTAATTCTCGAGCATCGCCTCCAGCACAAAGGAGGACAGATCGCCATCCTCGGTCTTGGCGGCGGCCTGCAGCCCTTGCAGGTAATCCTCGGGGATTTCGATGGCCGCCTTGTCCATCAGCGTTTCTGCGGTTTTCTGGATCAGGTCGATCGGGATCATCAATTCGCTCCCACAAGTGTTTCAGGTTCGCCCTCGGGCAAGATCGTCTCGCCGGGGCGCACAATGGTGAATTTGACCGGCTCGCGGCTGACCGACAGCGTCTCACCTGCCTTGCGCGCCACGGTGAAATACGATGCTTCCATCGCGCCGGGTTCGGGGAAATCCTCGCGGAAATGCGCCCCGCGCGAATTTTCCCGTGCCAGCCCGGCGCGCGCGATCACCTCGGAAATCTCGGTGAGCGACGCCATGTTGAGCCAGTCATGCCAGGTCAGGTTGAAGGCGAGATTGCTGCCATCGACCCCGGTCTCCATCAGCTCGGCCTCGATTTCCGAGAGCTGGGATAGCCCGCGATTGATGCCGGTCTCGGTGCGCATGACGCCCACATCATCCCACATGACATTTTGCAATTTCTTGCGCAGCTCTAGGATGTTGCCGGGCTTCTTTGAGAGCGGCGCCCTGGCCCGTTCGATCTCGCGGTCGAGGATGTTGCGGTCCGGATCGCGCAGCGCGCCCATGCGGCGGATATCCATCCCCATCACATCGCCCGCGACCCCGCCATAGACGGTGGAATTGGCCACGCCATTGCCGCCCAACCGGTTCGAGCCATGCGCCCCGCCCGCGTCCTCACCCGCCACATAGAGCCCTTCGAGCTCGGTCCGGGTCTCGGTATCGACGACCACGCCACCCATGAAGTAATGCGCCGTCGGCACCACCTCGACCTTGCCGCCTGCGAGGTCAAAACCGCTGTCAGCACAGCGTTTGACCATGCCCGCGAATTTCTTGCGGACATTCTCTGGGCCAAGATGGCTCATCGAGATGAAGACGCCTTCCTGCTCGGGATTGTTGTTCTTGCGCATCTCGGCATAGATGCCGCGGCTCACCACATCGCGGGTGGCCCGTTCGCCGCGCTGGTCGTAATCGAACATGAACCGTTGATCATGATGGTTGATGAGCTGGCCGCCCGCGCCGCGCAGCCCCTCTTCGAGAACCGTGCCGGTCATCCGCGTATGGTCCCCCGCCAAGAGGCCGGTGGGGTGGAATTGCACCATCTCCATATCGCGCAGCGGCAAGCCGATGCGCAGCGCCATGGCAAGGCCATCCATCGTCTTGTCGCCCGAGGGCGTGTGATATTTATACATGGTCGGGCCGCCGCCCGTCCCCATCATCACCGTCTTGGCGCGCACGAAACGGAACTTGCCGGTCCGCATGTCGATGAACAACACGCCTGAGAGCGCCGATCCGTCCTTGGTCGGGATGAGCGCAATGGCGCGATGTTCCTGCAGTTTCTGCACCGGCCGGGCGAGCACCTGCTCCATCAACCGGCTGATGATCTCGATGCCTGTAAGATCGCCCTTGTGGACCGTGCGGTCGGCGGTCTGACCGGCAAAGGCCTTTTGATGGACGCTGCCATCGGGGTTGCGGTCAAAGAAACAGCCGATCTCGTTCTCAAGCTCGTGGATACGCACCACCGCCTGTTCGCAGAGCTTCCACGCCATATCCTGATCGGGAAGCCATTTGCCGCCCTGGATCGTGTCCATGAAATGCCGCTCGACGCTGTCGCCATTGCCAAGCGCCACGTTATAGCCGCCCTGCACCATCCGCGTACAGCCGCATTTCCCGATAAGCCCCTTAACGGCGAGCGTCACCCGCGTGCCCATCGGTGCCGATTGCAACGCGTGCAGCGCCGCAAAAAGCCCCGCCCCGCCGGTCCCGAGGATGAGGATATCGGTGTCCATCATTTCGATGTCGGTCGCGTGTGTCATGGTCAAATCGCCCTGAGAAAGAAGAGGCCCGAGATCAGGAACGCCCCGGCGAGAACGCTGGCCGCGAGGCTCTTTTGCGGCCCGGACCACGGCAGAAACTCGAGCGCGAGCAGGCGCAGACCGCCCAGCATATGCGCCGCCAGCAGGAAGACGAGGCCGAACTCGGCCAGCTTCACCAGAGGCAGATCGGCCCAGTGGAGAAACCCGTCGAGCCGCGCCGGATCGGTGAGCGCCAGCGACAGCACATAGAGATGCGCGGGCAGAAAGATCGCCAGCGCCAGCCCCGAAAAGCGATGCAGCGCATAGGCGAGCCAGAGCGGGTGATCGCGATGCGTCTTCATCCCCTTCATAGCCCCGTCACGGCCATCACGGCCCGTGCCCCCATGTAAATCACGCCAATGCCAAAGCCCCAGGTGATCGCGCCCAGCGACCAGCCCTTGAGGCCGAGCATTTCATGGGCAATGACCCGCAGGCCAATCGCCCCGTGGAGGCCCGCCGCCACGACGAACAGCCCGTAAAAGAGAAACCAGAACACCGATCCTTGGGTGCGCGACAGGATTTCACTGGCCGAGAGCCCGCCCTGAATCGCGTAGATCATCACCGCGATATGCACGAGAACAAAAGGCCCCATCGCCATCGCCGACAGGCGCTGCGCCATATAAAGCCGCATATCCAACATGTTACCGGCCCCCTTTAAAGAAGCGCTTGGCGCTGGCCCGTTTCAGCCCGGCAATCGCCGACAGCGGATCGAGCTCGTTCGGGCAATAGAGCGTACAGCTTCCCTGGCTGTGGCAATTGTGACAGCCCCCCGCCCCCGACACCCGGTCGAGCACCGCCTCGCGGTCGGCCTCTTTCGCGTCATTATAGAGCGTCCAGGCCCGTTGCAGCGCCGCCGGGCCAAGGTAATCGGGATTGCCCGCCACCGTATCACAGGAGGCGTAGCAGACCGAGCAGTTGATGCATTCAATGCCCGCATTGGCCTCGACCCGGCCCGGGGTCTCCGAGGTGATGACCGGCATCGGATCATGGCGGCTGGCGCTTGGGTGATGGTGCCCGCCCGCTTTGACCCATTTGTCGAAAAACGGGTCCATATCGGCGGCGAGATCCTTGATCACCGGCAGGTTGCGCAGCGGCGCGATGGTGAGGGCACCGCCTTCGGTCACCTTTTTCACATGGGTCCGGCAGGTCCAGCGCGGCTTGCCATTGACCATCATCGCGCAAGAGCCACACATCCCCACCCGGCAGGCAAACCGATAGGTGAGCGTCGGATCGGCATATTGCTGGATCCAGGACACCACATCGAGAATGGTCTGATTGTCCTGCTGTGGCACCTCGAACTCTTCATAGGCGCCGCCCTCAGCCGTGCCGCGCCAGACCGACACGCGCAGCACCGGTGTGGTACCCGTGGCGTCCTCGGACGGGGTTATCTTACGCATTGCGGTCATTTAGTCCTCACTTGTCTGTACCGGCTTGGCAGGCAGGCCCGGGAGGGTCTCGCCGCGCGCGGCCCGCAGGCCTGCGCGGATGATCGCCGCCACGGTGATCCCGGTGAGCGCCCAGAAGAACCAGGTGATCGGGCTGCTGAACAGGATGGCGGGCGAGCCGCCGGACATCAGCATGGCCTGCCGGAAATTGTCTTCGAGAAGCGGGCCGAGAATGAAGGCGATAAGGAAGGGGGCCGCCGGCACGTCATAGCGCGCCATCATGAACCCGACCCAGCCCATCGCGAACATCACGCCCACGTCAAAGAGGTTGTTGTTGACCGCATAGACGCCATAGACGCACAGGATCAGCACCGCCGGAAACAGCACCGCCCGCGGGATATCGGCCACCAGCCGAAAGCCCCGGATCGCAACCGACCCGACGAGAAACAGAAAGACCGAGCTCACGATCAGCCCGATGAAGAGCCCATAGATGATGTCCACATTCATCACGAACATCATCGGCCCCGGCTGCAGCCCGTGGATCATGAAAGCGCCCACGATGATCGCGGTGATCACGTCCCCCGGCACGCCAAGCGCCAAGAGCGGGATGAGCGTCGCACCTGCCACACCATTGTTGCCCGCTTCCGCCGCGGCCACACCTTCGACCTCGCCCTTGCCGAAATTGTCGCGGTCCGGCGATTTGCGGCGCGCTTCGGAATAGCTGAGAAAGGCCGAGGGCGCCGCGCCGATGCCGGGGATCGAGCCGAGGAACACCCCGATCATCGAGCCGCGCACAATGGATTTGAACGATTTGCGGTAATCGGCAAAGGTGACCCAGTTCTTGCCGAGCGACCGCGCCTGCCCGTCATGGGCCCCGGGGTTCCAGACCATCGACAGGATCTCGGGGATCGCAAAGAGACCGATGAGAACTGCGATGAAGTTGAGCCCGCCCATCAGGTTGGGATCGCCAAAGGTAAAGCGGTTCGTGCCATAGATGAGGTCGAGCCCCACGGTGGCCAGCAACAACCCCAAGAGCGCCGAAAGCGCGCCGCGCAGCAGGCTGTTGCCCGAGACACCGGCGATGATGGTCAGCGAAAAGAGGATAAGGGTGAAGAATTCGGGCGGGCGAAAGCTCAGCGCGAAACTGGCCAGCCACCCGGCAAAGAGAATGAGCGCAAGGTTGGAGATCAGATCCGCCGTGCAGCTCGCCCAGAGCGCCATGCCAAGCGCCCGGCCCGCCTCGCCCTTTTCGGCCATCGGATAGCCGTCGAGCACCGTCGCCGAGGAGGCGGGCGTGCCCGGTGTCTTGATCAGGATCGCCGGGATCGAGCCGCCGAAAATGCCGCCCTTATAGACGCCGAGCAGCAGCAGGATGCCGGTGATCGGCGTCATGGTGAAGGTAAACGGCAGCGTCAGCGCCACGGCCATCGTCGCCGACATGCCGGGGATCGCCCCGCCAACGACGCCAATCGCCACGCCGATACCCAATGCCAGAAAGGCCTCTACATTGCCGACCAGGGCCAGCCCGGCCATCAGACTGTCTAGGAAACTCATGGCAGCCTCACGAATTGGCCCTGCGGAATGGCCACACCGGCCACATGCGCGAAAAAGGCATAGAGAACGAGCGGCACGGCAATCGCGGCCACCAGGGTTGAGATCGGGATGCGCGGCTGCATGAGCAGCGCGGTCACCAAAAAGCCGATCATCGCGGTCCAGACCATGCCGAGACGGGGCATCAGCCACATCATCACGATCATCAGAACCGCCATTGCGGCAAGGCGCAGATAGGCATGGCGCGGCGTGTCGCCGCTGCGGCCGCGGGCGCCACTGTCGGGGGCCGCCGGATCGCGGTCCTCAGTGGCCACGCCCTTGTCGCGCCAGGAAAACAGGATGAGGCCAAGACCGGCGAGCCCGGTGAGCCAGGCCAGAACTTCGGGCCAGAACAGGGGTGAGAGCACGATTTTCGGCACGTTGCTGGGTGCGGAAACCCAGTTCGGGATGCCATAGACGAGAAGGATGATCGCCGCCAGAAGCGCGGTAATTCCCAATCTCATTTGCAGGACTTTATCTGTCATGGCTCTGCCCCCTCCCTTATGGGCATAGCTGTGGTGGTGGCCGGGCATTCTCTGCCCGGCCGGGCCTTTTCAGGCAGGTCGCGCAGCGGGGCTTAGCCCTCGACGCGCATCCCAAGCTTATCGACCAACGCGCGGAACGTGTTGTACTGGCCTTCGATGAACTCGCCGGTCTCTTCCGGCGACATCAGACGAATGACCGAGCCACGCTCTTCCATCGACTTCAAAAAGGTCTCATCCGCCACGGCCGTGGCCATCCACTCGCCCCATTTGGCCGCAACATCATCACCGAGGTCCTTGGGACCGGCGAGACCGGTCCAACCCACCAGCTGGTTGAGCTCGGGATGCCCCAGCGAGGCCGCCGTCGGCGCGTCAAAGCCCGGCACCGGTTCATCCGTGGTGACCATCAGCGGGCGCAGCTGCTTGTTGGCGACAAAGCTCGCCAGCGCCGAAGTGTTGGTGCAGACAAAGGTCGCCGTGCCGTTGAGCACCGCGGTCGCCGCCGCGCCACCGCCACGCTGCGGGATATGGGTCGCCACTTCGAGCGGGTTCTCGATCCCGAAAGCGTTGAGCACCATCGCGCCCGCCAAATGCAGCATCGAACCGACGCCAGAGGAGGAATAGCTCACGCCGCCCTCATTGGCCTTGGCGATGAGATCCTCCATCGATTTGATGTCCGAGCCTTCCGCGACCACACAGGCCACCGGGTTGATCTCATAGACCGCGACAAAGCGGAAATCATCGAGCGTATAGGGCAAGGTCGCCTTCATCGCCGGGCTCACCGAATGCGAGCCGACCCGCGCAAACAGCATCGAATAGCCATCGGGCGCCGCGTTCTGCACCACGACCGAACCGGTCGCGCCGCCCGCGCCGGTGACATTGGTCATGACCAGGGCCTGACCCACCGCATCGCCCAGCGGCTCGGCAATGGTGCGGGCCGAAATGTCGGTCGCGCCGCCGGCCCCGTAAGGAATAATCATGTTGATCGGCCGATCCGGATATTCCGCCAGTGCGGCTGTGCCGGTGACCAGTGCGGCAGCACAGGCCACGGCCGTTTTAAATGCATTCAGTTTCATTCGTCCTCCCTTGGCGACTCTCGCGCCTTTTGGCTGTACGGCCCTCCTCCCGCCCTCATCTCCCGACGGTAGAAAAACCTTGACAAAATCCTATGCGAAAGAAATCCTAAACAAAAATGAATTATCTTTAACTTTACTGAAAGCTTTACTTACACAGCTTTAGGTTGCCCGCCCTCTCACCGCAAAGTCCCTCCGCCCCATGTCCATCCGAATGCTTCGCACCCTCATCGCCGTGGCCGAACATGACACGTTCAGCGCCGCCGCCGACGCCGTGTTCATCTCGCACGCCGCCGTCAGCCAGCAGATGAAGGCGCTCGAGGCCGAGCTGGGGCTGCAACTCTTCGACCGCAATCGCCGCCCGCCCGAGCTCACCCCGACGGGCCGCGCCTTTGTGGCCAAGGCGCGCGAGGTGGTCGCGGCCTATGACAATCTCGTGCCTTCCGTGACCGAGGATGGCGGGCTCACCGGCGATCTGCTGCTCGGCACGGTGCCCACCGCGCTCGCCGGGCTGATCCCGCTCACCGTGTCCAACCTGAAACTGCGCTGGACGAGCCTGCATATCGCGGTCGAGCCTGCCCTCACCCGCCAGTTGATGTCCGCCACCCAGCGCGGCACGATCGATGCCTCCGTGGTCACCCGGCCCGTGGTGCTGCCACCCGGAATGGAGTTCGCCGCCATCGCCGAGGAAAAGATGGTGCTGCTGGCCGCACCCGGCACGCTCTCCGACGATCCCATACACCTCCTGCGGACCGAGCCATTCATCCGGTTCAGCCGCGACGCCGTGGTCGGTCAGATCATCGAACATTGGCTGCAAAGCCAAGGCATCAGCGTCAAGGAAACCATGGAGCTCGAAGGGCTCGAGGCCATTTCGAGCATGGTGCTCGCCAATCTCGGCGTCTCCATCGCGCCGCGGCGCTGTGTGTCGTCCCCGGTGGTGCTGCCCGTCAAACGCCTGTCGCTCGGCCCTGATGGGCCGACCCGCACGCTCGGCCTGTGCTGGCGCGCCGACAGCCCAAAGAAACGCGTGATCGAAGAAGTGCTCTCGGCGCTGTGCGAAGCCGTCGAAACCGGCTCGTTCGATCCGCTGCGCAATGTTGAAAAGGACAAGACATGACAGGCTGGACCATCGCCATGCTGCTCTGCGGGGCCTTCGCCGGCGGGTTTATCAACGGGCTCGCGGGCTTTGGCACCGCGCTCTTCGCGCTGGGCTTTTTCCTCAATGTCATGCCCCCGGTGCAGGCCGTGGCGGTGGTGGTCATCCTTTCGGTCGCCAGCGGGCTGCAAGGCCTCTGGCGGGTGCGCCACGACATCCACCAACAGCCCGCCCGCGTGCTGCGTTTCCTTTTGCCGGGCGTGATCGGCGTGCCGCTCGGCGTGGGGCTTCTGGCGATGATCGACGCCCAGACGCTGAAACTGGTAATCGCCGGGTTCCTCATCCTCTACGGCGGCTATTTCAGCTTTCGCAAGACGCTGCCCGTCTATGCGGACCAGACCCGCAAGACCGACGCCACCGTGGGCTTTATCGGCGGCATCCTCGGCGGCGCGGCCTCGCTCTCTGGGGCGCTACCGACCATGTGGTGCTCGATGAAGCCCTGGCCCAAGACAGAAACCCGCGCCGTCTTGCAAAGCTTTAACGTGGCCATCCTCGGCATCACCGCACTGCTGCTGGCCTGGCGCGGCGCCTACGACCGTACGACGCTCTTGATGATCCTCATCGCCCTGCCCTCGACCATGATCGCGGCACAGATCGGGCTGCATGTCTTCGGCAGGCTTTCGACCGATCTCTTCCGCCGCTTCTTGATCGGGCTCACCTTTGTTTCGGGCTCGATCCTGATGGCGCGCGAGCTCTGGGCGCTCGGGGCGGGCTGACGCGGCTCAGTCGTCGAGGTCCGGCTCGTCCGGCGTGGTGTTGAGATAGATCCGACCAATCGCCCGGACAAAAGGCAGGTTTACAAAGACCACGATCCCCGCCGCGATCAAGAGCCGCCCCATGATGCTCACCGGCATCGGCTCGGTCTCCTCCGCATAGAGCAGGATGATCACGGTGATCACCACGAACCAGATGGCCAAGAGCCTGAGATGACGCAAAACGGGCTGCGGTTGACCTGTCGACACCTGCCGCCCTTTCCGCTGCGATGTTTCCCGGCCACTATCCACCGCCCACCGCGCTCTGCAAGAGCAATTGACGCGCGAAGGCTCGGTTTCGCGCCACAGACGACGGCCCTATCCCATCGCCCGCTTGCCCGTGCGTGCCGGCACCAGCGCAGGGAGCAGCTCTGTCATGTCGAGCACGCCCAGCTGTCTGTCGCCCTCCATCACCCGGTACACTTTGCAGGTCTCGCCGCCAGAGAGGCTGATCAGGCTCTCAAGAGTGTCATCGGCGCGCACATCGCCGTCGAAGGGCCCGTCATGGCGTGCCACATCCGCCATGATCGACCGCACCCGCAGCACCCGGGCGCGGTTAATATCGCTCACGAAGTCCTCGATATAGGGGTCGCTCGGGTTGAGCAGGATATGCTGCGGCTCGCCCTGCTGGACGACATAGCCATCCTTGAGGATCACCAGATGATCGGCCAGTTTCAGCGCCTCGTCGAGGTCATGGGTGATGAAGATGATGGTCTTCTTCAAATCCTGCTGTAGCTCGAGCAGCAGATCCTGCATATCCGTCCGGATGAGCGGATCGAGCGCCGAAAACGCCTCGTCCATGAGCATGATCTCGGAATCTGAGGCCAGGGCGCGGGCAATGCCGACGCGCTGCTGCATCCCGCCCGAGAGTTGATGCGGATAATGATCCTCATAGCCCGCGAGCCCGACCCGCGCCAACCACTTGCGCCCCGCCGCGAGGATTTCGGGCCGCGCCGCCCCCCGCACGGTGAGCGCGGTTCCGGCGTTCTCGGCCACGGTGCGATGGGGCAGCAGGGCGAATTTCTGAAACACCATCGACATGGTGGTCTGGCGCAGCCTGCGCAGCTTTCGCTCGCCATAGCCGAGCACGTTTTCGCCATTCACCCAAACCTCGCCGGCACTCGGTTCGATGAGCCGGTTGAGATGGCGGATCAGGGTCGATTTCCCCGATCCCGACAGGCCCATGATCACCGTGATTTCGCCGGGTTGCATATCGATGTTGATGTCCTGCAAGCCGAGCACATGGCCATGGCATTTGAGCAGGTCCGTTTTGCCCACCCCGCCCAGCACCTGTTGCAGCGCATGGGCCGGACGCGGGCCGAAGATCTTGTAGAGGTTTCGGATCGAAACCTTGGGGGCCTGTGTGTTGGAGGCCTGTATCCTGGGGGCCTGTGTCATGCCTGCCTCTTCATTTCTGAGCTTCGTTGATGCGAGACAGGGCAGACTTGCTGACCCGGTCCAGAATGATCGCGATGAGCACGATACAGAAGCCCGAGACCAGCCCCACCCCGAGCTCCAGATTGCGGATGCCGCGCAGCACGAGCACGCCGAGCCCCGGCGCCGAGACGAGCGAGGCGATCACCACCATCGCCAGCGACATCATGATGGTCTGGTTGATCCCGGCCATGATATTGGGCAGCGCCAGCGGGATCTCGACGCCAAAGAGCTTTTGCCGCCGCGTCATGCCAAAGGCATCGGCCGCCTCGATCACATCGCGGTCAACCAAACGAATGCCGAGATCGGTGAGCCGGATCACCGGCACGATGGCATAAAGGATGATGGCAATCCCGTAGAGCTTAGATTCCGTGACGGAAAACAGAAAGATGAGCGGGATCAGATAGACGAAAGTCGGCAAGGTCTGCAGCATGTCGAGCACCGGGATCGTCCATTTCTGAAACCGGTCGCTCTTGGACATGAGAATGCCGATCGGCACGCCGAGACAGACACAGATCGCGGTGCAGACAAAGATGATCGACAGGGTCTGCACCGAATAGCTGTAATGGTCGATGAAGCCCAGAAAGAGAAAGCTGATGGCGACCAGAAGCACCATCCGCCACTGACGGCTGAGCAACCATGTCCCGAGCAGCAGAAGTGGGATCATGATGAACCAGGGCACCGCCTGAAACAGGGCCAGCGCGCCGTCGAGCGCCCAGCTGAGCGGTTGGGTCAGCGGGTCGAGCACAAGCTTGAGACTGTCCTTGACGCCGAGAAAGAGCTGTTCCACCCCGGCGGTCATCTCGCGGGTGCGCGGGATGCTCTGGCAGGCCTCATGCAGATTGTCGAGCGAGGGAAAGGGCGTCGCCAGAAACGGGACCGGCGCATCGGCCGCCGTGCCGCCGCCCTTCTTGGCCAGCAGTTCGGCCATGGTCATCGGCCCGCCGCTGCCGCCCGTCTCTCCGCACCAGTCGCGCAGCCCGACCTTGTCGAACATCGCATCGTAATAGGCCATGCCATTTCCTCAATTTCTGTTGCCGTTCACCTGTGGCGCACCGGCGGGCGACGGGTTGCCCCCGCGCCCGCCGGTCCCCCGTCAGCCCCCTATCAGGGAATCAGGGCCGCGAGGTTTTCGCGTGCCGCGTCATTCACCCAACCCGCCCAGATGTCGGAATTGTTGGACAGGAACCAGACGGCCGCCTCTTCGCTCGACGCGCCATTTTCTTCCTGCCAGGCGAGGATCGCGCCCATCTGATCATTGGTGAAACTCAGATTGCTCAGCATCTCGATGATCTCGGGGTTTTCCTCGGCAAAGCCGGGCGTCACCGCGGTGATCACCCGCGCCCGCGGATAGGGCGATTTGCCGACGTTTGCACAATCGGCCTTGGAGTTGCAGGCATGGATATCGGCGTCAAACTCGCCCAGATCGACCATCACCATGGGAAACTTGCCCAGCACCGAGGTCGGCGCCCAGTAATAGCCGAACCACGGTTCCCTATCCGCATAGGCGGCGGCGATGGAGGTGGCGAGCGTCTCGCCCGAACCATGGGCAAAGACCTCGATCCCGTTGCCCTCGAGATCCCAGGCCTTGGCGAGCGAGCTGTCGACAATCGCCGCCGCCCAGCCATCGGGAGACCGGTGAAACCGCCCGCCCACCAGATCGGGATTGGCGAGAATGCCCTCGATGGTGGTCACTTCGGGATGCGCCTCGGCGAGGTATTGCGGCACCCACCAGCCCTCTTGCCCGCCATCCGAGAGCACCTCTGTCAGTGTGCGCACCGTGCCTTGCGCCTCGAGCTTGGCATAGTTCGGCAGGCTCGAGAGCCAAAGCTCGGTCAGGATGTCGGGCTCTCCGGTCTCGGAGACCGAGGTGACAGCCGGCACCGTCGACGAGGGCACAACTGTCACCGCGCAGCCATAGCCCTGCTCCATGAGAAAGGTCGCCACGGTGGTGACGACCGAGGCCGAGGCCCAGTTCATCTCGGTGATCGAAACCTCGCCACACTCGGCCTGCGCGATCGAGGCCGAACCGAGAAAACCAATTACACTCAAAGTCGCTAGATTGATCTTGGTCATGTCTTACTCCCTGGTGGTGTGTTTTCCGCCCCTTGCGGCGCGGTTTCTTTGGGGAGGCGCCGCCCGGGGGCAGCGCCCGGTATCAGTGGACGATCCCATAGTCGCGAGTGACCGCCACGCGCATCGCTTCGCGCAATGCGCCGAGATATTGGGGCAGGTTCTCGCGGATCACATTGGTGTGACTCGGCGCGAAAATCCGGATGTCATATTTGTCGTAGAACCGGTCGATGGCGGCGACGACCTGATCGGGATCGGCCCAACGCAGCCAGGCAAAGACCACGCAATTGGTGATCGAGACGTCATGCCCGAACCGCTCGGCCGAGTAACCGACCTCTTCCATCTCATCCATGAAGCGGAAGCACTGATGCTCGTTATGGGCATTGAGGGCCCAATCCACCGGGCACAGAAACCCGGTGTTATGCTCATAGATCCATTGCGTCAGCGCGTGATCGACAAAGAGCGGTTCGATGATCTCGATACTGTGCTGGCCAAGCTCGACCCGGTCGCCATAGTCGAGCTGTTTGGCATCGCCCAGCCCATGCACCTCGTAATGGTCATGCCCGCCCACGGTGAGCACCTCGACCTCCGGATAGGCGCGGCGGATGGCGGCGGTATTTGCCGCATGGGGCAGCTCGGTATGGCTGATCCAGAGGTAATCGAGCCGCCGGTCGCCCAAGAGATCGGCCAAGGCCTCGAGCACCGTCTTGTGCTGGGCCGGGCCGAGCGTGTCGATCAGAAATGTCTTGTCATCTAGGAACAGGTAAGAGCTGTAGATGATGTCATTGGCCTCGGGATCGAACTTGGGGTTCACCCGCGCGAAATCGCTGGCAAAACCCCGGTTGAGCCGCGCCGCCTCGGCCCCGGCACAATGGCAGATCCAGTAGATATTCGGCGTGATCTGACGCACGCCCACGCGGTCGGCACCGCTTCCATAGACTTTCGTGCTCATTGGCAGGTCTCCTTGATGGCTTGGCTGAAACGGTCGCGGCAGCGGTCAATGTCCTGCCGCATCGCATTGCCATGGGTGGGGGCGATGACCCGCACATCGCGCTTGTCGAAGACCTGATCTATCTCGGCGAGAAGCTTGGCCCCGCTCACCTGCGGCAAAAAGCGAAAGGCGCTCTCGTGGTAGCGTCGCAGCCATTCCACCTCGACCCGCAACTCGTCATCGAATTTGAGATCGGCCTCACCGGGATAGAGATAGCCAAAGGCATCTGCGGTGAAGAGCGTGCCGCTTTGGGCGTCATACATCCAATGGGTGCCCGGCTGATCCTTCAGGATCCCGTCGAGAAAGGAGATATGCCGCCCGCCATAGATCTCGTCGGTGCCGGCATAGCCATAGAGCACCTGCTCTTCGCGCACCCACCAGGGCAATTCGACATGCGGCAGGATCGCGCTCGACGCGACAAGCTTGGTCTCGGGCCAGGCCTCGAGAATGGCTTGGATATTGCCGGTATGGGGCAGCTCGGTATGGGTGAGAAAGACATAGCCCGGCGCGACATCCCCGAGCAGCGTCTTGAGCTCCTCCATGATCGCCCCGCGGTGGATATGCGACCCGGAATCGAACAGCAGCGGGCAGCCGTCATTCAGCAGCACATAGACCCTCACCGCCTCGTGCCAGCCATCGCGGCCCGCCACGCTCTCACCAATCTGGTAGAGGTCGTCCCTCACATGTCTCAACATTCTTGCCCCCGGCGCATTTGCCATTTCTGGCTCATTTGTCAGGGCGGCACGGCAAAAACTCCATTGCCTTTTGCGTGGATTTTCATATCAATTCTGATATGGATAAATCTGGCCGAAACCTCCCCTCCATCAGCGCGCTCGCGGCCTTTGAACGGGTGGCGCAGCTGGGCAATGTCACCCGCGCCGCCGAAGAGCTGAACACCTCCCAAGCCGCCGTTAGCCGCCATATCCGGCGGCTGGAGGCCGATCTAGGCGTGGCGCTTCTGGGGCGCAGTGGCAGAGGTATTTCGCTCACCGCTGCCGGGGCCGTTTATGCCGATGAGGTCGCACAGGTCCTGGCCCGCCTGCGCCGCGCCGGGGAAACCGTTTCGGCCAATCGCAACGAGCTGGTCATCGCCTGCACCCATGAAGTATCACATTTGATATTGATGCCGCGCTATGGAGAGCTGCGCAAAGCGCTCGGGCCACAGGCCCATATCCGGGTGGTGACCTGCGAATACCCGGCCATTCCCGCGATGATCGATGCCGGGGCCGACATCGTCTTTCACTATAGCCGCCGCCGCCCCGCAGGGCTCGCCGCGCAGATCGCGGTGGAGGAAATCCTGCCCGCCGCCGCGCCGGATTTTATCGCCGAACACGGGCTCGTCGACCATGATGACCTCAGCCGCTGGCAACACCTGCCCCGGCTCTGCCTGACCAAGGCCAATTCCGGCTGGGCCACCTGGCAGGACTGGTTCGACGCCCGCTCCCTCGCCCTGCCCGACGCGCCCGAACAGCAGTTCGACAATTACGTCTACGCGCTCGAGGCCGCGACACGGGGCGAAGGCACGGTCCTCGCCTGGCGCGGCTTTGCGGATGGCTACCTGCGCACCGGGCAATTGGTCCCGCTCAGCGCGCATTGGGTCAAGAGCGGCGCCACGCTCTATGCCGTGGCCTCCCCCAATGGCCGCGAAAAGAAGCTGACCCATAAATGTATCAAGACCCTGTCGCGCCTCACCCGACCGGCCCCGATCCCCCTCGCGGCGCAGGCCGACGGCTGACCGCTCGACCTGCGCGCTTGGCACACGCGCCCTGATGGCGGGCATTGTTCTGCGGCCGGGCACCGAGAACGCCTGTTTTAACGACCTACCCCACCACAGAATATGCGCCTACCAAAGCATGTCCACATGCAACAATCGCCCAAATGTATTCAATGCAAAAGCCATTGTATACAAGGTGGGCGAAATATGTTTTACTGCCATGAAAGATTCTGTTGCCAATAGCGCCGTGGGGAAACCTTTGACCCGACCGAATGACATCTCCCCCACATGCGGCCCGCAGCGCGCGGCGGCCTCCTCCCCCATCGCCCTGCCCCTCTCACACAGGCCCAAACACGGACCCGAACACGGGGCTGCGTGATCCCCATGCCGCCCCATCTGACACCTCAAACCCATAGGAGTGCCCCCGTGACAGATAAAATGAATGAACTTTGCCGTATGACCGCGACCGAAGCTGTCGCGCGGTTGCGCCGTCGCGAGCTGAGCCCGCTGGAGCTGGTCGAAGCCTCGATCGAGCGGATCGAAACCGTTGACACCGAGGTTAACGCGCTGCCGATCCATTGCTTTGACCAAGCCCGCGAAGAGGCGCGCAACTTTGATGCCGACGCCCATAAGGACAATCCCAAATCGCTGCATGGCCTGCCCATTGCCGTCAAGGATTACAATGATGTTCGCGGTGCCGTGACCACCTATGGCTCGCCGATCTTTGCCGATAATGTCGCCGAAAAATCCGATGCCACGGTCCGGCAGCTCGAGGAGAACGGCGCCATCACCGTGGCCAAATCCAACGTGCCCGAATGGGCGGGCGGCAACACGTTCAACCCGGTCTTCGGCGCCTCGCGCAACCCTTGGGACCTGCGGATGAGCGTCGGCGGCTCTTCCGGCGGCTCGGCGGCGGCCTTGGCCAGCGGCTCGGTCTGGCTCGCCACCGGCAATGACCTCGGCGGCAGCCTGCGCACACCCGCGGCCTTCAACGGCATCGTCGGCCTGCGCCCCGGCCCGGGCCGCGTGCCGCGCGGCTCGCGCCTGCCCCCGATGGACACGCTCTGGGTCGAAGGCCCGATGGCGCGCAATGTCGATGACCTCGCGCTGATGCTCGATGCCGGGATCGGCCAGCAGGCGGATGACCCGCTTTCCTTCGACCAGACCGGCACCTCCTTTGTCGCGGCCCTCACCGAGACCGGCATGCCCGAGCGCGTGGCCTTCAGCCCGGACCTCTCCATCGTCTCCATGGAAAAGGAAATCGCCGAAATCTGCGGCGGCGCGGCCACGACCTTTGGCGATCTTGGCGCCGATGTCACCGATGACATCCCCGATTTCACCGGTGTCCTCGAGGCGTTTCAGACCCATCGCGCGGTGCTCTTCGCCACGCTGATGGAGCCGATTCTCGCCCAGCACCGCGACCGGATCGCGCCGGAAATCATCGGCAATATCGAACGCGGCCTGAACATCACCCCCTCGCAGATTTTCGAGGCCGAGCGGGTGCGCGCCGAGCTCTACAAAAAGATGGTCGCCTTCTTTGACACCCATGATCTCTTGATCTGTCCGGCGGCCTCCATCGCGCCCTTCCCGGTCGAACAGCGCTATGTCACAGAAATCGACGGCAAGCCCTGCGAGACCTATATCGATTGGTTCTCCATCACCTTCGCTCTGACCATGACCGCCTGCCCCACCATCAGCGTGCCCTGCGGCTTTACCGCCTCCGGCCTGCCGGTCGGCGTGCAGATCGTCGGCAAACCACGCGGCGAGGCGGCCTTGCTCCGCGCCGCCCGCCGGTTCGAAGAGGCCTTGGGCATCGCCAAACAGCTGCCGATCAACCCGCGCGCCAAAGGCGCCTGATCCAACCCCATCACGGACCCTGCGCCGGACATGCCATGGCGCAGGATCGACAAGACCAACCCGCGACGCGCGCCACGTAGCGCGTCGCGAAACCCTCTCTGGATGTCGCGGCCACAGAGGTGCGCCCCCCCGTTTGCCGATCTCATGGGCCAGGTCTGAAGAGTGTTCGGCGAGACATCGGCCACATTCTCGGACAGAGTGATCCCGCACCGACCAAGACACCGACCGAACAACCGCCCAAAAGATTGGCCAAGAGACCGCGCATGAAACCCGATCCGCTGCTGACGCCCTTCCAACTGCGCCACCTGACCCTGCGCAACCGGATCATGAGCACCGCCCACGCGCCGTCTTACGAAGAAGGCGGCCACCCGCGCGACCGCTACCGCCTCTATCACGAGGAAAAGGCCAAGGGCGGAATCGGCCTCACCATCATCGGCGGCTCGACCAACATCGCCCCCGACAGCCCCTCGGTCTTTGGTCAACTCTATGCCGGCGATGACAGCATCATCCCGTGGTTTCAAAAGCTCACCGATGGCGTGCATTCGCATGGCGCGGCGGTGATGTGCCAGATCACCCATATGGGCCGTCGCACCGCTTGGGACGATGGCCACTGGCTCCCGGTCGCGGGGCCTTCGGTGACACGCGAACGCGCCCATCGCTCGATCCCCAAGGCCATGGAAGCCGAAGACATCCGCCGCATCATCGCCCAGTTCGCCGCGGCCGCCAGACGCTGTCAGCAAGGCGGGTTCGACGGGATCGAGCTGCTGTCCCATTCGCATCTTCTGGGGCAGTTCCTGTCGCCCCTGGTGAACCAGCGCGACGATGACTACGGCGGCTCTTTGGAGAACCGCCTGCGTCTGACCCTGCAGGTGATCGAGGCGGTGCGCGAGGCCGTCGGCCCGGATATGATCCTCGGCATGCGTGTGACCGGGGATGAGCTCACCGCAGGCGGGCTGACGGCTGATGATTGCGTGACCATCGCCCAGCAAATCTCGGCCACCGGCGCGGTGGATTTCCTCAACATCCTCGCCGGCGCCCCCTATGACGACCTCGGCCTCGCGGGTTGGGTGCCGCCCATGGGCCTGCCCGCCGCCGCCCATCTGAGCGTCGCAAGCCGCATCCGCCGCGCCGTCGATCTGCCCATTTTCCACGCTGGCGGCATCGCCGACATCGCCACCGCCCGCCACGCCGTCGCCGAAGGCCATGTCGATCTCATCGGCATGACCCGCGCCCATATGGCCGATCCCTATCTGGTCGCGAAACTCGCCCGCGGCGACGAGACCCGCATTCGCCCCTGTGTGGGCTTGGGCTATTGCGTCGACCGTGTGAATCAGGGCAAGGCCGCCGTCTGCGGCCACAACCCCGCCACCGGGCGCGAGGCCTTGATGCCGCATGTGATCGCCCCCGCGCCCGCGCCCCGCAAGATCGTGGTGGTCGGCGGCGGCCCCGGCGGGCTCGAGGCGGCGCGTCTCTGCGCCCTACGCGGCCATCAGGTGGTGCTCTTTGAGGCGAGCGACCGTCTCGGCGGCCAGCTCAAGCTCGCCAGCAGCGGCATGACCCGCCGTCAGATCTGGGGCGTCGCCGATTGGCTCATCGAGGAGGTGACTCATCTCGGCGTCGCGCTGCGGTTAAACCACTATGCGGAAGCCGATGACATCCTCGCCGAGACCCCGGATGTGGTGCTCCTCGCCACCGGCGGCTGGCCCGACACGCCGCATTTCGACGGTGCCGCGCTCAGCGTCTCGAGCTGGGACGTCCTCTCCGGCGAGGCGCGGCTCAGCGGCGAGGTCCTACTCTTTGACGAGCTGGGCGATCACCCCGCCCTCACCTGCGCCGATGTGCTCGCCCGTAAAGGCTGCACCGTGTCCCATGTCACCCCCGACCGCGCCACCGCGCAGGATCTCGGCCCCACCAATTCCGCCGTCGCCCTGCGCGATCTGGCCCGACAAGGCGTGACATTTCACTGTTTGCAAGACATCACCGCCATCCGCCAAGAGGGCAATCGCAAAGAGGTCACCCTGCGCCATGTGCTGACCGGGGACACGAGCACGCGGCTCGTCGATCATGTGGTGATCGAACAGGGCACCGTCCCGATGGATGCGCTTTACCATGATCTCAAACCGCAGGCGCGTAACTTGGGCCAAGTGGATCAGGACGCGCTGCTCGAGGGCCGCGCGCCGCTCATCCCGCTGCAGGACGGGGGCAGCTACCTGCTCGCCCGCCTCGGCGATGCCATCGCGGGTCGCAACATCCATGCGGCGCTCTATGACGCCCTGCGCCTCTGCAAGGATCTCTGAGGCTGGTACGTTCTGGCTGGAATACCCCCTGCCCCAAAAACGCCAAAAGCCCCGCGACTGCGGGGCTCTTTCGACCTCAGGCTTGCCATCAGCGCCTCAACTCTTTCGCGTTGCCCGTTCCAGCAAGGGCAGCAATAGCGGCGCCAGCAGCGAAAACAGCAGCGACAGCGCCAGTAGGCTTGAACTCGCCGCGGCCCGCTCGACCCAGGACGGCTTGATCAGCAACACCCTGTCCCGCCCAGCATAGGCCAGCTCCAACCGGCTGTTGGCCTCCGCCCCCGTGGCCACCACATGCAGCCCGGCCATCTCGTCATGATCGACCGAGATCGAGGCCATCACCGTGTTGCGGTATTGATCCGACCGCCCGTCGATCCGCGCCCCCTCGCAGGTCTGGAAAAACAACGGGCTGCAAATGATCTGGAGCTGATCGCCGCGCCGGATCTCGCCATCGCGGGTGATTTCCGGGGACCAGCCAATCCAGCCGCTGACCAGCCCTTGTTCATAAATCGCATAGGACCCGTCGAGCACATAGCCCGTCGCGCCCGCGCTCATCTCCTGCCCGAGCAAGAGATAGCCGGAAAAGGCGAGCGCCCCGTTGCGCGCCGCATCCGCCCAGCTCACCCGGAGGGTTGTCCCCGCAGGCCAGCTCTCCGCCTCTGTCAAAAGCCGAATGCTCATCCTCTCCGGGGTCCAGTTCAGAACCAGCCGCTGATCGCGCGGCCAGACGACGGGCCCATCGATTGTGCCCGCGACTGTCTCGCCATCGCCGCAGGGCGGTGTTGCCGCCGCCTCGACATCCGCCGACGGGACACAGACCGTCGCCCCGGTCAGATCCCAAGCCAGCGGCTCTGACGTCAGTTCGACCTGCGCCGAGAGGGTGCGCGCCTGCAATTGGATCGTGCGGCTGGGCGACACCAGAATGAGCACCGTCGCCAGAACGAGGAAGGCGATCATGCTCCGCGCCGTGGCACTGCCCCCGACCATCTTTCCGAAATTGCGCCGAAGCGCCGCGATCAACGGTCTGTAGCTGCCAGACGCCGTCATGGCAGCTCGACAAACAGGGTTTCGGGCCGCCCGCGCCGCCCGTCCTTCACCGGGACAAGCCGGATCTTCATCCTGCCCGTCTCGGGCGGTCTCGGCACGACACAGATCCGGTCAAAGGCCACGGTGATGTCGGCGCTGATCTCGGTGCATTCCACCGGCGCGCCGGTGCCGGGAATGGCGACAAGCCGATCCGCGTCAAAGCTGTTCACCAGCAGCGTAAAGCTCTCCGCCCGGCCCGACGCCCGCCAGAGCGCCAGCCCCGCCGCCGTCTCCTCGGTCACCTCGTCACAGGGCGCTTGCAGAATGCGGATGCCAAACCCTTCCGGCGCGGTCTGGGCGAGCTTATCGGGAAAACGGGTCATCATCACATGCGGCACGGTCACCGGCTGCGACGTGTTCTGCGGCGCGCGATAGGTGTTCTCGCTGTCATAGAGCCCGTCAGAGCTGCTGGTGCGCACGCAGAACTCCTTGCCGGCCCAGTCGCTCGGGACAATGGCGTGCAGCTCCGCCGCCGCATCACTGCCGATCACCTGCAGCCCCATGACCCGCGCCCCGCCGGTATTCGCCGCCGGGCGTAGATTTTCCTGAAAGACTTCCGACAGCAGCTCGGCCTGCTCCGCAGTTGCTTGGCCCGGGAAACTAGGTGACAATAAGACGCTCACGCTCAGCGCCAAAGCCAAGGGTTTCATGATCAAATTCATCTTCGTCCCCCTCGCTGCCTTCGTCATCACGACCAGTGCTTGGGCCCAGGCCGTCAGAATCGACGCAGCCTCCGACGGCCAAGGGTTTATGGTTAAGGATAATGGCATCTGTTGGGTTCTCATGCCAAGCCATTTGCTCGACGCCTTTGGGCAGATCGAGGTCGAGACCTCGCCCGCGCCCTCCGTCTATGGCAGCGGCGAGGCCTATCCCGATTTCTGGGAGGGCATGGATTTCGCCATCGGCGTTGTGGGTCAGGCGGCGGGACGCACCGCCTGCACCGCAGAGCTCGGCATGATCATGCAGACCCGCAAGACCGCCGGCGCTGTCCTGCGCGGCGATCTGCGCTTTGTCGAGCCCGGCGGCGGCGTCACCCAGCGGCCGATGCGGATCGTCGACACGCTCGACCACAAGACCTTTGTTGCCGAATTCGAAGACCCCGATGACCGCGCCTTCCAAGGCCTGTCCGGCGCGTTTCTCTTTGCCGACGAGCTGCCCGTCGGCATGGCGATCCAGAGCCCGGACGGCAGCCAGCGCATGAGCTTCATCCGGATCGAAGAGCTGGGTTTCGCGACGCGCCGCTGGCTTGCCGGCCGCGCCCGCGCCGTGACAAGCGCCGCGACTGAGACCGTGGCTCAGCCCGAAGAGGGCCAGCATGAATTGCGCCTACTGGATTATCAGACGCAGGCCCTCACCCCCGACGCCAGCCCGGAAAACCTCGCGACCCGCAGCGGCCCCTATCGCTTTGAATTTACCGGTCGCACCACCTTGGTCTTTGGCGTGGGCGATGGCGAGGCGGTCGGCGTGAGCCGCGTGCGTATCCGGTCGCAGGCCGACGCGGCCAAACCGCTGGCCATTCGCGTGATGATCGACCCTTCGGCAGCAGGCGGAAACCCACAGCGGTTCGACCGCGGTGAAATGACCCCGACCGGCAGTTTCGACAGCGGCAAGAAATCCGAACGCTTCGCCCGCCGGGTGATCGTGACCATCGACAGCGTTCAGGGCTCCGGGCCGGTGCAGATCGACAGCGTCGAGGTCTATTGACCCGGACCGCCCAGACTCACGGTTTGACCGGGACCGTCACCGGCACCGACGGCCTGATATTGGCCACCTGAAGCATGCCGACAAGATTGCCCTCGGCATTCAACGTCATCGAGGTCCACCGGCTCCACAGGTTCATCGACACATTGCTTTCGCTCAAGGTGAGCAGGCAATAGCTCGCATTCACGTGGAAATCGTAACAGCCGTTTTCCGCATCAAAGCCACCGACCTTATAGGATAAAAACGCCGTCCCAGACGTATCCACCGTGCCGCTTTGCTGGTTGATTGCCGAGGTCAGGTTCTCCCGATCCAAGGACGAGCCATCGATGTAAATATTCAGGATCGGCCCGGTGTCCAGATAGGCTTTCAGCGCCGCCTTCCGGACCCCCGGGCTGGTGCTGGTCAGCCCATGCTGCAACGCCATGCGGCTGATCTGCGCATCATCCAATCCGATCATGATCTGCATCGCCGCCAGCGACCGATCCGGGTCCGGATCGTTGAGCAATTCAGCATATTCGTCGACGCTGCCCATGCGCTCATCCACCATCGCGGCAATCTCTGCCGCCGACAGCGATTGCGCCTGGCCACTCCCCACCATGGTGAACAGCGCCAAAACACTTGCGAAAAACCGACCGAGTTTCATCAGAAATTCCCCTACCGCATGACCCTCTCCAGCCTATGCGCAGGTCTTTCAACCAGTCAATCCGCTTCCGCCTGCGCCGCCACCGCCGATCCCACGCCTGCAAAACACCCCCAACAGGGGAGTTAACGGCCTGAAATCAGGTCATCGAGGAGGCACCAGCGTGATCCAATGGAAGGAATACCCCCCCAAACGCCGAAAGCCCCGCGGCTTGCGGGGCTTTTTCGGTGTTTTGGTTGCGGGAGTAGGATTTGAACCTACGACCTTCAGGTTATGAGCCTGACGAGCTACCGGGCTGCTCCATCCCGCGACAGGGGTGTTTGTTCGATTTTGTTTGTATTGAGAGATACTTGAGGAACTTTTCTAGGTTTGGCGGTGACCTACTCTCCCACGACTTAAGTCGCAGTACCATCGGCGCGACAGCGCTTAACGGCCGGGTTCGGGATGGGACCGGGTGTTTCGCTTGTGCTATGACCACCAAACCGAGGAAAGTTCCTGAGTACCAAGTCAAGTACGCATTGTGTGTATGCTTTTGATTTTGTTCTGTAATAGTCTTGCTATTACTGGATCAAATCAAGCCTATCGGACAATTAGTACCGGTCAACTGAATGCATTGCTGCACTTACATCTCCGGCCTATCGACGTGGTGGTCTACCACGGTCCTCAGGGATACCTTGTTTTGAGGGGGGCTTCCCGCTTAGATGCCTTCAGCGGTTATCCTGTCCGATCATAGCTACCCTGCACTGCTGCTGGCGCAACAACAGGTCCACCAGTGGATCGTTCACCCCGGTCCTCTCGTACTAGGGGCAACTCCTCTCAAGTATCCTACACCCACGGCAGATAGGGACCGAACTGTCTCACGACGTTCTAAACCCAGCTCACGTACCTCTTTAAACGGCGAACAGCCGTACCCTTGGGACCTGCTCCAGCCCCAGGATGAGATGAGCCGACATCGAGGTGCCAAACACTGCCGTCGATATGGACTCTTGGGCAGTATCAGCCTGTTATCCCCGGCGTACCTTTTATCCGTTGAGCGATGGCCCTCCCACTTGGGACCACCGGATCACTATGGCCGTCTTTCGACTCTGCTCGACTTGTCAGTCTCGCAGTCAGGCTGGCTTCTGCCATTGCACTCAACGAGCGATTTCCGACCGCTCTGAGCCAACCTTCGCGCGCCTCCGTTACGCTTTAGGAGGCGACCGCCCCAGTCAAACTACCCACCACGCAGGGTCCCGGATCCGGATAACGGACCGCGGTTAGACTTCAAGCAGAACAAGAGTGGTATCTCAAGGATGGCTCCCCAGAAACTGGCGTCTCTGGTTCAAAGCCTACCACCTATCCTGCACATGTTGTGCCTGAAGCCAGTGCGAAGCTGTAGTAAAGGTGCACGGGGTCTTTCCGTCTAACCGCGGGAAGCCTGCATCTTGACAGGCAATTCAATTTCGCTGAGTCGATGTTGGAGACAGCGGGGAAGTCGTTACGCCATTCGTGCAGGTCGGAACTTACCCGACAAGGAATTTCGCTACCTTAGGACCGTTATAGTTACGGCCGCCGTTTACCTGGGCTTCAATTCGGAGCTCTCACCCCTCCTTTTAACCTTCAGGCACCGGGCAGGCGTCAGACCCTATACGTCGTCTTGCGACTTCGCAGAGCCCTGTGTTTTTAGTAAACAGTCGCCACCCCCTGGTTTGTGCCCCCAGCCAATACTTGCGTAGAAACTGGGCCTCCTTCTCGCGAACTTACGGAGGTATTTTGCCGAGTTCCTTCAACATCGTTCTCTCAAGCGCCTTGGTATGCTCTACCAGTCCACCTGTGTCGGTTTAGGGTACGATCTCATGATGGAGCTATTTCCAGGGACTGATTAGCGGCCCACCCAATCCAATAAGGGTGAACAACCTTCACAATCCGTCACTTCCATCTGGCCCAGGAATATTAACCTGGTTCCCATCGACTACGCCTTTCGGCCTCGCCTTAGGGGTCGGCTTACCCTGCTCAGATTAGCTTTAAGCAGGAACCCTTGGACTTTCGGCGAGAGTGTCTCTCACACTCTTTGTCGCTACTCATGTCATCATTCTCACTAGTGATCTCTCCACGGGATCGCTCACGCGCCCGCTTCATCGAAAGCTCCTCTCCTCCAATGCACCCCGAAGGATGCTAAGGAGGAATGGAACTATGTCACACTACGCTCTGCTACCAGTGCTATGCACTCCTCGGCTTCGGCTCATGGCTTGAGCCCCGTTACATCTTCGCCGCAAGACATCTTATTTAGACCAGTGAGCTGTTACGCTATCTTTAAAGGATGGCTGCTTCTAAGCCAACCTCCTGGTTGTTTTGGACGTCTCACCTGCTTTCCCACTTAGCCATGAATTGGGGGCCTTAGCCGGAGGTCAGGGTTGTTTCCCTCTCCACTACGGACGTTAGCATCCGCAGTGTGTCTGCCATCTAGTACTTCTCGGTATTCGGAGTTTGGTTAGGATCAGTAAGCCTGTGGGGCCCCATTACCCATC
>NZ_CH724156.1:2479601-2529601 GCF_000152625.1 Roseovarius nubinhibens ISM | reverse complement strand
CGGCATCCACACCTGTGCCGGGCGCGCCCATACCGCCGAGATCGTGATCCGGCTCTTGGCCGAGACGCTTTCGCCGCAATATTGCGCCGAGCTGACCAGCGCCATGATCCTCGAGACCGCCCGCGGCTTTTCCGGCGATCAGCCGAGCGGCGCGGGCCAGAACGCCAATTTCCTCGGCAGCCGTCTGGTCAAGGCCATCGCGGTGATGGAGCAAAACATCGAGCACCCGCTACGCACCGCCGAGATCGCCGATGAGGCGGGCATCTCGATCCGCCAGCTCGAGCGGCTCTTTCTCACCCATGTCCAGACGACGCCCGCGAAATATTACACGCGGCTGCGGCTTAAACAGGCGCGCAAGCTCGCCAGCGATACCAAGCTCACCTTTCTCGAGATTGCCATCGCCTGCGGCTTTTCCTCTTCCACCGCGCTCAGCAATGCGTTTCAGCGCGAATTTGGCCTCACCCCCCGGCAGGCGCGCAAGGGCGACAACGCGCCCTCGCGCTAGGATTTCAGAGGGCCGCGGCGGGCCGAAAGGGGCGAAAATCGCCACTGTCGTATTACCGTCGTAATACCGACGGGTTACCGACATGGCATTTTGGCCGGTTTCCTAGCTCGCGTCTTTCGCCGGGGGCAGCAGGGCCGACGGCTCGATCCCGCGTTTCTCGGCGCTCTCCCGCACCGCCTTGCGCAGCGCCTTGCTCCGCCCGAGAAGCCGCCGGAACCGGTCTTCGTCCAGAACAAGAAGCGTCGTCGGCGCAATCGCCTTGGCCTCGGCGCGCACGGATTTCTGCATCAAAATGGCCATCTGCCCGAACATCTCGCCGCGCCCCAGCCGCCAGGTCTGGCCCGCGCTTTCCAGCTCGACCGCGCCCGAGGCGATAAAGAACACCCGCTTCGCCGCGCTGTCCTTGCGAATGATCGCCTCGCCGACATTGGCATAGCGCGTCTCGAGCCCCCGGGCCAACTGCCTCAGCGCCCGGTCGCTGAACTCGGCAAAGAGCGGGAATTGCCGCACCAAAGCCGTTCTTTGCAAGGCGATATCGAGCTTGGGCCGTGTCTCCGCCGCCGCCCGCCGCGCGCCAAGATCGGCCATCAGGGACATATAGACCTCGGCCCCGATGAGCCCGTCCTCGCGCATCATCATATATTCGCGCTCTTCGAGCCGCAGCGCCGTGCGCCGGATGAACCGCCGCTCAAGCTCTTCGGCATAGCCCGGATATTGCAGCCGCAACCCTTCGAGCGCGGTCTCCACCGCCTCGATCCGCCGCGACAATAGCTCATGCAAGAGCTCGGCCACCCGCCGGCCATGGATGCGCCGGATGCGCCCGTCGATAAAGCCGCCAAGGTCGCGCAGGATAAGCCGCTGCGACAGCATGAGCTCGAACCGGTCGGTGGTCATCTGCGCCAGCGGCGCCGAGATCCCCAGCCGCCGGTTGAGCCAGACCGCCGCCCGAAACCCCTTGCCATAGGCCACGCTCCGCCGCGCCGCCCGCTGATAGCCGCTCCGCCCCTGACTGCGCGCCCCCTCGATGAGCCGCTCGGCATCCGACATGACCTTCTCGGCCATCCGCGCCGAAATCGTCCGCTCGCGGACCCGGTCGATGATCGTGTCCCGCTCGTGACCCGCCAGCACGATCAGGCCGAGCGCGATCCGGTCGCGGTCGAGAATGTCGGCGCTGTCCTCGGCGGTCTTCACCGCCTCGTCGAGCCGCTCGCCAAAGCGCTTGGCCTCGGATCGCACGATATCGCGGCTGAGGTCGTAATTCTCCGTGGTGCTGGCCAGATCCTCGCGCACGGTCTGCAGCGCCACCGCCACCACCTGCCGCGACAGCGCCTCGTCGATGGGCGACAGCCGGTCAAGCCCGAGCCGCCCGATCACCCAGCGCAGCGTCGTCCCCTGCACGATCAGGGTAAAGAGAGTGAACCCGGTGGCGAGAATGCCCACCACCCGCTGAATATCGTCAGGCACGCGAAAGCTCTCGGTGACCGCCAGCGCCAGCGCCAGCGTCACCGCCCCGCGCAACCCGCCCCAGAGGATGGCCACCCGATAGGGCCGATCGACCGGCGGCGACAGGCGCAGCCTTGCAAGCAGCGGCAAGAGGCCAAAGAGGATCACCATCCGCGCCACCACCGCCGCGACGATCACCACCGCCACCAACAGGATATCGCCAATCCGCACCTCTTCGAGAAGCCGCGGGATCAGCAATGCCGCGAGAATAAAGATGAGCGCCCCGGCCCAATGCGCCAGCACGCCCCAGAGCTCGCGCAGATTGGTCCAGCTCTGCGGCGGCAACCGCCCCGGCGCCACGAGGTTGAGCGTCAGCCCCGCCGCCACCACCGCAATGACGCCCGAAGCCCCGACAATCTGCTCGGCCCCGATATAGGCGAGGTAGGGCAAGGCCACCGAGACCGAGATCTGCGCCAGCTCATGCCGGCCAAAGAGCGCCATGATCCAGACCGCCACCCGCGCACAGAGCCAACCGGTGATCGCGCCCCCGGCAATCAACAGCGGAAACCGCAGCAGCGCATCGCCCAGTTCCGGGTCCGGCGTGCCGAGCATCACAAAGCCCATGAAGAGACCAAAGAGCGCAATGGCCGCGGCGTCGTTCAACAGGCTCTCGCCCTCGATGATCCGGGCCAGGCGGCGCGGCGAGGAGATCGAGCGAAAGATCGAGACCACCGCCGACGGGTCCGTGGTCGACACGATCGCCCCGATGAGCAGACAGGCCGCCAGCGGCAGCGCACTGACCCAGGCCAGCGCATAGCCGACGCTAACGGTCGCCACCACGACCGCCACCACCGCCAACATGAGGATCGGCACCCAGTCGTCGATCATCCGGCGCAGGTTCATGCCCAAGGTCGCCTGAAAGAGCAGCGTCGGCAGAAACACATAGAGGAAGACGTTCGACCGGATCGGCAGATCGAGAATCGCCTCCGCCACCGGGTTGAGCGCATCGGTCAGCTCGGTATGCAGGAAAAACGTGGCCCCAACCCCGATCAGCACGCCAAGAACCGCGAGGATCACGCTATAAGGCAGCCGCAACCGCGCCGCCAAAGGCTCGGCCGCGCCAATCACGAGGAAAAGCGATGCAATAATCGTGGTTATAAGAACGATATCCATAGGTCTGGATTACCAGAAGTAGCCGCCGACGCACCCCCGATTTTCTGTCGCAGGGCGTAGAAAAACGTCAATCTGCGCCCCTGCCTCTCTGCGCGGCACTGTGGCCCGATCTTGATGAGGTTTGGGGCAGACGTCCCCAGACATCTGGCGGCTGTGGTTGCATTCCCCGGGCAGCTACTTCTTTACTGATACGCAGGGACCTCGCGGGCCTTATTGTGAAATTTTGGTTTGTTGAGATGAAATTTATTCGAATTCTTCTGATTTCAGCCGGCGTTGCCCTGATCCTGATCGCCCTCACCGGCACGGCGCTCCGGCTCAAGGACCGGGCCGATACGAAAAACGCATCCCTGCGGATGACCATCCTGCCCGAGGCCCGTTCACCGGGACAATATACGGAGAGCCGCAACACCAGCTTCCCCGTCACACGGCCGCAGGTCTATGAGTTCACCCCCTCAGCCGCCATTCGTAAGCGCGCCACCCGACATTGGGGCCTCTACGGGATCACGCCGCGCAACTGGTACACGCTCGTCCCAGCCGCGAGTTCCGACATGCCGCTCGTCATCCTCCTGCACGGGGCGGGCCGCGACGGGTTGTCGATGATCGAGATGTGGCAAGAGGTCTCTGACCGGCACGGGGTGGCGCTCTTGGCGCCGAATTCCTTCGGCTCGACCTGGCCCTTCTCGGCGCCCAACCCCGCGTTTCTTCACGAGATGATCGAAGACCTGCAGACCCGCCATACCATCGACCCGGCCCGGATCTATCTCTTTGGCCATTCAGACGGCGCGGCCTATGCCCAGCTCTTGCTCAATCGCAGCCAAGGCCCGTGGCAGGCCGCCGCCCTCCATGCAGGCTATCTCCCCGCCGAATCCGTGCGCGCCCCCGACACGCCCAAGCCCTACCGGCTCTACCTCGGCGACCGCGACCATATCTTCCCGGTCGTAACGGCCCGTGACGCCGGTCAAGCTATGGCCCGAAACGGCCATGACAACAGCCTCATCCTCATCCCCGGCCACACCCATTGGTTCTACACGGCGGGGCCAGACATCTCTGCGGACGCCTGGCAATGGCTCAATGCGATGCGCGGACGCTGAGCGGCCTGCGCTCGGACGGGCCAAACACCTGACAAAATCGGAAAATCTGAGAAATAGGGGTATCTGGCGGAGCGACAGGGATTCGAACCCTGGAGACGGTCTCCCGCCTACACACTTTCCAGGCGTGCGCCTTCGACCACTCGGCCACCGCTCCGTTGGGCTGCTAATAACGTCAGTTTCGGGGCCTCTGCAAGGGGGGGCGCGAAAAAACGCACCTAGCCCAGTGTGAGGGTCACACGACGGGTCCGGCGACCCCGGCTTTCGATGCGCGAAATGCGCAGATGGCCGATCTCTCCGGTGCGCGCCACATGGGTGCCGCCACAGGGCTGCAGGTCGATCTGATCGCCCCCGGTGCCGATCCGCACGAGACGCACCCGGTCGACCCCGCGCGGCGGCATGGCGCCCACGGTCTTGATCAGCTGCGGGTTCTCGGCCAGCGCGGTCTGGGTGATCCACTCCTCCTCCACCGGCAGATCCCGGTCCACCGCTTCGTTGAGCAGCTCTTCGAGCGTCTCGACATCCGCCGAGGCCTCGCCCATGTCGAAATCGAGCCGCCCGCGCCCGTCGCCCACCGCGCCACCGACCACCGGCAGCGGGATCACCACCGACAGAATATGCAGCGCCGTATGCATCCGCATGTGGCGGTGGCGGCGCTCCCAATCGATGCGCTGTTCGAGATGCGCGCCCACCGGCGGCAGGCGGCGCGGCTCGGCGGGCACCAGCACCACCTGATCGCCCTCGCCCCGCACCGCGGTGGCAATCGTCATCTCGGACCGGTCCCAGCTCAGCCGGCCGCTGTCGCCCGGCTGACCACCGCCCGCCGGATAGAACACCGTCTGATCGAGCACGATACCGCCCTCGGGCGTATGGGCCTCGACCCGCGCCCGCGCCTGCGCCGCATAGGCATCTTCGTGATAGAGCGCCCGCGTCATGACCTAGCGCCCATCGCCATCGGGATCGGCCTCGGCGCCCACATCGCCATCGGTGAGATGGACCGAGCCCGAGCGTTTCGCCGGGCTGGCCTCGTCCGCCGCGCCCTCGCCACTGGTCCAGCCCTTGCCGGACTTGGGCCCGACCAGCGTCTCGGGGTTGCGCAGCCAGAGATCGCGCTGGGCAAAGGGCACTTCGATGCCTTCTTCGGTAAAGCGGCGGGCAATTTCGTGGTTCATGTCCGAATGCACGCTCAGCATCCAGTTCACATCGCGCAGGATCGCCCGCACTTCGAATTCCAGCGCATCGGCCCCGAAACTGCGGAAAATCACCGCTGGCGGCGGGTTGATCACCACCATCGGATGCGCCTCGGCAATCTCGCGCAGGATCGCTTCGACCTTGCGGGTGTCGGTGCCATAGGCCACGCCCACCGGCACGATGACCCGGCCCACGGTGTTGCCGCGCGTGTAATTGGTGACGGTGCCGCTGACGAGATCGGCATTGGGCACGATCACATCCGAGCGGTCAAAGGTCTCGATCCGAGTCGAGCGCACCGAGATATCCTTGACATAGCCATGCTGGCCGCCAACCTCGATCCAGTCGCCCTGGCTGATCGGCCGCTCGATCAGCAGGATGATGCCCGAGACAAAGTTCGACACGATGTTCTGCAGGCCAAAACCGATCCCGACCGAGAGCGCACCAGCCACCAGAGCGATGTTGCTGAGGTCGATCCCGGCGCTGGTGATGGCGATGATCGCCGACAGGAAAATCCCGATATAGCCAAGGCCCGACACCACTGCGGTACGGCCGCCCGCATCCATCCGCGTCTTGGGCAGGACGGTGTTGCGCAGCGTGCTCTGCAGGAACCTTGTGAGGATCACACCGAGGGTAAAGACGATGGCCAGCGTCATGAAGACCGAGGGCGAGATGGTCAGCCCGCCCACCGACATGCCGCGCATGAACTTGCCCCAGAGCTCGGTCAGATCGGTCAGCCGCGCGCCCCAGATGAGCGCAAAGACCGGCATCGACAGAAGCACCATGAGAAAGCCCAAGAGCACCGGCACCAGCTCGTCCGAGGTGCCATCGCGGTGCCGCGTGGCGAGCACATAGAGCTCGCCGATGATGCGCTGAACGACCAGCAGACCGCCGAGCACCATCAGCGACAGAAGAGACGGCAGCATGATCGCCGTCGCCGCCTTGAAATAGCCCACCGCCGCCAGCACCGGCGAGATCACCGCAAGGATCATCAGCACCCGCGCCAGGAGCTTGCTCAACCGGCTGCGATAGGTCTCGTTCTCTTCGTCCTGCGCCGTGCCCGTGCCCTGCCGGCCCAGCACCCGCGCCAGCCAGACGAGCAGCAGCCCGGCAACCACGATCACCGGGAAGAGAATGACGACCGAGGCCTCGGTGCTCCATTCGAGTTCCTCGGCCAGCGCATCGATGAAATAGAAAATCGCGATGACCAGCCCGAGAAACGCGCCATAGACCCGCCCGGCCCGCCGATCCGCCGCATTGAGCTGCAGCGGCAGCCGCTGCTGGTCGATCCGTGGGAAAATCCGCACCGAGAGCCAGCGCGCCACGAGAAAGATGAAAAACGCCGGCGCCAGCACCGTCAGCACAAGCTCACTCGTCTCCCCGGTGAGCCCGCCGACCTCGAGCGCCGCGCTGGCAAAGACAAAGCCCAGATAGGGCACGACGATCTCGCCCACCGACACCAGCAGCGACACCAGCCATTGCAGCGGCGTGTTCTTGCGCAGCAACAGCAGCCGCACCAGCCGTTCGACCCAGAACCGGCTGCGGATCATGAACAACAGCCCGACCAGCACCACGAGGATCACGAAGGGCAGCTCGCTCATCACATCGGCGCGGCGCTCTTCGTCCTGAAACGGCGCACTGACCTCGGTGCCGACCTTGCCCACCGTGTCGAGGATGGCGCTGATCCCGACGCTCCAATTCGCCGGGTTGAGCGGCGACGGACCAAGCTCCAGAAGCTCGCGCGCCTGACGTTCGCGGATGATCGTGTCGATGGATTTGATCAGCCCATCGGCCCGGCTAAAGGCCACTTCGGCGCGCTGCCGCGGGGCGCGCAACGTCGCGAGCTCCTCGGTCAGCCGCTCGCGCTGCTGGGCAATGGCCTGATCTTCGGTGCCCTCCTCGGGCTTGGCCCCCAGCGCATCGAGCTGCGCCTGCGCGGTCTCGATCGCCGCGCCATTGATCCGCTGCGCCGCCACGAAGACATCGCGCCAACCGGCCAGCTCGGCCCGCAGCTCTTCGAGCGCGGGCGACGAGAGCCGCGCCTGCTCGACCGCCTCATCGGCGCGCTGGGCGAGAGTATCCCAATCGTCGTAATCCGGCTCCGCCGGGGGTTGCTGCGCCTCGGCCACATCCGGCGCGACCAGGGTCATCGTCACGGCGGCCGGCAGGGCCAGCGCCAGAACAAGGGCCAGCAGGCGCAGCAGTTTGATCATTCTTCAAACACCCCGGGGATCGAGCGCGGCGCTTCCGAGAGCCAGCCAGGCACCGGCAGGCCTTTCTCGCGCAGGAATTCGGGGTTGAAGAGCTTCGACTGATAGCGCGTGCCGTAATCGCACAGCGGCGTCACGATCGTGTGGCCCGGCCCCATTTCGCGGGCCATGCGGATCGCCCCGGCCACGTTGATCCCCGACGATCCGCCAAGGCAGAGCCCCTCTTCGGCCAGCAGGTCGAAAACGATGGGCAGCGCTTCGCTGTCGGGAATGTTCCAGGCCATGTCCGGCGTAAACCCTTCGAGATTGGCAGTGATCCGCCCCTGCCCGATGCCTTCGGTGATCGAAGACCCTTCGGATTTATGCTCGCCATGTTTGTAGAAATTATAAAGCGTCGCGCCATCGGGATCGGCGAGGCCGATCTTGACGCCCTTGGGCTGCAGCGCCATGCCGACCCCTGCCAGCGTCCCGCCCGAGCCCACGGCACAGACGAACCCGTCGACCTTGCCGCCGGTCTGTTCCCAGATTTCCGGGCCGGTGGTCTCGATATGGGCCTGCCGGTTGGCGACATTGTCGAACTGGTTGGCCCAGATCACGCCCTCATTGGAATGCCGCGCCATCTCTTCGGCCAGACGGCCGGAATAGCGCACATAATTGTTGGGGTTGCGATAGGGCGCGGCGGGCACTTGCACCAGCTCGGCCCCCGCCAGCCGGATCATGTCCTTCTTTTCCTGGCTCTGCGTCTCGGGGATCACGATGACCGTGCGAAACCCCATCGACGCGCCGACAAGCGCCAGACCGATGCCGGTGTTGCCCGCGGTGCCTTCGACAATCGTGCCACCGGGCTTGAGATCGCCGCGCGCCACCGCATCCTTGATGATATAGAGGGCGGCGCGGTCCTTGACCGACTGACCGGGGTTCAGAAATTCAGCCTTGCCCAGGATGTTACACCCTGTCTCTTCACTGGCCCGGCGCAGCCGGATGAGGGGTGTGTTGCCGACCGCAGCGGCCAAATCCTGTGCAATACGCATGTTGTCTCTCCAATTCCGTCCGCCCTGATGTAGGCCCCAGCATAGCGGAACTCAAGCGGATGCACGCAGCCTTTCACGTTCTCTTTGCAGCCACAGAAGCGACAGGATCAACGGCCCGTTGTCTGCCTCGCCACTGTCGAGCAACCCTTGCGCGACCTCATAGTCGATCACATGGGTGCGAATATCCTCATGTTCCGCATCAAGCCCGCCTTGGCCATGGCCCAACTCGGGAAGATCGCACAAGCCGAGGAAGAGATGGAAATATTCGGTCGAGGCCCCGGGCGTGCAGTAATGCGAACTGATCCGCTCGATCCCATAGAGCTCGACCCCCGCCTCCTCGCGCGCCTCGCGCCGGGCGGTGGCCTCGGGGCTCTCGCCGCCGTCGACCCGGCCGGCAATCGGCTCGAGGATCCAGGGCCGCGGATCGCCCCGCCCATAGGGCCCCATGCGGAACTGCTCGACGAGCAGCACCCGGTCCCGCTTGGGATCATAGGCCAGCAAAATCGCCGCATCGGTGGCGACAAACACCTCGCGGCGCAGCACATCGCTCATGCCGCCGTCAAAACGCGGATGCCGCAGCTCCATGGCGCGAAAGGTGAAAAACCCCTCGTGCATATTCTCCGACCGGATCAATTCGACCGTCTCGGCGCTTTGGTCGCTGCGCTGCGTCGCAGGCACCCCCGGTGCCGCCGCGATCCGCGCCGCCGCCCGCGACAGGATCATGCCCCGCCGCTGATAGAGCGTCTCGGGCGCAATCCGGCCAAAGCCGCCCATGATCTCCTGCGCCGCCAACCGCTCGAGCGCCCCGGCGCCGCCCTCCTCGGCCTCGCCATAGCGTTCTCCCGACACATGGCTGAGGCCGGTGGCCCGCGCATAATGGTCGAGCCGCGCAATCTCGGTATCGCCGATCTCGGCCGGCGCGCAGCCATTCAGCACGATGTCGCGCAGCGCCTTGTCGCCCAGAGGGCCATCAAGCTTGGGGGATGTCACAGATCAGCTCCAGCGCCGGTGCAGGGTTTCGGCCAGAAGACCTATCACGATGCCGCCCCCGATCAACAGCCCCAAGAGCGGCAGGTTCAGCAGGTAATAGGCATATTCGGTGGCGATCTCGAAAATCCCCGTCAGCGCGTCCATCAGACCTTTGTAATCCCGGTCGAGCGCATTGGCGAGCATCTGGTTGCAGCTATGGGCAAAGAGCACCCAGAACACCATCGCGCCGACCCCGGTGAGCCCGGTGCTGATCGCGTCGCTGAACCCGGTGCCGAGACGGCTGCCGATCACGGTCCAGCCGCAAAACAGGCCGATCCCTGCGTTCACATAGTTGAACCAGCCGAAATTCGTCTCGGGCGGCATGGTGGGGCGGACGATCTCCGACCCGATCCAGCCGATGGCCGCCAGGCAGAGCGCCGCCACCAGCCGCGCAATCGTGGGCATCTTGTCCGAGGGACGCATGGTGTGATTTCCTCGCCTGCCTGTCCTGTCCTCGCCCTCACTTTCGGGACAAGTCGCGCGTTGCGCAAGGGCGGCGATCACTTTTCGCGCGCCCTGTGGCGCGGGCGGCTCAACCGGGCTTGCGCGCCTCATAGGCCGCAAGCGCCGCCTGCCGCCCCTCTTTCAGCCCGACAATGGGACTGTCGGGATACCGACGCGATGCCGACAGGTTCCAGCTTTGCGGAATCGCCTCGAAATAGGCCAGCGCCGTGTCGGGCGGCGCGTCCTGACCTTCGGCGATCCACGCCCGGCGATAGGCCCCGCCCTTGTCGAATTTCTCGGCCTGGGTGTCCGGGTTGAAGACCCGGAAAAACGGTGCCGCATCCGGCCCCGACCCGGCCACCCATTGCCAGCCGAGCGCATTCGACGCCACATCCCAATCACTCAGATGCTCCTCGAACCAGCGCTGCCCGACACGCCAATGGGTCAATAAATGCTTGGTCAAATAGGAGGCCACGACCATCCGCGCACGGTTGTGCATCTTGCCGGTCACATACATCTCGCGCATCGCCGCATCGACGAATTCAACGCCGGTGCGCCCCTGTTTCCAGGCCATAACCTCCGGGCTGTCCCCCGCCTCGCGCCATGGAAACCCGTCCCATTCCTCGCGCCAATTGCCCGAGGCCAGACGCGGCGTGTGATAGATCAGGTGATAGGCAAACTCGCGCCAAACGAGCTCTTTCGCCCATGTCTCCGCCCCCGCCGCCCCCTCCTGCCGCGCCCGCATCGCCGCGTGCCAGCATTGGCGGATCGAGATCTCGCCAAGGCTCAGGTTTTCCGACAGGCCCGAGGTCCCCGCTTCGCCCGGCAGGTCGCGCCGCGCGCGATACTCCGCGATGCCCTGCGCCATGAACGCCCCGAGCCGCCCCTGCGCCGTGGCTTCGCCGACATGCTGATGCGGCAGGCAAACCGCCGCCCCGCGCTGCATCGCCGCCCCCAGCGCCCAGTCGTCCAGATCCTCGCTCTCGGGCCAATGCGCGGGCGCTGTGATCTCCGCAGGCGCCGTCAGCGGTGCCGCCACATCGCGCGACTTCACCGCGTTCCAATAGGGCGTGTAGACCTTGTAATAGCTGCCCTGCCCGGTCTCGACCTCCCAAGGCTCAAAGAGCAGATGCCCGGCATGGCTCTGCGCCTCGACCCCTGCCGCAACCAGCGTCTCTTTCACCCCCCGGTCGCGCGCAATGCTCTCGGGATCATAGGCCCGCGTCCAATAGACCGCGCCCGCGCCGGTCTCCTCGACCAGCGCCGATAGTACCTCTGCCGCCTGCCCGCTGCGCAGGATGAGACGGCTGCCTTTCTCGGCCAGCGCGCGGCCCATGGCCTCGATGCCAAGCCCCAGACGCCATTTCGGTGCCGCGCCCAACCCATGCATCTGATCATCGCGGATCATCACCGGGATCACCGGCCCGCCCCGCGCCACGGCCGCCCGCAGCGCCGGGTGATCGCTCAGCCGCAGATCGCGCCTGAGCCAGAGCAAGGTCGGATTGGTCACCGGGCGCGATCCTTTCTGGGCTGGGTTCGACCAGAGATAGGGCGCGGGCTTACCGGGTCAAAGAATATCGTCCAGCGCGTTGAGCAGCGCATCGATCTCATCGCGGCGCGTGTAATGCACGAAACTCAGCCGCAGCACGCCATGCCCCGGATCAATGCCCAGCGCCTCGAGCGCGCGCACCGCGTAGAAATCACCGCCCCCCGCCATGATGCCCCGCGCCGCGAGCTGCTCTGCCGCCGCCTCGCCTTTCATGTGGCTCAGCGCAAGCGCCACGGTCGGCGCGCGGCGCTCGGCCTGATCCGGCCCCAGAAGACGCACGGCATTGCGCCCTTTCACCCCGTTCAACAGAGGCTGCAACAGCGCCGCCTCATGGTCCCGCATGAGCTGATGCACCCCGTCACAGCGGCTCGCCGCATCGCCCGCAATCCCGTGATGCTGGGCCAGCGCGTCGATATAATCGGCCATTCCCGCACAGGCCGCGATCTGCGCATGATCCGGCCCCGCCGGGGTGAATTTCTTGGTCAGGCTCTCGGCGTTGAAATAATGCGCCTGATTGGGCAATTGCCGCGCCAATTCACGGCGCATCACCATGATCCCCTGATGCGGGCCATAGGTCTTATAGGCCGAAAACAGGTAAATATCCGGCCCCATCATCCCGACATTGCAAAACCCGTGCGGCGCATAGCTCACCCCGTCAACACAGACAAAGGCCCCCGCCGCATGGGCGCGCGCTGTGATCTCGACCACCGGGTTTTCCTCGCCCACCACATTCGAGCAATGGGGAAAACAAACAAGCCGCACCTTTTCATCCAGCAGATCGTCGAGATCATCGGGGTCAAGATGCCCGGTCTCCGGGTTCATCTTCCATTCGCGGATCTCAAAGCCTTCCTCGGCCAGCCGCCGCCACGGGCCGCTGTTGGCTTCATGGTCCTGATTGGTGACGATGATCGCCTCGCCCTTTTCCATGAACCCGGCAAAGGCCCGCGCCAGCACATAGGTATTGGCGGTGGTCGACGGGCCAAAGCTCAGCTCGTCCTCGCCCACCCCCAGCAATCCGGCCAGCCGGGTGCGCGCCTCGTCCATCTCGGCCCCGCCAAGACGGCTCGCCTCATAGGGCGCATAGGGCTGCACCTTGCGGGCGTGATAGAACCGCGTCAGCCGCTCGATCACCGGGCGACAGGTATAGGACCCACCGGCATTCTCGAAAAACGCCTGCCCCTTGAGGCTCGGCTCGTCAAAGGCCGGGAACTGACCTCGCACATATTCAATATCCAACATTGCCATCTGACTGCCTTTCGTCTCTGTCGCCCGCCTCTCTTCTCAGCGGGTCATTTTCCTCTCGTGACAGAACCACCATTGCCCGCAGGGGGCAAGCCCGGGGGGCCGCGTGCAGGTCACGATCTGGGCAGAACCGCCCAAGCTAACCCGACGGCAATTCAAGAAATCCGAAGAAAATTGTAGAAATATGAAATTTACTCCAATTTAAGCCGGTTTTAACCTTGGCTCAGGTCGCTTATAGATACGGAAGCGCCGTTCACCGCCACATGACGGCATGTGCCGCATGGAAGACTATGCGCCACTGACCAAATTCCCTCTCCGCCGGCAGCCTTTCAAAAAGGGAGGAACAGGCTGCCCGAGAGAGACGTTAACCAGAAAAATCCTAACAAATAGGGGACAGAAGGTATGAGTGTAAAACCGCCTTTTACCGATCTCGAGATCAAGACACAGGATTCGGGATTCTACGAAAACAACAGCCTGCCCATCGCACTGGTCTCCAAGGGGATCATGGTTTTGCTGGTGGTCTGGGCGCTGGCCTTCCCGGCCAATGCCAATGGCATGCTGGGCAAGATCAACGGCGCGCTGCTCCAGTATTTCAACCAGTTCTACATCGTGATCGTCGGCTTCTTTGCCTTCTTCCTGCTGGTGCTGGCCGTGCTGCCCGCCACCGGAAGCAAGCTGATGGGCACCGAGGGCGAAAGGCCCGAGTTCTCGACCTTCTCTTGGTTCTCGATGATGTTCGGTGCCGGTCTCGGCGTCGGTCTGATGGTCTTTGCCACCGCCGAGCCGCTCGGCCTGTGGGGCTCGAACCCTCTGGTGATCGCCGGCGAGGTTGCGCCCAACACCGAAGAGGCGCTCACCGGGGCCTATCGCTGGACCTTTGCGCATTACGGGTTTCACGCATGGTCGATCTATGTGGTGACCGGGCTCTGCCTGGCCTATTACGCCTATACCCGTGACATGCCGCTGACGATCCGCTCGGCGCTGACGCCGATCTTTGGCAGCGCGCTGAACGGCTTTCTCGGCCATGTGTTCGACGTGCTCGGCGTGGTTGCCACGATCCTCGGCGTGTCGGTCACCATCGGCTTTGGCGTGAGCCAGTTCGTCGACGGTCTCTATGCCATCACCGGCATGGAATGGATGGTCAGCACGGACGAAGTTCCGGTGCCCACGAAAACCGGCCTGATCGCCGCGCTTCTGGCCATCATGTTCCTGTCGATCCTGTCGGCGGTCTCGGGCGTGGGGCGTGGGGTGAAATACCTGTCGAACCTCAACCTCGTGCTGTCGCTGATCCTGCTGGCAACCTTCGTGGTCTTTGGCTCCTTTGCCTTTGCCATGACGACCTATGGCTCGGCTCTGGTGGATTACATCCTGAACTTCGCCTCGCTGAGCTTCAACGCCTATGGCCCGCAATCGGCCGACGCCTTCGCCGCAGCCCTGCCCGAAGCCGCGCGCCCGCTGGCCGATCAGCTCTATGCCGGCGCCACCAACCCCTGGGGCAGCTTTGCTGGCTTCACCGGTGGTCTTGAGGGCGCCGCAGCCGAGCTTGACGAAGCCACACTCGCCGCCGTCTACGAGGCGGGCAACGCCGGTCGCCAATTCGCTTGGCAGTCGGGCTGGACCACCTTCTACTGGGCCTGGTGGATTGCCTTCTCGCCCTTCGTCGGTCTCTTCCTGGCGCGGATCTCCAAAGGCCGCACCGTGCGCGAATTCATCATCGGCTGCGTTCTCGCACCGGCGCTGGTCTGCTTTGCCTGGATGACCATCCTCGGCGGCACCGCGATCGATCTCGAACTTTCGGGCGTGGCCGAAGGCGCGATCACCGGCGCATCGCAAACCAATCAGCTCTTCGCGACGCTCGGTCAGATGATCGACGGCGGCCTGCTGCAGGGTCTGACGGTGATGTGCGTGGTGCTGATCATGACCTTCCTCGTGACCTCGGCCGACTCGGGCATCCTCGTGATGAACACGATCATGTCGGGCGGCAGCCAGGAAACCTCGATCCGTCACCGCATCGTCTGGGGCATCATCCTGACGCTGGTGATCGGCACGCTGATTCTGGCGGCGGGCGAAAACAACCCGCTCGACGCGCTGAAAAACGCGATGATCATCGGCGCGCTGCCCTTCACCATGGTCATGGGGCTGATGTGCATCTCGCTGATCAAGGCGCTCTGGATGGACAACAAGCGCGAGAAATACGGCGTGGCTGAACAGCCGGCGGAATAACCCCCGCCCCCATGCCATCGGCCTTGAACGGCGCCGCCTCTCGCGGCGCCGTTTTTCGTAGCTCTAGACCTCGCAGGATTTGCGCAGGAACCGGGTCGCCCGAGGGCGACAGCCCCGCCAGATTGGCCGGGACACCGCCATAGGAGCCCCGCCCATGTCCTTTCAATCCTTTCAGATCACCGCCCTGCCCCGCGCCCGCTTTGCGCCGCTCTTCGCCCTCACCGACGCCGCGCTGGCAAAACGCGCGATCCACCGCGTCACCGCCGAGGCCGATCATGGCTACCCCTGCCGGATCAGCCTCGAGGACGCGCGTGCCGGCGAAACGCTGCTCTTGCTGAACTACCAGCATCTCGACATCGCCTCGCCCTATGCGGCGCGCCACGCGATCTACCTGCGCGAAACCGCGCCCGAGGCCCGCCCCGCCCCGGGCGACATCCCCCCGGCGCTCTCCTGCCGGATGCTGTCGCTGCGCGGCTTCGACGAGGCGGGCATGATGCAGGCGGCAGAGCTCGCGCAGGGCGGCGATTGCGGGCCGATCCTGACCACGCTGCTCGCCCGTCCCGACATCGCCTTTGTCGATCTGCACAATGCCGCACCCGGCTGTTTTGCGGCCCGCGCCTATCCATGCGAACCCATGGGCCACTGACGCGAAAAAGGCGCCGCTCGCGCGACGCCTTCCCCGTTGCTGGCTTGTAAAGCCGCTGCCCCTCGACCGTTACTCGTCGTCCAGCGACAAGGCCACGAAACGCGGCTCGCCGGACCGACGCACCAGAAGCAGCAGCGATTTGCGCCCCGCCTCTTTCGCGTCTTCGATACGGGTTTCGAAATCTTCGACCGTGGCCAGGCTCTGCTGGCCGGCTTCGGTGATCACATCGCCGCCCCGAAGGCCCTTTTCATAGGCCTCGCTCTCGGGATCGACATCACGCACCACGAGACCATTGGCCTCGGGCTTGAGATCCAGTTGCTGACGCAGCTCATCGCTCATCTCGCTGAGCGTCAGACCCAGAACATCGCGCTCCACCGGGGCGGGATCTTCGGCATCTTGCGTCTGCGCGGCGGGCACGGTGCCCTCGGCCTCTTCGCGACGGCCCAGCGTCACCTTGAGCGTCGTCGTCTTGCCATCGCGGAACACCACGACGCGCACCGCCTTGCCGACCTCGGCATTGCCAACGCGCCGGACGAGACCGCGGGTGTCTTCGACATCCTTGCCGTCAAAGCTCAGGATCACGTCGCCGGATTTCATGCCGCCGTCCATCGCCGGACCTTCCGGCACATCGGTGACCAGCGCGCCGCGCGCCTGTTCAAGCCCGATCGCCTCGGCCACATCCTCGGTCACGTCCTGAATGCGCACCCCAAGCCAGCCGCGGCGGGTCTCGCCGAACTCCTTGAGCTGCTCGACCACGCGGGTCACCACATTCGACGCCATCGAGAAACCGATCCCGATCGAGCCGCCATTGGGGCTCAGGATCGCGGTGTTCACGCCGACAACCTCGCCGCTCATGTTGAACAGCGGCCCGCCCGAGTTGCCCCGGTTGATCGCGGCATCGGTCTGAATATAGTCGTCATAGGTGCCGCTCAGCGCGCGATTGCGGGCCGAAACAATCCCGGCCGAGACCGAAAACCCTTGGCCGAGAGGGTTGCCCATGGCCATCACCCAATCGCCAACCCGCGCCGTGTCGCTGTCGCCAAAGCTGACAAAAGGCAGCGGCCCATCCGCCGTGACCTTGAGCAGCGCAATATCGGTCTTGGGGTCGGTGCCGATCACCTCGGCCTTAAGCTCGCCGCCCTCGTAGAACTCGATGATGATCTCATCGGCGCTCTCGATCACATGGTTGTTGGTGACGATGAACCCGTCCTCGCTGATGACAAAGCCCGAGCCCAGCGCCGAGGTCCGGCGCGGCTGATCTTCGCCGCCATTGCGATCCCGGAACTCGCGAAAGAAATCCTCAAAGGGCGAGCCTTCGGGCACCATGGGAAGCGTGTCGGTATTCGCGGCGACCACGGTCGAGGTGGTGATGTTGACCACCGCCGGGCTGACCTTCTGGGCCAGATCGGCAAAGCTCTCGGGGCGGGCCTGCGCCGCGAGGGTCTGTGCCAGCACCAGGGCCAGGGCGACGGCCCAGAACCACAGGGCGCGCATGGCGCTCGTCGTTTCATGTTTCGCGGTTAGGGCAAGGGCTCTCACGCTTTCCTCCTCTTGAAAACTGCCAGCTCATCTTGCCGAAGATCGGTCTCCGATCCGTCTCCGGCCGATGTCTCTCGTCTCTATGTAGGGTGTCATCCAAAGATAACAAAGTCACAATGGTCCAGTCACGACGCTGTGAAGCCCACGCCTCGGCAAAACCGCGCCGGTTGTGCGCCCGGGCCCCACAGAACCGCCGGGCTCACGCCCCGAGGCTCTTGCCGAGCCAGATCAGAACGAGCCCCAGCGCCATCGCAGCCAACCCCATCAGACGCCGCTGGTCAATCGGCAGTTGCCGCAACACCACCAGCATCCGCTCAATAAGCGAAGGGGCCAGCGCATAGGCCAGCCCCTCCACCAATAAGACAAGCCCGAGGGCAAGTGCGGCAACCCCGATCATTGCCGGGGGCTGTCGCTCTTGAAGTAGTTAAAGAACTCGCTGTCCGGTGACAGAACCATGGTCGAGTTCTCGCCCTTGAGCGCCTCGCGATAGGCATTGAGCGAACGGTAGAATTCAAAGAATTCCTCATCCGCGCCAAAGGCCTCGGCAAAGATGGCGTTGCGCTTGGCATCGGCCTCACCCTGGATGATCTCGGCCTGACGCTTGGCGTCCGACACGATCTCGACCTGGGTCCGGTCGGCCTGGGCGCGCACCCGCTGCGCCGCCTCGTTACCGCGCGCCACCTCGTCTGCGGCTTCGCGTTCGCGCTCGGCCCGCATCCGGGCAAAGGTGGCTTCGAGGTTCTCGCGCGGCAGGTCGGTCCGCTTGAGCCGTACGTCGATGATCTCGACCCCGAGCGCCTGCGCGTCCCGAATGGCGACGTTGCGGATCCGCAGCATGAGCGCCGCCCGGTCCGTGCTCAGGATATCGTTCGAGCTGACCGACCCGAGGATTTCCCGCGTCTTGGCGCGCAGAATGGAATCAAGCCGCTGCTCGGCGAGCGGAATGCCCCCGGCACCGACCGCCTGACGGAAGGTCTGCACATCGCGGATCCGGTAGCGGGCAAAGGCATCGACCACCAGACGACGATCGTCGAGCGGCGTCACCTCGAGAGGCCCGACATCGCGGCTCAGGATACGGTCGTCATAGCGCACCAGCTCCTGCACCAGCGGGATCTTGAAGCCGAGACCGGGGTCTTCCTTGACCTTGACCACCTTGCCAAACTGCATGACGAGAACTTTTTCACGCTCGTCCACGATAAAGATCGAGGACAGGGCGCCGATGACGACGATCACGAGGATCGGGAAAAGATACTTCAACTTGCTCATCTCATTCACCTCCCGAGCGACGCAGCTCGTTCAGGGGCAGATAAGGCACGACGCCGCTGCCCCCCTCCGATGTTTCGTCCAGGATAATCTTGTCCATCCCGCCGAGAACATCTTCCATCGCTTCGAGATAGAGACGCTTGCGGGTCACGTTCGGGGCCTTCTCATATTCGCCCAGAACCGCCGAGAACCGGCTCGCCTCACCCTCGGCCTCGTTGACCACACGGGCGCGATAGCCCTCGGCCACCTCGAGCGTCTGCGCCGCTTCACCGCGCGCCTCGGCGAGAACCTTTGCCGCATAGGCATCGGCCTGTTTCTCGAGACGGTCACGTTCCTGCGCCGCGGCCTGAACGTCGCGGAAGGCGTCGATCACCTGCTCCGGCGGGTCCGCCTTGTCAAAGTTGACCCGGATGATGCTCACACCGCTGTCATAGCTGTCGAGCGTCAGCTGGATCAGATCCTGCAGCCGGTCGGCAATCGATTCACGGTCCCGGTTGAGGATCGGGGCCAGCTCGGATTGCGCGATGATCTCGCGCATGGCGCTTTCGCTCACCGCGCGGATCGTCGCCTGCGGATCCTGCAGGTTGAACAGATATTTCGCCGGGTCGTTGATGTTCCAGACCACCTGGAAATCGATCTCGACGATATTCTCGTCGCCGGTGAGCATCAGATTGGCTTCACTGCCGCGCGGGCCGACGCCAATGTTTTCGCTCTGCTCACGGGTCACCGCGATCACCTCTGCGGTGACCAGGGGCCAGGGCGCAAAGTTGAGACCGGGACCGGTCGTGTTGCTGTATTCCCCAAGGAAGAGCTCGACGCCCTGCTCTTCGGGTTTGACCGTGTAAAAGCTGGAAAAGGCCCAGAGCCCGATCACCGCCAGAACACCGAGGCCCACGGTGCCGCGCGAAAAGCCGGGGCCGCCTGCGCCGCCCCGGGGGCCGCGCGTGCCATTGCCGCCGCCTTTGCCGCCCATGAGGACGCGCAGCTGATCCTGACCCTTGCGAACCAGATCGTCGATCTCGGGCAACCCGCCACCTTCAGGGGGCTTGCGGCCGCCGCCATTGTTGCCGCCGCCTCCGCCGTTGTTGCCGCGGTTGCCACCGCCGCCCGATTGTCCGCCGCCCCATGGGCCGCCAGAATGTCCAGCCATCAAAAACCTTCCTTTTTCATCCACTCGCCCTGCTCTACGCTGTCCCGGGCGCTCTTCATACCTGTATATGACCGCGCGAAAATCAAGCGCGGCGCACGGGTTCCTTCATGGTCACCAGTTCCTCGGACATGGTCGGATGCACCGCCACGGTCCGGTCGAAATCTTCCTTGGTTGCGCCCATCTTGACGGCGATCCCGACCATCTGGATCAGCTCGCCCGCCCCCGGTGCCACGATGTGACAGCCGAGAACCTTGCGATTGGCACGGCTCACGATGAGCTTCATGAGCACGCGTTCCTCTTGCCCGGCAAAGCTCTCGCGCATCGGTTTGAACGAGGTCGCATAGACTTCGATCTCTTCTTTCTCACGCGCCTCTTCCTCGCTGAGCCCCACGGTGCCCATCTCGGGCTGGGTGAAGATCGCGGTCGGGATGAGCTCGTGATCGACCGGCGTCGGGTTACCCTTGAACACGGTCTCGACAAAGGCCATGCCCTCGCGGATCGCCACCGGCGTGAGGTTCACCCGGTCGGTCACATCGCCGATCGCATAGATCGACGGCACCGCGGTCTGGCTATACTCATCGACCTTCACCTCGCCGCCCCGGCCAAGCTCGACCCCAAGCTCCTCAAGGCCGAGCCCCTCGGTATTGGGCGCCCGCCCGGTGGCGAAAAGCACCTTGTCAAAGATCTTCTCGCTGCCATTGGTGGCCTTGGTCCAGATGCCGCCATCGCGCGGCTCCAGCTCGAGGATATTGGTGCCGAGATGCAGATCGACGCCGCCCCGGATCATCTCGTCGGCCACCAGCCCGCGCGCCTCGTCGTCAAAGCCGCGCAGCACCTGCGCGCCGCGATAATACTGCGTGACCTGCACGCCCATCCCGTTGAGAATACCGGCAAATTCGCAGGCAATATAGCCGCCGCCGATGATCAGAACAGATTTCGGCAGCTCTTCGAGATGGAAAATATCGTTGCTGGTGATGCCATGTTCGGCGCCGGGCATATCCGGTTTGACGGGCCGCCCGCCGGTGGCCACCAGAATATGCTTGGCGGTCTTTTCCTCACCGGTCGAGAGCCGTACCGTATGGGCATCCTTGACCGTGGCGCGCGCATCATAGGTCTCGACCCCGTTCGAGCCGAGGATCTTGCGATAGACCCCTTCGAGCCGGTCCAGCTCGGCATGAAGCTTGCTGCGGAACGCGCCCCAATCAAAGCCGCCGGCATGGACGGTCCAGCCATATTCGGCCGCCTGTTTGATCGCGCCGGGAAACTCGCTCGCATAGACCATGAGCTTTTTCGGGACACAGCCGCGGATGACGCAGGTGCCGCCATAGCGGTCTTCTTCGGCCAGCGCGACCTTGGCCCCGGTCTGGGCCGCCACGCGCGCCGCGCGCACACCGCCCGAACCGCCCCCGATCACGAACAGGTCATAGTCGAAACTCATCATCTTCCTCCCAAGGCCCGGCCCCTCGGCCCGGCGCAGTCGCTTGTCTCATCCGGACCCTAGCCGCTTTGCCAAGGCACGCCAACCGGCGCGGGCTCAGTCCGACAGGTCCGAGAACAGATTGTCGCTTTCCACGAAATCGAGCCGGTCCTGGCGCACCGTGCCGTCATTGATGTCCCGCACTTCCACGCGGCCATCGCCATAGCCCACGCAGACAATGTCACAGATATCAATGAATAGCCCGTTTTCAACGACCCCCGGCACTTGATTGAGCACCATCGACAATTGTCGCGGGTTGCCGATCCGGCCGAGATGCAGGTCGAGAATGTGATTGCCCTCATCGGTCACATAGGGCCGGTCGCCGCTCATCCGCAGCGTCACGTCGCGGCCCAGCACATCCATCGAGACCAGCATTTCTTCGACCAGCGCCCGGGTCGTCTGCCAGCCAAAGGGGATCACTTCGATGGGCAGCGGGAAATGCCCGAGGCTTTCGACCTCCTTGCCGACATCGGCGATCACGATCATCTGGTCGCTGGCGGTGGCCACGATCTTTTCTTGCAAGAGCGCGCCGCCGCCGCCCTTGATCAGGTTCAGCTCGCCATCGAACTCATCCGCCCCGTCAATCGTCAGGTCGAGCCATTTGGCCTCGTCGAGACTGACCACGTCGATGCCCAACTCCTGCGCCAGCGCGGCGGTCCGGGTCGAGGTCGGCACGCCCTTGATGCGCAGCCCGTCCTCGCGCACCATTTCGCCAAGGCATCGCACCATCCAGGCCGCCGTGCTGCCAGTGCCGAGCCCGACGCGCATGCCGTCCTCGACATATTCCACCGCCTTCTTCGCGGCGACGAATTTGGCCTGATCGATGGGCGACAATTCCCCTGACATGATGACGACTCCCCAAATGTCTCGCCGGAGTTATAGGCGAGACATCCGCGCCGTGCGAGGGGCTTTCGCCCGGTTCTGCCCGGTTCTGCCCGGCAGGCGGGGGCAAAGCCGCGACAAACGGCCCCCTTCGGCCCTATCGCCGCCCGGCGCGCCGCGCCGGGGCCGGTCCATCGCTCACGGAGAGGACCAGCCGCGATAGGCCACCTCCGGTCGGCCCGCCTCCCAGATGGCGGCCAGCGCCACCACCGGCAGCGAGAGCAGCAAGAGCAGGCTGAACATTCTCAGGTTGATCCGCATGGGTGCCTCCATTCCAGTGGCTCCCAGGATGGCTGATTCCGGTAAAATCGCGGTTAACCGTGCTTACCCGTGGCCCAGTTCATCTGCCCCGGCGTCTCGACCGCCTCGGGCTGCACCGCCCGCAACCGCTTGAGCGCCGCCACCGGCCGCTCGCCGCCCGCGATCATCAGCCGCAGCGCGATCATCCCCGACCGGCCCCGCCCGGCGCGGCAATGGATGAGCACCCGCCCGCCGCCGCGCAGCGCCGCCAGCGCCCGCGCCTCGATCTCGCCCCAGGTCTTGGTGTCGATCTCGCCGGGCACGCCGAAATCCTCGATCGGAAAATGCAGCCAGCGCGCGCCCTGTTCGATAAACCGCGCACCCAGATCGGCACAGCCCAGCGCCGCCATTTCCGCGCTTGGCGTCAGGCTGATCACCAGCGCCGGTTTCCAGTCGCGGATATGCGCCATGTCGGCGTCGAACTCGCCGTCGCCGCCGGGACAGGGGCAGATCGCGACGATCCCGCCCGCCACCTGCAACGCCTTGATGACCACGCTCATCGCCGGGTCAGAGCCGATCGGCCCCGAATGTGTCGCAAGCCTGCATCCGGCCACTGCGATAGCCCTTGGTGAACCAGCCCGAGCGCTGTTCCGACGTGCCATGGGTAAAGGTATGGGGCTGCGGCACCCGCCCGGCGCTGCGCTGCAAATGATCGTCCCCGATCATCCGCGCCGCATTCAGCGCCTCGTCGATATCGCCGGGCTCCAGCAGCCCGCCCACCGCCTGCGCCCAGACCCCGCTCAGGCAATCGGCCTGCAATTCGAGCCGCACGGTAAGCGCATTGGCCCGCGCCTCGCCGCTGGCCTGCCGCGCCTCATTGACCTGCCCCAGAATGCCAAGCTCGTTTTGCACATGATGCGCCACCTCATGGGCGATCACATAGGCGGCGGCAAAATCGCCCCCCGCCCCGAGCCGCTGCGCCAGCGTGGCGAAAAACGCGGTGTCGAGATAGGCCTTGCGATCCGCCGGACAATAGAACGGCCCGGTCGCCCCCGAGGCCCCGCCACAGGGGCTCTGCGTCACCCCGGAATAGAGCACCAGAACCGGCGGGCGATACTCTTGGCCGAGCTGCTCACGAAAGAGATCGGCCCAGACCTCCTCGGTGGTGGCCAGCACCTTCGAGGTGAACTCGGCCGCGCGTTCCTCTTCCGCCGTCGGCGCGCGCCCCGATTGGCCTTGGGCGTAGGGGTCCTGCCCCTGCAAGAGCGGCGTCACATCGATCCCCGCGAAATAGCCGATGGCGAGCACCACCAAAAGACCGACACCGCCGATCCCGGCCTCGGCCCCGCCCCCGCTGCGGCGGCGATCCTCGATATTCCGGCTGCCCCGGATATTTCTCAAACGCATGTGACCCCCCAAGGTCTGACAGAGATACGCCGTCACGATACGCCCGCGCGGGCCCATCACCAACCAAAAGATGGGGCAACCCGCGCCCCGGTCAAACCGCCCTGCGCGCCCCGCCTCTGGACCCCGAGCGCAAACGCGCCATTATCTACGGCACCTCACAAGGCATCGGTTCATGGCCAGCGACGACGACATCTCCAACACGGACAAGGCCACCTTGCGCACCAACTGGGCCGAGGACCGCACCATCATGGCCAATGAGCGCACGTTCAATTCCTGGATGGGCACCGGGCTCGGCTCGGTCGGTGTGGCCATCGCGCTCAAGGCGGTGTTCGGCGATTTCGATCCGACCTGGGCCGCGAAACTCGTGGCGACGCTCTTTTTGCTCACCGCCATCGTGATCTTCTGGGCGGCGCGACGGCAAGCGCATAAGACGCTCGACCGGCTGTCGGAAAACGACGCCTGTTCGATGCCGACCAAGAATTTCACCCTGATCACCTCGGTGATGACGGTGGCGACACTGGCCACCGGCGCGGTGCTCTGGGGGCTCTGACCGCTCCGCCAGATCACAGGCCAGCCCCCCGCCCAGCCCCCCGACCTACGTCCCGACCGAGACCCCCATGGACCAACCGCCGCGCAGGTCTTAACTTGGGGGGCGATCCATTCACGAATCCCGTCAGGACATCTTCATGCAGGATACCGCCAGCGGCGCCTATCAGGTCCTCGCCCGGAAATACCGGCCCGAAACCTTTGCCGATCTCGTCGGCCAGGACGCCATGGTGCGCACCCTGAAAAACGCGTTTCAGGCGGACCGCATCGCGCAGGCCTTCATCATGACGGGCATCCGCGGCACCGGCAAAACCACCACCGCGCGGATCATCGCCAAGGGGATGAACTGCATCGGCCCCGACGGCAATGGCGGCCCGACGACCGAACCTTGCGGCCAATGCGAACATTGCACCGCCATCATGGAAGGCCGCCATGTCGATGTGCTCGAAATGGACGCCGCCTCGCGCACCGGGGTCGGCGACATCCGCGAAATCATCGACAGCGTCGCCTATCGCGCCGCCTCGGCCCGCTACAAGATCTACATCATCGACGAAGTTCACATGCTCTCGACCAGCGCCTTCAACGCGCTGCTCAAAACGCTCGAAGAGCCGCCCGAACATGTGAAATTCATCTTCGCCACCACCGAAATCCGCAAGGTGCCGGTCACCGTTCTGTCGCGCTGTCAGCGCTTCGATCTGCGCCGCATCGAACCCGAGGTGATGATCGCCCTGCTGCGCCGCATCGCCGATGCCGAACAGGCCCAGATTTCCGACGACGCGCTGGCGCTGATCACCCGCGCCGCCGAAGGCTCGGCCCGCGACGCCACCTCGCTTCTCGATCAGGCGATCTCGCACGGGGCGGGTGAAACCACCGCCGAACAGGTGCGCGCCATGCTCGGCCTCGCCGACCGGGGGCGGGTGCTCGATCTCTTCGATCTGATCCTCAAGGGCGACGCCGCCGGCGCGCTCACCGAGATCAGCACGCAATATGCCGACGGGGCCGACCCGCTGGCGGTGCTGCGCGATCTGGCCGAGGTCACCCATTGGGTCTCGGTGGTCAAGATCACCCCCGAGGCCGCCGAAGACCCGACCATCGGCCCCGATGAACGCGCCCGGGGTCAGCAGATGGCCGAGGCGCTGCCGATGCGGGTGCTGACCCGGATGTGGCAGATGCTGCTCAAGGCGCTCGAAGAGGTCGCCGCCGCGCCCAACACGATGATGGCCGCCGAAATGGCGGTGATCCGGCTGACCCATGTCGCCGATCTGCCAAGCCCCGAGGACCTGCTGCGCCGCCTGCAATCGACGCCCCAGCCCCCGGCCCCCGGCCCCAATTCCGGCCCAGGCCCCAATGGCCCCGGCCCCGGCGCAGGCGCGCCCTCTGGCGGCGCTCAGGGCAGCGCTCAGGCCCCCTCCGGCGCACCGTCGTCTTACCGACAGGATACCGACGCGATGCCGACAGGCGGATCCGGCTATGCGCCCACCGCCTCCGCCTCGGGTTCTGGCTCGGGCTCGGGCTCCGGCTCCGGCAGCGCCCAGACCGCCACCGCGCTCGCCGCCGATCAGGCCCTCGCCCGCTACCCGAGCTTTGAGCATGTGATCGAACTCATCCGCGCCAACCGCGATGTGAAACTGCTGGTCGAGGTGGAAAACTGCCTCCGCCTCGCCGCCTACCGCCCCGGCCGGATCGAATTCGCCCCCACCGAAGACGCCGCCCCCGATCTCGCCCAGAAACTCGGCTCCGCCCTGCAACGCTGGACCGGCAACCGCTGGGCAGTGACCGTGGTCGCCGAGGGCGGCGATGAAACCATCGCCGAGAAACGCGACGCCGCCCGGCTCGCGCTCGAGGCCGAGGCCAAGAAACACGCGCTGGTTCAGGCGGTTATCGCCAATTTCCCAAGCGCCAAGATCCTCGACATCCGCACCCCCGACGCCATCGCCCAAGAGGTGCAGGCCGACGCCCTGCCCGAGGTCGACGAGGAATGGGACCCGTTCGAAGACGACTGAGCCGCCCATGCCACGATCCGCGCATCGCACCGCCGGGCACGCCCCGCCCTTGTCCCGGGCGGCGCGGACCCGTATCTAGAGCCCAAGCACGCAATTCAGCAAAACCAGCGGAGACAGCACATGTTCAAGGGATTGGGCCAGATGGGCGATATGGCCAAGATGATGAAGGCCGCCCAGGAAATGCAGCAGAAAATGGCCAATCTGCAGGAAGAAATGCACAGCATGACCGTCACCGGCGAAAGCGGTGCCGGTCTGGTCAAGGCCGTCGCCACCTGCAAGGGCGAGCTCAAATCGCTCGACATCGACCCGTCGATTTTCAACACCGATGACAAGGAAGTGGTCGAAGACCTGATCCTCGCCGCGATCAAGGACGCGCAGGGCAAGGCCAGCGACAAGGCGCAGGAAGAAATGGGCAAGCTGACCGAAGGCATGGGCCTGCCCAAGGACATGAAGCTCCCCTTCTAACCGCCTGATCCGACAGGATGAAGGCCGGGCGCCCCTCGCGGCCCCGGCCTTTTTCTTGCGCGCCGTTCAGGTGCTCAGAGAAAGAGCTTGATCACAAAGGCCAGGACCCCCACCGCCGCGACCCCCGCCAGCCAGAGCGCCACGAACCACGCCCCCTTGCGCAGCCGCGCGCCCATCAGTGATAGCCCTCTTCCGGGTCGACCTTGCCGCGAAACACCCAATAGGCATAGGCGGTATAGCCAAGGATCAGCGGCACCAGAACCACCGCCCCCACGAGGGCAAAGCCAAGGCTCACATCCGGCGCGGCGGCCTGCCAGATGGTGACGCTCGGCGGCACCATCATCGGATAGAAACTGATCCCGATGCCGATGAAACTCACCACGAAAATCCCCAGCGCCGCAAAGAACGGCTCGTGATCCTTCTCGGCCTTGAGCGAGGCAAAGAACCGCCATGTCAGCACCAGCATCAGCAGCGGCACCACCATGGTCCAGAGGCTTCCGGGCAGGTTGAACCAGCGTTGCAGATAGACCGGGTCCTGAAACGGCGTCATCAGGCTTACCACCCCGATGAGGCCAAGCGTCGCCGCCCCGAGATAGACGGCAAAGCCACGCATCTGCGCCTGCACCTCGCCCGCCGTCTTCATCACCAGCCAGGCCGCGCCCAAGAGCGCATAGCCCACCACCACCGCCACACCGGTGAGGATCGAAAACGGTGTCAGCCAATCGAACCAGCCGCCCGCATAGGCGCGTTCGCTGACCTCGATCCCCTGCACCAACGCCCCGAGCGCGATCCCCTGACAGAGCGCCGCAATGGTCGAACCGCCAAAGAATGCCGCGTCCCAGACCTTGCGCCAGCGCGTCGTGCGCCAGCGGTATTCAAAGGACACGCCGCGAAACACCAGCGCCAGCAGCATCAGGATGATCGGCATATAGAGCGCCGGCATGATGATCGCATAAGCCAAAGGAAACACGGCAAAAAGCCCCCCACCCCCGAGCACCAGCCAGGTCTCGTTGCCATCCCAGACCGGCGCCACCGAATTCATCATCACATCGCGGTCCCGGTCGCTCTTGGCAAAGGGAAAGAGGATGCCAAGCCCAAGGTCAAACCCATCGAGAATGACATAGGTGAGCACCGAAAAGGCGATGAGACCGGCCCAGATGAACGCAAGATCGAATTCCATGTCGCTGCTCCTTAATCCAGAACCGAGGTGTCATGGGACACCTGCTGGGTTGGGGTGATCCCGGCGGCCCGCACCGGCCCGTCGCGCAGGCCGAGATGCCGCGTCGCGGCCGGTTTGTTCATCATCCGCAGGATGTAATAGGTGCCCGCCCCGAAGACGAAGAAATAGACCACCACAAAGGCGATGAGCGACGCGGCCACCGCCGGCGCTTCCACCGGCGCAATCGAGTCGGAGGTGCGCAACAGCCCATAGACCGTCCAGGGCTGCCGTCCGACCTCCGTCGTCACCCAGCCCGCCAGCACCGCGACAAAGCCGCTCGGCCCCATCATTAGCGCCGCCCGGTGCAGCCAGCGATCTTCATAGAGCCGCCCCCGCGCCCGCCGCCACAGCGCCCAGAGCCCGACCCCGAGCATGGCAAAGCCAAGACCGACCATCACCCGAAAGCTCCAGAAGACAATCGCGATGGGCGGCTCTTCGTCATCGGGCACGGTGTCAAGCCCGGCCAGCGGCGCGTTCAGATCATGCTTGAGGATGAGCGAGCTGAGCTTGGGGATTTCCACCGCATAATCAATGCGCTTCTCTTCCACATTGGGGATGCCAAAGAGGATGAGCGGCGCGCCATGATCATGGCTGTCGAAATGCCCCTCCATCGCCATCACCTTGACCGGCTGATGTTCAAGCGTGTTGAGCCCGTGCTGATCCCCCGCGAGGATCTGCAAGGGCGTCACGATCACCGCCATCCACATCGCCATGGAAAACATCCGCCGCGCCTCGGCATCGCTGCGATCGCGCAAAAGATGCAGCGCGCCCACCGCTGCCACCACAAAGGCCGTGGTCAGATAGGCCGCCAGCACCATATGCACCAGCCGATAGGGGAAGGACGGGTTGAACACCACTTTCCACCAATCCTCGGGGATGAACTGGCCCACCTCGTTCATGCCATAGCCCGCCGGCGTCTGCATCCAGCTGTTGACCGACAGGATCCAGGTGGCCGACATCAGCGTGCCAAAGGCCACCATGAAGGTCGCCAGCATATGGAGCTTGTCGCCCACCCGCTCGCGGCCAAAGAGCATGATGCCCAAAAACCCCGCCTCGAGGAAAAACGCCGACAGCACCTCATAGGCCATCAGCGGCCCGATCACCGGCCCGGCCTTGTCGGAAAACACCGACCAATTGGTGCCGAATTGATAGGACATCACGATGCCCGACACGACGCCCATGCCAAAGGCCACGGCAAAGATCTTTTTCCAATAGGTAAAAAGCCGCAGATAGGTCTCGTCCCGGGTCCGAAGCCAGAGCCCGTTGAGCACCGCCAGATAGCTGGCAAGCCCGATGGAAAAGGCCGGGAAAATGATGTGAAAAGATACGGTAAAGGCGAATTGAAACCGCGCCAGCAGCTCCGCAGAAGCTCCGTCAAACATCTCTGCTCTCCTCGTCGCCACGCGTCACCCGTGCGGCTCTACACAAAATACTGCCCCGCCTGCGAAGGGCTCGGGTACCGGCGGTTGCGGCCAAATGGGCCGCCCCGACATGACTGGGGTACATGGGCATGATACGCTCCTGCGGCTGCTTCCGTACATCCCCCGCAGATCATCCGCGGCGGACCTGTTGCCCAGACGATGCCACAGCACGCGCCGCGCCCCGATGGCACCAAAGGTCGCGCCCCGCGCGCGCATATCGGGAATCCCTTTGTTTTCAAGGGCATCGCACGCACGCCCCGCGTCACCGTGCCGCGTTTCGACGCGCCGGACCGGGCACGCCACAGGCGGGACCGACGCGAGACACCCGGGCAATTCTTCGGCCAAATCCCCGGTTCATCTCCTCCCCGCGATAGGGTAAAACGGCCCGACCCACCCCTGCAAAGGCTTGCGCAGATGAGCAGCACCAAGGATATCGACGCGCTGATCGACATGATGGCCAAGCTGCCCGGCCTCGGGCCGCGCTCGGCCCGCCGCGCCGTGCTGCATCTCATCCGCAAGCGCGAGCACAAGCTGCGCCCGCTCGCCGACCTGATGCAGATCGTCGCCGCCACCGCCCGCGAATGCGACCGCTGCGGCAATGTCGGCACCACCGACATCTGCGACATCTGCCGCGACGACCGCCGCGCCACCGGGCTTCTCTGCGTGGTCGAAGATGTGGCCGATCTCTGGGCGATGGAACGCGCCGGCGCCTTCAAGGGGCGCTACCATGTGCTCGGCGGCACGCTCTCGGCGCTCGATCAGGTGGGCCCGGACGAGCTGCGCATTCCCGGCCTCGTCGCGCGGCTCGCCGAGGAGAACATCACCGAGGTGATCCTCGCGCTCAACGCCACCGTCGACGGTCAGACCACCGCCCATTACATCGCTGATCAGATCGAGGACCGGGTGACGCTCACCTCGCTGGCCAAAGGCGTGCCCATCGGCGGCGAGCTCGACTATCTCGACGATGGCACGATCACCGCCGCGCTCTCGGCGCGCAAGGCCTTCTAGGCCACCACCCTTACCCCCAAATGTAGCAAAGCCGCCTGCCCCTCCCGTGGCAGACGGCCCTTTCCCGCGCGGGTCGGTGGCTCAGAGAACCACGACCTCGAGCGGCGGAAACCCGTTGAAGCCCACAGAGGAATAGCTGCTGGTGTAGGCGCCACAGTTGCGGATCATCACCCGATCCCCCGATTGCAGCGACAGCGGCAGCTGGATGGGCCGTTTCTCATAGAGAATATCGGCGCTGTCACAGGACGGACCGGCCAGAACACAAGGCCCGGTTTCCTCGCCATCGCGCAGCGTGTCGATCTTGTAGCGGATCGCCTCGCCCGCGCATTCCGCGAGACCCGAGAACATGCCGATGTCGAGATAGACCCAGCGGTGCAGATCGTCCGGCGATTTGCGCGACACGAGCATCACTTCGGCGGCGATATGCCCGGCTTCGGCGACCAGGCCGCGACCCGGCTCTGCCATCACATACTCGGGCTGACCGAACCGCGCGCGCACCGCCTCCATCACCTCGGCGGCATAGGCCTGCGGGCCCTGCACGCTCTGGTCGTAATGGGCCGGGAACCCGCCCCCGAGGTTCAGCACACGCATGTCATGACCGGCGGCACGGGCGGCATGCCACAGCTCGGCCACCTGATCGAGCACCGGCAGCCAGTGACGCGCTTCCTTGGTCTGGCTTCCGACATGGAAGGACAGGCCCACGATATCCACGTCGAGACCGCGCGCATAGTCCATCAGCTCGGCCATCGCGCCCGGCGCACAGCCGAACTTGCGGCTCAGCGGCCAGTCGGCATTCTCGTTCTCGACGATCACCCGCAGATAGACCTTGGCGCCCGGCGCGTGCTGGGCAATCTTTTCCAGCTCGGCGTCGCTGTCAGCCGAGAAGAGCTCGACCCCCACCGATTGGGCAAAGGCGATGTCCGAGGGACGTTTGACCGTGTTGCCAAAGGAAATATCCGATCCCTTGGCGCCCTGCGACAGGCAGAGCTCGATCTCGCCACGGCTCGCCGCGTCAAACCGCGCGCCGCGCTGCACCAGCATGGCGATGATTTCCGGGGCCGGGTTTGCCTTGACCGCATAGTGAATGCGCGCCTCGCCGAGACCTTCGGCCAGGGCGTCATATTGCTGCGCGATACGACCACGGTCGACGACAAGCGTCGGACGGTCAAACCGGGTCACAGCGATATGGGCTGCTGCTGCGTCGATACGGATGGCTTCGCCGGCGCCAAAGGCGCCATTCATGGTAGCGGTCATGGTCATCTCCAGAATAGACCTGCCCAATCCCGGGCGTGGATCACAAAAAGGAAACGTTACCGTCGCTACTTAAACTCATGCCCAGAAGGGCCGGCCAGAGGCGCGCGCGTTGGCGTCTGACGGCGCATATAAGGCGTTTTCAGATTCGCGCAACAGGTTTTCTACCCCTTGGGTAAATTTCTCTCGCTCGTCGCGGCGTGAAGGCCGCACCGTCGCTTTACTGTCGCAGTGCCGACGCGATACCGACAGGGCATCCGGCACGAAAAACCCCGGCCCGCAAATGCGGCACCGGGGCTTTATTTCCTAAGGGATGACGCGGCTTAGCGGTCGTCATCCTCCTCATCATCGCTGCTGTCCGGCAGGTTGAAGAAACTGTCCGCATCCGGCACATGATCGCGGCTCTTGTCGTCCTCGTCATCATGGCTTTCGCTGAGCGTGAAGGTCTCAAGCCCTTCGATTGCCGTGGGCATTTTGGGCTCGGGATCCATCGACAGGCTCTGCTCGGTCGACAGCAGCTTGCGACGCTCGTCATCGCTCATCGTCTCGCCGTCCTTGGCCTTTTTGGCGGCGGCCTTCTGCACGGCGGCGTCCAGCTCGGACTGTTTACACAGGCCCAGAGCCACCGGGTCGATCGGCTGCATATTCGCGATGTTCCAATGGGTGCGCTCGCGGATCGTCTGGATCGTCGGCTTGGTCGTGCCCACCAGCTTGGCGATTTGCGCATCGGCCAGCTCGGGGTGAAACTTCACCAGCCACAGGATCGCGTTGGGCCGGTCCTGCCGCTTGGAGAGGGGCGTATAGCGCGGGCCGCGCCGCTTTTCCTCACCGACAGCCGCCGGGTTATGCTTGAGCTTGAGCTTGTGCAGCGGGTTCTTTTCCGCCTCGTCGATCTCGTCCTGGGTCAGCTGGCTGTTGGCGACCGGGTCGAACCCTTTGACGCCCTGCGCCACATCGCCATCGGCGATGCCCTGAATTTCCAGCTCGTGCATGCCAACGAAATCGGCAATCTGCTTAAAGCTGATCGTGGTGTTGTCCACCAGCCAGACGGCTGTGGCCTTTGCCATGAGCGGTTTTGCCATCTCTCGCATCTCCTAAACAAATCTCTCCCGTCGCCTGGAAAGGCTGTCCCGGGATTGGGACGGTTTCCGTTGTCGGGGAACTTGGCGCGTATATAGTCGCAGGCAAGACGAAATGAAAGCGGAAATCATGCGCACCCTTCTGATCTGGCTTTTCTCCGCCACCTTGGCCGCCGCCGAGGGCGACCGCTCCGGCGCCTTTGATTACTACGTTCTGGCACTTAGCTGGTCACCGACATGGTGCGCGCTCGAAGGCGATGCGCGGCGCGCCGAGCAATGCGAGGACAGCGCCGACACCGGCTGGGTGCTGCATGGTCTGTGGCCGCAATATCATCGCGGCTGGCCGAGCTATTGCCAAAGCGCCGAACGCCCGCCATCCCGCGCCCTGACCCGCGACATGGCCGACATCATGGGCAACCCCGGGCTCGCCTGGTATCAATGGAAGAAACACGGGCGCTGCTCGGGCCTCTCGGCCCCGGCCTATTTCGCCCTGTCACGCGAGGCCTATGACAGCGTCACCCGCCCCGAGGTGTTTCGTAAGCTCAAGGACCCGGTGCGCCTGCCCGCCCATGTGGTCGAAGAGGCGTTTCTCAAGGCAAATCCGTCACTTGAGCGTGACATGATCACCATCACCTGCCGCGCGGGCCGCATTCAGGAGGCCCGCATCTGCTTGTCGAAATCGCTCGACCCGGTGCCCTGCGGGCGCGACGTGATCCGCGACTGCAGCTTGCAAGACGCGCTCTTCGATCCGATCCGGTGACGGCTTTCTTGCAAAGAAAGCCGCCCGAAATCCTTTTCAGGATTTCGCCCTAGATCTCGCCCGCTTCTTCCAGAACCTTGCGCGCCACCCGGAAACATTCGAGCCCCTGCGGCACCCCGCAATAGATCGCGATCACATGCACGATGGCGCGGATCTCGTCGCGGCTCACCCCGTTGTTGAGCGCCCCGCGGCAATGGGTTTCCCACTCATGCAACTTACCCAGCGCGCCCAGCATGGCGAGGTTCATCATGCTGCGGGTCTTCGGCTCGATCACCTCATCGCCCCAGCCAAAGCCCCAGCACCACGCCGTCATCGCCTCCTGAAACGGCCGGGTGAACCCATCCGCCGCCGCCAGGTTCTTTTCGACATATTCCGCGCCAAGCGTGCCCTTGCGCTGCTCCAACCCCTTGAGGAAAAGATCCTCGTCAAAAACGCTCATAGCCCCATCCTTTGTTGCCCTGTTGTTGCCCTGTCCGGCCCGTCACCTGACGCGGATCGCCACGTTCTTGGTCTGGACGTAATTCCACAGCGCCTCGCGGCCCTTCTCCCGTCCATAGCCCGATTTGCCATAGCCGCCAAAGGGTGTTTCGACCCCGCCCGCGAACCATTCATTGACGAAAACCTGCCCGGCGCGGATCTTCTGCGCCGCCCGCGTCGCCCGGTCGAGATCGCGGGTGAACACCCCGCCGACCAGCCCATAGGGCGTGCCATTGGCGATGGCGATGGCCTCGGCCTCGTCGCGAAAGCTCAGCACCGAGAGCACCGGACCAAACACCTCTTCCTGCGCGATGCTCATCTCCGGGGTCACCCCGCTGAGAACCGTCGGCTCGAGAAACGCGCCGGGGATGTTCATCTTGCGCCCGCCCGCGGCCAGCGTCGCCCCCTGACCCTCGGCCGCGGCCACCATATCGGCGGCGCGATCCCGCTGTGCCTCGCTCACCATGGCGCCCATCGTCGGGCCCATCTCGCCGCGTTCGATCCCCGGCCCGACCGAGAGCGATCTCGCCACGGCCACCGCCCGCTCGACCAACTCGTCGCGGCGGCTCTCATGGACGATCACCCGGCTCATGGCGCTACAGACCTGACCCGCGTTGAAATAAATCCCCCAACGAATGTCATTCTCAAACGCCTCGAGATCGGCATCCTCATAGACGATCGCCCCGGATTTACCGCCAAGCTCGAGCACACAGGGCACCACATTCTGCGCCGCCGCCGTGGCAATGGCGATGCCGGTGCGCACCGAGCCCGTGAAAACGATCTGGCGCACGCCCGGATGCGACGACAGCGCCGCCCCCGCCTCATGCCCCCAGCCACAGAGGATATTGACCGCCCCCTTGGGCAGGCCCACCGCCTCGGCCGCATGGGCGAAATAGGCATTGCTGAGCGGCGTCAGCTCGGGCGTCTTGATCACCGCCGTATTGCCGGTGGCCAGCGCCGCCGACAGCGACCGCGCCGTCATCTCGAGAGGGTAGTTCCACGGGATGATCTGCGCCGACACCCCAAAGGGCTCGTAATGGGTGAAATCGAAATAATTCGCGCCCAGCGGGATCGACCGGCCTTCGACCGTCTCGGCCTGATTGCCGTAATATTCGAAATAGCGCGCCGCGCCTTCCACCTCGATCCGCGCCTCCCAGAGCGGCTTGCCCTGTTCCAGCGACAGGATCGGCGCGATCTCCTCCACCCGGTCCAGCAGATAGCGCCCCATGGCCTGCACCATGCGCCCCCGCTCCACCGGCCGCAGCGCGGTGAGCACGCCCGACAGATGCACCCGTTCCGCCGCCGTCACCGCGCGGTCCACATCACCGGCATCGGCCAGCGCCTGTTCGGCGAGCACCGCCCCGGTGCCCGGGTTGATCACCTCAACCCGCCCCGCGCCGCCATCGACCCATGCGCCGTCGATGTAATTCTGCCAATAGGATTTGATCTCGTTCATGCGGCGCCCTCTCTGTCACAGCCCCCGGCGCAGCCCTCTGCGCGGCGGCTTGCCTGTCCTTATCGGGGCCAGACCTGCCTGCATTCGCGCCCCTGGGCTTTTACCATGGCGACAGAGCTTGCACGTTTGCGACTCACCTCCATTTTCTCCGGTCTATCCGCCCGGTGGCCCAGATAATCCCCGGCCAAATCCGCGATTTACGAGCTCCGCCGCGCCTCGCGATCCTGCCGCATGGACGGTTCGAAATTGCGAAAGCACCCGCGCCCCGCGCTCTTCGCCGCGTAGAGCGCGATATCGGCATCCTCCATGATCCGCGCCTCCGCCGCCTGCGGGTGTGGATAGCGGCACGACAGCGCCCCGCCCGCGCTGGCCGAAATCTGGCAGGGCTGCCCCTCATAGTCGATCGGGGCCTCGAGCCGCGCGATCACCCGCTCGGCAATATCGCGCACCCGCGCTGCATCGGTCACCCCGCTGAGGATGAGAACGAACTCATCGCCGCCCACCCGCAGCAGCACATCCTCCTTGCGGGTCTCGGCCCGCATCGCCCGCGCCGCGAGCTGCAGCACATGGTCGCCCGCCGCATGGCCGAACTGATCGTTCACCTCCTTGAAATAGTCGAGATCGAGCTGCACCAGCGCGAAATCCGTCTCCGACGCCATCAGCTGTGTCAGCACCGGGTCGAGCGCGCGGCGATTCTTGAGCCCGGTGAGCGTGTCGGTAAAGGCCTGTTCCTCCGCCGCCGCCTTGGCCCCTTGCAGCCGCAGGTTCAGCAATCGCGACGCCTCCATCGCCGCCGTCTTGGCCTCGATGAGATAGAGCATCTCGACCGTCAGATCCGTCGCCGCGAAATCCCGCGCCGTGAGGTTGAGTTGCCGGATCGCCTCGGTCACCGCGATACCAAAGGACATGTTGACGAGCGCCCCGCCCGATGGGCCGAGCGTGCCGCCCTCCGGCAAGGGGGTCAGCACCGCCTTGAGCGGCAGCCGCGGCGCGCCCCGTGTCATGAGATGCAAGCCCCGCCCGGCCAACGCCCGCAGATCGTCCATCGTGGCGCTGCGCGCCGGGCGGCGCAGCTCGAAAAGCTCGAGAAACCGCGCGCCGGTCATTTCCTCCTTGGGGCAGAGCCGCGCCAGCGTCGGCCCGGCATGGGCAATATGGCCCGTGGCATCGAGCAGCGCATGCATCGGGCAGAGCTGATCGAGCAGCCCGGCGAGCCCCTCCGCCGCCCCGCTCATGTCCCTTGCCCCGCGGCAAGATCGAACATTTTCCCGCTGCTATACGCCTCGCTCAACAGTTGGATTTGCAAAATCTCCACATCCTTGCCGCCGCCCGCGTGATCAAGCACCACCAGAGCGCCGTAATCATCCGCCATCGCCCGCAGCACCCCGACGAGCACATGACCAAACCCCGGCCCCGCCGCCGTCGGCACATCACAGCGCAGCTGATAGATATTGCCGCCATGGGCGCTGAGCTCGAGATTGGGAATGTCGAGATCCGGCACGGCGAGCCGCGCCCGCCCGGGCAATTCATCAAGCGATTGCAGAAACTCGACAAAATCGACCCCGCCAAAGCGCAGCAACCGCCGCAACGGGTCGAGCTTTGGGTGCGACACGAGATAGGTCCCGATATCTTCGAGGATGGTGTCCCGCGTCCGGTCGAGCACCTGCTCGGCCCCCGCCAGCACGTCACAGGTCAGCGCCGGCTCATAGCTGAGCATCGCCTCGAACTCGGAAAACCCAAGCCCCGCCCGCGCCACGATCAACGCCCAGACATCGCGCCCGTATGTATCGCGAATGAACCGTTCTATCGCGCGATTGATCAGCCCGTGCATCGCCGCCTCCTGAACGTCTGCCCCTTATCTCACCGGGGCAGACTGCCAGAGCGGTCTTAACGGGTGGCAAACAGGTTCAATTGTAAGGATAAATCTCCTGATCGCCGATCCGAAGCGCCTTGCGGCTGACCGGCGCGATCTCAAACTCGCCGTTCAGCACCCGCTGGATATCCTCGTCCTCCAGCGTCGCGGTGTTGCCGATGACAGAGACCCGATGGCTGCCTTCGTCGGGAAAAATCCGCAGCCCGAGCACCTGCACGGAGCCATGACCCGAGCGCCACAGCAAGATCCCCTCGACCTCCTCCACATTCGGATCAAAATCCGCCACGACGAGGACACAGCCCGGCTGGCCATCGCTGAACTTGCGCGCACAGCCCTCCCGCAAACTCATGCGTTCATAGATCGAAACCCGGTCGAGACTACCCTCGGGCAGCAGCACCCCGACCGGGCGCAGCGGCACGATCTCATGCAGGCTGACCTGACTGGCCTCCTCAGACTCCTGTCTGAATTCATACTCAAATTGCGTCGCTTCCGCCCGCTCGATCATCGCCACAAGCTGCGCGTGCTCCGGATGGGTCTCCAGCGCCCGCAGCGCGGCCAGTCCGTTCGTCCCGGCCCGGCCCCAGTCCCACGCCATCTCCCACAGCGGCAGCTCCTCCACCGCCCCCCCGGCCCGCGCCCGGTCGAGCTGGCTCGCGACGCTCATCCGCTCGGGGTTGAGGAGCGGCGTCAGCCACAGCGCCGAAACCAGAACCACCAGCCCCGCCAGCGCGAGGTTCGCCTGCCGCAGCCGCCCCATCCAGTCGCGCCCCAACAGCGACAGCACGGCATAGCTCGCCCCATACCCCAGCACCACCAGCGCCGCCACCAGCGCCGCGATCCGGTCCGGCGTCAGCCCGTATTGCCCGATCCGCACCGCCACCGCATAGACCGCCAGCACCGCGGGCACCGCGATCACCCCGCTCAGCACCCGCGCCGCCAGCCGCATCACCGGGCTTTGCACCTCGCCCGCCGTCCCGCCATGCACCGCCGCACTGACCAGCACCACACCGGCGAGGCTCACCCCGGCCAGCGTCACCGCCGGCGACAGCCCGCCCAACAGCCCCGACAGCCCCCGGAACGGCAGCGCCAGGATGAAAATCACCACCACCCCGAGAACCAGCGGCGTCAACAGCCGCAACAGCTGCACAAAGAGATCGGCCGAGATATAGTCGCGCAGCGCGTAGAACACCGACAGGCCAAGCCCGAGCGCCACGCCGCTGATCAGCCACGGCACCGGGTCGAGATCGATCAGATCGTCGATGAGGGTGATCCCCACAAGGCCAAGGAACGTGTCCGACAGGTACAAAAGCCCCCAGACCAGCCCGGTGAAAAGCCCCCCCGCGACATAGCGCAGCACGCTTTCCCAACTGGTGTCGAACAACAGCTGATAGTGCCGCCAGCCGCCCCGCTCGCGCAAGAGCGCTGCGATGAACGGCGCCGCGATCACCGCCAACGTGGCCACCGCGACCAGCGGCTTACCGCTGTCGAGAAACTCCGACACATGATCGAACCGCAGGCTCGCCCAGAGCATGAGCGCGGCACAAACCGCCGCCAGCGCCCCGGCCCCGGCCATCGCGCGCCCCGGCCGCACCGGGCCGAGCATCATCATCAGCGCCGCGAAAAACACCACCACCGCCACCCCGAGCCCGAGCACCAGCCGGTCATAGGCGACATGATCCGTCAACAGATCGAACACCGCCCAATGGGCGAGCCCGGCCACCGCGCCGACGGCAATCAAGAGCCAACGCGTGCCGAGCACAGAGGCGGCGGGATCGGGCCGGGAATCAGGGGTAAAATCGACGGGCATCTACTGTCCTCACCTGCTGGAACGGCCCCACCTTGCCCGCCCCACCCCCGGTGTCAATGTTTCCGCAGCGCCTCCGGCTTGATCGCACGCGCCGGATTTTACAGCGAAACGCCGCTTTTGGATCAGATGCCCCCCCGCGCATCCGCCATGGCTATGCGCGACGCCGGGAATCGCGATTGACAAGACTAGACAGTCATGTCCACCTGCCCGGATTAATCTTCGTTTCCGGTTCAGAGGGGACCGGAACCACCTTGGAGGGGACATCATGTTTCTCAAAAATCTTCTGGCTGCCGGCGCGGCAGCCGCGCTCTTGGCGGGGGCACCGGCCTGGGCCGAGACCCAGCTCAAACTGGCGACCGATTCCGGCGCCAAAGGCTCGCCCTCGGGCGATGCGCTCGACCGTTGGGCGGCGCTGATCGAAGAAGGCACCGGCGGCGAAGTGCAGGTCGATGTGTTCTACCAGAACGAACTTGGCAGCCAGGCCGAAGTGCTCGACCTGCTGGTCGCGGGCGATCTCGACATGATGATCAACTGGCCGATCACCGCCTATGACAACCGTCTCGGCGTGCTCTTCACCCCCTATATGGTGCGCAGCTGGGACGAGGCGTTCGACGCCTATAAACCCGGCGGCTGGGTCAACGAGATCCTGACCGGCGTCTTCGCCGATCTCGGCCTGCGCTTCTTTGGCCCCTGGCCCGAAGGCTTCAACGGCATCGCCTCGCGTGACAAATACGCGATGACCCCGGAAGAGGCCGCCGATCTCAAGATCCGCGTCCCCGCCATGTTCCCGATGGCGGAATCGGTGCAGGCGCTCGGCTATCAGACCGAAACCATCGACTGGTCCGAAGTCTTCACCGCGATCCAGACCGGCGTGGTCGATGGCGACGGCGCCAACATCATCTACTGGGATTACGAGTATTTCCGCGATGTGCTGGATTACTACAACCAGACCAAGATGCAGTTCATCACCGGCGTGATGACGATGAACGAAGGCTCTTGGGCCGGCCTCTCGGAAGAGCATCAGGCCGTCGTGGCCGAGGCCGCCAACACCGTGATGGAAGAGGCCTTCGCCCAGGCGCAGGAACGCGATCAATTCTATATCAACAAGGCCAAAGAGGCCGGTATGGAATATATCGAACCGACGCCGGAACAGATCGACGAGATGGCCCGCAAGGTCCGCGCCGAAGTCTGGCCCATGATGGAAGAGCGTGTCGGCAAGGAGATCATGGATCTCGTGCGGGCCAACGCGGCCAAGCTCTGACATGACCGGCGCATTCGCCCGTATGGAAACGATCATCGCCAGCACGCTCAACGTGCTGGCGGTGGTTTCTTCGGCGGTGGTGGTGGGGCTCATGGCCTTTCTCGTCATCGCCCGCTACGTCCTGGAAATCTCTGTCGTCGGCCTGCACGAGCTGATCATGCTCGCGGCCGTCATGCTCTATATGGTGGGGGCCGTCATCGCCTCGCGCAAACGCGAACATCTGACGGTCGACTGGGTCGCGAGCCAGATCACCGACCCGCGCCGCAAGGCCTGGCATGATCTGCTGATCGCGGTGCTGACCGTGGTGATCACGCTCTTCTTCATCACCTGGGCCTATTACATGTTCACCTGGGGCATGAAACGCCCCCAGACCACCCCGGCCTTTCAGATCCCGCTCTGGGTGCCGCAGCTGGCCATCGGCCTCGCGGCGGTGGGGTGTTTTTGCTACGGGCTGCGCGACATTCTTGGCGCGCTCAAACGGCTGAGGCAGGGCTGATGGACGGATTTTACGCACTCTACGCCCTGATGCTGCTGATCGCGCTGATGGGCATCGGCCTGCCGGTCGCCTGGTCCTTTGCCGGGGTTCTGGCCTATCTCACCTTCATCTATGATGTGAACCTCAACACGCTGATGTTGCAGGGCTTCCGCTCGCTCAATTCGCTGGTGCTGGTGGCGCTGCCGCTGTTCATCCTGACCGGCTATCTGATGCAATCGGGCGGCATCGCCCAGCGCATCATCGCCTTCGTGTCGCGCATGGCCACCGGTCGCGGCGGCATGGGCACGGCGCTGGTGCTCTCGGCGGCGATCTTCGGCGCCATCGCCGGCACCGCCACGGCGGCCATCGCCTCGATCGGCCAGATCATGACCGATCCGCTGGTGGCACGCGGCTATCCGCGCGGCCGGGTGGCGGCGCTCTTGGGCATCTCGTCGCTCTTGGGCATCCTGATCCCGCCCTCGATCACCATGATCCTCTTTGCGGTGGTCACACGGCAATCGGTCGCCGCCTGCTTTGCCGCGACCATCGGCCCGGCGATCCTGCTGATCATCGGCCTCGTGCTCTACAACCGCTTTCTGGTGGGCCGCGCCTTTGACGAGATCGACCTGCCCGAGACCGGCAGCCGCGAAGGCTTTGGCCGGGTGACGCTCAAGGCGCTGCCGGCGCTGTCGCTGCCGCTGATCATTCTCGGCGGCATCTATGGCGGCATCTTCACCCCGACCGAGGCCGCGGCCGTGGCGGCGGTGACGGCGCTTCTGGTGGGCGGGCTCATCTACCGCGAGTTCACCTTCCGCAGCCTCGGGTCGAGCTTTGTGCAGGCCGCCGAGACCACCGGCACGATCATCCTGATCCTGCTCTTCTCGTTCATGATCTCGCGCATCCTCGCCTTCGAGCGAGTGCCGCAAGACCTGACCGAGGCGATCCAATCGGTGGTCACCTCGCCCATCGCGGCGCTCTTGATGGTCAATCTGGTGCTGATCGTGGCTGGCGCGCTGATGGATGACGTCTCGGTCACCGTGGTGATCGCGCCGCTCTTCCTGCCGCTGATGATCGCCAATCAGGTCGACCCGGTGCATTTCGCCGCCATCGTCGCCTGTTCGGTGGTGATCGGGGCCAACAGCCCGCCGGTGGCGCCGACGCTCTTCCTGTCGTGCAAGATCACCCGCGCGCCGATCATGCAGGCGGTGATGCCGGCGCTCGGGCTGATGGGTTTCGTGGCCTTCCCGGTGATGCTGATCACCACCTTCTGGCCGGACCTGTCGCTGGCCATTCCGCGGGCGCTCGACCTGCTGTGAACCGGCTCTGAAATCGGGCCCCTGCCCCCGCATTCGGGGGGCAGGGGCGCACCGTCGTCTTACTGTCGTGATACCGACGTGGTACCGACAGGCGGCAAATCATAGTAATCCCCCCGATCCTCGCCATGCCAATTGCTCTCGACCCGCAGCCCCGTCGGCCCATCGAGCGTGCCCGCCATGATCGAGATATGACCGCCATGATCCGGCGTCCAGAAGAGGTTGCTGCCACAGGTCGGACAGAACCCCCGCTGCGCCTCCTCTGACGAGCGATACCACTGCACTTGGCCTTTGATATCAAGGTCCTCGGGCGCTGCCGCCGTGGCCGCCACATGATGCCCAGAGGCCCGTCTGCATTGGCTGCAATGGCAATAGATCACATCGCGCAGCGGCCCCGTGACGCGGTAGCGCACCGCGCCACAGAGACAGCCGCCCGCCTGCGCGCGCGCCATCAGAAATCCGTCGGCGCGCCACCCTCGGCCTTGCGCCGGGCGACAAACGCTTCCAATTCCTCACGCACCGCCTCATCCATCGGCGGCGCTTCGAATTCGGCCAGAATATCCTTGTAAACTTGGTGCGCCCGCTGCGCCGTCCAGACCGACCCGGCGGCCTCCCAGGCCTCGAAATTGCGCCAGTCGCTCAGGAACGGCTGATAGAAGGCGGTGGTATAGCGGTCCTGCGTGTGCTGGATGCCAAAGAAATGACCCTGATCGCCCACTTCCCGCACCGCTTCCGTGGCGATCTCATCGGGGCCGGTCGCGGTGATCATCGGATCCATATAGCGCTGAATTTGCTGCAGGATTTCGCAATCCATCACGAATTTCTCCGGGCTGGCGATCAGCCCACCTTCGAGCCACCCGGCCGCGTGATAGATCATATGCGCCCCCGACTGCACGCCCGACCAGAGGCTGTTCGAGGTCTCCCAGACCGCCTGCCCATCCGGCACGTTGGCGGCACAGACCCCGCTCGCCCGCATCGGCAGCTTGTAGAACCGCGCCATCTGGCCGGTCATCTGCGTGGCGCGCATATATTCCGGCGTGCCAAAGGCCGGCGCGCCCGATTTCATATCCACATTCGAGGTGAACGTGCCAATCGCACAGCCAACCCCCGGTCGGATGAGCTGCGCCAGAACCACCGCGATCAGCCCCTCGGCCAGGCTCTGCGCCACCGCCCCCGCCATGGTCACTGGCGCCATCGCACCGGCCAGCGTGAAGGGCGTGACGACAAGGCCCTGATTGCGCCGCGCCAGCCGCATCCAGCCGTCGAGCATCGGATAGTCATGCTTGAGCGGCGAGGTCGAATTGATGTTGGAATACATCTTCGGGCTGGCTTCGAACTCTTCGTCGCTATGGCCGCCCGCGATGCGCACCATCTCCATCACATCCTCGACCCGCTCGCGGCCGAGACAATAGGCATGCGCCACCTTGTCGGTCAGCGTCAGCTTATCATAGAGCACGTCGAGATGGCGGATGCTGGCATGGATGTCCTGCGGCTCCACCGGATAGCCGCCGACGAAATGGATGCAGTTGAAATACTGGCTCAGCTTGAGAAAATTGGCGCACATCTCGCGCGTGCCGGTCACCTTGCGGCCAAGCTCCATATCCCAATAGCTCGGCGGCGACGAGACATTGCCAAAGTTGAGATGCTTGCCGCCCAGCGTGATCGCCCGCGCCGGGTTGCGCGGGGTGATGGTGAATTCCTCGGGCGCGAGCGCGATCTGCTCCATGACGAAATCGCGGCCCATGCGGACGTTTTCACCGTTGATCGTACAGCCCCCAGAGGCGCGGAAAACCTCGAGCGCTTCGGGGTTCAGGATCTCGATACCGATCTCTTCGAGAATGCGCATCGTGCCGTCGTGAATGGCGGCGATCCCCTCTTCGGTGAGCGGTTCGGTCGGCCGATCGGTGTTGATCGGCGGGTTCCATGGCATCTGCTCGATGGCCCCCGAGCCGCGCCGCTCGGCATTGCCCGCGCGCCCGCCACCCCGTTTTCTACGTGTCTTGACCTCGGCCATTCCTGTCACTCCCTGCTGGACTGAGGAATAGCAAACACCCAAATTCGGGGCATGGGTCGCAGTTTTGCGACAAGGTGTGTCGTTTTTGATTTTAGCGCCGCGCCCGTCGCGCCCGATGCAGCAGGAAGAGCGCCAAAGCGCCCACCACCAGCGCCCCACCCCAGAGCATCCGCGCCCCCGGCGCCTCGCCCACCGCGAGCCAGACCCAAAGCGGGCCAAGCACGGTCTCGAGAAGCAGCAAGAGGCTCACCACCGCCGCGCTCACCTGCCGCGACGCCTGCGACAAGAGCATGAAGGACGCGGGCAGCACGACCGCCCCGGTCAGCAGCATCGGCCAGACCGTCCCCGCCCACATCGCTCCGCTAAAAAACGTCGTGGCCCCGACCCCCGCGACCAGCGCCCCGGCCCCGATGGCCAGCGGAATGGGCACATGGTGATGCTTGCGCAGGATCACGAAATTCAGCGCCAGCATCAGCGCCACCAACAGGCCAAGCCCGATGCCAAGCCCCGCCCGCGCGTCCCAGCTGATCCCGTCGCCGCCATGGCCCGACATGGCGATGCCAATGCCCAGAAGCACCGCCGCAATCGTGGCCCAGGTCCGCAGCCCGGCCCGCTCGCCCAGCAACAGCCAGCCCAACAGCGCGGCCCAGACCGGCACCACCGCCACCCCCAAGAGCACCGCCGCCACCGGGGCAAGCGCAATACCAAGGCAGAAAAACAGAGAATTGAAGAACTGACAGGCCGCAATGCCAAGCCCCGGCGCGCTGCGCAGCGCCGCCAGATCGCCCCGCCGGTCGCCCGTGCTGAAGCCCCAGAAGAGGACCAGCACCGACCCCATGCAGAGCCCCCGCCAGCCGAGCATCGCCCCGGTCTCCAGCCCCGACAGCCGCATGAGCATCGCATCGGGTGTCAGGATCAACGCCCCGGCCAGCGCCAGCCACAGGCCGCCAAGACCCGTGCCGCGCGCGCCGGCACCGCTCATCCGCGGCTGTCCAGCCAGGCCGGCAAATATCCGATATCGGGCAGCACCACATCCGCATAGGGCGCGAGCTCTGCCTCGGGCGCGGTCCCGGTGAGCACTGCCACCGTCACCATCCCCGCCGCGCGCCCGGCCACGAGATCATGGGTGCTGTCGCCCACCATCGCCACCCGCTCGGGCGCGAGCCCCTCGGCCCGGGCAAAGGCCAGCAAGGGCGCGGCATCGGGCTTGGCGCCATGGCCGGAATCAAACCCTGCGATGAAATCGAACGCCTCGCCAATCCCCGAGGCCGCCAGATGCGCCCTTGCGCTGAACTCCGCATCATTGGTCATCACCCCAAGCCGCAGCCCCCGCGCCCTGAGCCCGGCAATGAAATCCACCAGATCGAGCACCGGCACCAAGGGGGCTGTGGCCGAAGAGGTCATGAGATAGGTCTCGATCCGCCCGGCCTCCGCCCCCGGCAGGCAGTCCGCCAAGAGCTCGGCCACCTCGCGGTTGGTCCCCGCAATCGCCGGGCTCGTGTCGTGAAACTGCCGCGCGCCAAGGTCGTAATGGATCGCCCGCGCCAGATCAGCCGCGCGCCCGGCATCACCGCCGCTCAGATGCTCGATGACGCCGCCCGCCCAGACACCCCAAGTGCCGTGAAAATCGAAAAGCGTGCCATCCTTGTCAAAGAGCAGCCCGTCAATCGCCCGGCCCCCCGCCCCTGCCGCATCCGTTTTCATGTCCAATTGACCGCCTCCCCGCCCGGCAGCGCCTGCCGCGCCCGACCGAGTTTTTCCGGCGCAATCCCCGCCGCTTCGCTGAATTCGATGACCCAGGCATCGTCCATCAGGATGAAATCGAGAACCGAGCCGAGAAAGACCGGATCGCTGGCCCCGGCGCGCAGATCGCCCTCGCTCGCGCCCGAAGCGCCCAGGAACACCGGCAACAGATCGTCATGTCCGACCAGCCACCCCAGCGCCCTGAGACCGATGGTTTCGGCTGAATTCAGCTCATTTTCTCGCATTTAAACTAACCCGGAAAGGATTTCTTAACTCCCTGCATGGATAGATGGTCACAAGAAAAGGGCAAGTCAGAAAGGCACCCTATGCCGGGCAAGATACTCATCGCAGAGCCGCTGGCGACCAACAGGATCCTCCTGAAGGTCAAGCTGGCGGCTGGCCATTTCGAGGTGATCCAAGCCTCGGATGCGGCCGAGACCCTGCGCGCCATCCGGCTGGAGGCGCCCGATCTCGTGCTGCTCAACAGCGGGCTTGCGGGGAACAATCTTGCCACGCTGATCGACGCCATTCGCGCCCTGCCCGGGCAGGCCGATCTGCCCATCGCCGCGCTGATCACCGAACATCTGCCCGAGGCCGCGCGCCGCGACCTGGCGGGCCGGGTCGATGCGCTTCTTGTGCGTCCGACCACCGACACGCTGCTGCTGGCGCGATTGCGCGGGCTCTTGGTGCAGCGCAACACGCTGCGCGATCTGCGCCTGCAATCGGGCGGCGGCGCGCCGGGCTTTGCCGAACCCGCCGTGCCGCGCCTGCAACCGCCCGGCCATATCGCCATTCTCGCGCCGCAGGGCGCGCCCGGGCAGATGCTTCTGCGCGGGCTGTCGCGCCATCTGCGGCACAGCCTGCGGCTCGTCGATGCCGCCCGCCCCTTTCCCGACCTCACCTCGGGGCCGCGCCCCGATGTGGTGCTGCTTTACCTGCCGGATATGAGCGACCGCGCCGCCCGTGAATTGGTGGCCGAGCTGCGCGCCGCCCGCTCGACCCGCCACGCCGCCGCGCTGGCCCTGCTCGACAGCGGCGCGGAGGAAACCGCGCTCCACCTGCTCGAGGCGCGGGTCGAGGATGTCATGATGGGCCGCACCGATGCCCGCGAACTCGCCGCCCGCTGCGACCGGCTCCTGACCCAGGCGCAGGAGCTCGATCATCTGCGCCGCCAGACCCGCGACGGGGTGCGCGCCTCGGTCACCGACCCGCTCACCGGGCTCTACAACCGCCGCTTCGCGCTGCCCTTTCTCGAACGGGTCTGCTCCGGGCAAGAGGGCGCCGGCACCGACACTCTGGAAACCGGCTTTGCGGTGATGCTGGCCGATCTCGATTTTTTCAAGAATATCAATGATAAATACGGCCATTCCGGCGGCGATCAGGTGCTGCGCCAGGTGGCCGATCATTTCCGCGCCATCCTGCGCGATTGCGACATGGTGGCCCGGATCGGCGGCGAGGAATTCCTGCTGGTCTGTCCCGGCGTCACCCCCGACGAGGCCCGCCAGACCGCCGACCGCATCTGCCGCGAGATTGCCGACACTGCCATCCCACTCACGGGGTATAGCCAGCCCGTTCATATCACGGTGTCCATCGGGCTGGTGATGGGCCGCGCCGGTCGGGGAGAGCTGTCCCCCACCGGCGGCGAGTCCGAGAGGCTGCTGGCGCGCGCCGATGCGGCGCTCTACGCCTCCAAGGCGCATGGCCGCAACACCGTCACCTATCAGCCGCGCAGCGCCGCCTGATCCCTGCCTTGATCCACACCCGCTCAGAGGCCCGCACCCCGGTCTGACCCGGCGTTACTGCGCGCCCTCCGCGGGCTTGTCCTTGCCACGCTTGCGCATCTTGCGATGCTCTTCCACCCGATCGGCAAATGCCGCGCGCTCGGCGTCGCTCATCTTGGCCAGATGCCCCACCAAGAGCGCCTGACCGGTGGCAATATCGGTCTCGAACATCTGCCGGTGCTGGCTCATCGCCGCGCTCAGCGCCTCGGCGTCAAAGGGCTGTGCCCGCAGCGCCGTGAGGATCGCATCATAGGAGGCCCCACGCTCTTCGCGGCTCGGCCCGTTGACCTGCCGCGCCGCCCGCAGCGCATCGCCCAGCGCCCGCTTGTCCTCGGGCGCGAGCGCCCGGGTCAACGGCCCGCCAAAGCTGCCATGGCTCTTGCCGCCGCGCCCATGCCCGTCATGCATCCAGACCATGGTGCCGATCGCTCCCGCCACCAGCAGGTTCACCCCCAGCGACAGGGTCAGCAAGAGGCCAAGCCCGCGCCGTTTGCGCGCCGGCGTCGGCCCGCGTCCCGGCATGTCATTTCGCTCGCTCATCAGAACGCTCCTTCCAGGCTCGCATAGGCGTCGCCCGCCATCACGTCGAACACATAGACCTCGCTCTCTCCGGACCAGTAGCCGGTGATCGCCTCTGACGCCAGATCGGGGGCCACACTGCCGACCCAGATCCCCGCCACCGTCGCCGCCGCCAGCCCGGTCATCGCAGGCCAGCCGCCCATCTCCTGCCGCAGCCCCTGCGCCCGGCTCACCAGCCGCGACCAGAGCCCGGCCGAGGCCGCGCCCTGCGGCTGCAGAGCCGCCGCATCCGCCAGAACCCGCGCCATCAGATCATCGCCCGGCACCGGGCTCTGCGCACGCGCCGCTTTGAAAAAGAGCTCGAGCCCGGCCGCCTCTCCGGCACCAGGTTCCGGCCCCCGCATCTCGCCCGTCATGTCTTTCCGGTCCGTCATCCGTCCAACCCCAGTTCCTCGCGCCTCGGTGCCAGCTCCGCCTGCAAGGCGCGTTTGCCACGCGCGGTCAGGCTTTCCACCGCCTCGGTGCTGATCTCCATGATCCCGGCAATCTCGGGATTGCCCAGACCTTCGATATGCCGCAACACAACCGCTTGACGCTGCCGCTCCGGCAGGCGCATCAACGCCTCTTGCAACGCCTCGACCCGCGCCTCCTGATGCAGCGCCGCTTCGACGCTCATCTGGCTTTCGTCCACCGGCTCGGCCACCTCGTCGAGCGCCACGCCGCACCGCCGCCGCAACCGATCCGTGCACAGGTTCGACGCCACCCGGTAGAGCCAGGTCCCGATCTGCGCCCGGCCCGCTTCCCAGCGCGGCGCGATCCGCCAAAGGCGCAACATCGCCTCCTGCGCCACATCCTCGGCCTCGGCCCGGCTGCCGAGCATCCGCATCGACAGCGCCAGCACCCGCGGCAAATGCCGCTCGGTCAACGCGCGCGCCGCCGCCGCATCGCCCGCAGCATAGGCCGCAAGCAACGCCTCGTCATCCGCCAGCCCCGCGCCCTTTGGCGCAGATTTCCGAAACGGTCCTATCATGGGGCCGCGGCCTACCCTTTAATCGTTCCACCTTCAATCCGGTCCAGAGCTTGCCCGACCGGGATCGCGGCGGGGGACACACCCCCCGCCACCTGAGACACAGCGCAGTCTTACTGCTCTTTCTTGCCGTGTTTCTTGCCGTGACGCTCGCCCATTTTTTCCTTCATGGCGTCGAACTCGGCCTTCGAGATGCCGCCGTCGCCATCGGTGTCGGCCTTTTCGAACATCTTGGCGCCGCGGTCATGGCCCTTCTTGCCCTTCATGCCGGCTTTCATCTCGTCCTGGCTGAGCTGCCCATCGCCATCGGTGTCATGACGCTCGATCATCTTGGCGGCATGTTTCGTGGCGCGCTCGCTGCCCTTCGCGGCAAGCTCGTCCTGGCTCAGCATGCCGTCGCCATTGGCATCCGCCTCCTTGAACCGCGCCTCGCCGCGCGCTTTCATCTCGTCTTGGGTGATCTTGCCATCGCCATTGATGTCGAGCTGCTCAAAGCTCGGACGCTCGTGCTTGCCGGGGCCAGCCGCCACCGCCATCGGCAGGGTCAGGGCAATCGCCGAGCTGAGGGCAACCATCTTGAAAATGTTGTTACGTGTCATCTTTGGGTCTCTCCAAGTCTTTCGGCCCGATCTCTCGCGCCATCTTGTTTGCGGTTTCAGACACCGTTTTCTGCCCGATGTCGCACCTTACACGCAGGGGCTCGGGGCTTCCGTCGCAAAAACTTTGAAAAAATTTCGCACCCCCACTCCTCCCCCTCCCACACCCCCCCACGC
>NZ_CH724156.1:2196686-2479501 GCF_000152625.1 Roseovarius nubinhibens ISM | reverse complement strand
CTTCCCCCCCGCCTCACCACAGACCCCTCAACAGGCCTCACTCCCGGCAAATCCCGCCCAACACCCCCCTGCCAACCTGTCGCGCGACATGGCGCCGCAAGCGCCCCATCGCCCCTTTCCCCGGCCCCTCGAATGGGCCACATTGCCCCCATGCCGCAACGCGAAGCCCCCGGGACCCCCATGACTGATCAGACCGTGACCACCGCCGAACTGGCCGAGGACCGCCCCATGAAACAGGCGCTCTGGCGCGGCTTTTGCCGCAAATGCCCCAATTGCGGCTCCGGCCCGATGCTCAAGAGCTATCTCAAGGTGCGCGACACCTGCACCGTCTGTCAGCAGGACCTCTCGCATCACCGCGCCGATGATGGCCCGGCCTATCTGACCATCCTGATCGTCGGTCACCTGATGGCGCCGCTCCTGCATGTGATGTTCGTGAATTTCCGCCCCGATCCGCTGGTGCTGGCGACCACATTCACCATTGGCTGCGTCGGGCTTTCGCTCTACCTTCTGCCGAGGCTCAAGGGCGCCGTCGTGGCGTTCCAATGGGCGCGGCGGATGCATGGGTTCGGCACGGCAGACTAGGCCCGCGCCCCCGGCCCGCCCGCCGTCACAGCCATGGCCCGAACCGGGACCACAACCAAACAAAGGGCGCCGCCATGAGTATCGACAAGACCGCCATCCGCCACGCCGCCACCGTGATCGTGCTGCGCGACCGGCTGGGCGATCCGCAGGTGCTGATGGGGCAGCGCGGCGCCAAGGCCGCCTTCATGCCCAATAAATTCGTCTTTCCCGGCGGCGCCGTCGATCGCGAGGATGCCGATATCCCGCTGGTGCGCCCGCTGCCCGGGCTCTGCGCCACCCGTCTCGGCGAGGATTGCGACGATGATCTGAGCCATGCGCTCGCCGTGACCGCGATCCGTGAGCTCTGGGAAGAGACCGGCCAGATCCTCGGCACGCCCGGCACTTGGGACGGCACCCCGCCCGAGGATTGGCAGAGCTACGCCGCCACCGGCCATCTGCCCACCGCCCATGCGCTGCAATTCTTCTTTCGCGCCATCACCCCGCCGGGCCGCCCGCGCCGCTTTGACGCGCGGTTCTTTCTGCTGGATGCCGATGAGCTGCAAAGCGATCCTGATGATTTCTCGCAGGCCTGCGACGAGCTGAGCCATCTGCAATGGGTGCCGCTCGCCCGCGCCCGCGAGTTCGACCTGCCCTTCATCACCGAGGTGGTGCTGGCAGAGCTCGCCGATCACGCCAAGCGCGGCGGCCCCCCCGCCTCGGTGCCCTTCTTTCGCAATGATGACGAGGAAAGCCTCTTTCTGCGCCTGCGCGGCCATGCGCCCAGAGCTGCTGACTGATCAGCCAAACACCACCAGCGCCAGAATGCTCGCGGTCAACAGCGCAATGCCGAGCATCTCGCGCCCGCTGATCCGCTCGCGAAACACCGCCACCGAGACCAGCATCGAGAAGATCACCTCGACCTGCCCCACCGCAAACACCATCGCCGCGTTTTGCAAGGTGAAGGCGGTGAACCAGCACAGGCTGCCGCCGAGCCCCATCACCCCCATCCAGACCGCCTGCCGCCGGGCGCGCCAGACGCGGGCGATCTCCCCCGGTTCGCGCCAGCCGAGCCAAGCGCCAAGCCCCAGCGTCTGCGCCGAGGTCACCATCGCCAGCGTCATCGCCGCCCGCATGAGCGCATCGTCCGAGGCAATCTCAAGCGTCGCACCGCGATAGCCCACCGCCGAGATCGCGAAAAACGCCCCCGAGGTGAGCCCCAGCGCCGCCGAGCGGTTGGCAAAGCGTCGCCAGCCGCGCCCGCCCGTGGCCACCCCGTCCGACAGGACAAGCACCCCGATCAGCCCCAGAAGGATCGCCGCCAGCGCCCAAAGGCTGATCCGGTCGCCCAGCACGATAAACCCGACAAGCGCGGTTTGGATCACTTCGGTCTTCTTGAAGGTGATGCCCACCGCGAAATTGCGCCGCGCAAACAGCGCCACGACACACCATGTGGCAAGGATCTGCGCCAGCCCACCGGTGAGCGCATAGGCCCAGAACAGCGGCCCCATCCCCGCCGGCCGCCAGCCGATCATCACCGCATAGCTGGCCGCCAGCACCAAGGCGAAGGGCGCCGCATAAACGAACCGCGCCCAAGTGGCGCCGCCCGCCGACAGCGCCCCCATGCTGAGCCGTTTTTGCACCATGAACCGCAGCGTCTGAAACGCGGCAGCGGCGATTGCGAGGAGGATCCAGAATTCCATGCCGCCCTCTTGCCCGCATTCCCGGGCCAAGACCAGCGCCTTGTGACAGGTGGCACTTTAGGGGCGGCGTTACTCGCTCGGCAGGAACGGATGCGGCACCGGGTCCTTGGCGCGCAGGAAATGCGCCCGGAACACCTCGCCATAAGAGCGATAGCGATAGCCCTCGTTGCGCCGCAGGTAATGCGCTCGGTTGCGCGCATAAAGCCCCGGAAGCTCATACCACGGCGCTTTGGGATGCATGTGATGCACCACGTGGAAATTGTTGTTGAGAAAGAGAAAGGCCAGAATGCCGCGATCCTCGATCACCACGGTCCGCCCCCGCGCCCGCTCATGCGCCCGATGCTCGAGAAAGGTCCGGATCTTGAGCACCGCAAGCGCGCCATAGCAGGCCAGCAGATAGGCCCAGAGCGGCAGCGGCGACAGCGCCACGAGCCACAGCACCGGCAGCACCGCCACGAGATGCAGCGCCCAGGCCGCCATCACCCCACGGTCCCCGGCCCGGATCAGCCGCCAGTCGCCCTGCACAAAGGCGATCTGTCCCAGCACCGGCCCGATCACGATCCGCCCCAAAAGCGTGTTGTTGAACCGCAGGAGCGCCCGGAACCAGCCCGGCAACCGCGCCCAGACTTTCGGGTCGAGGAAATTCGATTCCGGATCGTCATAGGGATCGGTCAGAATGGAATCGCGATGATGTTCAAGATGTTGCGCCTTGAACCTCAGATAGGGAATGAAGAGCCCCAGACAGGGAAAGAGCAGCGCCGCGTTGATCACCGGATGCCGCGTCGGATGCCCGTGCAGCGCCTCATGGCTGAGCGAACTGTGCAGCGCCAGCACCGGCACCAGCGCCAGCATCGCCAGCGCCGGATGAACCCCCGCCAGCCCAAAGAGGCACAGCCCCCAGGCCGCATAACAGCCCGCCAGCACCGCAAGCGTCGGCCATTCGACCGCCCGCCGTCTCGTCAGGGATGGCGCGCGACTACCCATGTTCCCGTCCCCAAGAAATCCGCGCCCAGACACGTTCATAGAGCACATAGACAGCAAACCCGATACTCGTGTTCACTAAGGCAATCATACTGCCCATTGCCGCCGATCCGGTTAGGTAAAACCCAACAAGGGCCATGGATAGTAGCCCCAGCACTTGCCATAACACTGCCTTGACCAGGGTCCGGCGACGCGTCTCCATCTTTGTCCTCATATCTGTCCCAACTCCTTGATACCGCGCCGATTTTGCGCTGGGCAGTCGGGAAACAGTTAACAAAGCCCGCGATATGTGATAAAACTCAACACATGATTGATAAAATCGACAAACGTGATCGCGCCCGGCTGTTTCGCACCCGTCTCGCCGAGGCGCTGCGCCGCGAAGGCCTGTCGCAAACCGCGCTCGCCCGGCGTATCGGCGTCGATCGCTCCACCGTGTCGCAGCTCTTGGGCAGCGATGGTGCCCGGCTGCCCAATGCGCAGGTGGTGGGCGAATGCGCGGCGGTGCTCGGGGTCTCGGCGGATTGGCTCCTGGGGCTCACCGACCGGTCGGAAACGGCGGCGGCGGTGCTGGCGCAATCGGTCACCCTGACCGAGGCCCGCCGCTCGCATGCCGATGATCAGATCTTTCGCTGGCACGAAGAGGCCGAGGGCTACAAGATCCGCCACGTCCCCGCCGGCCTGCCCGACCTGCTCAAGACCCGCGAGATGCTCGAATGGGAATACGCCCCGCATCTGGGCCGCAGCATCGATCAGGCCGTCGCCGCCTCCGAGGACCGGCTCGACTGGGCGCGCCGCACCCAATCGGATTATGAGATCGCCCTGCCGATGTTCGAACTCTATTCCTTCGCCCGCAGCGAAGGCTATTACGCCACGCTCCCCGCCGACATCCGGGCCGCGCAGGCCGAGTATCTCGCCCAGACCGCCGAACAGCTCTACCCGCGCGTCCGCCTCACGCTCTTTGACGCGCGCCAGATCTATTCCGCCCCGGTCACCATCTTCGGCCCGCTGCTCGCGGTGATCTATATCGGCCAATCCTACATGGTCTTTCGCGACCGCGAACGGGTCCGCGCCCTCACCGATCATGTCGACCATCTGGTGCGCGAGGCCCAGGTCACCGCCCGCGAATTCCCCGCCCATCTGCGCCGCCTGATGGCGGGCTAGCCGTCGCGCCCCATCAGGGACCGCCGGTAGAGCGCCGGCGTCACGCTGGTCTCGGCCTTGAAGACGCGGGTGAGATGGCTCTGACATGCAAAGCCGCAGGCGCTCGCGACCTCGGCAATGCTGCCCGCTCCACGCAGCCGCGCCTTCGCCGCCTCGACCCGCCGCATGGTGACCCATTTATGCGGCGAGGTGCCGCGCGAGGCCCGAAACATCCGGTGAAAATGATATTCCGAGAGCCCCGCCGCCTCGGCCAGATCCGCCAGCCGGATCGGCCCATCGAGATGCGCCGCGATCCACTCCTCCGCCCGGCCAAGCTGCCGCGAGGTGAGCCCGCCGCGCAACGAGACACGGCGCTCGGGCAGGCGCTGGATCAGATCGGCCATCGCCTCATCCCCGGCCAGCGCATCCGCCGCCACCGCCGCCTGCGCCAGCCGCAGCAAGGGCTCCGATAGGTCCGGCGACGCCGCATACATCAGCTCCGGCAGATCGAAATAGCGCGCGTCCCGGTCGTGAATGCGCGAGAACCCGGCCCGTAACGCCGCATCCGGCAGCACCAGATGCAAAAACCGGAACGGCCGCGTGATCTCCCAGTCCGAACTCTGCCCCTCCGGCAAGACGCAAATCGCCCCGGGCCAGCCCGCGATCCCCCCGGCATCGAGCCGCCGCGTCCCGGTGCCCCCCTTGAGATAGAGGCTGAACGCATGGCCCTCGGGACTGTCATAGAACACCCGGTCATTGTGGTTTTCCCAAATCGTCACCGCCCGCCCGGCCCCAAGATCGAGCCGCGCCCGCGCCCGTGCCGTCGGCGATCGTTCAAGATACTCTGATACCGTGTGTCCCATGCCGCCAATCTAGCGCTATCTTCGCCCCGACCAAAGCCGCCAAATCGCCCCGCCCGGCGATAACCGCAAGATCGTGCAAGCGCCGCCCGCCGCCGCCTGATACCGCCCTCGCAGGAGGCCCCACCCATGAACAGCACGCTTTTGTTTCTCATCACCGTTTTCATCTGGGGCACCAGCTGGATCGGCATCGCGCTCCAGATCGGCCCGGTGCCGGTCGGCGTCTCGGTGCTCTACCGCATCGCGCTGGCGGCGGTGCTGCTGCTTTTGGGGCTGGCCGCGATGGGCCGTCTCAGACGCCCCGCGCAATGGCGCTTTGTCGCGCTACAGGCGCTTTGCCTCTTCAGCCTCAATTTCATCGCGCTCTACAATGCCGCAATGCTCATCCCCTCGGGGCTTTTGTCGGTGGTGTTTTCCCTGGCCTCGATCTTCAACGCGCTCAATGCGCGGCTCTTCTTTGGCGAGAGGATCACCGCGCGGGTGCTGCTCGCCGGCGGCATCGGCGTCACCGGTCTCGTCTTGCTGTTCTGGGAGGGGCTCGCCATCTCCTTCGATCCCGACACGCTGCGCGGTCTGGGCTGGGCGGCGCTCGGCACGATGATCTTTTCCTGGGGCAACATGGCCTCGCGCCGCAACAGCGCTGCGGGCACGCCGCCGATCATCGCCAATGCCTGGGGCATGGGCATCGGCGCACTGGTGCTTTTGGGCCTCGCCCTCGCCACCGGCCAGACCCTCACCCTCCCGCAAAGCCCGGTCTATCTCGCGGCGCTCCTCTATCTGGCGGTCTTCGCCTCGGTGATCGGCTTCACCACCTATCTGATGCTGGTGTCGCAGATCGGCTCGGCGCAGGCGGGCTATGCCACCGTCATGTTCCCCATCGTGGCCCTCGCCGTCTCGACCGTCTTCGAAGGCTATGTCTGGACGCCCACCGCCATGCTTGGCGCCGGTCTCGCGCTTTTGGGCAATGTCGTCATGTTCGCCCAGCCCCGCCGCAAACGCGCCGCCGCCGCCCCGCCGGGCGCGGCCTGACCGGCGCGAGATCGGGAACTATGCGGGGTCTTGGCGGGGACTAAGCAGGGCCAAAACCCCGCAAAACCCCCACTGTCGCTTTACCGACGCAATACCGACGTGCTGCCGACCTGCCGATTTCACCCGTCTCAATAGGGCATCGGATGCTGCTTATGCACCTCGTCGAGCGCGCTCAGCACCTCTTGCGAGAGCGTCAGATCCATCCCCGCGATCACATGTTCGAGCTGCTCGAGCCGCGTCGCGCCAAAGATCGAGGAGGTCACGAAAGGCCGCTGCACCGTCCAGGCCAGCGCCATATGCACCGGGTCGAGATCATGCTCGCGGGCCAGCGCAAGATAGGCGTCAACGGCGGCAAACACCCGCTCCGACTTGCGCCCGCCCATCGTCTCATTGACCGACATGCGCGAGCCATCGGGTACCGCACCGGCCTGATATTTCCCGGTCAGAAACCCCGCGCCCAGCGGCGAAAACGGCAGCAAAGACACGTCCTCATTGACCATCAACTCGGCCAGATCGGTATCCGCCATCCGACACAGAAGCGAATATTCATTCTGGATGCTGGCGACCCTCGGACCCTTTGTTTCCTTGGCGATGCGCAGCCATTCCGCCGTGCCCCAGGTGCTCTCGTTCGACAGGCCAAAGGCGCGGATCGTGCCGCGCTCGACCTCGCGCCCGAGCGCGCCCAGCGCATCCTCCATATGCGCCCGCGTGGTCTCGCGGTCCTGCTCCCAGGGCGCATAGCTCCAGTTCTGCCGGAACATGTAGCTGCCCCGGTTCGGCCAGTGAAACTGATAGAGGTCGATCACATCGGTCTTGAGCCGCTTGAGCGATCCCTCGATGGCCTCCGGGATGGTCTGCGATGAAATCAACGCCCCGTCCCGCGCCCCCTTGAACCCCGCGCCGGAATGCTTGGTGGCGAGCACGATCTCCTGCCGCTTGCCCGAGGCCGCGATCCAGTCGCCGACGATGCTCTCGGTCACGCCCGTGTCCTCGGGAAGCACCGGATTGACCGGGTACATCTCGGCCGTATCAATGAAATCGATCCCCGCCTCCAGCGCCCGGTCAAGCTGCGCATGGCCTTCTTTTGCAGGGGTTTGCCGGCCAAATGTCATCGTCCCGAGACAGAGCGCGCTCACCTCGATCCCCGTGCGTCCCAGTTTGCGTCGTTGCATCACTACCCTCGTCTCGCATGTCATTCTCTGGGCCGGACCCTAGCGCGATCTGCCGCGGATGGAAGGGCCGGGCCGGACATCGGGGCGGAAAACGACGCAAGTTTGTCGAATAGGGGCTTGCACCCTTTCGCGTCCCTGCCAAGGTGGCCCCGACATGCGCACCTTGATTTCATTCGCCTCCCTTTTCCTGTCTGTCGCCCTGCTTCAGCTCTCCTCCGGTGGTGTCGGCCCGCTCGACGCCCTCTCCGGCATTGCGCTCAACTTCTCCACCGAACAGATCGGCATCCTCGGCTCGGCGCATTTCTTCGGCTTTTTCATCGGCTGCTGGTGGGCGCCCCGGCTGATGGGCTCGGTCGGCCATTCGCGCGCCTTCGCGGTGCTGACGGCGGCCGGGGCGATCGGCCTTCTGGCGCATATGCTCTTTATTGACCCCTATGCCTGGGCGCTGATGCGGGTGGCGACGGGGCTCTGTGTGGCGGGCTGTTACACGGTCATCGAAAGCTGGCTCAACACCAAGCTCACCAACGAGACGCGCGGCCGCACCATGGGCATCTACCGGGTGGTGGACATGGGCGCGTCTTTGGTGGCGCAGATGCTGATTTCCGTATTGGATCCCGCGAGTTACGTCTCCTACAACATCCTCGCGATCCTCTGCTGCGCCTCGCTCTTGCCGCTCACCATGACCCGCGTGCGCCAGCCCGAAATCCCCCACGCGCCGCGCCTGCGCCCGATGCTCGCGATCCACTGCTCGCCGCTTGCCGCCGCCGGTGTGGTCGTCGCCGCCCTGTCGAGCGCCGCCTTCCGCATGGTCGGCCCGGTCTATGGCCAACAGGTCGGGCTCGCCACCGATCAGATCGCCTGGTTTCTCGCCAGCTTCGTGCTCGGCGGCGCGCTGGCGCAATATCCCGCGGGCCTGCTTTCGGACAAATACGACCGCCGCCATGTGCTCATCGGGCTGTCCATCGGGGCGATCATCTGCTGCATCATCACCGCGCTCATGCCCACGCTGAGCACCAGCGGCGCGATGCTCGCGGCCTTTGCCTTTGGCCTGTTTTCCTTTCCGATCTTCTCGGTCTCGGCGGCCCATGCCAATGATTTCGCGACCTCCGATCAGCGGGTCGAACTCTCGGCTGCGCTGATGTTCTTCTACGCGCTGGGCGCCATCGCCGCGCCCTATCTCGCGTCAGAGCTGATCGAGGCCTACGGCCCCGGCGCGATGTTCTCGATGATCGCCACCGGCCACGCCGGGCTCATCATCTTTGGCCTCTGGCGGATGCGCGCCCGCCCGACACGGCATCGGCGCACCCGCTATGTCTGGTCGCCGCGCACCAGTTTCATCATCGGCCGCCTCACCGGCCAGAGCCGCGACAGAAACGGGCCCTGACCCCTCTGGCACAGCCGCGCCCCTTGCGCTAAACGGGGCGCAACGAACCGCGAGGCAGGACAGAACCCAATGGCACGCCATCTCATCACCTCCGCCATCCCGTATATCAACGGGATCAAACACCTCGGCAATCTCGTGGGCAGCCAATTGCCCGCCGATCTCTTCGCGCGCTACCTGCGCGGCCGCGGCCAGGAGGTGCTGTTTCTCTGCGCCACCGACGAACATGGCACCCCGGCAGAGCTGGCCGCCGCCAAAGCCGGCAAGCCGGTCGAACAATATTGCGCCGAGATGCATGACATTCAGGCCGAGATCGCCAAGGGCTTCCGCCTGAGCTTTGATCATTTCGGCCGCTCGTCGAGCCCGCAGAACCACCGGCTGACCCAGCATTTCGCAGGCCGCCTCGCCGAGGCCGGGCTGATCGAGGAGGTCTCGGAAAAACAGGTCTATTCCAACGCCGACGGCCGCTTCCTCCCCGACCGCTATATCGAGGGCACCTGCCCCAATTGCGGCTACGACAAGGCCCGGGGCGACCAATGCGAAAACTGCACCAAGCAGCTCGACCCGACCGACCTCATTGAACCGCGCTCGGCGGTCTCCGGCTCGACCGACCTCGAAGTGCGCGAAACCCGCCACCTCTACCTGCGCCAATCCTCGATGCGCGACGAGCTCAACGCCTGGATCGACGCCAAGAAAGACTGGCCCATCCTGACCACCTCCATCGCCCGCAAATGGCTCAATGATGGCGACGGGCTGCAGGACCGCGGCATCACCCGCGATCTCGACTGGGGCGTGCCCGTCAAGAAGGGCGAGGCCGACTGGCCCGGCATGGAAGGCAAGGTCTTCTACGTCTGGTTCGACGCGCCCATCGAATATATCGCCTGCTCGCAGGAATGGGTCGATGCCGGCAAGGGCGACGATTGGGAACGCTGGTGGCGCACCGACAAGGGCGCCGAGGACGTGACCTATACCCAGTTCATGGGCAAGGATAACGTCCCCTTCCACACGCTGAGCTTTCCGGCCACGATCCTCGGCTCGGGCGAGCCGTGGAAACTCGTCGATTACATCAAGAGCTTCAACTACCTGAACTACGACGGCGGCCAGTTCTCGACGAGCCAGGGCCGCGGCGTCTTCATGGATCAGGCGCTCGACATCCTGCCCGCCGATTACTGGCGCTGGTGGCTGCTGAGCCACGCGCCCGAAAGCTCGGACAGCGAGTTTACCTGGGAAAACTTCCAGGCCTCGGTGAACAAGGATCTCGCCGATGTGCTCGGCAATTTCGTCAGCCGGGTGACCAAGTTCTGCCGCTCGAAATTCGGCGAAGAGGTGCCCGCAGGCGGCGCATTCGGCGCGGAAGAGACCGCGCTCATCGAGACGCTGACCACCCGCATCCGCGCCTATGAGGGCCATATGGAGGCGATGGAAGTGCGCAAATCCGCCAATGAGCTGCGCGCCATCTGGGTCGCGGGCAATGAATACCTGCAATCCGCAGCCCCCTGGGCCACGTTCAAGGACGATCCCGAAAAGGCTGCGGCCCAAGTCCGTCTCGCCCTTAATCTCATCCGCCTCTACGCGGTGCTGAGCGCACCCTTCATCCCCGACGCCAGCGCCGCGATGCTCAAATCGATGCAGACCGAGGACGACCAATGGCCCGAAGATGTGGGTGCCGCGCTCGAGACCCTCGCGCCGGGGCATGGCTTCACCGTGCCCGACGTGCTCTTTGCCAAGATCACCGACGAGGCCCGCGAAGACTGGCAGACGCGCTTCTCCGGCACACGCGACTGATTGGGACCCCCGAGGGGGCTCTGCCCCCTCGACCCCCGGGATATTTCCCGCCAGAAGAAACAATCAACTGTCCCCCGGTGCTTCTTTTGGCCGAAAATATCCCGGGGGAGGCCGCAAGGCCGGGGGCAGAGCCCCTAGCCACGCAGGCTCTTCACGCTTCGCCGCGAGTGCCATGGCGTCAATCCGCCACGCCCCCGCCATGCCGCCTTCCCGGCGCGCGCGATTTGCGCGATGATCGCGCGAGCGAGGAGGAGCCATGATGATCGACCGCCGCCAGTTTCTGAGCCATGGGCTCGCCGCCACGGCCGCACTCAGTGCCCTGTCCCCACGGGCCTTTGCCAGCGCGACCGACATCCTGCGCGCCGCGCCGGTGAGGGCACAGATCGCCCCCAGCCCCTACCCCGAGACCGAAATCTGGGCCTATGGCGGCACGCTGCCCGGCACGGAAATCCGCCTTCGTCAGGGCGCGCCCCTGCGCCGCGTCTTCGACAATGGCCTGCCGGAGCCAAGCACGATCCATTGGCACGGGATTCGGCTCCATAATGCGATGGACGGGGTGGCAGGCCTCACCCAGGAGGCCGTCGCGCCCGGCGCGCAATTCACCTATGAGTTCACCCCGCCCGATGCCGGCACCTATTGGTATCACGCCCATACCCGGTCCTTCGAGCAGGTGGCGCGCGGTCTCTACGGGCCGCTCATCATCGAGGAACCCGAGCCGCCGCAGGTCGATGGCGAAGAGGTTCTGGTGCTCGACGATCTCCTGCTCGATCCGGAGACGGCGCAGTTCGATCCCGATTTCGAGGCCCCGCATGATCGCAGCCATGCCGGGCGGCTTGGCAATCTCATCGTGACCAATGGCCAGTTCGCCCTGCGCCGCGAGGTGCAACAGCACGCGCGGCTGCGGCTGCGGCTGATCAACGCCGCCAATGCGCGGGTCTTCACGCTCGGGCTTTCGGGGCTCGAGGGCTGGGTGATGGCGCTCGACGGCATGCCGCTCGCCACGCCCCTGCCCGCAACAGAGCCGCTCGCGCTCGGCCCCGGCCAACGCGCCGATCTCTTTGTCGATGTCCTGGCCGCCGAGGGCGAGACCGCCGATCTGGTGCAATTCACCCGCGAGGGCGGTCTGTCGCAGGTGGCCTTTGCCGTCACCGGCCGGGCGAGCCTCGCGCGCCGCGATGCGCCCGCAGCCCTGCCGCCCAACCCGGCGATGGAGGTGACCGGGCTGGCCGGGGCCCGCCGTCTTGCCATGCCGATCGAGGGCGGCGCCATGGGCGGGCTGCGCGCGGCGCAATATCAGGGCCGCGAACAGGGCATGGGCGATCTAGTCGCCGCCAATCAGTTCTGGGCGCTGGGCGGCATCGTTGGCCTGTCTGACGCACCGCTGGCCGAGATTGCGCGGGGCGAAACCGTGCAGCTCGACCTCGACAATCGCACCGCCTTCCCGCATGCGATGCATCTGCACGGGATGCATTTCCGCGAGATGCTGGCTGATGGCAGCTTTGGCCCGATGCGCGACACGATCCTCATGCAGCGCGGCGAGCGGCGTTCGGTCGCCTTCATGGCCGACAACCCGGGCAAATGGCTTTTTCATTGTCACATGCTGGGCCATGCGGCCTCTGGCATGACGAGCTGGATCGAGGTCAGCTGAGCCGCGTCTCGCGCCACCAGAGGTAAAGGCCTGAGCCGATAATGATGGCGCAGCCCACGAGCGTCGCAGCCCCCGGTCGCTCGCCAAAGAGCAGATATCCCGCCGCGCTCGCCGTGACGATCTGCGCATAGGTGAACGGGGCGAGCATCGAGGCCCGCGCCAGCTGATGCGCGCCGGTGCTGGCGATATGGCTGAGCCCGCCACAGACCCCCATGAAGAGCACCACCGCCAGCGCCGTACCGCTCTCGGGCCAGACCCAGGTGCCAAGGCTCAGCGGCAGAAAGACCACGCTCGCCAGCCCCGAGGACCAGAGCTGGATCGAGGCGTTGCTGTCCACCCCCGCCAGCATCCGCGTGAGGATGTAGTAGAGCGAGGCAAAGCCCATCGACCCGACGGAGTAGAGCACCGCCGGATCAAACCCCACGCCCCCGGGCTGGATCACCACCAGCACCCCGCAAAACCCCACAAGCACCGCCACCAGCCGATGCGCGCCAATGCGCTCGCCCAGCATCGGCACCGACAGAACCGTGATGAGGATCGGCCCGGCGAATAGGATCACCGTGGTGAGGGTCAGCGGCAGATGCTGTAGCGCCAGGAAATTGAACAAGGTCGCGAGGATCAGCACCAAGGACCGCAGCAAGAGCCGCCCCGGCGCATTGGCGCGAAACACCGCAACGCCTTGTTTGGGCAGGAAAATCGCGCAGGCCATGGCGAAATGCACCGCATAGCGCAGCGCCACCACCTGCAGCGCGGGCCAGGCCAGCTCGGTCAAGAGCCACTTGGCCGAGGCCGAGAGCGAGGTGGCAAACACCGCCGCCACCAGCATCAGCAGAATGCCAAGCCCGGCGCGGTCGCCGTGCCGCTCGCCGGCCTCCCGGTCAGCTCTCGTAGCGGTCAGCACGGGTGTAGTAGTCGTTGAACCCGATCCGGTCGCGCAGCTCGCCAAACTCCATGAGCCGCCCGGTCTCGACCCGGTCCTCGCGCAGCGCCGCCAGCGTCTCGACCGCCGTTGCCATCACCGCCGACAAGAGCGTCAGAGGATAGGCCGCGATCCGGAACCCGATGTCGCGCAGCTCGGCATGGGGCAGGATCGGCGTCGCCCCCCCTTCGAGCATATTGGCCATCTGCGGCCCCGGCAGCTCGTCACAGATGCGGCGCATCTCGGCCTCGGACTGCGGCGCCTCGACGAAAATGATATCGGCGCCAAGCTCGTGGAACATCGCCGCCCGCTCCATCGCCTCGCCGAGCCCATGATCATGGCGCGCATCGGTCCGCGCGAGGATGAGAACATCCTGCTCCTGGCGCGCGTCGACCGCGGCGCGAATGCGGTCATAAGCCAGGTCGCGCGACACCACCGCCTTGCCCGGCGTATGGCCACAGCGTTTCGGCGCCACCTGATCCTCGATCATCACCGCCGCCGCCCCAGCCCGGCCAAGCCCCTTGACCGTGCGGATCACATTCATCGCATTGCCATAGCCGGTGTCGCCATCGGCCACGAACGGCAGCCGCGTCGCCTCCGCGATATTGCGCGTATGATCGAGAACCTCGCCATAGGACATGAGCCCCAGATCGGGCATCCCGATGCGCGAGGCCGAGGCGGCAAAGCCCGACATAAAGCTCATCTCGAACCCGGCCTGCTCGATCATCCGCGCCGAGAGCGCATCATAGCAGCAAGGCGACAGCAAGAGATCGTCCCCGGCAAGAAGCTCGCGCAGACGGTCGGCGCGGGGGTTGGGAAATGTCGTCGTCATCGAGCCACCTCATAAGGAATATAGAGCGCCAGCGCCGGCCAGAACCACAAGAGCACCGCAACACAGAGCATGATCCCCGCGAAAGGCAACGCACCCTGCGCCACCTCCTGCAGCCGCGCCCGGGCCACCGCCTGAATGACAAAGAGGTTCATCCCCACCGGCGGCGTGATGAGCGCGGTCTCGATCAGCACCACAAAGAAGATGCCGAACCAGATCGGATCGATCCCGGTGTTGAGCACCGCCGGCAGCAGTACCGGCACCATGATGAGCAGCATCGACAGCGATTCGAGGAAGAACCCCATGATCAGCAGGACCACCCCGACCGCGAGGATGAAGAGCCCCGGCTGCGAGATGTTCTCGGTCAGAAACGCGCTGATCGACTGCGGAATGAGATAGAGCGTGATCGCATAGGAAAACACCTTGGCCCCGGCCACGATGATCAGCACCATCACCGAGGTCTTGAGCGAGCCTTCGACCGCCTCGCGCAGCTTGGGCCAATCCATCCGCCCCATGGCAAAGGTGATGATCAGCGCCAGAACAAAGCCAAGCCCGGCGCTCTCTGACGGGGTGGCGATGCCGGTATAGATCGAGCCGACGATGGCCACCGCCAGCGCCACCGTGGGCAGCGCCAGACCGGTGGCGCGCATCCGTTCGCCCCAGGTCGCCTTGGCCATCGGCTGATAGGCGGTGGAAAACCGCGAATAGATCACGCCATAGACGATGAAACAGCCCGCGAGGAACAGCCCCGGCCCGACACCCGCCAGAAACAGCGTCGGGATCGAGCTTTCGGTCACCACCCCATAGAGGATGAGAGGGATCGACGGCGGAATGAGAATGCCAAGCGTGCCACCGGCCGCCAGCATCCCATAGACGAAACGCCGGTCATAGCCGCGGCTCGACATCTCGGGAATGGCCACCGTGCCGATGGTCGCAGCCGTCGCCACGGAAGAGCCCGAGATCGCCGAAAACAGCGTGCAGGACAGGATCGTCGCCACGCCAAGCCCGCCGGGCCAATGGCCGACCCAGCTCTGCACCGCCGCATAGAGATCGCGCCCAACCCCGCCCTTGAGCAGCACATTGGACATCAACAGGAACATCGGCACCGCGAGCAGCTCGAAACTGTCCATCGAGCCATGCAACCGCTGCGGCACCGCCACCATCGGCAGTCCCTTTAGTGCCAGAAGGATCACCCCCAGCCCGCCCAGCGCCAGCGCCACCGGCGTGCGCAGCAAAAGCAGCGCCATCAGCGCCACCAGAATGAAAACCGCTTCCATCAGTGCTGCCCTTCCAGAATATCATCTTCGGGCAGACCCTCGGTCCAGACCCGGTAAAGCTGCACCCCGCCCTGCAGCATGAGCAGCACGCTGCCGACCCAGACCGGCGCATGGGTGATCATCTTGGGCGGTGCGAGATAGGTGTCGGTCGTATGGCCCGCCAGCGTCGCCTTGAGCCAGATTTGAAAGCCGAAATAACAGGCGGTCCCGGCGAAGATGAACAGCACCAGAATGGCAAAGCTCTCGGCCAGCTTGCGCCAGATCGTGTCGGGGTTGCTCAGGATGATCTCGATCGTCACCATCTCGCGATGTTTGAGAACATAGGCCACGCCGAGATAGACGACCCAGACCTGCAGAACGCGGCTGATCTCGTCGACCCAGACCGTCGGCGCGTTGAACACATAGCGCATCACGATCTCGAAGGTGATGAAAAAGCCGATGGCAAAGAGACACCAGGCGCTGAGCTTGCCGGTCGCCTCGGAAATCGCGTCAATCGCGCGGACAATCATCCCACGTCCCCCGTGATAATTGGTCTTGGTCGCTGAAATAATGCGGCGAGGGAAAGCGCGGTTCGCGCTTTCCCTCTTGTCGCGTCACGCGGGCTTATTGCGCGTCGGCGGCCTTGACGGCGTCGACCGCGGCTTTGCCGGTCTCGCCGGTTTCCTCGACAAAGCGATCCACCACGCTGGCAGTGGCCGCGACCCATTCGCCGCGCTGCTCTTCCGAGAGCTCCACCACGGTCATATGGGCCTTCATCTCTTCGATGGTCTCGGCCTCTTCCTTGTAGATCTGGTCGCGCAGCTTTTGCTCAACCTCACGCGCCGCCTCGTCGATGATCGCCTTATGCTCATCCGACAGGGCCTCGTAGAAGTCATTGTTGATCACGGCCACGAATTCGATCGCGCTGTCAAAGGTCAGGGTCATGTGATCCATCACCTCGTAGAGCTTGCGCGACTTGACCCCGGACGAGCCGGTCATGCCGACATCGACCGCGCCCTGCTGATAGGCGAGGAACTGCTTCGAGCCCGACATCAGCGTCGGCGCGCCGCCCAGCGCCTGCACGGTCCAGCCATGCACCTTGCCATAGGTCCGCACCTTCTTGCCCTCAAGATCGGCGGGCACGGTGATGGCCGAGCCATTGTTGAGATAGATGTTGCGGCCATAGGCCTGCCACCAGAGCACGCGGTTGTTGGTCTCTTTGAGGATCGCCTCATCGATGGTCTGACGCAGCGCCGACCCGGGGGCCACGGCGGCCCGAATATGCGCCTCGTTTGAGAAGATGAAGGGGATCGACACCACGTCCACCGCCGGAACCGACCCGGCAAAGCGCCCGATAAAGGCGGACCCCGCCTCAACCGCACCGCTGCCCACGGCGCCCGGCACTTCCTTGTCCTTGAAGAGCTGCGCCGACGGGAACAGCTGCACCTCGAGCGCGCCGCCCGATTTCTCGCCGATGATGCTGGCAAATTCGTTCCAGTTCTGGCCGAGCGAATGGGTTTCCGGCAGTTGCAGCGTGACGCGGATGGTCTCGGCCATCGCGGAAATCGGAGCCACGGCAAGCCCGGCGGCGGCGACAGCGCCCATAATCCAATGTTTCACTTTCATTCCTCCCATGAAAATCTAATGGCTACTTCTAAGCATAGATTCTCGGGAGGTGGAATATCTGCGCTGCCCGAATAATAGGCAGTCGCGCCGGGACTTATCACCCGTGATCACCCTCCGTGATCACAGCCCTTGCTCACGCTGCTAAATCACACAGGCGCACCCGCAATGAACCGCGCCGCCACCTCACCGCTCATATAGCTGACAGAGCCGCCGGCAATCGTCGCCCCGATGCGCCGCGTCTCGGGATCAATCACCACCAGATCGGCCCGCAGCCCCGGCGCAATCCTCCCCCGATCCAGCAGCCCCAGCATCCGCGCCGGCCCTTCCGAGACCATCGCCCAGGCCGCGCTGAGACTGGCCAACCCGCCGCGTTCAATCAAATGCACCGCCCGCATGAGCGACGGGTAATGATAATCCGAGGCCAGCGCGCCGACATGGCCCATCGCAACCATCTCCATCGCCGAGACATTGCCCTTATGCGACCCGCCGCGCACCAGGTTCGGCGCGCCCATGATCACCGGCTCGCCCGCCTCCGCCGCCGCCTCGACCGCCGCCATCGTCTCGGGAAACTCGGCAATCGTCACGCCCCGCCCCCGCCAGATAGCCCGATCCTCCGCACTCCGATCGTCATGCGAGCCAAGCCGCAGCCCCCGCTCCCGCAGCCGCGCACAGAGCCCATCAAGCGCCTCCGCCACCTCGCCCATCGCCGCATGCATCGCCTGCATATCCGCCAGATGTTTCTCCGGATTGCGCCCGATCCGCAGCGCCTGCCCCGTCAACCGCGGCGGCCGCTTGCCCTTGGCAAGCTCCTCATGCGGCAGGTGATCGTTGAACACGAGATACTCGACCCCATGCCGCGCGACAAACTCCTCCAAGGCCGGGTACTGCGTAAGCATGGCAATCTCGAACCGCAGCTGATGGCGCAAATCGGTCGCCACACTGCCGCGCAACGCCGCAATCCCGGCAAAGACACGCTCGGCGAACTCCGGCCCGCGCATCCCCCCTTCCCAACTGTAGAACTGCGCCATGACGGCGGTGGTGATGCCATTCGCGGCAAGCTCCGCCTCCGCCACCAGAAGCCCTTGGTCGACATCCTTCATCGCGCCCCGGCGCGGCGCCAGATGCCGCTCGAACCCGTCGCCATGAATATCGACGATCCCCGGCAGCACCCAAAACCCCGAGAGATCAACCTCACGCCCCGGCGCATCCGCCTCGATCACGCCGCCCGCCAGTCGCAAAGGCCGCGCCCCCAGCCCCTCAGGCCACAGCACCTCCGCCCCCACCAGACGCAGATCGAGCCCAGCGCTCATTCGCTCTCGCCCCAGAACAGATCACCCAGCGCCATGTCGCGCTCAAACGCGCCTTTGCGCAAAAACGCCAGAACCTGTGCGATCACCACCGGGTTGTTCATCATGAACGTATGGGTCACCGGCAGCTCGATATGATCCGCCATCCCCGCCACCTTGGTCGAGGCGACCGAGACCTTGCCATCATCCGGCCCCTCGATGAGCGAGGAATAATAAGGGTTGAGCGACCGCGTCCCGGCTATCACCCCAAGCTCGAAATCCACATCGGGAAGCCCCTCCGGCACGCCCCCCGGCCCGGTCTCGAGCTGCGCCCCCGCCGGCCCGTTGATCCATCTGAAGAGCTCAAGACCGCCCAGCTCATCGACAATCTCCGAGCCATGGTTCGGCGGCCCGAGCATCACCACCCGACCGAGCCGCTCCGGCCGGTTGTCGCGCAGCCAATGGCGCAGCAGGATACCGCCCATGGAATGGGTGACAAAATGCACCGGCCCCGCGCCGCATTGCGCCATCGCGCCGGGCAGGGTCTGCCGCGCCAGCTTGTCGATCTCGGCGCTGGTCGAGCGGTAGCGCGGCGCAATCACCGAATAGCCCTGCGCCTCCAGCGCCTCTTGCAGCACGAGCATCGAATTCTCGGTGCGCGCCAACCCATGCAAAAGCACCACGCATTCCCCCTCCGCGGCCATCGCCTGAGCCGGAAGAAAACACGACAAGAGAACAGAGATCACACGTTTCATAGCTCTGGAATACGGCTTTTGCGCCGCCCGTAAAAGCCCTGACCGCGCGTCTTTCTGGTGTCAAATACCCCAGCGCCACATTGCGCCCGGGCGCTGACGCCCATCAGTATTCCTGCGCCCGCAGCTTGCGTTTTTGGTCCATGACCACCTCGCGCGGCACCCATTTATAGCGGGTGTCGTCGCGCAGCTCGTCCCAGAAAAGCTGACCGCCCAACCGCCAGGGGTCGAGCACGATCCCGTCATACATATCGGCCCCCTTGGCGCTGATGATGGCGGTGGAATGCTCGATGCGGAACGGGTTGCTGGCATTGGCAATGGCGCGGTGCATCTCGAGCGTCTCGAACCGCTCGGCCTTGAGCCGCTTTTCCATATCCTGCGCCCAGTGATAGCACAGGCCGCGCGGCTTGATGCCCATATTCACCTTGGAATTATGCACGAGCGGCGGGTCGGTGATCTCATATTGAATGGCAAGCTCACGGCTGTGCTCGAACGAGATCTTTGCGGCGCGATAGGCCTCCTCCGGATCGACCTCCGGGCTCAGCGCCGCAATCGCCACGGCGAGCTCCTGCACCTCATCGGGCGTGGCCGTCACCGGCCCCGTCCCCGTGCCACAGCCCATCACCAGGCTGAGCGCCAGAAAACACAGAAGACCCCAGAATTTACGAAGCATCACAGACCCCTTACCGAATTTTTGCGCGACCTTAGCCGCCCTGTTTCCGCTTGTCGAGCGGCCCGCCCCCGCCGCGTTTCGGCGCCATCACCGACAGCGCCACACCGCCCAGAACCAGCCCCCCGGCCAGCACGAAACGCAAGGTGAGCACCTCGCCAAGCAAGACCATGCCGCCCGCCATGGCGATCACCGGCACCGAGAGCTGCGCCACCGCCGCGACCGAGGCCTCGATGCGCGGCAGCACCGAATACCACAGCGCATAGCCCATGCCCGAGGTGACCGCGCCGCTGAGCACCGCCAGCCACGCGCCGGTGCTGTCCCAGACCGGCGGCAGGGCGCCCGATTGGCTGAACCCGAGCCAGAGCAGCACCCCCAGCGGCGCGGTGAGCAGGAAATTCGCCGCCGTCGCGTTGAGCGCATCGCGGCTCGCCCGCCCGGCCAGCGAATAAAGCCCCCAGCCGACCCCGCCCAGCGCCATCGACAGCCCATGCCAGAGGCTCACCGTCACCGCCCCATCGGGCCACAAAAGCCAGACCAGCCCCGCCATGCTGAGCGCCGCGCCAAGCCAGCGGCGCGCCGGCATGGTCTCGCCCTTGACGAGGCCACCGGCGAACATGGTGATCTGCACCACCCCAAAGAGGATGATCGCGCCAAGCCCGGCATCGAGCCCATCGGAGGCCGCCGAGAACGCATAGAAATAAAGAAGAAGCGCCGCCACGCTGAACGCCCGCCCCGGCCCCCAGAGCCGCAGCCCGCCGCGCAGCAAGAGGCACAGGCCCAAGAGCGTCAGCGCCCCCGCCACCAGCCGGATCGTGCCAAAGCTCACCGCATCCATCCCCTCGCCCACGAGCCCGGCGCGCGTCAGCACGGAATTGCCGGCAAAGGCCATCATCGTCAGACAGATAAGCAGGACAAGGCGCATTCAGAGGCTTTCGAACTCGGGCGGATAGACGAGGGTCTCCTCTGGCACATCCGTGCCCGGCCCGGCCAATAACGTCTGCGTGACCGGATAGGGGCTGTGCAGCTTGGCCGCCCGCTCGAGGCTGAACCCGGCGCGGCCGTAGAACTCCGGCTGGCCGAGCACCACCACATATTGCCCGCTGAGCCGCGCCCATTCCGCCAACATGCCGATCATCCGCCGCCCGACGCCGCGCCCCTGATGGTCGGGGTCCACCGCCACCGGCGCAAGGCAGAGCCAGCCTTTTGGTCCGCGCATCTGCGACAGGGCGTAATAGCCGATGATCGCCTCGCCCTGCGGCTGCACCACCTCGCCCGCCATCCGGCCCGATTTGCGCAACTGGGCGACAAGCTGCGCCTCGGCGCCGCCGCCAAAGGCCGCGCGCAGCAGCGCCTCGACCGCCGGTTCGTCGCCGCGCCGCATCTCGCGGCTGAATTCCTGCCCGATCATCGCTCGTCCCTGTGCCCAATTTATGTGCAACTTATCTGCAACGGCAGGCCCCTGCGCCCCGCCTCCGCCGGTTTCGGCCCGTCCCGTCCCGCCATACGCGATCCGCGCGGCGCATTCACGCCGAATTTACCATTCTGCCATCGCCCAAACCGCAACCTGCGTTAAGATGGGCACAGTCATTTCCCCTTCAGGAGTTTTCTGTCATGACCACATCCCTCTCCCGCCGCAGCCTCATCGCCAGCGCCGCCGCCCTGCCGCTCGCCGCAGGTCTCGGCAGCATGGCCCGCGCCACCGCGCCGATGCTCGGCGCCGGGCTCGCCCCCTATCGCCGGGTGACGCTGGGCGAGTTCGAGGTCACCACGATCCTCGCCGGCAGCCGCACCGTGCCCGACCCGCAGACGATCTTTGGCCTCAATGTCGAGCCCGCCGAATTTGCCGAGGTCTCCGAGGCCGCCAATATCCCCACCGATGCCGCGCGGTTCTATTTCACGCCGACCGTGGTCAACACCGGCGCGCAGCTGGTGCTCTTTGACACCGGGCTCAACGCCGAAGGCACGCTCGCCGCGCTGAGCGCCGCGGGCTATGAGGCCGATCAGGTCGATCTGGTGGTCATCACCCATATGCATGGCGACCATATCGGCGGCTTGATGCGCGAGGACGGCACGCCGACCTTCCCCAACGCAAGCTATGTCACCGGCGCGCAGGAATATGACGCCTGGGCCGCGATGGGCAATGAAGGCTTTGACGCCAAGATGCGCCCGCTCGCCGAACAGACCAAGATGCTCGCCCCCGGCGAAGACGCCGCCCCCGGCATCACCGCCGAGGCGGCCTTTGGCCACACACCCGGCCATATGAGCTATACGCTCGACAGCGGCGGCAAGAGCCTGGTGATCGGGGCCGATTTCGCCAATCACTATGTCTGGTCGCTGGCCCATCCCGACTGGGAGGTGAAATTCGACATGGACAAGGCCGAGGCCGCCAAATCGCGCCGCGCCCTGCTCGACCGGCTGGCGGCGGACCGCACGCCCTTCATCGGCTATCACATGCCCTTCCCGGCGCTCGGCTATGTCGAGACCCGCGGCGACGGCTATGCCTACGCGCCCGAAAGCTATCAGCTCAGCCTGTGATCCCCGGCTGACGCCAACCACCGCCTTAGAAAAGAGGGGCACGCGAACGCCTGCCCCTCTTCCCCCTGCCGCCCCGCTCTGCCATACTCGGGCCCAACCAAGAAAAGCAGAGCAGCCGCATGTCAGACGACCTCCTCACCCAGATGCCGGATTCCGGCGATTACGATGCCTCCTCCATCCAGGTGCTCGAGGATATGGAGCACGTCCGCCTGCGCCCCGGCATGTATATCGGCGGCAAGGACGACCGCGCCCTGCATCACATGGTGGCCGAAATCATCGACAACTCGATGGACGAGGCGGTCGCCGGCCACGCCACCTGGATCGAGGTCGAGCTGCATGAAAACGGCCATGTCTCGGTGCGCGACAATGGCCGTGGCATCCCCACCGGCCCCCACCCCAAGGACCCGAGCAAATCGGCGCTCGAGATCATCTTCTGCACGCTGAACGCGGGCGGCAAATTCTCCGGCGACAGCTACGAGACCTCGGGCGGCCTGCACGGGGTCGGCTCGTCGGTGGTCAACGCGCTCTCGGATCACCTGCGCGTCGAAGTGGCCCGCAACAAGGAACTCTTCGCGATGGAGTTCTCGCGCGGCGTCCCGCAGGGCAAGCTCGAAAAGATCGGCGCCGCCCCCAACCGGCGCGGCACGGCGGTGACCTTCCACCCCGATCCCGAGATCTTTGGCTCGCTCAAGCTCAAACCGCACCGCCTGTTCAAGATGGCGCGCTCCAAGGCCTATCTCTTTTCCGGGGTCGAGATCCGCTGGAAATCCGCCATTCCCGATGGCGACACGCCGATGGAGGCCAAGTTCCACTTTCCCGGCGGTCTCTCGGACTATCTCAAAGAGGCGATGGGCGGGGCCACCACCTATGCCGAAGTGCCCTTTGCCGGCACCGTGTCGTTTGAGAAATTCAACGCGCCGGGCAAGGTCGAATGGGCGATCAACTGGACGCCCGCCCGCGACGGGTTCATCCAATCCTATTGCAACACCGTGCCCACCCCCGAGGGCGGCACCCATGAGGCCGGGTTCTGGGCCGCGATCCTCAAGGGGATCAAGGCCTATGGCGAGCTGGTCGGCAATAAAAAGGCAGGCCAGATCACCCGCGAAGACCTGGTGACCGGCGCCGGGGCGCTCGTCTCCTGCTTTATCCGCGAGCCGGAATTCGTCGGCCAGACCAAGGACCGTCTCGCCACCACCGAGGCCCAGCGCATGGTGGAAAATTCGGTGCGCGACCATTTCGACAATTGGCTCGCCTCCGACACGAAATCAGCCGGCGCGATCCTCGATTTCCTCGTGCTGCGCGCCGAGGAACGGCTGCGGCGGCGTCAGGAAAAGGAAACCCAGCGCAAGACCGCCACCAAGAAGCTGCGCCTGCCCGGCAAGCTGGTGGATTGTTCGACCAATGTGCGCGACGGGACAGAGCTCTTCATCGTCGAGGGCGACAGCGCCGGCGGCTCGGCCAAGATGGCCCGCAACCGGGTCAACCAGGCGCTCCTGCCCTTGCGCGGCAAGATCCTCAACGTGCTCGGCGCGGCCAGCTCGAAGCTTGGCACCAATGCCGAGATCAGCGATCTGACACAGGCGCTCGGCGTTGGGCTTGGCACCAAGTTCAACCTCGACGATCTGCGCTATGACAAGGTCATCATCATGACCGACGCCGATGTCGACGGGGCGCATATCGCCTCGCTCCTGATGACCTTCTTCTTTACCCAGATGCGCCCGATGATCGACGCGGGCCATCTCTACCTCGCCTGCCCGCCGCTCTACCGGCTGACCCAAGGCGCGAAACGCGTCTATTGCCTCGACGAGCCCGAGCGCGACAGCTGGCTTGAAAAAGGCCTTGGCGGCAAGGGCAAGATCGACGTCTCGCGCTTCAAGGGTCTGGGCGAGATGGATGCGAAGGACCTCAAGGAAACCACCATGGACCCCAAGACGCGGAAATTGATCCGCGTGACCATCGACGAGGACGAGCCCGGCGAGACCGGCGATCTGGTCGAGCGTCTGATGGGCAAGAAACCCGAGCTGCGCTTTCAGTATATTCAGGAAAACGCGCGGTTTGTTGAGGAATTGGATGTTTGATCTGTCGGTGCTGAAGAGCAACTGACGTCAAACCCAACGCGCCGTCACAACCAATCAGCCTTAGCCGCACCCTCCCACATCACAAGGCCCGGGCCTGACCTTGGGAGGGCGCGAATGCGCCTTCGTCATGCTGAAAGCATGCCTCAGGCATGACGGGAAGGTCAGGCGCGGGCCGTGCCGCTTCGCGCCACGTCCCAAGGGACGCAGAACGCCATCGTCTGCTCCGAAATCACAAGGCGCAGCTTTAGCCTGGAAGCCCGCGCATGCGCCTTCGTCATGCTGCAAGCATGCCTCTGGCATAACGGGAAGGTCAGGCGCGGGCCGAGCGGATGACGCCACACGTCCCAAGGGACGCAGAACGCCATCGTCTGCTCCGAACTCACAGGCCCTTCCCTCGCACAGCACAAGGCCCTGCGCCTGACCGCGGGTGGGCGCAAGGCGCCCGCCCATGGGGGCGGTCGGGCGCCGGGCCGTGCCGCTGCGCGCCACGTCCCAAGAGATGCAGAACGCTCACGTTGTTCCCCAATACGCCCCCCAACAAAAAAAGCCCCGCAAACATCGCGGGGCCAGCCACTCACTCCTGAAACACCCGTGAGGGCCTTGGGCCCAATTCGGTGCGGACCGGTCGCTTACTGCGGGATCCGCAGGCGCTGACCGGGATAGATCTTGTCCGGGTCGCTCAGCATCGGCTTGTTGGCTTCGAAAATCTCCGGATAGCGCGCGCCATTGCCAAGCGTCGCCTCGGCGATCTTCCACAGCGTGTCGCCTTTCTTCACCTCGTGGAACTTCGGATCACTGCCCCCGGCATTGTCCTCGACCGCCGCCACGCCATCGGCATTGCCCACGACCATGATGATCTTTTCCTTGGTCTCCTGATCGACCGCCTCGCCCGAGACCTTCACCACGTCGCCCTCGACATCGATGCTCAGCCCGGCGGTGTTGAGACCCATGCCCTCAACTTCTTTCTTCAGCTCTTCTGCCTTGGGCGTCTTGTCCCCGCCCTTGAGAAAATCCCAAAACCCCATCTGTCATCCCCTTTTGTTTGAAATGGATTGCATGCGCCCATCTTGCCGATCTCCGGTCGGCGCGGAAGGGGAATTGCGGCGGCGATCTCACCCTTGCGCGGGGCTTGGCCGATGGCAAATCCGCACCGTCGCTTTACCGTCGCAATACCGACGTGCTGCCGACATCGCGTTTTGCCCCTCGTCGCGGCAAAATCCCTTTGCTAGGGTCGGCCCATGCGTGCCGTGATTTTCCTCTTCCTTCTCCTCGCCGCCTGTGGTCGCCCCCTGACCCCGGCCGAGAAAAACTTTGCAAAACAGATACATGGCGACACGATCGCGGCAGACCGCGTGCGGCTCGTCCAGGGGCTGCCTGTCGATGCGGTGACATTCCGGCGGCAAAAACGCCCCCGGCTCACCTGCCGCGAACGGATCCTCCCCGAACCCGAGGACGAGATCATCACCACCACCCCCGCCGCCGTCGCCCTCTGGAACCATATCCTGCTGTCTAAGCCTTACTATCTAAAGGATTATTTCGACAACTACCCAGAGGAAATGGGGCTGCTTTCGGCGATGTTTTTCGCCCATGAGATCACCCATGTCTGGCAATGGCAGAACCGCGCCCGGACCCAATACACCCCCTGGCGCGCCGGCCGCGAACATGGCGGCGGCAAGGACCCCTATCTCTTTGATATTTCAACAGATACGCGGTTTCTCGACTATTCCTACGAACAGCAGGCGAGCATCGTCGAGGAATATGTCTGCTGCGCCACGCTCGACCCAAAGGCGCCGCGCACCGAGAGGCTCAAACGCCTGATCCAACAGGAAATGCCGCTGCAGGGGATCTATATCCCGAAAACCGTCTACCTGCCTTGGGACGGGGTCGAAATCAAAGGGATCTGCCGCTAAGTCACGCGGCAAATCCCATTTTCTTACAAGACCTTAGGACAGATCGCCTGCGAGCCCCTTGGCAATCAGATCGCGGGTTTCCTGCACCCCATAGAGCGCCGCAAACGACCCAAAGCGCGGCCCCTGGCTCTGCCCCAACAGCACCTCATAGAGCGCCTTGAACCAGTCGCGCAGATTGTCGAACCCGTGGTTCTTGCCGACCGCAAAGACCACCGATTGCAGGAAATCGCCATCCGCGAAATCCGCCTCGGGCAGCGGCTCATCATTGCCCATCATCTTGTTTTTACGGGCAATCTGGTCAAGCGCCACCTCGGCCGCGCCAAAGGCCTCGGCCAGATCAGCCATCGCCGCACGCTCTTGATCCGTCGGCGCGCGGAAGGTCTTCTCGGGCTTCACGAAATCATTGTAATAGCGCACCGCATAGCCCGCCGCCTGATCGAGCTGCGGGTTGGCCTCGGGGCTCGCCTCCGGCGCATAGCGGCGGATATAGCCCCAGAGCGCGTCCTTCTCCTCGGCCCCGGCCACCGACGCGAGGTTGAGCAGCATCGAGAACGGCACGACCATATCGCTCGCCGGCACATCGCCCTCGTGGATATGATAGACCGGATTGGCGAGCTGCTGATCGGCGCTCTGCCCCGCATAGGCGCGCAGCTGCTGGTGATATTCGTCCATCGCCCGCGGAATCACGTCGAAAAACAGGCGCTTGGCCGTTTTCGGCTTTTGATACATGAAATAGCTGAGGCTCTCGGTCGAGGCATAGGTCAGCCATTCATCAATCGAAATCCCGTTGCCCGAGGATTTCGAAATCTTCTGGCCCTTGTCATCGAGGAAGAGCTCATAGGTGAAATGCTCGGGCTTGCGCCCGCCAAGGATCTCGCAGATCCGGTCATAGATCGGCGTGTTGGTGGAATGGTCCTTGCCATACATTTCGAAATCAACATCGAGCGCCGCCCAGCGCGCGCCGAAATCAGGCTTCCACTGCAGTTTCACATTGCCGCCGGTCACCGGCAGGGTCCATTCCCGCCCGTCTTCGTCGTCAAAGGTGATCGTGTAATCGGTGGCGTTGACCTCTTTCATCGGCACATAGAGCACGCGACCGGTCTCGGGATGGATCGGCAAAAAGATCGAATAGGTCTGGCGACGCTCTTCGCGCAGGCTCTTGAGCATGACTTTCATCACGTCGTCATAGCGTTCGACCGCGCGTTTCAGCACCTCGTCGAACTGGCCGGATTTGTAAAATTCCGTGGCCGAATAGAACTCATAGTCGAACCCGAACGTGTCGAGGAACCGGCGCAGCATGGCGTTGTTGTGATGGCCAAAGCTCTCATGCGTCTCGAACGGGTCATAGACACTGGTGAGAGGGCGTTGAATGTCCTCTTTCAGGCGTTCCTGATTGGGCACATTGCCCGGCACTTTGCGCATCCCGTCGAGATCGTCGGAAAAACAGATGAGCCGCGTCGGAATGTCCGAGATCACCTCAAAGGCGCGGCGGATCATCGTGGTGCGCAGCACCTCGCCAAAGGTCCCGATATGCGGCAGCCCGCTCGGCCCATAGCCGGTCTCGAAGAGCACATAGCCCTTTTCCGGCGGCGCTTTCTCATACCGTTTGAGCACGCGGCGCGCTTCTTCAAAAGGCCAGGCTTTCGATTGCATCGCGGCATCGCGCAGATCAGACATGGGAAACACTCCGGTTGGCCGCGCACCCCTTGTGCGCTTGGGCAAGGCGCTTCCTATTGCCCCTGCCCCCCAAGGTCAATAATCTGCGCACCAACAGCCCTCCGGCCCCAAAGGAATTTCTGATGACCCAACCCGCTCCGCACCCGCTCAGCGCCCAGGATTGCCTGGTCGCGGTGATGATCGCCGTCTCGGCCTCGGATGAAAACATCCGCACCGCCGAGCTCATCAAGATCGAGGTCGCGGTCAACAACCTGCCGATTTTCGCCGATTACGATCTCGACCGGATGCGGCAGACGGCCAATGTGGTGTTTGATCTCTTCGGCCAAGAGGACGGGCTTGATGCGCTCTTTGGGCTGGTGCGCGACAACCTGCCCGAGCCGCTGTTCGAGACCGCCTATGCGCTGGCCTGTGACGTGGCCGCCGCCGATGGCGCCATCGCCGAGGGCGAGCTGCGGCTCTTGGAAGAGATCCGCTATGAGCTCAATATCGACCGGCTCCATGCCGCCGCCATCGAACGCGGCGCCCGCGCCCGGCATCTGACGCTGTGAGCGCTAAGACCATGAGCACGGACACACTGACCCCCATCGACGCATTGAGCGCCATCGTCGGCGCGGCCCATGTGCTCACCGGTGACGCCACCGACAGCCATGCCCGCGACTGGGCGGGCGAACATCAGGGCACGCCGCTGGCCGTTGTGCGCCCGGGCAGCACCAAAGAGGTCTCCGAGGTGTTGAAATGGGCCAATCGCACCGGCACCGCCATCGTGCCGCGCGGCGGCGGCACCGGGCTCACCGGGGCGACGGCGGCGGGTGGCGCGGTGCTCTTGTCGATGGAACGGATGCGCGCCATTCGCGAGATCCGCCCCGAGGCCCGCGTGGCCGTGGTCGAGGCGGGCGCGATCCTGTCGACGATCCATGACGCGGTGGCCGAGCACGATTTGATCTTTCCGCTTTTCTTCGGCGCGCGCGGTTCGGCCATGCTCGGCGGGGCGCTGTCGACCAATGCCGGCGGCTCGAACGTGCTGCGCTATGGCAATACGCGCGATCTCTGCCTCGGCATCGAGGCGGTGCTGCCCGACGGCCAGATCGTCAACCTGATGAGCCAGCTCCACAAGGACAATTCCGGCTATAACCTGCGCCAGCTTCTGGTCGGGGCCGAAGGCACGCTCGGCGTGATCACCGCCGCCGTGCTGCGGCTCTACCCCCGCCCCCGCGCCTATGCGACCGCCATGGTCGCCGCACGCGATGTGAGCGCGGCGCTGCGCCTGCTCAACCGGCTCAAGACCGAAAGCGGCGGCGCGGTGGAGGCGTTCGAATATATGCCCGGCAGCTATGTCGCGGCGCATATGGCCCGCTTCCCCGAGGCCCGCGCGCCCTTTGACGCGCCCCATGATGTCAACATCCTGATCGAGCTCGGCGCCACCGCGCCGCGCGATGCGATCCCGGCCGAGGATGGCACGCTGCCCATCGCCACGCTGCTCGAAACGGCGCTGGCCGACGCTTTTGAAGCGGGTGAAATCCTCGACGCGGTGGTGGCGCAGAGCGACAGCCAGCGGATGGAGATGTGGGCCCGCCGCGAAGCCTCTGCCGAGGTCTGCCTTCTGCGCGAGCCACTGGTGCATAATGACGTGGCGGTGCCGCTCGACCGGATGCAAGAGCTGCTGGACGAGATCGCCGCGATCATCGCCCGGCTCGACCCCGGCGCGCAGGACATTTCGGTCGCCCATCTCGGCGATGGCAATCTGCATTTCGCCGTCTGGCCCGAAAACCCCGATCCCGCCCTCCATCACACCATCCATATGGCCGTGGAAGAGGCGGTGGTGGCGCTCGGTGGCAGCTTTTCCGCCGAACATGGCATCGGCACCGAGAAACTGCCCGAGATGCAGGCCTTCAAGGACCCTGCGGCGCTGGCGGCAATGCGCGCGATCAAACAGGCGCTTGACCCCAAGGGCATTCTCAACCCCGGTAAGCTCATCCCGGCGGGCTAAGCCCCGCCTGATGCGTCATAAAATCTGATCGGCGGGGCGCTCAGCCCCCGCCAATTTCAGCCCCGCCAATTTCAGCCCCGCCAGTCAAAGAAATCCGGGCCTGCCTGCGCCAGAAGATCGACCGCCATGGCCCGGCCAAGCTCGGCCCCATCCTCGACCGGCGCGCTGCGATCATCGCAGAGCCGCTCGCTGCCATCGGGGCGCAGGATCTCGCCGCGCAGGCGCAACGTGCCGCCCTGCAACTCCGCCAGCCCCGCAATCGGCGTCTCGCAAGACCCGTCGAGCGCCGCCAGAAACGCCCGCTCCGCCGCAAGACGCTGACCCGTCGGCCCGTGATGTATCGCCTCGAGCATCATCGCCGCGCCGCTGTCGTCGCGCCGCCGCTCAATGCCAATCGCGCCCTGCGCCACGGCGGGCAGCATTTCCTCGGGCTCGAGCGCGCGGGTGATGACCTCGGTCCGCTTGAGCCGGTTGAGCCCCGCCATCGCCAGAAACGTACAGGCCGCCACGCCCTCGTCGAGCTTGCGCAGACGAGTTTGCACATTGCCGCGAAATTCGACCACCTCGAGCTGCGGATGCGCCACCAGCACCTGCGCCCGACGGCGCAGCGACGAACTGCCCACCTTGGTGCCCGGCGCCATCTCCGACAGGTTGCGCCCGGTCGGACAGATAAAGGCGTCGCGCACATCTTCGCGCGGCAAATAGCAGTCGATGATGAGCCCCTCGGGCTGCAGCACCGGCATGTCCTTCATCGAATGCACCGCGAGGTCGATATCCCCGGTGAGCAGCGCATCCTCGATCTCGCGGGTAAAGAGCCCCTTGCCACCGATCTCCTTGAGCGGCCGGTCAATGACCCGGTCGCCGGTGGTGGTGATGATCACGATCTCAAAGGCCGTCTCGGGCAGATCAAAGGCCGCGACAAGCCGGTCCCGGGTCTCATAGGCCTGCGCCAAAGCCAGGGGCGAGCCACGGGTGCCGATTTTCATAGGGTGCGACGGAGAGGGTAATTTATGTTCCATGACGCCCGGTTTAGTGATCTGCCAAGGCCGAGGCAAGCCGCCTGCCCTTGACATTATGCCGCCGGGGCGGGACCACGGCGGCACGTGCCGATCCGCACCCGCAAAGGAGATGCCATGACCCGTTCCGACAAACCCATCCTGCGTGCGCTCGCGGGCGAGACCCTGCCCACCCCGCCGATCTGGATGATGCGTCAGGCCGGGCGCTACCTGCCCGAATACCGCGCCACGCGGGCCGAGGCGGGCGATTTCCTGTCGCTGTGCTACAACAGCGATCTGGCGACCGAGGTGACGCTGCAGCCGATCCGCCGCTACGGGTTCGATGCGGCCATTCTCTTTGCCGATATTCTTCTGGTGCCGCAGGCGCTCGGCGCCGATCTGTGGTTCGTCACCGGCGAAGGCCCGCGCCTCTCGACCATCACCGATGCCCAAGGGCTCAACGCGCTGAAACCGGTGAGCGACATCCACGAGACGCTGAACCCGATCTACCAGACGCTGCGCAATCTCTCCGGCGCCCTGCCGTCCGAGACCACGCTCATCGGCTTTGCCGGGGCGCCCTGGACCGTGGCCACCTATATGATCGCCGGGCGCGGCACCCCGGACCAAGGCCCGGCCCACGCGCTCAAAGCGGAAAACCGCCCGGTGTTCGAGGCGCTGCTCGACCGGATCACCGAGGCCACGATCGAATATCTCTCGGCGCAGATCGACGCCGGGGCCGAAGTGATCAAGCTCTTTGACAGCTGGGCCGGCTCGCTCAATGACGAGGATTTCGCGGCCTACGCTCTCGCGCCTGCGCAACGCATCATCGCGGCGCTCAAGGCCCGCCACCCAGAGACGCCGATCATCGCCTTCCCGCGCGGTGCCGGCCCCCGCTACGAGGGGTTTGCCCGTGCCACCGGGGCCGATTGCGTGGCGCTCGACGATGGGGTCGATGCCGCCTGGGCCGCCGCCCATGTGCAGATCGACGGCTGTGTGCAGGGCAATCTCGCCTCGTCGCATATGGTGACGGGCGGCGAGGCGCTGGTGCAGGAAACCCACGCCATTGTCGACGCGTTGTCACATGGGCCCCATATCTTCAATCTCGGCCATGGCATCACGCCGGACGCCGATCCCGACAATGTACAACGCATGATCGACGCGGTGCGCACCCGCTGATCCCGCCGCCGCTGCAAGGAACCTGACCCATGACCCGCATCATCACCGCCCTCTCCGAGATTTCCGCCAGCTACGACGCGCTCTTCGTCGATCTCTGGGGCTGTCTGCACAATGGCATCACGGCCTTTCCCTCGGCGGTTCAGGCGATGCAAGACTATCGCGCCTCGGGCGGTCTCGTGGTGCTGGTCACCAACTCGCCCAAGCCCCGCGCCGGGGTCGAGGCGCAGCTGTCGCAATTCGGCGTGCCGCGCGAGGCCTATGACACGATTGCCACCTCCGGCGATTCGGCCCGCGCCGCGATGTTTCGCGGCATGGTCGGCGAAAAAGTCTGGTTCATGGGCGAATGGGCGCGCGACGCCGGGTTCTTCGAGCCGCTCGAGATCATCGACAACCCGGCGGCCATCGAACGGGTCGAACTCAAGGACGCCGAAGGCATCGTCTGCTGCGGCCCTTTCGATCCGCAGGCCGACCCCGAGGTCAACCGCCCCGAGTTCCTCTTTGCCAAGCAAAAGGGGATGAAGCTTCTCTGCGCCAACCCCGATATCGTCGTCGACCGCGGCGAAACCCGCGAATGGTGCGCAGGCGCCCTGGCGCGGCTCTATACCGAAATGGGCGGCGAAAGCCTCTATTTCGGCAAGCCGCACCCGCCGATCTATGATCTCGCCTATCGCCGTCTCGCAGCCCTTGGCCGTGACATCGACCGGTCGCGCATTCTCGCCATCGGCGACGGCATCCTGACCGACATCGCAGGCGCGCAGGGCGAGGATATCGATTCGCTCTTCATCTCCGGTGGGCTCGCCGCCGCCGAGACCAAGACCGCCGATCATCCCGACCCGCAGGCGCTCGAGACCTATCTCGCGACGCAAGAGGCACATCCTACCTTTACCATCGGGCGGCTGCGCTAAGGCGTGGCCCCCGGGGAAAATAGGGCTTGATTTTCTGCACCTGCAAAGTAATAAAGTTGCCAACCCGAGGGCGGCGGCATTGCAAAATTGCGCGACGACCTTCGGAACTTTGATCAACGGAGGGTCGGATGTTGGACAATCTGCCGCGCGGAACCATCACCATCGAACAGATCGAGATGGGCATGATGCGCTACCTGCAAAAGGTGGTGACCGACGAGGATATCGAGATGTTCGCGCAGATCTCGACCGACCGGAATCCGGTGCATCTCGACGATGATTACGCGCAGGACACGATCTTTGAGGGGCGCATCGCCCATGGCATGCTCACCGCCGGGCTGATCTCGGCCGTCATCGGCGAACAGCTCCCCGGTCACGGCACGGTCTACATGGGCCAGAGCCTCAAGTTCCTCGCCCCCGTGCGCCCCGGCGACATGGTCCGCGCCGAGGTCGAGGTGATCGGCATCGACCACGCCAAACGACGGGTACAGCTCGACTGCCGCTGCCTCGTCAATGGCAAGAAGGTGCTGGTCGGCGAGGCCACCGTGCTCGCGCCCTCGGGCAAGTTCGACTGATCCCGACGCCCTTCTAGGGCGCGGGCGCGTCGAGATATCTCGAATAGATCCAGCCGCTTTGCGTCTCGGCCCCCGCGCCGACGCTGATCCGGCTCCAATTGCCCCGCGTGCCAAGCCGCAGCACCGGCGCGTCGCGCGTGAGCTTGGCCAAGACCTCATGCCAGACCGCAGGCCCGCCGCGCAGATGCACCGCATCACCGGTCACCCGCATCGCCTCGGGCAAGGGCAGTTGAACGGGCAACCCCTCCGCCATCGACATGGGTAAATCCGGCAGGCGCATCGCCAGTGGCTGCGGCTCAACCCTCGGCCAGAGGATTGCCTTTGCAGGCTCGGCTCCCGCCGCGCCCCCAAGATCCGGCGCTAAAACCGCCCGGCTTTGCGCCGACACCGGCGGCAGGCGCGGCACCGGGCTTGGCGGCGCATCCTCGCCCATGATCATCGACAGGCGCGGCGCAAACCCTGCCGCCACCGGCGCAGGTAAAATCCCCGCCAGCCCCGCCAGATCTAGCCCCGCCAGATCTCCGGACGCCGACGCCGCGCGCGGCACGCTGCCCAGCGGCGCGCGCTGCACCGTTTTCATGTCCATGCTATCTGCCGGATTGGCCAACCCGTCGGGACCGGGCTGCATCACGATCGTATAGATCGTGAGCCCGACAAACACGATCGGCCCCATCGCAGAGCCGCGCTGCTCCAACGCCGCGCCGCTCATCGCCCCACGGCCCGCAGCCGGGCCCGCCTCTGATCTCTGTCACACATACGCACGCATCCCTCGCACGCGCGCCAGTAAAGCGGCCCGCCCGCCATCGGGCAAGCTGGAAAATAGGGACATTCCTAACGATCCCCCGTTGCACCGCCCCCCGCCCCGCGCTAGGCAACCTGCATGAGGATCATCCGCGACCACAGCTATGTTGATGCCGCCGACCGGGGCGCATCCGTGGCCATCGGCAATTTCGATGGCGTCCATCTCGGCCACCAGGCGGTGATCGACCTTGCGCGCAAGGCCGGAGAGGCCGCCGATGCCCCGCTCGGCGTACTCACGTTCGAGCCCCACCCGCGCCAGTATTTCGCCCCCGAGGCCCCGCCCTTTCGCCTGATGAGCGCCGAGGCTCGCGCCAACCGGCTCGAAAAGCTCGGCGTCGAGCGGCTCTACGAGCTCAATTTCAACGCCGCCCTCTCGGCGCTCAGCCCCGAGGAGTTCGCCCGCAATGTGCTCTGCGACGGGCTCGGCCTCGCGCATGTGGTGGTCGGGGCGGATTTCTGCTTTGGCAAGGGCCGCACCGGCAATGCCGCCGATCTCAAACGCTTTGGCGCAGAGATGGGCTTTGGCGTCACCGTGGCCGAACTGCTCGAAGGCGATCAGGGCGAGGTCAGCTCGACCGCCATCCGTCAGGCCCTCTCCGAAGGCCGCCCGCGCGACGCCGCCGCTATGCTTGGCCATTGGCACCGGATCGACGGACCGGTGGTGGGCGGCGAACAGCGCGGCCGCGAGCTGGGCTATCCCACCGCGAACATGTCCATCGCCGGGCTGCACCCGCCGAAATTCGGCGTCTACGCGGTGCAGATCGAGGTCATGGATGGCCCCCACAAGGGGCGCTACCATGGCGCGGCAAGCCTCGGCATCCGCCCGATGTTCAATGGCGAGGTGCCCAATCTCGAAACCTTCCTCTTTGATTTCTCCGGCGATCTCTATGGCGCGCATCTCTCGGTGGCGCTGGCCGACTATCTGCGCCCCGAAGAGGTGTTCGACAGTCTCGAGGCCTTCATCGCCCAGATGGATGCCGATTGCGCCCGCGCCCGCGAGATTCTCGAGGCATCATGAGCAGGGCGTTCTCGGACGGGCCAGAGGATCCGATCAACCGCGACGGGCTGCGCCCCCGGTTCTGGGAGACCACGCCGCTCAATCGGATGACCCGCCCGGAATGGGAGGCGCTCTGCGACGGCTGCGGCAAATGCTGCCTCAACAAGATCGAGGATGAGGACAGCGGCGAAGTGGCGCTGACCCGCGTCGCCTGCCGTCTCTTCGACGACACCACCTGCCGCTGCGCGCAATATCCGATCCGCCATCAATTCGTGCCGGAATGTATCTCGCTCGACGCCAACACGCTCGAAACCCATCTCTATTGGATGCCCGAAACCTGTGCCTACAAACTGCTCTGGCAGGGCAAGCCGCTCTATGACTGGCATCCGCTGATCTCCGGCACTGCCGAGAGCGTGCATGAGGCGGGCGTCTCGATGCGCCACCGCACCGTGCCCGAATTCGAGGTCGGCGAGGATGATTGGGAAGACCATATTATAGAGGAGCCAACCTGATGTTTTTCGCTTCCGACAATGCCGGCCCGGCCCATCCGCAGGTCATGCAGGCGCTTCTCGACGTCAATCAGGGCTATGCCAACCCCTACGGGGTCGAGCCGCTGATGGATGTGGTGCGCGATCAGGTCCGCGATCTCTTCGAGGCCCCCGAGGCGGCGGTCTATCTGGTGGCCACCGGCACGGCGGCCAATTGCCTCGCCCTCGCCACCCTGACCCAGCCCTGGGACACGGTGTTCTGCACCCGGTTCGCCCATATCCACGAAGATGAATGCAACGGGCCGGAATTCTATATGTCGGGGGCCAAGCTTACCCTCGTGGGGCAAGACGACAAGATGAGCGCCGCCGAGCTGCGCGCCGCCATCGACTATGAGGAAACCCGTGGCGTCCATGGCCCGCAGCGTGGCCCGGTCTCGATCACCCAAGTCACCGAACGCGGCCGCGTCTATACGCTCGACGAGCTGCGCGCCCTGACCGAGCTCGCCCATGGCTACAACCTGCCCGTCCATATGGATGGCGCGCGCTTTGCCAATGCGCTGGTGACGCTCGGCTGCACGCCCGCCGAAATGACATGGAAGCTCGGCGTCGACGCGCTGAGCTTTGGCGGCACCAAGAACGGCGCCCCCGGCGTCGAGGCGGTGATCTTCTTCAACCCGGAAAAAGCCTGGGAGTTCGAGCTGCGCCGCAAACGCGGGGCGCATCTTTTCTCGAAGCACCGCTATATGGCGGCGCAGATGAACGCGCTTCTGACCGATGATCTCTGGCTCAGCTCGGCGCGCCGCGCCAATGCCAATATGGCGCGGCTGGTGGCGGGGCTGAAAACCGTGCCCGGCATGGAATTTCACTTCGAGCCGCAGGCCAATATCATCTTTGGCGCCCTGCCCCGCGCCGCGCATCAGCGGCTCCATGCGGCGGGCGCGGTCTATTACCTGCTCGAGGGTGGGCTCGACGGCGACCCGGACGAGGCGCTGCCGATGCGGCTCGTCTGCGACTGGTCGATCAGCGACGATCTCATTGATCAATTCGTGGCGCTGGCGCGGGGCTGACCCCGCGCCTCTTCGCGCCCTATCTCACAGACGAAATCTCACAGACGAAACTTGCGGATATGCTCCGGCATCTCGACGCCGGGCAGGTTGCGCGGGTCCGGCTCGGGCGTGCCAACCGTTGTCGTCACCGGGATCACCCCGGCCCAGATCGGCAATTCGTAATCCGCCTCCTCATCTTTCGGCGGGCCGGTGCGGATCTTGGCGCTGCCCTCGGCAATCTCCATCCCGAGCAGCGTCGTCGCCTTGAGATCCTGCGCATGTTCCTCGCGCAGCCCCTCATAGCGCCCGGGGAACAGCCCGTTCACGAACCGCGCCAGCTTGGCATGTTTCTCCGCCGGGTCTTCGACCTTGAACGCCCGACCAAAGAGCATGACCGACCGCGAATTGACCGAATGATGCATCCCCGACCGCGCCATCACGAACCCGTCGAGGATCGACACCGTGAGACACACCTCCGCATCGCGCGAATTGCGCAAGGCCCGGCTCGCCGACGAGCCATGCCAATAGACATGATTGCCCTCGCGCCATTGCAGCGTCGGGGTGACATAGGGTTTCATATCAATCACATAGCCGACGCTGCACATGGGTTGCGCATCGAGGATGGCGTTGATCGTCTCACGGTCGAAATGCCCGCGCTCATGGCTGCGGCGCAGGCGGGTTCTGTCGGTGATGTCGAGGGTCTGGGTCATGGCTTGGGCCTTTGTCTTGTCTTGATGGACTAGGCTTAGAGGGGTATTGGTCTATGCAACATGGCCAGTATCGACAAAAAATCTCAGTCCAATTTGACGCAGCCCGGGTTCGAGGCGGCGCTTTTTGCGCTGACGCTCGACCGGTCCCAGCCCGCGCCGCTGCACCAACAGCTCTGCGACGGGCTGCGCGCGCTCTTGCTGCGCGGCGGCGATCTGGCGGGCCTGCCCCTGCCCCCAAGCCGCAGCCTCGCGGCGGAACTCTCGGTGTCGCGGATGACCGTCACCACCGCCTATGATCAGCTCATGGCCGAGGGCTATCTCACCGCCCGGCGTGGCAGCGGCACCTTTGTCGCGGCCGACCTGCCGCATCTCGCCCCCGCCCCGCAAAACGCCCCGCCGCCCGCGCCGCCCCCCGCCGCGTGGCAGATCTTTCAGACCGGCCTGCCCGATCAATCGCTCTTTCCGCACCGCGACTGGGCCCGCCAGATGGATCGGGCCTGGCGCGCCCCCGACCCGGCGCTTCTGGGCCGTCCCGATCCGTTCGGCTGGATGCCCCTGCGCCGCGCCATCGCTGCGCATCTCGGGGCGTGGCGCGGGCTTGATTGTCAGGGCGAACAGGTGGTGATCACCGGCGGCGCCTGGGACGGGGTCGATATCCTCGCCCGGGCGCTGCTGCCCCCGCCAGCTCAGACCGGCCCCGCCCAAACCGGCCCCGCCCAGATCGCGCTCGAAGATCCGGGCTGGGCGAGCCTGCATCACGCGGTGCGCGACACGGGCCACATCCCCCTGCCCCTGCGCATCGACGCAGAGGGCTTTGACCCGGCGCGCATCCCGGACCGCACCGCCGCCGCCACCGCCGCTGCCATCGTCACCCCCTCGCGCCACTACCCCACCGGCCGCCCGATGCCGCTCGCCCGACGGCTCGCCCTGCTCGACTGGGCCGCGGCGCAGGGCACCCTCATCGTCGAGGATGATTACGACAGCGAATTCCGCTACCAGGGCCAGCCCCTGCCCGCCCTCGCCGGTCTCGATCAACAGGGGCGCACGATCTATATGGGCAGCTTTTCCAAATTGCTGAGCTCCGCCCTGCGGCTTGGCTATCTCGTCCTGCCAGAGCCCGCCATCGCCCCGGTCCACGCCTATCTCGCCCAGCGCGGCGCACGCGCCTCTCTCGCGCCGCAACCGGCGCTAGCGGGGTTCATGGACAGCGGCGAGTTCGCCACTCATCTCCGCCGGATGCGGCGCAGCTATGCCCGCCGCCAGGTGGTGCTCCTCGACGCGCTCGCCCCCTTGGCCCGCTGGCTCGATCTCGCGCCCGATCCCTCCGGCATGCATCTCTGCGTCCCGCTGCGCCCCTGCCTGCGCGCCCACACCTGCGACCGCGCCATCGCCGAGGCGGGCCGCGCCATGGGGCTCCGGATCGGCGCGCTCTCGGCCCATGCTGTGCTGCCCGACGCGCCCGAGGCCCTGCTCTTGGGCTATTCCGGCTTTGACGAGGCCGAGCTGCGCGACGGCGCGGCGCGGCTCTGCCGCCTCATCACAGGGCTCACCTAAGACCGGCTGAGCAGCGCGCCAATGGCCTCGGCCACCGGCTCGGGATGGGTGATGGGCAGCATATGCCCCGCCCCCTCCACGACCACCCGCTCGGCCTGCGGCAGCCGCGCCGCAATCCCGTCAAGGATCGCTGGGATGATCGCGGGCGACGCGCCGCCCTCCATGAGCAGCACGGGGCAGGCAATCGCCTCGATCCGCCCCGGGCGCAGCATCCCGCCCGCATCCTCATAAAGCGCCGGACCCGAGCCCGCGATCAGATGCATCTGATCCGCCAGCCTGCGCTGCTGCGGCTCCGGGATCGTGTCCCACTCGGTGCCATCGCCCCAGAGCGCGGTAAAGGCCCGCGCCGCCGCCGCATGATCGCCCGATGCGAGCCCCGCCGTGATCGCCCGCGTGTCGCCCTCGAACGCCGTGTCGAGCCCCGGCTGATCGGCCAGCGCCAGCGCAAAGAACACCGGCTCGATGAGCGTCAGACTGCGCACCAGCTCGGGCCGCTCCAGCGCCAGCCGCAAACCCACCGTCGCGCCAAAGGAATGCCCGATCACATCCACCGGCGCGCCGCCCCCCATCTCGGCGGCAAGGCTCGCGGCAATCTCGGCGCTGAGCCCCTGCAGCTCGGTCTCGCCACCCCAATCGGCACTGCGGCCATGGCCGGGCAGATCAAAGGCCCGCATCGCCAGCCGCTCCGACAGCCGCCGCGCCACCCCGGCCCAACTGCCGCCATGGGCGAGCGAGCAATGAATGAGCAGCGCACCACGCGGCCCGCGACCGAACTCGGTCCAATGGGTCTCGACCCCGGCCATCATCCCCTGTGGCATCGGATCAGAGCTTGCCCTGCAAATGCGCCTGCAGATCGTCGAGCCGGTCCTGACCCCAGAACATCTCGCCACTGTCGACCACATAGAAGGGCGAGCCAAACACCCCGACCGACACCGCCTCTTCGAGATTGGCGGCATAGGTCTCGGCCCCCGACAACAGACCGCTATCGGCCAGCGCCGGATCGAATCCCGCCTGTTCGAGGCAGTCGCGGATCACCGCATCCTCGGCAATGTCGCGATCCTCGGCCCAGCACGCCCGTAGCACCCCATGCACCAGCGCCCCCATATCGCCGCCGCCCGCCGCCTGCGCCGCGATGATCGCATATGAGGAAGGCGCCGCGTTGGTCGGCCAATGGGCCGGCTGAAAGCTCATCTTCATGCCGGTCTTCTTGGCCTGACGGCGCACTTCCTGATTGCGATAGGCCATGCGCGACGGGTGGCGATCCTTCGGCGCCTGACCGCCCGTGCGGGAAAACAGCGCCATGATATCGAGCGGCTTGTAGGTGATGCTCGCGCCTTCGGCTTCCGCGATTCGCTCGAGCCGCTGGTCGGCGAGATAGGCGAAAGGCGACAAAGTGGTGAAGTAATAGTCGATATGGGCCATTTTCCGGCTCCTCCCTGTGGGGTCACACTTTGCCCGACCCTAAGCGCGTGCTAAGCGGGGTTCAACGTCACGAATCTGTCATTCAGCTCCCCGGACAGGAACCGCACATGCCCCAGACCGCCGAACCCAAGCTTATCACTGGCAATGCCAACAAACCCCTCGCCAATGCCGTGGCCCGACGCATGTCGATGCATCGCGGTGTGCAGGTGGGTCTGTGCGACGCGAGGATCGAGCGTTTCAACGATCAGGAAATCTTTGTCGAAGTTTACGAAAACGTTCGTGGCGAAGACATGTTCATCATCCAGTCGACGTCGAACCCGGCGAATGACAACCTGATGGAACTCCTGATCATGGCCGACGCGCTCCGCCGCAGCTCGGCCCAGCGCATCACCGCCGTGATCCCCTATTTCGGTTATGCCCGTCAGGACCGCCGCACCAAGGCCCGCACGCCGATCACCGCCAAGCTGGTGGCCAACATGATCTATGGCGCAGGCATCGAACGGGTGCTGACCATGGATCTCCACGCGACGCAGATCCAGGGCTTCTTCGACATCCCCGTCGACAACCTCTATGCCTCGCCGATCTTTGCCCTCGATGTGAAGGATCAGTTCAAGGATTGCATGGACGAGGTGATGATCGTATCGCCCGACGTCGGCGGCGTGGCCCGCGCCCGCGAACTGGCCAAGCGCATCAACGCGCCGCTCTCCATCGTCGACAAGCGCCGCGAAAAGGCGGGCGAAGTGGCGGAAATGACCGTGATCGGCGACGTCTCGGGCAAGAAATGCATCATCGTCGATGACATCTGCGACACCGCCGGCACGCTCTGCAAGGCCGCCGAAGTGCTGCTCGAACATGGCGCCTCCGAGGTCCACGCCTATATCACCCATGGCGTGATGTCGGGCCCCGCCGTCGAACGGGTCAGCAAATCGGTGATGAAATCGCTGGTTCTGACCGACACGATCGCGCCGAGCGAAGCGGTGCGCAACGCGCCCAATATCCGCATCGTGCCGACCGCGCCGATCTTTGCCCAGGCGATCCTGAACATCTGGAACGGCACCTCGGTCTCGTCGCTGTTTGAAACCGACACGCTCGGCCCGATCTATGACGGGATGTATTCCGCGAGCTAATTCCGCCACTTCATGCGTTGAATCAACTTAGGCCGCCAACCCTTGGGTTCGGCGGCCTTTTCATGTCTTGCGGTCAGGCTATGGCGACGCGGCTCAATAGAGGTCCCAATCATCCTCATGGGCCAGCTCACCAATCGACATCCAGCGCATCCGCGCCCGCGCCACTCGCGTATCGGCCCAGGTGCGAAACACGCAATCAAACCCGATCTCTGTGATGTTCTCGGCGGAAATTTCCATCCGCGCATTGGTCGAACTGTCGGTGTCCCACATCGACAGCGACACATGCACCATCGGCGGCAGGCGATAGGCTTCGGCGAAATGGATCGAATGGCGGCGCGTGCGCTCGCCCGTGCCCGTCCACATCTCGCCACCCTTCTCGTAATCCGAGAAGAGCACCAATTCGCCCTGATCGATTCCGATCAGCCTGTTATCGAGTCTTTTCATTCTTCCAACCGCTCGCACCACTCAAAGTTGATCTAATTAACCAATCTGGCGAAAAAAAGAAGTCTTATGTACAAAAAAGGGCCCGCCATGGCGGACCCTTCTCTATTTTTGCCTGCCGCCGCTTAATGCGAGGAGAGGCCGATTTCGTCGCCCATGGCCACCATATCGGCGAGCAGCTTGGCCGCATCATCGACCGGGCCCGGCTCGTTCTTGAAGGTTTCCTGAGCGCGGTCGAGCTTTTGCTTGGCGTCATCCACCAGCGCCTTAAAGCTGTCCTGCGTCATGTCACCGCGCGGCACGGCGCGCTCGGCCAGCACCGAAATGCCATCGGCGTTGATCTCGGCAAAGCCGCCGGTCACGACATATTCGCTCTCACCGTCCGGGCCGCTTGCGCGAAGCACACCGGGGCGCAGCGAGGTGATCAGAGGCGCGTGGTCGGCCATCACCGTCATGTCGCCATCGGCGCCGGGGATCTGCACCTCGGTCACCTGAACCGACGCCAGACGGCGTTCCGGGCTGACGAGGTCGAATTGCACTGTTTCAGCCATCTTGGCCTCCGCTTTGGGCACCGGGGGGCGTGGCCCCCCTATGCCGGGATGGTCTGGTCAGGGTGGGCCTGGGGCCCACCCCGCGTCTCTTAGGCCGCGTCGGCAGCCATCTTCTCGGCTTTGGCCACCACGTCGTCGATGCCGCCAACCATGTAGAAGGCACCTTCGGGCAGGTGGTCATATTCGCCGGCAACCACGGCCTTGAACGACCGGATCGTGTCTTCGAGAGGCACCTGCACACCGTCCGAACCGGTGAAGACCTTTGCCACGTCGAAGGGCTGGCTGAGGAAACGCTGGATCTTCCGGGCACGGGCCACGGTCAGCTTGTCCTCTTCCGACAGTTCGTCCATGCCGAGGATGGCGATGATGTCCTGCAGCGACTTGTAGCGTTGCAGGATACCCTGCACGTCACGGGCCACTTGGTAGTGCTCTTCACCAACGATCGCCGGGTCCATCAGGCGCGACGTACTGTCGAGCGGGTCCACCGCCGGGTAGATGCCCAGCTCGGAGATGGCACGCGACAGAACGGTGGTGGCGTCGAGGTGCGCGAACGAGGTCGCAGGCGCGGGGTCGGTAAGGTCGTCCGCGGGAACGTAGACGGCCTGCACCGAGGTGATCGAACCCGATTTGGTCGAGGTGATGCGTTCCTGCATCGCGCCCATGTCGGTCGCCAGCGTCGGCTGATAGCCCACAGCCGAAGGAATACGACCAAGAAGGGCCGACACTTCCGAACCGGCTTGGGTAAAGCGGAAGATGTTGTCGACGAAGAACAGAACGTCGGTCCCGGACTGGTCGCGGAACTGCTCGGCCAGGGTCAGACCGGTCAGGGCCACACGCATACGCGCTCCCGGAGGTTCGTTCATCTGACCGTAGACGAGGGCCACTTGGCTCTCTTCCAGGTTATCGGGGTTGATAACGTTGGATTCGATCATCTCGTGATAGAGGTCGTTGCCCTCACGGGTCCGCTCACCCACACCGGCGAACACCGAGAAACCCGAGTGCACTTTGGCGATGTTGTTGATCAGTTCCATGATGAGAACGGTCTTGCCCACGCCGGCACCGCCGAAGAGGCCGATCTTGCCGCCTTTTGCGTAGGGGGCCAGCAGGTCAACCACCTTGATCCCGGTGACCAGAACTTCCGACTCGGTCGACTGTTCTTGGAACTCGGGCGCTTCTTGGTGGATGGCGCGGGTTTCGGTTGCCTTGATCGGGGCACCCTCGTCCACGGGCTCGCCCACGACGTTGAGGATACGGCCCAGGGTGGCGTTGCCGACGGGCACGGTGATCGGGCCGTCGGTGTCGGTCACTTCCTGACCGCGCACGAGACCCTCGGTGCTGTCCATCGCGATGGTCCGCACGGTGTTCTCACCAAGGTGCTGGGCCACTTCGAGGACCAGTTTCTTGCCGTTGTTGTCGGTGGTCAGGGCGTTCAGAATTTCGGGCAGGTGGTCGCCGAACTGAACGTCCACCACGGCGCCGATCACCTGAGTGATTGTGCCTTTTGCATTTGCCATGTTTCGTCTCCGGTCTCTTAGAGCGCCTCAGCGCCCGAAATAATTTCAATAAGCTCGTTGGTGATGACGGCCTGACGCGAGCGGTTGAACTCGATGGTCAGCTTGTCGATCATCTCGCCGGCGTTGCGGGTGGCGTTGTCCATGGCGGACATCCGCGCGCCCTGTTCCGAGGCCCCGTTCTCCAGCAGCGCGCTAAAGATCGCAGTGGCCACACCGCGCGGCAGCAGATCGGCCAGAATGGCCTCTTCGCTGGGTTCGTAGTCATAGACCACGCCCGCTGCGGCATCCTCGTCACCAGCCTCGGCCTCGGCCACATCGGCAGGGATCACCTGCTGCATGGTCGGAACCTGGCTCACAACGTTTTCGAAACGCGAGAAGAAGATCTTCGCCACGTCGAACTCGCCCGCGTCAAAGCGTGCCAGAATATCGGCGGCGATGGATTGCGCATCGCCATAGCCGAGATTCTTCACTTCGCTCAGGTCGACATGACCGACGAAATGCGCGCTATATTCGCGTTTGAGCGCGTCGCGCCCCTTCTTGCCAACGGTGAGGATCTTGACGGTCTTGCCTTCGGCCAGAAGCTTTTGCGCCTCGACCTTGGCCCGCTTCACGATATTCGTGTTGAAGCCGCCGCACAGGCCGCGCTCGGCGGTCAAGACCACCAAGAGCTGAACCTGATCCGATCCGGTGCCACGCAGCAGACGGGGGGCGCTATCGCTATCCCCGACCGAGGCGGCAAGCTTGGCCATGACCGCGTTGAACCGCTCCGTATAAGGGCGCGATTGTTCGGCGGCATCCTGGGCCCGCCGCAGTTTTGCGGCGGCCACCATTTGCATGGCCTTGGTGATCTTGCGGGTCGATTTGACCGACTCGATCCTGTTTTTAAGGTCCTTAAGACTCGGCATTGCCTCGTCCCCCCTTATGCGAAGTCGGCCGCGAACTCGTCCAGAGCAGCCTTGAGCTTGTCCTCGGCCTCACCCTTGATCTTCGGATCTTCGTTGGTGATCCAGTCGAGCACGTCCTTGCGCTTGGTGCGCATGTGGTTCAGCAGACCCTCTTCAAAGCGGCCGACCTGATTGACGGCGATCTTGTCGAGGTAGCCGTTGGTGCCGGCGTAGATCACGCAGACGATTTCGGCGTTGGTCAGCGGCGCGTATTGCGGCTGTTTCATCAGCTCGGTCAGGCGCGCACCACGGTTCAGCAGCTGCTGGGTGGCGGCGTCGAGATCCGACCCGAACTGGGCGAAGGCCGCCATCTCGCGATACTGGGCGAGCGACAGTTTCACCGGACCGGCGACCGATTTCATCGCGTTGGTCTGCGCCGACGAGCCCACGCGGCTCACCGACAGACCGGTGTTCACGGCGGGGCGGATGCCCTGGTAGAACAGCTCGGTCTCGAGGAAGATCTGACCGTCGGTGATCGAGATCACGTTGGTCGGAATAAAGGCCGACACGTCGCCACCTTGGGTTTCGATGATCGGCAGCGCCGTCAGCGAGCCCGCGCCATTGTCTTCGTTGAGCTTGGCCGAACGCTCGAGCAGACGCGAGTGGAGGTAGAAAACGTCACCGGGATAGGCTTCACGCCCGGGCGGGCGACGCAGCAGCAGCGACATCTGACGATAGGACACGGCCTGTTTCGACAGGTCATCATAAACGATGAGCGCGTGACGGCCGTTGTCGCGGAAATGCTCCGCCATGGCGGTTGCCGAATAGGGCGCGAGGAACTGCATCGGCGCGGGGTCCGAGGCGGTCGCGGCGACGACGATGGAATATTCCATGGCGCCGTTCTCTTCGAGCTTCTTCACCAGCTGCGCCACGGTCGAACGCTTCTGACCCACGGCCACGTAGACGCAGTAGAGCTTCTTGCTCTCGTCGTCGCCGGCGGCTTCGTTGTAGGATTTCTGGTTCAGCATCGTGTCGAGCGCAATCGCGGTCTTGCCGGTCTGACGGTCGCCGATGATGAGCTCACGCTGGCCACGGCCAACGGGGATCATCGCGTCCACCGACTTGAGGCCGGTCGCCATCGGCTCATGCACCGATTTACGCGGGATGATGCCGGGGGCCTTGACGTCGGCGAGCCCACGCTTGGCGGCACCGATCGGGCCTTTGCCGTCGAGCGGGTTGCCGAGCGCGTCAACGACGCGGCCGAGCAGCTCGTCCCCGATCGGAACGTCCACGATCGACTTGGTCCGCTTGACGACGTCGCCTTCCTTGATCTGACGGTCAGAGCCGAAGATCACGACACCGACGTTGTCGGTCTCGAGGTTGAGCGCCATACCCATGACCGCGCCGGGGAATTCCACCAGCTCACCGGCCTGAACATTGTCGAGACCATGCACACGGGCAATACCGTCACCGACCGACAGAACCCGGCCAACCTCGGCCACTTCGGCATCCTTGCCGAAATTCTTGATCTGGTCCTTAAGGATCGCAGAAATCTCTGCAGCTTGGATACCCATTTATCCGACCTCTTTCATTGCATTCTGGAGAGAATTGAGACGCGAGCGGATCGAGGTATCGATCATCTTCGAGCCCATTTTCACGACAAGACCGCCAATGAGGCTTTCATCGACGGTCGCATTGATTTTGACATCCTTGCCGACGCTGGATTTCAGCGTCTTGGCCAGCTTGTCCGCCTGGGTCTTGGTCAGCGCCTTGGCACTGGTCACCTCGGCGGTCACTTCACCCTTATGCTCGGCCAGCATCGCACGCAGCGACTTGACCAGCTGGGGCAGCGTGAACAGACGGCGCTTTTCGGCCATCAGCGCCAGACCCTGGCTCAGCTCGGCCGGCAGTTTCATCTTCTTGGCCAGCGCGGCGATCGCCGCACCTTGCTCGGCCCGGCTGATGACCGGCGAAGCAATCATGGCACGCAGATCGGCACTGGTCTCCAAAGCCTCAGCGAGCGCGTCAACGCCTGCCTCCAGCTTCGGCAGCGCGCTGCTGTCCTGCGCGAGTTCAAAAATCGCCGTCGCATAGCGCGCGGCGATACCGGAGGAAATCGAAGCTGTTTCCGACACGTCCACCCTTCCGACAGTTGGCCCCGGTATTCAGGCAGACACCTGCCTCCGGGGGCGTTGGAGAGCCTTGAGCGGCTCAAATCACTGTGATCGGCGTGGGTCTAGCAGAGCCTTGCCAAGCGGGCAAGCGGCTTGGCCTCCGGGCCAAATCCCGGAAAACTGAGACCGGCCAAGGGCTTACCTTAGGTGCGACGGTTTGTGTCAAGATTGCAGGGTAAAAAAATTACCCGGATTCCTCCCAAGAATCGTGACATGGCGCGGATCGCGGCAAATTCGAGGGTGCGGCGTTACCGCTATCGTAAAACTTTTGCGACAAATCCCCCGGCTCAGCGCACATTCCAATGTCGCAAACCGGCACGGCCCCGGCCCGTCGCCCGCGGATGCCACAGCCACGGCCCCGCGGTCCGAGAGGCGCGCGCCCAGCGATTCCCTTCCGCATCCCTTGCGACAATGCCCGCCCATCCGCGCCATTGACGCCCCTTGCGAAACAATGGCCGTCGGAGGGCGGCGAATTTACCATCATTTCGCCATCCACCTTGACAGGTTCCACCTTTCTGCCTTGATTAAACTTTATTAACGCCTCGTTAAGAGGTTGTGGTTTTTGAGCGTGCGCCTTGGGTTTGGCCCCGACTGTATTCGGCGGCCCTGTTTCCCGCCCAGTGGTTCACGCGATCGACCTTGGTTCGATGCAAGTGGCGTCGAGGCGCGTGACTTCGATGCGAGTGACAATGTTAACAAGTACACAGGTGTGTGATGGAAATTATAATACTGGCCAGCCTGGCCCTGATCGGCGGTACCTTCTTCCTCGTTGATGCTCTGACCGACGACGATGACGACAATCCGCCCGAAGAAAACCCCGATATGGAACTCCCCGGCATGGCCGGTGACGACTTCACCGGCGACGACGAAGACGTCGTGCACGGAACCCAGGGCGATGACACGCTCACCGGCTCCGGCAATGCCACCATGCTAGGCCGCGACGGCAATGACACGATCACCCTGACCGACAGCGCCACCGGCTTTGGCGGCGACGGCGATGACACGATCCACGCGGCGAACACCGCGCAGGCCTCGGGCCATCTGGGCAATGACACGCTCTTTAGCACGCATCAGGCCACCATCGCCGGCGGCGAGGGCAATGACACGCTCACCGCCACCGACAATTCGCTTGCCCAGGGCGGCACCGGCGACGATCTGCTGACCCTCGACGACAACGCCCGTGGCGATGGCGGCGTCGGCAATGACACGCTGAACGCCACTGAAAACGCCCGCGCCAGCGGCGGCTCTGGCCACGATACGCTGACCGGCGACGGCAGCACGCGGCTGGTTGGCGAGAACGGCAATGACACCCTGACCCTCTCGGGCGAGGCCACCGGCTTTGGCGGCGAGGGCAATGACACGCTCAACATCTCCGGCGAGGCCCATGGTCATGGCGGCGCGGGCGATGACCTGCTGACTGTCTCGGAGGCGGCTCTGGGCAATGGTGGCGCGGGCGATGACACGCTCACCGCCGCCGAGGACAGCACCGCCACCCTGCGCGGCGGGTCCGGCGACGACAGCCTCTCGGCCTATGCGGGCGCGACGCTCGACGGCGGCGCAGGCGACGATCTGCTCTCGATCACCACCCCCTCGGAGGCCGATGGCACCGAGACCAGCAGCCTCACCGGCGGCGAAGGGGCCGATACGTTCAACATCAGCCACGAGGCCGAAGGCGCCACGCCCGAAGAGCTGGCCGCCATCGTCATCAGCGATTTCGACCCCGAGGAGGACATGCTGCAGATCACCAGCGAAGAGCCCTCGAGCGTCGACATCACCCCCGGCACGGATGAGAGCCCAACAGAGCTGCGGCTGAGCTATGAGAACCGCCCCGATCTGCTGATCCAGCTCACCAATGGCGCGACGATCACCCAGTCCGACATCAGCTTCGTGGCGCCCGCCGCCGACACCAGCCCGGATACCAGCCCCGAGACAACGCCGGCGGCCAGCCCCGAGTCCACTCCGGCGGCAGCCCCCGATGCGACCCCGGCGGCCACTCCGGCGGCTGATGAGGCGGCGGCCACCGTCTAAAGCCCGGGCCGAGCCCCATCTGTTCAGGTCTGATCTGGGCTGTTCTGACCTGATCCGCGCTGGTCCGGCGGTGACACCTGCCGCCGGCCCTCCCCCCTCCAAAGCGCGCAACGCGGCCGGGTCTCCGGCCGCGTTTTTTTGCGTCCGACAGAGCCGCGCCAGACCTCGGAGCCACCCGCCTGAGGCCGCCGCCCAGGCGCGCCCAATACCCGCAGAACGCGAGCTGCCTAAAAATCGCCGCAATTTAAGCCTTAAATTATAAGAAAATCACAAGTTCGACAAAAACGCGGGCAGCAGGTTCATGGCGTTTATCTCAGAACTGAATTTCAGAGGATCGGCCGCCGCGACCGAATGGGTCGAGATCACCCTCGGTCCCAATGACGACCCCGATGATTTCGTGGTCAGCGTCTACCGCCACAATGGCAACCTGCACAGCAACGCCGGCATCCCCGGCGGCGAAGTGCGCCTGTCGAGCCTGTCCCCCGTCCCCCATCCCGACAATCCGAATTTCACCATCTATATCGTGTCCGTCGGCATCAAGAGCGGCACCAGCGACGGCAACGAAGGCTCGGCCATCGCGCTGACCAACACCACCGAGGGTCAGGTCGTCGATTTCTACGGTGCCAAGAGCCAAGGCGCCATCGTCGCCAAAAGCGGTGCCGCCGAGGGTGCCAGCTCGGATCCGGTGCTCGACTTCACCAATCTCAACATCGGACAGAGCTATCAATGGGATGTCTATGGCAATGAATATTACGGCACGATTTCCCTCGGCAGCTCGATCCTCTGCCTGACCTCGGAGGTGCCGGTGCGCACGCCGCTCGGCTATCGCCCCTGCCATAAATTGCGGGCGGGCGATCTGGTCTGGACCCTCGACCATGGCTATCAGCCCTTGCGGTGGATCGGTCAGGCCAAGATGCCCGCCGCACTCTTTGCCGCCGAGCCCAAGACCCGGCCGATCCTGCTGCGCCGCGATGCGCTGGCCCCCGGGGTGCCGCTGGCCGATCTCTATCTCTCGCGGCAACATCGCGTGCTTTTGCGCAGCAAGGTGGCCGACCATATGGTGGGCGAGGACGAGGTGCTGATCCCCGCCATTCAATTTGCCACCTCCGAGATCGCCGAGATCGACAACACTCCGCCCGATCTCATCTATATGCATCTGCTGTTCGACCGGCATGAGGTCATCGACGCCAGCGGCGCGCTGGTCGAAAGCCTGATGCTCGGCCCGCAATCGAGCGAGGCGCTCACTCTGGGCCAGTTTCGCGACGCGGCCGGCCACCGCCTGCCCCGCGCGCTCTATGGCTGTGCCAAGACCCCGGCCCGGCCCTTGCTCACCGGCAAGCAAGCCCGCGCCCTGATTGACCGCACCCTCGCCCGGGGCGCGCATCTACAGCCGCCCTGCGACGACCAACCCGCCACCGCGCTCGCCGCCTTCTTCTGATCTGTCGGGTCTCTGCTGGGCCTCCGCGCCCTCACCTCAGCGCTGCTTTTTGCCCTCAAGCCGCCGAATCCGGTCGGTCAATTGCCGGGCCCGGCCATAATCGCCCCGCCGCAATGCCCGCAGCCCGCACTGCCGCAGCAGCAGGACATAAAGCGTGAGACAGAGTCGTTTCATAAGCGTCATGGCCACCTTGCCGATGGGCTGGGTTGTTGTCCGGGGTCACTGGCTGGCAAAAGGCAACCGGGCCTGTGCGAGCAAAGCCGGGGCTGCACGGGGCCCGCGCTCTCGCACACAGGCCCTCAAGTACTTCGTATGCAAATGAAATTGGCAAAGATCGCGTTGGAAATCCAGATGGAATTTGTGTCAGCGCGGGAAATAATCCTCGGGCGTGATCCCCGGTCGCAGCCCCCGCTCAATGGCCAATTTCCGCCACAGTCGCGATACTGTCGTTCTACCGACGGAATACCGACAGGCCATTTTGCGGCTCAGATCGGCTTTACCTTGGGCTTCGGTTGCAGCACTTCGAGCGGGTTGCGCACCGCGTCCTTGACCCCGGTCCCGGTCTGGCCCTGCACCCGTTTGCTGGCCTCCACCATGAGAACCCCGCCCGCGCCGATGATCTCGATCTTGCCGCCAAGCCGCTCCCACATCCCGGCGGTCTTGCGCCAGAACCGCCGCTCGCTCGGCGGCTGATAGAGGGTCGTGACATGGCGCTCAGGCAGGAAGCCCTTGGTTTTCAACAAGGTTTCGAGCTGTCCTTGCGAATAGGGACGGCCATAGCCAAAGGGCGTGCGGTCGCTCCGCGACCACAGCCCGGCCCGGTTCGGCAGCACGAAAATCGCCGATCCCCCCGGCCCCAGCGCCCGCCAGCATTCCTCCAAAAGGTCGCCGGGCCGCTCGCTCACCTCCAGCGCATGCACCAGCAAGAGCTTGTCGATCCGCCCAGTTTCCAAGGGCCAGGAGGTCTCTTCGCATAAAACGCTGACATTCGGCATCCCCTGCGGCCAGGCAATCACCCCCTGCTGCGCCGGCATCAGCCCCACCACCCGCCGCGCCTCGCTCAGATAAGGGCGCAGGAAGGGCACCGCAAAGCCAAAGCCCGCCACCGTCTGCCCCTTGGCTTCGGGCCAGAATTTCAACAGCTCTTGGCGCAAGGTTTTCTGCGCCGCGCGGCCCAGCGCGCTGCGGTAATAGAAATTCCTCAGATCCTGCACGTCTAGATGCATTGCAGCCCTGCCCCGGATCAGTCACCATGACCCTAGCAGCATTGCATCGAGGGGGAAATATCATGGCGCTGGAAATCGTTACCGTCCCATGTCTGAGCGACAATTATGCCTATCTCGCCCATGATCCGGGCACCGGAGCCACCGCCGTGGTCGACGTGCCCGAGGCCGCGCCGATCACGGCGGTACTGGCCGAACGGGGCTGGCAGGCCAGCCTCGTGATCCTCACCCATCACCATGACGACCATGTGCAGGGCCTGCCCGAACTGCTGGCTGAACATCAAGCCAAGGTCGCTGGCAATGCCGCCGATGCCCACCGCCTGCCGCCGCTCGACATCGCATTGCGCGATGGCGGCACGGTCGACATCGGTGGCGAGACCGGCCATGTGTTCGACGTCTCAGGCCACACGATCGGCCATATCGCCCTGCATTTTCCGCAAAGCGCCGTGGCCTTCACCGCCGATAGCCTGATGGCGCTCGGCTGTGGCCGGGTGTTCGAGGGCACGATGGATCAGATGTGGCAGAGCCTGTCGAAACTGGCCGCCCTGCCGCCCGAGACGACGATCTGCTCGGGCCATGAATATACCGCCGCCAACGCGCGCTTTGCCTTGTCCATTGACCCGGCGAATTCCGCGCTTATATCAAGAGCCGAGCGGATCGCCACCGCGCGCTCTGCCAACCAACCGACCGTCCCTTCCACCCTATCCGACGAACTGGCCACCAATCCGTTTTTGCGGGCTTCCGACCCGGCGCTCAAATCCGCCCTCGACATGGGCGATGCGTCCGATGCCGAGGTTTTCGCCGAAATCCGACACCGCAAAGACCGTTTCTGACCCGCGCCACACGCATAAGTGCAGCATTGTCAGGAAAAGTGAGCATTTTGTGACAGAAAAACCTTGAAGCTACGGGGATATCGACCAAACTTTAAGGGTATGAGGCCAAGGTCAAAGGACATGCCGTGTCCGGGACCAAATAAGAAGGAGCACAACAGTGCCTTCATTCTCAAACACACTTGAGCAGGCAATTCATGCCGCGCTGGCCCTTGCCAACGCGCGACGCCATGAGTTCGCAACATTGGAACATCTTTTGCTGGCGCTGGTCGATGAACCCGACGCAGCCCGCGTGATGAAGGCGTGTAGCGTCGACACCGAAGAACTGCGCGGCACGCTCGTCGATTTCATCGACGAAGAGCTGAGCAATCTGGTCACCGACATCGAAGGCTCCGAGGCGGTTCCCACCGCCGCGTTTCAGCGCGTGATTCAACGCGCCGCCATCCATGTCCAATCCTCGGGCCGCACCGAGGTCACCGGCGCCAATGTGCTGGTGGCGATCTTTGCCGAACGCGAAAGCAACGCCGCCTTCTTCCTGCAAGAACAGGACATGACGCGCTATGACGCGGTGAATTACATCGCCCACGGTGTCGCCAAGGATCCCGCCTTTGGCGAGAGCCGCCCGGTCACCGGTGCGGATGCCGAAGACAGCAGCAGCAGCCACAGCGGCGGCGACGGCACCGAACAGGTGCAGGAAGGCGAAAGCGCGCTGGCCAAATACTGCGTTGATCTCAATCAGAAATCGCGCGCCGGTGATGTCGATCCGCTGATCGGCCGCGCCTCCGAGGTTGAGCGCTGCATTCAGGTGCTCTGCCGCCGCCGCAAGAACAACCCGCTTCTGGTGGGCGATCCCGGTGTCGGCAAGACCGCCATCGCCGAAGGCCTCGCCTATAAGATCGTCAAGGGCGAGACCCCGGAAATCCTGTCCAAGACGACGATCTATTCGCTCGACATGGGCGCGCTTCTGGCGGGCACCCGCTATCGCGGCGATTTCGAAGAGCGGCTCAAGGCGGTGATGACTGAGCTGGAAAACCACCCCGACGCGGTGCTCTTCATCGACGAGATCCATACCGTGATCGGCGCCGGGGCCACCTCTGGCGGCGCGATGGATGCGTCCAACCTGCTCAAACCCGCGCTGCAAGGCGGCAAGCTGCGCTGCATGGGCTCGACCACCTACAAGGAATTCCGCCAGCATTTCGAAAAGGACCGCGCCCTGTCGCGCCGGTTCCAGAAAATCGACGTGGTGGAGCCTTCGGTCGAAGACGCGGTCAAGATCCTCAAAGGGCTCAAACCCTATTTCGAGGATCACCATTCGGTCAAATACACCAATGACGCGATCCAGACCGCCGTTGAACTGAGCTCGCGCTATATCAACGACCGCAAGCTTCCCGACAAGGCGATCGACGTGATCGACGAGGCGGGCGCGGCGCAGCATCTGCTCGCCGCTTCCAAACGCCGCAAGAGCATCGGCACCAAGGAGATCGAAGAGGTCGTCGCCAAGATCGCGCGCATCCCGCCCAAGAACGTCTCCAAGGACGATGCCGAGGTGCTCAAGGATCTCGCCGCCTCGCTCAAGCGGGTCGTGTTCGGTCAGGACACCGCCATCGAGGCGCTCAGCTCGGCGATCAAGCTCGCCCGGGCCGGTCTGCGCGAGCCCGAGAAACCCATCGGCAACTATCTCTTTGCCGGTCCCACGGGCGTCGGCAAGACCGAGGTCGCCAAACAGCTCTCCATGACGCTGGGCGTGGAACTTCTGCGCTTTGACATGTCGGAATATATGGAGAAACACGCCGTGTCGCGTCTCATCGGCGCGCCTCCGGGCTATGTCGGCTTCGATCAGGGCGGTCTTTTGACCGACGGGGTCGATCAGCATCCCCATTGCGTGCTGCTCCTCGACGAGATCGAAAAGGCGCATCCGGATGTCTACAACATCCTGCTGCAGGTCATGGATCATGGCCAGCTCACCGATCACAACGGGCGCACCGTGGATTTCCGCAACGTGATCCTGATCATGACCTCGAACGCCGGGGCCGCGGAACAGGCGAAAGAGGCCATCGGCTTTGGCCGCGACCGCCGCGAGGGCGAAGACACCGCCGCGATCGAGCGGACCTTCACCCCGGAATTCCGCAACCGTCTCGATGCGGTGATCAGCTTTGGCGCCCTGCCCAAGGAGGTCATCCTGCAGGTGGTCGAGAAATTCGTGCTGCAGCTCGAGGCGCAGCTTCTCGATCGCAAGGTCACCATCGAACTCACGCCCAAGGCCGCCGAATGGCTCGCTGACAAGGGGTATGATTCCAAGATGGGCGCGCGCCCGCTTGGCCGCGTCATTCAGGAACATATCAAAAAGCCCCTCGCCGAAGAGCTGCTCTTTGGCAAGCTCGCCAAGGGCGGGATCGTCAAGGTCGGCATCAAGGACGGCAAGATCGATCTGCGGCTCGACGGGCCGGATCACCCCCGGATCACCCGCAAGAAGCCGCCGCTTCTCACGGCCGAGTGACCCTGGGCCTCACCCCACCAAGGGCCGCCGCGTGTCTCATCGCGGCGGCCTTTTCATGGGCCAGCGCCGCACAGGCCGACCCGCTGCCGCGCTTTGCCCTGCCGGTCGATTGCACACTCGGGCAGGATTGTTTCCTCCAACAATATGTCGATCACGACCCCGGTCCCGGCACGCGCGAACTCACCTGCGGCGATCAGACCTATGACGGCCACAAAGGCACCGATTTCGCCCTCGCCACCGAGGCCGATCTCGCGCGCCACGTGGGCGTTCTGGCCATCGCGCCGGGCCGCGTCACCGCCGCCCGCAGTGACATGAAAGACGCAACCTACGACCGCGACGCGCCGGAGGCGCTCGGCGGGCGCGATTGCGGCAATGGGCTGATCCTTGAACATGAGGGCGGCTGGACGAGCCAATATTGCCATATGGCAGAGGGCTCGATCACGCTCGCCCCCGGCGATATGGTCACCACCGGCACGCCACTGGGTCGCATCGGCCTCTCGGGGCGGACCGAGTTTCCCCATCTCCACCTCACCCTGCGCCATGAGGGGCGCGTCGTCGACCCTTTCGCGCCCGACGGCGTCACGGGCTGCGACACGCCGCCCGAGGCCACCCTCTGGGCCCCCGACATCAGCGCCACGACCGGCGGGGTGATGGATCTGGGCTTTGCGCCCCTCGTGCCAGAGTATGACGCGATCCGCGCCGGCACCGCCCCACGTGAGGTCACCGCCGAGGCCCCGGCGCTGGTGCTCTGGGCCTTTGCCCATGGCGGACGCCAAGGCGATGTGATCGAGCTTGAGATCACCGGCCCCCAAGGCCAGATCATCCGCCACCGCGCCCTGCTCAAAACATCGCAGGCCCGGCTCTTTCGCGCCGCTGGCAAGAAACGCAAGACCGACCGCTGGCCGCCCGGCGCCTACCTCGGCCGCGCAACCCTATGGCGCGGCGACCAGATGATCAGCCAGCGCGACACAAGGTTTACCCTGCCCTGATTGCGCCCTGACGGGTTACTTCCGCCGCCGCTCGACCTTGCGTTTCATCTTGGCGCCCTTGCGCTTGGCTTGGCCCTGCTTGCGCCGGGGCGCCGATCCGCGCCGTGCCGAGGCGCCGCGCTTGACCGCCTTGCCCTCGATGGACACCAGCTCGAGGGCGATCCCCCCCGTCACCGGCACCGCCTCGGCAAGCTTCACGGTCACCCGCTGCCCCATGCCGATCACCCGGCCACTGTCCTGCCCGGTGAGCGTCGCGCTCTCCGCGTCAAAATGGAAATACTCGCGCCCAAGGCTGCGCATCGGGATGAGCCCGTCCGCCCCCGTCTCGTCCAGCCGGACAAAGACGCCAAACCGCGCCACACCACTGATCTTGCCGGAAAATTCCTCGCCGACCCGCTCGCTGAGAAAGGCCGCGAGATAGCGGTCATTGGTGTCGCGTTCAGCCAGCATCGACCGCCGCTCGGTCTGCGAAATATGCTCCGCCGTCTGTTCGAGCCGCTCCACCTCCTGCGGCGACAGCCCATCCTCGCCCCAGCCATGCACCGAAATCAGCGCCCGATGCACCACGAGATCGGCATAGCGCCGAATGGGCGAGGTGAAATGCGCATAGGATTTGAGAGACAGGCCGAAATGCCCGAAATTCGCCGGCGAATAATAGGCCTGGGTCATCGCCCGCAGCGTCGCCATGTTGATCTGCTCGGCATGATCCGTGCCCTCCGCCGCCTTCAAAAGACGGTTGAGATGCATGGTCTTGAGCCCCTGCCCCTTGGCCAGGCTGAGCCCCGCCGTCTCCGCCACGTCGCGCAGCGCATCGAGCTTTTCAGGCGCGGGTTCTTCATGCACCCGCAACAGCAGCGGCGATTTCTTCGCCAGCAAGGTTTCCGCCGCCGCCACATTGGCGAGGATCATGAATTCTTCGATCAACCGATGCGCATCGAGCCGCTCGGTGAAATTCACCGACAGAACCTCGCCCTCCTCGCTGAGCACCACCTTGCGCTCCGGCAGGTCGAGATCGAGAGGCTGGCGCGCCGCCCGCGCATCGCAGAGCGCGTCATAGGCGGCATAGAGCGGCCGGATCACCTCCTCCATCAGGGGCGCGACTTTCTCATTCGGCGCGCCATCCATCGCCGCCTGCACCTCTTGGTAATGCAGCGAGGCGGGCGACTTCATGAGCCCCCGCACAAAGCGATGGCCGATCTTCTGACCATGGGCATCGATCTGCATCCGCACCGCCAGACAGGCGCGCGGCACGCCCTCATGCAGCGAACAAAGATCGCCCGACAGCCGATCCGGCAGCATCGGCACGACGCGATCGGGGAAATAGCTGGAATTGCCGCGCTTTTTCGCCTCCCGGTCGAGCGCCGAGCCCGGCGTCACATAATGCGCCACATCGGCAATCGCGACCCAGATCACATGCCCGCCAGCGTTCTTCGGGTCGTCATCCTCATGGGCGAAACAGGCGTCATCATGATCCCGCGCATCCGACGGGTCGATGGTGACCAGGGGCAGCTCACGCAGATCCTCCCGCCCGTCGAGCCCCGCAGGTTTCATCGCATCCGCCTCGGCGATCACCTCATCGGGAAACTCATCGGGAATGCCATGCTGATGGATCGCGATGAGCGACACGGCCTTGGGCGCGCTCGGATCCCCGAGCCGCGCCACGATCCGCGCCCGCGGCAGGCCCATACGGCCCTTGGGCCCGGCCTGCTCCGCCTCGACAAGCTCGCCATCCTTGGCCCCCGCCACGGCCTCCGCCGCGACGATCCATTCCTTGTCATCGCCCTTGTCGATCGGGTGAATGCGTCCGCCCTCGGACCCGGCGCGAAAAATCCCCAGCACCTTGCGCGGATTGGTCCCGATCCGCCGGATGAGCCGCCCTTCATAGGCGTGGTCCTCATCCGCCACCTCCTGCAGGCGCAACAACACCTGATCGCCCTCGCCCAGCGCCGGATCGCCCGGCTTGGCCACGATCAACGCCACGGGCGCCTCGCCCTCGCCCGCCCATTCCATCGGATGCGCGAAAAGATCGCCATCGGCATCGGGCACGCCGACCCGCATCACCGCCACCGGCGGCAAACGGTCGGGATCGCGATAGGTCTTCTTGCGTTTCTCGAGATGACCCTCGGCCTCAAGCTCCTTGAGGATGCGTTTGAGGTCGATCCTCGCCGCACCCTTGATGCCAAAGGCACGGGCGATGTCACGTTTCGAAGTCTCGGTCGGGTTGTCCGAAATCCATTGCAGGATCTCGTCCTTACTGGGCAGCTGGCTCATGCCCTTGGCCTAGCACACCCCCAGATGGGCGTCACCCGCAATCGCCGCCCCGCCCGCCGCATCGCACGCGCCCCTGCTCTTTCTGGTGGCAAATACCCCTGCACCGCGCCGGCCCCGGGCGCAGAGGCCTGAAAGGGCACGGCAAAAGCGCCCGAAAAATACCTCTTGACCCTCCAGTGACTGGAAGCCTTATATGAGATGTCGATCGGCCCCCATATCGGGGCCCAGCGACTCATAGGACATCAGCCATGACCACGGCCCAGACATATCAGCTTTCGCTCTCAAACCTCTCCTGTGCCTCCTGCGTGGGACGGGCCGAGGCGGCGCTCAAATCCGCCCCCGGCGTCTCCGAGGCCCATGTGAACCTCGCCAATGAAAGCGCCCGCATCACAACCGACGCCACCGGCCTCGCCGCCGCCATCGCGGCGCTTGAGGCGGCAGGCTACCCGGCCCGCACCCAAGAGCTGCGGCTCGACATCGCCGGCATGTCCTGCGCCTCCTGCGTCGGCCGGGTGCAAAAGGCGCTGGCCGCCGCCCCCGGCGTGATCGACGCCCATGTGAACCTTGCCGCTGAAAGCGCCTCGGTCACCCTCGCCGAGGGCGCGGGCGACGTGCAAGCCGTGCTCAAAGCCGCCCGCGACGCGGGCTACCCGGCGACATTGCGCTCCGGTGGCCCAGATGGCGGCCCGGATGGTGGCGGCACCGATAACGCCACAACGCCCCGCCCGACGCAAAGCGCGCGCAAGGCCGAAGAGGCCCGCCATCTCGCCCGCCGCACCTGGTTTGCCGCCGCCCTCGCCCTGCCGGTCTTCGTGCTGGAAATGGGCAGCCATGTGATCCCCGGCATGCACGCGCTGATCGGCCAGAGCATCGGCCATGAGACGAGCTGGATCCTTCAGTTCCTCCTCACCAGCCTCGTGCTCTTCATCCCCGGCCGCAGCTTCTACACCAAGGGCTTTCCCGCGCTCTTTCGCGGCGCGCCCGACATGAACAGCCTCGTGGCGCTCGGCACCGGGGCCGCCTATCTCTATTCGCTGGTGGCGCTCTTTGCGCCCGCGCTGCTGCCCGCCTCCGCCCGCGCCGTCTATTTCGAGGCGGCGGCGGTGATCGTCGTGCTCATCCTGCTGGGCCGCTGGATGGAGGCCCGCGCCCGCGGCCGCACCGGGGCCGCCATCGAGAAACTTCTCGGCCTGCAGGTCAAAGAGGCCCGCGTCCGCGTCGATGGCGAGATCACCACCCGCGCCGTCGACGATCTGCAGCCCGGTGACATCCTCGTGGTGCGCCCCGGCGAACGCATCCCCGTCGATGGCGAGCTGACCGAAGGCCGCGCCAATATCGACGAGAGCATGATCACCGGCGAGCCGCTGCCCGTGGCGAAAACCCCCGGCGATGCGGTCACCGGCGGCACCGTCAACGGCACCGGCAGCTTCGAGTTCCGCGCCACCCGCGTCGGCGCGGACACCACCCTGGCCCAGATCATCCGCATGGTCGAAGAGGCGCAAGGCGCCCGCCTGCCGATCCAGGGTCTGGTGGACCGGATCACCCTCTGGTTCGTGCCCGCGGTGATCGCCGTGGCGCTGGCCACGCTCGCCGCATGGCTCGCCTTCGGGCCGAGCCCGGCGCTCTCGCACGCGCTGGTGGCGGCGGTCTCGGTGCTGATCATCGCCTGCCCCTGTGCCATGGGGCTCGCCACGCCGACCTCGATCATGGTCGGCACCGGCCGCGCCGCCGGGCTCGGCGTGCTCTTTCGCAAGGGCGACGCGCTGCAACAGCTCTCCGAGATCGACATCGTGGCCTTTGACAAGACCGGCACCATCACCGAAGGCCGCCCGGAGCTCACCGATCTGCATCTGGCCGAGGGCGTGACCCGCGCCGATCTTCTCGCCGCCGTCGCCGCGGTCGAGGCCCGCTCGGAACACCCCATCGCCGAAGCCATCCTGCGCGCCGCTCGCGCGGAAGGCGTGGCAACGCTCGAGGCCAGCGATTTCGAGGCCATCGCAGGCCATGGCGTCACGGCCATGGTGGCGGGCAAAGAGGTGCTGGTTGGTGCCGCCCGGCTGCTCGCCCGCGAGGGCGTCGACAGCTCCCATCTTGACCCGGTGGCCGAGGCCATGGCCGAGCGCGGGCGCACCGCCTTCTACGTGGCGCTCGACGGAGAGGCCGCCGCCGTGATCGGCGTCTCGGACCCGATCAAACCGGCCAGCCGCGCCGCCATCGCCGCGCTGCATGACCGGGGCCTGCGGGTCGCGATGATCACCGGCGACAAAGAGGCCACCGCCCGCGCCATCGCCCGCGAGGCCGGCATCGACACGGTGGTCGCCGATGTGCTGCCCGACGGCAAGGTGGCGGCGCTCGACCATCTGCGCACCCATGGCGAAAAGCTCGCCTTTGTCGGCGACGGCATCAATGACGCGCCCGCCCTCGCCCATGCCGATGTCGGCATTGCCATCGGCACCGGCACCGATGTGGCGATTGAAAGCGCCGATGTGGTGCTGATGTCCGGCGATCTGCGCGGCGTGGTCAACGCGCTGCATGTCTCGGGCGCCACGCTGCGCAACATAAGGCAGAACCTCGTTTGGGCCTTTGGCTATAACGTGGCGCTGATCCCGGTGGCGGCGGGCGTGCTCTACCCGGCCTTTGGCCTCCTGCTGTCGCCGATGCTGGCGGCCGGGGCCATGGCGCTGAGCTCGGTCTTCGTGCTCAGCAATGCGCTGCGCCTGCGCGGGCTCAGCGCCGCGCTCTCGGAAACCCCCGGCGGCACCACCCCCGCCGGGCAGGCCCGCGCCAGACAGGAGGTCACCGCATGAATATCGGAGATGTCGCCGACCGCGCCCGGCTGCCCGCCAAGACGATCCGCTATTACGAGGACATCGGCCTCGTGACGCCCGCGCGCCGCCCCAATGGCTACCGCGACTATAGCGAACAGGACATGCACAAGCTGGCCTTTCTCGGCCGTGCCCGGGCGCTTGGCTTTTCCATCGAGGATTGCCGCCTGCTGATGACGCTCTACGAGGATCGCAACCGCGAAAGCGCCGAGGTCAAGGCGCTGGCCAGCGACCACCTCGCCCGGATCGACGAGAAAATCGCCGAGCTCCGGCAGATGCGCGCCACGCTCGCCGATCTGGTCGAGGCCTGCGCCGGCGACCACCGGCCCGATTGCCCGATCCTCGCCGATCTCGGCAAAACGCCCTAACGGCCCAAGCGGCTCAGCATCTCGCGGGCGGCGGCGCTCACCGCCATGTCGCCCGCGGCCACCGCCTCGGCGAGCTCGGCCATATCCTGCCGCGCCGGCCCGTTCTGCAACTGCGCCAAGAGCGCATGCCGCACCTCTTCCCCGAACCAATAGCGCGCCTGCTCGGCCCGCCGCGCCGCGAAATGCCCGGTCTCACGCCGCCACTGGGTGAGCGCACACATCTCGCCCCAAGCCTCTGAAAACCCCGCCAGTTCCAGCGCCGAGACCGTCATCGCCTTGGGAAACCCCTCCGGGTCCTGCGCCCGTTTGCGCAACAGGCGCAGCGCCCCCGCGTAATCCGCACAGGTCCGCATCGCGGTGGATTTCAGATCGCCATCGGCCTTGTTGACGAGGATCAGATCGGCAATCTCCATGATGCCGCGCTTGACGCCTTGCAATTCATCGCCCCCCGCCGGGGCCAGCAGCAGCAAGAACAGATCGGCCATCTCGGCCACCATGGTCTCGGACTGGCCGACGCCCACCGTTTCGATCAGCACCACATCGAACCCCGCCGCCTCGCAGAGCGCCACCGCCTCCCGCGACCGCCGCGCCACACCGCCAAGCTGACTCTGGCTCGGCGAAGGCCGGATAAAGGCGCCCTTGGCCCGCGACAGCCGCTCCATCCGGGTCTTGTCACCAAGGATCGAGCCGCCCGAGCGCGCGCTCGACGGGTCAACCGCCAGAACCGCGACGCTCTTGCCTTGGTCCAGCAGATACATGCCAAAGCCTTCGATGAAGGTGGATTTGCCCACCCCCGGCGTGCCCGAGAGCCCGATGCGCAGCGCCTCCCGCCCGCTGCCCCGCAACAGGTCGAGCAGCTCCGCCGCCTGCGCGCGATGGTCGTCGCGGCTGCTTTCCACAAGGGTGATCCCCCGCGACAGCGCCCGCCGGTCGCCGCGCGTGATCCGCTCGCTCAGCTCTGTGATATTCATGTCGCGCCCGGTCCCCCCGCCTGCCATTTCTTGCCGACCCGATACATGCACGGGGCCGCGCGCCGATGTCCAGCCCGAACCGCCCCGCGCCGCCACCGCGCCGCCACCGGAACACTGGCCAATCGCCCGCCGATGACGGATAAAGCGGCCATGACCGCGACCCTGCCCATCCATGACTGCCTGCCCGAACTGGTGGCTGCCCTGCGCGCCCATGGCCGCGCCGTGCTGCAGGCCCCGCCCGGCGCCGGCAAGACGACCGTGGTGCCGCTGGCGCTCTTGCAGGCCGGGCTCACCTCGGGGCGCATTCTGATGCTCGAACCGCGCCGCCTCGCCGCCCGCGCCGCCGCCGAACGGCTGGCGGAAACGCTGGGCGAGAGCCCCGGCGACACCGTCGGCTACCGCATCCGGGGCGAGGCGAAATGCGGCCCCCGCACCCAGATCGAAGTGGTGACCGAAGGCATCCTGACACGGATGATCCAATCCGACCCCGACCTGCCGGGCGTGGGCGCGGTGCTCTTTGACGAATTTCACGAACGCTCGCTCAATGCCGATCTCGGCCTCGCCCTCTGCCTCGAAATCCGCGAGGCGCTGCGCGACGACCTGATCTTGCTGCCGATGTCCGCCACGCTCGACGCAGGCCCCGTCGCCGCGCTCATGGGCAATGCGCCGGTGATCACCTCCGAGGGTCGCAGCTACCCGGTCGAGACCCGCTGGCTCGACCGCCCGCTCGGCCCCAAGGCCCGGCTGCCCGAGGCAACCGCCGATCTCGTGACCGAGGCCCTTTCCGAGACCGAAGGCGGCGTGCTCGTCTTTCTCCCCGGCGAGGGCGAAATCCGCCGCACCGAGGCCCTGCTCGCCCCCGGCCTGCCCAAGGGCTGCGTGCTGCGCCCGCTCTATGGCGCGATGCCCTTCGCCGAGCAACGCGCCGCCATCGCGCCCGTCGCCTCGGGGCGCAAGATCGTGCTCGCCACCTCGATCGCCGAAACCTCGCTGACCATCGAAGACATCCGCGTCGTGGTCGACGCCGGCCGCGCCCGCCGCGCCCGGTTCGATCCCGGTGCCGGCATGTCGCGCCTCATCACCGAACGCGTCACCCGCGCCGAGGCGACCCAGCGCGCTGGCCGCGCCGGCCGTGTCGCGCCGGGGATCTGCTACCGGCTCTGGACCCGCGGCGAAGAAGGCGGCCTCGCCGCCTTCCCCCCGGCCGAGATCGAGGCCGCGGATCTCGCCGGTCTGGCGCTCGATCTGGCGCTCTGGGGTGCGGCGCCCGACGCCCTGCCCTTCCTGACCCAGCCCAACCCGCGCAGCTATGCCGAGGCGCAGGCGCTGTTGCAGCTCCTCGGCGCGCTCGATGAGGTGGGGCACATCACCGAGCATGGCCGCCGCCTCGCCACCATGCCGCTGCACCCGCGTCTGGCGCATATGCTGGCACTGGCCGGTCCCGAGGCCGCGCCGCTCGCCGCCCTTCTCGCCGACCGCGATCCGTTGCCGCGCAGCGCGCCGAGCGATCTGACCCTGCGCCTCGCCGCCCTGCGCGATCCCAAAGGCTTCGCCGCGCGCTCGCCCCACACGCCCAACCGCCCGGCGCTGACCCGCATCACGCAAGAGGCCAAACGCCTCGCCCGGCTCGCGCCGAAACCGGCGCATCCCGATCTCAGCGCCGCGCAAATGGCCGCGCTCGCCTATCCCGACCGCGTCGGGCTGCGCCGCGCGGGCGACGCGCCGCGCTATGTGCTCTCAGGCGGCAAGGGCGCGGTCTTTGCCGAGGAGGACACGCTCGCCGCGACCCGGCTCATCGTGGCCACCGATCTCGACGGCGACCGCCGCGAGGCCCGCATCCGGCAGGCCATCGCCCTTTCCGAGGCCGAGCTGCGCACACTCTACAGCGACCGCATCGGCTGGCAGGACCTCTGCCTCTGGGACAGCCGCGACCGCCGAGTGCTGGCGCGGCGTCACGAACGGTTCGGCGCGCTGGTGCTCGACGACCGCGTCTGGAAGGACGCCCCGCCCGAGGCGCTGGCCCGCGCCATGCTCGACGGGGTGCGCGAGCTGGGGCTGAGCTGGTCCGACCCGGCGCGCCGCTTCCGCGCCCGCGTGATGCTCGCCCGCGCGGGCGGGATGGACCTGCCCGACATGTCCGACGCGGCCCTGCTCGACACGCTCGAGAGCTGGCTTCTGCCCTATCTCACCGGCCTGCGCAGCGCCGCGGATTGGAAGCGCTTCGACATGCTCGACGCGCTCCGCGCCCGGCTCGACTGGGGCCAGATGCAGGCGCTCGACCAATCGGTGCCGGGCCGCTTCACCACACCGCTGGGGCGCGACATTCCCATCGACTATTCCGGCGAGGCCCCGGAAATCTCCCTCCGCCTGCAGGAAATGTTCGGCCAGAAAACCCACCCGAATGTCGCCGGCACGCCCTTGCGCGTCACGCTCCTGTCCCCGGCGGGCCGCCCGGTGCAGACCACGATGGACCTGCCCGGCTTCTGGGCGAGTTCCTACGCCGACGTGCGCAAGGACATGCGCGGCCGCTATCCCAAACATCCCTGGCCCGAGGACCCGACCCAGGCCGACCCCACCTTGCGCGCAAAACCGCGCGGCAGGTAGTTCACGCTCTCGACAGCCGCCCATCGCTATCAGCCCGGCCCTGAGCACCGCCGCGACTTTCCCTCGCCCCTCACATCTACCCCAGAGAGGTTGAGGCTTTGCTAACGGCCGGGCGAAAAAAACGTTTGATCACCGGCGCGATTTTGACGGGATGTTAACCTCCAGATGGCAAGGTTGAGCCACCGCGCGGTGACGAAAGGAGGCGGAAACACGCTGTTGTCGGGGTCGATCACGGAGGTCTTGAGAGCTCATTATTTGATATCTCCCTGAAAACACCCTATATTGCCCTCATCAACGACAAAAACACGAATGGCTCTGCGAGCAGCCGACAGGATAGCTATGACCGATGGATTGAAACGTGCCTGGGCCGAAATGGTCCAGCCCCTGCTGCGGCGACCGCCCGAGCTTCAGGTGGCGGCGCTCTGCCTGCGGACCGGCGGCGCCGGGCTCGAAGTACTGATGATCACCAGCCGGGACACCGGCCGCTGGGTGCTGCCCAAGGGCTGGCTGATGGATGGCTGCGCCACCGCCGAGGCGGCGCTGATCGAGGCTTGGGAAGAGGGCGGCGTCACCCCGACCGAGACCGAGCCCGCCCATATCGGCCATTACCATTACGACAAGCAGCTTGATGGCGGCTACCCGGCCCCGGTGCGGGTCGAACTGTTCCGCGTCGAGGTGGCCGATCTTGCCCGCGACTATCCCGAACGGGCCGAACGCGCCCGGCTCTGGCTGAGCCCCGAACAGGCCGCCGACCGGGTGGACGAGCCGGAACTGGCCGAAATCCTGCGCGCGCTCTGATCCGCACGGCCCACGGCCTCGGTGTCAAAAAATCGTTACAAAATTGTCACGAAGCCCCGGGCAGCGATTGAAACCCGCGACCAAAGGCACTAGCGGTCTGCGCGACCATAGCAAACGGGGCCGCGGATGAGCGAACCGACCAGCCACAATCAATGGAAGACCCTCGACAAGGATCTGGGGCGTATTTCCCATATGGAATACGCCACCAGCTATGTGTCGCGCCCGCTTGTCGGCATGGGGATTTCGCTGGCCTTTCTGGTGATCGCCGGGCTTCTCGCCTCGCTCTTTCTGGGCACCGAACCCGAACGCTTCGTCGTCATCACCGCCGCCGTCTTCGGGGCCTATATGGCGCTTAACATCGGCGCCAATGACGTGGCCAACAACATGGGGCCCGCGGTGGGCGCCAACGCGCTCAGCATGGGCAGCGCCATCCTCATCGCGGCGGTCTGCGAAAGCGCCGGCGCGCTCTTGGCGGGCGGCGACGTGGTCTCGACCATCTCCAAGGGCATCATCGACCCTTCCGGCATGTCCGAAACCCGCACCTTCATCTGGGCGATGATGGCGGCGCTTCTGTCCGCCGCGCTCTGGGTCAACCTCGCGACGAAACTCGGCGCGCCGGTCTCCACCACCCATAGCGTCGTCGGCGGCGTCATGGGCGCGGGCATCGCGGCGGCGGGGTTTGGCGCGGTCAACTGGCCCACCATGGGCCAGATCGCCGCCTCCTGGGTCATCAGCCCGGTGCTCGGCGGCATCATCGCCGCTGCCTTCCTCGCCCTGATCAAGGACCGGATCATCTACCGCGACGACAAGATCGCCGCCGCCCGCGTCTGGGTGCCCGTGCTGGTCGGCGTCATGGCCGGCACATTCGCGGCCTATCTGGCCCTCAAGGGGCTCAAGCGGGTGATCTCCATCGACCTGCCCTCCGCGCTGCTGATCGGGCTCGGGCTCGGGCTGCTGACATGGCTCATCACCCGGCCGCTCATCCGGCGTCAGTCGGAAGGGCTCGAAAACCGCAACCGCTCGCTCAAGACGCTCTTCGGCCTGCCGCTCATCCTTTCGGCCGCGCTTCTCTCCTTCGCCCATGGCGCCAATGACGTGGCCAATGCGGTGGGCCCGCTCGCCGCCATCGTCCATGCCGCCCAAGAGGGCAATTTCGCCGACAAGGTCGCGATCCCGCTCTGGGTCATGGTGATCGGCGCGGCGGGGATCTCCTTCGGCCTCTTCCTCTTCGGCCCGAAACTGATCCGCATGGTCGGCAGCCAGATCACCAAGCTCAACCCGATGCGCGCCTATTGCGTGGCCCTTTCGGCGGCCATCACCGTGATCATCGCCTCCTGGCTCGGCCTGCCGGTGAGCTCGACCCATATCGCCGTGGGCGGCGTCTTTGGCGTCGGCTTCTTCCGCGAATGGTATATGGAGCGCCGCCTGCGCCAGGGCCTCGCCGCCTCGGGGCAGACCCGCCGCCTGCCCGCCGAAGAACGCCGCCGCCGCAAGCTCGTCCGTCGCAGCCATTTCATGACCATCGTCGCGGCCTGGGTGATCACCGTGCCCGCCGCCGCCGCCATGTCGGCCCTGATCTTCATCCTGCTCAACAGCGCCACGGGCTGATCGCGGCAGCCCCGCGCCCGGCCTCGGCCCGCGCCCCCTTGCGGCGTGATACAGTATAACATATCAATCCCGGGAGATTCCCAACCCGGACGCCACCATGCCCCGCACCACAGGCCGCAACTCCCGCCGCAATACAGGTCGCAACACGGGCCGCTCGACCCTGCCCGCAAAACGCCACAGCCGGCCCGCGATGCAGGAATATGACCGCCTGCCCGCCGAACTGCGCCGCTGGCTCGCGGGGGCACTCTTGCCGTGGCGGCCGCGCTCGGTCGCGCGCGCCTTTGACAAGGCGCTGGCCCGCACCGGCGACCGCCGCCGCGCCCTGGCCGAGCTCGATCAGCTGCAGCGCCGCCTCATCGCCCGCGACGCCGCCGCCATCTGGGGCCGCAATCACCCCGACGCAAGCTAGCCTCAGCCCGCCCGCCCGCGCCGCGATTTGAGCCGCTCATGCGCCTCCGCCGTGCCATCGTGGAACGAGCCGAACCACTTGTCCCAGGGCACTTCGAGATTGCCGTAATTCACCTCGAAATAGCGATGATGCATCTGGTGATGAAACGTCCCCAGCGCCAGCGCCTGCCGATCCTTGACCAGAAGGCTCTCATAGCCCGTATGCGAGGTCGCCGCCGTCAGCGCCTGATGCTGCATGTGAAACAGGATATGCAGCGGATGCGCTGGCACGATGACATGGATGAGAACCGAGCTGAAGAACATCAGATGCTCCACCGGATGCATCGACAGCCCCGACCACGGCCCGACATTGACGTTGCGATGATGCAGCCCATGCGCCAACCGATAGAGCGGCCCCCAATGCAGCGCCCGGTGAATCCAGTAGAAATGGAACGAAATCCACACCGGCGTCAGCGGGAACAACAGCACGAACCACACCGGGCTCCCGGCCCAGCTCAGATGCGGCGCCCAGCCGTTCGCCATGGCCCAGAACATCAGCACCTCATAGCCGGTCCAGAACCCCACCCCGCTGGTGAGGCTCCAGAACATATTGTCGCGCACCTGGCCGCCGAAATTGAACTGCCGCCCCTTGGTCATCAAGGGCCGCGCATCGTATTTGAGCCGCTTGCCCTGCCCGTGCCGCATGTAGAAAAACCAATGCAGCCCCCCGGCCACGAGGCACATGAGCACCATGTTGCGCAGCCAGATCGCCGCGACCCAGTCGAGCGACAGCGTGCGCGCCGCCTCCATCGACGGCTGAAACCACGCCCAGGACACAAGCGCGATGCCCACAAGGATCACATTCTCGGCCAGCGCGAACCAGCGCAGCCGGACCCAGCGCACCATCCGCCGCGGCTCGGGCGGCCAGCTGAAAAACGGCGACACCGCCACCGGCACATCGGGGATATGGTTCCAGCCGGGCAGATGCGGCGCGGGGCTCTCATTCTCGCTCATGGGGCAGCCTTTCCAAGCAGTCGTTCTGACAGGTCTCACAGGCCGCCATCCTGCCACGCCGCTCGATCTTGCAAAAACAGAATTAATATTGAAACTACCTCTGATTATCAGAGGATAGACCATGCCCCCCGACCTGCGCCTGTCGCTGCGCGCGCTCCGCGCCTTTGTCACCGTGGTGGATTGCGGCTCGATCACCGGGGCCGCGGCACAGCTCCATATCGCGCCCTCCGCCGTCGCCGCCGCCCTCACCCAGGTCGAGGAAGAGATGGGCGCCGATCTCCTGATCCGCAGCCGCGCCAAGGGGATCACTCCGACGCCCGAGGCGCGGGCGCTCGCCGCCCGGCTCCGTGTCTTGCTCGAGGAGTATGGCGAGACGCTCGACTGGGGCCGGCAACAGGCCCGCCGCCTCGCCGGGCCGCTGCGCATCGGCTATTACGCCCCGGTGGCGCCCGCCTTCCTGCCGCATGCGCTCGGGCCGCTTTTGCGCGACCATCCCGGCATCACGCTCGAGCTCAGCGAACATGACAATGACAGCGCGCAAGAGGCGCTCTTGTCCGGCGCGCTCGATCTCATCCTCTTCACCGGCGGCGATCTGCGCCCCGGCATCGCGCTCACCCCGCTGCTCGACCTGCCGCCCTATGTGCTGATGCCCGAGGGCCATCCGCTCGGCCAGATCCCCTGCCCAAGCCTCGCCGATGTGGCCGATCACCCGCTGGTCCAGCTCGACCGCCCCGTCGCCCGCCCCTATGTCGAGAGCCTCTTTGCCACGGCCGGGTTGCGCCCCCGCATCGCCGCCCGGGCCACCGCCACTGAAATGGTCCGAAGCCTCGTCGGCGCGGGCCATGGCATCGCCCTGCTCAACATGCGCCCGCTCACCGACCGCAGCTATGGCAATGACGCGCTCCTGGCCCGGCCGCTCTCAGGCGACCTGCCGCCGCTCCAGCTCGCCGCCGGCCACGCGCTCCGCCACCCCCGCCGCACCGTCACCGCCTGTCTCGAGGCGCTGCAAACCTGGCGCAGAACCCCCGAGGCAAGGGCGCTCATCGTGACCTGAAGGGGCGGGGCCGGAGACACGCCGCCTCCACGGTGCAAAGGCAGCCCTCGCTAGAAACACTGCTCGTCAAAGCCCAGCTCGACATAGCCCGCCGCGCAGCCCGGCGCGTTCTCAAGCGCGGCCTGCGAAAGCTTACGTATCGTTAAAAACGTGGACAATCCGTCACGCCCCGCACGTAGGGAACTGCCCCCGATTGCGAGCCCGACGTCGAGCTGCCTGACCTGAAAGCTGTCAGGGTATGAGCGATAAAATATCGAATCCACCCCCATCCGCGCTGCGGCCTCAGCCAGGTCTGGTGACAGGAGAAACCTGAAGTTTTGGTTCGTTTGAGGATAGGCATGCTTAAATTCAATGACCGCAAGTGCCTCCGGGTGATGGGGATGAATGAAGGCGGTAACACCCTCGGGCGTGGCTTCCCAAGGCCCTTTTTTTGGAAAGAGAACTTCCAGCGTTCCCTGGAACCGCTCTGGCGCGCGTTCTGTGGTATCGGCATCTGCCTCGACCCACCCGCCAGCCATCAACGTTTTGCGCATCATTTCCGCAGTCTTCTCAAAGTTCGGCGAAGCCATTCCATGCGAATACTTCGCGCAAAGCAGCTTGAGCAATTTGAAGGTCTCTGCAATTTCTTTGCCATCCGGGGGCAGTTTCGGCTTTGCCGCCGGTTCGTTCGGAAACCCCAGTTTCCTTGCAATCTGGTCGGACATCTCGGTGATCAAGGCCTGTGCCCTTGCACGTTCCGCATCAGGATCGGGCTGCGCTTCCTGCACCTTCTTCTCCGCCCCTTCCCGCACCAGCAGAGAGAGCAAGATCAGCCCCCAGAGCGCCACGGCGACGATCGCAACCGGGATCTGAAACAGAAGATCGGGCCATGTCCCCCCGGTGATCCGCTCCCCGAGGGCGATCATCATAGCGTAGAGAAACGCGAAAACGAGCGGCGTGGCCATCAACAGCAGCATCACCCGCACCTCCTCCGGGCGGGCGTCCCGGCTGCGCCGTACCATGGCCGAGACCAACGGCGGCAAGGCCAGCAACAGCACGGGCATCCAACTGTGGGTGATCAGACGCCAGCCAATCGTGAGCAGCAAAAGCCACCCCAGAAAACAGCCGAAATCGGCGCGCGACATGGTTCCGGAATAGTCGAAACAGCGCCTCAGCGCTGCAAAAAACGGGACAATACTCATAGCACTCTCTACACTCTACTCTGTTCACTCCCGCAGTGTTGCAAGGTTTTGAGACGATTTTTTGGCATCTTTGCGTCCCCACGACGCCCCGCCCTTATGGAACCAAGCCCCGCCCCCATTACGTTTCACCTTATATGGGTCGTCTCAGATCCCAGACATGAAGGAGCCCCGCCATGCCCGAGACCACGCGCAATGTTGCCGATGTGACCACCGATCCCGCCACGGCGGCCACCGGCAAAACCGCCGTTCTCTACCGCATGGCCCTGCCAGACCATCTCTGCCCGGCGGGGCAAAAGGCGCGCTGGCTTTTGCAGAGCAAAGGGTTCGAGGTCGATGACCGGCTGTTTCGCGAGCGCGCCGAGGTCGATGCTTTTAAGGCCGCCCATGACGTGCCCACCACGCCACAGGTCTGGATCGACGGCACGCGTGTCGGCGGCTATGACGCGCTACGCCAAAAGCTGACCGGTTACGACCCGGATGCCACCACCTACCGACCGGTGATCTACCTCTTTGCCGTGGCCGCCGCCACCGCGCTGGCGCTCTCCATCGGCTTTCTCGGCGCGCTCACCTGGCAGACACTGGGCTGGTTCATCTCGCTGTCGATGATCCTGCTCGGCATGCAAAAGCTCCGCGACATCGAGAGCTTTACCACGATGTTTCTCAACTACGATCTGCTGGCGCGAAAATGGGTGCCTTACGCCTATGTCTACCCTTGGGTCGAGGTCGGCGCAGGCGTCCTGATGACCGGCATGATCCTGACGCCGCTGTCCGCCCCCGCCGCGCTCTTTATCTCCACCATCGGCGCTGTCAGCGTGTTCAAGGCGGTCTATATCGACAAGCGCAAGCTGAAATGCGCCTGCGTGGGCGGCGGCTCGAACGTGCCGCTTGGCTTCGTCAGCCTGACGGAAAACCTGATGATGATGGGAATGGCGATCGTGATGCTCCTGCACCTGGCAGTCTGATCCCGCCACAGTCGTGTTACCGTCGCAATACCGACGTGATACCGCAAAGCCGCAAACGCCATTTTGGCAACCAAATCCCCCTTGCCCGAGAGATCACTTTGCAATACAAAGAACTCCATGACCGAGCTACAGCGCGCCCTGGACGATATCTCGAACATCCGCAGTCAGATTGCGGACGTGCAGCTATTTCAGGGGTTTGGCCCTCTGGTGATCGCTCTCACCGGCGCTCTGGCCCTCGGGCTCGCGACGCTGCAGGCCCTGACCGGCGGCGACACGTCCCTCCTCCCCTGGATCGCCCTCGCCTGCCTCAGCACCGCGCTCATCGCCATCGAGACCTACGCCCTCACCCGCCGCACCCACGGCCCAAACGCCTCAAATCTGCTCTGGGCGATCTTGCAAAAATTCCTGCCCTGCCTCATTGCCGGGGCCGCGCTCGGCTGGATCATCCTGACGCAAACCCCTGAGATCACGTGGATCTTACCGGGGCTCTGGCAGATCCTCCTCGCGCTTGGCCTCTTTGCCGCCACCTCGATGCTGCCGCGCAACACGCTCTTCGCCGCGGGCTGGTATCTCGTCGCGGGGCTGCTCGTCCTCTTGATCTCGGCCCAGGCCACAGCCATCACCCCTTGGGCCATGGGCCTGCCGTTCGGCCTCGGCCAGATCCTTCTGGCCTGCCTGCTCCACTGGGCCCCGGAAAAGCGCAAAAACCCGCAAAGGAGACCCCTGCCATGACTGAGGATCGCAACCGCGCCCGGTTTTCCTATGACGGGCTCGAACGGACCATTCACGAAAAGGCCCGGCTTGGGCTGCTGACCTCGCTGGTCTCGCACCCCAAGGGCCTCTCCTTCGTCGATCTCAAACGGCTCTGCGACCTGACCGACGGCAATCTGAGCCGCCATATCAAGGTCCTGCAAGACGCCGGGCTGGTCACCGTGGAAAAGGGCTATGAAAACAACCGCCCCCACACCCATTGCACGATCACCGCCGAGGGGCAGAAACAGTTTTTCGACTACCTCGCCGTGCTCGAAAGAATCGTCAAGGACGCGACCCAAGACGCGGAACGCCCCGCCCCCGCCACGCCCCCGAAACCTGTTGTGTAAAAATTTGAAGGTTAACTTTGTGATGCAGAGTAGTTTGCCCGACGAAATTTCCCTCTTCCCGATCCCCGACAGCGCTTGCGGCCCGCTCACAAGCGCGAAACAATCGCGCTTTCTCATCGGCTACGCGATGCTTTCGCTGATCGGCTTTGCCCTGATCCTCATGCCCGGAGAGGCGCCGCAAACCTTCGGTCTCGGGCTCTTGTTCCCCGGCCTCGGGTTCCTTCCCGCCATCACCGGCCAAGGCGATACCATGGCCCTCATGCTGCTCTTGGCCGGGCTTCTCGCCTTCGGGCTGAGCCTGGTGATCTGGTTCGCCACCGGCAATGTGATCCTGCCCTGCGCCACTTGGCTCGGCCTCGCCCTTCTCGCCATGTGGACAGCCCCCGCGGCGGGCAGCGAAAACGTCCTCTGGCTGCCCCCGGTCCTCCTCACCGGCTTACTCTGCCATCAAACCTTTCAAACCTGGCGCCTGCCCCGAAAACGCCGCGCCCTCAACCAAGCCCTGCGCGCCTATCAGCCCGACACCGCCCCGCCCACACCCCAGGCTGACGCGCTCACCGACGCAGATCTCGCCGCCCTGCGCCTGCTCCTCGATCGCGCCCTGCAACCGGTCGAGACCTTCAACGGCTTTGACCAGCTCGATCAGTTCCAGACCGCCGCCCTGCGCTATCAGCTCAACTTCACCTCCTACGCCCTCTCGGCGGTTCAAGCCGCCCACCTTCCTGCCTTCGCGGGCTACATGGCCGAGGCCCAATCCAAGCTGAAGGCCAAGCAGGCCGACCCCCGCGTCTGGCGCTATTGGAAGCTCGAAAACAGCTGGGGCAATCTCGACCGCAATGGCGATCCCTTCGCCCGCGACAACATCATGTATTCCGGCTTTGTCGCGGCCCAGCTTCTCTACCACCAAAAGGCCGTGGGCTATCCGCTCGACGAGGACGCCCTGCGGATGACCTGCATCTCCGACAGGGATGTCCGCTACAGCTACACGATCCACGAGATCATCGAGACGCTTGTCGCCCAATACGCGCGCGCCAGCTATGGATTGCTGCCCTGCGAGCCGAACTGGGTCTTTCCCCTCTGCAACGCGATCACCGCCACCGCGATCCGCGCCTATGACGCGGCCTATGGCACCGCCCATTGGCAAACAATCGCCCCCGCCTTCCGCCAGCATCTCGAGGCCGAGTTCATCGACACCAACGGGCGCTTTCTGCCCTTCCGGTCGAGCTATACGGGCTTTGCCCCGCCCGCCATCGGCGGCGCGGTGCTCCAGAGCTTTCCTTGCCTTTTCTTCAACGCCGTCTTCCCCGACATCGCCCGACGCCAATGGGCCGCGCTGCAGATCGCCCGCGCCGGGCGCGATTGGCGCGCGGTCATCTGGCCGGTCGATGTGGGCAATTACCGCTTCACCCGCGCCGCGGGCTATGCCGCTACCGCCGCCGCCGCGGGGGAAATGGGCGATGCGAGCGCCGCCCGCGCGCTGCAGGACCATCTGGCGCGCGATCTGCCGCTTTGCCTCGCCAATGGCATCGCGCACCGGCCCGGGGCCTCGATCTGGGCCCATGCCAATGAGATGCTCGCCCGCGTGCTGCGCCGCGACAGCCTGCGCCACCTCGTGACCGCCCCGCTGCCGCCACAGACCCCCTATCTCGCCTCGGCGCCCTATCCCGATGTCCTCGTCGCCAACGCGCGCTGGCAGGATGGGGGCTTGGCCCTGAGCCTCGTGCCCACCGCGCCGGGCTCAGAGGTCACGCTCACCGTGGCGGGGCTCGCCCCTCGCACGCGTTGCAGGCTCTGCGCGCCCGAGCCCGCCGAGCTTCTCTCCGACGCCTCCGGCGAGGTCACGTTCTCTGTCACCCTCACCGAGCGGACCAGCCTCACCCTGACCCCGGCCAAACCCGTTGGCCTCTCGACCAAAGAGGCGGCGCAATGATCTGCTGCGCCCTCATCGCCCTCCTCTTCGGCGCGCTCCTCTGGATCGCCCGAACCCTCCGCCTCCTGCCCGCCTCTGATACGGCAAGCCCCCTGAGCTGGACATTAGATCCGACAGACCCGACAGAGACCCCAACGCCGCCCGCAGCGGCCCGGAAATTCACCTGGCGTCACCGCGCTCGGAGCTTTGGCTTTGCCGCCCATGGCATCAAGCTGGTCCTACGGCGCGAACATAGCGCCTGGCTCCACCTCGGCGCAGCGGCCCTCGCCATCGGCCTCGGCTTCATCCTGCAGATCGATCTCGCCGCCTGGCGCTGGATCATCCTCTGCATCGGTCTGGTGATCGCCGCGGAAATCCTCAACACTGCGGTCGAGACCACCTGCAACGCGATCACCACCGCGCCCCACCCGCTCATCGGCCGGGCCAAGGACATGGCCGCCGGCGCCGTCCTCCTCTGCGCCCTCACCGCCCTCATCCTCGGCGCCCTCACCTTCGCGCCCTACCTGCTGGAAAGCGCCGCCGCACCGCAATGGGACCTCTGCAGCAGCTAGGCGAGACCCCGAAAATCCGGACAGTCGCGATACCGTCGAAATACCGACGTGTTACCGACATCGCCTAATCGTCCCACCAGGGGCCGTGGAACTGCCCCTCGACGCCGAATTTTTCGAACCCGTGATAGCCAAAGAAATCGCGCTGGGCCTGGATGATATTGGCGCTGCCCCAGCCCTGCCGCATCGTGTCGTACCAGCTCAGCCCCGCCGCGAGCGCGGGCACCGCGTGGCCGCTATGCACCGCCTGCGACACGACCTGTCTCAGGCTCGGGATGCACTGCGCCAGCGTCTGGGCGAACCGGGGCGCGAGGATCAGCTCACCATGGGGGATATCCCCTTGGAATGCTTCTGAAATATCGTCGAGAATGGCCGACCTAATGATACAGCCCGCGCGCCAGATTTCAGCAATCCGCGCCATGTCGAGCTGCCAGTCATACTCCTCTGACGCCGCCTTCAGGATGCGAAACCCCTGCGCATAGCTCAGGATCCGCGCCGCCATGAAGGCATCCGCCAGCACCTCTTCGCTGCACTCCATCGCCCCCCGCGCGCCGCCGAGGATTTTCTCGGCCTCGACGCGGGTGTATTTCTCCGACGACCAGCCCCGCGCGCCCACCGCAGCCTCGATCATGCTGGCCGATTGCCCCATCCGCAGCGCCTCGATCACCGTCCAGCGCCCCGTCCCCTTTTGCCCCGCCGCATCCCAGATCACATCGACCATGGGATGACCGGTTTCCGGATCGGTATAGGTCAAAAGTTTCCCTGTGATTTCCAGCAGATAGGACTTGAGGGGGCCGGCATCCCAGCGCGTGAACATGGCGCCGATTTCCTCGGGAATCTTGGCCGCGCCGTGATGTTCGAGCGTGTAGATCTCGGCAATCGCCTGCATGTCGGCATACTCAATCCCGTTATGCACCGTCTTGACGAAATGCCCCGCCCCATCCGGCCCGAGATGCGCGACGCAGGGGTCCTCGCCATAGCGCGCCGCGATGGCCTCGAGCAGCGGTTTGAGCTGCGCCCAGCTATGGTCCGAGCCGCCCACCATCATCGACGGCCCATGCCGCGCGCCCTCTTCGCCGCCCGACACGCCCATGCCAACGAAATGCAGATCCTGCGTGGCCAGCGCCGCCGACCGCCGCCGCGTGTCGTGGAAATTGGCATTGCCGCCGTCGATGATCGTGTCACCGGGCGACAGAAGCGGCGCAATCGCCTCGATCATCGCGTCCATCGGCGCGCCGGAGGGGATCATGAACAGGATCACGCGCGGCGTCACGAGGCTCGCGACAAACGCCTCAAGCCCGTCTTGGGGCACGATATTTTCGGCAAGCGCCCCGGCCTCGGTGACAAAGCGGGCGATCCAGTCGGCCTCGCGGTTGGTGACGGCCACGCGGATGCCGGCCTCGGCCATGTTCAGCGCCAGAGCGCTGCCCATCGTCCCCAGCCCATAGACCCCGATCTGCGCCTTCGCCATGCCCGTCTCCACCGTGATGTGTCGGGTTCAGGCTAGGCCTTGGCGCAGGATTTGCAAGGCCCGTCGGCTCAGACCCCGAGGCACCAGCGCATCACGGCCTTCTGGGCGTGCAGCCGGTTCTCGGCCTCGTCCCAGATCACCGATTGCGGCCCGTCCATGACCTTGCTCGTGACCTCTTCTTCGCGATGGGCCGGCAGGCAATGCATGAAGAGCGCATCGGGCTTGGCATGGCTCATCAGCGCGTCATTCACCTGATAGGACCGCAGGAGATTATGCCGTCGCTCCTTGGTGGATTGGCTGTCATGCATGCTGACCCAGGTGTCCGTGACCACCAGATCGGCACCCTCGACGGCCTTGGCCGCGTCGCGTTCGATCGTAACCTGAACCCCCGCGCGCCGCGCCTCGCCGATGAATTCCTCTTCGGGATCAAGCTGTTGCGGACCGGTATAGGTGAAATCAAACCCGAACTTGCCGGCGGCATGGAGGAAGGAGGCACAGACATTGTTGCCATCGCCCGACCAGACGACCTTCTTGCCCTTGATCGGCCCGCGATGTTCCTCATAGGTGAGGATATCGGCCATGATCTGACAGGGGTGTGTGCGGTCTGTCAGGCCGTTGATCACCGGCACTTGCGAATGTTCCGCCAGCTCGAGCAGGACGGATTCGTCAAAGGTCCGGATCATGATCAGATCGACATAGCGGCTCAGCACCCGGGCGGTGTCGGCGATGGTCTCGCCATGGCCAAGCTGCAGCTCTGCCCCGGACAAGAGCATGGTCTGCCCGCCCATCTGCCGCACGCCCGCGTCAAAGCTCACCCGCGTCCGCGTCGACGGTTTTTCAAAGATCAGCGCGACCATGTGATTGGCCAGCGGCTGATCATCGTCGGGCGCGCCGCGTTTGCGACCCAGACGGGCCTGTTTCATCTGGCTCGCCTGATCGAGAATATCGCGCAGCGCGCCAGCGTCGGTTTTGTGAATATCGAGAAAATCGGGCATCTATCGGTCCCCCTTGTTGACCGGCATGGAAAATATGGTGAGAGCAGAGGGCCTTAGAGCCGGTCCTTGATGGCACGCGCCGCATGGTCGAGCCGCGACACCGCCTCGGTCACCTCGTCTTCGCTGAGCGTCAGAGGCGGCAGGAGGCGGATCACATTGTCGCCTGCGGGCACGGTGATGAGCCCGGCCTCATAGCAGGCCTGCAGCACATCGGTGTTCGGCGCCACGCATTTCAGCCCGAGCATCAGCCCCGAGCCGCGCAGCTCTGCAAAAACTTCCGGATAGGCCTCGACGAGCCCGCCAAGCTTTTGCTGAAGCTGGCTCGCCCGGGTGTTGACCGTTTCGAGAAATCCGGGCGCGGTCACCTCATCCATCACCGCACAGCCCACGGCACAGGCCAGCGGGTTGCCGCCATAGGTCGACCCGTGCGAGCCCGCCGTCATGGCCACTGCGGCCGCCTCGGTGGCCAGCACCGCCCCGAGCGGAAAGCCCCCGCCAATGCCCTTGGCCACCATCATGATATCGGGCGTGACACCGGCCCATTCATGGGCAAAGAGCCGCCCGGTCCGGCCCATGCCGCATTGCACCTCGTCAAAGATGAGCAAAATGCCCGCCTCGTCGCAAATCTGGCGCAACGCGCGCAGATCGTGATCGGCCATCGGGCGAATGCCGCCCTCGCCCTGCACCGGCTCGAGCAGCACGGCGGCGGTGCGGCTGTCGATCGCGCCCTTGAGCCCCTCGAGATCGCCCCAATCGAGATGTTTGAACCCGGGCAACAGCGGACCAAAGCCCTTGGTCATCTTTTCCGACCCGGCGGCCGCGATCCCGGCCGAGGACCGGCCATGGAACGAGCCATGAAAGGCAATGATCTCAACCCGTTCGGGGGCGTTTTTCTCGTACCAGTATTTGCGCGCCATCTTGACCGCGAGCTCACAGCTCTCGGTGCCCGAATTGGTGAAGAACACCGTATCGGCAAAGCTGTGTTCCACCAGCTTGTCGGCCAGCGCCTGTTGCGCCGGGATGTGATAGAGGTTCGACGTGTGCCACAGCTTGCCCGCCTGTTCGGTCAGCGCCGCCACCAGCTTGGGGTGGGCATGGCCCAGCGCGTTCACCGCGATCCCCGCGCCAAGATCGAGAAAACGTCGCCCATCCGCCTCGATGAGCCAGCTGCCCTCGCCTTTGACAAAGCTGAGGGGCGCACGGTTATAGGTCGGCAGAATGGACGGGATCATTGGATATACTCCGCTAAAGACAGGGCATTGAGTGCCGCAGCGTCAAGAAAAGGTCAATCTCTGGGGAAGAAAAGGCGCAATCGCGCCGGGGTCAAACGGGGCTCACGCACTCAGGCGTCGGCGTCGGATATGAAGGCGTCGTTTGATCATGGCCATGGGTTTAGCGTCCGCTCAGCCATTCGGGAAGCAAAAAATGCATTCCCCGCCGTTTTGTCTCTTGCGAGGGTCAGGGGCGGCTGTCACCGATGGCCCATGACCTCGCGCCCCCAGAACCCTGCCCTTGTCGCCCTGCTCACGCTCTGTGCCGCTGGGTTCATTGCCGCCACCACGCTGATCGCCAAGGCGCTGGGCACCGGCGTTCTCGGGCCGCCGCTCCACGCGCTACAGATCAGCCAGGGCCGGTTTTCTTTGCCCTGATGGCGCTCTCAGGGGCGGCTTTGGTGCTGGCCCCCGCTTCACCCCGCCCGCGCTCTTGTTGCATCTGGGCCGGTCGAGCCTCGGCTGGGGCGGGGCGAGCTTTATGTTCGCCGCCGCGGCCTTTATCCCGCTGTCGGATGCCACCGCGATCAGTTTTCTCAACCCGGTCTTCGCCATGCTGCTGGCGGTGCCGCTCTTGGGCGAAAAGGTCGGGCCGTGGCGTTGGACTGCTGCTGCCGTGGCGCTTTGCGGGGCGCTCATCCTGACCCGCCCGGGGGGCGGCGCGCTCGAGTTCGGGGCGCTGCTGGCGCTGGGCTCGGCGCTTTGCCTCGGGGCCGAGCTGATCTTGATCAAGCGCCTGTCGGGCCGCGAAGGCATGATGCAGATTCTCTTGCTCAACAATGTGATCGGGCTGTGCATCGCGACGCTCGCAGCCCTCGCCGTCTGGCAAACACCGACGCCCGCGCAATGGGCGGCGCTGGCCGGTCTCGGCGCGCTCATGGCTTCGGGTCAGGCCTGTTTCGTCAATGCCATGGCCCGCGCCGATGCCAGTTTCGTGGCGCCTTTCTTCTATGCGGCGCTGGCCTTTGCCGCGCTCTACGATCTGGCGATCTTTGGCGTTGTGCCGGATGCGGTCTCGCTCATTGGCGGGGTGGTGATCCTCTGCGGCGCGGGGCTTCTGGCCTGGCGCGAAGGCCGGCTCAGGACTTGAGCCGATAGCCCCGGCGGAACATCAGCCAGGCCAGCGCCATGATCCCGAGAACGGAGCCGCAGGCCACCGAGAGCGCCAACACCGGTGAGGCGTCCGAGACGCCGATGACCCCGAACCGCGCGCCGTCGATCAGGTAGAAGATCGGGTTGGCATGGGTGATATCGCGCAGCACCGGCGGCAGCGCCTCGACCGAATAAAACGTGCCCGACAGGAACGCCAAGGGCGTCACGATGAAATTGGTGATGGCCGCCATCTGGTCGAATTTATTGGCAAAAATCCCCGCCACGATGCCGACACCGCCGATGAATGCCGCGCCAAGCACGACAAAGCATAGCGCCCAGATCGGATGCGCCGGGGCCTGCCCGAGCACCAGCCACAGACCCAGCGCAATCGCCAGCGCCACGATCACCCCGCGCGCCACCGCCCCCGCGAGATAGCCCAGCACCAGCTCTCCAGCGCTGAGCGGCGGCATCAGCGTGTCGACGATATTGCCCTGCACTTTCGAGATGACAATCGACGAGGAGGTATTGGCAAAAGCGTTCTGGATCACCGCCATCATCAGGATGCCGGGGGCAATGAAATGGGTAAAGGGCACGCCCATCACATCGCCGCGCCGAGGCCCGATGGCGATGGTGAAAATCAGCAGGAACAGCCCCGAGGTCACGAGCGGCGCAAGGATGGTTTGCGTCCAGACCGCGAGAAAGCGCTGCACCTCGCGCCGCGCCAATGTCGCCAGCCCCAGCCAGTTGACCGCCCCGAACCGTCTTTCGCCCATTTGCTGATACATGCTGCCCTCGTGCCGATTCCGTTGCTCGTGCCTTGTAACTTGGCCCCCAGTGATTAGAATAGGCCCTTGACCGGATTTTTCAGGGCGGCAATGCACAGGGGATGTGCCCCGCCCCTTTTGCACGGAGTTACCATGTCCTGGAACGACGAACGCGTCGAGATACTCAAGAAAATGTGGGCTGAAGGGCAATCGGCCAGCCAGATCGCCAAGGAACTCGGCGGCGTCACCCGCAACGCGGTGATCGGCAAGGTGCATCGCCTTGGCCTGTCCAACCGCAATGGCGGTGGCGGCACGGGCGGCGCGAGCGCGGCGACCGAGGCCAAGCCCAAGCCCGCCAAGGCGGCTGCGAAACCTGCGCCCAAGCCCAAGAAGGCCGCCGCCGCCGCGCCGCAGCCCAAGGAAGAGCCCGCGCCCAAGCCCGAGCCCGCCGCAGAGGCTGCGCCGAGCCCGGTGCCCGGCAGCCGGATCAAGCCGATCATCCCGGCCGGTCAGCCCCTGCCGCCGCAGCCTTCGGCCAATGAGATCGACCCCAAGGCGCTGGCCAAGGTCAGCGAAGTCGAGAAGAAGGCCAAGAAGCTCACGCTGATGGAGCTGACCTCGCGGACCTGCAAATGGCCCGTGGGCGATCCCGCGACCGATGATTTCTGGTTCTGCGGCCTGCCGTCGCAAGCGGGCAAACCCTATTGCGAGGCCCATGTCGGCGTGGCGTTCCAGCCCATGTCGTCGCGCCGGGACCGCCGCCGCTAAATCTCTCGCAGCGCAACGCGCGCGCTTTGTTTCCATGACCCGGCGGCCCTGACATAGGGGCCGCCGGATCGCATTTGCGCCCCCCATAAATCGTGGACAGCTGGCGGATCGGTCGCTTACCCTTGCAGATATATTTGCAAGAGGAGTTTCCGATGACGACAACGCATGGTTCCGAACACGCGGCGCCTTTTTGGTTCACCTCCCCCGGCGGGGGCGACAGTCTGGCCTGGGTGGCCTTGGGCGGTCTTATTCTCGCGCTCTACGGGCTGGTGGTGCTCTATGCATCCTTTGACCGCTGGGCCGAACAGCGCGCCCATGGCACGCCCTTGGCCAAGACGATCCCGACACTGCTGACAATCGCCCTGCTCTATGAGGTTTTCCCCCTCGGACATGTGAGCATCCTGCTGCCGCTCAGCGCCATTCTCATCGCGCTGATGGCCGATTGGGCGCGGTTCCATGTGGGCGAAGGCCCTGCCGGCGCGCCCGAGACCCGGCCTCATGACACCGCTGTGGCGACCGGCCCGGAGACCGCCCATGATTGAGCTGCTCCTGACCTCCTTTCCCGTTCTCATCCGCTATATTCAACTGCGCCTGCGCGGCGAGGCGATGACCATCTGGAACATGAAAACCGCGCTCTACGCCTGGGCCTGCCTCGCCTTCGCGCTGTTCGTGACGATCTTTTACTTTCACCCGAAATCCTACACCGGTCTCGTGCCCTTTCGCACCATCTCGGTCGTGGCGCAGGCCAATGGCCCGGTGACCGAGGTGGCCGTCGAAAACGGTCAGGCGGTCAAGGCGGGCGATCTGCTCTTTCGCATCGAGAACAGCAGCCAGACCGCCGCCCTGACCCAGGCCAAGGCCGAGCTTGCCCAGCTCGACGCCGCCGAGGCCAAGGCCAAGGATGCGCTGACCCTCGCCAAGGCGAGCGTCACATCAGCCAACGCCAGCCTCGCCAAGCTGCAGCAGGATCTCGATCAGGCGCAGACCCTGCTCGACCGCAATGTCGGCACCCAGGATAAGGTGCGCGAGCTGGAGGCGGCGGTCATTTCCGCCGAGGCCACGCGCGAGGCGGCCAAGGCACAGACCGACGTGGCCGAAACCGATCTGTCGCAGAGCATCCCCGCTCAGCGCGCCGTGGCCGAGGCGGCTGTGCAACGCGCCCAGGTCGAGCTCGATCACACCGAGGTGCGCGCCTATGCCGATGGCACGGTGACGCAGATGGCGATGAGCGTCGGCAGCCCCGCGTCACAGCTGGTGCTGCGCCCGGGCATGGTGATCATCCCCGAACGGGGCGAGGACGCCCATCTGCGGGTGATCGCCGGGTTCCCACAGGTCGCCCGCGCCACGCTTTACGAAGGGATGCCCGCCGAGATCGCCTGCGAAAGCAATCTGAACCTGTCGAACCGGGATGCGGTGTTGCCCGCGCATATCGTGGCCATTCAGCCCGCCATCGCGTCGGGTCAGGTCACCCCCGGCGGCGATCTTCTCGAGCCCAGCGCCCGGGCGACACGCGGCTCGATCCTTGTCTATTTCGAACTGCTGCACCCGGAACATGAGGCGATCATGCTCGATGGCAGTGGCTGCATCATCCAGACCTATACCAACCGTCTTCCCGGCGTTTTCGGTCACGTGATCTCGGCCACCGGGGTGGTCAAGGCGGCGGGGCTGCGGCTCAAGGTCTGGGGCGCGCTCATCGCCGGTGTCGGGCTTGGCGGCGGCGGCCACTGAGCCCCGCCACAGCACAAACAAAAGGGGCCGCACATTCGCGGCCCCTTTGCTTTGCCCGGCATGACGCCCGTCAGTCAAAAAGCTTGAACAGCTCTTTCTTGATCGTGTCCTCAGCCTCTTTCTTGAGCGTATCCTTGAGATCGCCGCCCTCGGGCACCGTCACCCCAAGCTCTTTCTCGATGGCCTTCTGAACCTCTTGGCGGGCCTCTTCCTTGAGCTTTTTCTTCTCTTCCTTGAAGTTGAGATCAATCGCCGCCTCAAGATCGGGGTAGATCTTGGGATTGGCCCAAGGCCCCTTGATGCGCACCGGAATGGCGAGACCCTTGCGGCTGTCGCCCTCGAGAAGGCTCGGCGTGAACGTATAGTTCAGATCCTGCGCCCCAAGCCCGATCCGTCCGGTGCCCGTCGCCCGCGCCAGCGGCATCGACATCTTGAGATCGTCACCCTGCATATTGCCATCCTTGATGGCAAAGCTCGCCGACATCTCGTCAAACACCGTGGTGCCGCCGGTGACATCGCCCGAGCGCATAAGCTTGTCGAGGTCAAAGCCGCTGATCACGCCGCGCCCGGTGCCAAGGCTGAGACTGCCGCTCAGGCTGTTCATGATCGCATGGACCGATTGCCCAACGCCGAGGAAATTGAGCGTCATGTCGCCCGTCGTGGCAAAGCGCGTGATCCCCGCCGCATCGGTGAGCAGGCGTTCCATATCCATGCCGCGCGCGGTCATGCTGCCGCCCACCGAAAGGCCGCTGCGGTTGTTGGCAACGAATTCGCCCGAGACATTGCCGCCATAGCCGCTGAGCTCCTTGAGCGTGAACACCGCCCGCGAATTATCGACCGCGGCGATCATCCGCGTCTGGCCAAAGTTGAACGTGCCGAGGTCGATGCTCTTGGCAGAAAGCGCAATCTGCGCATCGGCCAGGCCAAGCGCGCTGGCATCGATCGGCGCCTTGGACCAACCGGTGTCCACCGCCGTGCCGGTCTCCTTGGTGCCGGCCTCGCCGTCGCTCTCGGGCGCCAGCGCGCTGAGGTCGAGCGCGCCCGCGTCAAGCTGCGCCTCGATCCGGGGTCGCGCCCCGCCGGGGATGAAATCAACCCCGCCCGTCAGGCTATTGTGGTCGAGCTTGGCGCTGAGGTTGCGCAGCGACAGCCGCCCCGCCTCGCTATAGGTCAGGTCCCCCGCCACCGATGCCGCCCGGCCAAGCCCCTCTGGCAGGTCGAGCGCCGCTTGCCCCAGCGAGGTCATAAACCGCGAGCTGTCTGACAGATCGGCGCTGATCCGCCCCGCCGCCTGCGGCAGGCTGCTCACCTTGCCGGTGAAATCGACGGCACCGCCCTTGGTGCTGACCTTGGCCGTCAGATCCGACACCGCCCCGTCGATCAGATGATCGAGCCGCGCGATGCGGCCGGTGATCGACACCACCTCTTGCGCGGGCCGGAACGAGGCGTCGATCGTCGCCTCGCCGGTATAGGACGGCCAGCGCATATCGAAATTCACATCCTTGATCTGCGTGGTGCTGCCCGCCTGATCGTCGATATAGGTGAGCTGCGCCCCGGTGATGAGCGCCCGGTCCAGCGTCAGAGCCAGCTGCGAGGATTGCGCCGGCGCGCTCTCGGTCCCGGCGCCGGTGGTGGTGACCCCCTCGACATTGAGCTCCCAGTTGACGCGGCCCGATTTGTCCTTTTGCAACAGGATATGCGGGTTCACCGCTTCGAGCCCGGTGATCCGGATCGCCCCGCCAAAGAGCGCCTGAGGATCGACCCCGACCTTGAAACTGTCGGCCTGGAACATCGGGCCCTTGTCGGACCAATCGGCATTGGCGACGGTGGTGCGCCCGGTGCTGATGCCCAGCACGGGGTAGAAACTGACCTTGGTCTCGCCGGTCATCTCGACCTTGCGCCCGGTGGCCTGGGCGATCTGGTCGGCGGCAATGCGGGCAATGCGCTCGCTCGGCAACAAGAGAATTGAACCGACGGCAATGACCACGAACACAAGGGCCAGCACCATCAGGCGAATGATCCAGCGCATGGGTGGGCCTCCGTCCTGCTCTGCTGTGTCTTTTCGCAATGATGGAAGCCGCGGCCCTGATTTACAATAACCGTTTCACTCTTTCCGGCCCGCCCCGGCATGGTTATATGGCCCCCATGAGCACAAACCCACCCGATCTGCGCCCCGATCTTGCGCGCGCCCGCGTCACCGACACCTCCCGTGCTGGCCAGCCCACCATTGGCATGGTGAGCCTTGGCTGCCCCAAGGCCCTTGTCGACAGCGAACGCATCCTGACCCGGCTGCGCGCCGAAGGCTATGGCATCTCGCCCGATTACTCCGGCGCCGATGCGGTGATCGTGAACACCTGCGGCTTTCTCGACAGCGCCAAGGCCGAAAGCCTTGAGGCGATTGGCGAGGCGCTCAAGGAGAATGGCCGGGTGATCGTCACCGGCTGTCTCGGGGCCGAGCCCGACTATATCACCGGGGTGCATCCCAAAGTGCTCGCGGTGACCGGGCCGCATCAATATGAACAGGTGCTCGACGCGGTGCATGGGGCGGTGCCGCCCTCGCCCGATCCCTTTGTCGATCTGCTGCCCGCCTCGAGCGTCAAGCTCACGCCGCGCCATTACAGCTATCTCAAGATTTCCGAGGGCTGCAATCACAAGTGCAAATTCTGCATCATCCCCGACATGCGCGGCCGTCTCGCCTCGCGCCCGGCCTTCGCGGTGATGCGAGAGGCCGAGAAGCTGGTCGAAAACGGCGTGCGCGAATTGCTGGTGATCAGTCAGGACACCTCGGCCTATGGCGTTGACATCAAACATGCCGAGGATCGCGGCCACCGCGCCCATATCACCGATCTGGCCCGCGATCTGGGCTCGCTCGGGGCTTGGGTGCGGCTGCATTACGTCTACCCCTACCCGCATGTGCGCCAGCTCATCCCGCTGATGGCCGAGGGGCTGGTGCTGCCCTATCTCGACATCCCGTTTCAGCATTCGCATCCCGATGTGCTCAAACGCATGGCGCGCCCGGCCCATACGTCGAAAACCCTGACCGAGATCGCCGCCTGGCGCGACATCTGCCCCGACATCACCCTGCGCTCGACCTTCATCGTGGGCTATCCCGGTGAAACCGAGGCCGAGTTCCAGCACCTGCTCGACTGGATGGACGAGGCCCAGCTCGACCGGGTCGGCTGTTTCAAATATGAAAACGTCGATGGCGCGCGGTCGAACGACCTGCCCGATCACGTCGCCGAAGAGGTCAAGCAGGAGCGTTGGGAGCGGTTCATGGAAAAGGCGCAGGCCATCTCCGAGGCCAAGCTCGCCGCCAAGGTGGGCAGCGTCCAAGAGGTGATCGTCGATGACATCGACGCGGACGGCATCGCCACCTGCCGCACCAAGGCGGATGCGCCCGAGATCGACGGCAATCTCTTCATCGACGAAGGCACCGAGGGGCTCTCGGTCGGCGATCTCGTCTCGGTCACCGTCGACGAGGCCGGCGAATATGATCTCTGGGGGCGGTTGGGCTAAGCCCCTTCCAAATAGGCCCGCACGCAATCCTGCACATGGCGGAACCTGTCGCCGCCGAGATGCTTGCCGCCATACCAGCGGGTGACCACGATCACGTGGTCGCGCAGCTCTTCGCGCTCGAGCATCCGCAGGATGACCTGGCCCGCGCCCGCTTCGCCGTCATCGCCCTTGAGAGGGCCCGCCTCCGAGAAATCCACCGCCCAGCTGTTGTGGGTCGCCTTCGCGAACTTCTTGTTGCGTTTCAATTCCTTGAGAAAATCGTCAACGGCGGCGCGATCCCGCACCGCCGCCCCGGAGACCGCATATTTCGATCCCCGGTCGCTGATCACATTGAGAAGCTGCCGCATCAGAGCCCGGCGTTGACCCGGCGCACCGTCTCGATCCGCGACTTGTTGGGCGGGTGGGTGCCGAGGAAGCGGTCGCCCGGATCCGGGATCTGGGTAAAGAACTCGGCCCCGCGCACCGGGTTATAGCCCGCATAGCGCGTGATCACCGTGCCCAGCGCATCCGCCTCGAGCTCGTGATTCTTGGAATAGCTACGCGCGCCGACATTGGCGCCGAGATCCGCCGCCGCATCGACATTGCCCGAGCTTGCACCGGTGAGCGCCGCAAGCCCGCCGAGGATGATCGCCCCGGCCATGGCATTGTTGCGCTGCTGGTCGAGATGGCGCTCGATATGATGCGCCGCCTCATGGCCCATCACAAAGGCCAACTCGTCATCATTGCGCACCTGCGCGATCATCGGCAGGTTGAAGGCCAGGATCGGCCGCCCCGATTTGTCGATGGTCTGGAACGCGTTCGGCGATTTCTGCGGGCGATCGTCGATCACCACCTTGAAATCACAGTTGAGGTTCGAGGTCTGCTGGCGGCACATCCGCTCGGCCACCGGCTCGACGCGGGACACCACGGTCTTGAACCGGCTCACCTGTGCGGCGGTCGGTGTGGTGGCCTTGCTCTGGGCCGATTGCGCCTGCGGCTGGCTCGGCTGCGGGCTGGGCGACTGGGTCGTGGTGGTGCTCACGCATCCCGCAAGAACGAGAAAGCTGGCACAGATCAGTTTACGCATGGAAACCTCGGTTCTACTTGGTCGCTGAATAATCTAGCACGGATCAACCCACTTGCCAGTGCCTTCGCGCGGGACGCTGACATCTTGCAATGATCCGCCAAGCAGGTCAGGGTAAACCCATGTTTTCCATTGAACACGAATTCGACTCCACCGTGATCACGCTCGTCGACGAGGGCACCGCGCCCTTGCAGGAAGACGTGATCATCAACGCCTTTGAGGAATGCGTGACGCTCACCCAGTTTGACGCGCGCACGGATCAAAGCATCACGATCACCCTCTCGGTGAACCAGCTGCAGGATCTCGCCGCCGCGCTCGACCTGCCCGAAGGCGTCTATCAGCGCGCCCGCCAGCCGCGCTGAGCTATCCGCACGAGACCGGCCCGCCGCCACAAGGGCTTGACCCCGGACCGCCCTGCCCCGACATACGGGGCATTGCAGTTTGTAGAAGAGGCGGACCCCATAGCATGACCGATCAAAGCCCGGCCCCGGCCGTGATGGAGTTTCTTCTCAGCCGCCGGTCGCGCCCGGCCAAGCTCTTGCAAGGTCCGGCCCCGGATCGCGCCGCCCTCACGCCCATTCTCACCGCCGCCGCCCGCACCCCGGACCATGGCAAGCTGGTGCCGTGGCGCTTTGTGGTGCTCGAGACGGCAGCGCTGCGGCGGCTCGGCGATCTCGTGGCGAGTTGTGGCGCGGCCAGCGGCCGCTCGGACGAAGACATCGCCAAGGCCCGTGCCTGCTATGACAGCTCGCCCCTCGCCGTGGTGGTGATCGAGGCGCCGAAACCCTCGGACAAGATCCCCGAGGTCGAACAAACCTATTCCGCCGGGGCCGTCTGCCTTGCGCTGCTCAATGCCGCGCTGGCCTCGGGCTGGGGGGCGAACTGGCTTACCGGCTGGCCGGTCTTCGACCGCCATTTCGTCGAGGCGGGGCTCGGCCTCGCCGCCTCTGAACGGGTCGCCGGGATCATCCATATCGGCACCGCCGAGACCGCCCCGCCCGACCGGCCCCGCCCTGATCTGGCAGAGATCACCACCTGGATGGACGCATGATTTTCGCAAGTTTTTTCAAGGCGCTGGGCCAGCTCAGCGATCCTCGGTTCCGGCGGGTGTTCTTTCTCGGCATCGGGCTGAGCTTTGCCCTGCTGATCGCCGTCTATGCGGTGTTTCTCGCCTTTCTGCAATGGTCGCTTGGCGAGGGGGCAGAGCTGCCGATCATCGGCCATGTCACTTGGGTCGATGATCTGCTGAGCTGGGGCAGCTTCTTTGTGATGCTGCTCCTGTCGGTCTTCCTCATGGTGCCGGTCGCCTCGGCCATCACCTCGCTCTTTCTCGAAGACGTGGCGCAGGCGGTCGAGGACCGGCATTACCCGGACGTGCCCAAGGGCCGCAATGTGGGCTTTTGGGACGGGCTGCGTGACACGGTGAATTTTCTCGGCGTGCTGGTGGCCGCGAATATCCTCGCGCTGATCCTCTACATTCTGTTCCCGCCCGCCGCGCTCTTTATCTTCTGGGCGATGAACGGGTTCTTGCTCGGGCGCGAGTATTTTCAGCTCGCCGCCATGCGCCATGTCGGGCGCGACCGCGCCAAGGAGTTGCGCCGCGCCCATATCGGCCGGATCTGGATCGCCGGCACGCTGATGGCGATGCCGCTGTCGATCCCGCTTGTGAACCTGCTGGTGCCGATCCTCGGGGCCGCCACGTTCACCCACATCTTCCACGCGGTGACGCGCAAAAGCGGGATCACCCCATCCGGTTGAACCAGTCGATGTCGCGCACCGTCACCGTGCCGGTGAGGATGACATAGGCGCAGATGGCCCAGATCACAAAGGCCACGCCGGTGGTGATCCAGGCCTTTTTCTTGATGTGATGCTGCTGCGGCGATCCCGAATGGGTGCCCTTGACCACTTCGCCTGCCTCGCCCTGCGTCTGGATGCGGATGGGCAGCGCCACAAGAAAGGTCATGGCCCAGATCACCACATAGAGGACAAGACCGGAGACGGGGCCCATCAGACCTGCTCCAGCTCGACGAGGCAGCCGTTGAAATCCTTCGGGTGAAGGAACAGCACCGGCTTGCCATGGGCGCCGATCTTGGGCTCGCCCGAGCCAAGCACACGGGCCCCCGTCGCCTTGAGATGGTCGCGCGCCGCGAGAATGTCATCGACCTCATAGCAGACATGGTGAATGCCGCCCGAGGGGTTCTTTTCAAGGAAACCGTTGATCGGGCTGTCGTCGCCCAGCGGGTAGAGAAGCTCGATCTTGGTGTTCGGCAGCTCGATGAAGATCACCGTGACGCCGTGGTCGGGCTCGTCCTGGGGCGCACCCACCTTGGCGCCGAGCGCGTCGCGATATTGCGCCGCCGCGGCGTCGAGATCCGGCACGGCAATGGCTACGTGGTTCAGGCGTCCGATCATGGTCAGGCTCTCCCTCGGAATGGTTCTGTCGGCGTTTCTTATGAAACTCCGCGCCTCCCATGACAAGGGTCCGCAGCGGGGCGAAGCGCCGCAGCCCCGCGATTAACCTCGCGTTCACCATCGCTCTGCCATGCTGCGACTCGGCCCAGACTGCACCGCGGCCCGGACAACATCAGGAGACGGTCATGGATGACATTGCTTGCTTTCACCCCGCTCAGGCGCCCAACGCGGGCCGACCGTTGCTGGGCATGACGATCCTCGCCGTCGAGGATAGCCTTTACGCCAGCGATGCGCTCCGGCTCATGTGCCTGCACAGCGGCGCACGCATCCGCCGCGCGGACTGCCTGCGCTCGGCGCGGCGTCACCTGCAGGTCTACCGCCCCTCGGCGATCCTCGTTGATCTCGGCCTGCCCGATGGCGCGGGCGAGGATCTCATCTCGGATCTGAGCACCGCCCTGCCCCGTGTCGCCGCCATCATCGGCACCAGCGGCGATGAGGGCGCCGCCTCCCGCGCCATGCAGGCCGGGGCCGATGCCTTCCTGCCGAAACCCGTGGCCAATCTCGGCACGTTTCAGAATATCATTCTCAACGCCCTGCCCCCCGACCGACAGCCCAGCGGCCCGCGCCCAATGCGCGACGAGGTGATCCACCCCGATCCGATGGCCTATCGCGACGACCTCGGGCATATCTCGCTGCTGGTCGAGGACTCGCTCAGCCCCCGGATGATCCGCTATATCAGCCAGTTTCTCATCGGCATCGCCCGCGCCGCCGAAGATAACGAGCTGCTGCTCTGCGCTCAGAGCCTGTCCGAGACCCTCGACCGCAAGGAAAGCCCGGCACGCACCCTCGCCCATCTGGCCGCGCTGTTGCAAGAGCGCGTCGCCGACCGCGCCGCGATCTAAAACCGCGCGCCGCTTGGCGGATAGCGCTTTAACCGCCCGCCGCCCCGGCCTAGCATCGTTGCCGCATCCCAAAGGAGGATCGGCATGAAGAGCGACCGCCCCATCGGCCCGGTGATCGAGAATTGGACGCCCCCGCCCGCCCCCGAGGCCGGGCTCGTGTTCGACGGGCACTATGCTCGGCTCGTGGCGCTCGACGCCGATGCCCATGCCGCGCTGCTCTTTCGCGCTTTCGACGGCCATGACTGGGTCTGGGATTACATGTCGGACGGCCCCTTCGCCTCGGCCGCGCAGTTTCACCGCTGGATGCGCGAGGCCACGCAATCGCGCGATCAGCTTTTTTTTGCGATCCAGAACAAGGAAACCGGCGACTGGGGCGGCTTTGCCTCCTACCTGCGCATCACCCCGGCCTCGGGGAGTATCGAAACCGGCTCCATCGCCCTCGCCCCCTGCCTGCAGCAAACCCGCGCCGCCACCGAGGCGCATTTTCTCATGATGCAATGGGCCTTTGACGCGGGCTACCGGCGCTATGAATGGAAATGCGACGCGCTCAACCGCCCGTCGCGCCGCGCCGCACAGCGCCTCGGGTTCAGCTACGAGGGCCTCTTCCGACAGGCCACCGTGGTCAAGGGCCGCAACCGCGACACCGCCTGGTTCGCCGTCATCGACAAGGACTGGCCCGCGCTCGCAGAGGCCTACCGCCTCTGGCTCGACCCCGGCAACTTCGACGCCGACAGCCGCCAACACGAATCGCTCTCCGATCTCACCCGACTGGTTCGCGTCGCCGACGATCCCTCGCTCACCGGCTGACCCCCGCGCGGGAACCCGCCGCCCCTCGCCTGCGTTGCATGGCAAAGCCAGCCGAGGAGAGACCCATGCCAGATATCTACACCGCCCTGAAATCCGACCATGACGCGCATCGCAAGCTTTTGGACCGGATCGAGGACACCAGCGGCGCCAGCGAAGACCGTCAGGACGCCTGGACGCAGTTCTACATGGATGTCAAAAGCCATTCCGCCGCCGAAGAAGAGACGTTTTATTCCAAGCTCATCTCGAAAACCTGGGGCCAGGACAGCGCCCGCCATTCCGTGCATGAGCATCAGCAAATCGACGACCTGCTCGAAGAGCTCAACGAGATGGACATGAGCCAGGGCGCCTGGCTGCAAAAGTTCAAGAAACTGCGCCATGATTACGAACATCACATCGACGAAGAAGAGGACGAGGTGTTCAGCCGCGCCCGCGAGGTCATCCCCGAGGACGAGATCGAAGGCTATGGAAAACGCTTCCAAGAGCGCAAGGACAAGGAGCTCGGCCTGATCGCGGAAAAGCGCGAAGACAGTCTCGAAGACTGATCCTCAGGCCGCACGCCCCTTAAAACGCCAAAGGCCGGGTCCCTGACCCGGCCTTCTCGCATCTCATCGCCAAAGATCACTCTTCGCGCGGCATCACCCGAAGCCCCAGCTCCATGAGCTGATCGCTGGTGGGCTCCGACGGCGCGTTCATCATCAGGTCTTCGGCCCGCTGGTTCATCGGGAACATGATGACTTCGCGGATGTTTTCCTGATTGGCCAGAAGCATCACGATCCGGTCGATCCCGGCGGCACAGCCACCGTGCGGCGGGGCCCCGTAATGGAAGGCGTTGAACAGCGCGCCAAAGCGGCTCTTGACCTCGTCCTCACCATAGCCCGCCAGCTCGAACGCCTTGAGCATGATCTCCGGCTTGTGGTTCCGGATCGCCCCGGAGACAAGCTCATAGCCGTTGCAGGCAAGGTCATATTGCCAGCCCTTGACCGCCAGCGGATCGCCATCAAGCGCCGCCATGCCGCCCTGCGGCATCGAGAACGGGTTATGCTCGAAATCGATCTCGCCGGTCTCTTCGTCCTTCTCGTAGATCGGGAAATCCACGATCCAGGCAAAGGCAAACCGGTCCTGATCGGTGAGGCCGAGCTCTTCACCAATCACATCGCGCGCCTTGCCGGCCACGCGCTGGAACGCATCGGGCTTGCCGCCGAGGAAGAAGGCCGCATCGCCCTCGCCGAGGCCGAGCTGCTGGCGGATCGCCTCGGTGCGCTCGGGGCCGATGTTCTTGGCCAGCGGGCCTGCCGCCTCCATGCCGTTTTCGCCCGCCCGCCAGAAGATATAACCCATGCCGGGCAGACCCTCTTTCTGGGCAAAGGCGTTCATCCGGTCACAGAATTTGCGGCTGCCGCCGGTCGGCGCGGGGATGGCGCGGATCTCGGTGCCGTCCTGTTCGAGCAGCTTGGCAAAGATCGCAAAGCCCGAGCCGCGGAAATGCTCGCTCACATCCTGCATCTCGATCGGGTTGCGCAGGTCCGGCTTGTCGGTGCCATATTTGAGCATCGCGCTCGCATAGGGGATCTGCGGCCAGTCGCCCGGCGCATCGACCTTGCGGCCGCCGCCGAACTCTTCGAACACGCCCGCAATCACCGGCGCCACCGTGTCGAACACATCTTGCTGCTCGACAAAGCTCATCTCGAGGTCGAGCTGATAGAAATCGGTGGGCGAACGGTCGGCGCGCGGGTCTTCATCGCGGAAACAGGGCGCGATCTGGAAATACTTGTCGAAGCCCGACACCATGATCAGCTGTTTGAACTGCTGCGGCGCCTGCGGCAGCGCATAGAACTTGCCCGGGTGCAGACGGCTCGGCACGAGGAAATCGCGCGCGCCCTCGGGGCTCGACGCGGTGATGATCGGCGTCTGAAATTCGCGGAACTTCTGGTCCCACATGCGGCGGCGGATCGAGGCCACCACATCCGAGCGCAGCGTCATGTTGCGCTGCATCGCCTCGCGGCGCAGATCGAGATAGCGATAGCGCAGGCGGGTTTCCTCGGGATATTCCTGATCGCCAAAGACCAAAAGCGGCAGCTCCTGCGCCCGGCCGAGCACTTCGACATCGCGGATATAGACTTCGATCTCGCCGGTGGGCAGCTTGGGGTTGATCAGGCTCTCGGCCCGGGCCTTGACCTCGCCATCGATGCGCACACACCATTCGCTGCGCAGCTCTTCGACCTGCGAAAACACCGGGCTGTCGGGATCACAGAGCACCTGGGTGATGCCATAATGATCCCGCAGATCGACGAACAACACGCCCCCGTGGTCGCGGATGCGGTGCACCCAGCCGGCCAGACGAACGGTCTGACCCACGTGGTCCTTGTTGAGATCGGCGCAGGTGTGGCTGCGATATGCGTGCATGATGCTGTCTCCGGGCGCCTCGCGGGGCGCGGGTCTGAGTGATCCTTGGTCGCGCCGATACACCTTGCCCACGGCCTAAAGTCAAGGGCACCGGGGCATTCCAAGGCCAATCCTCTGGCAATCCATGATCAATCCACGGGCATTCGTGCCACGCACGCCACCCGCAAAAAAGTTAGCAAACCGTTTACAGAACGCTCTCTTTGCGCAAAAATGCTCTTCGATTTGAAAGACGTCCTGCAAATTCCGGGGGCTGTCCGGCAACGACTCCTCTGGAACGGCGCGCAATTCCCGCCCGCCGCTTTGGGAGGAGATCGGACCATGTGGGTACAGGTATTCGACGCGTTTCTCGAACATTTGATCCGGCAGGGACGGCTCACCGTGACCCTGCCCAGCGGCCGCACCCAGAGCTATGGCTCGGGCGAAGGCGCGCCAGAGGTGGCGATCACGCTGCATGATGACACGCTGCCGCGCAAGATCGTGCTGTCGCCCGACATGGCGGTGGGCGAGGCCTATATGGACGGCCGCCTGACCATCGCCGGCGACGATCTGCGCGGCTTTCTCAGCCTCGCGCTGATCAATATCCACGCCCAGGGTCAGCCCTGGTTCCGCCGCCCGCTCGAATATCTCCGCGTGGCGCTGCGCCATCTCAAACAGTTCAACCCCGCCAGCCGCTCGCGCGCCAATGTGGCGCATCACTACGATCTCTCGGGCGAGCTCTATGATCTTTTTCTAGACGCCGACCGGCAATATTCCTGCGCCTATTTTTCTAATCCGGGGATGACGCTCGAGGCGTCGCAGGAGGCCAAGAAACACCATATCGCCCGCAAGCTGCTGATCGAGCCGGGGATGCGCGTGCTCGACATCGGCTGCGGCTGGGGCGGCATGGGGCTCACCCTGGCGCGCGACTATGGCGCCGAGGTCACCGGCATCACGCTTTCCACCGAACAGCACGCCATGGCCAATCGCCGCGCCGAAGAGGCCGGCCTCGCCCAGCGCGCCAAATTCCTGCTCACCGATTACCGCGACATCAGCGGCGAATTTGATCGGATCGTCTCGGTGGGCATGTTCGAACATGTCGGCGTGCCCCATTACGAGACCTATTTCCGCAGCCTGCGCCAATTGCTGACCCCCGAGGGCGTGGCGCTCATCCACACCATCGGCCGGTCCGAGCCCCCCGGCTCCACCTCGCCCTGGATCACCAAATACATCTTCCCCGGCGGCTATGTCCCCGCCATGTCGGAAACTCTACGCGCCATCGAACATCAAAAACTGGTCACCACCGATGTCGAGGTCTGGCGGCTGCATTATGCCGAAACGCTGAGCCATTGGCTCAGCCGGTTCGAGGACAATATCGACCGCGCCCGCGCGCTCTATGACGACCGGTTCTGCCGGATGTGGCGCTATTACCTTCTGGCGAGCGAGCTCACCTTCCGCCATGCCACGCAAGTGGTGTTCCAGTTCCAACTCGCCCGCGACCAGCGCAGCGTGCCGCTGACCCGTGACTATCTCTACCGCGAAGCGGGGCTGAGCACCCGGCGCGCCGCCGAATAGACGGCCCGCTAGGGACCCACGTCGCGCCTTGGGTATTTTCCAACCAGAAAGAGGGCCACGCCCTGCCTCTTTCTGGTTCTAAATACCCTCTGCTCCGGTCGCGCCTCGACGCGCGGCAAAGAAGGCGCGAAGCAGCGCCTCGCTCTCAGCCCCGCCGATCCCGTCATAGATCTCGGGCACATGGTGGCATTGCGGGTGGCTGAAAACCCGCGCGCCATGGGCCACGCCGCCCGATTTCGGATCGCCCGCGCCATAATAGACCCGCGCCACGCGGGCCGCAGAGATGGCGGCGGCGCACATGGCGCAAGGCTCCAGCGTCACATAGAGATCGCAGCCCGTCAGCCGCTCGACCCCGAGCACCGCACAGCCCGCCCGGATCACCAGCATCTCGGCATGGGCCGTCGGATCATGGCCGGCGCGCGTCCGGTTGCCATCGGCGGCGATCACCGCGCCATCCGGCCCGACCAGAACCGCGCCCACGGGCACTTCGCCGCGGGCGGCGGCGGCGCGGGCCTCATCGAGCGCCCGGTCCATATGGCTGCGAAATGTCATCCGTGCTTTTTGCCTCGCTTCCCCCACTACCGCAAGCCGGATGGATAGGGTAAGGGACGCAGCATGTCAGAGACTCCTCCTCCCGGCGATCGGATCGCCAAGGTCATCGCCCGTGCCGGCCTCGCCAGCCGCCGCGAAGCCGAACGCATGGTCGAGGCCGGCCGTGTGACGGTCAACGGCCGCAAGATCGACAGCCCCGCGCTCAATGTCACCCCGAGCGACAAGATCACCGTGGACGGGCGCGCCCTCGCCACGCCCGAGCCGCCGCGCCTCTGGCTCTATCACAAGCCCACCGGGCTGGTGACCACCACCCGTGACGAACAGGGGCGCGACACGATCTTCGACAAGCTGCCCGAAGATCTGCCCCGGGTGATGAGCGTCGGGCGGCTCGACCTCAATTCCGAGGGTCTGCTGCTCTTGACCAATGACGGCGGCATCAAGCGGCGGCTGGAACTGCCGTCGACCGGCTGGCTGCGTCGCTACCGGGTGCGGGTCAATGGCCGCCCCAATGACGCGACCTTTGAGCCGCTGCGCAAGGGTGTCACACTCGAAGGCGAGCGGTTTCAGCCGATGCAGGTGACGCTCGACCGTCAGCAAGGCGCCAATGCCTGGATCACCGTGGCCATCCGCGAGGGCAAGAACCGCGAGATCCGCCGCGCCATGGAAAGCGTCGGGCTGAGCGTCAACCGGCTCATCCGGGTGTCCTACGGCCCGTTCCAGCTCGGTCAGCTCAAATCCGGCGAGGTCGAGGAAATTCGCCCCCGCGTGATGCGCGAACAGCTCGGTCTGACCGAGGAAGAGGCCGGGCGCACGCCGGGCCCTCAGGCCAAGGCCAAGCCGCGCGGCAAACCACAGCGCCGCCGCAAGTAACCCCTAACCCGGTGTCACGCTCCAGCTGCGGCGATAGGCGCCGGGCGGCTTGCCATAGCGTTTGCGGAACCGCGCCGCGAGCAGCGACGTGCCGGAAAACCCGGTGGCCGAGGCGATCTCGGCAATGCTCATATCCGTCTCGTTGAGCAGCGCATGGGCCCGCGCGATTCGCAGGTCGATGTAATATTCCACCGGCGATACGGCAGTGTGCTGCTTGAAAAGCCGCTCCAACTGCCGCCGCGACACGCCCACCTCTTCGCTGATGCTGAGAATGTCGCGCGGCGTCTCGATGTTCTCCTGCATGAGCCGGATCGCCGCGATGAGATGCGGGTTGCGGCTGCCAAGCGCGGCTGAATAGGCCGAGCGCTGCGCCACGCCCTGTGCGCCGCTGCGCGCATGCAGGCACATATCGGCCACGATGAGCGCCAATTCCTTGCCGTGATCGCGTTCGATCAGCCCGAGCATCATATCGGTCGCCGCGCTGCCGCCGCCACAGGTGACAAGCCCGCGATCGGCCTCAAAGAGATGCCCGGTCGGCTCGAGCCTTGGGAAGATTTCGACAAAGGAGGGCTGGTTTTCCCAATGCAGGGTAAAGCTCCGGTCGCGGATCACCCCGGCCCGGGCCAGCGCAAAGGCCCCGGTGCAGATGCCGCCCACCGCACAGCCATGGGCGTCCTGCCGCGCGATCCAGTTGACGATGCGCGGCGAGGCGGTGCCCGCCGGTTCGGTGCCGCCACAGACAAAGGCCGCCGCATTGCGCGGCACATCGACCAAGCCGCTGTCGGGGGTGATATGGACGCCACAGGAACAGGTCACCGGCGCGCCATCCTCGGTCATCAGAAACCAGCGATAGAGCGCTTTGCCCGACACCTGATTGGCGATGCGCAGCGGCTCGAGCGCCGAGGTAAAGGCGAGAAGCGTCAGCCGTGGCAAGAGCAGGAAATGGTAATCCTTCGGCGGCCCGTCATAGGCCACCTGCAGGCTCGCCGCCCCTTTGGAGATGAAATTCCGTTCCGTCATGACCGCCTGCTTTAGCATCCTTGTCGCATTCGGCATATAGGCCGCCGCGCGTTTCGTTTTGTCTTAAAGCGACCACTGCGCTACATCACCCATCATACGCGTAATTATCTCCGGAGCGGAATTATGGCCGACCTTCTGACCATCGAGAACCTGGGTAACCTGCTGATGTTGTGTTTCTTGCAGGCGGTTCTCGGCTTTGACAACCTTCTCTACATCTCCATCGAGTCCCAGCGCGCGCCGGTGGCGCAGCAACGCGCCGTGCGCTTTTGGGGCATCATCATCGCGGTGGCGCTGCGGGTGGTGCTGCTCTTCGTGATGATCAGCCTGATCGACAAGATGGCCGAACCCTTCGTCGTGTTGAACTGGGTCGGCATCCTCGAAGGCGGGGTGAATTTTGCCACCTGTGTCTTCATCCTCGGCGGCGTGTTCATCATCTACACGGCGGTCAAGGAAATCAGCCATATGCTCAGCGTCGAACAACTGCACACCGATGTCGAAGGCAAGAGCGGCAAATCGGCGGCCAAGGTGGTGATGCTCATCGTCTTCATGAACCTGATTTTCTCGTTCGATTCGGTGCTCTCGGCGCTGGCGATCACCGATGTCTTTGCGGTGCTGGCCACGGCAATCATCCTCTCGGGCGTGGCGATGCTGGTGCTGGCCGACAGCGTGACGCGCTTCCTCGAAAAGAACCGGATGTACGAGGTGCTCGGCCTCTTCATCCTGCTGATCGTCGGTGTGGTGCTCTTGGGCGAGGCCGGTCAGGCGGCAGCCCATGCGATGCATGACGACACGCTGGCGCTCAAGTTCTTTGGCTATGAGGTGGTGCCGATGTCCAAGACGACATTCTACTTCTCGGTCATCGTGCTCTTTGCGGTCGAGATCATCCAATCCGGCTATACCCGCAAGCTCAACGCCGAACGCCGCGCCCAGCAGGGCGGCGCCCGTCACTGATCGGGTCGCTGAGCGGGTCATAGGCCCGACGGCAAGAGACAGCGGCGGGGGCGATGTTTCGCCCCTGCCAATCTTCCCCCTAGCAAGCCTGCCTTGCATCCCCTAAGTTATTGACGAGAAACCAAGGCTTGTGGGGGTTGAATGTCGGGAACCGGGTTGCAGAAACTGGCCTTTTTTCTGCTTGTCATATTGATCCTCTATGTGACCGTCGCAGGAGGCGTGTGATGGCGCAGAGATATGGCGGCAAATATAGCCCCGACCCCACCGACACGGACCCGACCGAGACCACCCCGGACATCGGCACCTATCGCGATGCAAAACGCACCCGCGCCGGGGGCCGCGTCAATTTCCTCTTCCTCGCGCCGCTGCCGCTGATCTGGCAGGCCTTTGGCAACGGCGCCTCCGCCATGGCGCTTAACCTCTTGGCATTGGGCGCTCTTTTGCTCGCCGCCTGGCTCAGCCGCGAGGGCATCATCGCGCAAGAGGCCTATGACGCCCGCAAGGTGGCCCGCCGCCCCGGCGTGCCGCGCAAGATGGCCGGCTCGCTGCTGACTGGGATCGGTCTCGGCCTCGCAGGCTTTGCCGCAGGCGGCGGCACGCTCGCCGCGCTGGTCTATCTGGTGGCCGGCACCCTGCTGCACGGCTTTGCCTTCGGTCTCGACCCGCTGCGCGACAAGGGGATGGAGGGCATCGACCAGCATCAGACCGACCGCGTCGCCCGCGTCGTCGATCAGGCCGAGGCCCATCTCGCCGCCATGCGCGACGCCATCCTGCGCTCGGGCGACCGTCAGGCCGAGGCCCGCGTCGAGCGGTTTCAGACCAAGGTGCGCGAGATGCTGCGCACGGTCGAAGAGGACCCGCGCGATCTCACCGCCGCCCGGCGCTATCTCGGCGTCTACCTCAAGGGCGCCACCGACGCGACGATCAAATTTGCCGATATCTACGCCCGCTCCCGCGATGCCGGCGCCCGGTCGGACTACATGATGCTGCTGACCGATCTCGAAGAGAATTTCACCGCCAAGACGCGCAAGCTCTTGCAAGACAACAATTCTGACCTCGAGATCGAGATCAGCGTCCTGCGCGACCGCCTGCAGCGTGAAGGCATCCATCTGGACAGCTAAGTACCCCGAGTTGAGAGGACCCGTTATGTCACAAAGCACCCGCGCCAAGGCCGAGGCCACATTGGCCGAAGTCGAGCAAGTCAGCGCCATGATCCTGCCCGAACCCGCCGACGCCAACGCGGTCGTGCCGCTGCAAGAGGCCGATCAACCGACCAGCGCCGCCATCCAGAAACGGATGGACGAGATCAACATGTCGGACACCAATTCGATCGTCTCCTTCGGCTCCGCCGCCCAGGCCGAGCTGCAGGAAATCTCGCAATCCATGCTGCAGGGCGTCCGCAACAAGGACGTGGGCCCGGCAGGCGACAGCCTGCGCTCGATCGTCACCACGATCCGCGGCTTCTCGGTCTCCGAACTCGACGTGCGCCGCGAACGCAGCTGGTGGGAAAAACTGCTCGGCCGCGCCGCCCCCTTCGCCAAGTTCACCGCCAAGTTCGAAAGCGTGCAGGGCCAGATCGACAAGATCACCGACGATCTGCTGAGCCATGAGCACACGCTGCTCAAGGACATCAAATCGCTCGACCTGCTCTACGAGAAAACCCTGCAATTCTATGACGAGCTGGCGCTTTATATCGCCGCCGGCGAGGAAAAGCTGCGGGTGCTCGACACGGTCGACATCCCCGCCAAAGAGGCCGAGGTTGAGGCCGCGCCCGAAAAAGATCAGGTGATGAAGGCGCAAGAGCTGCGCGATTTGCGCGCCGCGCGCGACGATCTCGAACGCCGGGTGCATGATCTCAAACTCACCCGCCAGGTGACGATGCAATCGCTGCCGTCGATCCGCCTCGTGCAGGAAAACGACAAGAGCCTGGTGACCAAGATCAACTCGACCCTCGTCAACACCGTGCCGCTGTGGGAAACCCAGCTGGCGCAGGCGGTCACGATCCAGCGCTCCGCCGCCGCCGCCGCCGCGGTGCGCGACGCCAATGACCTGACCAACGAGCTGCTCACCGCCAATGCCGAAAATCTGCGCGAAAGCAACAAGATGATCCGCGAAGAGATGGAACGCGGCGTGTTCGACATCGAAGCGGTGAAACAGGCCAATGCCGATCTCATCGGCACCATTCAGGAAAGCCTGCAGATCGCCGACGAAGGCAAGGCCCGTCGCGCCGCCGCTGAGGAAGAGCTCAAGCGCATGGAGACCGAGCTGCGCGACACGCTCGCCTCCGCCAAGGCCCGCCGCGACGGCACCGGCGACAACGCCGGCACCGCGGTCCCGAGCTGATCTTGGCGGGGCCGGGGATGACCATCACGGGGTGCAGATCCGTGCGGACGGGGCTCTTGGCGGCGTGTTTCGCGCTCGCCGCCTGCCTGCCCGCCACGCAGGCGCCCACCCCCCCGGCCCCGGCCCAGCCCACGGCGCTGCGCCCGCCGAGCGCGGCCCAGCCCGCCACGCAACAGCCCTCCGCCTATAGCCAGTCGCTGGCGCAGCGCTACGCCCGGCTCGAACAGCATCTGCAATCGCAGGGGCTGTTGCGCACCGATGGCGGCGGCCCGGACACGGTCTTTACCGACACGGACGTGCTGCGCAATTTCGAACGGATCGCCTTTTACGACGAACATACGGTGAGCGGCGCCCGCGCCGCCAACCGCCCCGGCGCGCTGCGCAAATGGACCGGCCCGGTGCGGGTCTCGACGAGCTTTGGCTCGACCGTCCCCGAGGCCCAGCGCGCCAGCGACCGCGCGATGGTCGCGGGCTTCACCCAGCGCCTCGCCCGGGTCACCGGCCATCCCATTTCGATGTCCGCCAACGCGCCCAATTTCCACGTCTTCTTCATGACCGCCGATGACACGCGCGAGGCTCAGGCGCTGCTCCGCTCGGTCTCGCCCAATGTGAACTCGGCGACGCTCTCGCTCATCGCCAACCTGCCGCCCTCGATCTATTGCCTCGTGACGGCCTTTGGCTCGAACGACAGCCGCTACAGCTACAGCCGCGCGGTGGCCTTCGTGCGCGCCGAACAGCCCGAGCTGATGCGCCGCTCCTGCGTGCACGAAGAAATGGCCCAAGGCATGGGCCTCGCCAATGACAGCCCCCGGGCTCGGCCCTCGATCTTCAATGATGATGACGAGTTCGCCCTACTCACCACCCATGACGAGCTGCTGCTCGGCCTGCTCTACGATCCCGCCCTGCGCCCCGGCATGGGGATCGACGAGGCACGGCCGATCCTGCGCCGCCTGACCGCCCGTGCCATGGGCAATAGTTAACCCAGAGGAGACCTGATCTATGGGTATTTTCGATTTTCTCACCGGCGAATTCATCGACATCATCCACTGGACCGATGACACCCGCGACACGATGGTCTGGCGGTTCGAGCGCGAAGGCCATGAAATCAAATATGGTGCCAAGCTCACCGTGCGCGAAGGTCAGGCGGCGGTCTTCGTCCACGAAGGTCAGCTGGCCGATGTCTTCACCCCCGGTCTCTACATGCTCGAGACCAACAACATGCCGATCCTGACCACGCTCAACCATTGGGATCACGGTTTCAAATCGCCCTTCAAATCCGAGATCTATTTCGTCAACACGACCCGGTTCAACGATCTCAAATGGGGCACCAAGAACCCGATCATGCTGCGCGATCCAGAGTTCGGCCCGACCCGGCTGCGCGCCTATGGCACCTATTCCGTGCGCGTCACGGACCCCGCGAAATTCCTCGTCGAAATCGTCGGCACCGACGGCGAATTTACCATGGACGAGATCAGCTACCAGATCCGCAACATCATCGTGCAAGAGGCCTCGCGCGTGCTGGCCAGCTCCGGCATCCCGGTGCTCGACATGGCCGCCAACACCGCCGACCTGGGCAAGCTGGTCGCCGCCGCCATCTCCGCCACCGTGGCCGAATACGGCCTCTCCATCCCCGAGCTCTATATCGAAAACATCTCGCTGCCCGCCGCCGTCGAAGCGGCGCTCGACAAACGCACCTCGATGGGCGTCGCCGGCGATCTTGGCCGCTTCACCCAATATTCCGCCGCCGAGGCGATGACCGAGGCCGCCCGCAACCCGGCTGGTGGCGGCATGGCCGCCGGTCTCGGCGCGGGCATGGGGCTTGCCATGGCACAGCAGATGTCGGGCCAGCAGAGCCCGCAATCCGGCCCCTGGGGCGCCCGCCCGGCCCAGGCCCAGCCCGCTCCGCCGCCGCCCCCCGTGGAACATGTCTGGCATATCGCCGAGGCCGGCCAGACCCGCGGCCCCTTCTCCAAGGCCGATATGGGCCGCATGGCCGGTGACGGCAGCCTGAGCCGCGACACCCATGTCTGGACCCCGGGTCAGGATGGCTGGCTGCGCGCCGGCGACGTGCGCGAATTGGCCCAGCTCTTCACCGTCATGCCGCCGCCACCGCCGCCCGCAGGCTAGGCGCGCGGCCCCCGCTCTTTCTGGTGACAAATACCCAAATCCAACGCTGGCGCCCTGATGATTCCGCACCGACCAGATACCGACGCTTTACCGACGCAATACCGCTTTCCCTGCGACAATTGCGGCGGCGACTATCGCTATGACCCGGGCGCCGATCAACTGGTCTGCGATTTCTGCGGCAACACCCGCGAGATCGAACGCGCCAGCGCCCCCCACGCCATCAACGAGCTCGATTTTCGCAGCGCCATCAATGACTTGCTGCCTGCGCAAGAAATCGAAGAAACGCGCACGGTCAATTGCCCCAACTGCGGCGCGGTGTTCGAGTTTGACGCCGCCACCCACGCCGCCGAATGCCCGTTCTGCGCCACCCCCGTGGTCACCGACACCGGCCCCAACCGCCACATAAAACCCCGCGCCCTCCTCCCCTTCGCCCTCGAAGAACGCGCCGCGCGGCAGGCCATGACCGACTGGCTCGGAGGGCTCTGGTTTGCCCCCGGCGGGCTGCAGGAATATGCCCGCAAGGGTCGGAAAATGCAGGGAATTTACGTCCCCTACTGGACCTTCGACGCCGATACGAAAAGCCGCTATCGCGGCGAACGCGGCACGGTCTATTACGAGAACCGCACCGTCATGCGCGACGGCAAACGCCAGACCCAGCGCGTCGCCAAAATCCGCTGGCGCGCCGTCACAGGCCGCGTCGCGCGCTTCTTCGACGACGTGCTCGTGCTCGGCTCCACCTCCCTGCCGAAACGCTATACCGACGCGCTAGAGCCCTGGGATCTCGCGGCGCTCGAACCCTATCGTCCTGAATATCTTGCCGGATTTCGGGCCGAGGCCTATACGGTCGATCTCGACACCGGCTTTGACGAGGCCCGCGCCCATATGGACCGGGTGATCGCCCGCGACGTGAAATTCGACATCGGCGGCGACCGCCAGCGCATCCACGATATCGACACCGCGATCAGCGACGTGACCTTCAAACATATCCTGCTGCCGGTCTGGCTCGCGGCCTATAAATACCGCGGCAAAACCTACCGGTTCGTGGTCAATGGCCGCACTGGCCGGGTGCAGGGCGAACGCCCTTGGTCGGCCATCAAGATCACCATCGCCGTCATCCTCGGCGCGCTGCTCGCCGCCGGTCTGGGCTATCTCTACGCCCAAGCGCAATAGGGCTAGCTGCTGCCCGGCCTGCGAAAGAGCCGCGTTTGATCAAAGATCTGGTCGAGCTCTTCATAACGTTTGCGCGCCTCGGGCCAGCGGCTCTCCTGCACGGCGGCGATCATCGCCTCGAGCAGCATCATGGTCGAGATATTGCTGTCCCAACCTGACGGGATCTCGACCCAGCAGGTGAAGGCATGGTCGCTCACCCGCGCCACCGGCGAGGTCCATTGATCGGTGATGAGCACCACCTTGACGCCGCGCTCTGACGCGAGTTCCGCCAGTCGCAAGAGGTTCGCCTCATAGCGCCGGATATCGAAGATCAACAGCGTGTCCCCCGGCCCCATATCGAGCACGTAATGCGGCCAGGTGGCGGCGGAGGAGGTCATATGCACCACCCCCGGCCGGATCGCCTGAAAATGGGTAAAGGCATAATCGGCGAGGCTCCGGGTGATCCGCCCGCCAACGATATAAAGCTGGCCTTCCGTGCGCGACAGCAGCGCCACCGAGGCGTCGAACCGGTCGCTGTCCACATGCGAAAAGGTCTGCTCCAGATTGTGGGTCACTGCTTGCGAAAACCGGTTGAGAAGATGCGCCGCCGGGGCCTCCGAGGCCCAGGCATCGCGGCGCTGTGTCGGCCCCGAGACCTTGGCTTGCAACTCCTGCAGCAGCGCCTTGTGGAACTGCGGAAACCCCTTGAAGCCGAGCTTTTGCACCATCCGCGCCACGGTCGGCGTCGACACGTCGGCATTGGCCGCCACCTCGGTGATCGAGGCCAGCCCCGCGCCGGGATAATCCTGCAACAGCGCATTGGCGCATTTGCGCTCGGTCTGGGTCAGATCCTCGTAATGCGCGCGGATCAGATCGCGGACGGTTTCGTCTGTCTCCGGCACCTCGTCCCTCCCTTGGCCCCTCCCGTCGGGCGCCTTTGATCAAATTCTTCTCCGGGCTCACTGTGAATATATTGACAGGCTTTCCCGCTTGTGAAAACATTTTTTCAAAGGGGGACGGAATTTGGCAACAGAATTGCGCGACACTCAGGATTTGCAGGCGGTCGAGCTGATCAACCCACAGGGTCAGGGCGCGGCGGTGATTCTCTGTGAACATGCATCGAACCGTTTTCCCGATGACTTCGGCGATCTCGGCCTCGCAGAGGCGGACCGGCAGAGCCATGCCGCATGGGACCCGGGCGCGCGCGCCGTGGCGCTGGGCCTGTCGCAGGCGCTCGACGCGCCTTTGGTGGCCTCGACGGTCTCGCGGCTGGTCTATGATTGCAACCGCCCGCCGCATGCGGCCTCGGCCATGCCGTCCCAATCAGAGAAAATCTCTGTCCCCGGCAATCGCGATCTTGATGACGCCTCCCGCCAGGCCCGGGTCGATCGGGTCTACCTGCCCTTCCGCGACGCGGTGTACCGGCTCTTGGATGCCCGTGCAGAGGCCGGTCAGCCAAGCCTCCTCATCACCATCCACAGCTTTACGCCCGTCTATAACGACCGCCCCCGCGCCGTCGAAATCGGCATTCTGCATGACGAGGATGCAGGTCTTGCCGATGCGATGCTCGATCAGGCGCACCGCCTGCCGCATCGCCGTGTCGAGCGGAACGAGCCCTACGGCCCGCAGGATGGCGTCACCCATTCGCTCAAGGAATACGGCATCACCCGGGGCCTGCCGAATGTGATGATCGAGATCCGCAACGATCTGCTGACCAATGCCGCTGACGAGGCGCAGATGACCGACGAGATGCTGACGCTTTTGCGCCCGGCGCTCGACGCTCTGGGGGCCGGGGGGTCATCGGGTGCCAAGACCGGGAGGGCACAGAATGCCTAGACTCATTCTCGGCTATATCCACGGGGTCGATGCGATGAACCGTTTCATCGGCCGCATCACCATGTATCTGATCTTTGCGCTGATCGGCGTGCTGCTCTGGTCCTCGGTGTCCAAGACGTTCTTCAACCCGTCGCTCTGGACACTGGAAATGGCCCAGTTCGTCATGGTCGCCTATTACGTGCTCGGCGGGCCCTATTCGATCCAGCTTGGCTCGAATGTGCGGATGGACCTCTTTTATGGCGAATGGTCGCCACGGACCAAGGCCTGGATGGACGGGATCACCGTTCTGTTCCTGATGTTCTACCTCGGCGTGCTGCTCTATGGCGCGGTCGGCTCGACCGCCTATTCGCTCGGCTATTTCGGCACCGAGCCGTTTTCCTTCTTCTGGGATCTGCTGGTGACGCTGGTCACCGAAGGCTCTGACGCGGCGGGGGAAAAGCTCGGCTTTCTCGAACGCAGCCGCAGCGCCTGGCGCCCTTATATCTGGCCGGTCAAGGCGCTGCTCTGTTTCGGCGTCTTCCTGATGCTCCTGCAATGCCTGGCCGAGTTTTTCCGTGACATCGCGCGTCTGCGCGGAGTGGAGGTCTGATGTCCTACGAAATGATCGCGCTGCTGATGTTCAGCTCGATGATGCTGATGCTGCTCACCGGGCAGCGTGTCTTTGGCGCCATCGGCTTTGTCGGCGCGGCGGCAGGGCTTTTGCTCTGGGGCACGGGCGGCGTCGATGTGCCCTTCTCGGCGGCGATGAAGCTGATGAAATGGTATCCGCTGCTCACCCTGCCGATGTTCATCTTCATGGGCTATGTGCTCTCCGAGAGCCGCATCGCCGATGATCTCTACAAGATGTTCCATGTCTGGATGGGCCCGGTGCGCGGCGGTCTGGCCATTGGCACGATCGGCCTCATGGTGCTGATTTCCGCGATGAACGGCCTGTCGGTGGCGGGCATGGCCATCGGGGCGACCATCGCCCTGCCGGAACTGCTGCGCCGGGGCTATGACAAGATCATGGTAACCGGGGTCATTCAGGCAGGCTCTTCCTTAGGTATTCTCGTGCCGCCCTCGGTGGTGCTCGTCCTCTATGCGATGATCGCGCGGCAGCCGGTGGGGCAGCTCTGGCTCGCAGGTGTGCTGCCGGGGCTGTTGATGGCCGCGATGTTCATCATCTACATCTATGTGCGCTGCCGTCTGCAGCCCGATCTCGGCCCGGTCCTGCCGGAAGAAGAGCGCCGCGTGCCGATGGCGGAAAAGATGCGGCTCTTGGGCGCGGGCATCCTGCCGCTGGCGATCTTTGCCGCGATGATGGTGCCCTTCGTCAACGGCTGGACCTCGCTTGTCGAAAGCTCGGCCATCGGCGCGATGACCGCCTTTCTCGCCGCCGTGCTCAAGGGCCGGATGACCCGCGAAGTCTTTGAAAACTCGGTGCGCAACACGCTCGGCATTTCTTGCATGTTCATGTGGATCATCCTCGCGGCCCTGGGCTTTGGCGCGATTTTCGACGGGCTCGGCGCGGTCAAGGCCATCGAGGATCTCTTCACCTCGCAGCTCGGCCTCGGGCCTTGGGCGATCCTGATCCTGATGCAGCTCAGCTTCATCATCATGGGCACGTTTCTCGACGACACGGCGATGCTGGTCATCGTGGCGCCGCTCTATGTGCCGCTGGTGGGCGAGCTGGGGTTCGATCTCATATGGTATGGTGTACTCTATACGATCACCACGCAGATCGCCTATATGACGCCGCCCTTCGGCTATAACCTCTTTCTGATGCGGGCCATGGCCCCGCCGGAAATCGGGCTTCGCGACATCTATGTGTCGATCATCCCCTTCGTCCTCGTGATGGCTGTCGCGCTGACACTGGTGATGGTCTTCCCGCAGATCGCGCTCTGGCTGCCCGACTATGTCTACGGAAAATAACCACCAAGACCCCGCAAGGGGCACCTCGTTCAACAAAGGAGAGAGACCATGACCACAAGACGCAAGTTCTTAACCACGGCCGCCGTCGGTGCCGCCGCCGCGCCGCTGGCGACCCCGGCCATCGCGCAATCGACGATCAAATGGCGGATGCAGACCTACGCCGGTCCCGCGCTGGCCGAACATGTGGTGAAACCCGCCATCGATATGTTCAACAAGATCGCCGGCGACCGGATGCAGATCGAGCTCTTCTTCGCCGATCAGCTGGTGCCCACGGGCGAGCTTTTCCGCGCCATGCAGCGCGGCACGATTGACGCGGTGCAATCCGATGACGACAGCATGGCCTCGCCCACCGAAGTCACCGTCTTTGGCGGCTACTTCCCCTTTGCCTCGCGCTATTCCCTCGATGTGCCGGTGCTCTTCAACCAATACGGTCTGAATGAAATCTGGGACGAGGAATATTCCAAGGTCGGCGTCAAACATATCTCGGCCGGGTCCTGGGACCCCTGCCATTTCGCCACCAAGGACCCGATCAACAGCCTCGCCGATCTCGAAGGCAAGCGGGTCTTTACCTTCCCCACCGCCGGTCGCTTCCTCGCGCAGTTCGGCGTCGTGCCGGTGACCCTGCCGTGGGAAGACATCGAGGTTGCCGTGCAAACCGGCGAGCTCGACGGCATCGCCTGGTCGGGCATCACCGAGGATTACACCGTCGGCTGGGCCGATGTGACCAACTATTTCCTCACCAACAACATCTCGGGCGCTTGGGCCGGGTCGTTCTTTGCCAACCAAGGCCGCTGGGACGAGCTGCCCGAAGACCTGCAAACGCTGTTCCGCGTCTGCTGTGACCAGTCGCATTACTACCGTCAGTGGTGGTATTGGGGTGGCGAAGCCTCGCTGCGCGTCAATGGCGACAAGATGAAGCTGACCACGATCCCCGACGAAGAATGGGCCAAGGTCGAAGACGCCGCGCTCACCTTCTGGGACGAGATCGCCGCCGAATCCGAGACCAAGGCGCGCGTCGTCGAAATCTTCAAAAAATACAACGCCGACATGCAAAAAGCCGGTCGGCCCTACCGCTACACCTGATAGAGGTTTCGCAATCGGATTTGGCCCGCTTCCGGGTGGGCCAAATTCCTCCACAGGAATTTGGCAAAACGCTTCGCCAAGCGTTTTGGCCGCAACAACAAAGGGCCGCTCATGCTCTCCTTCGATACGTTGAAAGACCAGGTTGCCGATGGCAGCGTCGATACCGTCCTCGCATGCCTCGTGGACATGCAGGGCCGCCTGATGGGCAAACGGTTCCACGCCGGGCATTTCATCGCCAGCGCCTGGGAAGAAACCCATTGCTGCAACTACCTGCTGGCCACCGATCTCGAGATGGCCACGCCCGAGGGCTTTGCCTCGACCTCTTGGGAGCAGGGCTATGGCGATTATGTGATGAAGCCCGATCTCACAACGCTGCGCCCGGTGCCCTGGCTCGAAGGCACGGTGATGGTGCTGTGCGACGTGCTCGACCACCACACGCATGAACCGGTGCCGCATTCGCCGCGCGCCATGCTCAAGAAACAGCTCGCCCGGCTCGACGCCATGGGCTTTGACGCGATGATGGCGACCGAGTTGGAATTCTTCCTCTTCGAGAAGAGCTTTGAAGAGCTGCGCAAGGACGGCTACCGCGATCTGCAGCCCTATTCCGGCTATAACGAGGATTACAACATCTTCCAGACCACCAAGGAAGAGCATGTGATGCGCCCGATCCGCAACCATCTGTGGAACGCGGGCATTCCCATCGAGAATTCCAAGGGCGAGGCCGAGGCCGGTCAGGAAGAGCTCAACATCAAATATGCCGCGGCGCTCGACACCGCCGATTACCACACGATCGCCAAACATGCGGTCAAGGAAATCTCGTGGCAGCAGGGCCATGCCGCGAGCTTCCTGCCGAAATGGCATCACGACAAGGTCGGCAGCTCGAGCCATGTCCACCAATCGCTGTGGAAAGAGGGCAAACCGGCCTTCTATGACGCGAACGACCCGCTCGGCATGAGCGAGCTGATGAAACATTACATGGCGGGCCTGCTCAAATACGCGCCCGACATGACCTATTTCTTCGCGCCCTATATCAACAGCTACAAGCGTTTCGTCAAAGGCACCTTCGCGCCGACGCGGATCATCTGGTCGGTGGACAACCGCACCGCGGGCTACCGGCTCTGCGGCGAAGGCACCAAGGCGGTGCGCGTCGAATGCCGCGTCGGCGGCTCGGACATCAACCCCTATCTCGCCATGGCGGCCCTGCTCGCCGCGGGCATCGCCGGGATCGAGGAAAAGCTGAGCCTGCCCGCCCCGTTCAAGGGCGACGCCTATGGCGAGGACACCGGGCTCATCCCCGGCAATCTGCGCGACGCGCGCGAGGCGCTTTTGGGGTCTTCCATGCTGCGCAAGGCGCTGGGCGAGGAGGTGGTGACGCATTACGCCCGCGCTGCCGAGGTCGAGCTCGAGGATTTCGACCGGATCGTTACCGATTACGAACTCAAGCGCGGGTTTGAACGCGTCTGACACCTGCCCCGCCGTGCCGCGCCCGACGCGGGCGGCGGGGCCCCCTACTGGCAAGATCAAGGGCGCCCTTCGCGCCCCTTTCGACAATGAGGACAAGATGAGCACTCTGGAATGTATTTCGCCCATCGACGGCTCGGTGTTCGCCACGCGCGACACGCTGAGCCTGGCGCAGGCCCGCGACGCCGCCGACCGCGCCCGCATGGCCCAGGCGGTCTGGGCGGCCCGGCCGCTGCAGGAACGCATTGATCTCGTGATGGCAGGCGTTGCCGCCGTCGGCGCGATGAATGACGAGATCGTGCCCGAACTTGCCCATATGATGGGCCGCCCCATCCGCTATGGCGGCGAATTCGGCGGCTTCAACGAACGCGCGAGCCATATGGCCAAGATCGCCGCCGAAGGGCTGGCCGATATCGAGGTGGGCGAAGACGCCAGTTTCAAACGCTATATCAAGCGCGTGCCGCATGGCGTGGTCTTTGTCGTGGCGCCGTGGAACTACCCCTATATGACCGCGATCAACACCGTGGCCCCGGCCCTCATCGCGGGCAATAGCGTGATCCTGAAACACGCGACCCAGACGCTTCTGGTGGGCGAACGCATGGCGCAGGCCTTTCACGCGGCGGGCGTGCCCGATGACGTGTTCCAGAACGTCTTTCTCGACCATGACACGACCTCGGCGCTCATCGCCGAACGGGCGTTCGATTTCGTCAATTTCACCGGCTCGGTGGGCGGCGGTCGCGCCATGGAACGCGCGGCGGCGGGCACCTTCACCGGCGTCGGCACCGAACTTGGCGGCAAGGACCCCGGCTATGTGATGGAGGATGCCGATCTCGATGCGGCGGTCGACACGCTCATCGACGGGGCGATGTTCAACTCGGGCCAATGCTGCTGTGGCATCGAACGCATCTATGTGCATGAAAGCCTCTATGACGCTTTCGTGGAAAAGGCCGTCGCCGTGGTGCAGGGCTATACGCTCGGCAATCCGCTCGACCCGGAAACCACCATCGGCCCGATGGCACATGTCCGCTTTGCCCGCGAAGTGCGCGACCAGATCGACGAGGCGCTCGCCGCCGGGGCCGTCGCCCATATCGAAACCATGGCCGCCGATGATGGCGCCGCCTATCTCACGCCGCAGATCCTCACCAATGTGACCCATGACATGCGCGTCATGCGCGACGAAAGCTTTGGCCCGGTGGTCGGCATCATGAAGGTGCGCGACGATGCCGAGGCGGTGGCGCTGATGAACGATAGCGAATTTGGCCTCACCGCCTCGCTCTGGACCGCCGATCTCGACCGCGCCCAGCGCGTCGGCGATCAGATCGAGACCGGCACCGTCTTCATGAACCGCGCCGATTATCTCGATCCCGGCCTGTGCTGGACCGGTTGCAAGAACACCGGGCGCGGCGGCGGCCTGTCGCTGATCGGCTATCACAACCTGACCCGTCCCAAATCCTACCATCTCAAAAAGGTGACATCATGACCCTCACCGGAAACTGGTCCTATCCGACCGCGATGAAATTCGGCCCCGGCCGCATCAAGGAACTGCCCGAGGCCTGCGCCCAGGCGGGCATCAAGAAGCCCCTGCTGGTCACCGACAAAGGCCTCGCGGGCCTGCCGGTCACGGCCCAGGCGCTCGACATTCTCGAGGCGGCGGGGCTTGGCCGCGCCATGTTCTCCGAGGTCGATCCCAACCCGAACGAGAAAAATCTCGACGCGGGCGTCGCGGCCTATAAGGCGGGCGGCCATGATGGCGTTATCGCCTTTGGCGGCGGCTCCGGGCTCGATCTGGGCAAGATGGTCGCCTTCATGGCCGGTCAGACCCGGCCGATCTGGGATTTCGAGGATGTGGGCGATTGGTGGACCCGCGCCGATGCCGAGGCCATCGCGCCCATCGTCGCCGTGCCGACCACCGCCGGCACCGGCTCGGAAGTGGGCCGCGCCAGCGTCATCACCAATTCCGAAACCCATGTGAAAAAGATCATCTTCCACCCCAAGGTGCTTCCCGCCGTGGTGATCTGCGACCCGGAACTGACCGTGGGCATGCCGAAATTCATCACCGCAGGCACCGGGCTTGACGCTTTCGCCCATTGCGTCGAGGCGTTTTCGAGCCCGCATTACCACCCGATGAGCCAGGGCATCGCGCTCGAAGGGATGCGCCTGGTCATCGACAACCTGCCCCGCGCCTATGCCGACGGCACAGACATCGAGGCCCGCGCCAATATGATGAGCGCCGCCGCCATGGGGGCCACCGCCTTTCAAAAGGGTCTCGGCGCGATCCACGCCATGAGCCACCCGATCGGCGCGGTGTTCAACACCCATCACGGCACCACCAACGCCGTCTGCATGCCCGCCGTGCTCGAGCTCAACGCGCCGCTGATCAAGGACCGGTTCGATCTCGCCGCCTCCTATCTCGGCATCGAGGGCGGGTTCGACGGCTTCCGCCGCTTCGTGCAGAGCTTCAACGACAGCCTCGGCATCCCGCGCAGCCTGACCGAACTCGGCGTGACCGAGGACCGGCTCGAGGACATGGTCGCCATGGCGCTCGAAGACCCGTCCTGTGGCGGCAACCCGGTGCCGCTCACCACCGACAATCTGCGCGCCCTGTTCAAGGCGGCGCTCTGACGCGACACGGGGCCCCGCGCCACTGCGTCAGTGCTGAAACGTGAAGCGCCCCCGGATGTCCGGGGGCGCTTCTTTTTGTCGTGAGTGATGGTACTTGTTACGCAGGCTTAGCCCTTGGGGCCGCCTGTCTCACCTATATCCCAGAAGACGCCCGCCATGACCTCGAGAGAGCTGCGGCAGACGGATTTCAACACATGCTCATTCGGCGCATGTTGCGAGCAGCCGCGATAGGAATGCGGCACCCAGATGGTCGGCACACCGAGAATATCGGTGAAACTGTCGTTGGGCAGCGACCCGGCGAGGTTCGGCAGCACATGCAGATCGCCGCCGCTGGTCTTGCGGATCGAGTTGCCGACGAACTCGGCCCAGGGGTGATCGGGATCAAGGCGCGTCGCGGCGAAAAACCCCCGGTCATGCGGCTCGATCCGGACATTGTCGAACCCGGCCCGGTCGAGATGACGGCGCAGCGCGGGGATCACATCCTCAGGGTCGGTCCCCACCACATAGCGCAGCTGACAGCTCGCCCGCGCCCAGCCCGAGATTGCGTTGACCGGCGCATCCGGCACGCCCGACACCATCGCCAGCACCGCAAAGCTGTTCCAGCCAAAGACCCGCTCGGCGGGCGTCAGGCTCTCTTCGCCCCAGTTGGGATCGACCGCCGGGCCATCGCCCCCCGCCACCGGCAAATCGCGCAGCGCGTCGCGGATCTTGTCGGTGAGACTGTCGGGCCGCCATTCCGGCACCTTGATCTGGCCACGCCGGTCGGTGATCTCGGCCAGCGCATGGGCGAGGATCATCGCCGGATCGGCCAGAAGCCCGCCCCAATTGCCCGAATGATGCGCGCCCTCATGGGTCTCGACGATGAGATCAAAGGTCGTGCCGCCGCGCGAGCCCATGAACATCGTCGGCACCTCGGGCTGCAGCCGCGGCCCGTCCGAGGCGATGAGAACATCCGCCGCGAGCCGGTCTTTATAGGCCGCGAACACCTCGGGCAGCCCGGACGAGCCCACCTCTTCGCTCATCTCGATCACGATCCGCAGGTTAAAGCCAAGGCTACCGCGCACCGCCAGCACCGATTCCAGCGCCGCGATATTGATCAGATGCTGCCCCTTGTTGTCGGCCACCCCCCGGCCATAGAGCCGCTCGCCCTCTTCGACGAGCTCCCAGGGCTGCAGCCCGTCGCGCCACATATCATCCTGCCCGCGCACCGTGTCGCCATGCCCATAGGTGAGCACCATCGGCAGGCCCTCGCCCTCGCGCCGCTCGCCAATGAGCAGCGGCCCGCCACGCGGATCCGGGTTGGCGATGATCTCGCAGTCAAAGCCCAGCTTGCTCAGCCGGGGCAGCATCGCCTCGTCGAGATAGCGGCGCAGCTCGGCCGCCGCCTCGGGCGCGGGGTTCTGGCTCTCGCTGCGATAGGTGACGAGCTCGGCAAGCTCGCTTTGAAACGCGCCCCTGTCGTAATAATCGGCGACATGGGCAAGTGCGGCGTCTCTGGTCATGGTTTCTCCAATCAGTCTTCCAATGCGGCGTCGCCCCAGGGCGACATGATCTCGGTACAGCCGGTGTTCACCGCGCCCTGCCGCATGACCCCCGCCGGGCAGGCAAAGGCATAGGGCAGCACGGTGCGGCGCGTGGTTTTCATCGGCAGCACCTCGCCGAGCGCCGCCAGCACATCCTCGTCCAGCGTCTCATCGGCGATGATCTGACCGCCGCCCGACACATCGATGCGCGGATTGTGAAAGGCCCCGGCAATATCCATGCCGCCATCGACGACAAAAGACGCGAGCTGCGACACCGCCGAGACGATCTTGCGCCCGCCCGACGCGCCAATGGCAAAGCGCTTGTCGCCCACCGCGCCCAGCACCGGGCAGACATTCATCAAACAGGATTTGTCCGGGCCGAGCGAATTGGGTTTGCCCTGCTCGGGGTCGAACCACATGATGCCGTTGTTCATCAGGAACCCGGTCGAGGGCGACACCACACGGCTGCCAAAGATCGACAGAAGCGTCTGGGTATGGGTCACCATATTGCCGGCCCGGTCGACCACCGCGAAATGCGTGGTGCATCCCGGCGCTTCCGGCACTTCGCCCGTGTCACCCATCTTGCCCAGCCGCTCGGCATAGGCCTGATCGAGCGCCCGCGCATAGGCCGTATAGGCCTGCGCCGGGGTCGACATATCGACGGCTTCGAGCTCTTCCATCACGCGGGCAAAGGTCGGCCCCGCCGTCAGCCCCGGCATCACATGATAGAGCGCATCGCGATATTTGACCGGCGTCGCCGCGCCCATCCAGGCGCGATAGCCCTTGAGGTCCTCATAGCTGAGCGAGCCGCCTTTTTCCTGCACATCGCGCGCCATGGCCTGCGCCAGATCGCCCTCGTGAAAGGCCCGCGCCCCGCCCCGCGCCACAATGTCGAGACTGTCGGCCATCCGCGACTGATCGAGACGGTTGTCGGGGATCGCGGTCCAGCCCGAGCCCTTGGGCCATTGCCCGTCATCAAGGAACATCGCCGCCGCATCCGGGTCCTTGGCAAGCTCGCGCGCGGTCGAGGCGATGATCAGCGCCGCATACCAATCGACGAGCATCCCCTGCCGCGCATGGGCCACCGCCGGCGCGACCAGCTCGGCCCAGGGCATCTTGCCCCAGCGCGCATGCGCCTGGCCCAGCCCTTCGACCGTGCCCGGCACCGCAATCGCTTTGGCCCCTTGGACGTTGCGATCCTCGGTGACCCGCTCCCATGGGAACAGATCGCCAGCCTTGCCCTCGCCCGAGAGAGGATAGTCCTCGACCCGCAAACCCTTGGGCGAGCGCATGCCGAAATTGATCGCCACCGCCTCGCCGCTGTCGGCGCGCCAATGCACCGCCGCGCCGCCGCCCGCCGGGCCGCTCATCCATGGCTCGAGCACCCCCACCACAAAAGAACAGGCGACCGCCGCATCCACCGCGTCGCCCCCGGCGCGCAGCACCTCGGCCCCCGCCTCTGCGGCGAGCCGGTGCTGTGATGCCACCACGCCCCCCTTTGTTTCGATCACATGTTTCGTGGTGTGCTGAGACGAAGAGAGCGCGTGCGACATGATTTAAGCGGCGTCCTTGTTGTACATGGGACTTTCGGGATCGTGCAGATGACATTCGACATGGCCCGCGGGCGTGTCGATGGCGCGCGGGGCCTTGGCCGCGCAATGATCCGTCGCCATCGGGCAGCGCGGATGAAAGGCACAGCCAGAGGGCGGGTCGATCGGGTTGGGATAGGTGGCACCCAGCGCGGTCTCCGGCACGCCCAGCCCCGGCTCAGGCGTGAGCACCGAATTGAGCAGCGCCTTGGTATAGGGGTGTTTCGGCGCTTCAAAGAGATCGGCCACCGGCGCCTCTTCGACGATCCGCCCAAGATACATCACCGCCACCCGCGTCGCCAGATGCTCGACCACCGCGAGGTCATGGCTGATGAACAGATAGGTGAGGCCAAACTCGCGGCGCAGCTCGCCCAGCAGGTTGAGGATCTGGCTCTGCACCGACACATCGAGCGCCGAGGTCGGCTCGTCGCAGATGACGATCTCGGGCCGCATGACCAGCGCCCGCGCGATGGCGACCCGCTGCCGCTGCCCGCCGGACATCTGGCTCGGATAGGTGTTCATCACCCGCTGCGGCAGACCCACCACATCGAGAATATCCTTCACCGCCTTTTGCTGGCTGGCGCTGTCGCCGATCTTGTGGACCCGCAGCGGCAGCGAAATGATGTCATAGATCGACTTGCGCGGGTTGAGCGAGCTGTAGGGATCTTGAAAGATCGGCTGCAACCGGCTCGCCAGCGCGCGCCGGTCAAGCCCATCGAGAGGCTCGCCATCGACCAGAACCTGCCCCGATGTGGGCGCTTCCAGCCCGAGCAAGAGCTTGGCCATGGTCGACTTGCCACAGCCGCTCTCGCCCACCAGGCCCAGAACCTCGCCCTTGTCGAGCGACAGGCTCACCTCATTGACCGCCGTCAGCGGCTTGCGCTCGCCAAAGAGACCCTGCTTGACGGTATAGGTCTTCTTGACCTTGTCGAGTTTGAGAACGGGCTCACTCATACGGGCTCTCCTTCGGCGGTCTCGGCGGAGCGGGCCCCGTCGGGATGGATACAACGGAAACGATGCGCGGCATCGCCATGATGCGGGATGGCCTCGCGGCAGGCCGGCTGCGCATGGGCGCAACGGGTGCGGAAGGCACAGCCCGTGACCTCGCCGATGAGCGACGGCACGATGCCCGGAATGGTGCCGAGCGGCGCGCCGCGTTCGGTCTTGCCGGGCTGCGGGATGCAGCGCAGCAGGCCGCGCGTGTAGGGATGGCTCGGCGCGGCAAAGATGTCCTTGGCCGGACCGGTCTCGACCAGCTCACCGGCATACATCACCGCCACCTTGTCGGCGACCCGCGCCACCACGCCGAGATCATGGGTGATCAGGATCATCGCCATGTTCATCTCTTTGGTGAGATCGACCAGGAGCCGCAGGATCTGCGCCTGAATGGTCACATCGAGCGCCGTGGTCGGCTCGTCCGCGATGAGAAGATCCGGCTCGCACATCAGCGCCAGCGCGATCATCACCCGCTGCCGCAACCCACCCGAGAGCTGATGGGGATATTGCCCCAACCGGCTCGCCGCGGCGGTGATGCCGACCTTTTCCAACAGTTCAATCGCCCGCTCGCGCGCCTTGGCCTTGCTGACCCGGCGGTGCAGCCGCAGGGTCTCGATCAGCTGATCGCCGATCGTATAGGCCGGGTTGAGCGAGGTCATCGGTTCCTGAAAGATCATCGCCATGCGGTTGCCGCGCAGATCGCGCATCACCTTGGGCGAGGCGCTGCGCAGATCGGTCTGGTCAAAGCGCATCTCGTCGGCCTCGCGCTTGATGCCCTTCGACAGAAGGCCCATCACCGCCAGCGAGGTGAGCGATTTGCCCGACCCGCTTTCGCCCACGATCGACAGGGTCTCGCCCCGCTTGAGATCGAAATCAATACCGCGCACCGCATGCAGGATACCGCTCCCCGTGGGGATGGTCAGCGTCAGGTTGCGCACACTCAGAAGCGTCTCTTCGGTCATGGCTCAGCTCCGTCCTTCGGGGGCGGTGACGTCACGCAGACCGTCGCCCATGAGATTGATCGCCAGCACCAGAAGGAACAGCACCGCACCGGGGATCAGCACCAGCCAGGGCTCGAACAGCATCATGTTCTTGCCCTCGCTCACCATCAGACCCCAGCTCGGGGTCGGCGGCTGCACGCCCAGCCCGAGAAAGCTCAGCGCCGCTTCGAGCAAGATCGCATGGGCCATCTCGAGGGTGATCACCACGATCAGGTTGTTGAAGATATTGGGCATGATCTCGGTCAAGAGAATGCGCGGGGTCGAGGCACCGATCACCTGCGCCGCCGCCACGTAATCGCGCCGGCTCACCTGCAGGGTCGAGGCCCGCATCACCACCGCGAACCGGTCCCAGAGCAACAGCCCCAGCACACAGATCACCACGGTGAGCGACCCGCCAAGGATCGCCACCACCGCCAGCGCCACGAGAACCACCGGCATCGCGAGGCGCACGTTGATGAGAAAGGTCACCACCGCATCGACCTTGCCGCCGAAATAGCCCGCCGCGACGCCCATCGCGGTGCCGATGACACCGGAAATCAGCGCCGCCACCGCCCCGATCAGAAGCGACACCCGCGCGCCATAGATCAGACGGCTGAGGTAATCGCGGCCCAGATGGTCGGTGCCGAGCGGATGCTCCCATGTGCCGCCAAGGAATACGGGCGGCGCCATGCGTTTCATCAGGCTCTGCGCATAGGGATCATGCGGCGCCAGCACCGGCGCGAGGATCGCCACCAGAACCAGCAGGCCAACGATGCCCATGCCAAAGATGAGGCCCTTGTGCCCCCGCGCCCGTGCCTTGAGCATTTCGCGCGGGGTCGGCCCTTGGATTTCCGCCGTGAGGGGATCTGTCACATCACTGCTCATATCAGCTACTCCGCATACGGGGGTCGAGCCAGGCGTTGAGAACGTCGGCCAGGAAGGTGAAAACGATGTAGAACATCGAGAAAACGAGGATCAGCGCCTGCACCGTCGGCAGGTCATTGCGGGCGATGCTCTCCCAGGCGAGGTATCCCGCGCCATGCAGGGCAAAGACGCTCTCGACCACGATCGAGCCACCCAGCATAAAGCCCATCTGCACCGCCGCGAGGCTCACCACCGGGATGATCGCGTTGCGCAGCGCGTGTTTGAACAGAACCCGGCCCTCGCCCGCGCCCTTGGCCCGTGCCGTGCGGATGTAATCCGAATTGAGAACATCGAGCATCCCGGCCCGCGTCAGCCGCATGATGGCGGGCATCGCGTAATAGCCCAGCACCACGGTCGGCATGATGAAATGTTTCCAGCTCGCGGCCCCCGAAGGCGGCAGCCAGCCGAGCGTGATCGAAAAGATCACGATCAGGATCAGACCGAACCAGAAGGACGGCATCGCCTGCCCGGCCACTGACAGGAACAGCGCCACCCGGTCGATGAGTGAATTGGGCCGGATCGCCGCCACCACGCCCAGCGGCACGGCGGTCAGCAGCGCAAAGCTGATGCCACAGACACCGAGCAGCATGGTCACCTGCAGCCGCTCCGCGATGAGCGAGGCCACCGGCAACTTGAAATAGTAACTTTCCCCGAAATCGCCCTGCACAGCAGACAAGAGCCATTCGCCATATTGCACCAGCATCGGCCGGTCGAACCCATAGAGCCGCCGGATCGCTTCGACATCTTCGCCGCTGGCGGTCTCGCCCGCGAGCGCCGCCGCCGGATCACCCGACAGGAAGAGCAAAGAGAAGCTGATGAAACTGACGGTAAAGGCCACAAGCAACGCGAGGCCCAGACGTTTCAGGATGAAAGGTAACATTTGATAAACCTCGAACTGCACATGACACCACCCGCCGCCTGGCCCTTGGGGCCAGACCTGAAGAGAGGCATCACATGGTCAGGGGATAAGGGGCGCGACCAGGCGCGCCCCTCGCGGTTTGGATCTTACTTCCAGCTCATGTCGACGAACCGCAGCACCTCATCAGGTGTCGGGGTGTAATCGACCTCGCCGGTGAAGACGTAGTTGGTGTTATAGGTGAACATCGGCGCCCAATAGGCCTCTTGGGTGATCTTCTGGATCGCCTTGGTGTAATACTCGATCCGCTCGTCCGGGTTGGTCGAGCTGTCGGCCACGTTGAGCCATTCGAGCACCTCATCGTCGCGCGTCGAATCGAGCGCGCCGTGCTTGAAGAACTGGCTGACCATGGCCGAGGCGTCGTTGATCGAATAGCTGCCCCAGGTCTGGAACGAGATCGGCACTTCGCCATTCATGTTGAGCTCACGCAGCGCCGAATATTGCAGCATCTTGAAATCGGTCTGGATGCCCACGGCGTTGAGATAGCTGGCAATCGCCTCGGCATATTGCCGGTCGCGATAGGCGTAGAACTCGATGGTGAACCCATCGGGATAGCCCGCCTCGGCCAGCAGCGCCTTGGCCTTCTCCGGATCGTACTCATATTCGGTCACGTCCTGGATACAGCCGAACTGGCTCGGGAAGCAGGGGGTATAGACCACCTTGCTCTTGCCCTTGAGCAGCGCATCGACAAGCTCTTGACGGTTGATCGCGTGGTTGATCGCCTGACGTACCTTGAGCTTGGTGAACGGGTTGTCCTCACCGCTGCGACCGGCCGAATCCATCTGCAGGTAACCGACCCGCATGGTCGATTCATTGGCGACGGTGAACTGGTCCATCGTGGCGAGCTTTTCCGCCTGGTCCGACGGCACCTGCCAGATCAGATCGAGCGAGCCCGAGAACAGCTCGGCCATCTGCGTGTTCACATCCGGGATGGTGCGGATGTCGATCTTGGCAATCTCCGGCTGGCCCTTGGGGCTGTCGTGATAGCTCTCATTGGCCTCCAGCACGAAATGCTGGCCCGGCACCACTTCGGTCACCTTATAGGGGCCGGTGCCCACGGGCTTGAGCCCCATGCCCGAGGGGCCGGCTTCGGCGTAATATTCATTCGGGTACATCGACACCGGACCCGACAGGAATTCGATCGCCGCCGGGAACTTGTCCTTGAGCAGGATGCGCACGGTGTAATCATCGACCTTCTCGGCCGATTTCATCCAGTTCACATTGCGCTGCGTCTTGACGCCGTTTTCTTCCTTGGCGACGTAATTGACGGTGAACACCACGTCATCGGCGTTGAACGCTTCGCCGTTGTGGAACGTCACCCCTTCGCGCAGCTTGAGCTCGAGCGTGGTGTCGTCGATCCACTCCCAGCTGGTCGCGAGGTTGCCGATATATTCGTTGGTCTCGGGATCGCGATAGATCAGACCGTCCCAGATCGCCCGCTGCAACACGACGCCTTCGCGCGACGAGTTGAAATAGCTGTCGACGTTCTCGAGCTCTTTGGTGAAGGCCACGTTAAGCGTGCCCGAGGCCTTGTCGGCCAGGGCAGGCATCGCGGTGCTGGCAGCCAGCGCAGCAATGGCAGTGGTCTTGAAAAGGAAAGTTTTCATGTCGGCTCCCTGTGGGTGGCAGTTTTTTGACGGGATGCCGAGTATCACTATTTGACACACAGCATCGTTATATGATCAAGTTAAGCGGAAGAGTCCCGCACCCGTCAAGGGTTTTTGCGGATCATGTCGGGGCTCAATTGGGGGGAGACTTAAAATATGGGCGAAGAAACCGCGCAAAAGCACAGCTCACTTTACGCAGGCACGCTGGCCAAAGGGCTGAAATTGCTCCGCGCTTTCGACGAATCTCATGCCAGCCTGTCGCTCTCGGAACTGGTGCAGCGCACCGGGCTGCAAAAAAGCGCGGTTCAGCGCCTCGCCCACACGCTTCATGTCGAAGGCATGCTCGATCGCGATAGCGCGACCCGGCGATTCCGTCCCTCTCATGCCTGGCTCGAACTGGCCTATGCCTATTACTGGTCCGATCCGATCATCGCCCGGGCGCTGCCGAAACTGGTGGAACTGTCGCAGCAGATCGGCGAGACGGTGAACCTCGCGCAGATGTCTGGCAATCACATCATCTACGCGCTGCGCCTGCCCTCGCAGCGCACCCATTTCGCCGCCTCCATCGTCGGCCGCCGGGTGCCCGCGCTCTGCACCGCCTCGGGCCGGGTGATGCTCTCGACCTGGGCCGAAGAGGACCGCTGGCAGGCGGTCGAAACCTAGGAGGTGCACCCCTATACGCATAAGACGATCACCGACCGCGACGCGATCAACGCCGATATCGTCGAATGCCGCCGCAACGGCTATGCGCTCACCCGCGATCAGGTGATCCTCAATGAAATCAGCCTCGCCGCCCCGATCACCGGCCCCGGCGGCCGCTCCGAGGCAGCGGTGCAGGTCTCGGTCTCCGGGCTCAGCTATGATTTCGACGAGGTCCGCGCCCGCATCCTGCCCGCCGTGCTCGACACCGCCAATGGCATCCTCGCCTAAACGCCGCGCGGCTCAGGCGCGCCTGTAGAGGCTCCGCATCTCATAATCCTTGCGCGGCCCCCGCACCTGCCAGCGCACGGTGAACTCGGGCCAGCGGCCGAACTCATAGGCCACGTCATATTGATCGGGATCGCACCAATGGCCGGTCTCACCGCCCTCCGGCGGCACCTGATGGAAAAACCGCCCATCGTCGAACCAGACCGTCAGATCGTCACGCCACAAATACCGCCGCTCGGCCTGCATCGCGGGCTGGCCGGGGATCTGCAACAGCCCCCGCTCCTCATAGCGCAGCCCCTCGGGATCGGGCCGCCACATCGCCTCCCCGGCAAAGCGCGCGCGCCCGCCATCCGCCTGAACGATCTCGCGCGAAAGCTGCCAAACCCCTTCGAAATCCGCCAAAACACGGGCAAAACGACCCACTTTCGCGCTCCTGCCTTGTTCCTTTGGGCGCACGGGTCTAAACCCCGCAGCAACCCATCCATCACCACAGGACACCGCTAGCATGATTCCCCGCTATTCGCGCCCCGAAATGGTTGCCGTCTGGTCGCCCGAGACCAAATTCCGCATCTGGTACGAGATCGAGGCCCATGCCTGTGACGCCATGGCCGATCTCGGCGTGATCCCCCGCGAAAACGCCGAAGCCGTGTGGAAGGCCAAGGACGTGGAATTCGATGTCGCCCGGATCGACGAAATCGAAGCCGTGACCAAACATGACGTCATCGCCTTCCTGACCCATCTCGCCGAACATGTGGGCTCGGAAGAGGCGCGGTTCGTGCATCAGGGCATGACCTCCTCCGATGTGCTCGACACCTGCCTCAACGTGCAACTCGTGCGCGCCGCCGACATCCTGCTCGCCGATATGGACAAGCTGCTCGCCGCGCTCAAGAAGCGCGCGATGGAGCACAAGAACACCGTGCGCGTCGGCCGCAGCCACGGCATCCATGCCGAACCCACCACCATGGGGCTCACCTTCGCCCGCTTCTATGCCGAGATGGACCGCAACAAGCGCCGTCTCGAACAGGCCCGCGAAGAGATCGCCACCGGCGCCATCTCGGGCGCGGTCGGCACCTTCGCCAATATCGACCCCCGGGTCGAGGAACATGTCTGCGCCAAGCTCGGCCTCTCGCCCGAGCCGATCTCGACCCAGGTGATCCCGCGCGACCGCCACGCGATGTTCTTTGCCGTGCTCGGCGTCATCGCCTCGTCGATCGAAAACGTCGCCATCGAAATCCGCCACATGCAGCGCACCGAAGTGCTCGAAGGCGCGGAATTCTTCTCGATGGGCCAAAAGGGCTCGTCGGCCATGCCGCACAAGAAGAACCCGGTGCTGACCGAAAACCTCACCGGTCTCGCCCGTCTCGTGCGGATGACGGTGATCCCGGCGATGGAAAACGTGGCGCTCTGGCATGAACGCGACATCTCGCACAGCTCGGTCGAGCGCGGCATCGGCCCCGACGCCACCGTGACGCTCGATTTCGCGCTGAACCGGCTGACCGGCGTCATCGACAAGATGCTGATCTTCCCCGAGAACATGCTCGACAACATGAATAAATTCCCCGGCCTGGTGATGAGCCAGCGGGTGCTCCTCGCCCTGACCCAGGCCGGTGTCAGCCGCGAAGACGCCTATTCCATGGTGCAGCGCAACGCGCTCAAGGTCTGGGAAGAGCGTCTCGACTTCCAGGAACTTCTGCTCGCCGATGCCGAGGTTGTCGCCGCGCTGGGCGAAGACGGCATCCGCGCCAAATTCGACATGGATTACCACACCAAACATGTCGACACGATCTTTGGCCGGGTCTTCGGCGAGAGCTGATCCCACCCGACCGACCAAACCAAGGGCCGCCTCTCATGGCGGCCCTTTTTTCATTCCCAGCGCCTCCCCCGCGCCCGAACCGAGGGCTGGGCGCAAGCACCCGCCCGCCCGGAGCAAGCTGCACGGTAAACCCCCACACCCCCGCGCCCGAACCGAGGGGTGGGCGCAAGCGCCCGCCCCGTGGGGGCGGTTCGGGCGCTGCCAAATCTCCGATTTGGCCCGGATACAACCCGCGACCGGGCGTTCCCCGCCCCCCCAAACCCGTTAGGCGATTTTTCACCCTTGGCCCCTAGTCTGAGCCGGAACCAGACGAGGATGACCATGGGCTCACCGACATCGCTGGCGCAGATCGAGGGCAGCACCGCGCCCCTGCGCCCTGCCGCCCACCTGACCCGCCGACAAAAGGCCGCGATCATCGTGCGCTTCCTGCTCAAGGAAGGCGCCGAACTGCGCCTCGCCGACCTGCCCGAACCGCTGCAGGAAAGCCTGACCACCCAGATGGGCGCAATGCGCTATGTCGACCGCGAAACGCTTATCGCGGTGCTCGGCGAATTCGCGTCCGAGCTTGAGGCGATGGGCCTCATCTTCCCGCATGGCGTCGCCGGCGCGCTCTCTGAACTCGGCGGCAGGCTCTCGCCCCAGACCGCCTCGCGCCTGCGTAAGGAGGCGGGCGTGCGGCAGATGGGCGATCCGTGGGATCAGGTCCGCAAGGCCGAACTTTCGGAACTTGCCCCGCTCATTCAGGCCGAATGCACCGAGGTGGCCGCCGTGCTCTTGTCGAAACTCGAGGTGACCCGCGCCGCCGAACTTCTGGGCAAACTGCCCGGCGAAACCGCCCGCCGCATCACCTATGCCGTGTCGCAGACCGAGGCGGTGAACCCGGTCGCCGTCGAACGCATCGGCATGGCCCTCGCCGCGCAGCTCGCCGACAAGCCGGTGATGGCCTTTGCCGACGGGCCGGTGGAACGGGTCGGCGCGATTCTCAATTCCTCGCTCTCCTCGCTGCGCGACGATGTGCTCTCGGGGCTCGAAGAAGAGGACCGCGATTTCGCCGAACAGGTGCGCAAGGCGATCTTCACCTTCGCCCATATCCCGGAACGGCTCGGCACCGCCGATGTGCCGCGCGTGTTGCGCGAGGTCGATCAGACCCGGCTCGTCACCGCGCTCGCCGCCGCCGGGCCTGCCGGGCTCGACAATGTGGCGGAATTCCTGCTGTCGAACATGTCGAAACGCATGTCGGAAAACCTCCGCGAGGCGATGCAGGAGATGGGCACCGTCCGCCCCCGCACCGGCGAAGAGGCGATGACCGAGGTGATCAACGCCATCCGCCGTCTCGACGCGGCGGGCGAAATCTCCCTCGTCACCCCGCAAGACGACGATGAGGAGGATTGACCCGGTCGCCCGCAGATCCCGCCGCTGATCACCGCGCTTGTCCCCGTGTCCCGTCCGCTTTATGTCGGGGCCAGTGAACAACAAGGCGGCCCAGCCCATGTCCAAAGACCCGTTTCTCCCCCGCGCCAGCGAATATGTGGTGAACCTCGTGCTGCGTGGGCTGATCGGTCTGGCGCTTCTCTTGCCCTACCGGACCCGCGTGCCGGTGATGGGCTGGATCACCGCGCGCCTCGTCGCGCCGCTGGCGGGCTATGGCAAACGGGTGCGCGAGAACCTCGCCCAGGTGCGCCCCGATCTTTCGCCCGCCGAGGTCAATCACCTCGTCCGCTGGGTGCCCGACAATGCCGGGCGCAACATGATCGAGATGTATTCGACCCGCGATTTCATCGAGACCGCGCGCCAATCCACCGTCTCCGGCCCCGGCATGGAGGCGATCCGCAAGGCCCGCGCCGAGAACCGCCCGGTGATCTTTGTCACCGGCCATTTCGGCAGTTTCAACGCCGCCCGCATCGCGATGATCGAACAGGGGTTCGAAATGGGCGTCTTCTACCGCCCGCTCAAGAACCGCTATTTCAACGTCCATTACACCCAGGTCATGGACGCGCTGAGCCAGCCGATGTTCGAACAGGGCAAACGCGGCATGGTCGCCATGGTCAAACATCTCCGCAAGGGCGGCGTGCTGGCCATCCTCAACGATCTCAACGCCCAGGACGGCGTGCCGCTCGACTTCTTCGGCCAGCCCGCGCTGACCTCGCTCGTCACCGCCGAGCTGGCGCTGAAATATGACGCGCCGCTGGTCCCGGTCTGGGGCATCCGCCGCCCCGACGGCCTCCATTTCGACATCCATGTCGAGGCCCCCATCGCCCATGGCGACCCGGTCGAGATGACGCGCGAATTCAACGACCGGCTCGAGGCGCAGGTGCGCGATCACATGGACCAATGGTTCTGGATTCACCGCCGCTGGAAGGATGGCACCGGCGATCTCGCCGAGGCCCGCGCCCGCCATATGCAGGACCGTCGCAATACCGACGCGTAACCGACGCGCCACCGACGTGGCATTTTCAGGTTAATTTCGGGTTATTTGGCGATCTGCGCCGCCGCGATCCGACCCAGCCCGGCGCGCTGCACCACCACCACGACCGGCCCATCGCCCGGCGCCTTGGCATTCAGCGACAGCGGCGTATTGCCCTGCCATTGCGCGATCCGGGTGATCCCGGTGACCACATTGGCATAGGTGAAATCATGCCCGGCATTCTCGCCCCGGGTGATCTTGACCGGGCTTTCAGGCCGGTAGGACACCAGCTGCACATCCCAGCTCTGCCCCGCCCCGCTCACATCGCGCGCATTGATCTGCAACGCCCGCCCCGCCCGCGTCACATGAAGCCGCACCTGCGCCGGTTTCGCCTGATGCGCCGCAATCAAGGCCTGCACATCCTGCGGCCGATTGCCCACCACATCTTCCTGCCCGTTGATGATCATCTGCGGCGTATAAACCATGCGCCGCCCGGCGACCTTGGCATATTTGCGCTGCCGCGCCGTATAGGCGGGATCGGCGAAAATATCCTTCCAGCCGATGTAATCCCAATAATCCACATGCAGCGCCAGCGCGATCACATCGTCGCGCTTGGCCAGCTCATGCAGATATTCATCCGCCGGCGGGCAAGAGGAACAGCCCTGCGAGGTAAAGAGCTCGACCACCACGGCCCGGCCCTGCGCCTGCACCGCCGATCCCGGCCCGAGGCCCAGAACCAGAGGAAGGGCCAGAGCCAGTCCACACGCTATCGATCTCCATCCTCGCGCCATGCGCCGCTCCGTTCCTTGGTCAGTCTGCTCTATATCACATTGGGCTTTTGCCCTCTGGAAAACCTAGCGTCAAACGGCGCGTGAAACCAATCACGCCTGCGCGATGCCTTGTGACAGCCCGCAAGGCGCTTGAAATTGTGTACACTCGTATACAATTTGCGCTCAGACCCCTTGATCGCTTGCCGCAAATCGGTCAGAAGCAACCCAAGCCAGAGCCATTCCCAGCCGGAAGGAGATCCCAATGCCCATTACCGTTGGTCAGGACACCGCCAAGACGCGCAAGCAACTCACGGTCGGTAGCCAATCCGTATCCTATTACTCCATCGCCGCCGCCGAGGCCGCAGGTCTGGGCGATTTTTCGCGCCTGCCCGCCGCGCTCAAGGTGGTGCTCGAAAACATGCTGCGTTTCGAGGACGGCAAGACCGTCACCACCGATGACATCAAGGCCTTTGCCGATTGGGCAGAGAAAGGCGGCAAGAACCCGCGCGAGATCGCCTATCGTCCGGCCCGCGTCTTGATGCAGGATTTCACCGGCGTTCCGGCGGTGGTCGATCTGGCCGCGATGCGCGACGGGATCAAGGCGCTGGGCGGCGACGCGCAGAAGATCAACCCGCTCAACCCCGTCGATCTGGTCATCGACCACTCGGTGATGATCGACGAGTTCGGCAACCCGCGCGCGTTCCAGATGAACGTCGACCGCGAATATGAACGCAACATGGAGCGTTACCAGTTCCTCAAATGGGGTCAGGGCGCGTTCAACAACTTCCGCGTCGTGCCCCCCGGCACCGGCATCTGCCACCAGGTGAACCTCGAATATCTGGCCCAGACCGTCTGGACCGATGTCGACCAAGACGGCACCGAAGTGGCCTATCCCGACACGCTCGTCGGCACCGACAGCCACACCACCATGGTCAATGGCGCGGCGGTTCTGGGCTGGGGCGTCGGCGGCATCGAGGCCGAAGCCGCCATGCTCGGCCAGCCGATTTCGATGCTCATCCCCGAAGTCGTGGGCTTTGAGCTCACCGGCCAGATGGTCGAAGGCACCACCGCCACCGACCTCGTGCTCAAGGTCGTGGAAATGCTGCGCGAAAAGGGCGTGGTTGGCAAATTCGTCGAATTCTACGGCGCCGGTCTCGACAACCTGCCGCTGGCCGACCGTGCCACCATCGGCAACATGGCGCCCGAATATGGCGCGACCTGTGGCTTCTTCCCGATCGATCAGGAAACCCTGCGCTATCTGGAACTCACCGGCCGCGACAAGGACCGCATCGCGCTGGTCGAAGCCTATGCCAAGGAAAACGGCATGTGGCGCGGCGCCGATTACGCGCCGGTCTATACCGACACGCTGAGCCTCGACATGGGCACCGTGGTGCCCGCCATCTCCGGCCCGAAGCGCCCGCAGGACCATATCGCGCTCGACGTGGCCGCCACCGAGTTCGGCAAATGGGTCAAGGGCTTCCGCGAAGGCCGTGACGCCGGCGAACGGGCCGAGATCCGCTGGGAAGGTGAGGGCGGACAGCCTGAACCGGCCGAGATCCCCGGCGACGAAGGCCACCATCAGCGCGGCTATGTGCCCACCGATGACGGCCATTATCAGCTCCACGACGGCTCGATCGTGATCGCCTCGATCACCTCCTGCACCAACACGTCGAACCCCTATGTGATGATCGGCGCGGGTCTCGTCGCCCGCAAGGCGCGCGAACTGGGACTCAACCGCAAACCTTGGGTGAAAACCTCGCTCGCCCCGGGCAGCCAGGTCGTGTCGGAATATCTCGAGGCCGCCGGGCTTCAGGACGATCTCGACGCCATCGGCTTCAACCTGGTCGGCTATGGCTGCACCACCTGCATCGGCAACTCCGGCCCGCTGGCGCCCGAGATTTCCAAATGCATCAATGATTACGACCTGATCGGCGTCTCGGTGCTCTCGGGCAACCGCAACTTCGAAGGCCGTATCTCGCCCGACGTGCGCGCCAACTACCTCGCGTCGCCGCCGCTGGTGGTGGCCTATGCGCTGGCCGGTGACATGAATGTCGACGTCACCAAAGACCCGCTCGGCACCGACAAGGACGGCAACCCGGTCTACCTCAAGGACATTTGGCCCACCTCCAAGGAAATCGCCGATCTGGTGCAAAAGACCGTCACCCGCGACGCCTTCCAGTCGAAATATGCCGATGTCTTCAAAGGCGACGAGAAATGGCAGGCGGTCGAGACCTCCGAGGGCGAGACCTATGACTGGCCGCCGCAATCGACCTATGTGCAGAACCCGCCCTATTTCCAAGGCATGTCCAAGGATCCCGGCACGATCTCGAACATCGAAGGCGCCCGCGTCCTCGCGGTTCTGGGCGACATGGTCACCACCGACCACATCAGCCCCGCCGGCTCGTTCAAGGACACCACCCCGGCCGGTCAGTATCTGATCGACCGTCAGGTGCCCGTGCGCGAGTTTAACTCCTACGGCTCGCGCCGCGGCAACCACGAGGTCATGATGCGCGGCACTTTCGCCAATATCCGCATCAAGAACGAGATGCTGGATGGGGTCGAAGGCGGCTACACCAAAGGCCCCGATGGCCAACAGACGGCCATCTACGACGCCGCCATGGCCTATCAGGCGCAAGGCACGCCGCTGGTCGTCTTTGGCGGTGAACAATATGGCGCCGGGTCGAGCCGTGACTGGGCCGCCAAGGGCACCGCGCTTCTGGGCGTCAAGGCCGTCATCGCCGAGAATTTCGAGCGTATCCACCGCTCAAACCTCGTCGGCATGGGCGTTATCCCCTTCGAATTCACCGGTGGCGACACGCGCAAGACGCTCGGCCTCACCGGCGAGGAAGAGGTCTCGATCCACGGGCTCGACACGATCAAGCCGCAGCAGGAAGTGCCCTGCACGATCAAGATGGCCGATGGCAGCACCAAGGAAATCACTCTCAAGTGCCGCATCGATACCGCCATCGAGATCGAATATATCGAACATGGCGGCGTGCTGCATTACGTGCTGCGCAACCTCGCCAAATCGGCCTGATCGCCGCGTCAGCCGACGCCGCATCCTGAAAAACACGAAACCCCCGGTTCCACACCGGGGGTTTTTTCATGGGGGATTGCCGCGCAACACCACGCTGGATTTCGCTCAAGGAGGCCCAAGGGGGAATATGGCGCGCAGATGCCCACTTCTTTTTTTCCCGCCCTGCCCCATGTCTTAGGACAAGCAGATAAGGAAAAAAAATGCGCTGGTTCTTGATTACCGCTCAGGCGGCCGCCCTCGTCATCCTCGCCGTCGTCGGCGCACAGGGCGACGCCGCCAACACCCATGATTGCCGGGCGAGCGACGAGGTCAGCCATCTGCAATGCGACTATTGAGCCGTCCTAACCGGACTTAACCGATCTTGACCGGCCTCACTCCGCCAAGGCCCGGTCGAGAGCGGGGCGAAACCGCTGCTCGTAATCACTGCCGACCAGAGGCCCGGCAAAGCGAAAGAGAACCGTGCCATCGCGTCCGATGATAAAGGTCTCGGGCGGCGCGGTGACCCCCCAATCAATGGCGGTGCGCCCTTTCGGGTCATAGCTCACGCCAAAGAACGGATCGCCATCCCGGTCGAGATAGCCATTGGCCTGATCCGCCTCATCCTTGAAATTCACCCCACCAACGCGCAAGCCCTCTTGGGCCAGCGCCTTGAGCGTCGGGTGCTCGGCCCGGCAGGGCGGACACCAGGAGGCCCAGAAATTCACGATGGTGACCTCACCGCTGCGCAGATCGGCATCGGTGAGCGGCGCCCGCCCCGGCAGCGCCTCGGACGGCAGTGGCGGCGCCTCGCGCCCGACAAAGACCGAGGGCAGCGCATCGGGGTCGTCGCGCATCATGCCGACGAGAAACAGCCCCGCAATCGCCGCGAAAATCAGCGGCGGCGCCGCCATCAAGGGAGAGATCCTAGCCATCTTGCCTGCTCCGTTTCTCAACTGTCTCAAGCTCGGCCCGCACCCGGCGCGCCCGCGCCACGCTGAGCACCACCAGCGCCACGATCAGCGCAATCGACGCCCCGTAAGAGGCCAGAACCTCGACCGCGTATTTGCCCAGATCCGGCATCATTTCATCCGCTCCCGTGCCAGCAGGACGCGCATCCGCCGCGCCCGGATTTCCGTCCCGGTCCGCATCAGGACCAGCGCCACGAACAACAGGACAAACCCCGCGATACAGACCAGCAGCGGGATATAGAACACATCCGCCACGTTCTCTTCCTTGTCGAGGCTGAGCGATGCGCCCTGATGAAGCCCCTGATTCCAGAAATTCACCGCATAGCGGCTCAGCACCGCAAAGACCGACCCCACCAGACAGAGGATCGAGGTCAGATCGGCGGCGCTGTCATCATCCTCAATCGCCGCCCAAAGGGCGATATAGCCGAGGTAGAACAGGAACAGGATCAAAAACGAGGTGAGCCGCGGGTCCCAGGCCCACCAGGTGCCCCACATCGGCTGGCCCCAGATCGCCCCGGTCACCAGCCCGATCACCGTCATCACCGCGCCCACCGGGGCGGCGGCCCGGGCGGCCAGCGCGCTCACATGGTGGCGGCGGATGATCCAGATGAGCGAGGCCACCAGCATCATGAACCAGGCGCTGATCGCCATCATGGCGGCGGGCACATGCAGATAGATGATCTTGACCGTCGCGCCAAAGCGCTCGGCATCAGGGGTCAGGAAATAGCCCCAGATCAGCCCGACGCCCAGGCACAGCGCCGCCAGCCCCGCCACCCAAGGCAAGAGCCGCTCTGACGTGTCGATGAATTTCTTCGGGTTGGCATATTGCCAGATCGCGTTCATGGGCACCGTCCGGTCATCTGAGATTCACCCTCAATACCGCAGCCGAGGCAAAGGGTAAAAGCGCGATTGCGCCGCAGGTGATCCCGGCCAGCAGCAATAACGGGGTTGTGACCGCGCCGCCCTCGCTCGCCCGCCGCACCATATCCGCCCCGAAGATGAGGCTCGGCACGTAGAGCGGCAGCACCAGCAGGCTTAGCAGCAGCCCGCCGCGCTTCACCCCCACCGTCAGCGCCGCGCCAAAGGCGCCGATCACCGACAGCGCCGGCGTGCCAACGGCGAGCGACAGGGTGAGCGCGCCATAGGCCTCGGGCGCAAGGTTGAGCAAGATCCCCAGCATCGGCGCCAGCAGCACCAGCGGCAGCCCGGTGGTGAGCCAATGCGCCAGCGCCTTGGCGATGATCACCATCTCAAGCGGCAGCGGCGCGGTGGCCAGAAGGTCGAGCGTGCCATCCTCCCAATCGAGCGCGAACATCCGGTCGAGCGACAAGAGGCACGCCAGCAGCGCCCCGAGCCAGAGCACCCCGGGCGCAATGGCGCTATGCAGATCGGCCCGCGGACCCACCGCAAAGGGCACCAGAACCACGACGATCAGGAAAAACGCCATGGCAAGGCCAAAGCCGCCCCCGGCCCGCATCGCCAGCCGCAGATCCCGAAGCAGCAGCGCCCTCATGCAAAGGCCTCGTCGAAATCGTCGGGCGCGGGCGGCGCGGCGCGGTATCGGCTCACATCCATGTGCTCTATCGGCGCGAGGCCGAGGTCGATATGGGTGGCAATGATCGCCGCCCCGCCTTGATCCAGATGCGCGCGCACCGCGCTGGCAAAGAGCCCGGTCGCCTCTTGGTCGAGCGAAACGGTCGGCTCATCCAAGAGCCAGAGCTTGCGCCCCGCCACGATGAGCCGCGCCAGACCCAGCCGCCGCTTTTGCCCGGCCGACAGGCTCGCCGCCATCCGGTCGCGCAGCCGGTCGAGATCAAAGGTCCTGAGCGCCTGCTCAATGCCGCTGGTGCCGAAAATCTCGGCCCAGAACCGCAGGTTCTCGGCCACGCTTAAGGTGGGTTTCACCCCGTCAAGATGCCCGGCGAGCACAATGTCGTCCGGCTCGGCCTCAAGGGTGCCGTCGCGCGGCGGTTGTAGCCCCGCAAGCGTCCGCAAGAGGCTCGTCTTGCCGCTGCCATTCGGCCCCCGCAGGACCAGCGCGCTGCCCGGCATGATCCGCAGATCGACGCCCTCGAGCAGGCCGACCCCGCCCCGCCCGACGCTGAGCGCGCGCGTTTCCAGCAAGGGCCGCGTGTCGCTCATCCGCCAACCGGAAGCAGCGCCGCCGCCACCCGGCGACCTTCTGACAGTAGAACGTTATAGGTCCGGCAGGCCGCGTCCGACGCCATGATCTCGGCCCCGATCCCCGCCGCCTCGAGCTCTGATCGCAGCCCGGCGGGCAGCGGTGCAATCTCGCCCCCGGTGCCGATGAACACCACATCCACCTGCCCCGCCAGCGCCAAAAGCGTCGCGGCATCCTCGAGCCCGCCCCAAGGCTTTGCGCCCTGTTCGGTCACGAGGATCGCCCCCTCCATCACCTGCCCGCCAACCCGGAAAAACCCCGGCCCATAGCCGTCGATCGGGGTCGCAGAGGTGAATGTGATCTCATTGAGTTGCATGGTGCGCTCCTTGGCTCAGATCATGCTCCAGATCGGCAGCCCGCTCAACACCGCAAGCCCGATCACCGTCAGCGCCAGTGCGCGATAGGTCTTCTCAAGCTTCGGATCAAACAGCGCCTGCCCGATCATCGTGGTGATGAAATAGGGCACGGCCAGCACCACCGCCAGCCAGACGATATTCATCTCCACCGTCCCGGAGATGAGCAGATTGGCCACGATCACCACATCCAGCGCCGCGAGAAACAGGATCGTATTGGCCCGCACCGACTGCGCCACCGCCTGCCCCGACAGGTAAAACAGAATGACCATCGGCCCGGTGAGCCCGGTCAGCCCGCCCATCAGCCCCGCCAGCGCCCCGATGACCAACAGACCACCGCGCCCCACCGTGCCGGTAAACCGCCAGCCCGAGATGAGCAGCGCCAGTGTGCCGCCCGCGATCACCGCCACGGTCCAGCGCACCACATCCGCGTCAAGCTGGGTGATGAGCCAGAGCCCCACCGGCACCGTCGGCAAGGCTGCCAGCACCAGCCAGCCGACCTCGGCCCGGTCCCCTTGCCGCCAGGCGCGGGGCAGCAGCGCCGCCGTCGAAAATACCCCGGTGATCACGATGGTGCCCACCACCTGCGCGGGTGCGAGGAACATCCCCGCCACCGGCACAAAGATCAGCGCCGTGCCAAAGCCCGCAAAGCCCCGGACGAGCCCCGCCACCGCCATCGCCAGCGCCAGCCACGCGATCCCCGGCAGGCCGAAGACCGCAAGCAATGCCTCAGGCATCGACATTGGCAAATTGCGTGCCGGCATTGCCATCGGGCTTGGACCAGTCACGCTTGACGCCAAGCTTGAGCAGGATGGTCGAGGCCACGAAGACCGACGAATAGGTCCCGACAATCACGCCCCAGATCATCGCAAAGACAAAGCCACGGATAACATCGCCGCCGAGGAAATAGAGCGCCACCAGCGCCAGAAGCGTGGTGACCGAGGTCATCATCGTCCGGCTCAGCGTCTCGTTGATCGACAGGTTGAGAACCTCGCCAAGCTGCTTTTTCTTGTATTTGCGCAGGTTTTCACGGACCCGGTCAAACACCACCACCGTATCGTTGAGCGAATAGCCCACGATGGTCAAAAGCGCCGCGATAATGGCCAGGTCGAACTGGATCTGGAAGATCGCAAAGACCCCGATGGTCAACACCACGTCATGGACGAGCGCCGCCACCGCGCCCAAGGCGAACTGCCATTCAAAGCGCAGCCAGATATAGACGAGCACCGCGCCGATCGCGAGCATCACGGCAATCACCGCCGTGGTGATCAGCTCGCCCGACACTTTCGGGCCGACGCTCTCCACCGAGGTGAACTTGATATCCGGCACCGCCGCGGCGAGCGCCGCCTCGACGCTGTTGATCAGCTCGGCCGTGACGCTCTCCTGATCGTCTTGCGCCTGAATGCGCACCATGGCGACATTCTGATCGGGGGCAAAGGTCGGATCGAAGACTTCGGTGATGGTCACATCGCCAAGGCCAAGCTCTTCGATGGCGCCGCGATAGGTGCCGATGTCGATACTCTCGGCGCTCTCGGTGCGGATCGTCGTGCCGCCCCGGAAATCGATGCCAAAGTTGAGCCCCTGCGCCCCAAAGGAGGTGACCGCCACGAGGATCATCAGAACCGACGCCCCGATCGAGAGCTTCCAGCGACGGAAGAAATCCCAATTGGTGACCTGCGGCACAAGCTTGAGCGACCGCCCCTGCAGCACCGATTTGGGCCGCTTGCGGTCATACCACATCACCACCAAGAGCCGCGTCACATAGATCGCGGTAAAGAGCGAGGTGATGATGCCGAGCCCCAGCGTGATCGAAAAGCCGCGCACCGGGCCCGAGCCCATGACAAAGAGGATCACAGCGGTGATGAAGGTGGTGATATTGGCATCCACAATCGCCGAGAGCGCCTTTTCATAGCCAAGCTCGATGGCCCGCGCCGGGCCCTTGGCCGTGGCCATTTCCTCGCGGATACGCTCGAAAATAAGCACGTTGGCATCCACCGCCATCCCGATGGTAAGAACGATCCCCGCAATCCCCGGCAGGGTCAGCGTCGCCCCGATCAGGCTCAGCAGGCCAAAGATCAGCCCGACGTTCACGATGAGCGCGATATTGGCAAAGAGGCCAAACCGGCCATAGCTCGCCCACATAAAGGCCAGCACCAGCGCGAAGGCCACGAAACAGGCGATCTTGCCCGCTTCGATACTGTCAGCGCCAAGCTCTGGGCCGATGGTCCGCTCTTCGAGGAAATCGAGCCCCGCCGGCAGCGCCCCGGCACGCAGCAGAACCGCGAGATTGGTGGTCTCTTCCACCGTGAACTGGCCGGTGATGATGCCGGACCCGCCCGGAATATGGCTCTGGATCACCGGCGCGCTGATCACTTCACCATCGAGAACGATGGCAAAGGGATTGCCGATATTTTCGGCGGTGTAATTGCCAAATTTCCGCGCGCCCGTGGTGTTGAACCGGAAGGACACGGCAGGCCGCCCGTTCTGGTCGAAATCGGGCTGCGCATCGACGAGCTCTTCACCGGTCACAACCGGCGCCCGTTCCAGAATATAATACACCCCCTCTTCATCGAGCGAGGGCAGGATTTCATTGCCCGCACCGGGGCGTTCATTGGCATTGCTCGTGCGGCTCACCACCGGCTGGAATGTGAGCTTTGCCGTGGTGCCGATGATCGCCTTGAGCTCTTCGGCACTGCCGATGCCCGGCACCTGGATCAGGATACGCTCGGCGCCTTGGCGCTGAATGGTCGGCTCGCGCGTGCCGACCTCGTCGATCCGGCGGCGGATGATTTCGAGCGCCTGACGCACGGTCCGCTCATCGGTGGCGCGCTGTTCGGCCTCGCTGAGCCGCACCACGACACTGTCGCCCCGCGCGCTCACCTCGATATCGTTCGAACCGGCCCCGGTCAGCGATGTGACGGGCCGTGCCAGCCCGCGCACCAGCGTCACCGCTTGGCTCACCGCCTCCGGCTTTTGCACCAGCTGAACGACGAGCTCTTCGGCATTTTCTTGCTGCAGGCGGATCGCGCCGACCTCGCCGCGATTGTCCCGCAGCAGGTCGCGCACTTCGGGCCACATCGCCTCGAGCCGTGCCTGATACACTTCCTGCACCCGCACTTCGACGAGAAGATGCGCGCCGCCGCGCAGGTCGAGCCCGAGATTGACCAGCCCCGAGGGCAGCCAGGTCGGCCATTGCGCCAGCTCGTCGCTGACGCTCGCCGGGTCCGCCCCCTGCTCGACCAGCTTGGCCGCGTCATTATGCGTCTCGACCCTGTTGTAGAACCCGTTCGGCGCGGCCAGCAGAAGTCCGATGAGAACCACGCCCCAGATGAGAATACGTTTCCACAGATCAATCTTCAGCATGATGCAGGCTTTCGGGCAGTGTCAGAATGTCAGGGTCGCGCGACGCCCGTGGCGCCGCAGGCCCCGGCGCTGCGGATCATCCGCGCGCAGGGGCCCCGGGATCAGCTTTGGATCAGCTTTCCGCCGGTTCGGTCTTCGAACGCACTTCCGAAATGGCATGGCGCAGCACGCGCACTTTGACATTCGGGGCCAGCTCGACCTCAAGCTCACCATCCTGCACGCGCGACACTTTGCCGATGAGACCGCCTTGGGTCACGACACGGTCGCCCTTGCGCAGGGCTTCGACCATCGCGCGATGCTCTTTGACCTTCTTCTGCTGCGGCCGGATGAGCAGGAAATACATGATCGCGAAGATCAGGATGAGGGGTAGAAACTGGGCCAATGCGTTGCCGCCTTCCATAGGAATTCTCCTTGTCCGATGAAGGGCGTGTCCGCCCGGGAATTTGCGGGGAACCTATGGCCGCGCGGGCCTATTTGCAAGGCGCGAAAACGCCGCTCTGGCGGGGCTCGGACACACTGTCGCAATACCGACGTAATGCCGACGTCCTGCCGACATGGCGTTTTTCGGCCCCATCCCGCTGTCGCGGCCTCAGAGTTTGTTGACCGGCACCTTCAGAACCATGTTGCCATCCTTGTCGCGCGGCACGTCCCCGGCCCGCATATTGACCTGCAGCGAGGGGATGATGAGCTTGGGCATCGACAGCGTCTTGTCGCGATCTTCTCTCATCTTTACAAAGGCTTCGCGGCTCACGCCCTGGCCCACATGGATATTGTTCTCGCGCTCTTCGCGCACCGTGGTCTGATATTGCACCTCACGCCCACCCGGCCCGTAATCATGGCACATGAAGAGCCGCGTTTCGTCCTCAAGGCTCAGCACCCGCATGATCGAATCATAGAGCACCCCAGCATCCCCCCCCGGAAAATCCGCCCGCGCCGACCCCCCATCCGGCATGAAGAGAGTATCGCCAACAAAGGCTGAATTTCCAATGACATGCGTCATGCAAGCGGGGGTATGACCGGGGGTCAGCAGGGCAAAAGCCCGCAGCTGTCCGATGCTGTATTCGTCGCCATCCTTGAGCAGCCGATCAAACTGCGACCCGTCGCGCTGAAACTCGGTGCCCTCGTTGAACACCTTGCCGAATGTCTCCTGCACCTCGATGATTTTCTCGCTGGTCATCACCTGCCCGCCCAGCGCGTCCTGAATATAAGGCGCCGCCGACAGGTGATCGGCATGGACATGGGTCTCGATCAGCCATTGCAGCTCGAGCCCCTTGTCGCGGATATGCGCGATGATCTCATCCGCCCCGTCAAACGCGATCCGCCCCGCCGCGTAATCGAGGTCGAGCACGCTGTCGATCACCGCGCAGGCGGCACTCTCGGGGTCCTTGACCACATAGCTGAACGTGTTCGACGCCTCATCGAAAAACGCTGTGACCTCAGGGGCTTGGCTCATGTCTTGGCGTGTCATATCGCTTGATCTCACTCGCTCTCGTTGCGCCGTATCATACATGCAGCCGGCTGAATATGTCACGCGAATTGCCCGCGCCTCCGCCCCTCACAGGTTTTTCCGCCCCGAGGGGATCAAACCGTTTCAATGACATGCAATCCTGCATATATTGAACGGGATAACGACTGACGAAGAGGGCCGAGCCGGCATGATCCCGCCCGCCCGAACGGATTGTAACTTAAGGTATATAGGGGGGGCATATGGCCGATCTTGAAACACAAATGCGCGAAAGCCAGGCTCAGGTCGAAGAGGCCCAGGCCAAGATCGAAGCCATCACCAGCCGTATCCAGAGCGCCCGACAGAAACTCGGCAGCGAACAAGCGGCCGAATTCGACATCGAAAACGCCACGCTCGAGGATGTTCATGCCCATACCGAGGTGATGAACGCCAATATCGCCGAGCTGATCATGGGGCTCGACGATGTCACCGCCGCCTTTTCCCGCGATTTCGACGAGATGCGCACCAAGACCGGCTGGGAAAGCTTTGTCGGCATCTTCTCCAAGGCGAAATCCGACAGCATGCGCCAGGACCGGATGCGCACCGCCAGCATCGACGACAAACTGCAGGATCTGATCTCCAAATCCGACGTGATCACCCAGCTGCTCGAAGGTCAGCTCGCGGTGCTCGAAGACCAGAAACAAAAGGTCGAAGCCAACCTGACCGAGACGCTGGACGACCGTGAATTCACCGTGCAAGAGCTCGAAACCGTGCGCACCGAGATCAAGGCGCTCGACCCCGAGATCATCAAGCTCGAAAACGCCATCGCCAGCGAGACCGACGCCGCCGCCCGCACCAAGCTCGAGACGCAGCTTGCCGAGCTCAACACCAGATACAACGCCATGGTGCAGGACGAACAGGTCAAGCTCGCCAAGTCGCAAACCCTTGAACGCTATATCGAAAAGGGCAAAACCTGGGTCGACAGCCTGCAAAATCAGGCGGCGACGCAGATGGTGCTGATCAACAAGCTGCAGACCGACACCAAACAGCGGGTCGTGCTCTATGATGCGCTGACCAAATCGCTCAAAACCGCCCAGCAGCAGGACGTCGCCCACCGCATCAACGAGATCGGCGTCAAGACCGACCAAGAGGCGCAATCCGCCATGGCCGGGATCGGCGCGGCCACCAATCAGAAGATGGCCGACATGCTCGAGGCGCATGAGGATCACATGGTCTTTGCCCGCGACGTGCTCGAGGCCAAGGCCAAGGCCGACGAACGCTTTGCCCGCCGGTTTCAGGATATTGTCGAGAAACATGACAAGAACCTTTATGGCGTCTGAGCTGCGCGTCCTGACCGGGGATGAGGCCGCCCATGGCTAGGGCACCGACCGCAGAAGACCACAAGGCGCTGCGCGACCTTCGGGCGTCGCGGCGCTATTTTGCGACCTTTCGGCAGATTCTCGACCATCTGCCACGGGTCGCCGCCGATATGCGCGCCCGCAACCAGCTCTCCGAGCCCGAGATCGAGATCCTCGCGACCTATCTCACCCAGCTCGGCCACACGTTTCACGCCCTGTCGATGAAATACCTGCTGGTCGGGCGCGACACCGGCCGCCCAGTGCCGCCGCTGACGCTCGACACGCAGGACAGCGGTTTTCCGGTGTTCAACGAGCTGCTGATCATGGCCAATGACGCGCAGCAGGCCGCCACCCATCTCGACAATATGCCGGGGGCCGAGACGCTCAAACGGCAGATGGTCGATCAGATCGTGGCCGAGCGAGACATCCCCACCCGGCTGCAATTCGCGCTGGCACAACGGCTTTATTATCAAGAGCTTGCGCGGGGCGAACTGTTCTGGGCCCAGAACGACCCCCGCGCCATAGAGCTCTATGGCCGGGGCAATTCCGGCACCCGTCCCCGGCTGCTGATCCATTGGGCGGTCTATGACAGTCAGGTCAACCTGCCCACCATCTATCTGATGGAGCTCGAGGACAGCGGCCGCACGCCGCTTTTGCGCGACACCCGGCGCTGGCCCGAGGTGCAGGCGCATCTCATGGGGCAGGCGCTCGGCGGGCTCAAGCTTTTGACCATCGCCAAGGGTTTCGACGACAGTTTTGACGATCTGCACCCGAAATCCCTGCGCCGCCTGCATCTCGGCCCGCTCTACGCCCATGGCTACACCCGGCAGAGCGGCCCACTCCACGAGGTGCTCTCCGAGGCTGCCGCCAGCGTGGATCAGACCTGGGCGCTGGCCTGGACCGACGAGATCCTGCAGAGCGAACGGGTGATCGAGGAGCGCGCCGGCTGGTTCGGCACGGTGGAACGCGAAGTCTTTGCGCTCGATCCCTTTTCCGGGCGCGGGGCCGACATCGGCGCCACCCGCATGGACCGGAGCATCATCCTGCCCGAACGCCCCTATCAGGTGCTGGCCGAGAAATCCCCGCCGGGCTTTGCCCAGGTGACCAAATATGTGGTGGGCAGCGCGGGCCGCGTGCTGCGCTACTAAGCCCGCCCTCTTTCACCGCCCCTCTTTCACCCCTGCCCGCCGCGCCGCTATACTGCGCGCCATGAGTGCAGATTCCCTCCCCGCCTTTCCGCTGCGCCCGGCCCGTGTCCACGAGGTCTGCGGCGCAGGCGCGCGCGGCTTTGCCGCCATCGCCGCCGCACCGATGACGCGGGTGCTGTGGCTGCGCGAGGCCTGGCTGCGCGAGACGCTCAACCCGGTGGGGCTCTCGGCCTTTCTCGATCCGGCGCGGCTCTTGGTGGCGCAGGCCGCGGACCAGAGTGATCTTCTGGCGGTGGCCGAAGAGGCGCTGCGCGACGGCGCGGTGCCGCTGGTGGTGCTCGAGATCAGCGCCGCGCTCGACCTGCGCGAGGGACGGCGGCTGCAACTGGCGGCCAAGGCCGGGGGGGCGACCGGGCTTTGCCTCATTCCCGAGGGCATGGGCAGCAATGCGGCCGAGACCCGCTGGCAGGCCATGCCGATCCATGACGCGCGGGGCTGCGACGACTCGACTCTGATGCGATGGGATCTTATTAAGAACAAATCGGGAACATTAGGGGCCTGGCATGTTCGATGGTCTACAGAGGCGCGTCGTCTCGATCTGGTTTCCCCGGCTGGCGAGTGACCGGGTTCTGCGGCTGCGCCCGATTGCCGGGCCCTTTGTCCTGACCCTGCGCGAGGCCAATGCGGAACGGCTGCATTGCCTCAATCAGGCCGCCGAACGCCAAGGGCTGCACCGTGGCATGTCCTTTGCCGATGCCCGCGCCTTTTGCCCCGATCTGCAAAGCCGCCCCGCCGATCTTCAGGCCGAGGCGCGGTTTTTGCATGTGCTGCGGCGCTGGGCCACGCGCTATTGCCCCTGGGTCGGGCTCGAGGGGGATGATGGGCTGGTGCTCGACATCACCGGCTCGGCGCATCTCTTTGGCGGCGAATCGCAGATGCTGGCCAATATGCGCCAAGGCCTCGGTCGCGCGGGCGTGGCGGCGCGGCTCGGGCTCGGCGACACGCGGGGGGCGGCCTGGGCGCTGGCCCGTCATGGCGAAGGCTGCGCCGCGCCCGGCGCGCCCCAGGCGGCGCTCGCAGATCTGCCGGTGGCGGCGCTGCGGCTCGATCCCGATCTGGTGACCGGGCTGCAACGGCTGGGGCTGCGCCGGATCGCCGATCTCGACGCCACGCCGCGCGCGCCGCTCGCCCGCCGCTTTGGTCCCGCGCCGCTCCTGCGGCTCGATCAGGCGCTGGGCCGCCAGCCCGAAGAGATCACGCCGCTGGCCGAGCCGCCCCATTACGGCGTCCGCATGACCCTGCCCGAGCCGATCGGCCTGTGCGACGATGTCATGGCCGGGGTGTCGCGCCTCCTCGATCAGCTCTGCGCCAAGCTCGCCCATCACGAGACCGGCGCGCGCAGCCTCTGCCTGACCCTGCGCCGGGTCGATCAGGAGGCCCGCACGGTCGAGCTGCGCCTCGCCCAGCCGCTGCGCGACGCGGCCCGCATCCTGCCGCTCTTTGAACGCGGCGTCGCAGCGGTCGAGGCAGGCTATGGCATCGATCAGCTGCGGCTCGAGGCGGTGCAGGTGGAACGGCTTCCGGCGCGGCAGATCACCCATATGGAGGGACGCGACGACAGCCAGCTCGACGATCTCATCACCCGCATCGGCACCCGGATCGGGCTCGAGAATGTGCAACGTTTCCTGCCCGCCGACAGCCACATCCCCGAACGCGGTTTTCTCATCTCGCCGGCGGCCTATTCGCGCCCCGAAGGCAACTGGTCCGCGCCGCGCCCGCGCCCTCTCGTGCTCTTTCCGCCGGAACCCATCGCGGGCCACGGGCCGCGCCCGCCCGCGCGGTTTCGCTGGCGGCGTATGGCGCTGAGCGTTGCGCGGCTCTGCGGCCCGGAACGGATCGCCCCGGAATGGTGGCTCAGCGATGACAATTGGCGGCGCGGCCTGCGCGACTATTGGCAGGTGCAGACCCATCAGGGGCGGCGGCTGTGGATGTTCTACACGCCACAGGCGCCGGGCTGGTTCGTGCAGGGGGAATTCGCATGATCCCCTATGCCGAACTTGGCGTGACCACGAATTTCACCTTTCTCACCGGGGCCTCGCATCCCGAGGAAATGGTCGCCCGCGCCGCCGAGCTGGGGCTCGAGGCCATCGCCATCACCGACCGCAATTCGCTCGCCGGGGTGGTGCGGGCCTATAAGGCGCTGAAGCTCCTGCGCGACAAGGCGCAAGAGGTGCTGCCGATCCGCTCGCATCGGCGCATCGACAGCAGCTCGCGGCAGGAGGTCGGCTGGCAGCGCCCCCTGCCCCGGCCCGAGACCCCGCAGCTGCCGCGCCTGATCACCGGCGCGCGGCTGGTGCTGCGCGACGGGCGCGGCGTGGACTGGCTGGCGCTGCCCACGGATCTGGCCGCCTATCAGCGGCTGACCCGGCTGTTGACCCTGGGCAAACGGCGCGCCGAAAAGGGCCAGTGCCATCTCGATCTGGCCGATCTCCTCGCGGGCTGCGCCGGGATGATCCTGATTGCCCTGCCCGAGGATCTGCGCCGCGCCGCGCCGGAGATCCAGCAGATGCGCCGACGCTATCCGGGTCATGTGTTCCTTGGCGCGGCCCCGCGCTATGACGGGTCGGATCAGGCCTATTTCGACGCCTGCGCGGCGCTCGCCCTGCGCTGTGCCGCGCCGATGGTGGCGGTGGGCGATGTGCTCATGCATCGCGCGGCGCGGCGGCAACTGGCCGATGTGCTGACCTGCCTGCGCGAGGGCTGCACCATCGACCATATCGGCACCCGCGCCCTGCCCAATGCCGAACGCCGCCTCAAAGGCGCCGAGGACATGGCCCGGCTGTTTCGCAACCATCCCGCCGCGCTACGCCGCACGGTGGAGATCGCCGGCAGGTGCAGCTTTTGCCTCAGCGAGCTGAGCTATCAATATCCCGAAGAGGGCAGCCAGCACGAGCCCCCCATGGCGCGGTTGCGCCGGCTGGCCGAAGAGGGGCTGGCGCGGCGCTACCCCAAGGGTGCCACGGCCAAGGCCCGGGCGCTTCTCGACAAAGAGCTGGCGGTGGTCGAAGAGCTCAAGTTTCCGGCCTATTTCCTCACCGTCCACGACATCGTGCAATTCGCCCGCAGCCGGGGCATTCTCTGTCAGGGGCGCGGCTCGGCGGCCAATTCGATCCTGTGCTACCTGCTCGGCATCACCGATGTCTCGCCCGAGATGATCGGCATGGTGTTCGAGAGGTTCATCTCGCGCCATCGCGGCGAGCCGCCCGATATCGACGTGGATTTCGAACATGAGCGGCGCGAGGAGGTGATCCAGTGGATCTATGCCACCTATGGGCGCGAACGGGCCGGGCTCTGCGCCACGGTGATCCATTTCCGCACCCGCGCCGCGATCCGCGAAGTGGGCAAGGTGATGGGGCTCTCGCAGGATCTGACGACGCGGCTCTCGGCGGATATCTGGGGGCTGACCAACAGCGGCGCGGATATGGAACGGGCCCGCGAACTGGGGCTTGACCCGGCCGACCGCAGGCTCGCCCAGACGATGCGGCTCATCGGGGAAATCATCGGCTTTCCCCGCCATCTGAGCCAGCATGTCGGCGGCTTCGTCATCACCAAGGGGCGGCTCGACGAGCTCGCTCCGATCGAGAACGCGGCGATGGAGGACCGCACCTTGATCGAATGGGACAAGGACGACATCGACACGCTGGGCATTCTCAAGGTCGATGTGCTCGGGCTCGGGATGCTGAGCTGCGTGCGCAAATCCTTTGACCTGCTGGCCCAGCACGAAGGCCAGAACCTCAGCCTCGCCACCGTGCCGCAGGAGGACCGCCACACCTACGAGATGCTGCAACGCGCCGATGCGGTGGGGGTGTTTCAGGTGGAAAGCCGCGCCCAGATGAATTTTCTGCCGCGGATGAAACCCCGGGAATTCTACGATCTGGTGATCGAGGTGGCCATCGTCCGCCCCGGCCCCATACAGGGCGGTATGGTTCAGCCCTATATCCGCCGCCGGCAAGGGCTCGAGGCGCCCGAGCCCTTCGGCCCGGCGCTCGAAGAGGTCACCCGCCGCACGCTCGGCGTGCCGCTCTTTCAGGAACAGGCGATGCAGATCGCCATGACCGGGGCGGGCTATACCGCCGAAGAGGCCGACCACCTGCGCCGCTCGCTCGCCTCGTTTCGGCGCATGGGCACGATCGGCGAACACCGCGACCGGTTCCTCACCGGCATGATGGCCAATGGCTATGCCCGCGAGGTGGCGGAACGCTGTTTCGGCCAGATCGAGGGCTTTGCCGATTACGGCTTTCCCGAAAGCCACGCGGCGGCCTTTGCGCTTCTGGTCTATGTCTCGGCCTGGCTCAAATGCCACCACCCGGCGATCTTTGCCTGCGCCCTGCTCAACAGCCAGCCGATGGGGTTTTACGCCCCCGCCCAGATCGTCCGCGACGCCCGCGACCACGGGGTCGAAACCCGCCCCGTCTGCCTCAATCACAGCGAATGGGACAACACGCTCGAACGGCGCGGCGACGGGGCGCTGGCGCTCAGGCTCGGGTTTCGCCAGATCAAGGGGCTGCGCGAAGAGGACGCCCGCTGGATCGTCGCGGCGCGGGGCAATGGCTACCGCGATCCCGAAAGCGTCTGGCTGCGCGCCGGGGTCGCGCCTGCGGTGCTGGAACGGCTGGCCGAGGCGGACGGGTTTGCCGATATGGGGCTGACCCGGCGCGATGCGCTCTGGGCGGTGCGGGCGATCCGCGGGCAAAAGCCGCTGCCGCTTTTCAACGATCCCATCGATGGCGAGGCGATCCACGAACCCGCCGTGACCCTGCCGCCGATGCATCTGGGCGAAGAGGTGGTCGAGGATTACGTCTCGATGCGGCTGACGCTGCGGGCGCATCCGATGGAATTGCTGCGCCCGTCGATGCCCGGGCTGACGCGCCATGACGCGCTGCTCACCGCGCCGCTCGAACGGCGCTCGATCTGCGGGCTGGTGATCACCCGGCAACGCCCCGGCACCGCCTCCGGCGTGGTTTTCCTGACGCTCGAGGATGAAACCGGCGTGGCCAATGTGGTGGTCTGGCGCAAGGTGTTCGAACGGTTCCGCCGCCCGGTGATGGGCGGGCGTCTCTTGCGGGTCACCGGCCCGCTGCAGCGCGAGGGCCAAGTGGTGCATCTCATCGCGCAGGAGATCGAAGACCTGTCGCACCGGCTGGGCGATCTCGGCCATCCCCTGAGCGAGGTGGTGGGCGGCACCACATCGGTGACCGACAACCTGCCCAAGGAACAGCCCCGCGCCAGCACCCGCAGCCCCAGCGCCCGCCACCCGCGCGATCAGGCCAAGAAGCTCTTTCCAAGCCGCGATTTCCACTGACCCTGCCGCCGGGCACCGCCAATTAAACATGGCAAAACGCTGGGCGCGCCTATACATTTCCTCCTATAAGACCCCGCCCCGCCCGGTCCGGCCCCGCGCAGTAACCCCCTGACATCACGACAGGGATCGCGCGCCCCAAGGCCCGCCCGGCGCTCCGGACCGGGGCAGAGGTATGGTAACAGGTCGCGCGCCACGGGGCCGCGCCGCAAGGGGATGCGCAAGATGAGTTTGACCGCCGATATGATGGAGCTGCGCGAAGCAGATATCACCAAACATATGACGGCGGCCACCGCCCTGCTCACCGGGTTCGACCACACCCCCCGCATCGCCAGCGCCGCCCCCGCCGAGGCCGCACCGGAACGCTCGTCCGGGGTCGGCACGCGGCGGCGCTTTCGCAGCACGACGCCGGGGCTTGTGACCCGTTCGACCGCGCGGCCCGAGGGGGTGCATCTCATCGCCCGGATCACCGGCACCGATGAGGACGACCCGATCCCCTCGCCCCAGCAGGCGACGCTGCTCACCGATCTGCGCCGGGCGCTGGCCATCGCGCTGGCGCTGGCGGAACACTATGCCGAGGCCACCGGCCTCGCCGATCTGCGCCGCGCCAATCTCGCAGGCACGCTGCCCGCCGACAAGAAATCCGACTTTACCGAGCTGATGGCTGCCGAGGCGCTCATCGCGGCCCATGTCTTTGCCAATGCGGCGGCCTACCTCCTCGCCCCCCATGGCAGCGAAACCACGGTCGAGCTCGGCGAGGTCGAAGAGCTGCTGACCGATCACGCCCAGATGGCCCTGCAAGGCGCGCTCTGGGAGCTCGATCAGATGCTCGCCCGCGAGGCCCATGACGACAGCCGCGCCATCGCCACCGCCCAGGCCTATGCCGAACAGCTCATGGAAAAGGCCGCCCTGCGCGCCCAGACCGCGCCCCGGCTCGCGCCTTTTACCAATGCCTCCTGGCGCATCGAGGCCGATGACCTGACGATCCGAGGCTTTGCCCCCTCGACCAAGGGCAAGTCGCAAACCCTCACCATGAGCTTCAAGAAACCGCATGAGGTGGTCGGCAACCATATCGCGAAATATCAGGCGCTGAAGCTGTCGAAAATGCTCATGGCCTATGATTTCGACCGGCGGCTCAACCCTTTTGCCGAGCTTGGCGGCTTCATCTTCACTTTCATGGGCGACGGCAAGCCGGGCACCGGGAAAACCACGCTCATTCAGATGATGGCCGGGCTGATCAAGGACTATTGCGACAACGCGGGCTATCCGTTTCGCTATCAGAACCTCTCGACCGACAGTATCGACAGCTATCAGGGCAAATCGGCGCAAAACGCCAAGGCCTTCATCAACAACGTGCTCGATCCGGGCGTGATCGGTTTCGGCACGATCGACGATATCGATCAGCTCGCCGGCAAGCGGGGCGACCGCCAATCCTCTGCCGGCCAGCTCGAAATCACCGCCGTGCTGATGGAGAGCTTTGCCGGGGCCAACACCGTGGTGCGCGGCAATTGCACCTTTGGCATGTTCTCGAACTATCCCGAAAATGTCGACGACGCCCTGCGCCAGCGCGCCGGGGCCCGGTTCCTCGTCGATGGGCCACAGACCCGCGAGGATTACATCGATATTCTGGCGTTGCTGATGGGCAACGACCACGACATCCCGCTCGGCGCGCATGAACTTTACGCCGCGCAAGAGATCGAAAAAGCCGTTGCCGCCAGCTTTGAAAGCCATGGCAAACCCCATGAAGAGGGGCTGCTGCGGGTCTATGACCGGGTGGCAAATGAGATCGGCCCGCTCGACACGATTGCCAAGCTCGGCACCTATCTCAAGGGCATCCAAGAGGCCGACGAACGCTTTACCGGCCGCGCGATCAAGAACATCACCGACGCGGTCAAGGTCCGCGCCATGGATTTCGAACTGCCCGATGAATGGATGGAAAAGCCCGATCTCTTCCTCTTCCGCGACTATGAGACCAAGAAAGCGATGATCGACGAGCTGCGCCAGCAGATCACCATCGACATGGTGCTGCAAGAGATCAACCGCTACGCCGACAGCGAATTCCGCTACGCCGACAAGAGCGACGAAGCCGCGATCGAAGCGATGATCCGCGACTATGGCCGCACCGAAGAGGCCAAGCGCCGCTATCTGGAGAGCAAGGGATGAGCTCTCTGACACAAGCCTATATCGCGGCAACGCCGCGACGCGCCCGACCCGCCCCCCAGGGCGGGCGCGTTCCGCCCCCCCCCCCCTCGGGCCGGGCGCCTCGCTCTTGTTCTGCGAGAAGGCCAACAAAATGAACCGCCTCATCCAATCCGGCCTCATGTATGGCAATCTCGTCCACGTGGCCTCGCCCGCGTTGGTGGAACGCTACAACCGGGCGCTCAAACATCTGACGGGCCGCGAAACCGCGCTCACCGATTTCTACATCGACATCTCGGGCTTCTCGCCGGAGATCGGCCACGAGCTCGGCGATCCGCTCTATCTCAACCATGCGGGCGTCAACCGGCAGTTCATCCTGCTCAGCACCGCGCAGAAAACCGCGCCGCTGCTCGATGCGAAATTCTCGACCTCGCGCTCGATCCTGCGCCGTTTCATCGACGACAACGAACCCGCGCTCTTTGCCCTCACCGCCCGCGATGCGGTGGCGGGTGAGCTGGTGAATTCGGTCTATGACATGGCCACGCCCGCCCGGCTCTTCGATCTGCGCCGCATCACCATCGAGGCCGACACCACCGGCGGCGCGCTGCGCCACGCGGCCCAGCTCGAACAGAAGATCGGCGAATTTCTGAGCCGCGACGACGGCTGGTATGACGACCTGCTCATCGCCGAGATGATCGATCTGGCGGGCGAGACCGGCGACATCACCCGCAACCCGATCGCCCTGCCCAAGATGGAATTTGAGCAGGGCAATTTCTGGACCGCCCATTTCGGCGGCACCTATCTCTTTCAGACCGTGGCCCATCCCGCGCTCATCACCGCGGGCGACCGGGCGCTCTTTGACGACGCGCCGCTGGCGCATGTCTTTGATCTGAGCCAGCGCAACCAGATCGCCAAGTTTCTCGACCTCAACAAGCTGGTCGAGCCGGTGATCGGCGCGCGCGGCATCGATGCCGCCGCCATCCTGCGCCAAAAGATGGAGTTCATCCTCGTCGATGCGCTCTGTGCCCATGACATCACCCCGGGCGCCGACAGCGCCGCGCTGCGCCGTCTCGCCGCCCGGCACAGCGCCCTCCTGCCGCCCGAGTTCCACGCGCTCAACAGCCTGGTGACCTGGGCCGAGGCGGGCGGCGACTGGCCGCGGATCGCCTCCGATCACCCGGCCTATTTCTACACCCTGCGCGCCGCCGATCACCCGGATGCCGATCTCGTCAACATGCTCTTGGCCGAACTCGCCCCCAAGGATATCCGACAGCTCTTCATCTGCCACAAATCGCTCTTCTACCGGCTCTATGCCAGCTGGCCCGAGGCCAAGAAGGACTATGCCGTGCGCTTCCTCAAACAGGACTATCAACTGGACAAAGAGGCCACCCGACAGGCACTCTTTGCCCATCAAACGCCACCCCCGCCCCTCAAACGGCCCACCACCGGCCCTTGGGGCCCGGTCCGCCGCTAAGCAGCTAAGGAGACAGACCCATGTTCGCATTGGCCCGGCTCGTCGTCATAGGGTTCTTTGTCCTGACGGTGATCTATATCTGCCTGTCGCTCTGGTCGCGCTCGGTGCGCCGTGGCAAACTCAACGCCGAATGGCAGGAAGGCGGCCACGAAGGCAGCTATGAGGCCTTCATGGACGACGGCCTGCGCGATTATGACCGCTCGCTCCGGCGCAAGCTTATCCTCGGGGTCTATGTGATCCCGGTGATCATCGTCTCGGTGATCATCTACCTGACGAATTTCCACTGAAAGGCCGCTTAATGGTTTACCTCAAATGGGCGTTCTGGCTGACCTTCTGGGCGGCTGTCGCGATCTTCTTTCACTACACGCTGCCGCAGCATGACACGGTGCGCATCGTCAACACCTATGAGGAACGGCAGGATCTGACCGATTGGACCCGGATCTTCTGGTCGGAGCCCGAGGATCAATCCACCTCGCTCGCCAATCGCGACGTGCAGTTCATTCAGGCGGTGCGCCCCAATGGCCGCGCCATCGTCTATCGCAACGAGGACACCGGCTGGCGCTGGCCGCCCTATTTCAAATTCGACACCGCCAATCTCTATACCGAGGCCAATGACGCCGTCTCGACCAAGGCCAACCCGGAATGGTACGTGGTCAAACACTACGGCTGGCGCAACGAGTTCCTGACGATCTTTCCCAACGCGATCTCGATCAAGCCCGCGCCGGGCCCGGATTACAGCCCGATCCCCTGGCTCAACATCATCATCCTGACGCTGTTCTTTGCCACGGTCTGGGCGATCTGGGTGCGCTGGCGGCGGTTTCGCGCGCGCCGCATCGACCCGGTCTTTGACGATATCGAAGACAGCTGGGACGCCGCCGGAAACGCGATCAACGACCGCCGGTCGCGGCTGCGCCGCTGGCGCGACAGCTGGCGCTCGAAATAACCCAAAGCGCCGCCCTCACCGGGGACGGCGCAGGTCTTGGCGGTTCTTGGCGGTTCTTAGCTGAGTTCATGCCGCCGGTTGCCGCTCTTCGGTCGTCCCGGCAGTCTGAGCGTCGCGTCGCCCCGCGGCTGGGTCGAGACGATCTTGCCTTTCGACACCACGGCAAGCCGCGCCGGGCGCAGCCGCAGCGCCTCGATCGCACTGCCCGCATCGAGCACCACGAGAGAGGCGAGCGCGCCCTCGCGCAGCCCATACTCCTCGAGCCCCAGAATGGCCGCGTTCTCCTGCGTCACCATGTCGAAACAGCGCTGCATCTCCTCCGGCGCGCTCATCTGCGCCACATGCATCCCCATGAAGGCCACGTCGAGCATGTCGCCGGTGCCGAGGCTGTACCACGGATCGCGCACGCAATCCTGACCCCAGCCCACCCGGATGCCGAGCGCCTGCATCTCCTTGACCCGGGTCAGCCCGCGCCGCTTTGGAAACGTGTCCTGCCGCCCCTGCAGCATGATGTTGATGAGAGGGTTCGGAATGGCGGATACTTCGGCCTCCGCCATCAGCGGCAAGAGCTTCGAGACATAGTAATTGTCCATCGAATGCATCGAGCTGAGATGCGATCCGGCGACCCGCCCCTGCAACCCGAGCCGCGTGGTCTCGGCGGCCAGCGTCTCGATATGGCGGCTCTGCGGATCGTCGCTCTCGTCGCAATGCATATCGACCATGAGCCCGCGTTTCGCGGCAATCTCGCACAGCTCGGTGACAGAGGCATCGCCCGCCGCGCGGGTGCGCTCGAAATGCGGGATGCCGCCCACCACATCCACCCCCATATCGAGGGCGCGGATCAGGTTCTGATGCGCTGTTGGGTCGCGATAGAGCCCATCTTGCGGAAAGGCCACGAGCTGCAGATCGAGATAGGGTTTCACCGTCTCGCGCACCTGCAACATCGCCTCCACGGCGCGCAGCTGGTCGTCGCAGACATCGACATGGCTGCGGATGGTGAGCAGCCCGAGGCTCACCGCCCAATCGCAATAGGCAAGCGCCCGCTCGACCATCTCATCCACCGTCACCGTCTGTTTGAGCTCACCCCAGAGCGCGATCCCCTCCAGCAGCGTGCCGCTGGCATTGATGCGCGGCGTGCCATAGCTCAGCGTCGCGTCGAGATGAAAATGCGGATCAACGAAGGGCGGGCTCACCAGATCGCCGGCGGCCTCGATCACCTCGCCTGCTGTCGACCCCGACAGATCGCCCAGCGCCGCGATCCGGTCGCCGGTGATGCCGATATCCGCCACGCGGCCATCCGGCAGCGTGCCGCCCGTCACCAGAATGTCGAACTCGGCCATCAGCGTTCTCCTCGGTTATAGGGCACCATGAGCGCGGCTGGCACCTCGGCCCGGCGCGACATGAAGATGAGCGCCAGGATCGACAGAATATAGGGGATCATCAGGAAAATCTGATAGGGAATTTCCGCGCCGAGCGGGGTCTGTTGCAACCGGATCTGCAGCGCATCGAACCCGGCGAACAACAGCGCGCCAAGCACCGCCTTGCCCGGCTTCCACGCGCCAAAGACCACCAGCGCGATACAGATCCAGCCACGCCCGTTCACCATCTCGAAGAAGAAACTCGAAAAGGCCGACATGGTCAGGAACGCACCGCCCACCGCCATGAAACCGCTGCCCACCATCACCGCGCCCATGCGCAGCGCGGTGACCGACAGGCCCTGCGCCTCGACCGCGCCGGGGTTTTCGCCGACGGCCCGCAGGGCCAGACCGAGCGGCGTGCGGTAGAGGGTGAACCACACCGCGAAGGCCAGCACAAAGGCGAGATAGGTCAAAGGCGTCTGCGCAAAGAGCGCCGGCCCGAGGATCGGAATATCCGACAGCAGCGGAATCTCGTAGGGCTGAAACGGCGTGATGCGCGGCGGGCTCGTCACCTGCGGCAGCGCCAGCCGATAGGCGAAATAGGCCACAGACGTGGCCAAGAGCGTGATGCCAAGCCCCACCACATGCTGCGACAGGCCAAAGGGCACCGTCAGCGTCGCATGCAGCAGGCCAAAGAGCATCCCCGCCCCCATCGCCACCGCCACCCCGGTCCACAGATCCGCGCCGTAATACACGGCCAGCCAGCCGGTAAAGGCCCCCAGAACCATGATCCCCTCGATCCCGAGGTTGAGAATGCCGGCACGCTCACAGATCAGCTCGCCCAGCGTCGCAAAGATCAGCGGCGAGGCGATGCGCACCGCCGCGGCCCAGAAGCTTGCCGAAAGAAGAATGTCGATGATATCCGCCATGGCCTACCCCCTCACCACGCGGAACCGCGTCAGCAATATCGCCAGCACCATGAAGAGAAGCGCCGTCGCCAGCAGGATATCGGCGATATAGGTCGGCACCCCGGCGGCGCGGCTCATGCTGTCTGCGCCCACGAAAATGCCCGCGACAAAGATGGCTGAAATGACCACACCGCCCGGATGCAACAGCGCCAGCATCGCCACGATGATGCCGGTGTAGCCAAAGCCCGGGCTGATATCGAGCGTCAGATTGCCCTTGAGCCCCGCCACCTCGGACCAGCCCGCCAGCGCCGCAAGACCACCGGACAACAGCGCCGTCTTGACCAGCACCAGATTGACCGGAATGCCCGCAAACCGCGCTGCCTGCGGGTTCTGCCCCACCGCGCGGATCTCATAGCCGAGCGTGGTGCGCGCCTGGATGATCCAGACCACCGCCGCCGAAATCAGCGCCAGCCCAAACCCCCAATGCAGCCGTAGACCATCGACGATCCTCCCCAGCCGCGCCGCCCGGTCGAGCGGCTCGGATTTCGGCCAGCCCATGCCCATCGGGTCCTTGAGAGGGCCTTCGAGCAGCATGGAAATAAAGAGCAGCATGATGAAGTTCAAAAGCAAGGTGGTCACCACCTCGTCCACGCCGAGCCGCACCTTGAGCATCACCGGCCCCAAGAGCATCAACGCCCCGGCCAGCATCGCCGCCCCCGCCATCGCCGGGATCAGCAGAAACCCGGGGAGAAAGCCCAGCGCCCCGGTGCCCAAAAGCACCGCCACCAGCGCCCCGGCATAGAACTGCGCCTCGGCCCCGATATTCCAGAGCTTGGCGCGAAAGGCCACCGCCACCGCCAGCCCGGTGAAAATGAGCGGCGTCGCCCGGTTCAACGTCTCGAGCAGCGCGAATTTCGACCCCGCCGCCCCCTTGAGGATAAGCCCCAGCGTCGCAAAGGGATCGGCCTTGGCCGCCAGCGCCAGCAGCGACGCCACCACCACCGTCAGGCCAAGCGCCACCGCCGGGTATCCCAGCGATCGCGCCAGCCCCGGATTGGCCACCGGTTCAAGCCGCATCGTCAAACCCCTGTCCTGCCATCCATACCCCCAGCTCGGCGGGCGTCTTCGTCCCGCGCGCAAATTCCGGCGACAACCGGCCTTCGGACATCACATGAATGACATCCGACAGCGCCAGCACCTCGTCGAGATCCTCGGAAATGAGCAGCACAGCCGCGCCCGCGTCCCGCGCCGCGATGAGCTGTTCCTGCACATAGGTCACCGCCCCGATATCAAGCCCCCGCACCGGCTGATTGGCGAGGATGATGCGCGGCGCGGCCTCAAAGACCCGACCAAGGATGAGTTTCTGCATATTGCCGCCCGACAGCAGGCGAATACGCGCCTCCGGCCCCGGGCAGCGCACGTCGTATTTCTCGATGATGGCACGGGTCTGGTCTTCGGCCTCGCGCCAGTTCATCCAGCCCCGCCGCGCGATCGGCGGCTTGGTATAGCTCTCCAGCACCGCGTTCTCGGTGAGGCTGAAATCGGCGATCGTGCCGGTCTTGTGCCGGTCTTCGGGGATGCGCCCGACGCCCTGCGCCACCGCGGCGCGCGGGGTCCAGCGGGCGGTCTCGCCCTCGGCGAGATGCATCTCGCCCGATTGCGGCACCTCGAGCCCCGACAGCAGATCGGCAAGCGCCCCCTGGCCGTTGCCGCTCACCCCGGCGAGCCCGGTGATCTGCCCGGCCCGCAGGTCGAGATCAACGGCGCGCAGCCCGGTCTGATTGCCCCGTGCCGCCGTGCTGACCGCCTTGAGCGACATCAGCACCGCGCCGGGACGCGCCTCGCGCGGCGCCGGCGGGGTGATCTCGGCCCCGACCATCATCTCGGCGAGCTTGTGACGATCCGTCGCCTGCGTCGCCACCTCGCCCACCAGCTTGCCGTGGCGCAGCACCAGCACCCGCTGCGAGATCGCCATGACCTCATGCAGCTTGTGCGAAATGAAAATGATCGACAGCCCCTGCGCCACTGCCTTCTGCAAGGTCTCAAAGAGCGCGTCGGTCTCCTGCGGGGTCAGCACCGCGGTCGGCTCGTCGAGGATCAGGATCCGCGCATCGCGGTAGAGCGCCTTGAGGATCTCGACCCGCTGCCGCTCGCCCACCGACAGGCTGCCGATGCGGGCGTCCGGATCGACCACCAGCCCGAAATCGCGCGCCAGATCGCTGACTTTGCGCCGCGCCGCGCCACGGCCCATGCCGAGCTTCCACAAAGGTTCGGTGCCGAGCAGGATATTGTCGAGCACGCTCATATTGTCGGCCAGCGTGAAATGCTGATGCACCATGCCGACGCCCGCCGCCAGCGCCGCCCCCGGCTCGCCCGGCGGCAGCGGCTGGCCAAAGACTTCGACCGTGCCTTCGTCGGCCGTGTAATGGCCGAAGAGAATATTCATGAGGGTGGTCTTGCCCGCACCGTTTTCGCCCAGCAAGGCGATCACCTCACCGCGCCGCAGCTCGAAACTGATCCCGTCATTGGCGGTCAGGCTGCCAAAGCGCTTGGTGATGCGGTTGAGGCGCAGGACAATGTCCTGCGCCGTCGTCTTGTCAGTCATCAGGAAGAAGCGGGCTCGTCGTCGTTGATCTCGACGGTGAACTCACCGGCCTTGATCGCCTTGGTCCGCTCTTCGACAAGCGCCATCGCCTCGGCCGGCACCTTGCCTTCAAACGTGCCGAGCGGGGCCAGCGAACAGCCGCCTTCCTTCATGAAGGAATAGACGCCGTAATTCTCGGCCTTGAACGTGCCTGCCTTGTGATTGGCCAGCGCCGCCTGCAGCGTCGGCTCGAAATGCCACAGCGCCGAGGCCACGACCGTTTCGGGGTAATCGGCCTGGGTGTCGATCACGTTGCCAATGGCAAGAATGCCCTTCTCCTGCGCCGCGTCCGACACGCCAAAGCGTTCGGCATAGAGCAGATCGGCACCGTTCTCGATCATCGCAAAGGCGGTTTCCTTGGCTTTCGGCGGATCGAACCACGACCCGATAAAGCTCACCTGGAATTTCGCCTCGGGCTTCACTTCGCGGACACCGGCCATGAAGGCATGCATCAACCGGTTCACCTCGGGGATCGGGAAACCGCCGACCATGCCGATATTGCCGGTCTCGGTCATCGACCCGGCAATGATGCCGCTGAGATAGGACGCATCCTGGATGTAATTGTCGAACACACCGAGGTTCGGATAGTTTTCATCCGCCGGGAAGGACGAGCCCATCAGGAAAGTGGTGTTGGGATATTCCGCGATCACTTCGCGCGCTTCTTGCTCGACCGCGAACATCTCGCCGATGATCATGTCGACGCCGCTGTCGGCATATTCGCGCATGACGCGGGCGTAATCGGTGTTCGAGGTGCTTTCCGAGAATTGATACTCGATCTGACCGGCCTCGACGGCGCCGGTGGCGGCATTGTGGATGCGGCTCACCCATTGCTGCTCAACCGGAACGGTATAGATGGCGGCGACGCTGATCTTTTCTTGTGCAAGCAGGCCGGTCGGCATCGCGCCAAGACCGGCGGTCGCGGCGAGCGCGGCACCGCCCTTGAGAACACCCCGGCGGTTCAGCGGGGCAAACACGGGTTTTGTGAGTTTCATATTCCTATCCCATCCCAGTTGGCGATTTTTCATATTTTACCAAACGGTAAAGAGCAAAGCGATTCGGGGCAACGACCTTGGGTCCGCCCAAGTTTTCCTGCCCCGAATGTCCCGGCCGGGCCAGCCGCCCGGGATCACGCTCTATCCTCTCAATTTGTGGTGCAAAAGCAACGGCACGACAAGGTCTTCCTCGTCGCTGAGATGCCGCGCGAGAAAGCCTTCGAGCCGCGCTGCCAAATCATGCAGCAGCCCTGCCTCATTTCGCGCCTGCCCCTCGTCGAGCGTCACAAGCTGCACCACCCGGTTGCCCTGCCGGGTGAACTGGTCGAGCAATTCGTCCATCTCCGCGTGATCCCCTTCGAGCATCTCGAGCCCCTCGGCAAAGCGCGGATCGGCGCCTTCCAGCTCCGGAAAGAACTTGCGATCCTCCCAGGTATGGTGCCCGTGGAGGTTGCGCACCAAGAGGTTGCCAAACTCGGCAAACCGCGCCGCGAATTCCTGCGGATCACGCCCCTTGGTGAGATAGAGCTCGGTCTCGCCCCGGGCGATCTCGCCGAGCTGCCGAAAGGATTGATGGGCGCCCATCCAGTTGCGGATCGAGCGGGTGAAATGCGGATTCTCCGGCCAAGCGTCGCGCGGATAGTCCCGCAGCAGGAAACGCATCTCTTGCGGAAGCGCCTCCCGGCTTATGTCATGCTGTCTGGTCATGACGAGCATATGGGGGCACGTTACACTATAACAAATGCGCAGCCCCGCACCGCAAACACGCGGGGCCGCACAGAGGCGGCCCCGTCACTTGGTCCTTGCTCCCGGATCAGACCTGACCGGGCAGCCAGAGCACGATCATCGGGAAGGCCACCAACAGGCCGATGGTGATCGCATCCGCGATAAAGAACGGCGTCACGCCCTTGAACACGTCCTGCACGCTGAGGTCATCGCGCACGCCGGCCACCACGAAACAGTTGAGCCCGATGGGCGGCGTGATGAGACAGAACTCCGCCATCTTCACCACGAGGATGCCGAACCAGATCGCGCACATCGGCCCCGACATGCCAAAGGTGCTGTCGGCGGCGCTGACAAACTCGCCCCCGTTGAGCGCCATCACCGCCGGATAGACCACCGGCAGGGTCAGAAGCAGCATCCCGATCGCATCCATGAACATGCCCAGCACCGCATAGGCGAGCAGGATACACACAAGGATCAACATCGGCGACATGGTGAGCGAGGTGATCCAATCGGCAAAGGCCCCCGGCAGATCGGCAAAGCCGAGAAAGCGCACATAGATGAGAACGCCCCAGATGATGGTAAAGATCATCACGCTGAGCTTCGCGGTCTCAAGCAGCGCATCCTTGAACTGCCCCCAGCGCATGCCGCGATAGAGCGCCATCAGGAACACCACAAATGCCCCGATCGCCCCGCCCTCGGTCGGCGTGCCCCAGGCATCGCCGCCAAACGGGTTGTAGACAAACAGAACGATGGTCGCGACAACCACGAGGATCGGCAGCGCTGGCGGCAGCGCCACCAGCCGCTCGCGCCAGGTAAAGCCGCCCACCGGCGGGCCAAACCCCTTGATCGACATCGCCATGCCGATGATCAGCAGCGCATAGATCAGCGCCGAGAAGATCCCCGGCAGGAACCCCGCCAGCAAGAGCTTGCCGACATCCTGCTCGACGATGATCGCATAGATCACGAGGATCGCCGACGGCGGGATGAGCGAGGCCAGCGTGCCGCCCGCCGCCACCACACCGGCTGCGAATTTCTTGTCATAGCCAATGGACAGCATCTCGGGAATGGCGATGCGCGCGAAAACGGCCGAGGTCGCGACGCTCGCGCCAGAGACGGCGGCAAAGCCCGCGGTCGCGAACACGGTCGACACCGCCAAGCCCCCCGGCACCCAGGCGATCCAGCGTTTCGCCGCCTCGAACAGCGCCTTGGTCAGCCCCGCGTAATAGGCGAGATAGCCGATCAGGATGAACGTCGGAATGAGGCTCAGCGATTGCGCGCTCACCTTGGAATGCGGCACCTGCCCGGCGGTCTTGACCGCCACCGTCACCGCCTTGCCGAACCGCGCCGGGTCATAGCCGAACTTGGCCCAGAAAATCCAGATCAGCCCCACCATGCCACAGGCCGCGGCGGCAAAGGCCACCCGCATGCCGAGGATCACAAGCACCAGCATGCCGCCGGTGACGATCAGCCCAATATCAATCGGTTCCATGGTTCTGCCCCTTACCCGTTGCCATCGGACACATGGCGCGCTTCTTCGGCGGCCTGTGTCGCGGCATCCACCACCAGCGGCACCGCCACCGGCTTTTCCGCATTCTCAAGAAAGGCCCGGCCATAGCCGATCACCTGCAGCACCAGCCGCAGGCACAGCACCCCAAAGGCCACCGGCGCCAAGAGCTTCGCCGGCCACAGCGGCAGCGCGATATCCATCGAACTGTCGCGGCTCCATAGCGGCGCGCCGAAATCGAAACTGCGCTGGAAATGCGCCCAGGTGCCCCAGACCAGAAGGACCATCAGGCCAAGGACCACCAGCGTGGTGATCATCTCCACCAGCCACAGCACACGGCCCTTGAGATTGCCGACGACAAGATCCATGCGGATATGCCCGCCGTCGCGCTGCACATAGGAAATGCCCATAAAGGCAATGAGCGGCATCGCCTGCTCGATCCAGTCGACATAGCCCGGTAGCGGCTGGTCAAAGAAATTGCGCCCGCTGACCGATCCCACCGCCAAGAGCATCATCGCAAAAACCGCGAGCCCGCTGACCAGCGCCAGAACCCTCTCGATGCGATAGAATTGCCGGTCCACCCGGCTCAGCGTGCTGTCATCGCTCAGCACCGTTCCGCCGCCCGCCATGGCGTGTCCCTCCCGTGATATGTCCCGTTACGATCCGCCCCCATGCCCCGCCGCGCGGGGTGGCGCATCCTGCCCCCTCTGGGGCGGCGCTCGGAGGTGCATAAAAAGGCCCCGCCCCCGGATCGGGGGGCAGGGCCGCAAAGGCTTACATGCTGCCCTTGAGTTCTTTCAGCTTCGACGTGGCAAAGTCATAGAGCTCCTGCGCCGGCAGACCGCGCTCGCTCATCGAGCTGATCCAGTCCTGCGCCGCGGGGCCAGCCACGCGCTCTTCAAAGGCGGCGAGCGCCTCGGCCGAGAAGGTCACTTTCTCGATGCCACGCTCGTCGAGCGCCGGACCCCAACGCTCCATCGTGTTGCCCTCATAATTGGCGACATAATGGTCGAGCGCCTCGTCGATCGACCCCAGCAGCGCCTCGCGATGCTCATCCGACAGATCATTGAGCGCATCGGTGTTGGCCACAACCGGGCAGTTCACGGTGCCGGGGTTGAGGTTGGTGGTCCACCAATTGGCGTTCTCGATCGTGCCAAAGGACATATGCGCATGCGGCGCAAAGGCGGCGGCCTTGATCACGCCGCTGTCGAGCGACTGGCGCACTTCGGTGGCCGACATCGAGGTCGGCACGGCACCCACGGCCTTCATCGCCTCACCGATGCCGCCGGTGGCGCGCACGGTCAGACCTTCGAACCCTTCGAGGCTGGTCGGCGCATCGCCGAGACCCACGAGGTTATATTGCGGCATCGGCGACGGCATCAGCAGCGTCGCGTTCCAACGCGCCAGATCTTCCTGCACCGCCGGCTGCGCATAGAGCGCCATGCTCAGCTCGCGCTCTTGCTCGAGCGTCTCAACACCGAGGAACGGCAGTTCGAGCACGGTGATGGTCGGGTTCTTGTCGCGGTGATAGCCGGCACAGAACTGCGCCATCTCGAACGCGCCGATGGAAATACCGTCGAGGTTCTCTTTGTTCTTCGACAGGCCGCCATAGCTGATGTTCAGGGTGAACTCGCCGCCGGTCTTTTCGCTCACCAGCTCGGCGAGCTTCTCGACATGCTCGGTAAAGGCGCGGCGCTTGCCCCAGAGCGAGACATTCCACTCCACAGCCATCGCCTCACCGGCAAAGCCGAGGGTGATTGCCGCAAGCGCAGTGGTTTTCAGAAATCCGTTCATGGATGATCCTCCCAGTCAAAATCCATTGAATTCGCGAGATCATAACGCGGCAGGTCGATTCGCCAATGAAGTTATCCGCAGGGGGTCAGGGGGCCGCCCTGCGGATTTCCGCAGGGCAACGGCGGGATTTGCTGAGCGTTAGAGAAGCGCATCCTTGTCGAGACCGAGCTTGACGATCTTCTCGTTGAGCGTGCGCCGCCCGATGCCAAGCTGCGCCGCCACATCGTCCATCCGCCCCTCATGCGCCTTGAGCGCGCGGGCGATCATCCCCCGTTCCAGCGCCGCCACCGCCTCGCGCAGCGTGCCGGGCATGTCCTCGGCCACCACATCCGGGCGCAGCGCCTCGGCCATCGACCCCCGGTCGCGCCGCGCCATCAACACCCGCCGCTCCGCCACATGGCGCAGCTCGCGCACATTGCCCGGCCAGTCATGCGCCAAGAGCGCCGCCAGATCCTCGGTGGTAAGCGCCGGGGCGGACATCTCGTAGATCGCCGCGTAATGGCGCAGGAAATGCGTGGCCAGCATCTCGAGATCGTCGCGCCGCTGCACCAGAGGCGGCAGCCGCAGCACCACGCCGCTCAGCCGGTAATAGAGATCGGGCCTGAGCCGCCCCGCCGCGATGGCCTCTTCCGGGTCTTCATTGGTCGCCGCCACCACCCGACAGTCGAGCGGCACAGGCCCCGGCGCGCCAATGGGCGTCACCTCACCGGTCTCGATCACCCGCAAGAGCTTGGCCTGCACCGCCACCGGACAGGCGCCGACCTCATCGAGGAAGAGCGTGCCGCCCCGCGCCCCCATCAGGCTGCCCTGCCGCTCGCCATGAATGCCGAACATGCCCTCTTCGAAATGCCGCTCCGACAGCGCCGCACAGTTGAGCGCCACAAAAGGCGCCTCGGACCGCGGCCCCAGATCATGCAGCGCCTTGGCGACCACATCCTTGCCGGTGCCCGTCAGACCGCTGAGAAACACCGGCACCATGGCATCGGCCATGTCGATCACCGTCTCGCGCAGCGCCACCATCTCCGGCGTCCCGCCAAGCAACACCCGGTCGAGCCCCGACAGCTGCGCCAGCCGCGCCTTGAGCCGCCCGGCCTGCCGGGTGAGCCGATATTGCTCGCCCGCATGGCGCAGAATGCTGAGCAAGCGGCGCGGATCATAGGGCTTTTCGACGAAACTATAGGCCCCGGCCTGCATCGCCTCGACCGCCATGGTGATATCGCCATGGGCCGAGATGAGCACCAGGGGCGGCGCGCCCGCGCCCTGCAGGCTGGCCAGCAGGTCGAGCCCCGACATCCCCGGCATCCGCACATCCGACAGGATCACATCGGGCCGCAGCTCGGGCAAGAGATCGGCCACCTGCGCCGCCCGCCCGACGGCGCTCGCCTGCCACCCGGCGGCCTCGGCCAGCTCGACCAGCGAGGCGCGCATCGCCGCATCGTCATCGACGATGAGCAGGTTCAGGGGGGTCGCTTTGCCCTCGGCCATCACATCTCCTCCGCCAGCGGGATCTCCATCCGGAACACCGTGCCGCCGCCCGGCCTGTCCCGCGCGGTCAGGCGGCCTTCATGCTCCTTGACGATCCCGCCGGAAATCGCAAGCCCCAGCCCCATCCCCTGCCCCGAAGGACGCGTCGTCACAAAGGGCTCGCTCAGCGCCTCAAGCCCGCCGGGGCCAAGCCCGCTGCCGCTATCCGCAATCTCGGCCCAGCCCATGCCCTCCTCGACCCCGGTGCGCAGCACCAGCTGCCGCGTCGCGCTCTCCTCCATCGCATCCGCCGCATTGCGCAGAAGATTGGTCAGCACCTGTTCAAGCCGAAGCTTGTTGCCGCGCACCAAAACCGCCGACCCCGACAGATCACGCGTGACGTCAATGCCCGCCGTCTCGAGATTGGGCGCCACCAGCGCCAGCGCCTCCGCCAGCGCCGCGTTGAGATCGACCTCGCCCATTTCGGGCGCGGTCGGCGCGGCAAAGAACTTGAGCTGCCGGGTGATCCCCTCCATCCGCTCCACCAGCCCGCTCAGCCGCGCCGTAAGCCCCGTTTGCCCGGAAGAGCCAGCCCCCGACATCTCCGCCGCCGCCAGATGGTTGCGCATCGCCGAAATCGGCTGGCCCAGCTCATGGGTCACCGAGGCCGCCAATTGCCCGAGCGCCGCCAGCCTGCTGGCCCGCTCCAGCTCGCCCTGCGTGCGCTGCAACCGCCGCTGCGCCGTGCGCCGCTCTTCGATCTCCACCGCCAGCCGCCGGTTCGCCTCGCGCAGCGCCGCCTCCTCGGCCTCCGACCGGCGCAGCGCCGCGCCGATCATCCGGTTGCGCCGCCATTGCCAACCCAAGAGCAACAGACCGAGCATCACCGCCCCGATCACCACCACCAGCCAGCTGCGCGTCTCGATCTGCGTCTCGCTGCCGAGGTAATGCAGCGTCCAGCCATGCGGCAGGTCGCCCCGCACCAGATGGATCATCCCCTCCCCGGCGACGATCGTCCGCCCCGGCTCATTCTGCTGCCAGTCGAGCGGCTCGAGCGCATGACCGGTGAACTGCCGCGCCGCCTCGATCTCGCGCCGCGCCTCAGGGCTGAGCGGCGTCAGCACCCGGTAGCGCCACGCCTCCTGCGACGAAAGCAACACCACCCGCGCCGCATCGGCCAAGAGCACAAGCTCGCCGCTCTCCCGCCACGCCCCCTCGAGCCGCGTCAGATCGAGCTTGATCGCAATCACCCCGCGAATGCGCCCCTCGCGGTCGCGCACCGGATCGGCCACGAAATAGCCCGGCAACCCGGTGGTCGCGCCAATCCCGTAAAACCGCCCCTGCCCGCCTTCCAAGGCCTGCCGGAAATAGGGCCGAAACGCATAGTTCTGGCCCACGAAACTCGCGGGCGTGCCGGCGTTCGATGCCGCAATCGTCGTGCCATCGGTGCCCATGAGATATATCGCGTCGAGCTTGGCCTGCTCCGCGAAATCGCGCAGCCGCGCATCGAGCGTGCCCGCCACCCCCTGCATCGACGCGGCCATCACGAACGGGTCCCGCGCCAGCACATGGGTGAAATAGGAAAACCGGTCGAGCTCATCCACCACGGTCGACCGGTAAAGCGACACGCGCCCCTCGGCCCGGGCCACTTCCTGCGCCCGGAAATACCGTTCGGACCCCACATAAAGCGCCGCCAGCAGGGCCAGCGGCAACAGGGCAAATATGAAAAGGCGCCGCAAAATCATGCGGCACCCTGACGTGATTTCCGGGCAAAGTTCAAGCGTGGCGGCGGCTCAGCGGCCCTTCCACACCGGGTCGCGCTTCTCGGCAAAGGCCCGCGCCCCTTCGAGCTGATCCTCGCTGTCATAGAGAATATCGACCGTCTCGAACTGGCGCTTGGTGATGCGGTTCATCGCGTCCTGGAAATTCATCCCCTCCGCCTCGCGCACCACTTCCTTGAGCGCCGCATAGACCAGCGGCGGCCCCGAGGCGAGATGATCGGCCAGCGCCCGCGCCTCCTCCATCAGCGTCTCGGCGCTGTGGATGCGGTTGATCATGCCCCAGCGCGCCGCCTCTTCCGCGTCGATCCAACGCCCGGTGAGCAGCATCTCCATCGCGATGTGATAGGGGATGCGCTTGGGCAGCTTGATCGAGGCGGCATCGGCCACCGTGCCGGACCGGATTTCCGGCAGGGCGAATGTGGCATGTTCGGCGGCAAGGATGATATCGGCGCTCAGCGCCCATTCGAGACCCCCGCCACAACAGATGCCATTCACCGCCGCGATCACCGGCTTGTTGAGCCCGCGCAGCTCCTGCAGCCCGCCAAAGCCGCCGACGCCGTAATCGCCATCCACCGCATCGCCATCCGCCGCGGCCTTGAGATCCCAGCCGGGGCAAAAGAACTTTTCGCCCGCGCCGGTGATGATCGCCACCCGCAGCTCTGGATCGTCCCGAAAATCGCGAAACACCTCGCCCAGCGCACGGCTGGTCTGCAGGTCGATCGCATTGGCCTTGGGCCGGTCGAGCGTCACCTCGAGCACATGCCCCCGCCGCTCGGTCTTGACCGGGCTCTCACTCATCTTTCTCTCCCTTCCTGATTAGCGCATCCGCCGCCACCGCCCGCGAGGGCGTGACGATCAGCGGGTTGATCTCAACTTCGTCTATCTCATCGGCATGGGCCAATACATAATCCTGCACCGCCATGACGGCGGCAAGGATCGCGCCCATATCCGCCCCCGGCTTGCCGCGATAGCCCGCCAGAACCGGCGCAATCCGCAAGCCGCGCAGCGTGTCGCGCACCGCGTCCTCCGTGGTGGGCAGCAAGAGCGAGCCGCTGTCGCGCAGGATCTCGGTCAAGGTGCCCCCCGCCCCAAGGGTGAGCACGAAGCCATGCGCCGGATCACGCACCACCCCGATCAAGAGCTCGGCCACCCCGCCGTCGATCATCTCCTCGATGAGAAAACTCTCGCCCGGCATGCTGCCCGCCGCCTGCGCCACCGCCGCCGCATCCTTGAGGCCGAGCGCCACGCCCCCGGCCTCGGTCTTATGGGCCAGCCCCTCGGATTTGAGCACCACGGGATAGGCCGCCCGCGCCGCCGCCTCACCCAGCGCCGCGCGGCTCTCGACCCGCTCGGACCGGGGCACCGCCACGCCATGCTCCGCCAGCGCCCCCTTGGCCTCTGCCTCGCTCAGCACATGGGTCGCGCCCGTTTCCCGTGCGCCTGTCTTCCGCGCGCCGGGAAGGGTCAGCGGCTCAGGCACGGCTGCCTTGCCCATCCGCGCCGCAATCTCGATGGCGCAGAGCGTCTCATCAAGCCCCAGCATCGGGATCAGCCCCTCTGCAATCGCCCGCGCCGCCACCCGTTCCGACAGCGCCTCGGGCAAGGTCGCCACCAGCGCCAGCGGCTTGCCCACCGCCCGCGCCGCATGGCCCGCCCCTTCGAGCACGCAATCCCAGGCCGCGTCACTGCAGCGGTCGATGCGCGGGAAATCCACCACGAGACAGCCCATGGCGATCTCTTCGCCGCCCATCATTGCCGCAAAGGTCCGGCCCATGGCCGCCCCGTCGCCCCAGATAAACGTATGATAATCCAACGGGTTGGCCAGCGCCACCATCGGACCCAGCGCCGCGCGCAGCCCGACCCGCTGGCCCTCATCGAGTGGCGGAAAGCGAATGTCACGACCAAACCCGGTGTCCGCCATCAGGCTCGCCTCGCCGCCCGAGCAGGACATCGACGCCACACCGTTCGAGGCCAGAGGCCCCGCGAAATGCAACAGCTTCAGCGCCTCGAGAAGCCCGGGCAGGCTCTCGACCTGACCAATGCCCAACCGGCGCAACAAGGCCCGCGCGCCCGCATCCGACCCGGCGAGCGAGGCGGTATGCGACACCGCGGCCTTCTGCGCCTGCTCGGATTTGCCGACTTTCAAGGCCACCACCGGCTTGCCCAACGCCCGCGCTCTTGCCGCCAGCGCCTCAAAGGCCCGCAGATCGCCGATCCCCTCGATATGCAGCCCCAGCGCCGTCACCCGCGGATCCTCGAGCATCGCCGCGCCGATCTCCGACAGGCCGATCTGCGCCTGATTGCCCGCCGTGCCGACATAGGCCAGAGGCAAGGCCCGCGCCTGCATGGTGATGTTGATCGCCATGTTCGAGCTCTGGGTGAGCACCGCCACCCCGCGCTCGGTGCGTTCGCCACCATGCTGATCGGGCCAGAGCAGCGCGCCATCGAGATAATTGATGAACCCGTAGCAATTGGGGCCGATGATCGGCATCTCCCCCGCCGCCGCCAACAGCGCCTCCTGCAGGCTGTCGCCATCACCGGTCTCGGCCTGCGCCTCGCGGAACCCGCTGGCAAAACACACCGCCCCGCCCGCGCCCATGGCCCTGAGCCGCGCCACCGTCTCGATGGTCAGGGTGCGATTGACCCCGATGAACACCGCATCGGGCACCCCCGGCAGAGCGTCGAGCGAGGCAAAGGCCGCCACCCCGCCCAGCTCGCTGCGGGTCGGATGCACCGGCCAGACCGGCCCGGCAAAGCCCATCTTGGCGCATTGCTCGATGACATTGGCACACCAGGCCCCGCCGCCGATGACGGCAATGGACCGGGGCTGAAACAGACGGGACAGATCACGCATGGCGCGGTGGCTCCAAAAGAGTTTCGCCTTCGGCGAGGATATTTTTCGCCAGAAGAAGTAAGGAATTGTTCATGAATTCGCGCGAGGCTCGGGGCGCGGTACAGGCGGGGACGCCGATGACCGCGCCAGGAGAAGCGCTTTGGCGCAGCCAGACGGGAGGGGGAGTGATCCCTCTCCCGCATCTTCTTCTGGCCGCAAATATCCCCGCCGGAGGCATAAAATCAGGCGCCCAGCGGCCGCAGCATCTCGCGGCTGATGATATGGCGCTGGATCTCGCTGGTGCCTTCCCAGATCCGCTCGACCCGGGCATCGCGCCAGATCCGCTCCAGCGGCAGCTCATCCATGAGCCCCATGCCGCCATGGATCTGGATCGCCTCATCGGCCACCATCGCCAGCATCTCGGTGGCCTTGAGCTTGGCCATCGACATGTCGCTCTCGGTCACGTTGCCCTGATCGAATTTCCAGCCACCCATCCAGGTCAGAAGCTCCGCCGCCTTGAGCTCGGTCGCCATATCGGCGAGCTTGAAGGACACGCCCTGAAACTTGCCGATCTGCTGGCCGAACTGGCGGCGCTCGGCGGCGTACTCCACCGCATGTTGCAGCGCCCGCTCGGCCCGGCCAAGGCAGGTCGCCGCCACCTGAAGCCGGGTCGCCCCGAGCCAGTCATTGGCCACCTGGAACCCTTTGTGCACCTCGCCCAGCACCGCCGATTTAGGCAGCCGGCAATTGTCGAACTCGAGCACCGCATTGGTATAGCCGCGGTGGCTCACATTGCGATAGCCCTCGCGCACCGAGAACCCCGGCGTGCCCTTGTCGACGAAGAACGCGGTGATGAGTTTCTTTGGCCCACGCGGTGTCTCTTCCTCGCCGGTCGCCATGAAGACGATCGAGAAATCGGCGATATCGGCATGGCTGATGAAATGCTTGGTGCCGTTGAGGATGAAATCGTCGCCATCTTGCTTGGCGCTGGCCTTCATGCCGCGCAGGTCCGATCCCGCCCCCGGCTCGGTCATCGCGAGACAATCCCATTTCTCACCGCGAATACAGGGGTAGAGATATTTCTCGCGCTGCTCTTCGGTGCCCGCCAAGAGGATGTTCGACGGCCGCGCCACACAGGTCCAGTGCAGCGCGTAATTGGCCCGGCCAAGCTCTTTTTCATACATCAGCCAGGTCAGCGTATCGAGCCCGGCACCGCCCACCTCTTCGGGCATATTCGCCGCATAGAGCCCGGCCTCGATCGCCTTGGATTGCACCTCGCGGATGATCTCCATCGGCAGGTGGCCGGACCGCTCGACCTCGAGCTCATGGGGATAGATTTCCTTTTCGACAAAGGCCCGCGTCGTGTCGACGATCATCTGCTGTTCTTCGGTCATCGCGAATTGCATGGTCTCACTCCTTATGCGCGGCGGCGAGCGCCTCAACACGGGTCTGCACCTCGGGCAGCGGGTCGCAAGTGCGCCGCGTCTCGAGGCTCACATGCAGCATGAACTGATCGCAGGTGGCGAGGATCTCGCCATCGCTGGCGCGGCGCATCTCATGCAGACAGCGCAGCTTCTTGCCCGCGCCCTCCGTCACCCGGCTCCAGACTTCGACCATCTCGCCGGCATGGGTCTCGGCGAGGTATTTGACCGTGGTTTCCACCGTGAAATAGCTGTTGCCCGCCTGCACATAGGCGTCATCGGCCCCGACATGCGCCATCACCTCTTCGGCGGCATCCGAGAAAATCTGCCCATAGCGGCCCTCGTTCATATGGCCGTTCACATCGGTCCAATCGACCGGCACCATGCGCCGCTGACTGCGCAGCGCGCGGCCATCCTCGGACGCGACAGGCGCCGGGCGGATCGCCTTCTGATGGTCGTTGATCAGCCGCCCCGAGGCATTGCCCTGCTGGCGCAGCGCCCGCATCATCGCGATCAGGTTGCGGTCGCGCTTGCGCTCAAGCTCGCGGATCGACAGATGCCCCGATTGCGCATCCGACTGATCGGCGATGAGATCGACAAGCTCGTCGGTGAACTCGGGCACATCCATGAGCTTGGTCCAGGGCCATTTGAGGCAAGGGCCGAACTGCGCCATGAAATGCCGCATCCCGGCCTCGCCGCCGGCCACGCGATAGGTCTCAAAGAGACCCATCTGCGCCCAGCGGATGCCAAACCCATAGCGGATCGCATTGTCGATCTCTTCGGTGGTCGCGATGCCGTCCTTGACCAGCCAGAGCGCCTCGCGCCACACCGCCTCGAGAAAGCGGTCGGCGATATGGGCGTCGATCTCCTTGCGCACATGCAGCGGATAGAGCCCGAGCGCGATGAGCATCTCGCTCGCGCGGGCGATGGCCTCGGGCGCGGTGGCCTCCGAGGGCACCAGCTCGATCAGCGGCAAGAGATAGACCGGGTTGAACGGGTGGGTGACCATGATGGTCGACGGATCCTGCGCGCCCTCTTGCAGCTCCGAGGGTTTGAAGCCGCTGGTTGACGAGCCGATGAGCACGCCGGCATTGGCCGTCTGGATCTCGGCCAGCACCTTATGCTTGAGGTCGAGCCGCTCGCTCACGCTTTCCTGCACCCAATCGGCGCCCTCGACCGCCTCGGCAATCGAGCCATGAAAGCTGAGCGTGCCCTCCTCGGGCAGCGCCGTGTCATAGAGCATCGGCAGCGCGCCCCGGGCATTGCCGAGCACCTCGGCAATCTTGCGCTCGGCCTGCGGATCGGGGTCGAACACCCGCACATCCCAGCCGTTGAGCAGGAACCGCGCGGCCCAGCCGCCGCCGATGACGCCACCGCCGATGATCGCTGCTGTCTTGGTCATGTCATTCTCCCTGACATCTGAATTTCTGGCATCAAAGCTGGCACCAATTCTGGCGCCACTTCTGGCCTCAGTTGATGCTTTCCGTGTGGCCATCCACGGCCATGATCTGCCCCGACACTTTGGCCGCAGCGGGCGAGGCGAGGAACAGCGCCATATCGGCAAGCTCATCGGCGCTCACCCAGCTCTTGAGCGAGGTGCATTCCACGTAAGAGGCGCGGATTTCCTCGATGGGCCGCCCGGTGGCGCGGCTCTCATTGGCGAGAACCCGCTCCATCCGCTCGCCCTCGACCGCGCCGGGGGCGATGGCATTGACACGCACCCCCACCGGGCCGAGCTCCATCGCGAGCGTCTTGGTCAGCCCGTTGATCGCCCATTTCGCCGCCGCATAGGGCGAGCGGTTGGGATAGCCAAAGAGCCCCGCGGTCGAGGAGGTGAGCAGGATGAGCCCCGACCCCTGCGCCCGCATCACCCGCGCCGCCCAGCGGCAGGTGAGAAAGACGCCATGCAGGTTCACCGCCACGCAATCCTGCCAATCCTGATAGCTGATATCCTCGATATGCCCCGCCGGGCCGCCGGTGCCGGCATTGGCAAAGACGATATCCGCCCCGCCCCATTCCTCTTCGACCGCGCCGAGAAATTCGGCCATGGCCGCCTCGTCGCGCACATCCACCGCCGCCCCGATGAGACCGGGCAGCTCGGCGCGCATCGCCTCGACCGCCGCCGGATCGGCGTCACAGATCGCGATACGGTCGCCCTCGGCATGGAACCGGCGGGCATAGGTGCGGCCGATGCCCGATCCGCCCCCGGTGATCAAAACCCTGCGTGACATGTGTTCACTCCCTGTCAGACCTTGTTTGGCCCTGATTGGCCCTGTTAGGCCCCGTTAGACCGCCCCGCCCACTCCCTCGGGCGGGGGCGATTTCACCCCCCGTCTTCACCCCCCGTCGCTTTACCGACGCGATGCCGACGTATGACCGACCTGCCGTTTTGGCCGGTTTCGGCCGCTGCCGCGCCTGGTCTCAGACCGGGGCGCGTTTGGTCAGGCCGAGCTTGTCGCGCACCTCTTGCGGGCCGATTACCCGGGCGCCGAGACGCTCGATGATCTCGCGGGCGCGGGTCACCAGCTGTTCATTGGTGGCGAGCACCCCGCGATCGAGCATCAGATTGTCCTCGAGACCGACGCGCACATTGCCGCCCGCCAGCACGCTCGCCGCGACATAGGCCATCTGATCGCGGCCCAGGCTGAAGGCCGACCAGGCCCAATCCTCGGGGATATTATTGACCATCGCCATGAAGGTGTTGAGGTCATTCGGCGCGCCCCATGGCACACCCATGCAGAGCTGCACCAGCGCGGGGCTTTCGAGAACCCCATCCTTAACCAGTTGTTTTGCATACCAAAGATGGCCGGTATCAAAGGCTTCGATCTCCGGCTTGACGCCGAGCTCGGTCATCATCGCGCCCATGGCGGTGAGCATGCCGGGCGTGTTGGTCATCACGTAATCGGCCTCGGCGAAATTCATCGTGCCGCAATCGAGCGTGCAGATCTCGGGGCGGCATTCGGCGACATGGGCGACGCGCTCGGTGGCGCCCGCCATATCGGTGCCCGCACTGTTGAGATCGAGCGGGTTCTCGACATCGCCAAAGACCAGATCGCCGCCCATCCCGGCGGTCAGGTTGAGCACCACATCGACCTCCGCATCGCGGATCCGGTCGGTCACTTCGCGAAACAGCCCCTTGTCCCGGCTCGGCGCCCCGGTCTCGGGATCGCGCACATGGCAATGCACCACCGCCGCCCCCGCCTTGGCCGCCGCAATCGCACTGTCGGCAATCTGCTCAGGGCTGCGCGGCACATGCGGGCTGCGGTCTTGGGTGCCGCCCGATCCGGTCACGGCACAGGTGATGAAAACGTCTCGGTTCATGGTCAGCGGCATGGTGTTCTCCCAGTCAACATGGCGCGAGAGTATCGCTGGAACCGCGCCAGATTTTGCAGTATCTGACATTCTTGATGCAGAAATGGACAAAAATCCCGGGTGGCCCGGTGCGGATCGGCTTCCTCGTCTTTGACGAGTTCTCCAACCTGTGCATGGCCAATTGCCTCGAGCCGCTCCGCGCTGCCAATGCGGTGACCCATCGCCATGTGTTCGACTGGCAGATCGTCACTCTCGACGGGCTACCGGTGCAGACCTCCTCGGGCATCGGCATCGTCCCGCACGGCCCGCTCAAGTCCTTGACCTATTGCGATTATCTCTTCGTCCACGCGAGCTATCGGCACCATGAACACGATACCAACGCCGCCCGTCAGGCGCTGCGCCGCGCCGCCGGTCAGGCGGCGGTGACCATCGGGCTCGATGCGGGGCCATGGCTTCTGGCCTCTGCCGGGCTTTTGAACGGGCGGCAGGCGACGATTCACTGGGATCTTCTCCCCGCCTTTTCCGAACGATTCCTTGAGGTTGACGCGGTCCGCGCCCGGCATCTGCGCGACGGGCCGGTGATCACCTGCGCCGGGGCGCTCTCGGCGCTCGATGTGGTGCTTGATCTGGTGAGCCAGCATCTCGGCGAGGCCGCCCGGCTCGATGTCGAGGATCAGTTCATCAAGGGCGATCCCCGCCCCGATGAAACGCCGCATCACGATCCGCTGGTGGGCCGCGCGCTGGCGCTCATGCGCGACCATCTCGAACGACCGCTGCCGCTTCCCGATCTGGCGCGGCGCTGTTCCTGCCAGCCGCGCACGCTCGACCGGCATTTCCGCCGCGGCCTCGGCGCGCCGCCGGGCACGGTCTACCGCCATCTGCGGCTCTCGAACGCGCGTAAAATGCTCGAGGGAAGTGGTCTCGGCGTGGCCGAGGTGGCGCTCAGATGCGGCTATGAATCGCCCGCAGCCCTGTCGCGCGCGATCCGCCAGAGATTTGGCGCAACCCCTTCAGAACTCAGGAAAAGAACGCTCTGATCCGGGACGACCCCGGCTCAGGTCGCCTCGTCTTCGAGATGCAGCTTCATGTCGATGAGCACCTGCTGCAGCTGCGTCGTCTCCCGCAACAGACGCTTGGCCTCATTGACCGTGATCACCCCATCCTCGATGGATTGCTGATACTCGGCCATCAGGATCGCGAACCGCTGGCTGAGCGCGATCACATCCGCGTTCACCCCGCCCTTGTCATCCGCATTGCGCCGGGTGCCGTCAAAGGACAGGCTGATGCCCTTGAGCTCGGCCAGCGCCGCCGTGACATGCGGATAGGACGCCGCCTCTTCGAGCGCCGCCACAGCGTCGATCGGCATGAACCGATCGGCATGTTCGTCATGGTCCGAATAATACCGCCCCAAGGTCGCCTTGGACTTGCCGGTGAGCTCGCACGCGGGCTCGATCCCAACATCCTTGACCAGCGCCTCGGTATGTTTCTTCAGATAACCTCTGATCGTTGACATTTACCCATCCCTGCCTACGGCCCCGACGTCGGGGGAACCGTCAAACTCTTTTCCCATTACTGTCTGCCTTTCCAAATGTCACTTGTAAACCAATCCCGAAGTAAACCGGGACAACCTGTTGCTCTGCATCCCCAATGCCGGGCAGCCTGGCGGGGTCGGTACGGATTGGGGCTTTGTCCCTCCTCTTCGTATAAAATACGCTGGATCGAAGCACGTCATCGTCCATCCCCGAAGCTTGGCTTCTAGATGGCGCGCCCAGACACAGAGTGGATGGCCCCGCCTGCCCCGGTTTGCCCAAATCGCCCCTCACGCCCGCTCGACAATCACCGACCCAACCGAATAGCCCGCGCCAAAGCTGCAGATCAGCCCGACATCGCCGGGCGCCAGATCGTCGGAATATTTCGCGAATGCGATGATCGACCCGGCAGACGAGGTGTTGGCGTAATCCTGCAAGATGTTGGGCTGCTCTTCCGGCTCCGGCACCCGGCCGAGAACCTTGCGGCCGATAAAATCATTCATCGACTTGTTGGCCTGATGCAGCCAGAGCCGCTTCAGATCATCCGCCGCCACGCCCTCGTCCTCCATATGGCCCGCGATATGGGCCGAGACGAGCGGCAGCACTTCCTTAAAGACCTTCCGCCCCTCCTGCATGAACTGCATGTCGCGCCGGTCCGCCATCTGGCCCGGCCGGGTGCGCCGGAGAAAACCGTTGTTGTTGCGGATGTTGTTGGAAAACTCCGTGGCACAGCGGGTCGACCGGATGAGGAAATGCGCGCCTTGGGCTGCCTCGGCGGGCTCGACCAGTGTCGCGGTGCAGACATCGCCAAAGATGAAATGACAATCCCGGTCGCGCCATTCGAGATGCGCCGAACAGATCTCGGGATTGACGATGAGCGCGCATTTCGCCGATCCCGCCCGCACCATATCCGCCGCCGCCTGGATGCCGAACGTGGCCGAGGAACAGGCGACATTCATGTCAAAGGCAAAGCCGCCCGCGCCCAGCAATTGCTGAATTTCAATGGCAATAGCGGGATAGGCGCGCTCGTGGTTCGAGGCGGCACAGATGATGAGATCGACCTCTTCCGCCCGCCGCCCGGCCTGCGCCAGCGCCTTTTGCGCCGCGTCAATCGCCATTTCGGCCATCATCGACGGGGCCTCGTCGGCGCGGGCTGCAAAGACCGGATGCATGGTCTCGGGATCGAGAACCCCGGATTTGTCCATCACATAGCGCTGCTCGATCCCCGAGGCGCTGAGGATGAACTCGGACGAGGACGGCGCCTTGGCTGCGACCTCTCCCGCCGCAATCGCCTCGGCGTTGTCGGCGTTGAACTTTTCGGCATAGGCGTTGAAGGCAACCACCAGCTCGTCATTCGTGATGGTTTGCTCGGGGGTGAATACCCCGGTCCCGGTGATGGCGGGCTGGATCATGTAGTGGCTCCCAAAATAGCCGATCCAACAGACCCGAGCCCTGCCCCGAGGTCAAGCTTGACGCTTGGTCGCTCGCGCAAACTTGAGCGAAACCGCCGCTAAACCCCTGAAAATACCCGGATCAGTTGACCAGATTGGGCGGTGCCTCGCCCGCAAAGAAGGCCCGCAGGTTCTCCACCGCCATATAGCCCATCGCCTCGCGCACCTCGAGCGCGGCGGTCCCGAGATGCGGCAAGAGCACCACATTCTCCATCGCGCGCAGCGCTTCGGGCACCTCCGGCTCATGCTCATAGACATCAAGCCCCGCGCCCGCGATGCCGCCCTCGTCGAGCACCCGGATGAGCGCCGCCTCATCGACGATATTGCCCCGCGCGATATTGACGAGATGGGCATGGCCCTGCATCGCCCGCAGGAATTCGGTGCCGACGAAATGATGGGTCTCGCTGCCGCCCGGCATGGCGATCACCACCACATCGGCCCGCGCCGCGAGCGCCAGAGGGCTGAGCTTTTCCGCCGGGAAATCAAGCTCTTTCACAGACCGGTTGGCATAGAGCACATCCATGCCAAAGCCGAAATGACAGCGCCGCGCGATGGCCTGCCCGATCCGCCCCATGCCGAGAATGCCCACCGTCTTGCCGCTCAGATGGAGGCCGAGCATCTGCGTCGGCTGCCAGCCGGTCCAGCGCCCCGACCGCACCAGCCGCTCGCCCTCGCCCGCGCGCCGCGCCGACATGAGCATGAGCGTCATCGCGACATCCGCCGTGGCATCGGTGACAGCGCCGGGCGTGTTGGTCACCGCGATGCCCACCGCGCGCGCCGCCTCGGCGTCGATATGGTTATAGCCCACGCCAAAATTGGCGAGGATCTTGCAGCGCGGGTTCTCCGCCTCGGCAAAGGCTTCGGCGCTGAAGAGATCGCCGAGCGTCGGCAAGATCCCGTCATAAAGCGCCAGCGCACCGCGCATCTGACCGAGCTTGAGAGGCGCCGCCTCGTCACGCAGCTCGATCTCGAAATGCTTTTCCGCCTCCTGCAGCACGGTGTCCGGCAGGCGTCGTGTGATCAAAACCCGGGTCAATGCATCCGCTCCCCATTGGCAACCGTCTGATCCGGGGCCAAAAGGACGATGCCGCCCTCGGCATCCGACAGGCCCAGCACCAGAACCTCGGACATGAACGGTCCGATCTGGCGCGGCGGAAAATTCACCACCCCCATGACCTGACGACCGACCAGGGTCTCTGGCGTGTAATGCGCGGTGATCTGCGCCGATGTCTTGCGCTCGCCGATCTCCGGCCCGAAATCGATCCAGAGCTTGATCGCCGGTTTGCGCGCCTCGGGAAAGGGCTCGGCCCGCAGCACCGTGCCGACCCGAATATCTACCTTGAGGAACTCGTCAAAAGTGATCTCATCAGCCACGCGCCAACTCCTTTGACCGGTCTGTCGCGGCGGCCACGGTCCGCGCCATCAGGGGCGGCAGGCCGGTTGTCTCATCCATCAGCTGCTCAAGCCCGGCCTGCGTCGTGCCATTGGGGCTGGTGACATTGACGCGGAGCTGCGCCGGGGTCTCCTCCGCCGCCTCGGCCAGCGCCCCGGCCCCGGCCACCGTCGCCTTGGCAAGCTGCATGGCAAGCTCGGGGGCAAGCCCCTGCGCCTCGCCCGCCTGCGCCAGACATTCGATCATATGGAACACATAGGCCGGGCCAGAGCCGCTGACCCCGGTGACCGCATCCATCTGGCTTTCGCTCTCGAGCCGGACGACCTGCCCCACCGCACGCAGCAGCTCTTCGGCCATGTCGAGATGCGCGGCGCTGGCGTGGCTGTTGCCGATGATGGCGGTGATGCCCCGGCCCACCGCGGCGGGGGTGTTGGGCATCGCCCGGATGATCGGGCTCTGCGCCCCCATGGCGGCCTCAAAGGCCGCAATCGACGTGCCCGCCGCGACCGAGACAAACAGCGTCTCGCCATTGCCCATCGCCGCGATCTCGGGCAGCGCATCGCCCATCATCTGCGGCTTGACCGCGATGAGAACGATCGCCGGGGCCTTGGGCAACGCGCCGTTGATGGTGACACCGGTGGATTTGAGCCAATCCGACGGGCGCGGATCAATCACCCAGACACTCGTGGGCGGCAGACCATTGGCCAACCAGCCCTCCAGCATCGCAGATCCCATCTTGCCACAGCCCAATAGGACCAGACCGCCCTCGGCCACCGATTGCATCACCATAAAACCCTCCCGCATGTCGTGTTGCGGGAAGTGTTACGCCCTGCCGTAGGCCTCTGCAATGGCAACCTGCATCGCCTCTTTCGGTTCGCGATTGCCCCAGGCCACCAGCTGAAATGCCGGGTAGAACCGCTCGGCGCTGAGCACCGCGGCGCGGATCAGCGTGTCGATCTGCTCGGCACAGACCTCCTGCCCGCCCGCCATCAGCAGCCCATAGCGATAGACCATGAGCTTTTGCTCTTCCCAATAGGTAAAGGCCCCGGCCCAGCATTGGTCATTGACCTCGTTGAGCGTGTGATACAGCGCCGGAAGCTTCTCGGCCGGCGGCTCCATCTCGAAGGTACAGACCAGCCGCAGCGTCTCGTCATAGCCCGACCAGGCCAGCGTGATCGAATAGGTCCGCCACTGGCCTTCCACGGCCATGGCGATCTGATCGTCCCCGATCCGGTCGAATTCCCATTCATGGTGTTCGGCAACATGCTCCACCAGATCAATGGGATGCATGTCTTCTGAATAAAACTGCTCGGATAATGCCATGGCGCCACCTCGTTTTTTAACTTAGCGCTCGGGAATGGCAGCCTCCCAAGCGCTAGGTGCCTGCTCTAGGGACAGGGGCTATTCCACCTGCCCTTACCAGATATGGTGGGCCAGCAAGCTGCGCCTGTAAAGCAATTTGTTGTGGATAAACGCAATAAGTTGTGGATAGCTTACAGACAGCCACCAACCCTTGGTTGGCGGCCGAATGCCTGCTCCCTGACGAAAATTCATCCCCCAAATGCGAAACGGGCGGCCAAAGCCGCCCGCCGCCGTGTCCCATGCCCCGCCCTAGCGGTTGAGGAATTCGAGCTCGAACTTGTCCTCGTAATCGGGGCGCGGATGCTCTTCATGCAGGGTTTTCACCATGCCATAGATCATCAAGAGCACGATCACCGCGATCGGCAGCCCGGCCACGATCGACGCCGTCTGCAGCGCCGACAGACCGCCGGCCAGCATCAGCACCGCCGCCACCACACCGGCCGACAGACCCCAGAAGATGCGGAACCGCACCGGCGGGTTCTCATCGCCCATCGACAGCATCGTACACATGACGAGCGTGCCACTGTCCGACGAGGTGACGAACCACGAGATCAGCAACAGGGTGATCAGGAAATTGATCGGCGTGGTGAGCCAGTCATAGCCAAAGCCCGCCACCGTCTGGAACACGCCCCGCGCGTAATCGGCATTGACCGCATCGACGACCGCCCCCTCGTTAAAGAGCTCGACCCCCGCCGCCGCGCCACCAAAGACGCCCATCCAGACCATGACCACCGTCACCGGCACAAAGAGCACGGCGAGACAGAATTCCTTGATCGTCCGGCCCTTCGAGACCCGCGCGATGAACATGCCGACAAAGGGACACCAGGCGATCCACCAGCCCCAGTAGAAGATGGTCCACCAGCTTTGCCATTGGTTCTCGGGATCGCCGATGATCTTGAACCCCATGGGCACCACGTTCCACAGGTAGTCACCGATCCCCGAAATCGTCACGCCGAGCAAGAACGCCGTCGGCCCAAGGATCAGGAACAACAGCAACAGCCCAAGGCTAAAGAGCACGTTCATCTCCGACAGGATACGCACGCCCTTGCCGACGCCTGACGCCGCCGAGGCGGTGCCCATCACCGTGATGATCGCCACGAGGATAAGCTGATTGGTGAGGTTGTTCTCGAGCCAGCCCAACCGCTCCAGCCCCGCCGCAATCGGCGTGATCCCGAGGCCGAGAGAGGTGGCAATGCCAAAGATCGTGCCAAACACCGCGATCAGGTCCACCAGATGCCCCCAGGGCCCATAGATCCGCTCCTTGAGGATCGGATAGAGCGCCGCCCGCGGTGTCAGCGGCAGATCATGGCGATAGGCGAAATAGGCCAGCGACATCCCCGCCAGCACATAGAGCCCCCAGCCATGAAACCCCCAGTGAAAGATCGTCACCGTCACCGCCTTGACCGCGGCATCGGTGCCCCCGGCGGCAATGCCCGCGCCTTCGGCAAAGGGATTGCCCTGAATATGGAACATCGGCTCGGCCACGCCCCAATAGATCAACCCAGAGCCAAGCCCCGCCGAAAACAGCATGGCAATCCAGGAAAAGGTCGAGAAATCCGGCTCATCCTCTTCCTTGCCAAGCTTGACATGGCCAAAGCGGCTAAAGAGCAGCCAGACCGAGAAAAACAGCGCGGCATTGACCACCAGAACATAGAACCAATCGAGGCTTCCGATGATGAAATTCTTGCCCGCCGAGAACACCTCGGACGACGCGTCCACATCGCGGACCGTGTAGAGGACAAAGGCGAGGATCATCACCATCGACCCCACGGCCATAAAGGTGTTCATCCCCTTGAAAATCCCGGATTTCGCAATGAGATTCTCAGGCAGCTTGGGTTTTGTAAGCGGCATGGTCTCCCCCTCCCCTTAACGTGTTGTGCCAGCAGGGCCCTGCCGGTCATTTTTGTTGAGCCAGGCCTGAAACGCCTCGTCGAGGCGGGCGTGATGCTCGGCCCACCAGGTCGCATCAGAGACAAGGCTGAGATTGTCGGCATAGCTCGGGCTGTTCGGGATCTGCGCCAGAACCTCCTCCGAGAGCAGCGCCAGCGACGATTTGCGCGTCGGCCCGTTGGGCAGGTGGCTCACCATCTGCGCCAGAGAGGTGGAACTGCTCGCATAGCGGATAAACGCGAGCGCCGCCGCCTTGTTGCGGCTGCCTTTCGGGATGCCAAAGAGATCCATCTCGAGGATGCGCCCATCAAAGACGATGGCGAAATCCGCGCCCTCTTCCTTGGCCGCCGTCGCCCCCGTGGTGGCCCAGATCGACGACAGGACAACCTCGCCCCCGTTCAAGAGCCGCACCGGCTCGCGCCCTGCCGACCAGAGCTGAAGCCCGGGGCGGATCGCCTCCATCACGTCAAAGGCCCGCGCCACGCCCTCCTCGGTCTCGAGCAGCGGATAGACCTCGTCGCGCGCCACCCCATCGGCCATGAGCGCCCATTCCATGATCACCGTCGGATCATTGCGAATGGCGCGGGCGCCGGGATAGGTCTCGACATCAAAGAAATCGGCAATGCCGCTCGGCGGGCTGTCGCCAAAGGCCGCACCGGAATAGGCAAATGCCGTGGCCCATTCAATGACGCCGACACCGCAGGGGCTGAGCGCGCCTGCGACGAAATCCTCCGCCGCCGGCGTGCCATCGCTGCCATCCGGCAACTCGATGTCCGAAATGTCTTCCAACAGCCCCGCGTCACAGGCCCGCAGCAGATCCGCCTGGGTCAGATCCACCACGTCCCAGATGACATTGGCGGATTCGACCTGATCGCGGATCTCGTCGATGCCGCCATTGTAATGCGCCACATGCAGGCGCTGCCCCGTCGCCGCCTCATAGGGCCGCACAAAGCCGAGCATCTGCGAGCGCATATAAGGCCCGGTCCAACTGGTGAAGGTGAGATTGGGGATGGTCCCGCCCCCGGCGTCCTGCGCGGACAGAGGGCTCGCGGACATTCCGCAGAGAAACAGCGCGGACGCCAGAAGCCCACAAAGCGGGCGTTGGGTTATCGACATGGCATACTCCTACCGTAAGCAACGAACTGGAAAAATCTTACTCCTTTTCCTCAGCGATGCAGCAACGGGAGGATCGAAACAGCCGGGCCGCCCCATGGCAAGGGATTTCGGCTACGGCGGTGCGGAGCGGGCGGTGACGGGACAGGGCGGTCGCTCAGAGCCACGACAGATCGCCCCGCGCTTGCATCCCGGCGCGGGTGGCAGATCATGGATGATGGGGGAGGTGGATCGGCGGGGACCGGCCAGGGCCCGATCAGAGGGCCGAAAGAGGCACTGTCGTTTTACCGACGCAAGACCGACGTGCTGCCGACCCGGCATTTTGCCGGATCGAGGCAGGGCAAAACCTCCTGATCAGCGCCGAAACCGGCACCGTCGCTTTACCGACGTCATACCGACGTGTCACCGACCCGGCTTATTTGCCGGATTGGCCTTCGAGTTTTTCGAGCCGCGCCTTGAGGCTTTCATTCTCTTCACGCGCCTTCTGGGCCATCGCACGCACCGCGTCGAACTCTTCGCGGGTGACGAAATCGCGATCCGCCAACCAGCGGTCGAGCATTGATTTCATTGCCGTTTCCGCCTCGTTCTTCGCGCCCTGCGCCACGCCCATAGCATTGGTCATCAGCTGCGAAATATCGTCGAGCACCTTGTTGCGGGTCTGCATCGCTATCCTCCAGAATATACAGGGGCTATATGGGGTGGATGCCCCCTGTTCTCAAGCACAGAGTTCACCCCCATATGACAGATATGTGATCTCTTGACTCTGCCCCCGCCCCATGGCCAACAGGCCCTATGATAGCCGCGATCCCCTTCCCCGACATCTCGCCCGAGATCTTCACGATCTCGCTCTTCGGCCTCGATTTCTCGCTGCGCTGGTACGCGCTGGCCTATATCGTGGGCATCGTTCTGGGCTGGCGCCTCGTGCTCGCCACAGTGAGCCGCCCGACGCTCTGGCCCGGCGACACCTCCCCCATGACACGGACCCAGGTGGACGACCTCCTCACCTGGGTGATCCTTGGCATCATCCTCGGTGGCCGGCTCGGATTTGTGCTGTTTTATCAACCCGGTTACTACCTGTCGAACCCCGGTGACATCCTCAAGATCTGGCAAGGCGGCATGGCGTTTCACGGCGGCTTCCTCGGCGTTCTGATCGCCGCCACGCTCTATTTCCGCAAGGAAAACATCCCCTGGCTCTCGGCCGCAGATGTGCTCGCCATGGTCACGCCCATCGGGCTCTTGCTGGGCCGGATCGCCAATTTCATCAATGCCGAGCTCTGGGGCCGCCCGACCGATCTGCCCTGGGGCGTGATCTTTCCCGGCGCGGAGGCTCAGAACTGCGGCACGCTCGCCGGTCTCTGCGCCCGCCATCCGTCACAGCTCTACGAAGCCGCTCTCGAAGGGCTGATCCTCGGCGCGGTGCTGATCTGGCTCGCCTATCGTCGCGGCGCGTTCAAACGCCCCGGGCTCATCCTCGGCCTCTTCGTGGCGGGCTATGGTCTCGGCCGGTTCCTCGTTGAATTCGTGCGCCAGCCCGACGCCCAGTTCATCTCGCCCGGCAACCCGCTCGGTCTTGCGTGGCAGATGGGCGGCTACGGTCTCACCATGGGGCAAATCCTGTCGCTGCCGATGATCGCGGTGGGTCTTTACTTCGTGCTCCGCGCCCGCCGCGCATGACCCCGCTCAAGACCCTGATATCACGGCAGATTGCCGCCACCGGCCCGATCAGCATCGCCGATTACATGACCCTCTGCCTGCTCCATCCCGAGCATGGCTATTACCCCACGCGCGATCCCCTCGGCGTCTCCGGCGACTTCATCACCGCCCCGGAAATCAGCCAGATGTTCGGTGAACTCATCGGCCTCGCCCTGGCCCAGAGCTGGCTCGATCAAGGCGCGCCAGCGCCCTTTGCCCTGGCTGAGCTTGGCCCCGGACGCGGCACGCTCATGGCCGATATCCTGCGCGCCACAAGCAAGATCCCCGGCTTTCACGCCGCCGCCCGCCCGCATATGGTCGAGGCCTCGCCAGCGCTGCGCGCGCTGCAGGCCAAGGCGGTGCCCGGCGTCACCCATCACGACCATATCGACACCCTGCCCGAGCTGCCGCTTTTCCTTGTCGCGAACGAGTTTTTCGACGCCCTGCCGCTGCGCCAGTTCCTGCGCAATGGCGATCAGTGGCGCGAACGGCTGGTGGGGCTGGATGAGGGTGGTGCGCTTTGCTTCGGCCTCGCCGCGCCGCTGCCGCTCAGGGCGCTCGACCATCGGCTCGCCGACACCACCGAGGGCGATATGGTCACGCTCAGCCCCGCCTCAGAGGCCATGGCCGAAACCCTCGGCACGCGGATTGCGACCCATGGCGGCGTGGCGCTCCTCATCGACTATGGCGACTGGCAGAGCGCGGGCGACACGTTCCAAGCGGTCAAATCCCACGCCAAGACCGATCCGCTCGAGGCCCCCGGCACCGCCGATCTCACAGCCCATGTGGAATTCGCAAGCCTTGCCCGCGCCGCCGCCCCTGCTGCGCATAGCCGCGCCACGCCACAGGGCGTCTTTCTCGAACGGCTCGGCATCACCGCGCGGGCACAGGCGCTGGCCTCCGGGCTTACCGGCGCGGCTCTCGACGCTCATATCGCCGCACATCGCCGCTTGACGCACCCAGAGGAAATGGGGACGCTGTTCAAGGTGATGGTGCTTTACCCCGCGGGCACCGCACCGCCAGCTGGATTTGACCTATGACCCTTGAAATCATCACCGCCGACAGTCTCACTCCGCTGCGCCACGGGTTCTTTACCCGCAAGGGCGGTGCCTCGTCGGGGATTTTTCAGGGGCTGAACTGCGGTCAGGGCTCGTCGGATCAATCCGAGATCGTCGCCATCAACCGCCGCCGCGTGTCCGAGGCGATGCAGGTCGATCAGAGCCATCTCGTCTCACTTCATCAGCTGCATTCGCCCGATGTCGTCCATGTCACCGAGCCCTTTGCGGCCAAGCCTAAGGCCGATGCGATGGTCACCGCGACGCCGGGCATCGCGCTCGGCATTCTGACCGCAGATTGCCAGCCGGTGCTCTTTGCAGATGCCACGAATGGGGTGATCGGCGCGGCCCATGCGGGCTGGAAGGGCGCGCAGCTCGGCGTGCTCGAGGCGACGCTCGATGCGATGGAAGACCTTGGCGCAGAACGGGCCGAGATCTGCGCCGTGATCGGCCCCTGCATCAGCCAATCCGCCTATGAGGTCGGCCCGGATTTCATGGACAGCTTTACCCTAGACGACCCAGAGGCCAGCCGCTTCTTTGCCAATGGCCAGGGTGACCGGCTGCAGTTCGATCTGCCGGGCTATGGGCTCTACCGTCTGCGGCAGGCTGGGGTCGGCCATGCCGAATGGACCGGCCATTGCACCTATCAGGATGCGACTCGGTTTTTCTCCTATCGGCGCACCACCCATGCCGGCGAGGTCGATTACGGTCGGCTGATTTCGGTCATCCGTCTCTGAATCTGGCGCGATTTGGGCGAAGACCCGCTAGAAATCGCCGGATTCTGGCCTCAAGAAATTCGCACATTCTGAAAACATCATAGTTTTCAAGTGATTGCCGGAATGCGCCTCAGCCACATTCCGCGCCGTTCCGACCTCTCAAATCTCTCACAAATTGTTCGCAAAGCCCAAACATGGCCGCAATATCCCGGCAAATTGTTTCCAGAACGAACAACAGTAAGTCCCAAAAAACGGGGACAGTGTGAGGAGCCAAGACCATGAAGAAGCAACGCCGTTGGATGACATCCGTGATTGAAGCGAGCAAATCCCCCGTTGCGCCGCTGCCCTTCCAGCGCGGCTATCGCAAGGTCAAGGTCGCAACCCCCGTTTCCGCCAAACGCGCGAGCTAACCCTCCCGCGTCCCCGCCGCAGTCTTCCCCCCTCGTGGCAGCAAAAGGCCGTGTCCCCGGATGCGGCCTTTGTGTTCCCGGCCTTTCCTCTGAAGGGCCTGGGCGCGACTCGGATTGTGGCGCGATTACAGGCTGAACTTTCAACAATCCTCACCAGACACCGCGATTATCCCGCGCATCAGCGCCAATTTCAGTGAAAATTTGACATAAATGCGCCGCCCCGGCTCAACTATGGCGAGATAGCAGATTAACTCTGTCTTTCTGTCGCTGTTCGGTGGGGGCCGGTACAGATAAGACCCGAAGGACAAAGGTCATAGATGGTTTATTCCCCCTCGGCGCCCCGTATTATCGCGCCCCGCACCACGCATCCCGCATCCAATCGCCCCGCCTCACGCCCTCAGGACATCCGTCCGACCGCCCAGCGCGTCTATGATGTCTCTTGGCTCAACCGCCATGACGGCTCGGTCCAGCGCTCTCGGGTCGAGGCCCCGGCCGGTCCGATTTTCGAGGCGGCGTTCTCGGCCTTTGCCCGCGGCACGCTCATCACCACGACTCAGGGGCCCGTCGCTGTCGAAGACCTCGTGCCCGGCATGCTCATCCAGACCCGCGAGCGCGGCCCGTCGCCGCTGCTCTGGATCGGCTCGATGCAGCTTGCGCCCGACAATATCGCGCCCGTGGCACCGCTAACCCGCGTGATGACCGATGCCTTTGGGCTGGGCCGCCCCTCGCCCGATTTCCTCGCCGGTCCCGGCGCGCGCCTGTTGCAGCGCACCACCGGCGGGCCCGGCGACAACAGCCTGCGCAGCGTGCAGAGCTTTGCCGATGGCCATAGCGTGATCCCGCTGCGCCCGCCCAGCCCGGTGCGGCTCTACCATCTGGCGCTGCAACGGCACGCGACGATCACCGCCGCAGGGCTCACCACCGAGAGCTTTCACCCCGGCGCGGGGTTCAATTCCATCGTCTCTTATGAAACCTCGGTGCGGTTCATGGCGCTGTTTCCGCATCTGCGCAAAACCTCCGAATTCGGAAGCCTCGCCCATCCGCGCCAGCCCTTGCCAATGCCGATCGAATGATCGCTTGCGCGGCGCTCAGGCGTCGCGCGCCAGCCGCTCTTCGAGCACCTCGAAGGGCACGCCGGGATCATCCTTGGCGCCCCGGATCACCAGCGATGTCTTGACGCTGGCCACATTCTCGGCGGCGGTCAGGTCGCGGGTCAGAAACTGCTGAAAGGTGCTCAGGTCCGGGGCCACGCATTTGAGGATGAAATCCACCTCGCCATTGAGCATGTGACATTCACGGACCAGCGGCCAGCCCCGGCATTTCTCTTCAAAGGCGCTCAGATCGCTTTCGGCCTGACTCACCAGACCGACGCTGGCAAAGACCTGCACCTCAAAGCCAAGCTCGCGGGCGTCCACATCGGCATGATAGCCCTTGATATAGCCGCTTTCCTCCAACGTGCGCACCCGGCGCAGGCAGGGCGGCGCAGAGATTCCGACACGTTTGGCCAATTCCACATTGGTCATCCGCCCATCAGCCTGCAGTTCGGCCAATATCTTGCGGTCGATCGGATCCAGTCGTGTCGTCGCCATGCGAGCCCCCTTGAATTTCGCGATTGTTATAGCAGCCATGCGCATACACGCAATATTGTTTCGCCCAGAAGCAACATCCTTTCGCACAGGAATTTTTAGGTGACGGCTTTGTCATAAAACTGGGGCTTTCACGTGCGACCGGGGGTGACTATATCCGGTAGCCGAACCCTGCCCAAGCTGCCAAGGAGCCCTTTGATGTCCGACCCCCGCCACACCCGTGTCCTGATCATCGGCTCTGGCCCCGCTGGCTATACCGCTGGCGTCTATGCCAGCCGCGCGCTGCTCAACCCGATCCTCGTGCAAGGGATCGAGCCGGGCGGTCAGCTCACCACCACCACCGAGGTGGAAAACTGGCCCGGCGACAGCGAAGTTCAAGGCCCCGATCTCATGGTGCGGATGGAGGCCCATGCCAAGGCGATGGGCTGCGAGATCATCGGCGACATCATCACCGATCTCGATCTGTCGCAACGTCCCTTCACCGCCAAGGGCGACAGCGGCACGGTCTATACCGCCGATGCGGTCATCCTCGCCACTGGGGCGCGCGCAAAATGGCTCGGCCTGCCGTCGGAAGAGAAATTCAAAGGCTTTGGCGTCTCGGCCTGTGCCACCTGTGACGGGTTCTTCTATCGCGGGCAGGAAATTGCGGTGATCGGCGGTGGCAACACCGCGGTCGAAGAGGCGCTGTTCTTGACGAATTTCGCCTCCAAGGTGACGCTGATCCACCGCCGCGACGAGCTGCGCTGCGAAGCGATCCTCGAAGACCGCCTGCGCAAGCACCCGAAAATCGAACTGCTCTGGGATCACACGCTCGACGAGGTCTATGGCACCGACACGCCGCTCGGCGTCGAGGGGATCAAGGTCAAACATGTGAAGACCGGCGAGATCACCGACATCCCCGCCAAGGGCGTCTTTATCGCCATCGGTCACGCCCCCGCCAACGAACTGGTCAAGGATCAGCTCGAGTTGCACGCCGGCGGCTATGTCAAGGTGCAGCCGGGCAGCTCGCTCACCTCCATCCCCGGCGTGTTCGCAGCCGGCGACATCACCGACCCGATCTACCGCCAGGCGGTCACCAGCGCCGGCATGGGCTGCATGGCCGCGCTCGACGCCGAACGGTTCCTCGCCGAAGCCGAATAAGCCCTCCTCCGGGTGGGCACCCTGTCCACCCGGAGCCCCCTACGCGACACCCAAGATGCCCCCACGCCGCTCTGTCGGGTGTCTCCGACACAACCGACGGGCAGACAGCGTTCACAGCGCGCCGATCCCCGCGAGATGAGCGTCCAGCTCTCACGCCCCCTGTGGAATAAAGGTCTCAATTTCCTCTTTTTTCCACAGCGCTGCTTGAATACAGCCACAATCCCGGTCTATTTCGCGCCGAAACCGGGCTGACCCCCGACTGGCAGGCAATTGAAAGTGACCCAATGACGATTTCGAGCAATCTCACCCCCGTACCCGAGCTCTATGTATCCTATGACAGCGCGCAGAAACTTAAGGTTGAGGCCGCTGACCTCGTCAGCTGGGACCTCACGCCGCGCCAGATCTGCGATCTCGAACTGCTGATGAACGGCGGGTTCAACCCGCTCAAAGGCTTCCTGAGCCAAGAAGATTACGACGGCGTGGTCGAAAACATGCGCCTCGCCGATGGCACGCTCTGGCCGATGCCGATCACCCTCGACGTGTCGGAAGAGTTTGCCGCCAAGCTCGAAGACGGTCAGGACATCGCCCTGCGCGACCAAGAAGGCGTGATCCTCGCCACCATGACCATCACCGACAATTGGACGCCCAACAAGGCGCGCGAGGCCGAGCGCGTCTTTGGCGCCGATGACGATGCGCATCCGGCGGTGAACTATCTGCACAACACGGCGGGCAAGGTCTATCTCGGCGGCCCGGTGACCGGCATTCAGCCGCCGGTGCATTACGATTTCCGCGCTCGCCGCGACACCCCGAACGAGCTGCGCGCCTATTTCCGCAAGCTGGGCTGGCGCAAGGTCGTGGCCTTCCAGACCCGCAACCCGCTGCACCGCGCGCATCAGGAACTGACCTTCCGCGCCGCAAAAGAGGCACAGGCCAACCTGCTCATCCATCCGGTCGTCGGCATGACCAAACCGGGCGATGTCGATCACTTCACCCGCGTGCGCTGCTATGAGGCGGTGCTCGACAAATATCCGGGCTCGACCACCACGATGAGCCTTCTGAACCTCGCCATGCGCATGGCCGGCCCGCGTGAGGCGGTTTGGCATGGGCTCATCCGCCGCAACCATGGCTGCACCCATTTCATCGTCGGCCGCGACCACGCCGGCCCCGGCAAGAACAGCCAGGGCGAGGATTTCTACGGCCCCTATGACGCGCAGGACCTCTTCCGCGAACATGAGGCCGAGATCGGCATCGAAATGGTCGATTTCAAACATATGGTCTATGTGCAGGAACGCGCCCAGTACGAGCCGATGGACGAAATCACCGACAAGGACGACGTGACCGTTCTCAACATCTCCGGCACCGAGCTGCGCCGCCGTCTGGCCGAAGGGCTCGAGATCCCGGAATGGTTCTCCTTTCCGGAAGTGGTCCGCGAGCTGCGCCGCACCCGTCCGCCGCGCAGCCAGCAGGGCTTTACCGTGTTCTTCACCGGGTTCTCCGGCTCGGGCAAATCGACGATCGCCAACGCGCTCATGGTCAAGCTGATGGAGATGGGCGGGCGTCCCGTGACGCTGCTCGATGGCGATATCGTGCGCAAGAACCTCAGCTCCGAGCTGGGCTTTTCGAAAGAGCACCGCGATCTCAACATCCGCCGTATCGGCTATGTGGCCTCCGAGATCACCAAGAACGGCGGTATCGCGATCTGTGCGCCCATCGCGCCCTATGCGACCACCCGCCGCGCGGTGCGTGAGGATGTCGAACAGTTCGGCGCCTTCGTCGAGGTCCATGTCGCCACCTCGCTCGAAGAATGCGAACGCCGCGACCGCAAGGGGCTCTACAAGCTGGCGCGCGAAGGCAAGATCAAGGAATTCACCGGGATTTCCGACCCTTACGATGTGCCCGAAAACCCCGAGCTGCGCGTCGAGACCGAGAATGTCGATGTCGACAACTGCGCGCATCAGGTCATCCTGAAGCTCGAACAGATGGGCCTTATCGCGGGCTGATTCAGCGCAACACACAAGACACAAAAGGCGGGCCATGGCCCGCCTTTTCGCGTTCTAACCGGTCACGGGATTAGCTGTCGCGCAGCAGCTCTGCCGCACGGCGCAGATCCTCGCCCCAATGCGCAGCCCGTGCTTCGGCGGCATCGAGCGCGGGGCGTCGCGCAGCATAATCCTCCTCGGACATGGCAGCCATCGCCGCCATGATCTCTTCGGCGCTCTCGCAGAGGATCATGCCATCGGTGTTGATGAATTCCGCGATATTGGGACAGCCCCAATAGATCGGCACGGTCTTGCACAGGATCGCGTCGACGAGTTTTTCGGTGAAATAGTTCTTTTCGCGCACATTCTCGATCACGACGGAATAGCGATAGGGCGCCAGCCCCTCGGATTTCTCGCCGAAGGGCGCATAGCCGCCGCCCATCACGTCCAGATCCAGCCCCGCCGCCTGCGCCTGCTCGACAATCTCATGGCGCAGCCGATGCCCGGTCTGCGACCGCTTGGCCGAGGCGATCAGCGAACACATCTTGGTCTTGGTCGTGTCGAGCGAAGACCAGCCCGGCACCCATGTGCTGCCAAAGGGATAGAAGAGGCCATTGGAGACCTTGTTCAGCAGCTCCTCATGCGGGGTCAGCACCCGGTGGAACCGCCGATGCGTAAAGCGCAGCCAACGCATGTGATTGCCATGGATCACGCTCGGCTCGACCACCATGATCGACACTTTGGCGCGCGTGCCAAAGCCCGGGCGAAGATGCAGCGTCTTGCGGGGATAGACGAGAAGATGATCCTCGGGCCGCAGATCGGCCAAGGTCTGCCCCTCGATCCCCTCAGGCACGCCCAGCGGCCAGATCAGATCGGTCAGCAGAATGCGCCCCGGCCGATAGCCGAGCTTGCGGGCGTTGGGCAGGACGGCAATACGGGGAACATCACGGGACATGGCACGCTCGACTGACTGTTGGCTTGAGAGCTGCCATACTTGCAATTGGGCGTTGCCTCAATGCTTGGCCGTGCGAAGGCCCGGATGCGGGCTCAGCGCACGGCAATTGGCGCATTAGTGAACCGTTACCGGCTCAAGATCGTTCTGCCGGGCCAGAACAAAGGCAAGCCCACGGTCGCGCACCAGCGCAAGACGTTCACCCGCCGCGCTATGGACCGCATAGATGCGCTTGGCCCCGTCGAGCTGTACACGGATTTCCTCGGGCAGTTCGGCCACGTCAACAGAGCGGACATAGGCAATCGGACGGTCCCCTTCGGTCCCGAAATCAAACGGCGTGTTCATGACGTGCTCCTTTTGTTGATCTTGATCGTTTGCACCACGGTCTCGGGCTCGGCACGGGTCAGATCCACATGCAACAGCCCGTTTTCGATCAGCGCGGCGCCCACTTCGACGCCATCTGCCAGAACGAAAGACCGCTGAAACTGTCGCGCAGCGATGCCACGGTGCAAAAACACCCGGTCTTCGCTGTCATCGCGTTGGCGGCCACGGATGACCAATTGCCGATCCTCGACGGTGACCGCCAGGTCATCCTCGCCAAAGCCCGCAACGGCCAGGGTGATACGATAAGAATTGCCGCTGGTTTGTTCGATATTGAACGGCGGATAGCCTTCATTTCCGGATTTCGCGCTGCGTTCCAGCAGCCGCTCCAGTTGTTCGAACCCCAGCATATAGGGATGTGTCCCCAGGGTAAGCTTTGTCATTGCCACGTCCTTGAATTAAGCGACCGGTCCAGTGCAGGGCCCCGTTTACGGCGGCCACGGTCCGAATATGGGCATCCTGCACGCGCCCTGCAAGTGCTTTGAGATCGCGACGCTTTCGCCTATTCTCTGGGTTCCGCTTCCAAAGGAATCACCCGGTTGATGTCTGCATTCGGCGATCTTTCGATGAAATCCGACGACGTGCTGCGTGTTGAGCTCGAAGAGTTTCGCCGCCAGCACCGCGATCTGGACGAGGCCATCACGGCCCTTGCCGAAAAAGGCGCGCGCGATCCGCTGACGCTCAAGCGGCTCAAGCAGCAAAAACTGCGCCTCAAGGATCGCATTTCCTGGATCGAAGACCGGCTGACCCCCGACATCATCGCCTGACCCGGCCCACCGCCGCAAAAGCGTGAAAAATCCTTAAATCCCGCGCTGGAACTCTTCCCAATCGCCGCTATAGTGCGCGCTCCAATTCCAAAGAGGCGGATCATGGCCGAAATCAACGTGGGCATCATCATGGGCAGTCAATCGGACTGGCCGACCATGAAAAAGGCAGCCGAAGTTCTCGACGAACTGGGCGTGGCCTATGAAACCAAGATCGTCTCGGCGCATCGCACGCCCGACCGGCTTTGGGACTATGGCCGCGAGGCCGCAGGCCGTGGGCTCAAGGTGATCATCGCGGGCGCTGGCGGTGCCGCGCATCTGCCGGGCATGATGGCCTCGAAAACCCGCGTGCCTGTCGTCGGCGTGCCGGTGCAGACCCGCGCCCTGTCGGGGGTCGACAGCCTCTATTCCATCGTGCAGATGCCCAAAGGCTATCCCGTGGCCACCATGGCCATTGGCGAGGCGGGCGCCGCCAACGCGGGCCTCATGGCCGCGGGCATTCTCGCCACGTCCGACGCGGCGCTGGCCGAACGGCTCGACGCCTGGCGCGCGGCGCTCTCGGCCTCGATCCCCGAGGAGCCCAAGGATGACTGACGCCCCTCTGCCCACTGGTGCGACCATCGGCATTCTCGGCGGTGGTCAGCTTGGCCGGATGCTCTCGGTCGCGGCCTCGCGGCTCGGCTTTCGCACGGTGATCTTCGAGCCGGGCGCCGATTGCCCCGCCTCGCATGTGGCGGACCGCCACATTCAGGCCGCCTATTCCGACGAGGATGCGCTGCGCGACTTTGGCCAATCGGTCGATGTCATCACCTATGAGTTCGAGAACATCCCGACATCGGCGCTTGACCTGCTCGAGGATCTGGCCCCCGTGCGCCCCGGCCGCGAAGCCCTGCGGGTGAGCCAGGACCGGATGACCGAGAAGGAATTTCTCTCAGGCCTCGGCCTCACCACCGCGCCGTTCGCTGCCGTGGATGATGCCGCGAGCCTTGCCCGCGCGCTCGACCAGATCGGCACGCCCTCGATCCTCAAGACCCGCCGTTTCGGCTATGACGGCAAGGGCCAGGCCCGGCTGCGCAGCCCAGAGGATGCCGAAACCGCGCTTGCCGATATGGCCGGTGCGCCCTCGGTGCTCGAAGGGTTCGTCGAATTCAGCCATGAGGTCTCGGTCATCGCGGCGCGGGGCACCGATGGCTCGGTCGCCTGTTTCGACCCCGGCGAGAATGTCCACAAGGACGGCATTCTCAGCACCACCACCCTGCCCGCGCGGCTCAGCACCGCGCAGCGCACCGATGCGGTGCTGCTCGCCGGTCGCATCCTCAACGCGCTCGACTATGTCGGCGTGATGGGGGTCGAGCTTTTCGTGACGGCCAAGGGCCTCGTGGTGAACGAGATTGCGCCCCGGGTGCATAACTCGGGCCATTGGACGCAGCAGGGCTGTAGCGTCGACCAGTTCGAACAGCATATTCGCGCCGTGGCGGGCTGGCCCTTGGGCGACGGCGGGCGCTATGCGGATGTGGTGATGGAGAACCTCATCGGCGAGGACATGGACCGCGTGCCCGATCTGGCCCGCGATCCTGCCGTTTCGCTGCATCTCTATGGCAAGGCCGAGGTCAAGCCGGGCCGCAAGATGGGCCATGCCAACCGGGTGATCGGCCCCGCCTCGCGCGGCTAGGCCTCAGGCCGCGAGCGGGCGGCGCACCAGACGAGCCACCGCCGCCTCGGCCCAGCGTGCCGAGGCCGCGCCAAAGCAATCGTGGATGGAATCGACCGCCACCACATTGCCCAAGGCCAGCCGCCCAAGCAGGCTCAGCCCGCCGCGCGGGCGGCCATCCTCGCCGATCAGCCGCCCATCAGGCGCAATCTTGGCACCCAGCCCTTCAGCCAGACGGGTCATATGCCCCCGCTTGCACAGCGCCAGCACCAGAGCGTCGCGGCAATGATCAAGCGTCGGCGCAGGCAGGACCGCATCGACCATCACCGAGGCGCTGCTGCTGTCGTCGCCCGGCAGCAACTGCCAGCCCTCCGACGTCAGCACCACATCCGGGTCGTCCGCGGCATGGAGATCCACCAGCCCGACCTCGATCAGCATGAGCATTTCATGCGCGGCACAGACCGGCGGACCATAGGAAAACCGCTTGAGCCCTTCGTCGAACTTTTCCAGCGCCCGCGCGGTTTCCACATCTGACTGACCGGGATTAAAGCCGCGCCGCAGGGCATCCTGCCACTTGCGCCAGACCTGCCCGATGACATAGCCCGGCGACGGCGGGCGGGTGCCCATGGCCATCTCGATCCCATGACGAAGCGCCGCGATCGGCGGGTTGCACTCCTGCGCTCCGGGATGCTCGCGCTCCGTCTCGAGCCAGGCCTCGACCGTCCCCGGCCCACAGTCGACCCCGTCCTCCGCCAAGATGCGATAGGTCGGCGCCAGAAGGCTCTGCGCGATCTGCGCCACCGCCGCCTTCGGGCCAAGCCGCAGCGCCGTCGCCAACTCACGCGCAAAGGCGCGGGTTTCGGCCTCGGTGGGCTCATATCTGCGGTCGAGCTGCGCATTGGCCGGTTTCGGTACCGGCGCATGCCCGTTGAGCGAAAAGGGCAGGATCCGCGCCGGCTCGTTTCCTGACGGGTGATACCGCCCTTCGGCAAAATGCCCGCCCTGCCCGAGCGTCAAGAGCCGCAGCACATCCAGCGTCGAGAGGCCCAGCCCCCGGATCGCCACCGTCCGCCCGCGCCAGCTCTGCGCCGCCGCCATGAGACGGTTCGCGGGATAGGCGGGCAGCATCTCGGCGCCGCTGTCTTGCGCCGCGCCTTGGCGCAGATGCTCTTGCCAGCGGGCAATCTGGGGGTCCGGCTCGGTGTCGGGCTGGCCTTGGGTCAAGAGAACCTCATCATAAGGCCCATAGGCCCCCTCCTGCCCCCAAAGATACCAGGCCCCCGCCGTGCCGCGAATGTCGCGCACATATTGCCGCTGATGGGTGATCTGCAGATGCGGCACCGAGTTCGCGAGATACGTGTACCAACGCGCGAGATAGGCCCCGAGAAAGGCGCGCGGCGGGTAGGTTTCGCCGTCCTCCCCATCCTCGATCCAGTCGATAAGCCGCCCGGGGCCGATGCCCTCGCCTGCGGGGTCACCAAGATCAATCGACCGGAGCGGGATGTTGAGAAGACAGAGATCGCTTTGATCCGGATCGAAATTCGGCCCCGGACCGGGGATTTGTCCCGGCTCAAAGACATCGACCTCAATGATCCGATCCACCTCAGCCGCGCGCTCTGCCAGCGCGTTGAGCGCCCCAAGGCCGCGCGGCCCCATCCCGATGATGGCGACACGCCCCGCCTTGCTCTGATCCAACATGATTGCCACCGCTCCGCGTTTGTTCCTGTGACAGGGCAACGCGCGAGCGGGGCAAAGCGTTCCGAAGCTTTACGCGGGCATTGATTCCATCAGTTCGCGCCAGCGGTGGCAGGCCACTTCATGGCCGTCTCCGGGCTGTTCCAGCGCCGGCTCTTCCTTGCGGCAGCGGTCGATAACATGCGGACAACGCGTGTGAAATTTGCATCCTGTCGGCTGATTGGTGGGCGACGGGATCTCGCCTTCGAGCTTCTGGGCGCGGTCGTTGCTGTCGGGGTCGAGGGAGGGGATGGCGGAAAAGAGGGCGCGGGTATAGGGGTGGCGGGGCGCGGCGAAGATCTTGCGGGTGGGCGCGGTCTCGACGAGCCGACCGAGATACATCACCGCCACATGGTCACAGGTGTGGGCCACGACGCTCAAATCATGGCTGATGAACATGAAGGTGATCCCAAGGTCGCGCTGCAACTCCTTCAAAAGATTGAGAACATCCGCCTGAATGGACACATCGAGCGCCGCGACGCTTTCATCGGCGACGATGAATTTCGGCCCGGAGACCAGCGCGCGGGCGATGGAAATCCGCTGTCTCTGGCCGCCGGAAAAGGCGTGGGGGAAGCGGCGCAGATGCTCGAGATTGAGCCGACATTTCGCCGCGATCTCGCGAACTCGGGCATCGGTATCGCGTCGGTTTTGCGTCAGTTTCATGACTTCCAAAGGTTCGGCGATAATGTCGCGTACCGTCATGCGCGGGCTGAGCGCGGCATAGGGGTCCTGAAAGATGAGCTGGGCCCGTTTGCGGTAATCCTTGAGCTCGGCCCCGTCGAGCGTGGTGAGATCGTAATCGACCTCGTCATCGGTGTAGGAGGCTTCGCCGCCGGTGATCGGCACCGCCTTGAGCAGCGCCCGGCCGAGCGTCGTCTTGCCCGAGCCGCTTTCGCCGACGATGCCAAAGAACGCGCCTTTCTCGATATCGAGATCGACCTTGTCCACCGCCTTGAGGATCGACTTGCCGAAGAGCCCGCCGCCGATGCGAAAGCCGACCGACAGGTTGCGTGCGCGGATCAGAGGATCAGTCATGCCCGTCTCCCGAATAGATGTGGCAGGCGACCCGGTGATCGGGGGCGGCCATGCGGTTGCGCGGCTCCTGCAGGCGGCATTCATCGCCGAGGTATTTCGGGCAGCGCGTGTGAAAGACACAGCCCGAGGGCCGGTCGAGCGGCGAGGGAATATCCCCCGGCACCGGGGTCAGCGGCGCGTCGAGATTGTCGAGCTTGGGCAGCGCCGCGAGGAGACCTTGGGTATAGGGGTGTTTGGCGTCGCGGATCACCGGCCGCACCGGGCCTTCCTCGATGAGCCGCCCGAGATACATGACCGAGACCTTGTCGGCGGTCTGGGCCACGACGCCGAGGTCATGGGTGATAAAGATGATGCCCATGTGAAACTCGTCCACGAGATCCTTCATCAGGTCGATCACCTGCGCCTGAATGGTCACGTCGAGGGCTGTGGTCGGCTCATCCGCGATCAAGAGCTTGGGCCGGGTCGACAGCGCCATGGCGATCATCGCCCGCTGCCGCATCCCGCCCGAGAGCTCAAAGGCGTATTGATTGAACCGCCGCGCCGCGTCCGAGATGCCGACCCGGTCGAGCATCTCGACCGAGACCTCCTTGGCGCGGGATTTGCTCATGCCCGCGTGAAGCTGGAGCTGTTCAACCATCTGCTTGCCGATGGTGATCGCCGGGGCAAAGCTCGCCATCGGTTCTTGAAAGATCATCGAGATCGCGCCGCCGCGCACCACTTTCATATCGGCGGGACGGGTCAGCGACAGCACGTCAATCGGCCCCTCGTCGGTGTGCAGGGTGATCCGGCTCTTGGGTCCATAGACCGCGTTGCGCGCATTGAGATGCATGAGCGATTTGGCGGTGACGGATTTGCCCGAGCCGCTTTCGCCGACCAGCCCCATGACCTCGCCACGGTTGAGCGAAAAGCTCACATCATCCACCGCGGTCACGAGCCCTTCGTCGGTCTTGAATTGCAGGGTCAGGTTTTCAACGTCGATCAGGGCCGTCATTTATGCGCATCCGAATAGGGGTCTGCCGCGTCGCGCAGCCCGTCGCCGACAAAGACGAAGGCCATGACGAGGGCGATGAAGAAGAGCACCGGGATGAAATACCATTGGTAGTTCAAGAGCACGTCGGCGCTGGTGGCTTTTTGCAGCATCACGCCGAGCGAGCTCACCGGGTCCTTGAGGCCGAGGCCGATAAAGCTCAGCGCGGTTTCGCTCAGCACCATGTAGGGGAAGGAGATCACCAGATCGACGATGATATAGCTGGTGAAGCTCGGCAGCAGATGCCGCCGGATGACATGGCCCGGCCCGGCGCCACAGAGCTGGGCGGCCAACACATATTCCTGATTGCGCTCGGTGAGCAGATGGGTCCGCACCCGTCGCGCCAGCGTCGGCCAGCCGATGAGCCCGAGGATCATTGATATGTAGAAGAACCTCGCCTCGGCGGTCATCTCGGGTGGCATAAAGGCCGCCACCGCCATGAAGAGCGGGATGGCGGGCACCGTGCGCACCGCGTCGGTGATCATCTGGATCACCCCGTCGATCCAGCCGCCGTAATAGCCCGAGACCCCGCCGATGATCAGCGCCAGCACAAAGGCGATCACCACGCCGATCGTGCCCACTTTCATCGAGGTCCAGATGGCATGGAGCGTGCGGCTAAAGATGTCCTGCCCGTCCTCGTCGGTGCCAAAGATATGGATCTTGCCGCCTTCGACACCGAAAAGATGCGTGTCCATCTTGATCAGGCCAAAGAGCTTGTACCGGTCGCCATCGACGAAGAATTTCACGTAGAGCCGCTCATCCTCGTTGACCTTGGTCACCCAGCGGAAATTGGTGGCCATCGACCGTTCGCGTTCGACCCCATGGATAAAGGGCCGCGCTGAACAGCCGTTCTTGTCGCAGAACATCGGGATCTGCGGCGCGCCGTTGGTATAGTCCTTGTCGCGCCCGGCGATGGTCGGATCATAGGGCGAGAGAAACGGCGCAAAGAGGCCTGAGAGGATCAAAAAGACCAGCACACAGGCGGCGATCATCGCGGCGCGTTGCTTGCGGAACCGGGCCCAGATGAGCTGTCCCTGCGAGGCGGTGAAATAGGCCTCTTTGGCGCGGCGCTCGACGGCATCCTCGGTCTCGACGATGGCCACATGGGGGCCGGTCGTCTGTGCGAGGTTGGGATCGGTCGGGTTCGAGGGGGTGTCACTCATGGCCGGTCTACCTCAGAATGCTTTTGCGGACGCGCGGATCGATCACCGCCAGCAGGATGTCGGTGAAGAAATTCAGCGTCACGATGGAGGCGGTCAGCAGAAAGATGATCGCGCCTGCGAGCTGTTGGTCGTTGGAGCGCGCCAGCGCCTCGATCAGAAGCGCGCCCGCCTCGGTCAGGGTCAGGATCAGCGCCACGATGGGCAGTTCGTTGAAGATCCGGTTGAGGTCAAAGCCGAGGCTGTTGACGATCGGGCCGAGCGCGTGCCGCGCCGGGTAGCGCCACAAGAGCTTGCGCCCATGGACGCCCCGGGCGGCGGCGGCGGTGACATAGAGCTTGCCGATCTCGTCGGACATCAGCGCCCGCACCGTTTGCAGCGCAAAGGCGGTGGCCGACCAGCCAAGGATGAAAATCGGCAGCCAGGCGTGTTTCATCAGATCGACGAACTTGTCCCAATCCCAAGGCGCGTCGCGGTATTCCTTGCTAAAGAGCCCGGTGAGCGTTTCGCCAAACCAGACGGTCGAGACCAGCATGATCATCAGCGCCAGCAGGAAGTTCGGCATCGCGAGGCCGAGATAGCTAAACAGGCGCAAGCCGTTGTTGAGCCAGGGATTGTTCGTGGCGGCGGAGATGATGCCCACCGGGATCGCGATGGCATAGGCCAGCGCCAGCGAGGCGAGGCAGATGGTCAGCGAGAGCATGAACTTGTCACCCAGGAGTTGGGCGATATTGACCCGCAGGATGCAGCTGTCGCCAAATTCGCCCTGAAAGGCGTTGATGATCCAGCTGCCCCAGCGCGCCAGGAACGGCTGATCCAGTCCGAGCCGCTGGCGCTCGATCTCGATATCCTCGACCGAAATGCCAGAGCCTTGGGTGTTCTTGAACGCGAGATAGCGTTCGGCGCAATCGCCGGGCACCAGCTCCATCAGCGAGAACACAACCAGTGACACGATGATCAGCGTGATCAAGGCCATGACGGCGCGTGTCAGCACGAAACGGCTGAAATTCAGCATCACTTTTCCCTGTTATCTGCCTAGGCCGGTCGATGCCGGTTCGGTCGTTTTCTTGGGGTGGCGCGGGCGGGGGTGGCCGCCCGGCGCCGATTGCTCAGAGGCGGCCGATCACTCGGTCAGCCACCATTGTGTCGCCCGGTAGGGGTAGGTCCGATAGTATTCATAGCTGTGGGTCTTGAACTCGGTGAAGTTCTGCAACCGCTTGCTCTGATAGATCGGGGCCGGGGCGTTGACGGTGCCGATGAAATAGAGGTTCTCGGTCATCGTCTGCACCAGTCGCGCGCCCAGTTCGGCGAACTCGGGGCTTTCCTGATCGGCGGATTGGAAGGCGTTGATATCCGCGATGAGCTGTTTCACCGGCTCCGGCGGTTCCACCCCGGCGGCACCGTCGCTATCGACCCATTCGGCCCAGAGCATCCCGCTGCGGTTGCCGAAATAGTTCTCGAACGGCGGCACCCAGAGCTCGTTATTGCCGAGCACGATGGCGAGCGGCTGACCCTTGCGCCACATGGCGACGTCGAGCTTGTTGGCGGATTGCGCCGAGCGGTATTCGTCGGGCGTGACCTCTTTCACCGTCGACTGGATACCGACATCGGCCCAGAATTGCGCCACCAGTTCAACCGTCTGACCAGCGATGCCTTGGGTCGAATAGTTGAGGTTGAGCACCAGCTTGTCGCCATTGGGCAATTCGCGGAAGCCGTCGCCATCGGTGTCTTTCATGCCGATCTCGTCAAGCCGCGCCTTGGCCCCGTCGGGATCGAACTCGGCCATATAGCTTTCCCATTTCGGGTCGGCAAATTCCGGCAGCGGCGAGAAGCCGACATATTGCTTGGGCGTGCCCTGCCCGAAAAAGCCCGTCTCGTTGAGCTCTTCCCGGTTGATCGCCAGCGACATCGCTTCGCGGAATTTCAGATCGCCAAAGACCTTGCGTTTTTCCGGGTCTTCATGGGTCACGTTAAAGCCAAAGGCCCCCATGGTGATCTCGGGACGCAGATAGATGTTATAGCCGCCCTTTTCCTGATTTTCCAAAAGGATAGGCGCCGAGGCGAGCTGCAGAGATTGCGATTTGTAATCGACCTCGTTGTTGACCAGCTTGAGGATACGCACCTCGTTGTCGTTGATATAGACCTCATCCTGTTCGCCGATATACGGGAGCTGCTGGCCCGTCGGATCGACCTGGAAGAAATAGGGGTTCGCCACGAGATGCCGACCCTCGGTGGTGTCGGTCACATAGATATGGCTTTCCAGCGTCGGATAGGTCGCCTTGGGCAGACCCTCGACGAGGTCCGGCTTGGACAGCATCGGCGTCGGCGTGTCGGTCCAGTCGGAATTGCCCCAATAGGCCTTGATCGCGTCATAGCCGTTTTCAAAGCCAAGACCCTGCGCATAGCTGTCGGCATCGGCGTTGATGTCCGGGTGGAACTGACCGAGGAAATGCTTGGGCTGGAAGCCTTGGGCGAAATGGGTGGCGAAATGCGCCAAGAGCCCGGGCTTGGGCGCCGGGAGGTTAAAGACGACGGTGGTCTCGTCGGGCGTGTCCACGGTCATCGTCTCGCCGCCGACAGTCACGTAATCCTTTGGCTTTTCAAAGATATTCGTGTCCAGCATCAGATTGTCATGCCAGAATTTCACATCCGCCGAGGTAAAGGGCGCGCCATCCGACCATTTGTGGCCTGCACGCAGCTTGAAGGTCAGCTTGGTGAAATCCTCGTTCCATTCCCAGGATTTCGCGACATTGGGCACGATGGTCTGAAGATCGTCGCTATAGCGCACGAGGTTCACATGGCGCACCGACAGAAAGTCGGAGGTGCCCGCCTCGGTCGCGTTCGACAGCACATCGAGCGTGCCGCCATATTGGCCGATGCTGTCATAGGGCACCACGACGAGCGGCTCCGCCGGCAGGCGGTCTGCGAGCGCGGGCAGCGCCTCATTGCCCTTGATGCGGCCGTTCAGGGCCTCGATATCGGGATGCGCCGTAAAGGCCATCTCGCAGCCGGCGGCCTCCTGAAAGGCGCTCAGTTCATATTGCTGTGGGAAGGCGCCGCTTGCGATGCCTTGCATATCCGCCACGGTGATCCCCGGGCATTCGGCCAAGGCCGCGGCGGGCAATGCCACCATCGCCACACCAGTGAGTAAGATCCGTTTCATAACCTCTCCTGTTCCATTTGATCGGCGTGGGGTCTCGTTGCCCCTTGACCGGTTGACCGGGGCCTGTCCTCTGACCCGCCCCGAAAGTTAAACCACTCCGCGCGGCGCATCAGGGATGCCCGCCGAGCCATCTGCTAGATCCAGCCTGTTCCGTTACGTCCCCAAAACACCCCGTCCCGGCGGTGGCCCGGATCACGCCATGCGACATGGCCGACCCGCCCGTTCCCCCGGACACACGCACAGGCCCACGCACTCGGGCCCGTCGATTTCTGCAAGGGGAATGCAAAGGTTTCGTGACACGCTCCATTCCCCATCTCCCTTATGACACTTGCGCAAGGGGCAGCGGTGTCGCCCCTGCCCCGCCGGTGCCGCGCGTCCCGCGCTTGAGCCCCTCGGCGGTGATCATGCTGCGCCGGAACGGCCCGCCGCCATGGCGCATCCGATGGTCGAGCAGCTGGCGCGTCATCTCGAACATCCTGTCGCGCGCCGCCGCGTCCGCCGAAACCTCAGCCTCGTGATCCCCGTCCCGCGCCAACAACAAAGGCGGCAGCCCGCCGTTGAAATGCACCAGCACATGATCGCGCGTGCGCAAGACCGACAGGTTGGCCTCCTCCGCCGCCAGCCCCAGATCGCGCTGCCAGCGCGTCGGCACCAGCGGATCGCCATAGCTCAGCTCGGAAAAGCTGTGGTTGCGCCAGCCCGCCGGGCTCTGCCCCTCGAGAAAGGGGCGCAGGCTCTGGCCATCCATCGTGTCGGGGATGTCCTTCCCGATGAGATCAAGGATCGTCGGCGCCAGATCGACGGATTCGGTGATCGCCTCGACGCGGCGGCCGAACTGGGCGCGATGGGCCGGGCTGCGGATGATCAGCGGCACATGAAAGGCCGCGTTGCGATAGCTCATCTTGCCCCATTGGTGATGATCGCCGAGCATTTCCCCATGATCCGCCGTCACCACGATCAGCGTCTCGTCATATTGGCCGCTGTCCTTGAGAAAGGCGATGAGCCGCCCGATATGGTCATCGACCTCGGCCGCGAGCCCGAGATAGATCGCGCGCAGCATGGCGAGGTTCTCGTCGCTCTCCTCGAGATCAGGGAAACCCTCGACATTGGCGGCCAGAGGCCGCTGATCCATGGCCGGACCATTATAGGGATGCGCCGCCCGCTCCGCCGCAGCCGGGCGGGGACGTATCGGCGCGGGCAGGCTGTCGCGATCGATCAGCGTGTTATAGGGCGCGGGCGCCACAAGCGGCGGGTGCGGCCGGATATAGGTGACATGGGCAAACCAGCCCTGCGGCCGGCCGCGCAGATCCTCGATCACCCGGTCGGTGAGAAAGGCGGTGTCGCTATGCTCGGCCCGGTAAAAGGCGGGCGCATCGGGGCGCGGCCCGTCAGAGCGAAAGATCGCAGGATAGTCCGGCACGTCATAGCCCTGCGCCTTGAGAAACCCACGCCAGGGCCAGCTTTCCTCGAGGCGCATTTCCAGCGCCTCGTCAAAGCCCGGCAGCACCTGTTCATAGCTGTGCATCCTGGGATCGGCGGGATCATGGGCACGCGGGTCGACCGCCGCATCGGTATAGCCATAGAGCCGGGGCGCATAGCCCGCGCGCCGCGCCTCGGTCGCGAGATTGGGCACATCCTGTGCCAGCGGCGTGCCATTGCGGGTCACCCCATGGTTCATCGCATATTGCCCGGTCAGGATCGACACGCGCGACGGGCCGCAGGGGTTGGTCACCGAATGATGATGGGCAAAGCTCACCGCGTCGGATTGCAGCGCCTGCAAGTTGCGCATCCGGGCGGAATTGGCCAAGGCACCGGCCACGCAATCCGCGCGCAGCTGATCTATGACGACGAACAGAATGTTCTGCTTGCTGGCCACGCCGGCCCCCTCTGGCAACATTCGTAAACCAGCAAAACCGCAAAGCAGATTCGGATCAAGAAGTTTGCGGTGTTTTGTGTGAATTTGTGCGGAAATATATTCAGGTACCCCCCGGGCCTGCCACCTCATCGCGCAATCTTGCGGAAAATATACGCAATTTAACCTTGCGTTAACGATAACCTGCGTCTGATCGACGGCCCTCTCATGGCGGACCACAGAGCAGTGAGGCACAGGCCACCGCATGACTTCGCATGTTTTTCCACTTATAGACATATTTTCACGCAATCACGCACAGAGCCCATGGACTTATGCGCGAAAATACTATGTATTTAAGGCTAAGGAGCGGGACATGAGCAAACCCACAGACACACACACAACCCATCGCGAGGTCGAGCTTCTCGACACGTTGCGCAGTCTTGGCGGCTCGGCCCGGACCGCGGCGCTCGCCGAGGCGTTGAGCGTGTCGGAGGAAACCGTGCGCCGCACCGTCAAGGCGCTGGCCAAGACCGGCATCGTCCACCGGGTGCATGGCGGGGTCTATCTCGCCAATACCGATGCCACCTCGCCGGTGATCTCCCGGCTCGAGAAACACGCCACGGAAAAGACGCTCATCGCCAGCACGGCGGCGGGGCTCATCCCCAATGGCGCCTGTGTCTTTCTCGATGTCGGCTCGACCACCGCCTTTGTCGCCGAGGCGCTGCGCAACCATTCCGATCTCACCGTGGTGACCAACGGGCTGCACCCGGCGCAATCGCTGATGCGGCGCAATGGCAATACGGTCTGGCTCGCCGGGGGCGAGCTGCGCGAGGTCGAGGCCGGCACCTTTGGCAACACCGCGCTCGATTTCGTCGGGCGGTTCAACATCGACATGGCGGTGCTCAGCATCGACGGCATCGACCCGGCCTCGGGATTCCTGCTGGCCGGGGCCGCCGAGGCCGAGCTCGCCCGCGCCGTGGTGAGCCGGGCCAAGCGCAGCCTCGTCGTCGCCGACCACAGTAAATTCGGCCAGACCGCGCCCATCGTCGCCTGCCCGCCCGACGCCATCGACATGCTGGTCACCGATGTGCCGCTCGCGCCGCTCTATCGCAAATGCATGGCCGATTGGGACATCGAAACCGTCGTCGCCCGCAAGCCGCGCAAGGGATAGGGTCATGGCCATCCTCGGATTTCTCATCCAGCTGACCGGCGCGACGATGCTGCTGCTTTTTGCGGTGCGGATGGTGCGCACCGGGATTGAACGCGCCTATGGCGCCTCGTTCCGCCGCCGGATCACCACCGCGCGCCACCCGCTGGGCGCGGCCGGGGCCGGGACGGTCATGGCCATCGTGCTGCAGAGCTCGGCCGCCGTGGCGCTCTTGGTCGCGGGGTTTGCCGCCTCGGGCGCGCTGCCCTTCGGCACCGGGCTCGCGATGATCCTCGGCGCTGACCTGGGCTCGGCGTTGCTCATCCAGGTGCTGTCGCTGCGCATCGACTGGCTGGTGCCGGTGCTGCTGGCCATCGGCGGCATTCTCTTTCTCAAGACCTCGCGGCGCGGTTTCAAACAGGCCGGGCGCATCGTGCTCGGCATCGCCTTTATCCTGATCTCGCTGCGCTTCCTGCGCGAAACGATGGAGCCGATCCGCGACAGCGCCATGTTGCCCGCCATCGCCGATTACCTCGCCCGCGATTTCATCACCGCCTTCCTCGCCGGGGCGGCGCTGGCCTTTGTCATGCATTCCTCGGTGGCGACGGTGCTGATGTGCGTCACGGTGGTGGCCATCGGCGCGCTGCCGGTGGAGGCCGGGCTGTCGCTGGTGATGGGGGCCAATCTCGGCTCGGCGCTCATCCCGCTCTGGCTCAGCCGGGGGCTGCCGTCCCGCGCCCGCCGCCTGCCGCTCGCCAATCTCCTGCTGCGCGGCAGTCTCGCGCTGGTGGCGGTGGTGGTGATCAACCGCACCGGGCTCATGTCGCTCTGGCCCGCCATGGGACCGGGTCAGGTGCTGATCACCAGCCATATCGCCTTTAACGCCGCGCTGCTGCTCCTGCTGCCGATCTGTGCGCGGCTGGAGAAACCGCTGCTGCGCGCTCTGCCCGACGACATCGGCGCCGAGGCGGCGCTGCCACTGCATCACCGCTCGGTGCTCGATCAGGCGGCGCTCGCCCACCCGGCCCAGGCGCTCGCCTGTCTGCGCCGCGAAGTGCTGCGCATGTCGCAGGTGCTGCAGGAAATGCTCGAACCGGCGATGACCCTCTATACCGACTACCAATCGGCGCAGATGCGGCTCTTGCGGGCCAAGGACAATATCCTCAACCAGGCGCTCGACGACATCCGCCGCTATGCCGCGGAACTGCCCAGCGCCAACGCCAGCAAACGCACCCACAAGGAGCTGCGCGAGCTGATGGAATATGCCATCGCGCTCGAGGCGGCGGGCGATGTTCTGGTCAAGCGGATCACCCAGCTCGCCGAGCAAAAATCCGAAGAACGGCTAAGCCTGACGCCCGCCGGTCTCGACGAGCTGACGCTGATGCATGACCGCATCCTGCAGAACCTCGGGCTTGCGATGAATGTGCTGATCTCCGGCGATGTCGAAAGCGCCCGGCTTCTGCTCGAGGAAAAGGGCGAGATGACCCGCCTGCACCGCGCCACGCGCAAGAAACACCTCAAACGGCTCAGCACCGGCAACGGGATCAGCCTCGACAGCAGCGACATCCATCTCGAAACCGCCCATGCGCTGAAAGAGATCAACAGCCAGATCGCCGCCATCGCCTATCCGATCCTCTACCGCGAGGGGCAGCTTCTCGACACACGGCTCGTCACCCGGCTCGACCGCGACTACGCCGATCAGGATTAGGGCATCGGCCCCGCGCCAGAAACGCGCAAGAAAAAGGGGGGCCAAGGCCCCCCCAGATCCCGCTTAGCGAACTTCGCCGCTTAGCCGCATTTGCTGTGGCCACAGCTGGCACAGGTCATGCAGCCTTCGACCATGCGCATGTCGAACTGACCGCAGGAGGGGCAGGCCTGACCGCGCGGCTGGTTGAGGTTGACCACCTGCGCCTGCGGGTCGGATTTGAGGCCGAGCCCCTCGCCCTCAAGAAACCCGATGCGGATCAGATGCTGTTCGAGAATGCCGCCGATCGCCGCGAGGATCGAGGGGATGTATTTCCCGCCCATCCAGGCCCCGCCACGCGGATCGAACACGGCCTTGAGCTCTTCGACCACAAAGCTCACATCGCCGCCGCGCCGGAACACCGCCGAGATCATCCGGGTCAGCGCCACGGTCCAGGCGTAATGCTCCATGTTCTTGGAATTGATAAAGACCTCGAACGGGCGGCGATGACCGTTGAGCACGATGTCATTCACCGTGACATAGATGGCATGGCTGCTGTCGGGCCATTTGAGCTTGTAGGTCGCCCCTTCGAGCTCTTGCGGACGGTCGAGCGGATCGGCCATGTAGATCACATCGCCATGCGGCGTCTGCGGCTCGGCATCGGAATTGGCGACGATGGTCGGGGCTTTCTGTGAGCTCCCGACGATCTCCGAAACCTCCACGCCGAGAACTTCGGCCACTTTGTGCAGGCGGTCTAGAGTGGGTTCTTTCCCCTCCTTGATAATCCCATGCAGGTAGCCATGGCTTAGCCCAGCATCGAGCGAAACCTGACGCATGGTCTTTCCACGTTGGGTAATAAGAGCCTCAAGCTTGCCCCGGAAATCCTTCCCAGTGGCCGCGGTTGCATTCGCCGGGGCCTCGACACTCAGCACGCTGCCGGTCACGTCATTCGGACGATAGGTGGTGCAGCCCTTACAGCCGGTGTCCCAGGCCTGCATATAGACATCCTTGAACGCCTCGAAATCAATGTCCTCGGGGCAGTTGATCGTCTTCGAGATCGAGCTGTCGACCCAATCCTGCGCCGCCGCCTGCATCCGCACATGATCGGCAGGGCTGAGCGTCTGGGCATTGACGAAATACTCGGGCAGCGGCGCGTCGCCCTTGACGTCGCGCCACATCTGCACGGCGTAATCGACCACCTCTTCCTCGGTGCGCGACCCATCTTTCTGGAGCACCTTGCGGGTATAGCTGTTGGCAAAGATCGGCTCGATCCCCGAGCTGACATTGCCGGCATAGAGGCTGATGGTGCCGGTGGGCGCGACCGAGGTCAAAAGCGCATTGCGCAGACCATGTTCGGCAATGAGCGCGCGGGTCTCGGCGTCGAGCTTCTTGATCATCGGCGCCTTGGCATAGGCCTTGGCATCATAAAGCGGGAAGGCGCCCTTTTCCCCGGCGAGCCGGGCCGAGGCCGCATAGGAGGCATTGGCGATGCGGGCCATCCAGACGCCGGTCTGCTCGGCCGCCTCGGGCGAGCCATAGCGCAGCCCGACCATCGCCAGCGCATCGGCCAGCCCGGTCACACCAAGCCCGATGCGGCGCTTGTTCTGCGCCTCGGCCTCTTGGGCGGGCAGCGGAAAGCGCGAGATGTCGACGACATTGTCCATCATCCGCACCGCCGTCTCGACCAGATCGTTGAGCGCGCCCTCGTCGAGATGCGCCGCCTCCGAGAACGGATCGGCCACCAGCCGCGCCATGTTGATCGAGCCGAGCAGGCAGGCGCCATAGGGCGGCAGCGGCTGCTCGCCACAGGGGTTGGTCGCGGCGATGGTTTCCACATAGTTGAGGTTGTTCTGCGCGTTGATCCGGTCGATGAAGATCACGCCCGGCTCGGCATAATCATAGGTCGCCTGCATGATCGTGTTCCACAGATCACGCGCCTGAATGGTGCGGTAGACCTTGCCGTCAAAGATCAGGTCCCACGACCCATCCGCGCGCACCGCCTCCATGAAGGGATCGGTGACCAGAACCGACAGGTTGAACATACGAAGCCGCGCCGGATCGGATTTGGCGGCGATGAACTGTTCGATATCGGGGTGATCACAGCGCATCGTGGCCATCATCGCGCCCCGGCGGCTGCCCGCGCTCATGATGGTGCGGCACATGGCGTCCCACACATCCATGAAGCTCAGCGGCCCGCTGGCATCCGCGCCCACGCCTTTGACATCCGCGCCACGCGGCCGGATCGTCGAGAAATCATAGCCGATGCCGCCGCCCTGCTGCATGGTCAGCGCCGCCTCGCGCAGCATGTCGAAAATCCCGCCCATGTCGTCGGGCACGGTGCCCATGACGAAACAGTTGAAGAGGGTCACGCTGCGCCCGGTGCCTGCGCCGGCGGTGATGCGGCCTGCGGGCAGGTATTTGAAATCCTCCAGCGCCTCGAAGAATCGGCCTTCCCAGTCTGCGGGCGTCTTTTCCGCCTGCGCCAGGGCGCGGGCGATCCGCCGCCACGTATCCTCGACAGAGCCGTCATGAACGGTCCCGTCAGGCTCTTTGTAGCGATATTTCATATCCCAGATGGACGCGGAAATAGGGGCAGCGAAACGTGACATGGCAGGACCGGATTTAGCGTGGAAGAAGGATGCACACACTATCCTTTGTGGTTGCAACGGTCAACCGACGATCTAAGGACCGTGACGTTATCCCTTGATAAGACCGGGATTTTTTCTGCGCCCTTCGCATCTGCCCAGATCAGGCCCAAAACCGCCCATCACGCCCGATTAGCTCAGCACCGAAGGCAGCCAGAGCGTCAGCGCCGGAAAGCTCAGCAAGATCACCACCCGGAGCAGCTCGGCCAAGAAAAACGGTGCCACGCCCTTGAAGGTCTCGCCCATCGGGATGTCCTCGGCCAGCGACGAGATGACAAAGACATTCATCCCCACCGGCGGCGTGATGAGCCCGAGCTCGACCACGATAAGCGCCAATATCCCGAACCAGATCTTCAGATCCTCGGTGCTCATGCCATAGCCCGAGCCGTCCGCGCCCTGATAGACGCCGCCATTCACCTCAACGAGCACCGGCCAGAAGAAGGGAATCACCAAAAGGATCATCGACAGCGAATCCATCAGACAGCCGAGCGCGATCAGCGCCAGCAACAGCACCACCATCACCGTCATCGGCGCGAGGCCGGAGTTTGCCACCCAGAGCGCCGCCTCCTGCGGCAGGCCCGAGCGCGACATGAAAATCTTGAGCAGCTCCGCCCCCAGCAAGATGAGATAGATCATGCCACTGGTCGATGCCGTCTCGAGCAGCGCCTCGCGGATATGGGCGCGGCTCAACCGGCCCTGCGCCAACCCGAAGGCAAAGACCAGAAACACCCCCACCGCCGCCGCTGGCGTCGGGTTGAAGAGACCTGCGTAAATCCCGCCGATGACCAGCCCAAAGATGACCAGCACCGGAATGAGGCCGAGCGTCGCCTCGACAAACTCCGCCCGTTCCGGCGTGCCGCCGCGCGGTCCTGCTTCGGGCCGCAGCGCGACATAGATCGCGATCGTCAGCAAAAAGAGAATGACCGCCAGCAGCCCGGGAAGGAACGCCGCCATGAACATGGTGACGATATTGGCCTCGACGATGATCGCATAGATGATGAGCACCACCGAAGGCGGGATGAGAATGCCGAGAACCCCGCCCGCCGCCAGCGTGCCGGTGGCCAGCGCCCCGGAATATTTGTAGCGCCGCAGCTCGGGCAGCGCGACCTTGCCCATGGTCGACGCCGTCGCCAGCGACGAGCCGCAAACCGCGCCAAAGCCGGCACAGCCCGCGATCGCCGCCATCGCCGTGCCGCCCCGCAACCAGCCGAGCCAGGCGTTTGCCCCGCGAAACAGCGCTTGGCTCAACCCCGCCTTGGAGGCCACCGCCCCCATCAGGATGAACATCGGCACCACCGACAGGTCGTAGATGGAAAACTGCCCATAGGCCAAGGTCTTGAGCTGGCTGAGCACCAGCCCCGGCCCGTTGATCACCGCCGTGCCAATGCCGCCGACAAGGATCATCGCATAGGCAATGGGCATGCGAATGGCGATGAGCCCGATAAGGCAGATCAGCCCCCCGAGCCCGAGCATCAAGGCGTCAGACATGCGCGTCTCCCCCGCGGGCCACCCGGCCCTCTTCGATCAAGGTACAAAGCGCCGCCAGACACAGCAGCGCGAGCGAGGCGAGCACCGGCACAAAGGCGTACCAGATCGGCACCGCGAGAATGGCCGTGGTATAGTCATAGGCGCGCTGATCTATTAGCCCGTGAAACATCCGCCAGATCAGGATCACCCCAAAGACAAAGGCCACCAGCGCACCGAGAAAGGTGAACCGCGCGACCCAGCGCGGCGACGCCCCGGCGGTGAAAATATCGGCCGTCACATTGGCCCCGGACACCTGGCAAAAGGGCAAAAAGGCGAACGCCGCCACCGCCACGCCCATTTCGGTCAACTCGAAATCGCCGGGAAAGGACATGCCAAACAGCGTGCCGATCACCGACACCATGTTGATCCCGACCACCAGCAACAGCACCACACCGCCGAACAACGCCCAGAGCGTTGCCAGCTTGCGCACGGCGGCGCAGAACGCGCCGCCACGGGCTTTATCTTGCGTCGTTTGCATCAGCGGGTCGCGTGCTCTGCGATCAGGCCACGCGCCTTTTCGACCAGCGCCGCGCCATCGACGCCCTTGGATTTCACATCCTCGATCCAGCGGTCGACCACCGGTTCGAGAGCGGTCTCAAAGGCGGCGGTTTCCTCTTCGCTGAGCGTGATATGGGTGTTGCCCGCCTCAACAGCCATGTTGATGCCGAAATCATCCGAGGCGCGCCAGATCTCGCCCACCTGCTTGGGCCAATCGCCACCCGAAGCATCGCGGAACGCCTTCTGAATATCCTCCGGAAGCCCGTCCCAGCGCCCTTGGTTCATCGAGACCTGGAAGGTCGAGTTGCCAAAGCGATATTCCTCGAAGCCTTCGATCTGATACTGGGTCTGCTCCTGGATCTTGAGCGGCGGAATGATCTCCCACGGGATGAACGCCCCATCGACCGTGCCTTTTTGCAGCGCGGGCGGCAGTTCCGGCACCGGCATCGCGGCGGGGGCCGCTCCCAGCGCCTCGATCACCCAACCACCGGTGCGCGAGGGGATGCGCATCTTTTTCCCGGCGAGGTCCTCGGGCTTGCGCACTTCGCTGTCGCGCATGTGGATGGCATTGCCCGCATGGACATGCAGGAACATCACCTCGACGCCTTTGTAATCGTCCTTGAGATCGCTTTCGAACATCTCGGCCATGGCGATATTCGCCGCCGCCGGATCATTGGCCGCCACCGAGGGCAGCTCGAACACTTCGGTGCGCGGGAAGAGCCCCGGCGTATAGCCATTGAGCGTCCAGACCAGATCGACCACGCCATCGCGCGCCTGCCCGATGAGCTCGGGCGGACGCCCGCCGAGCGTCATCGACGGGAAAATCTCGATCTTGACCCGGCCGCCGGAATTTTCCTCCACCTGCTTGGCCCAAGGTTCGAGCATCTGGGTATGCACCGGCGCCTTGGCGCTCAGGAAATGGTGCAGCTTGAATTCAAACTCGGCCGCATAGCCGGCGCTCGCCCCGACAATGCCCAGCGCCAGACCCAATGCCGTGGCGCTCAGTTTCGCTGTGATCTTCATGGCGTCCTCCCTTGCCTATCGGAGCTGCGCCCGCGGGCTGCCTCCACAGCCCTCCTGACGCCTGACGCGCCCCGGTCGCACTCCTCCGCCATCCGTTATACTGTCGCAAAAATGCGAGTAAATTGACATTTATGCGCGTTTACTTGCCCCGATTGGCAATCATATCTCCTCATCCATCGCCGCGACCACCGTGCCCACCGCCATGCGGAACACCTGCTCTGCCGGGCTCGGCTGGCTGTCGGGCCGCGTCATGAGCCCCACCGGCCCCACCGTGATGCCCGTGTCAAACGGTAGCCGAACAAGGCTGCCCTCGGCCACCTCCTTGGCGACCACCCCCGCCGAAATGATCCAGATCGCATCCGAATTGCGGGTGAAATTGCGCCCGAACGCGCCCGAGACACTCTCGATCCGGTTCGGCAGCTCGCCAATGCCATGGGCAATCATCATCCGCTCGACCAACGGCCGGATGGCCGAGGCCGCCGCCGGGAAAATCACCGGCCATTCGCCGATCCGCTTGAGATCGGGCGCCTCAAGCAGCGGATGCCCGGGCCGGGTCACGAACTCCACATATTCATTATAGAGCTGGGTGAAGGAAATCCCCTGCATCGTGTCCGGCTGGCCCAGCCGCCCGATGACGAGATCGACGCCACCGCGCCGCAAGAGATCAATGAGATAGGAATGCGGCCCGTCGATGAGCCGGATCGTCACCTCCGGCGCCAGCGCCCGAAACTCGCGCACCGCCTCCGGCATGAGCCGCGCCGCCACGCTCGGCAGCGCCCCCACGGTGAGCGTCACCCGCCCCGCCTGCCCGACCTGCTCGACCCCGTCGAGCCCCTGCTGCAGCGCCGCGAGGCTCATCTCCGCGAAATGCAAGAACACCTCGCCCTGCCGGGTGAGCGCCACCCCCGCCCGGCTCCGGGTGAGCATCGCCGCCCCGAGAATATCCTCAAGCTCCTTGAGCGTCTTCGAAATCGCAGGCTGGGTGAGATAGAGCCGCTCGGCCGCGCGTTTCATGCTCTTCTGGCGCACGATCTCCACGAAACACTGGATATGGCGGAACTTGATCCGGCGGTCGATCATCTATTTTCTTTCCACTTTTGACAAGAATACGGTCACACAAGTCATTTTACTTACCGCGATACAGAAGTCATTCTCTTTTCCAACAGTTTGGCGGGTCCGTCTGGGAGGAGAGACATGCGCACTCAGGTCTGCATCATCGGCGGCGGCCCCTCGGGGCTTTTGCTCGGCCAGCTTCTGCACCGTCAGGGCATCGCCACCGTCATCCTCGAACGCAAGACCCGCGACTATGTGCTGGGCCGCATCCGCGCGGGCATTCTGGAAACCGGCACTGCCGATCTGCTGCGGCAGGCGGGCGCGGGCGACCGCATGGACCGCGAAAGCTTTGCCCATGAGGGCACGGTCATCGCCTATGGCGACACGCAATTCGGGGTCAATTTCCATGCCCATACCGGCCGCGATGTCATCGTCTATGGCCAGACCGAGCTCACCCGCGATCTCTATGACGCGCGCGAGGCCGCAGGCGCGCCCACCCTCTTCAATGTCGATCACGTCACCATCCATGACGCCAAGAGCGACGCGCCCCATGTCACCTATCATGTGGCCGGCACCGAACACCGCATCGACTGCGATTTCATCGCCGGTTGCGACGGGTTCCACGGCGTCAGCCGTCAGACCATCCCGCTCTCGGTGCGGCGCGAATATGAGAAAATCTACCCGTTCGGATGGCTCGGCATCCTGTCGGAAACCCCGCCCGTCCATGACGAGCTGATCTATTCCGGCTCCGAACGCGGCTTTGCCCTGTGCTCGATGCGCAGCGCCACGCTCAGCCGCTACTACATCCAATGCGCCCTCTCCGACAGTCCCGAGGATTGGAGCGATGCCAACTTCTGGGAAGAGCTCAAGCGACGCATCCCCGAAGATGCCGCCGACCGGCTGATCACTGGCCCCTCGATCGAGAAATCCATCGCGCCTCTGCGCAGCTTCGTCTGCGAGCCGATGCAATGGGGGCGGCTCTTTCTCTGTGGCGACGCCGCCCATATCGTGCCGCCGACCGGGGCCAAGGGGCTCAACACCGCCGCCTCCGATGTGCATTACCTCTACACCGGACTGCGACAGCATTACCTCGACGGCGACAGCGACGGGATCGAACGCTATTCCGAACGCGCCCTCGCCCGGGTCTGGAAGGCCGAACGCTTTAGCTGGTCGACCACCAACCTCTTGCACCGCTATCCGCATCAATCGGAATTTGATATCAAGATGCAACAGGCCGAAGTCGCCTTCCTGCGCGACAACGCGGCGGCGCAGAAGGTCTTTGCGCAAAACTACGTGGGGCTTCCATACTGATGCGTATGCTGAACTGGGCCGAGGCCGCGCTGCACTGGCGCGAGGATGGCGACCCCGGCGGTCGCCCGCTGGTCTTTGCCAATTCGCTCGGCACCGATCTGCGGCTCTGGGACGCGCTCCTGCCGCATCTGCCCGTCGGTCTGCGGCTCATCCGCTATGACATGCGCGGGCATGGGCTCTCCGCCTGCCCGCCCGGCCCCTATGACATGGACGCGCTCGCCCGCGATGCCGAGGCGCTGATCGAGTATCTCGACCTCACAAACGTCACCTTCATCGGCCTCTCCATCGGCGGCATGGTCGGGCAGGCACTCGCCGCCCGCCGCCCCGATCTCCTCTCGGCGCTGGTCCTGTCGAACACCGCCGCCGCCATGGGCACGCCAGAGGCCTGGCAGGCCCGCATTGCCGCCATCCGCGCCGGCGGGATCGAGGCGATTGCTGACGCGGTGATGGAGCGCTGGTTCGCCGCGCGCTTCCGCGCCACGCCCGAGCTGGCGCTCTGGCGCAACATGCTGACCCGCACGCCGCCCGAGGGCTATATCGGCTGCTGCGCCGCCATCGCCGGGGCCGATCTGCGCGCCACCACCGCCACGCTCACCCTGCCGACGCTGGCCATCGCCGGGGCCGAGGATGGCGCGAGCCCCCCCGATCTCGTCGCCGACACCGCCCGGCTCATCCCCGGCGCGCGCTTCGCGACCCTGCCCGACACCGGCCACCTGCCCTGTGTCGAGGCCCCCGCCGCCTATGCGGCGATCCTGTCCGATTTTCTCAAGGAGACCGCCCATGTCTGAACGCCCCCCGACTGAGCGCACCCCGACCGACCGCTACACGACCGGGATGGACACCCGCCGCCGCGTGCTGGGCGATGCCCATGTCGACCGCGCCGAAGCCTGCAAGAGCGATTTCGACGCCCCCTTTCAGACGCTGATCACCGAAGGCGCCTGGGGCACCGTCTGGGCCAGCGACGCGATCAGCCCGCGCGAACGCTCGATGCTGACCCTCGCGCTGCTGGCCGCCACCGGCAATTTCGAGGAAATCCCCATGCATATCCGCGCCACCGCCCGCACCGGGGCGAGCCAATCCGACGTGATCGAAGCGTTTCAACATGTCGCCATCTATGCCGGTGTGCCGCGCGCCAATCACGCGATCCGGCTGGCCAAGGAAACCTATGCGGAAATGGAGGCCGAGGCATGAAAACGCCCGCCGAATATTATCAGCGCGACCGCCAGTGGCACGCCCCGGCGCTGACGCCTGAGTATAAAACCTCCGTCTCGCGCGCGCCCAGCTTCCCGCTGCTGAGCCTTGAACAAAGCGCCAGCGAAATCACCGGGCCGAGTTTTCGCAACGATGACATCAACCCGGGCGACAATGACCTTTTGCACAATTACGCCACCGCCGGGGAGAGCGCGATTGGCGAGCGGATCATCCTGCATGGCCGGGTGCTGGACGAAAACGCGCGCCCCGTGCCGCATGTGCTGGTGGAAATCTGGCAGGCCAATGCCGGCGGGCGCTATCGCCACCGCAAGGATGGCTATCTCGCGCCCATTGATGCCAATTTCGGCGGCTGCGGGCGCACGCTCACCGATGACCAGGGCTATTACGTCTTTCACACCGTCAAACCCGGCGCCTACCCGTGGCGCAATTGGGTCAATTCCTGGCGTCCGGCGCATGTGCATTTTTCGGTCTTCGGCACGTCCTTTTCGCAGCGGCTCATCACCCAATGTTATTTCGAGGGCGACCCGCTCATCGCGCGCTGCCCCATCGTGCAGACGCTGAAAGACCCCGCCGCCGTGGATCAGCTCACCGCCGCGCTCGACATGAACGCGACGATCCCGCTCGATTCCATCGCCTATCGCTTTGACATCGTGTTGCGCGGGCGGCGCGCGACTTATTTCGAAAACCGCCCCGAGGGAGGCTGACATGGCGCAACGTCTCGACTACCTCAAGGAAACCCCCTCGCAGACCGCCGGGCCCTATGTCCATATCGGCCTCGCCCCCGGCGCGGCCGGGTTTGACATCTACGCGCAAGAGCTTGGCTGGGACATCGCAGGCCCCCATGCGGCGGGCGAACGCATCCGCGTCGAAGGTCTGGTGACCGACGGCACCGGCTCGCCGGTCAAGGATGTGCTGATCGAGGTCTGGCAGGCCAATGCCGCCGGGCATTATGCCCATCCCGAAGACCCCGGCGGGACCGAAGAAGGCTTTCGCGGCTGGGGCCGGGTGATCACCGATTTCGACACCGGCGAATGGGGCTTTGATACTGTCAAACCCGGGCCCGTCATGGGCCGCGGCGGGCGTCTCATGGCGCCGCATCTCAATCTCTGGATCGTCGCGCGCGGCATCAACATCGGTCTCAACACAAGGCTCTATTTCGACGACGAAGCGGACGCCAACGCCGCCGATCCGGTCCTCGGCCTCATCGAATGGGAAAGCCGCCGCGACACGCTCATCGCCCGGCGCGAGATCCGCGACGGCGCGCCCGTCTACCGTTTCGACATCCGCCTGCAAGGCGCGGATGAGACCGTGTTTTTCGACATCTAGGCCCAAGGACCGGACATGACCAAACCCTGCATCCTGTGCTGTGCCATCACCGGCTCACTGCCGACCAAGGCCAACAACCCCGCCGTGCCGATCACCGTCACGGAACAGATCGAAAGCAGCCACGCCGCCGTTGAGGCCGGGGCCAGCATCATCCACGCCCATGTGCGCAACGATGATGAAACCCCGTCGAGCGATCCTGAGAAATTCGCCCGGCTCAAGGAAGGTCTGGAGAAACACTGCCCCGGCGTGATCGTTCAGTTTTCCACCGGCGGCCGCTCTGGCGCGGGCCAGACCCGTGGCGGCATGCTGCCGCTGCGCCCCGACATGGCCTCGCTCTCGGTGGGGTCGAACAATTTCCCGACCCGCGTCTATGAGAACCCGCCCGATCTGGTGGAGTGGCTGGCGGCGGAAATGCGCGCCCATGACATCACCCCCGAGGTCGAGGCCTTTGATCTCGGCCATGTGCTGCAGGCGATCCGCCTCCATGCCGAGGGGGTGCTCACCGGCAGGCTCTATGTGCAGTTCGTCATGGGGGTGAAAAACGCCATGCCGGTCGACCGCGAGGTGTTCGACTTCTACCGCCACATCCTGCAAAGCCGCGCGCCCGACGCCGAATGGTGCGCCGCGGGCATCGGCGCGGCCCAGCTCACCATCAACGAATGGGCGATCGCCTCGGGCGGTCACACCCGCGCCGGTCTCGAGGACAATGTGCGGCTCGACCGCGACACGCTCGCGCCCTCGAACGCCGCGCTCATCGCCCGCGCCGCCGATCTTTGCGCCAAATACGACCGCCCCGTCGCCACCCCGGCCCAGGCGCGCGAGATGCTCGGCCTGCGCCCGGCCTGAGGCCACAGGGCCGAAATTTATCGCTAACAAGGGCAAAGCCTTGCGTTTTGTCCCTTTCGGCCCTGCGCCCCCCCCTCTATATCGCGGGTAAGTTTCACAAAGCTCAGGAGCACGCCCATGACCATCACCGTCGGCATCAACGGGTTCGGCCGCATCGGCCGCTGCACGCTCGCCCATATCGCGCAATCGACCCGTGACGACATCAAGGTCGTCAAGGTCAACGCCACCGGCCCGCTCGAAACCGCCGCCCACCTGCTCAAATATGACAGCGTGCATGGCCGTTTCGCCAACGAGATCACCCTCGGCGATGGCACGATGGATCTGGGTCGCGGCCCGATGCAGATGTTCTCGACCTATGACATGGACGAGCTCGACTGGTCCGGCTGCGACGTGGTTCTGGAATGCACCGGCAAATTCAACGACGGTGAAAAGGCCAAGAAACATCTCGAGCGCGGCGCCAAGAAAGTGCTCCTCTCGGCGCCCGGCAAGAATGTCGACCGCACCATCGTCTTCGGCGTCAATGACAACGAGCTGCAAGCCTCGGACACGATGATCTCGAACGGCTCCTGCACCACCAACTGCCTCGCGCCGGTGGCCAAGGTGCTCGACGATTCCTTCGGCATCGAGAGCGGCATCATGACCACGATCCACGCCTATACCGGCGATCAGCCGACGCTCGACCGTCGCCACAAGGATCTCTACCGCGCCCGCGCCGCCGCCATGTCGATGATCCCGACCTCCACCGGTGCCGCCAAGGCGCTGGGCGAGGTGCTGCCCGCCCTCAAGGGCAAGCTCGACGGCTCGGCCATCCGCGTGCCGACCCCCAATGTCTCGGCCGTCGACCTGACCTTCGTCGCCAAGACAGACGTGACCGAGGATGAGGTCAACGCCGCCATGCGCGCCGCCGCCGAAGGCCCGATGAAGGGCGTGCTCGGCTATGATCCCGAACCCAAGGTCTCGATCGATTTCAACCACACCGAAGAAAGCTCGATCTTCGCCCCGGCCCAGACCAAGGTCATCGGCGGCCGCCTCGTGCGCGTGCTGAGCTGGTACGACAATGAATGGGGCTTCTCCTGCCGCATGGCCGATGTGGCCGTCGCGATGGGCAAGCTGGGCTAAGCCCACCCGCCTCCTTGCACCGAAACGTCCCGTCAGGCATACCCGGCGGGACGTTTTCTTTTCGGGCCACCCGCATGACGAACCGCATTGCCTTTTTTCTCGCCCTGCTGATCGTGATCGGCCTGGTGCTCGATTTCACCTATCAGCACGGCGATGGCACGCTTTTCCTCCTGCGCAAGCTGAGCGCCGCGATCGAATGGCTGGCCTTCTGGCGCTAGGCCACGGATCGCCGCCCCCTAGTTCATCCCCATCGCCGCAAGGCTCGCCCGGTCCGGTGCCCCCGTGGTCGCAAGGCCATTCTCCGCCTGCCACGCCCGCATCGCCTGTGCCGATCCCGCGCCCCAGACCCCGTCCGGCGTGCCCGCCTCATAGCCCGCGGAATTGAGCATGGTCTGAATCGCCCGGTAATCCGCCGCCGTCAGGTCGAGCGTCGAGAACCCGCAAGCCGCCGCCGCCGCATCGAACACCGCCTGACCGCCCGCCAGCTGAAAGGTCGCGTCATGGGTCTTGCCGTTCTTCTCGGTCAGCCGGACAAAGAGCTTTTCGGCGTCATAGAGTTGCCGGATCATCCGCTGCCCCTGGGCCCCAAAGAGACCGCCGCCCTTGGAACTGGTGAGCTTGGACCACCGGTCCTGCACCGCGTCCTGCCCATCGATGCGATAGGTCACCGGCACCGTGTTCACATTGTAATCGCTGAGAATATAATCATCGGCATCAAAGACGACGCTGGTCTCGCCCTCCTTGCAGGAGACATAGAGCTTGGGCGTCGAGAGCTGCAGCCCCTCCTTATATTCCGACACGTTGATGCCAAAGATCTTGGGGCTGTCGTCGATGGCGGCGCGATCCTGCGAGAGCCCCCACCAGCCGTGAATGGTGAATTTCTCGCGATGCAGCTGAGAGAAGATCGCCTTGCTGTAATCAATCTCGGGATGGGCCGCATCGGCCCAGTCCGGCCCTGCCTCAGTCCCCTCAGGCGTGGCGGCGGCGCTTTGGGCCGTTGCCGTCTTGGCAGGCGCGGGTTGCGCGCTGCTTTCACCCGCCACCGGCGGTGTGATCGGCAGAAGGATGCCGTAAGTCGCGGCGAGCCAATTGCCCCGCAGGTTCGCCAATGACAGCTTCTCGGTCTCTACCCGGCTCTGCGCCACCGCGCCGATAAGCCCGCTGGCACCCTGTGCCTCCTTCTCCGCCGCCGCGACGATCTTTTGCTGCGCAAGGATCTCGGCGAGGATCTTGTCGGCGAGCTCTGGATCGGGCTGCGTCACCGGCAGCTCGATCACCCTCTGCGCGCCGCCCGCCTCGCCCGCCACCCGGTTTTCGAGAACCGCTCGGGTGAGCTTGAGCGTCTCGATCCGCGCCTCCATCAGCGTGCTGATCAGCCCCGCGCCATATTTGGCCTTCTGCGCCTCGGCCTCAGCCACGCTTGCGTCAATCTCCGCGATCTCGCGCCGCAGTTCCGAGAGCGGCAGCGCCTCCTGCGCCCCGCCGCCCAGCGGCCACAGCGCCAACACCAAGGCCCCCGCCGTGAGCCTCGTTTTCAAATTCCATGCTCCAAATCGCCCGGACATGCTGCAAACACGCATTCTCAAATCTCCTGTTTCGACCCCTCCCGATCTGCCGGAGCTTGGTTAATATTTTCTTTACGAATGCCGAGATGCCCGCCCCGCCCAAACGCAAACGGCCCCGCCAAATGGCGGGGCCGCGTGATGTCAGGCCCTCATCAGGGCCGCTGGATCGACCCGTAGATCAGTCCATCGCCTTGAAGTTGAACTCGCCGCCTTCCTTGATGCCCGAGGGCCAGCGCGAGGTGACGGTCTTGGTGCGGGTGTAGAACTTGAAGCTGTCCGGACCGTGCTGGTTCAGGTCACCGAACATGGATTTCTTCCAGCCGCCAAAGGTGTGATAGGCGAGCGGCACCGGGATCGGCACGTTGATGCCGACCATGCCGATGTTGACGCGGCTGGCGAAATCGCGCGCCGTGTCACCATCGCGGGTAAAGATCGCGGTGCCATTGCCATATTCATGATCCATGGCCAGCTTGAGCGCCTCCTCATAGGTCTCTGCGCGCACGGTCGACAGGACCGGGCCAAAGATTTCCTGCTTGTAGATATCCATGTCCGGGGTCACCCGGTCAAAGAGATGCGGCCCGACAAAGAACCCGTCTTCATAGCCCTGCAGTTTGAAATCGCGGTTGTCGACGACCAGCTCGGCCCCTTGCTCGACGCCCGAGTTGATGAGGCCGAGGATGCGCTCCTTGGCAGCGGCGGTCACCACCGGGCCGAGGTCGACATCGTCGCCTGCGGTATAGGGCGCAACCTTGAGCTTTTCGATGCGCGGCACCAGCTTTTCGATGAGACGGTCAGCGGTTTCCTCGCCCACCGGCACAGCCACCGAAATCGCCATGCAGCGTTCGCCCGCCGCGCCAAACCCGGCCCCGACCAGCGCGTCCGCGGCTTGATCCATATCGGCATCGGGCATCACGATCATGTGGTTCTTGGCACCGCCAAAGCACTGGGCGCGTTTGCCATTCGCGGTGGCGCGGCTGTAGATATATTGCGCGATCGGGGTCGAGCCGACAAAGGACACGCCCTGAATGATCTCGCTGTCGAGCAGCGTGTCGACCGCTTCCTTGTCGCCGTTGACGACCTGGAAACATCCGGCGGGCAGGCCCGCTTCGACAAAGAGCTCGGCCAGCATGAGCGGCACAGAGGGGTCACGCTCGGAGGGCTTGAGCACCACGGCATTGCCGCAAGCCAGCGCCGGGCCGACATGCCACAGCGGCATCATGGCGGGGAAGTTGAAGGGCATGATCGAGGCCACAACGCCGAGCGGCTGGCGCATCGAATACATGTCGATGCCGGGGCCTGCGCTGTCGGTGAACTCACCCTTGAGCATCTGCGGCGCGCCGACGCAATATTCGATCACTTCGAGACCGCGCTGCAGGTCGCCCTTGGCGTCGGGGATGGTCTTGCCATGCTCCCGGCTCAGCGCCTCGGCGAGCTTGTCCATGTCGCGGTTCATCAGCGCGACCATCTTCATCATCACGCGGGCCCGTTTCTGCGGGTTGGTCGCGCCCCAGGCGGGCTGCGCCTTGGCGGCCCGCTCGATCGCATCGGTGGTCTCGTCGACGCTGGCCATCGGGCATTTGTACTGGACCTCGCCGGTGGCGGGGTTGAAGACGTCGTCAAAACGGCCCGACTTGCCTTTGACAAGGGCGCCGTCGATGAAGTGGTGAAGCTCTTGCATGGGAATCCTCCTGATTTCGGCGCCAAGATAGCGTTGCATTTTTGACGGGAAAAGAGGCAATATATCAAAAGCCGTTTTGCATTTTTGCAAAACCCACCCCCAGACCGGAGCCCGCCCATGTCCGACACAGCCCCCAATTGGGACGATCTGCGCGTCTTTCTCGCCGTGGCCCGGGCCGAGTCGCTCTCGGGCGCGGGCCGGGTGCTCAAGATGGATCCCGCCACCGTCGGCCGCCGCATCGCGCGGCTCGAGCTCGACCTCGGCGCGCCGCTCTTCGCCAAGTCGCCGCAAGGCTATGCGCTCACCCTCGAGGGCCAGCGCCTTCTGTCCCACGCCGCCCGCGCCGAGGATGAGATGATGCGCGCCTTCGAGGATGTCGCCGGCCAAGAAGGCCCGCTGAGCGGCCAGATCCGCCTCGGCGCGCCCGATGGTTCGGCCAATTTCCTGCTGCCCCAGGTCTGCGCCGCCATTGTCGAGAAACACCCCGATCTCGAGGTCCAGATCGTCGCCCTGCCGCGCATCGTGAACCTGTCGAAACGCGAGGCGGACATGGCCATCGGGGTCAGCGCGCCGACCGCCGGGCGGCTCCATGTGGAAAAGATCAGCGACTATAAACTGCACCTCGCCGCCGCCCAGAGCTATCTCGACCGGCACCCGCCGATCACCCGGCTGAGCGACCTGCGACACCACCGCGTCATCGGCTATATCCAGGACATGATCTTCGACCGCGAGCTCGATTACCTGAGCGCCACCGGCCTCGACACGGTCCAGCTCGCCAGCAACTCGGTCTCGGTGCAAATCAACTGGATCCGGCAGGGCGCGGGCCTCGGCATCATGCATGATTTCGCCATCCCCTTCACCGAGGGTCTGACCAAGATCCTGACCGAGGAGGTGAGCCTGACGCGGAGCTTCTATCTCATCCGTCACCGCGACAATCTGCGCACCGATCGGCTCAACCGCTTTGCCGCCGCGCTCTCCGACGGGATGCGCCGCGAAGTGGCCCGGCTCGAAGCGCTGACTTGACAGGTCGGCCCCTTTTGCGGGACGCTGGTTTACACGCCTGTCACAAAAGGAGTTTCCGCGATGCTCGTGCAACAGATCCTCAAGGCCAAGGGCGATGACAAGGTCATCACCATCAAACCCGGCACGTTGGTCTCGGACGCCGCGCGTATCCTCGCCGAACGCCGCATCGGCGGCCTGGTGGTCTCCGAAGATGGCAAACAGATCCAGGGCATCCTGTCCGAGCGCGACATCGTGCGCTCGCTGGCGGTGCGCGGGGCAACCTGCCTGAGCGACCGGATCGACGACATGATGACCCGCAACCCGGTCTGCTGCGCCCGCGGCGACACCTCCGATCAGGTGCTGACCCGGATGACCGAAGGCCGCTTCCGCCACATGCCCGTGGTCGAAGATGGCGAGCTGGTCGGCATCGTCACCATCGGCGATGTGGTCTCGTCGCGCCTGTCGGAACTCGCCATGGAAAAGGACGCGCTGCAAGGGATGATCATGGGGCACTAGCCCCGCGTCATGCCCCTATCACGCCCCGCCCGACCTGCGGCCCGACACCCGGCCCCCTTCTCGATCTTGCGTAGAACCACGCAACCCCTTGCAAATCCACGCGCAACCGTGTTGCGTAGCCGCGTTTGAACGACGGAGCCCGCCCATGCGCATCGGTTTATATCCCGGAACCTTCGACCCGATCACTCTGGGCCATATCGACATCATCCGCCGCGCGGCGGTCATGGTCGACCGGCTGGTGATCGGCGTGGCCATCAACCGCGACAAGGGGCCGCTCTTCACCCTCGAGGAACGGGTCGACATGATCGAACGCGAATGCGCCAAGCTGAGCGAACAGACCGGCGCCGAAATCATCGTGCACCCGTTCGAGAACCTGCTCATCGACTGCGCCAAGGATGTCGGCGCCCAGGTCATCGTGCGCGGCCTGCGCGCGGTGGCCGATTTCGAGTATGAGTTCCAGATGGTCGGCATGAACCGCGCCCTCGATGACAGTGTCGAAACGGTGTTTCTCATGGCCGACGCGGGCCATCAGGCCATCGCCTCGAAACTGGTCAAGGAAATCGCCCGGCTCGGCGGCGATGTGCGCAAATTCGTGACCCCCCCGGTCAATGCGGCGCTGCGCGAGAAACTCGGCTAACCCGCCCCAAACGCACAAATTTCTCCCTTTTTGGGCCAAAACCTGCTAGGCTGCGCCTTGGCAAGTGGTGATTGTGATGTGTCGCAACCGCCCCCGGTCGGGGCATCTCGAATGTTCGCGTCTTTGGGGGGACAGGCCATGTCGCGTATCGCATTGCGTTTTCTACTCACCGGAATCGGATTTTTGCTCTTCGGCATGCTCTGGGGCATTCAGATGGGCATGGTCGGCGACCATAGCCAGATGCCCTCTCACGCCCATCTCAATCTGGTGGGCGGGGTGCTCTTCCTGATCTTCGGCCTTTTCTACCATTGCGTCCCCGAGAGCGCCTTGGGCTTCTACTGCCGGGCGCATTACTGGCTCTCGCTGATCGGGGTGGTGACCATGGTGGCAGGCACCGCCTATACGATCGCCGGCGGCCATCACGGGCTGGCCATTCTCGGCTCGTTCATCACCTTGGCCGCCATGGCCCTTTTTGGCGTGGTGGTGATCCGCCATCGCGGCTGAGGTACGAATTTTCTTGGCAAAGCCGCCATCACGCTATTTCTTAAGAAAACTGACGTGTGAGGTGTGTAATGGCCATAGCTGAACCCGATTTCACCATCGGCATCGAAGAAGAGTATCTTCTCGTCGATCTCGATAGCTTTGCCCTGGCCGAAGGCCCGCCAGAGCTCTTCGAGGCCTGTCAGGTCGAGCTGCAGGAGCAGGTCAGCCCGGAATTCATGAATTGCCAGATCGAAATCGGCACCAAGGTCTGCGCCACCGTGGCCGAGGCCCGCGAGGATCTGCGCCACCTGCGCGCCTGCGTCGCCCGGCAGGCGGCCAAGCACAATCTTGCGCCGATCGCCGCCTCCTGCCATCCGTTCTCGGACTGGCGCGATCAAAAGAACACCGACCGCGACCGCTACAACACGCTCAAGACCGATCTGGCGGCGGTGGTGCGGCGCATGCTGATCTGCGGCATGCATGTCCATGTCGGCATCAACGATCCCGACCGGCGCACCGACCTGATGAACCAGCTGAGCTATTTCCTGCCGCATCTTCTGGCGCTGAGCTGTTCTTCGCCCTTCTGGCAGGGTCAGGACACCGGGCTCGCCTGCTATCGGCTCTCGGTCTTCGACAACCTGCCGCGCACCGGCCTGCCGCCAAGGATGGAGAGCTTTTCGGAATTTGAACGCTCGGTCTCGACCCTCGTCGATCTCGGGGTGATCGAGGACAGTTCGAAAATCTGGTGGGATCTGCGCCCCTCGTCGAAATTCCCGACGCTCGAATCGCGCATCTGCGACGTACAGCCCCGGATGGAACATGCGCTCACCCTCGCCGCCCTCACTCAGGCGCTGAGCCGGATGCTCTGGCGGCTCGCCACCCATAATCAGCGCTGGCGCATCTATGACACGTTCCTGCTGTCGGAAAACCGCTGGCGGGCACAGCGCTATGGCCCCGAACGCGGGCTCATTGATTTTGGCCGGGGCGAGATCGTCGATTTCCCGATCCTCGTCGACGAGATCCTCGAACTCATCGCCGCCGACGCGGGACATTTCAACTCGCTGCGCGAAGTGGCCGTCGCCCGTGACATGGCCGCCTCGGGCGGCAGCTCGGGTCGCCAACGCGCCGCCTATGCCGAGGCCCATGAGCGGACCGGCGATCACGACATGGCGCTCAACGCCGTGGTGCAGCATCTCATCAACGAGTTTCACGAAGACCTCTGACGCGAAGATCTTTCACCGGGGATTTCGGGCCGTCTCTGGCCCGTCCTTGGCCCGGCCTTTGGCCTGCCCTTAGGCCGCGCTGACCCCTTGATTCCTGCACTGTCGTGTTACCGTCGTTTTACCGACGTGATACCGATGTGACGTTTTCACCACCCCACCGCCGCCGAGGGCGCTTGCAATAGTTCTGCAAATTTTTGTAATTAAACACGCGTTCAATTCAAATCGCACCGCCTTGGGAGGGGCTGCCATGGATTTCGCACTGACAGAAGAACAGACCGCCATCTTCGATATGGCGCAGGCGTTTGCGCAGGACAATATCGCGCCCCACGCCCGCGACTGGGAGGCCCAAGGCACCATCCCCAAAGAGCTCTGGCCGCAGATCGGCGAGCTCGGTTTCGGCGGTCTCTATGTCAGCGAAGACAGCGGCGGCTCGGGCCTGTCGCGCCTCGATGCGACGCTGGTTTTCGAAGCTTTGTCAATGGCTTGCCCCTCTGTCGCCGCGTTTCTCTCGATCCACAACATGTGCGCCAAGATGATCGACACCTTCGGCAGCGACGCCCTCAAATCGCGGGTCATGCCCGAGGTGCTGGCGATGGAGAAAGTGCTCTCCTACTGCCTGACCGAACCCGGCTCCGGCTCCGACGCCGCCGCCCTCAAAACCCGCGCCGAAAAGACCGATCAAGGCTACCGGCTCAACGGCACCAAGGCCTTCATCTCCGGCGGCGGCTATTCCGACGCCTATGTCGTCATGTGCCGCACCGGCGATGACAGCCCGAAAGGCATCTCCACGCTGCTCGTCGAAGACGGCACCCCCGGCCTCTCCTTCGGCGCTCTCGAGGACAAGATGGGCTGGCGCAGCCAGCCCACGGCGCAGGTCCAGTTCGACGATTGCACCGTCCCCGCAGGCAATCTCGTGGGCGAAGAGGGGCGCGGATTTTCCTATGCGATGCAAGGGCTTGACGGCGGCCGCCTGAACATCTCGGCCTGTTCTCTGGGGGCCGCACAGACCGCGATGAACCTGACGCTGCAATACATGTCCGAACGCCGCGCCTTCGGCAAATCCATCGACCAATTCCAGGCCCTGCAATTCCGCCTCGCCGATCTCGAGATCGAATTGCAAGCCGCCCGCACCTTCCTCCGCCACGCCGCGTGGAAGCTCGACACCGGTGCCCCCGACGCCACGAAATTCTGCGCCATGGCCAAGAAATTCGTGACCGAAACCGGCTCGCATATCGTCAACCAATGCCTGCAATTGCATGGCGGCTATGGCTATCTCGCCGACTACGGGATCGAGAAGCTGGTGCGCGATCTGCGGGTCCATGAAATCCTCGAAGGCACCAATGAAATCATGCGCTTGATCGTCGCCCGCAACCTTCTGGCCGAACGATGAGCGATCTCTCCATCCGCATCGAAGGCCGCGCCGGGCGCATCACCCTGACCCGGCCCAAGGCGCTCAACGCGCTGAGCTACGAGATGTGCCTCGCCATCGAGGACGCGCTCGACGCCTGGACTGACGACGACAACGTCGCGCTGGTGATCATCGACGCCGAGGGCGACAAGGCCTTCTGCGCCGGCGGCGACATCCAGGAACTCTACAGCCGTGGCCGCGCCGGCGACGTCGCCTATGGCCAGAATTTCTGGCGCGACGAATACCGTCTCAACGCGAAAATCGCTGAATATCCAAAGCCTTACGTCGCCTTCATGCAAGGGTTCACCATGGGCGGCGGCGTCGGCATTTCCTGCCACGGCTCGCATCGCGTGGTGGGCGACAGCTCGCGCATTTCCATGCCCGAATGCGGCATCGGCCTCGTCCCCGACGTGGGCGGCTCGCTGCTGCTGGCCCGCGCGCCGGGGCGGCTTGGCGAATATCTCGGCTGCACCGGGGCCCGCATGGGACCGGGCGACGCGCTTTTTGCGGGTTTTGCCGATCACTACATCCCCGAAGCCAATTGGCCCGCGCTCATCGACGCGCTTTGCCAATGCGGCGACACCGCGCCGCTACTGGCCGCCGCCCTGCCCGCCCCCGACGCACCGCTTGCCGCGCAACAGCCTGCGATTGATGGGTTTTTCTCGGGCGAGACGCTGCTCGACATTCTCAACGCCCTGCGGGCTGATCTCGGCGATTTCGCCGCCGACACGCTCAGGTCGCTGGCCCGCAACTCGCCGCTCTCGATGGCCGCCACGGTGGAAATGATCCACCGGCTGCGTGGCCCCGCCGCCGACATCCGCCGCGCGCTCGAGCTGGAATACCGCTTTACCCATCGCGCGCAGGACAAGAGCGATTTTCTCGAAGGCATCCGCGCCGCCGTGATCGACAAGGACCGCAGCCCCAACTGGCAGCATTCCCTAGACGCGCCGCCCCAGATGGCCGCCACACAGATGCTTTTGCCGCTCGGTGCGGACAAGCTCACATTTGACACGAAAGGTGACATGTCATGAAGATCGGATTTATCGGTTTGGGCAATATGGGCGGGCCGATGGCCGCCAACCTGGCCAAGGCAGGCCATGAGGTGACCGGCTTTGACATGGCCAATGTCGCGATCGAGGGCGTCACCCTCGCCGCCAGCGGGGCCGAGGCCGCGACCGGGGCCGAGGTGGTGATCACCATGCTGCCCAATGGCGACATCCTGCGCAAAGTCGCCGCCGAAATCATCCCCGCCATGTCCAAGGGCGCGGTGTTTCTCGACTGTTCCACCGTCGATGTGGCCAGCGCCCGCGCCGTGGCCGAAGACGCGCAAAAGGCCGGTCTCTCGGCGCTCGACGCGCCCGTTTCGGGTGGCATCGGCGGCGCTTCGGGCGGCACGCTGACCTTCATGGTCGGCGGCGATGACGCGGGCTTTGCCACGGCCAAACCGCTCTTTGACATCATGGGCCAAAAGGCCGTGCATTGCGGCCCCTCGGGCAATGGCCAGGCTGCCAAGATCTGCAACAACATGATCCTCGGCGTCACCATGATCGCCACCTGCGAGGCCTTCGCGCTGGCCGACAAGCTCGGCCTCGACCGGCAGGCAATGTTCGACGTGGTCTCGACCTCCTCGGGCTATAGCTGGTCGATCAACGCCTATTGCCCGGCCCCCGGCGTCGGCCCGCAAAGCCCCGCCGACAATGGCTATAAACCCGGTTTCGCCGCCGAGCTGATGCTCAAGGATCTCCGCCTCGCCCAACAAGCCGCCGAAGAGGCCGATGCCGACACGCCCATGGGTCAGGCGGCACGCGATCTCTATGCCCAATTCGTCGAAGGCGAAGACGGTTTGGGGCGCGATTTCTCGGCCATGCTGCCCCGGTTCGAGGCGCGCAAACGCGGCTGATTGCCGACCCGATCTTTTCTCTTGGAACATCGGCACGGGGGGTCACGTTGGACCCCCCAGAGGCTCACGAGCCCCATCCCGATATTCGGGGTGAAAGCCAAAGGAGAGGAGATCCCATGAAACATCCCCTAACAGCCATCACCCTCATCGCCGCAGGTGCGGCCACCGGCGCGCTGGCCACAGGCAGCCCCACAGCCACCTCCGTCGAGGCCCTGACCACCGGGTTTGACAGCGCCCAGGTGATCCGCGTCAAGGACGAGATCAAAGAGGTCGAAAAAGCCGCCGAAAAGGCCGCCAAGGACGCCGAAAAGGCCGCTGAGAAAGCTGAAAAGCAGGCCGAGAAAGCCTCAGACAAGGCCGCAGACAAGGCTGAGAAACGCGCCGACAAGGCCGCCGACCGCGCCGAGAAACAGGCAGACAAGTCGCTGGATAAGGCCGAGAAAGAGCTCGACAAGGCCGAGGACCGCGCCGAGAAAGCCGCAGAGAAATCCGCCGACAAGGCGGAAAAACGCGCCGAAAAGCTCGACGACAAGGTCGAGAAAGCCACTGAAAAGGCTGCGAAACACGCCGAAAAACGTGCCGAGCAAGAGGCCAAAGCCGCTGAAAAGGCTGAGAAATCTCTCGATAAAGACCTGAAGAAGGTCGAAAAAGAGCTCGAGAAAGATCTCGAAAAAGCTCTGAAAGAGACCGATGACGCGGCCCGCGAACGCCATATGGCGATGTTCAAGGCCGATATCGAACGTTCGGCCGAAGAGCGCGAGAAACTCGTGCAGGCCCTGATGGATGCCAAGGCGCCGCAGGATCGCAACATGGTCGAGGTGATCGAACGCACGTCGCTGCAACTCATGACCGAGCCGGTGACCATCGAAAACGCCGATGTGGCCGAGATCATCACCTATCGCAACTGCCCGCCGGGCCTGATGAACAAGACACCGGCCTGCGTGCCGCCGGGGCTCGCCAAACAGGGCGTCACCTATGAGGAATGGGTGAGCTATGACAGCGACCGGCTCGAAGATCTGCTCGAAGAGCGCCGCACCGCCTTTGTCGCGGTCGACAGCGATGCCAGTGCCAGCACCGGCGATGTCGCCGTCGCCACCGATGCCGAGATCGACCTGCTGCTAAGCTCGGATCGGATCGCCACGATCTACGATCTCGACCCGGCCCCCGAAGGTCAGAAATACGCGCTGATCGACGGTCTGCCGGTGCTCCTGACCGATGCCGACTATCTGGCGTTGATCGAGGTGAACGAGCTGGCCCATACGGTCGAGCTCAAGGACACGACCTATGTCTCGCCCGCCGCCGCCCTGACCCAGGCCGAACTGGTGCAGACCTACGCGCTGCCGGAACTGGCCGATGGCTATAATTACGCCGTGGTCAATGGCGAGGTGCTGATGGTCGAAGACAGCGCCTATGAGATGCTGCAACTCCTGCGCATCGCCCGCGCCGCGCTGTAATCCACCGCGATCCCACAACATGAAAGGGGCGGCCCGGTGCCGCCCCTTTTGCTGTCCGCCTGATGGCCCGCGCCCTATTCCGCCGCGATCTTGCGCCCGGCGAGGATCTCCTTGAGATAGCGCCCGGTGTGGCTGCGCGGCGCGTCGGCCACATCCTCGGGCGTGCCGGTCGCGACGATCTCGCCACCGCCATCGCCGCCCTCGGGGCCAATATCCAACAGCCAATCGGCGGTCTTGATCACATCGAGATTGTGCTCGATCACCACCACCGTATTGCCCTGCTCGACCAATTCATGCAGCACTTCCAAGAGCTTGCGCACATCCTCGAAATGCAGCCCCGTGGTCGGCTCATCGAGGATATAGAGCGTCCGCCCCGTCGACCGCCGGGCCAGCTCTTTCGACAGCTTGACCCGCTGCGCCTCGCCCCCCGAAAGGGTCGTCGCCTGCTGCCCGACCTTGATATAGCCAAGCCCCACGCGCATCAGCGCATCCATCTTCTCACGGATCGACGGCACCGCCTTAAAGAACTCCTGCGCATCCTCGACCGTCATGTCGAGAACATCGGCAATCGACTTGCCCTTGAACCGGATCTCAAGCGTCTCGCGGTTATAGCGCGCGCCGTTGCAGGTCTCGCAGGTGACATAAACATCGGGCAGGAAATGCATCTCGATCTTGATGACCCCGTCGCCCTGACAGGCCTCACAGCGGCCGCCCTTCACGTTGAAGGAAAACCGCCCCGGCTTGTAGCCGCGCGCCTTGGCCTCGGGCAGCCCGGCAAACCAGTCGCGGATCGGCGTGAAGGCCCCGGTATAGGTGGCCGGGTTCGACCGGGGCGTGCGCCCGATGGGCCGCTGGTCGATGTCGATCACCTTGTCGAGATGTTCGAGCCCCTTGATCGTCTCGCAAGGTGCCGGCGTCTGCCGCGCTCCGTTGAGCCGCATCGACGCGGTCTTGAACAGGGTCTCGATGGTGAGGGTGGATTTGCCGCCCCCCGACACGCCGGTGACACAGACAAACCGGCCAAGCGGGAACTCCGCCGTCACCCCTTGCAGGTTGTTGCCGGTGGCGTTCACCACCTTGATCGCCTTGCCATTGCCGGGACGACGCTCGCCGGGCACGGCAATCTCGCGCTGGCCCGACAGATATTGCCCGGTGACCGAATTTTCATCCGCCGCCACCACCTCGGGCTTGCCATGGCTGACCACCTGGCCGCCATGCACGCCCGCACCGGGACCGATGTCGAAAACGTAATCCGCCTCGCGGATCGCCTCTTCGTCATGTTCCACCACGATCACCGTATTGCCCTGATCGCGCAGGTTCTTGAGCGTGGTGAGAAGCCGCCCGTTGTCGCGCTGATGCAGCCCGATGCTCGGCTCGTCGAGCACATAGAGCACCCCGGTCAGACCCGAGCCGATCTGGCTCGCCAGACGGATGCGCTGGCTCTCGCCGCCCGACAGCGTGCCGGCATTGCGCGACAGCGTCAGATATTCGAGGCCGACGTTGTTGAGAAAGCCGAGCCGCTCGCGGATCTCCTTGAGAATGGCGCGCGCGATCTCGTTCTTCTGGGCGCTGAGGCTCTCGGGCACGGTCTCGCACCACTCGAACGCCTCGCGGATCGACATGTTGACCACCTGCCCCACATGCAGCCCGGCGATCTTGACCGCCAGCGCCTCTTCGCGAAGGCGATAGCCGTCGCAGGTGCCGCAGGGGCGGTTGTTCTGATAGCGTTCGAACTCTTCGCGGACCCAGTTGCTGTCGGTCTCGCGATAGCGCCGCTCCATGTTGGGAATGACCCCCTCAAAGCTGCGGGTGACCTGATAGACCCGGCCGCCCTCGTCATAGCGAAAGGGGATTTCCTCATCGCCCGACCCATAGAGAAACACCTGTTTCACATGGGCGGGCAGGTCTTTCCACTTGGTCTGCGGGTCGAACTCGTAATGTTTGGCGATGGCCTCGATGGTCTGCAGGAAATAGGGCGATTTGCCCTTGCGCCACGGTGCCAGCGCCCCGTCATAGACCTTGAGGTTCTGATCCGGCACCACCAGCCGCTCGTCGAAGAACAGCTCCATGCCAAGCCCGTCACACTCGGGACAGGCGCCAAAGGGCGCGTTAAACGAAAACAGCCGCGGCTCGATCTCGGGAATGGTAAAGCCGCTCACCGGACAGGCGAAATTCTCGCTGAAGGTGATGCGCTCCGGCTCGCCCACCTTGGGCGCGGTCTCGAGCACGGCAATCCCGTCCGCGAGGTCAAGAGCGGTGCGGAAACTGTCGGCGAGCCGCGTCTCCATCCCCTCGCGCACCACGATCCGGTCCACCACCACATCAATGTCATGACGGAATTTCTTGTCGAGCGTCGGCGGCTCATCAAGCTCGTGAAACGCGCCATTGACCTTGACCCGCTGAAACCCCTGCTTGCGCAGTTCGAGAAATTCCTTGCGATACTCGCCCTTGCGGTCGCGCACGATCGGGGCCAGCAAAAAGGCCCGCGTGCCCTCCTCCAGCGACATCACCCGGTCGACCATATCCTGCACCTGTTGCGCCTCGATGGGCTTGCCGGTGGCGGGGCTATAGGGCGTGCCCGCGCGGGCAAAGAGCAGCCGCATATAGTCATAGATCTCGGTCACCGTACCAACGGTCGAGCGCGGGTTTTTCGAGGTGGTCTTTTGCTCGATGGAAATCGCCGGGCTGAGGCCGCTGATGTGATCCACATCGGGCTTTTGCATCATGTCGAGGAATTGCCGCGCATAGGCGCTGAGGCTCTCGACATAGCGGCGCTGCCCCTCGGCATAGATCGTGTCGAAGGCGAGGCTCGATTTCCCCGAGCCCGACAGCCCGGTGATCACCACCAGCTCGTTGCGCGGAATGTTCACATCGATATTCTTGAGGTTATGTTCGCGCGCCCCGCGCACCTCGATATGTGTCTGCTCGGCCATCATCACCCCCGGAATACACCCGCCCTAGATAGAGCCGCGACACGACAACGCCAACCCCCAAGGCTGAACAAACTGTGAACGCCGTGGATTACCGTCACTTTTTGTCAGCAGGACGCATCTCGCTTTGGCACCTCGCCCGCGCGCGCGTCACTTTTGCGCCAGCGCCCAGGCGCAGATCGGGAACTCGGGATCGTTTTCGAGATCATCCGTCTCGGCATCATAGCCGGGCGGCCAGGGCGTCTCGAAATTGCGCAGCGCCGCCTGCCGGTTGCCCCATTGCTCGGCGCGGATCTTGTCGGGGTGAAACCCCACCTCGATGAGCAGGTTGCGCAGCCCCCGCGCGCTCCACCGGCTGCAATCAATCGGCGCCTCGTGAAAGGGGATGAAGAACGGCACGGCGAGCCAGAAATAGCCGCCGGGCCGCAGCATCTCGCGCACATGGCGCGTCGCCGCATAGGGCCGGTCGAGATGCTCCCAGACCTGATTGGCGAGGATGATGTCGAATGTCCGCACCTCGCCTTCCGAACTGAAAAAGGGCTGATCGCAGATGTCATACCGGGGGAACCGAAACCGCTTGTAGCTGCGAAATTCAAACCGCCGCCCGGTCTTGCCCGAGATTTCCGCCGCATCCATGTCGTGCAAAGGCAGCTCTTCGAGCCACTTGCGCGAGGTCCGCTGCATCACGACGCGGTTAATGCTCGGCATCCCTGCCCTCCCTTGTTTTGGCGCATCTTTCCAGATTGCAGGGCCGAGGGAAAGGCTGCACGGATGCTGGTTGTTCCCGGCGCACCGGGAACAACCTTTTGCAATGGATCGCTGATCAACCTGGCGTGTAATCCAAACGGATCACCTGATGGCCAGAGAACGCATCGAGGCTCTCCCCTCGCGCTTTGAAACCATATCGAGCGTAGAACTTGCGCCCGATGTGATTGTCGCGAAACACCTCCAGGGTCACAGCCCCCTTGAGCGATACGGCGTGATCCATCAACGCCCGGCCCAAACCGCGCCCCATGGCATCAGGATGCAGGAACAACCCGCCGACCTCATTGCCCAACAGCGCGACAAAGCCGGCAGGTCTGCCGTCGGCTTCGATCACCCAGATCTCGGCGAGATCAAGCAATGTGTCCCGGATCATCGTTTCGGCCTTTTCCATGATGTCCTGGCCGAGAAAGGGATGCGCCACAGCCGAACTGTCACGCCAAATGTTCAGCACGATCTCACGATCGGCCGCCTTGAAAGGCCTGATCACTGTCAGAGCCTCCTTCGTTTGCCCCTACGGGGCTCTATAAGAATGGATTTCCACAGATCATGCGCCTCCGTCGCGCCCATGGCACGGGAGTTCGCGGTACGTCTTGCAGTCTTCGGCAGTCAGCCTGCCGAAATCAAACGCGGGACATCAACTCTCCATCTCTGTCCCGACCTGCCTAGACCGGCGCCATCAGACAAGACAAGAGAGCTGGTGACACAGCCTGAAACAAGAAGAGCGTGTCCCCGAAAGGTCACGCTCCCCCGATTGGTCCTGTCCGACTATCGCCAGCTCAGAAATGGATCGCCCGGCCATAGGCGTCGAGCACGCTCTCATGCATCATCTCGCTGAGCGTCGGATGCGGGAAGACCGTGTTCATCAGGTCTTCTTCCGTGGTCTCGAGCTGCCGCCCCACCACATAGCCCTGGATGAGCTCGGTCACTTCGGCGCCCACCATATGCGCGCCCAGCAGCTCGCCGGTCTTGGCGTCGAACACGGTTTTGACCATGCCCTCCGGCTCGCCAAGCGCGATGGCCTTGCCATTGCCGATGAACGGGAAGCGCCCGACCTTGATGTCATAGCCCGCTTCCTTGGCCTTGGCCTCGGTGAGGCCGACGCTCGCCACCTGCGGATGGCAATAGGTACAGCCCGCGATGCTCTCGGGGCGGACCGGATGCGGATGTCCCCCGGCAATCAGCTCGGCCACCATGACGCCCTCATGGCTCGCCTTATGGGCCAGCCACGGCGCCCCGGCGATGTCGCCAATCGCATATAGCCCCTCGACCTTGGTGCGGCAATATTCATCGACGACCACATGGGTCCGGTCCACCTCGACGCCGAGCGCCTCGAGCCCCAGCCCCTCGGTATTGCCGACAATCCCCACCGCCGAAATCACCGTATCAAATTCGAGCGTCTCGGTCTTGCCGCCGCGCTCGATATGGGCGGTGACCTTGCCCTTGGCCCGGTCGAGCTTCTTGACGGTGGATTTCTCCATGATCGTCATGCCCTGTTTCTCGAACTGCTTCTTGGCAAAGGCGCTGATCTCGGCATCCTCGACCGGAAGCACCCGATCCATCACCTCGACCACCGTCGTATCGGCACCAAGCGTGTTGTAGAAACTGGCAAACTCAATGCCGATCGCCCCCGACCCGATGACCAAGAGCTTCTTGGGCATCCGAGGCGGCATCAGCGCGTGTTTATAGGTCCAGACCAGATCGCCATCGGCCTCGAGCCCCGGCAATTCCCGCGCCCGCGCCCCGGTGGCGAGCACGATATGCTTCGCCGTGAGCTCTTCGCTGCCCTTCTCGGTCTTGACCGTGACCTTGCCCTTGGCGGGGATCGTCGCCTCGCCCATGATGGCGGTCACCTTGTTCTTCTTGAGAAGATGCGCCACCCCACCGCTGAGCTGCTTGGCCACCCCACGCGAGCGTTTGACCACCGCGTCGATGTCATAATCGATCTTTTCGGCGCTGAGCCCGAACTCCTTGGCCCGGTGCATCAGGTGGAACACTTCCGACGAGCGCAGCAGCGCCTTGGTCGGAATACAGCCCCAGTTGAGGCAGATACCGCCCATATGTTCGCGTTCGACCACGGCCACCTTGAGGCCAAGCTGCGCCCCGCGAATGGCCGCTACATACCCGCCGGGACCGGCCCCAATTACAATCAAGTCAAAGCTTTGCGACGCCATACGGCCCTCCTGCCTGAGATATAGTTTGATATTAAACTATCTTGCGAGACACCGCAACGCGACAGCCCACAGGGGCAGCATAACGCCGCCCCCGGTCCATGGATACCCGTCTTTTAGTTGGCTTTCGCCGCGCCCGCGCCCCTTAGGCCGCGTCGGCGCTTTGCAATTGGCGCACCGTTTCGCCATAGGCCCCGGCCTTGAGATAGGCCTGTTCCGGCAGGGTCGTGGCCCGGTCGAGCGCATCATTGCGATAGGGGAAGCGGCCGAATTTGCGGATCACCTCGCGATGCGCCCGCGCATGCAGAAGGTTGCCCGCCCCGGTCTCGTCGAGCCGCTCACAGATCATCCGGATACAGCGTTCCTGATCGCAGAGATTCTCGGAATGCATCAAGGGCAGGTAAAAGAACTGCCGCGCCGGTTCGTCGATGCGCAGATCCCATTTGCGCCCGATCGCCGCCTTGGCCGCCGCCAGCGCCTCACGGTCGGTGGCAAAGGCCTCGCCCGTGCCGCGGAACATGTTGCGCGGAAACTGATCCATCAGGATCAGATAGGCCAACGTGCCGCTGGGATAGGTGAGCCAGAGCCCATAGGCCCCATCCCGCGCCGCCTCCCATGCGGCACCGAACCGATCCCGGATCTCCTGATCCAGCTCGTCTGAGACCGCGTACCAGCCTTCGGGGCCGACGTCATCCAACCAGAACTTCAGCACGTCTTCGGGCGATGTCATGGATCTGCTCCTTTTTCATCCATGCAACAGATTTGTAAAATTCTGCCCGGATTAAAGGGGGAATAATAGTCAAACTTTCCTACATTTGCGTCAAAACGCTCACGTTTGCGCTCGCGTTACCGCAACCACTTTCCGATAGTGTCGCAGCCCCTTCCCCTTGCCCCATTGGCGCAAAACGCAAACGGGCCCGCCATACGTCTCCGCATGGCAGGCCCGGCCTTGAAAATCACGGAACTCCGCGAAACTTGATCAGTTTTTCTCGCGCGCCGCCTGCACCATGGCTTCGGCCCGCGCCGCGGCCTCTTCTTCCTCTTCCGCCAGCGCTTCGTCGATGGCCCATTCCTGCGCCATTTCGACCGCCATCGGCGAGGCCGAGGGATAGACCACCGCATAGCTGTCGGTCTCATGCGAGCTGGGCAGCGCCCGCTGCGTCATCCGATAGGCGGCGTAAATCGCGATGGCATAGCCGAGCACCGCGATGAACATGAAGAACCCCCAGGCCCCGAAATAGCCCATGATCCAGCCGGTGATCACCGGCCCCGCCACCGCGCCAAGCCCGTTGATGAACACCATCCCACCGGCCGCGGCGGCCATGTCGTCATGTTCGAGAAAGTCATTCGTATAGGCGATGAGCAGCGAATAGAGAGGGTTCGACAGCCCGCCAATCAGCAGCGCCGCGACACAGAGCATCACGAAAATGCTGCCAAGGAACATGCCGATCGTTGCGCCGATCCCGATGATGAGCGCGCCGACAAGGATCACCATGCGCCGGTCCATCCGGTCCGACAGCCAGCCCACCGGATATTGCACCAGCATCGCCGAGACGAAAAAGCACGACACAAAGATCGAGATCTGCGCCACGCTGAGCCCCGCTTCGGCGCCATAGACCGGCGCCATGCCGAACTGGGCCGAGAAGACCCCGCCCAACAGGAACATGCCGACACAGCCCAGCGGCGAGATTTTCATGATCTGCCGCAGGCTGAGCGGTTTTGTGGTGTCAAAGGCGGGCGTCGGGCTCACCGACAGAAGAATCGGCGCAAAGGCGATGGAGACGAGCACCGAGGGGATGATGAAGAGGATGAACCCGCTCGGCTCGCCCAGCACCAACAGACCCTGCGCGCTCACGATGCCGACCATCTGCATGATCATGTAGAGCGACAGCGCCTTGCCCCGGTTCTCATTGTTGGCCGCATTGTTGAGCCAGCTTTCGGCGGTCACATAGACCCCCGAGAAACAAAAGCCGATGATGATCCGCCCGATGCCCCAGGCAATCGGATCGGGCAGCACCGGATACATGACCATCACCGCCGAGATGAGCGAGCCGAGCGCCGCAAAGACCCGCACATGGCCGACACGGCGGATCATTTCAGGCGCCATGCGCGACCCGAAAAGGAAGCCCACGAAATAGCCGGACATGACCAGAGACATCTCCATGGTGGAGAATCCCTCGATGTCGCCGCGAATACCCAGCAACGTGCCCTGCATGCCATTGCCAACCTGCAACAGCATCATTCCCAGCAACAGCGCCCAGGCGCTTCTCAGCACGTCAATCATTCGCTCGCCTTCTCGGTTTTGGTCACTATGAACCTGCCCCAGCCTAACCGCGCCGACGGAAACGACTCAACAGCCCCTTGATACGCCGCCCGTCGCAGCGATTCACTCCGGTATCAAGAGCGAAGCATCCCCATAGGAAAAAAACCGGTATTTTTCGGCGATTGCGTGCTCATAGACCCGCGCCATCCGGTCCTTGCCCATGAGCGCCGAGACGAGCATCATCAGCGTTGATTTCGGCAGGTGAAAGTTGGTCATCAGCGCATCGGTCGCGCGAAAGGTGAAGCCGGGGTAGATGAAAATATCCGTCTCGCCCTGCCACGGCGCGATCTCGCCCGTTTCCCGCGACGCCGTCTCGATGAGCCGCAGCGCGGTGGTGCCGACCGGGATGATCCGCCCGCCCGCGGCCCGGGTGGCGGCGATCTCGGCGGCGGCCTTTTCGCTCACCTCGCCCCATTCGGCATGCATCTTATGGGTGGTCACATCCTCGACCTTGACCGGCAGAAACGTTCCCGCCCCCACATGCAGCGTGACATGGGTCATCTCGACCCCCTGCCCGCGCAGCGCCGCGAGCAGCGCCTCGTCGAAATGCAGCGACGCCGTCGGCGCGGCCACCGCCCCCTTGTTGCGGGCAAAGACCGTCTGGTAATCCTCGTGATCCTGCGCATCCGCAGGCCGTTTCGCGGCAATATAGGGCGGCAGCGGCATCGCCCCCGCCTCGGCCAGCGCCGCGTCGAAATCGTCGCCCTCGAGGTTGAACCGCAACAGCCCCTGCCCCTCGGATTTGGCGACGAGCGTCGCGCTGAGACCGGCGGCGAACGCGACCACCTCGCCCTCGCGCAGCTTCTTGAGCGGCTTGATGAGCGCCCCCCATTGCCCCTGCCCGTCCGGCTCCAACAGCGTCACCTCGATCCGCGCCCCCGCCTCCGAGCCCTCGCGATGCCGCAGCCCGCTGAGCCGCGCCGGGATCACCTTGGTATCGTTGAGCACCAACCGGTCGCCCGGCCGCAGCCATTGCCCGAGATCGCGCACATGCGCATCCCGGATCGCCGCGCCCTCCGCCACCAGAAGCCGCGCCGCCGGTCGCGGCCGCACCGGCCGCGTCGCGATAAGCTCCTCGGGCAGATCGAAATCGAAATCGCTGAGTTTCATGCTCTTGCCTTGTCTTGCATTTGTATCGCCCGAAATCCGCCCGACCCTAGCGGTCGCGGTTCGAGCTGAGATCGGGATTTTTCGCCTTGCGCTCTTCGCGGTCCGCGGCCCGTTCGACCCCGGGCGGCGCGCGGCGGAATATGTTGCGAAACATGCCGGGTGTGAAGATGGTGAGCGGCAAAATCCGCACATTGGGCTGCGCGGCCGACCCCTTGAGCTTGTAGTTGAACCCGATAAGCCCCTCGCCCTTGCGGGTCAGAATGCCGCCGATCCCGTTCACCAGATAGAGCGGCGAGATCACCCCCTGCATGTCCATCTGCGAATTGTTCATATGGTAATAGCCATCCATGGTGATCCCCATGGACGCGCCCACCGCCCGGCTCTTGTAGAGGGTGAGCAGATCGGGGCTGAGGCTGAAATCGGCGGCCACCTCGCCGAAATGGATGCCATTGCCGGACATCTGCTCCACCAGCCCGACCACGCTGAGCGAGCTCAACAGCGCCGCCATCGCCGGCGCATCGGTAAGCCAGACATTCGACGCATCGAGCCGCCCATTATAGGTTCCCGCCTGCGGCGCCGGCCGCAGGATAAGCTCCATCGACCCGCCCCGCGCCTGTTTCAGCAACCCCGCCGAGCCAAGAACCCCGCCCGCATTGTTCGACACGATGCGAAAGGCGCTGCGCCCCTTCTCCGGAATGATCGTCCCGCTCACCTGCGCGCCACCATTGACGCGGCCCGAAAACTGCCCGCTGGTGCCGCCCGAGGTGTTGAGATTGGCGTTGAACGGCGCCAGCGCGATGCCTTCCGAAATCGTCAACCGGTCGAGCCGCAGCGTCACCGGCGCGCCCTTGCGGCTGGCACTGCCCGGCCCGGAGCTGAGCGAGGTCTGCCGCAGATCGACCGTGCCGCCGGTCACCTGCACCTCCGGCGTCGCCCCCGCGCCACGCCCCACCAGCGACACCGGCGCGTTGAGCCAATTGCCAAGCCGCACCTGCGCGAAATCCGCCCGCTGCAACTGGCCATCCGGGCGCAGGCTGATCTTGCCCCGCGCCGACAGCCCCGCCGCCTCGAGCGCGATCACGTCGATCCGCGGCGGCGTGCCAAGCTGGCCCTCGATCCGCAGGCTGCCGCCGGTCCCCGCCGGCTTGACCCAGCTCAGCTGATCGAGCCGCAGCCCAAGCCCCTGCAGGTTTGACGCAATCGAGAAACTGCCGCCCTTATTCTTGTTGAGGCTCAGGCTGAGATCGGCCTGCGACTGGCCGCTGACACTGCCCGCAGGCAGATCAATGCCGAACTCTTCGACGAAATCCTGCGACAGGGTGATCTTGCCGCTGACCTGACTTCTGCCGCCCGCCTCCTCGCCAAAGGCGCTGCGCCATGTGCCATTGACCGCCACCTGACCGAGCCGCGCCTGCCCGCTCACCGCGATCCCATCGGGATCGGCCGCCAGATCGAGCGTCTCGGCCCGCAACTCCCGCCCCTCGACGAGCGTATCGCTATGGACATCATGCAGATGCCCGCGCATCGCATAGACGATATCCTCGGGCGCGAGCTTCTTCTTCAACAGGAAATCGAGCTGCCCCTCGAGCTGCGCCCGCCCTTCGGCCAGATCAACCGACTGCTCGGCCTTCTGCAAAAGATGCAAAGGCTCGGAATCGAGCAGCGACAGCGCCGCCGTGATCGAACTGTCGAGCTTGAGCTTGGCCAGCGCCGGGCCGCGTTCGATGGTCACATCCGGCACGATGAAACTGGTGCCCGCAATGTCGATCTTGCCGCCCTGCGCCGCCGTGACAAACCCGGCATCGGCGGCAATGGCAAAGCGGTCACCATAAAGCGACGCCATGCCCGACGCCTCCTCGATGGGCGGCATCCCCTTCACGAATTGCGTCTGCAACCCGCTATAGGCAAAGTTGAGATGGACCCCCGGCGGCGCATCCGGATGCAGCCGCACCGCCAGCTGAATATCGCTCAGCTCACCGGCGCTCACATTCTCGGCGACCCAGCGGCGGGTGTTTTCCTTGACCGCCTCGGGCCAGAGCTGCAACAGCCGCTCATGGCTGAGCCCGTCCATCTCGCCATCGAGCACCACGTCCCAACCCGCCTCGACCGCGCTCAGCGTGCCGCGCATCACCAGCCGCTGCCCGAGATCGCGCAGCACCAGCTCGCCCAGCGACAGCTCGAACGGATCGAGCTTGAGCCGCATCGTCGCATTCACCCCATCGAGCGCGATCGGCTCGGGGTAATAGCCCGCCGGGTTGACCACGATATCGCGCAGCCGGATCTGCGATTGCAGCTCGGTGGGCCAGCCGCTCTCGGCGCCCACCAAGAGCGCCTGCCCCTCGGCCCGCAACCGCCCCCATTTGCTGTCGAGGCTGAGCTCGGTAAACCGGATGGTCTGGCTCTGCGGCGTATAGGTGAAATAGGCCCGCGCCGAGGAAAACCCCACCGGCTTGACCGCGTCATTGGGTTTGAGAACGCCCTGCCCGATATGCAGGCTCGCATCGAGCGGGCCAAGCCCGCCGACCTTGTCCACCGCCACCCGCAGCGCCCCGGAAATCGGCGCCTCCAGCGCCCCGAGCCACGCCAGCGCGGGCGATTGCCCGGCAATCTCATCGGCGGGCATATCCTCCACCAGAATGGACAGCTGCGCGGCGCTCTCGCCAATGCGGCTGGAAAAGCCGAGCTCGAGATTGGTCGCGTAATCCCGCGCCCCCAAGAGCGAGAAATCGCCGCGCAGCCGCAGCGCATCGCCCTCGCGGCTGAGCCCGATCCGCCCGCCATCGACATTCCACGCCCGCCCCGCCCGCGCATCCTCATAGCGCAGCGTGACATTGTCGGCGCTGACATCCGTCAACTGGCTGAGCGCCGGGGTCTGCAACGCCATGTCGATCGAGGCCACCACCTCGGCAATCGCCACCGCCCGCGCGCCGCCAAGCGCGAGGTCAATCGCCCCGTCCTCGTCGCGGCGCAGCGACAGATGCGCGCCGCCAAGCCGCACCCGCTTGGGACGCAGCTCGCCGCGCAGCAACGGCTCCATCGCCAGCACGCCGCTCACCCGCGACACCGCCGCAATCGGCGCGCCGCTGTCGCGATGGCTGAACCGCACATCATGCAGCCGCAGCCGCGGGGTCCAGCCCTCTTCGACCATCACCACCGCCCGGCCGAGATCGATGCGCACCGGCCCGGCATCGCGGTTGAGCCGCTCGACCACCTTGACGCGCAGCCAATCCGGCACCGTGACCGGCGTGCCCATCAGCGACAGCATCACCCCCGCCGCCGCCAGCATCAGCACCGCGACGCTGATCATCGACCACAGCCCGATCCTGCGGCGACGCCTTTGGCGGGGCGGCCGGTCCTTGGGCTCTGGCGTGGCGGTGTCCTGATCTGTCATCGGTGCTTTCAGTCTTGCCCCATGCGCCCTAATTTGAAAGTCACAATCGGACAAGTGGCCCCGCAACAAGGAGGATCAAACATGCCCGAAAACAGTCTCGTGATCGGCGACATCGCCCCGGATTTTACACTACCCCGCGACGGTGGCGATGAAATTCGGCTGAGCGACCAGCGGCCAAGCCCAGTCGTGCTCTTCTTCTACCCCCGCGACATGACCCCCGGTTGCACCACCGAGGCGACCGAGTTCTCGGCGCTGGCCGACGCCTTTGCCGCCGCCGGGGTGCGGGTCTTCGGCATCTCCAAGGACAGCGTGGCCAGCCATGACCGCTTTGTCGCCAAGAAAGAGCTGCGCCTGCCGCTCCTGTCGGACGAGGCCGGTGACACTTGCGAACGCTACGGCGTCTGGCAGGAAAAAAAGATGTATGGGAAAACTTTCATGGGCATCGTGCGCAGCACATTCCTGCTCGATGGCAATGGCCGGGTGGCCCGCGTCTGGCCCAAGGTCAAGGTCGCCGGTCACGCCCAAGAGGTGCTCGACGCCGCACGGGTTCTCTGAGCCGCGCGACGGCGCAGCCCCGCGCCAACACCGCCAAAGGGCCGCCGCCGCCTGCTTCGCCCGTCACATGCAAAGCAGGCGGCAAACCGTTGCTCATCGGCAATATTTCGCCATTAGGCGGTGTTTGGCCCAGGCTCAGGGGCCCAAGGCTGGCAAATTTCTTGCCCAGAGGCTACCCGAGCGGCTAAGCAATCCCGGCGCAGCCCGTCACCCCGAGAAACAGGCGCGCATGGGAAGGACAAGATAAGGACGAGTTTTTGCGGACACGTTTGGCAATCCGGCTTCACACCCTCCTCGAGAGGTATTTCCCCGAACGCAGGATCTTTCTGCGCTCGGACACCGACACGCGGTTCATCCGGCTGAAACCGGGGTCCCAGCTTCTCGCCTTCTCGGGGGCGTCGCTGGTCATCTCCTGGACGATCATCGCCACCGCGATCCTGCTGATGGACAGCATCGGCTCGGGCAATTTCCGCGAACAGGCGAAACGCGATCAGCGGATCTACGAAGAACGGCTCAACACGCTCTCCTCCGAACGCGACATGCGCGCCAAAGAGGCCCGCGAGGCGCAGGAACGGTTCAACGCCGTGCTGGCCCAGGTCTCGATCATGCAATCCGAATTGTTGACCTCGGAAACCCGCCGCCGCGAGATGGAAAAAGGCATCGACGTGATCCAGGCGACGCTGCGCCGCACCATGAAGGAACGCGACAGCGCCCGCGATCAGGTGGCCCAGCTCACCGAGGCCGCCGATGGCCAGAACCCGACCCAGCTTGCCAGCACGGACGGCGACCAGACGCAGGCGCTCGATTTCGTGGCCGCCGCCCTCGCCGACACCGCCGCCGAGCGTGACCAGGTGATCGCCGACGCCAAGGACGCGCTCCAGATGGCCGAGGATATGGCCTATGAAATGCGCCTGCTGCAGGACCAGAACGACCAGATCTTCAGCCGGCTTGAGGACGCGATGACCATCTCCGTCGAACCGCTCGACAAGATGTTCCGCAAGGCCGGTCTCAACACCGACTCGCTGCTCAACACGGTGCGCAAAGGCTATTCCGGCCAGGGCGGCCCGCTGACGCCCCTGTCGCTCTCCACCAGCGGCGGCGCGCCCTCGCCCGACGCCGACCGCGCCAATGCGATCCTCAATCAGCTCGACCGGCTCAACCTCTACCGCCTCGCCGCCCAGCGCGCGCCCTTCGACGTCCCCGTCAAAGGCTCGTTCCGCTTCACCTCGGGCTTCGGGATGCGCTGGGGCCGGATGCACAACGGCACCGATTTCGCCGCCGCCCATGGCACGCCGATCCACTCTACCGCCGACGGGGTCGTGACCCATGCCGGCTGGCAATCGGGCTATGGACGACTGGTTAAAATCCAACATGATTTCGGCATCGAAACCCGCTATGCCCACAACTCCAAGCTCTTTGTGACCATGGGGCAAAGGGTATCGCGCGGGCAGAAGATTGCTGCTATGGGTAACACTGGACGTTCGACCGGGACCCACCTACACTACGAAGTCCGCGTTGGCGGCAAGCCCATCAACCCCATGATCTACATCAAGGCTGCACGAGATGTTTTCTAAGAGCAAAATCAACGACCCGAGCCCGAAACCTGCCGATTCTTCGGCGCCCAAGACCGACAAGGGCCCCGACATGGCGAAACCCGCCGCACCGCAGGCCGCGCCGAGCGAATTCAAGGCTTCCGCGCCCAAGGCGAAACCGCCCGCATCGGTGCTGTCCTCCGATCTGCACGTCTCGGGCAACCTCAAGACCACCGGCGACATTCAGGTCGAAGGCACCGTGGAAGGCGACATTCGCGCCCATCTGCTGACCATCGGCGAAGGCGCCACCATCAAGGGCGAAGTGATCGCCGATGACGTGGTGATCAACGGCCGTATCGTCGGCCGCGTGCGCGGCCTCAAGGTCCGCCTGACCTCGACCGCACGGGTCGAAGGCGACATCATCCACAAGACCATCGCGATCGAATCGGGCGCCCATTTCGAAGGCTCCGTGCAGCGTCAGGACGACCCGCTCAACGGCAAGCCCAAGTCGGGTCAGGCTCCGGCCGCCGCCGCCGCCCCCGCGACACCCGCCGGTCACTGACCGAGGCTCGCCCCGCGGGGCGCAGCACCCCGCGGCCCGCTTGCCGCGCTCAAGACATCAGGCGCCCTGCCCCCGGCAGCGGCGCCTTTTTCATGGCCTATCATTCGTGACTTACCGCCCCGCCGCGATGGCCAGCCCATCGGTGACGGCGGTGAACACGTCGCGATAGACATGGTCGGCCCCGGGCATCAGCGCCCGCATCACCTGTGGCACCACATTCATCAGGCTCGAGCCGCCGACATAGATCACCCGCTCGATCTCATCCGCGCGCCGCCCGGCCAGCGCCAGTGTTTCCGTCACCCCACGGTGCAGCGCCTGGCCATGCGGCGCGAGGCTCTGCGCCAGCGCCTCGGGTGGCAGCCCGGCATCGAGCCCGCGCTCGAGAATGCCGAGATCGATCCGCGCGTCGCCCGCCCCTGCATTGGCCGCGATCTTGCCGCGCTCCACCGCAAAGGCCAGATCATGGCCCAGCTCATCCTCGAGCACCGCCAAGAGCCGCGCCAGCCGGTCCGGCGCGCAGGCCAGCCGCTGCATGTCCTGCACGGCCCGCCGGTTCGACGGCGTATAGAGAAACGGGATTTTCTCCCATGTCGCCAGATCGTTGAAGATCTGCTGCGGCATCGGCGTGGTCTCGTCGCCCAGCACTTTGCGCAGCTGGCTGCCCCGCCCCAAGAGCGGCATCACATGGTCGATGCTCAGGCTGCGGTCGAAATCCGTGCCGCCGATCCGCACCCCGTGATTGGCCAGAATCTCGACGCCAGTTTCCCCGGTGCGGAACACCGAGAAATCCGAAGTGCCGCCGCCGATATCGACGATAAGCCCGGTCTCGCCCGCCCGCTCCAGCGCGCCGCTGGCAATCGCCGCCGCCTCCGGCTCGGCCATGAACTGCACCTGGGCAAACCCCGCCGCCTCGTAACAGGCACGCAGATCCGCCTCGGCCTGCGCCTCGCGCGGGTCATCCACCCCGTGAAACACCACCGGCCGCCCCGACAGCACCGCGTCGAACCGCAGCCCCGTCTCCCGCTCGGCCCGCGCTTTGATCTCGGCCAGAAAGCCTCCGATGATCTCGACAAATGTCACCTGCCGGTTCAGAAGCTGGCGCTTCTCATGCATGAGCGGCGTGCCAAGCACCCGTTTGAGCGCCCGCATGAACCGCCCCTCATCCCCATTGAGCAACGCCTGATTGGCAGGCTCGCCCAAGAGCGTCTCGCGGCTCTCAAAGTCGAAAAAGAACGTGCTCGGCAAGGTCACCTCCCCCGGCGCCATCTCGATCAACCGCGGCTGGCCCTCGACCAGATAGCCCGCCGCCGAGTTGGACGTGCCGAAATCGACCCCAAGCACCGGCCCCGCCGCGCCCGTCGCCGTCGCCGCACTCTCTGACGTCGCGGCGCTCGCCGTCGTCGCAGCGCCTGCCACCGTCGTCGCGCTCACCGTCACTGCGTCTGCCACCTTCGCTTCGCCTGCCGCCGTCGTTGCGTCTGCCGCCGTCGCTGCGCCTACCACTTTCGCCGCACCCGCCGCCGACGCCGCGCCAATTGCTGTGCCGGACGCCGTCGCTGCGACCGGCGCAGTCGCCGTCACGCCTGTCGATCCTTCTGCCGCCTGCCCCATCTGCCGCCCTCCACTGCACCACGCGAAAGGCCGCGTCTAGGCAAGCACAGCGCAAAGGTCAACCAAGGCAAAGGTCAACCAACGGCCACCGGTCCAAAGCCCCCGCTTGAGCCGGGGGCCTTAGGCCGCGCACCGAGGGTCTTTAACCGCGCATCGGGGACCCTAAGCCAAGCATCTTGAATCGCGCATCATGAGCCGAGCATCTTGAACCGCTCATCCGCGCAGGAGCCCCAAAGGCCCCTCGGTCAAACGACCGCATCGTAATAATCTACCAAACCACACGCCGCCCCGGTGGTCACTCCGCTACGGTCGCCCTCTGATCCCAATCCGAGGTCGATTTCTGGCTCGGTCAGCTGCCTCCCGGCGCGATGGCGGTGCGCGCGCGCAAGTTCAGCTGCCGCAGTTTTTTCATTCTGAACCCGGAGGGGGTGCTGCGTCACCGGGTCGAAAGCTTCTGCGCCAAATGGCGGGGTTGTGGTGTCTCCTTGCATGACTGAACTCTGACCCCACCGTACGGTCGAGATGTTAAAAAACCGTTGCGTACGGGGCGTTTACCTTGGCCAATCGGGCCATTTCCCAACATCCATACTGTCGCGATACCGACGTGATGCCGACGCGTTACCGAATGTTCGTTTTCTTACAATTTCAACGGGTTAACACCCCGAATCACGCCTCGAGCTCTGCATCCCAATAAAGGAAGTCGAGCCAGCTCTCATGCAGGTGGTTCGGCGGGAATTTCCGGCCCGTGTTGCGCAGCTCATCCGAGGCCGGCGCCCGCGGCGGCTTGCGCAGCGACATGCCCGCCCGGCGCAGGCTTTTCGACCCTTTGCGCAGGTTGCAGGGCGAACAGGCGGCGACCACATTTTCCCAGCTGGTGATCCCCCCCGCCGCCCGCGGCACCACGTGATCGAAGGTCAGATCGCCCTTGGTGCCACAGTACTGACAGCGGAATTCGTCCCGTAAAAAAAGATTAAAGCGCGTGAAGGCCACGCGCTTTTGAGGTTGTACATAATCCTTGAGAACGATGACCGACGGGATCCTGATCTCGGTGCTCGGGGACCGGACCCAATGGTCATATTCGGCGACGATATCCACCCTGTCGAGCCAGGCCGCCTTGATCGCCTCCTGCCAGGACCAGAGCGACAAGGGATAGTAGCTCAGCGGTCGGTAATCGGCATTCAGCACCAGCGCCGGATGATCCCGGAGCGCGCCCGGACTTCGGACAAACTCGGTTCTGAAATCGCTGCGCTCCATCACGGTCATGATCCTGATCCCCATGTATAGGGTAACTATATCCGGTGTTTGCGATCTGGCAAGACACCAGATGCACCCACCGGATACCGGGATCAAATGACAGGCATGTGACGGGGTGATGACGGAACGGCGACGCCGTTCAGAGTTGCTCCATCACCTCGTCGGAGGCTTCGAAATTGGCGGTGACGCGCTGCACGTCATCGTCATCTTCAAGCGCCTCGATGAGCTTCATCAGCTTCTGCATCCCGTCGAGATCCATCTCGGTCGTGGTGGTGGGTTTCCACACCAGCTTGGTCGAGTCACTTTCGCCCAGCTCACCTTCGAGCGCGCCCGCCACCTCGTTGAGGTCGGTATCCGCGCACCAGATGATATGGCCGTCTTCCGAACTTTCGACATCCTCGGCACCGGCCTCGATCGCGGCCATCATCACCGTGTCGGCATCGCCGATCTCGGCGGCATAGCTGATCTCGCCCTTGCGCTCGAACATGAAGCCGACGCTACCGGTCTCGCCAAGGTTACCGCCGTTCTTGGAGAAGGTCGAGCGGACATTGCTCGCGGTGCGATTGCGGTTGTCGGTCATCGCTTCGACGATCACCGCCACGCCATTGGGCCCATAGCCCTCATAGCGGATTTCCTCGTAATCCTCGGCCTCGCCACCAATCGCTTTTTTGATAGCGCGTTCAATGACATCCTTGGGAACCGAGCTCGACTTGGCCTCTTTCACCGCGAGCCGCAGCCGCGGGTTTTTCTCGGGGTCCGGGTCGCCCATCTTGGCGGCCACGGTGATCTCCTTGGCCAGCTTCGAGAACAGTTTGGACCGGGCCGCATCCTGACGCCCCTTGCGGTGCTGGATGTTGGCCCATTTGGAATGGCCTGCCATGAGAAGACTCCGGTGACATTGATGCAATTTCGCCCCATATAGATCACCCGGGCCAAGGGCCGCAAGCCGGTTGCGTTTTCACGCGCTTTCCGCTTGGCTCGGCAGAGCCCTCAAGGACTCGATCATGACCGCTGACCAGATCATTCTCTTCTCGCTTTTCGCCGCCGTTTTCGCGCTCTTGCTCTGGGGGCGCTGGCGTTATGATCTCGTGGCTTTCACCGCGCTTATGGCGGGGGTGGTGCTCGGGGTGGTGCCGGTCGATGGCGTCTTCGCGGGCTTTGGCCATCCGGCGACCATCATCGTGGCGCTGGTGCTGGTGGTCTCGGCCGGTCTGATGCGGTCGGGGGCGGTGTTTCTCATCACCCGGACGCTTGTCGACAGCTCGCGCAGCTTGGGCGCCCATATCGCGCTGATGGGCGGGGTTGGCGGGGTGCTGTCGGCCTTTATGAACAACGTCGCAGCGCTTGCGCTCTTGATGCCGGTCGATGTGCAGACAGCGCGCAAGGCCGGGCGCTCACCGGGGCTGTCGCTCATGCCGCTGAGCTTTGCCACGATCCTTGGCGGCATGGTGACGCTCATCGGGACGCCGCCCAATATCATCATCGCGGCCATTCGCGAAGAAAGCCTCGGCGCGCCCTTTGCCATGTTCGATTTCGCCCCGGTGGGCGCGGTGGCGGCGCTGGCCGGTCTGGCCTTTGTGGCGCTGATCGGCTGGCGGCTGATCCCCTCGCGGGACGACGCCACGCTCGACGCCTCGGACATCGCGCAATATGTGGCCGAGCTGACCGTGCCGGAGGACAGCAAGCTCATCGGGCAGCGGCTTGGCGAGCTGGATGAGACGGCGCATAAATCCGATGTGGCGCTTCTGGGCATCGTGCGCGAGGGCAAGCGGCTCTATGGGCGGGCCCGCAACGCGGTGTTGCGGGCGGGCGATACGCTGGTGCTCGAGGCGGTGCCAGAGGCGCTGGACGAGTTTCGCACCGCGCTCAACCTCGCCTTTTCCGACGCGGACCGCGAAGAGATGCTGCAGGCGGCGGGCGAAGGGCTCGACGTGGTGGAACTGGTGGTGCCGCAAAACGCCCATATCATCGGCAAGAGCGCCCTCAGCCTTGGCCTCCATTGGCGGCAACGCTCTGTTTTGATGGGGATTTCCCGTCAGGGGCGCAAGATCACCTCGCATATGCGGCGCACGCCGATCGAGGCGGGCGATATCCTTCTTATTCTTGTGCCCAAGGATCGCGGCGGCGATGTGGCCAATTGGCTGGGGGCGCTGCCGCTGGCCGATCGCGGGCTTGCCGTGACCCAAAACAGCAAGACCTGGCTCGCCATCGGGCTCTTTGCCGGGGCGGTGGCGGCTGCGAGCTTTGGCCTCATCTACCTGCCCATCGCGCTGGGCCTCGTGGTGGTGGCCTATGTGCTCACCGGGATCGTGCCGATCAAGGAGCTCTATGATCATATCGAATGGCCGGTGGTGGTGCTGCTCGGCTCGATGATCCCGCTCGGCGCGGCGCTCGAGACCTCGGGAGGGACCGAGCTCATTTCTGGCGGGCTGATCAGTCTCACCGCGGGGCTGCCGGCCTGGGCCATTCTGACGGTGCTGATGGTGGTGACGATGAGCCTGTCGGATGTGCTCAACAACACGGCGACGACGATTGTCGCGGCCCCTGTGGGCATCCAGATGGCGCAGGCGCTCGACGTGTCGCCCGACCCGTTCCTGATGGCGGTGGCGATTGCGGCCTCCTCGGCCTTTCTCACGCCCATCGGGCATAAGAACAACACGCTCATCCTCGGCCCCGGCGGCTATCGTTTTGGCGATTACTGGCGGATGGGGCTGCCGCTTGAAGTGATCGTCATCGCAGTGTCGATCCCGGCGATCCTCGTGGTGTGGCCGCTCTAGCGCGACCTTGGCCCGGCCGGTCCCTCGTGGAGAGGTCCGGCCGGGGTATTTTTGACCAGAAAGAGGCCTGAGCGATCAGGCAACCCACCAGCGTTCGGCCCAGCGGCCGCCGTCGAGCTCCCAGTTCGAGGCGACCTCGGGACCATGGGCGATCTTGTTGGTGGTGGCGAAGATATAGTTGCCAAACCCCCAGACCAGCGCGCCGCCATCGTCGCGCACGAGGCGCTGCATTTCGCCATACATCTCGGCGCGCAGAGCCTCGTCGAGCTCGCCCCGGGCCTTGATCAGCAGCTCGTTGAACCGGTCATTTTGCCAGAATGTGTCGTTCCATTTGGCGTCGGCCGCGTAGCCGGTGCTGAACATCCAGTCGCAGGTCGGGCGGCCGCCCCAATAGGAGGCGAGGAAGGGTTTCTTCATCCAGACATCCGACCAATAGCCATCGCTCGGGCGGCGGTCGACAGTCAGGTTGATGCCGGCAGGGGCGAGATGTTCCTTGTAGAGCACCGTGGCATCGACCGCGCCGGAAAAGGCCGCGTCGGCCGCCGAACAGGAGATGTCGATGCTGTCGTAGCCCGCCTTTTTCAGGTGGAACTTGGCCTTGTCGGGGTCATAGGCGCGCTGTTCGATGGAGCCGTCGTGATAGGGCATCTTGGGGGCGATCGGGTGATCATTGCCGATGGCGCCGCGCCCGTTGAGGATGGTCTGCACCATGGCCTCGCGGTTGATGCCGTATTTCAGCGCGAGCCGCAGGTCCTTGTTGTCGAAAGGTGCTGCGGTGGTGTTCATCGGGAAGGTGTAATGCAGGAAGCCCGTGGCCTCGACCACGTTGATATTCGGCATTCTTTCCAGCAGGTTGATCGTCTTGAGATCGACGCGGCTGATGATGTCCATCTCGCCAGTTTGGAGCGCGTTGGTGCGGGCCGAAACGTCGCCGACATAGAGGATCTCGATCTCATCGAACCAGGCGCGGTCAGACTTCCAGTAATCGTCGCGGCGGGTGAGCAGGGTGCGGACGCCGGGATCGTGGTCGGTGAGCACATAGCCGCCGGTGCCGATATAGTCGCGCCAGTTCACTTGGCCGTCCTCGAGGGGGAGCATGAGGAAGTGGTAATCGGCCATGAGATACGGGAAATCGGCGTTGGGGCCGATCAGTTCGAAGATCACCGTGTCGTCGCCGTCCTTGCGGTAGTCGGCGATGGTTTCGGCGGTGGAGCGCATGCTCGATCCGCTGTCTTCGCCGGCGTGGTATTTGATCGAGGCGATGACATCATCGGCGGTGAGTTTGCGGCCATCGGAAAAACTCACTTCGGGGCGCAGTTTGAAGGTCCAGGTTTTGGCGCCGTTGGAGCCTTCCCAGCTCAGCGCGGCATCGCCCACGAGGCTGCCGTCGGCGGCGATCTCGGTCAGGGTGGAATGGGTCGCGAGCCCCACCGAGAGCATATAGATATCGGTGTAAGTCCAAGGGTTTAGCGTGTCCTGGCTCGAGCCTTCGGCCATCGCGATACGGATCGAGCCGCCGCGTTTCGGGGTCTGGGCGAGACCGGGCAGGCCAGTCATCGTGGCGAGGCCGAGGGCGGCACCGCCGGCCAGCACGCTGCGGCGGGACGGGGTTTGGAACAGATGTGTCATGATGGGTCTCCTCACTGGCTACGGGGGTGGCACGCAACAGGGCCCTGCCCCGGACTTCGGCGCCACCATGGCGCTGACGCGGGGTAAGGTCTAGCCATCAAATGATACGGGTCTGTGACCGCGCGCGAGAGACCGCCGAAACGCGACACGCCCGGCCAAAAAGCCGGGCGTGCGGAGGGTCGGTATCGCGTCGGTATTACGACGGCAGCGCGTCGGTCACACCGACATGCAAATATATTTCATCTCGAGATAATCCTCGATGCCGTGATGGCTGCCTTCGCGGCCAAGGCCCGATTGCTTGACCCCGCCAAAGGGCGCGACCTCGGTCGAGATGATGCCGGTGTTGACGCCAACGATGCCATATTCGAGCGCCTCGGCCACTTTGTAGACGCGGCTCAGATCCTTGGCGTAGAAATAGCTCGCCAGACCGAAGATCGTGTCATTGGCCATGGCGATCACATCGTCCACATCGTCGAATTTGAACAGCGGCGCCAGCGGGCCAAAGGTCTCGTCGGTGGCGACAGCCATGTCCTGGGTCGCGCCGGTGATGATGGTCGGCGGCAGGAAGTAGCCTTCGCCCTCCATCGGCTCGCCGCCGCCGAGGATGACCTCGGCGCCTTTCGACTTGGCGTCGGCCACATGTTCCTGAACCTTGGTGATGGCGTCCGAGTTGATCAGCGGGCCGAGCTGCGTGCCGTCGTCGAGACCGTCGCCGATCTTGAGCTTGCTGACCGCCTCGGCGAGTTTCTTGGAGAAGGCGTCATAGACACCGGACTGCACATAGATCCGGTTGGCGCAGACGCAGGTCTGGCCGTTGTTGCGGAATTTGCACATGATCGCGCCTTCGACCGCGGCGTCGAGATCGGCATCGTCAAACACGATGAAGGGCGCGTTGCCGCCCAGTTCCATCGAGCATTTCATCACCTGATCGGCAGCCTGACGGAGCAGGATGCGGCCCACTTCGGTGGAGCCGGTGAAGGTCAGTTTGCGAATGCCGGGGTTTTCGCAAAATTCCTTGCCGATCTCGCTCGAGCGCGAGGAGGTCACGATGTTGAACACGCCCGCGGGCACGCCGGCCCGTTCGGCCAGCACTGCCATGGCGGTGGCCGAGAGCGGGGTTTCCGCCGCCGGGCGGCCGACAAAGGCACAGCCCGCGGCGAGCGCCGGGGCGGCCTTGCGGGTGATCATCGCGTTGGGGAAGTTCCAGGGCGTGATCGAGGCGGCGACGCCGATCGGCTGTTTGATCACGGTGATCCGCTTGTCGCGCTGATGGCCGGGGATGGTTTCGCCGTAGATGCGTTTGGCCTCTTCGCCGAAAAACTCGAAGAAGGAGGCGCCATAGGCGATCTCGCCCTTGGCCTCGGCCAGCGGCTTGCCCTGTTCGGCGGTGAGGATGGTGGCCAGATCGTCGGCGTTTTCCATCATCAGGTCGAACCATTTGCGCAGCACGGCGGCGCGTTCCTTGCCGGTCCAGCTCGCCCAGTCTTTCTGGGCGGTGACAGCGGCGTCGATGGCTTTGGAGACTTGCGCGCGGCTCAGGTCGGTGACTTGCGCGATGACATCGCCACGGGCCGGGTTGGTCACGTCGAACGTGCCGCCTTCGCCGTCAATCCATTCGCCGTTCACATAGGATTTCTCAGCCAGAAGCGAGGGGTCCTTCAGAAGCGATTTCAGGTTCGTGTCAGTCATCATTTTCTCCCGTAAAAATCTTCCCGCACAGCCAAATCAGGTTGCAGGCGGCTTGTCCAGTGCAAGACCCTTGCAAGAATGCGGCGCTCGGCGGGGCAAATGCGGCGCGGGTGGCTATTTGCCGAAACGTGCCTGCCATGTGGGCAGGGTGTCGCCGGGGGCGGCGGTGGCGGCATGGATGGCGCGGGCGATGGCGCGGGCCATGGTGATCGCCCCGGCATGGCCCAGCGCGAGAAGATCGGCCGCGCCCGCAACGGGCCGCGCCCCGGTCGCGGCGGCAAAGACCAGATCGCCGTCCATCGGCGTATGCGCGGGCACGATGGCGCGGGCAAAGCCGTCATGGGCGGCGATGGCCATGCGGGTCGCCTGGGCCTGGGTCAGGGCCGCGTCGGTGGCGACGATGGCGATGGTGGTGCTTTCATGCTGGCCGAGCTTGGTGGCGGGCCAGAGGTCCGGCGTGCCCGCGCCGCACCCGCCAAATTCTGCGTCGAGTTCCCACGGCGCGGCCCAGAATTCCGGCCCTTCGCCCATCACCACAGAGCCCAGCGCGTTGACCGCGACCAGCGCGCCGACCGTATGGCCCGAGGGCAGGACAAGCGAGGCGGTGCCGAGCCCGCCCTTGAGATTGGCGGTGGTGGCCCCGGTGCCTGCGCCATGGCTGCCCAGCGCCACGTCCTGCGAGGCCGCCGCGAGCGCCGCCTGCCCCAACGCCTTATAGGGGTTGTCGGTCCAATTTTTGTCGCCGCCATTGAGCAGGTCAAAGAGGATCGCGCCGGGGACAATCGGCACCCGCTGATCGCCGACGGCAAAGCCCCGCCCCATGGCGCGCAGCCCGTCGGCCACGCCCGAGGCCGCGTCGAGCCCGAAGGCCGAGCCGCCGGAGAGCACCAGCGCATCGACCTCTTCGACGAGCTTGTCGGGGGCGAGCAGATCGGTTTCGCGGGTGCCGGGTGCACCGCCCATGACATGCACCCCGGCGGTGAAGGGCCGATCGCCCAAAAGTACGCTCACCCCGGTCTTGATCCGGTCGTCCTGTGCCTGTCCGACGCGCAGCCCGGCGACATCGGTGATGGCGTTGCGCGGTCCCGGTCGGATGGTCATGGAATGATGGTCATGGAAATTTTTGCCCCCTGTCGCAAACCATCTTGCCAGAATCCGCGCGATGGGCAACATAGCATCCGGGCATGGGGCGATGGCGTCGCTCCGCAAGGCCTTATCCCAATCAGTCCTGAACGCCGGGACCTTCTGTCTTAGGAGGGTCACTATGACTGCACGTCCTGAAATGTACCGGTTCCACAACGGGCAAAAGGCACCCCTGCCCTTTGCCGTGGAAGAATATGAAGCGCGTATCAAGGGGCTGCGCGCCATCATGGAGGAGGCGGGCATCGGCGCGGTCGTGCTCACCTCGATGCACAATATCGCCTATTATTCCGGGTTTCTCTATTGCGCCTTCGGGCGGCCCTATGGGCTCGTCGTGACCGAGAGCGACTGTGTGACGATTTCGGCCGGGATCGACGCGGGCCAGCCGTGGCGGCGGTCGTTTTGCGACAACATCACCTATACCGATTGGCAGCGCGACAATTACTGGCGCGCGGTGCGGTCGGTGGCGGGCGAAGGCGCGGTCGTCGGCTATGAGGGCGATCACCTGACGCTGGTGCAGCGCGACAAGCTCGAGGATTTTCTGCGGCCTGCGGCGACGCTCGATGTGGCGGAGCGCACGATGCGGCAGCGGATGCAGAAATCACCGGCCGAGATCGCGCTCATCCGCAAATGCACGGCCATCGCCGATGTCGGCGGCTATGCGATCAAGGATGCGGTGCGCGTGGGCACAAGCGAGATCGAGGTGGCCATCGCCGGGCGAGATGCGATGGAGCGCGAGATTGCCAAGGTCTTTCCCGATGCGGAATATCGCGACAGCTGGGTCTGGTTTCAGTCGGGGATCAACACCGATGGCGCGCATAACCCGGTGACGGGGCGGGTTCTCGAACAGGAGGATATCCTCAGCCTCAATGCCTTTCCGATGGTGTCGGGCTATTATGTGGCGCTCGAGCGGACGATGTTCGTGGGCGAGGTCGATGACGCCTCGCGCAAGATCTGGGAGGCCAATGTGGCGGCGCATGAATATGGCATGTCGCTGCTCAAACCCGGGGTGAGCTGTGCCGAGGTGACGCATCAGATCAACGCGTTTTTCGAGGAGCGTGATCTGCTGCAATACCGGACCTTTGGCTATGGTCACAGCTTTGGCGTGCTGTCGCACTATTACGGGCGCGAGGCGGGGCTCGAGCTGCGCGAGGATATCGACACGGTGCTCGAGCCGGGGATGGTGATCTCGATGGAGCCGATGCTCACCCTTGGGGCGGATCAGCCCGGGGCGGGCGGCTACCGCGAGCATGATATTCTGGTGATCACCGAGGACGGCAACGAGAATATCACCGGCTACCCCTATGGGCCGGAGTTCAATATTATCCGCTGACCCGGCTTTGGGACGAAAAGCGCGGGCCATGGTTTGGCCTGCCGGTGACGAAGACGAGGAGAGAGAGCCGCCAGTGCCGACTGGCGGTTCTTGGCCAGACGCCGGATGAGGGCCTTTTGGCGGCGCGCTTCGGGCACCGGGCGGGCCGGAGGATAGGGCAGGATACCTTGGGCGAGACAGGGGAAGAGCGCGATGAACTCTTCGCGCTGGTCGCGGCTCAGAGAGCTGAGCGCTTGCGGTCCGGGGTAAAAGCTCTCGGTCGGGGCACCTTCGGCGAGGATGATCTCATGCCGGTCCAGGACCAGATGATAATAGGTTATCTCCGGCATCTCGGCCACGCCTTCCGCCAGCGAGGAGATCCCCGGCAGACCGACCAACCGATGGGCCGGGAGGAGAATTTCGTCGGTGTCGAACATGCGTTGAACCACGGGTGACGAGATCATCATGCGATGCTGGGGCGAGACCAGAAGATCGCGTTCCGGGAGCCCCTGCCCCAGCGCGCCGGTCTCAATCTTCACGGGCACCAGCTTTGCGTCTTGCGCCAGAGCCTCCGCACTCAGCCTGCGGTGCAGCACCTTGCGCAAGATCGCTTGACCGCCGTGCCACAGCGAGACCTCATCCCCCTCGCGGAGCGTTTCGACCTGCCGCGCCCCTGTCGGTGTGCTGACCGAACAGCCCGCCACGAGGCAATGGATCTTCCCATTCTCAAAGGCCACCACGCCGACGGTTTCGTTCAGGTGGTCGGTTTCCGCATTCGCCGATTGTTCCTCCTGAATATGCATCTGGACATTGGAGTTGGTCGGGTTTGACATGACCACACTCGCGGGATCCAGGCCATTCAACGTTTGGGTTTCGCCCAGCACGACGGGATTGGTAAATGTATCGCCCAATGGCAAGGTATCGGGGATTTCGTCCACACCGGTAAAGGAATTGGCCGTGCCGCTGGAGGCAGAGCCGCCCGGCTGAATGGCGATCCAGCCGACACTCTCCTGCAAATGGCTGCCGTTCTGCCCTTCTTCTTCTTGCAGCCGGAGGTTGAAGCCGCTTGCGGTGATGGCGTGGGGATCGCTGTCGACCGTTGTCGTGTCATTGTTGGACATGACCGAGGTCAGCACCACCGGCGGCGCTGTGAACCCGCCCGTGAGCGATACCGCACTGTCGGTGTGGTTGGCTGACGTCGTCCCCGCCTCAACGATCCGTCCGTCAGGCAAGGTATGCACCCCTTCCTCAATGGCGAGCCAGTTGATCGTCTCGTTGGTCTCGTGCCCGCCGTTGCTATATTCCCATTCTTCGATGATGAAGGTGAAGGCCGTGGTATTGCCATCGGCATCGAGCGTTTCGTCGATAACGCGCAGAACAAAGGGATCGGAGCCATTCTGGGTGGCCGTAAAAGCGAAAACCGGATTGGTCAGTGGGTCGGTCAGTGTAACCGTGATCGGCGTGTTTGCCGTCGGGGAATTGGCAACAAGGGTGCCTGCCTCACCAAAAGCCATAATAAAGCCCTACTCGTACAATTTGTTTACACTTCTCCCACACATATTTCCCGGGAGATGATTATGTTTAACTCCGTGAACAACTTTTTCAAAGTTTGGCTCTCCATTCTCCAGAGTCCAGCCAAATGCGTGCTTCACACGACACAGCCAGATTGCCATCTCTATAAGTCCAGTTTAAACGGCATCTATGGCAATACCGGTCGAGACATTCTTTCTCTCCCCCGATGGCGAAGGGACGCTTCAGGCGCGCATTCAGCAGATGATCGCCGAAGGCATTCTATCGGGCCGGTTCAACAAGGGCGAAAAGCTGCCCTCGTCGCGCAAGCTGGCGGCGCATCTCGGGGTGAGCCGGATCACCGTGACGCTGGCCTATACGGAATTGCAGGCCAATGATTACCTGACTTCACGGGACCGATCGGGGTTTTTCGTCTCTGACAACGCGCCCGAGCCGCCGGATTTCCCGCTGCGGCAGGCGCGGCAGGACGGGATCGACTGGTCGCGGGCGCTGGGCCGGCGCTATACCGGTGGGGCGACGCCGGAAAAGCCGCAGAACTGGGCCGCCTTCCCCTATCCGTTCATCTATGGGCAGACCGACCCCAAGCTCTTTGACCATGCCAATTGGCGGCATTGCGCGCTGCGCGCGCTAGGGCAAAAGGATTTCCGGGCGCTGACCTCGGATTACTATGATCAGGACGATCCCAAGCTGGTCGAGTTCATCCTGCGCCACACCCTGCCCCGGCGCGGCATTCTGGCGGAGCCGGATGAGATCCTCGTGACCATGGGGGCGCAGAACGCGCTCTGGCTCACGGCGCAGGTGCTGTTGACCCAGCGCCGCACGGCGGTGATCGAAGACCCGTGTTTCCACGCGCTGCGCGATATTCTCATGCAGTCGCGCTGTCACCTGACGGCGGTGCCGGTGGACAGTGACGGGCTTCCGCCAGAGGCGCTGCCGGACCGGGCGGATGTGATTTTCACCACGCCGAGCCACCAGTCACCGACCAATGCGACCATGCCGCTCGAGCGGCGCAATGCCCTTTTGGCCAAGGCGCGGGACATGGATGCGCTCATCGTTGAGGATGATTACGAGTTCGAGATGTCCTTTTTGCGGGCGCCGTCGCCGGCGCTCAAATCGCTCGATCAGGATGGGCGGGTGATCTATGTGGGCAGTTTCTCCAAATCCATTTTTCCGGGTCTGCGGCTTGGCTATATGGTCGGGCCGCGTCCCTTTATTCGCGAGGCGCGGGCGCTGCGGACCTCGGTGCTGCGCCACCCGCCGGGACATATGCAGCGCACGGCGGCCTATTTCCTGTCGCTGGGCCATTACGATGCGCTCATCCGGCGCACCGGTCAGGTCTATGCGCGGCGTCGGTCGCATATGGTCGAGGCGCTGACGCAGCATGGGCTCGACATCGAGGGAACGGGGATTTTCGGCGGCTCGTCGATCTGGATGCGGGCGCCCGAAGGGGTCGATACCGCCGAGCTCGACGCGAGCCTGCGCCAGCAAGGGGTGCTCATCGAGCCGGGCAAGCCGTTCTTTCACCGCCCCGACCCGCCGAGCAACTATTACCGGCTCGCCTATTCCTCGATCCCGTCGGAGCGCATCCGCGATGGCATCGCCATCCTGGCCCGGCAGTTGCGGCAGGCGGCAAGCCCCGGCGCCACTTAAGGCGCGGCGGTGAGGTGCGGAGCCGCGTTTTCCCCTAACAACCGGCGCTTCCAAGAATAAATCTTACCCGAGTGATGAGTAATTATTATGGGTAAGACACATGGACAATCTGCTTTTGCGGACCTTTCTCGAGGTCGCGTCCACCGGATCCTTCATCAATGCGAGCGAGCGTCTCTTTGTGACGCAATCGGCGGTCAGCCTGCGGATACAGCGGCTGGAGGATTCTCTTGGCAAACCTCTGTTCACCCGGTCGAAATCCGGGGCGGAGATGACACAGGCGGGGCGCGAGTTCGAACGCTACGCGCTATCGCTCATCAAGATATGGGAGGAGGCGCGGCAGCATGTCGGCCTGCCCGATGGCTATACCAAATCGCTGACCATCGGGGCGCATTATTCGCTCTGGCCGCGGCTCGGGTTTCGCTGGCTCGATGCGTTGCAAGAGACGATGCCGGCGCTCAACATCCGCGCCGAGCTTGGCATGCCGGACCGGTTGATCCGCTATCTCACCGAGGGGCAGATTCAGGTCGCTCTCACCTATACGCCGCAGCTGCGGGCCGGGTTGTCGGCCCATAAGCTCGCCGATGAGACGCTTGTGCTGGCCTCGGCGCGACCGGCGGAGATGGGCGAGCTTGGCGAGGATTACGTCTTTGTCGACTGGGGGCCGGAGTTCGTGCAGGCGCATCGGCTCGAGCTGCCGGAGCTTGGGCAGCCGGGGCTGAGCCTGTCGCTTGGCGCGATGTCGGCGGAGTATGTGCGCGGGCGCGGCAAGGCGGCCTATCTGCCGGCGCGCTATATCAAGCCCTATCTCGACGATGGCAGCCTGCACCTCGTGCCGGACGCCCCCCGATTCCCATTTCCCATCTGGTCGGTCTGGCGGGACGACATTGACGAGGACATTCACGGTCGGGCGCTCGCCTCACTTGTTGCAGTTCAGTCACAACTCTCCCAGATGGAGGGGGAAGTTTTGCAGGATTTGCGCATGATCTCGCCTAGTCGAAACAGCGAAACCCTTGGAAACGCTGGATAGTTGTCTTGTGATGAGAAAAACTCGGGACATCGGTGAGTGGATTCAATTTCTCTCATCCATGCCCCCCGCCTATCTCGCATTCCAGCAGAAATGCTCTCGGCCTTTCGGGTCGAGCCTGTACGATTGTGAAAGGATTACCCCATGCAAAAACGCAATGCACTTGCCGTTTCCGCTCTGGCTCTGATGATGGCAGCACCGCTGCATGCACAGGGTGCGCTGACTGGCGTTGACAGCCTCGATGATCGCATCGACGACATTCAAGAAGATGTGAATGACGAGCTGACCCAGGCGGACCGTCGCGACCGTTACGACAACCAATATGCACAAGGTTGGTCCGGTAGCGTTGCCGCTGGTTTCTCGACCACCTCGGGCAACACCGACACCGCGGACCTCGATATCGCTGGCCGTCTCCGTTATGGCAGCGGTCCCTGGAACCACACCTTTGGTTTCGCGGCCGAGTTCTCGGAAACCAACGGCACCCGTGACGAGGAAGAATACTACGGTACCTATGACGTGAACCGTTACATCTCGAAAGACGTGTATCTGTTCGGTCTGGCCTCGGCCCGTTACGACAAGTTCGACACCAACAAAGTCGACGCCTTCCTTGGCTTCGGTCCCGGTGTCCGCGTGATCAACACCCCGCAGGCCAGCTGGCGTCTGCAAGCCGGTCCCGGCGTGCGTTACGTCGAGGATCAGCTCGGCAACGACACCACCGAAGTCGCGGGCATCGTGTCCTCGCGTTACTTCTACTCGCTGACCGACACCATGTCGTTCTCGATGGATACCGACGTCCTGTTCTCGGACAACGATACTTTCGTGACCAACGACGCGGGCCTGAACGTCAAGGTCTCGAACAAGCTGTCGGCGCGTTTCTCGTACCGCACCGAGTGGGACAGCGATCCGCTGCCCGGCCTCGAAGACACCGACAACTCGTTCGGCGTGTCGCTGGTCTACGGCTTCTAAGCCAGGCCTGACACAGGCTGAGACATATTCCCGGGGGCGGTGCGCCGCCCTCGGACCCTAGCCTTCTTTGCGAAGAAAGGACCGGGACGATGCATGATCAATCCCACGGATTGCGGCAACCAGTCGGGCAGATAGACCCGCTTACCATCACATCGACGAACCTCGTGATCGGTCACCGGCTTACCGGGGCCAGCGCCGGGCCGCAGCTTGTCGTCGCAGGGGTCTGCCCCTCCGCCGATGCGGTGTTCGAGCGGATTCTGTCGATCCCCACCCTGCCCTGGATGCGCGGCAACCTCGTGCTGTTGCGGCTGGACCGGCTCGAGGATGCGGCCGAAATGCTGCATGAAATTCAACATATTGGCACGATTGACCGGACGATATTCCTGCCCTGGCCGGACACCGAAGTGCCGTCCAAGCCGTTGATCCGGCAGAGCTATCACATGGTGCTGCGCGCCTGTACCGAGCTTGGCATGATCGCCGGACGGGGCGTCAAACTGCAGGGCTGAGCCGGGCATTCCCGCTTGAGCCAGCGGGCGCTCTGCTTTACCCAAGGCGCATGACAAACCGCGCTTTCACCGTTGCCATTGATGGCCCCGCCGCCGCCGGAAAAGGCACTGTTGCCCGTGCCCTGGCGGCGCATTTCGGCTTTACCCATCTCGATACCGGGCTGCTGTACCGGGCGACGGGGCTTCGGACGCTGGACGGGACGGACCCGGTTGAGGCGGCCAAGACCTTGAAAGCAAAGGATTTGGAGCAGGATGATCTGCTGCGGACCCCGGATGTGGCGCAGGCGGCGAGCCGGGTGGCGGCGCTGCCTGAAGTGCGCGCGGCGCTGGTCGATTTTCAGCGCGCCTTTGCCCGCCGGTCGGGCGGCGCGGTGCTCGACGGGCGCGACATCGGAACGGTGATCTGCCCCGATGCGGATGTGAAACTCTATGTCACCGCCTCGGATGAAATCCGGGCGCAGCGACGGCATAATGAGCTTGTAAACAAGGGGCATGAGGTCACGCTCGACGAGGTGGCCGCCGACCTCAGAAGCCGCGATGCGCGCGACAGCGCCCGGGCCACGGCGCCGCTCAAACCCGCGGCGGATGCGGTCGAGCTCGACACGTCACGGATGAGCATCGACGAGGCCGTGGCCGCCGCCATCGCCGAAACCGAGCGCCGGATCGCCGCCAAGGGCTGAGCCGTAGTGGTCCGAAAATGGCACGTCGGTATTGCGTCGGTTACACGACAGCAAAGCGACAGTGCGGAAAATTGAGGTTGATCCCTCTCCCCTTCTCGCTTTCAACTCGTCCCAGATATTTTATCTGAGGAGATTTCAGCCATGTCATTCTGGCAAGATGACCTTTTGAATTTCGAAGAAACCGGTGCGTCCTTCACCAACCTCATTTCCACGATTGACGCAGGCAAGGTGATCTCGATCGAAGCCGGGTTCGGCCATGGCAAGACCTTCTTCCGAAAGGCATGGGCCAAGCAGCTGGAAGCCAATGACGAAGTGGTTATCGAGCTGGATGCGCAACTGTCGGACCATTCGGGCGATCCGGTGATCACCTTCATGGGGGCCTTGGCCGAGAGATTGAACACCAAGGAGAAGCCCAACCTAGAAAAAGCGATTGCAGTGGTCGCGAAATACGGACGCATAGCCTCGCGGGGTGCGGTGGAGTTCGCGCTACGAAGTGGTGCCGCTGCATTGCTCAAGGAGTTTGAAAAAACCGCCCTTGATCAGGTCGAAGGGGCGAGCATTCTCGAAGAGCTTGTGAAAGAAGCTGGCGACGGCATGTCGAAGCTTGCGGGCCAATTGATCAGCACACAACTGGCCACCGAAAAGGTGCGGAAAACCGAGCTGCCACAACAGCTCGAGGTGCTGCGCAAGGCCCTGACCGAGGGCAAGCCACATGATCGGGTCGTCGTCCTCATAGATGAGCTGGACCGCTGTCACCCGGAATATGCCATCGCGATGCTGGAAGCCCTCAAGATGGTGTTCGGGCATTCCAACTTCGTCTTTTGCCTCTTCGTCAACGCGGAGTATTTGGAAAACCTCGCCGCGCACAGGTTCGGGCAATCGGCGGCTGGCGAACGGTATCTCGACAAGTTTGTTGATCTGCGTCTGGCCCTGACGGCTACGCCCGAAGCTCGCAAAGCAGCGACAAAGGCGCTGGCGCTTGAACAGTTGGATGTGGGAACACCTTTGGGGAACAAGCGCGCGTTTTCGGCAGGGGCGGCGGCGGAGCTGGCCGGTGAGATCGTCAGTCAGTCAAACCTGACCTTTCGTCAGGTGAAACGCGTCCTGGACCGTGTCGAGCTGGCGTTACGGTGCTATCCAAGGTTGCCTTTGGATCGGCCTTTGTTGGTTTTCCTCGCGTTTCGGGACGTTCTCGGCGAGGTAAGCAGTGATCTACTTCCCCGCTCTAGGTTAACTACCGAAAAGGCAGAGGAACTTAAGGAAATTGACAATTATTCCTCTCACCACGAGCAAAGTAAGCGCGATAATTTCATCCGAGAGGATTGCCTGGACTTGCAAAATCTCGATCCAGACATTTACCAAATGCCCTCCCCTCCGCGGGGGCCAACATGGCTTCCATTGGCGCAGGTCATTAGCGGTTTGGGTCCCATCTACATCCCACGCCACGAAAAGGTACTGAAAGCCACTCACGCGTTGATCGCCACGGAGGCGAAATAGCCAAACGCGCCTTGCCATCAAGGCGGAAATGGACTATTAGCCGCCCCTGTCGATAAGGCGGGTAACGCTGGACAACACTGAGATCGAGCAGGGTCGGACATTCCGGCCCTCTTTGTTTTGCCTTTTGCGCCCCGGCCTCGGCCTGCGCATCGGCAGTGTCCGGACCGTCTGACCAACGAAACCCTCAAGACCGGCGGAGACAACCGCTCGGCCCGAAAAAACGCTTGTAAAGGAACCTGAGACCACATGGCTCAAAACACATCGATGGAGGAATTCGAAGCCCTCCTGAACGAAAGCTTCGAAATGGACACACCCGAAGAAGGGTCTGTTGTCAAAGGCAAGGTCATCGCAGTCGAAGCGGGCCAAGCCATCATCGACGTCGGCTACAAAATGGAAGGCCGCGTTGATCTTAAAGAATTCGCAAATCCCGGTGAGACGCCCGAAATCGCCGTTGGCGACGAGGTTGAAGTCTTTCTCCGCGCGGCCGAAAACGCCCGTGGCGAAGCTGTCATCAGCCGTGAGATGGCCCGCCGCGAAGAAGCCTGGGATCGTCTGGAAAAAGCCTATGCGGACGAGCTCCGCGTTGATGGTGCGATCTTTGGTCGTGTCAAAGGCGGCTTTACCGTGGATCTCGGCGGCGCCGTGGCCTTCCTGCCCGGCAGCCAGGTTGACGTCCGCCCCGTGCGCGACGCCGGCCCGCTCATGGGTCTGAAGCAGCCCTTCCAGATCCTGAAAATGGACCGTCGTCGTGGCAACATCGTTGTGTCGCGCCGTGCGATCCTCGAAGAATCGCGTGCCGAACAGCGCGCCGAAGTCATCGGCAACCTCACCGAAGGTCAGGCCGTCGATGGTGTGGTCAAGAACATCACCGAATACGGTGCCTTCGTTGACCTCGGCGGTGTTGACGGTCTGCTCCATGTCACCGACATGGCATGGCGTCGCGTGAACCACCCGAGCGAGATCCTGGCGATCGGCGAAACCGTCAAGGTTCAGGTCATCAAGATCAACAAGGAAACCCACCGTATCAGCCTCGGCATGAAGCAGCTGCAGGACGATCCGTGGGATCTGGTTGGCGCCAAGTACCCGCTCAGCTCGGTCCACACTGGCCGCGTCACCAACATCACCGATTACGGTGCGTTTGTTGAGCTCGAGCCCGGTGTCGAAGGTCTCGTTCACGTCTCGGAAATGTCCTGGACCAAGAAGAACGTGCACCCCGGCAAGATCGTCTCCACCTCGCAAGAGGTTGAAGTCATGGTTCTGGAAATCGACGCCGCCAAGCGTCGTGTCAGCCTTGGCCTCAAGCAGACCCAGCGCAACCCGTGGGAAGTCTTTGCAGAGACCCATCCCGAGGGCACCGAAGTCGAAGGCGAAGTCAAGAACATCACCGAATTCGGTCTCTTCGTCGGTCTCGACGGCGACATCGACGGCATGGTTCACCTCTCCGACCTCAGCTGGGACGAGCGTGGCGAAGACGCCATCCAGAACTACCGCAAGGGCGACATGGTCCACGCGGTCGTGTCGGAAGTCGACGTCGAGAAAGAGCGTATCTCGCTCTCGATCAAAGCGGTTGGCGGTGACAAGTTCGCCGAAGCCGTTGGCGGCGTGAAGCGCGGCTCGATCATCACCGTTGAAGTCACCGCGATCGAAGATGGCGGTATCGAGGTGGAATATGAAGGCATGAAATCCTTCATCCGCCGTTCGGACCTCAGCCGTGACCGTGCCGAACAGCGCCCCGAGCGTTTCTCGGTTGGCAACAAGGTCGATGTGCGCGTGACCAACGTGGACAGCAAGACCCGTCGCCTCGGCCTGTCGATCAAAGCGCGTGAAATCGCGGAAGAGAAAGAAGCCGTGGAACAGTATGGTTCGTCCGACTCGGGCGCCTCGCTGGGCGATATCCTTGGCGCAGCCCTGAAGGGCGGCGACGAGTAAACGTCTCTCCTTGGCAAGATTGGAGCGGCCCCGCCTGATTGGCGGGGCCGTTTTTTTATGGCGCGGGTGGTTGGCGTGCCTCGGAACAAAGCGGCGGGGCCTCTGGTTTCTTCTCGCAAGAGAGAAGGAGACGCAGATGACCGTTCGGTTCGAACAGATACTGGCCGATGGGGTGGCGGAATGTTCCTACCTCCTTGGCGATGATGCCACGGGCACCGCCGCCGTGGTCGACCCCACCCCCGATGTCGAGATTTACCTCGAGACGGCGCGCAAATACGGGCTGTCGATCACCCATGTGTTCGAGACCCATATTCATGCCGATTTCATGAGCGGCGCGCGCGAGCTGGTGGCGCGGCTGGGCGGGGCGCCTGCGCTTTGCGTCAGTGTCGAGGGCGGGGCGGAATATGCGTTCGACCATACGGCCCTGCGCGATGGCGATGCGTTCCGTTTTGGCGATCTGCGGATCGAGACGCGGCACACGCCGGGGCATACGCCCGAGCATGTGTCGTTCTTTCTCTACGAGGGTGACACGGAGGAGCCTTGGGGCGTGCTGTCGGGCGACAGTTTCTTTGTCGATTCCGTGGGGCGGCCTGATCTTCTGGGGGAGGAGCAGACGGAAGAGCTCACCCGGCAGCTGTTTGATACGGTGCAAGAGATCTACATGGCGCTCGATGATGGGGTGATCATCTATCCCTGCCATGCGGCGGGCTCGGCCTGTGGGCCGGATATTGGCGACCGGATGTCGACCACGGTGGGCTATGAGCGGGCGCATAACCCCTATGCGCAGATCACCGAGTTCGAGGCGTTTCGCGAGACGATGGAGCAGGACGCGCCGCCGGTGCCCACGCATTATCCAAGGCTCAAGAAGGTGAACGCGACGGGCCCCGAGGTGCTGGGCAATCTGCCGCGCATTCCGGCGCTGGTGCCGGAGACATTCGCCGAAGCGATGGGCGGGGGGCAATTGCTCGATACCCGCGATATGCTCGGCTTTGGCAGTGGCCATATCGCCGGGGCGCTCAATATCGCGGGGCAGCCAGAGATGTCGGTCTGGGCCGGTTGGCTGCTCGATCCCGAAGAGCCGATCTATCTGGTGACCGAGACGGATGGCGATGTGGATGAGGTGCTCACCCTCTTGTGGCGCGTGGGGTTCACCAAGTTCGGCGGCTATCTTGCCGGGGGCATGGGCGCGTGGCGCGAGGAGGGTCGCGAGATGCGGCAGATCCCGCAGATCACGGTGCATGACCTCAAGGCCGCCGGGGATAGCGTGACGCCGCTCGATGTGCGCAAGGGTGAGGAATGGCAGGGTGGCCACATCCCCGGCGCGGAGCATGCGTTTCTGGGCAAGCTGCGCGAGGCGATGGCGGATCTCGACAGGTCGCAGACCTATGCCACCTATTGCGCCAGCGGCTTTCGGGCCAGCATCGCGTCGAGCCTTCTGGCGGCGCATGGGTTCGACACTCTGCGCAACGTGCCGGGCAGTTGGAAAGCCTGGACCGCCGCCGGTTACGAGGTCGTCTGCCCGGACTAGGCCGATGGGGGCGCGCGCTCTAACCCATTGATAGGCTTGCCCGGTTGGGGAGCGGCTGCCACAATGGCCGAATGCTTGGGGATATCATCGACATAGGCTTTCGCCCCTATGCGCCTGCGGACAGGGCATGGGTGCGGCGCGTGAACCTGCGCCAGTACCGCGAGGTCGAGGGGTTTGACGCGGGGTTCGACGCGGCGCTCGATGCCAGTCTGGCGCGGATCGAGGCGCAGCGGACGGGGGGCCGTGTGGCCTTTCTCATCGCCGAAGCGGCGGGGCAGCCGGTCGGTACGCTCTTTCTCTGTCGTGAGAGCGACGAGAGCGCGCGGATCAGGCTCTTTTATCTCGATGAGGCGTGGCGCGGGCGCGGTGTCGGGCGGCGGATGCTCGACCAGGCGATCAGTGCGGCGCGGGGCCATGGCTATGCGCAGATTTGCGTGTCGACCTTCACCCGGCATGGCGCGGCCTGTCGTCTCTATCATGCGCGGGGGTTTCAGGGGGTGGTGCATCCACCTGCCGAGGTCTTTGGGCAATGCCTCGTGCAGGTGGATTATCACTTGTGGCTGACGCCCGAGGACCGGGCGGCAGATCAGGCGGCGCGTTTGCCGTAGTAGAGCCCGACCACATGTTCGGCCTCGGCGAAGAAAAGCCAGCGCGAGGCGGCGACGCCTGCCAGATGGCTCAGCACCGCGACGAGGGCGAAGACATGGGTGAAGGGCAACAGCAGCAGCACGACGGGCAGCGCATAGCCGAGGACGAGCGACAGGATGCGCAGTTTCTGGGCATGTTTGCGGCCCACCTCATGGACGAATTCCCGCAGGAGATAATTGGTGCCGGTGTGCGGCGGCTCGAACGCGCGGACCGCGCCGATTGAGCCAAGCCCGGTGGCTGTGGCGAGATTGGTGCCGCTCTCGGAGAGCGCCCGGTCGCCGCGCGCCCACCACAGCACCTGCATCACCGCCGCGACCGGCAAGAGCACCAGCGCCATGGCCACCTGCCCCGCCAGCAGCGCGCCGCCGGCCAGCGAGATCGACAGGTAGAGCGCCGGGGTCAGCGGGGTTTTCCAGCGCGGCACGGTGCGCAGCTGGGCGTAGATCATCGAGGTGGCGAAAACCGTGGCGAGCGCCAGAGCCGCGCCGAGCAGGCCGAGCGGCTGCCAAGAGGCATCGGCAAAGACCAGCCCTGCGCCAAACAGCGCCATGACCAGCAATGTCGCGACCGAGGCCCAGCCTTCACGGGAAAGCCAGGAGCTGCGCCATTGGGTGAAGGCCTTGAGCGCGCGTTCGGGGCGGCCAAGGTGAAAGGTCGAGGCCATGAGCCCGCCCACCGCCAGAAGATAGGCGATGGCGAAGAAGGCAAAGGCGGTCCAACCGGTGACGGCAGGCAGGCCGAGACCGAGCCAGAACAGCAGGCCGAAACCCAGGCCCGACAGGGTGGTGAATACGATGACGGAAGGGGCCGGATGCATCAGATCTTCTCCAGTGTACGGTCAAGCCAGCCGAGAAAGCCCTTGGGCTCTTCGGCGACGGGGGCGAGGAAGGGGGCGAGCACGTCGATGTCGCCCTCGCCCTGGGTCGCCTCGGCGCTGCGGTCCATCTGGTCCTTGGGGCGCGGCGGCAGGTATTTGTTGACGGGTTTGGTGCCCTGTTCGGGCATCAGATCCATGCCGCCACGGTCGGCGACGAGGCGGCTCACATCGCTGTCGGGATCGCCGAGATCGCCGAAATGGCGGGCCCCGGCGGGACAGGTGCGCACGCAGGCGGGGACGCGGTCCACCTCGGGCAGGTTGTCGTTATAGATGCGGTCGACGCAGAGGGTGCATTTCTTCATCACCCCTTCGGCCTGATCAAGCTCGCGCGCGCCATAGGGGCAGGCCCAGGCGCAGAGGCCGCAGCCGATACAGTCGCTTTCATTGACCAAAACGATACCGTCCTCGGTGCGCTTGTAGCTCGCCCCGGTGGGGCAGACGGTGACGCAGGGCGCGTCTTCGCAATGGAGGCAGGATTTCGGGAAATGGATGAGCTGGGCGGCGGGCTGGACCTTGGCGCTGTCGGCCAGAGGCTGGACCTCGTAGCTGTGGACGCGGTTGAGGAAGGTGCCCGAGGGATCCGCGCCATAGGGCTCCTGATCCGAGAGCGGCGCGCCGTAGTTCTGGGTGTTCCAGCCCTTGCAGGACACGACGCAGGCATGGCAGCCGACGCAGGTGTCGAGATCGATCACGAGGCCGAGCTTCTTTTCGGTTTTGCTGGGGAGCGTGGTCATCGGGTCAGGCCTCCATGAGAGAGGTTGCAGGGGACAAGGGGGCGCGAGAGAGCTGGGCTGTGATCATTTGCCCACCTCCCAGCGCAGCTCGTCCGGGCCCTGCCCCACCGGCGATTTGATCGGCGGCTGGCTCGGTTGGCTTTCGGCCGGGGGCGGATCGGCGCGGGTGATTTTCACGCGCAGATCGAACCAGGCGGCCTGACCGGTGACCGGGTCGGAATTGGCCCAGCGCAGCCCGTCGCCCTTGGGCGGCAGCAATTCGTGGATCAGATGGTTGAGCAAGAAGCCCTTGGTGGCCTCCGGCGCGTCCTTGTCGAGCGCCCAGGCGCCCTTGCGCTTGCCGATGGCGTTCCAGGTCCAGACGGTGTTTTCATTAAGCGCCGCCATATGGGCCACCGGCACGGTGATCTTGCCATGGGCCGAGGTGACCTCGGCCCAATCGCCCTCGGCAAAGCCGTTGGCCTGCCAGATCTTGGTCGGCACATAGAGCGGGTTGTGGCCGTGGATCTGGCGCAGCCAGGCGTTCTGGCTGCCCCAGCTGTGATACATGGCCATCGGCCGCTGGGTCAGGGCGTGCACCGGGAATTCCTCGGTGTCGACGACGTCATCCTCGAAGGGCGCGTACCAGACCGGCATCGGGTCGAGCGTGCGGCGGATGCGGTCGCGCAGATGTTCGGGCGGCTGACGCTCGCCATGACCATCGGCGGCGAGGCGGAATTTCTGCATCGTCTCGACGTAGAGCTCAAAGAGATAGGGCTGCGGGCTGTCATAGAGGCCCATGCCGACCGCCCAGTCCTGATAGGCGGCGTTCCACGGTTTGTAGTAATTCGCGCCCTCGGGGATGTGGTTCACGAAGAAGCCGCCGTTTTCGATATAGCGGTCGATCTGGTCGGAATTGGGGGCGCCGCGACCGTGGCTCTCGCCATCCTCGCCGCGCCAACCGGCGAGCGGGCCGATGCCCGGCTTGCGCTGATGGTTGGTGATGTAATCGGCGTAATCGGCGTATTTCTGGGTACCGTCCTCATTGACAAAGCCCGGCAGGCCGAGCCGCGCGCCGAGATCGCAGAGCGCCGATTGAAAGCCGCGCACGTCGCGGTCGGGTTCGACCACGGGCCAGCGGATCGCATCCGCCGCCGCGTCGGCCTCGCAGATCGGCCGGTCGAGCAGGCTGATGCAATCGTGGCGCTCGAGATAGGTGGTGTCGGGCAGGATCAGGTCGGCATAGGCGACCATTTCGCTGCTATAGGCATCGGAATAGATGATGCGCGGGATGACATAGTCGCCGCTCTCGTCCTTGTCGGTGAGCATCTTTTGCACGCCGCCCACATTCATCGACGAGTTCCACGACATGTTGGCCATGTACATGAAGAGCGTGTCGATCTTGTAGGGATCGCCCGCATGGGCGTTGGAGATCACCATATGCATGAGCCCATGGGCCGACATCGGGTTTTCCCAGGTGTAGGCCTTGTCGATGCGGGCCGGGCTTCCGTCCTCTTTGAGGCAGAGATCGTCGGGGCCCTGGACATAGCCTAGATGCGGCCCGTCGAGCGGCTTGCCCGGGGTCACGCCGCAATGGGGCGCGGGGTGGGCGCGCACCGGTTTCGGATAGGGTGGTTTGAAGCGGAAGCCGCCGGGCACTTCGACCGTGCCGAGGAGGATCTGCAGCAGGTGCAGCGAGCGGCAGGTCTGGAAGCCGTTGGAATGGGCCGAGATGCCGCGCATGGCGTGAAAGCTCACCGGGCGGCCGGTCATCGTCTTGTGGGTCTCGCCACGGAAATCCGTCCATTCATGGTCGAGCTCGAAGGCCTCGTCAAAGGCGACGCGGGCGATTTCGGCGGCGATGGTGCGGATCTTGGCGGCGGTGATGCCGCAGGTTTCGGCGACGGCCTCGGGGCTATATTGCGGGTCCATATAGCGTTCGGCCAGCATCTGCATGACGGTGATATGGGTGACACCGTCCTTTTCATAGCTGGCGCCGAGATCGGGGCGCACGCCCATTTGGTCAAAGGCGGCGGGCTTGCCGGTCTTGCGGTCGATGACCAGCGGCTTGCCATCCTCGTCGCGCAGGAAGAGGCCCTTCTCGGGGCCTTCCGCGCCGTTGATCAGCACCGGCGCGTTGGTGAAGCGGGCGAGATAGTCGAGGTCGATCTTGCCGGCGCGCAAGAGTTCGTGGATCAGCGACAGGATGAAGAGACCATCGGTGCCCGGCGTGATGCCGACCCAATCGTCGGCGATGGCGTTATAGCCCGAGCGGATCGGGTTGACGCCGATGACCCGCGCACCGCGCGCCTTGATCTTGCCGAGGCCCATCTTGATCGGGTTGCTGTCGTGATCTTCGGCGACGCCGAAGAGCATGAAGAGCTTGGTATGATCCCAGTCGGGCTGACCGAATTCCCAGAAGGCCCCGCCCATCGTGTAGATGCCCGCCGCCGCCATGTTGACCGAGCAGAACCCGCCATGGGCGGCATAGTTCGGCGTGCCGAAATTCTGGGCGAAGAAGCTGGTGAAAGATTGGCTCTGGTCGCGGCCGGTGAAGAAGGCAAGCTTGGACGGGTCTTTTTCGCGCAGCGGCGCGAGCCAGTCGGTCGCGATCTTGAGCGCCTCGTCCCAGCTGATTTCCTCGAACTCGCCCGAGCCGCGCGGGCCGACCCGTTTCAGCGGCGCGCGGAGCCGCGAGGGGGCGTTGTGCTGCATGATCCCGGCGCTGCCCTTGGCGCAGAGCACGCCCTGGTTCACCGGGTGATCGCGGTTGCCCTCGATATAGGCGACCTTGCCCTCGCGCATATGCACGTTGATGCCGCAGCGGCAGGCGCACATGTAGCAGGTGGTCTTGCGTATCTCGTCCGAGACCTTGGGAGAGGTGTCGATCCGCGGCTGGTGATGGGTCATCCGAAATTCCCTGTCTGTTGCCGGGTCACGTTAGGGCAGAGATCCCGCCCTCGCGAACCATTTTTCCAATTCTTGCCGGGTTTGACGAATGATCGTCTGCGAAACCCCGAAATTCCGTATCTTTTCCCGTCAGCCGGCCGCCATGGATTGCAGCACGGTGACGGCGATCATCTGGGTCACGTCCTCGGCCACGCAGCCGCGCGACAGGTCGTTGGCGGGATGGGCCAGCCCCTGCAGGATCGGGCCGATGGCCGCATATCCGCCGAGCCGCTGGGTCAGCTTGTAGCCGATGTTGCCCGCGTCGAGATTGGGGAAGATCATGACATTGGCCTGACCGGCGACGGCGCTGCCGGGGGCTTTGGCCGTGCCCACCGAGGGCACGAAGGCCGCGTCGAACTGCAGCTCGCCATCGGCCTCGAGATCGGGGTGGCGCGCGCGCAGCGTGGCCAGCGCATCGGTGACCTTGGTCACCCGGTCATGTTTGGCGCTGCCCATGGTGGAAAAGGACAGCATGGCGATCTTGGGCTCTTCGCGCATCAGGGCGCGGCAAGAGCGGGCCGACATGGCGGCGATCTCGGCCAGCTCGTCGGCGGCGGGGTCGATCACCAGACCGCAGTCGGAATAGAGCATGGTGCGGCCGGTCTCGGTGCCCTCGGGCGGGTACATGAGGAAAAAGCTCGACACCATGGCGGCGTCGGGGGCCTTGCCGATCACCTGCAGCGCGGTGCGCACCACATCCGAGGTGGTGGCGACGGCGCCGCCCACGGTGCCGGTGGCATGGCCTTCGCGGACCAGCATCGCGGCATAGGTCAGCGGCGCACGAACGGCGCGGGCGGCTGCGGCCTCGTCGACGCCCTTATGCTGGCGCAGCGCGTGAAAGGATTTGGCAAAACTATCTGTAAGATCAGAGGTTTCGGGGTCATGCACGGCGATGCCGGGCCCCTCCTCTGCGCCCTGTCGGGTCAGTTCGGCGCGGACCGCGTCGCCCTGACCCACAAGGATGATGTCGGCGGCCCCGGCGGCCTGAGCCGCCAGCGCCCCTTCGACGATGCGGGGGTCTTCGCCCTCGCTCAGCGCGATGGTCGCGCGATTGGCTGGCGGCGCCGCCAGAAGCAACCGGATCGGTGACTGTGGCATGCGCCGCCCTCCTCCCTTTGACTTAGTCGACCTGCTGTTCGCGCATGTCGGCGGGGTCGATGCCGGCCACGGCGACGGGTTTCTTCATCGCGTCGCGGCGGAAGGGCTCGCCCAGCTCCTGGTTGATCATGGCCTCGATCAGCGTGGTGGTGCCGGCCTTCTGGTCCTTGATCGCCTGATCCAGCGCATCGGTGAGCTCGTCCATGGTGCGGGCGACGACGCCTTTCAGGCCACAGGCCTTGGCGATGCCAGCGTAGGAGACCTGTTCGTCGAGCTCGGTGCCGACGAAGTTGTCATCGAACCACAGGGTCGAGTTCCGCTTTTCCGCACCCCATTGGTAGTTGCGGAAGACCACATGGGTCACGGCGGGCCATTCACCGCGGCCGATGGCGGTCAGTTCGTTCACCGCGATGCCGAAGGCACCGTCACCGGAGAAGCCCACAACCGGCGTGTCGGGGCAGCCGATCTTGGCGCCGACAACGGCGGGCAGACCATAGCCACAGGGGCCAAAGAGACCCGGCGCCAGGTATTTGCGGCCTTCCTCGAAGGAGGGGTAGGCGTTGCCGATGGCGCAGTTGTTGCCGATGTCGGAGGAGATGATCGCCTCTTTCGGCAGCGCGGCCTGAATGGCACGCCAGGCCATGCGGGGGCTCATCCAGTCGGGTTTCGCGCCGCGAGCACGTTCGTTCCAGGTGGTGCCGGGATCGTCCTGCTCGTGGTCCATCGAGCTCAGCTCTTGCGCCCAGGCCGATTTGGTCTTGGCGATGGTGGCCTTGCGCTCTTCGCGGTCTGCGTCACCGGCGGTGTCCGACAGTTTGGCGAGGATGGTTTTCGCGACTTTCTTGGCGTCGCCGACGATGCCGACGGCGACCGGCTTGGTCAGGCCGATGCGCTCGGGCTTGACGTCGACCTGAATGATCTTCGCGTCTTTGGGCCAGTAGTCGATGCCGTAGCCCGGCAGGGTCGAGAACGGGTTGAGACGGGTGCCCAGCGCCAGCACGACGTCGGCCTTGCTGATCAGCTCCATACCGGCCTTGGAGCCGTTATAGCCGAGAGGACCGGCGTGCAGCGGGTGCGAGCCGGGGAAGGCGTCGTTGTGCTGATAGCCACAGCAGACCGGGGCGTCGAGACGCTCGGCCAGTTCAGCGGTGGCGGGGATGGCGCCTGCGAGGATCACGCCGGCACCGTTGAGGATGACCGGGAATTTCGCTTCCGACAGCAGTTTTGCCGCCTCGTCGAGGGCCTCTTCGCCGCCCGAGGGACGTTCAAAGTCGACGATCTTCGGCAGTTCGATGTCGATCACCTGGGTGAAGTAGTCGCGCGGCACGTTGATCTGTGCCGGGGCGCTGTAACGCTTGGCGTTGAGGATCACGCGGTTCAGGACTTCGGCCATGCGCGTGGGGTCGCGGACCTCTTCCTGATAGCAGACCATGTCCTTGAACGCGGCCATCTGTTCGACTTCCTGGAAGCCACCCTGACCCATGGTCTTGTTGGCGGCCTGCGGCGTCACCAGCAGCAGCGGCGTGTGGTTCCAATAGGCGGTTTTGACGGCGGTCACGAAGTTGGTGATGCCGGGGCCGTTCTGGGCGATCATCATCGACATCTTGCCGGTGGCGCGGGTGTAGCCGTCGGCCATCATGCCGCCGGACCCTTCGTGGGCGCAGTCCCAGAAGGTGATCCCGGCTTTGCCGAAAATGTCGGAGATCGGCATCATGGCCGAGCCGATGATCCCGAACGCATGCTGGATGCCATGCATCTGCAGCGTTTTCACAAAGGCTTCTTCAGTCGTCATTTTCATGGGTTTGTCCTCAGGCTGACTGGCGCGAAACAGCATCGCGCCTGTAAATTCTGCGCCGAACCTACTGACAAGCCCGCCCAGCCCATAGGGCCAGATTCAAGAATGGCATAGAGCCAGTGAAAATATAAATGAGATTTTTCGTCTCAATAATTTTATTTTTTACACTGGAAACGTCCAAATCAGCCCAGAGCGCGGTCGAGCGCCTGTTCGAGATCGGCGATGAGATCATCGGCGTCCTCGATCCCGATCGACAGCCGCAGGAGTGCGGGATGCACCTTGAATCCCTCGCCCGAGACGGTCTTGCGATGTTCGATCAGGCTCTCGACCCCGCCGAGCGAGGTGGCGGGGTAGAAGAGCTGACAGAATCGGGCGACATCAATGGCCGCCTGTTCGTCGCCCTTGACGATGATCGACATCATGCCGCCGTACATGCCATGGGTCTGACGTTTGGCGATGTCGTGGTCCGGGTGGCTTTCGAGCCCGGGGTAGAGCACTTTGCGCACCTGCGGGTGGCCTTCGAAATGGGTGGCGATGCGCAGCGCGTTGAGCGTCGCGCGTTCATAGCGCAGGGTGAGCGTGCGCATGCCGCGGATGAGCAGGAAGGCGTCAAAGCTCTGCAGCACCGTGCCTTGCAGCTTGCGGTGGCCTTCGATCTCTTCCCACCAGGCGTCCATGTTGCGCACCGAGAGCGCCCCAGCGGTCACGTCGGAATGGCCGTTGAGATATTTCGTGGCCGAGTGGAACGAGAAATCCGCGCCGAGTTCGAGCGCCCGCGTGGCGCAGGGCGGCGTGCCGGTGCAATCGGTCAGAAGCTTGGCCCCGGCGGCATGCGCCAGTTCGGCCGCGGCGGCGATGTCGGTCACGTCCCAATCGGGGTTGTTGGGGCTTTCGACCCAGACCAGCCGGGTCTTGCCCTTGCGGCAGGCATCGCGCAGCGCGTCGAGATCGCCGGGACGGTAATAGCTCACCTCGAGGCGGTGCAGTTTGGCGTAGCGCTGAAACTGCTGCAGCACGCCGTGATACATGACCTCGGGCACCACCACGTGATCGCCGGGTTTGAGCGTGTCGATCACCGACATGCAGGCCGACATGCCGGAGGAAAACAGCATGCAATCCACCGCCCCTTCGAGATCGGCGATGATCGCCTCGGCCTGTTCGGTGGTCGGATTGCCATCGCGGCGGTACATGTAGCTGCGCCGCACAGCATAGTCTTCGTCGCGGGCATAGGTGGCGCTGGGCTGGATCGGCGGCACGATGGCGCCGGTCTCGCGGTCGAGATAGCGCAGGGCCTGGGCGAGCTTGGTCGAGGGCGAGAGCGGACGGTTGCGACGGTCGGACATGGGGGGTCTCCTGAGGTTGGCGACAAGGTACGCCTGCCGCCGCCATGCGCAAGCCCTAACCGGCGGGATCGGGCGCGGGATTGCCGCCGCAGACGAGCACCGCGACACGTTCGCCGGGCGCGGGCCGGTAGGCGCCCGACAGAAGCGCCGCCAGCGCCGTGGCCCCGGCCGGTTCGACCCATTGCCGCAGCTCGCGCCAGAGCAGCACCTGGGCCTCGGTGATGGCGGCGTCGCTGACCAGTACCGAGCTGACACCGGTCGACTGCGCCAGGTCGAAACAGATGTCGCCGATGCGCCGCGCGCCAAGCGCATTGGCCGCCACGCCAGAGACCTCGACATCGCAGGGCGCGCCCGCCGCCAGTGCGGCATTGAGCGCGCAGGAGGTTTCGGGTTCCACCGCCACGATGTTGCGCCGCCCGTCGAGCCAGGCCATCGCGCCGCCGATGAGACCGCCGCCGCCGACCGCGATGAGCACGGTATCGGCATCGAGCCCCTGATCCTCCCATTCCGCCATGAGCGTGCCCTGCCCCATCACGGTGGCGGGCGCGTCATAGGCGTGGATCTGCATCGCGCCGGTCTCGGCCTCATGGGCGCGGGCCGCGTCGAGCGCATTGGCATAGGCGCCGGGCACCACATGGAGATCGGCGCCGAGCCGCTCGATCAGCCCGATCTTGGCGGGGCCGGCCATTTCGGGAACGAAGATCGCCGCGCGATGGCCGAGACGCGAGGCGGCCCAAGCCACCGCCGCGCCGTGATTGCCGCCCGAGGCCGCGACGAGCCCGGCCTGTGGCACATCCTGCGACAGGAGCGTGTTGATCGCGCCGCGCGCCTTGAAGCTGCCGGTGTGCTGCATCTGTTCGAGCTTGAGCGCGATGGGGCCGCCGTCCCAGAGCCCCGTCACCTCGATCACCGGGGTGCGCCGCACATGGGGGGCGATCCGGGTCAGGGCCGCCGCGATATCCGTTTTCCAATCCATGTCTTTGCCTCGCTTTATCTTCCCAAGTCCTCGGGAAACCTATAGGTCTGGACCCAAACTCCTAGTGAAGGATGCGAGTAGATGAAAGACGAGCGCAACAGCCAGTTTCGCGATGCCCATTCCGACCGGAGCACCGCCGAACAGGTGCCCGACACGCCGCAAACCCGCGCCCCAGCCTATCGGCTGGCCTTCAACGATCCCGATTTCATGTGCCGGGACGAGCTGCGCCCGGTGCGGCTTCAGCTGGAGCTGCTCAAGCCCGAGATGATCCAGAACGAGCGCGGCATCAAGAGCACCGTGGTGCTGTTTGGTGGGGCGCGCATTCCCGATCCCGAGCACAAGGAAACCGCCCGTACCAAGACGCTGGCCGAGCTGTCGCATTACTATGACGAGGCGCGCAAATTCGCCCGGATGATGACGGAAAAATCCATGCAGAGCTATGGTCAGGAATTCGTCGTGGCGACGGGGGGCGGTCCGGGTGTGATGGAGGCCGGCAACCGTGGGGCGGCCGATGCGGGCGGCAATTCCATCGGGCTCAACATCGTGTTGCCCTTTGAACAGGCGCCGAACGAATATGTGACGCCGGGCCTGTGTTTCAACTTTCACTATTTCGCCATCCGCAAGATGCATTTCCTGATGCGGGCCAAGGCGATCTGTGTGTTTCCCGGCGGCTTTGGCACGCTGGACGAACTGTTCGAGGCGCTCACCCTCATTCAGACGGCGCGGATGACACCGGTGCCCTTCCTGCTCTTTGGCGAGAAGTTTTGGCGCTCCATCATCAACTGGGAGGCGCTGTCGGAGGCGGGCACGATTTCGGCCGAGGATCTCGAGCTGTTCCGCTTTGTCGAGACGGCGGACGAGGCCGTCGGCATCATCGACGGTTGGTATAATGACGAGACCTGCTAGGGGCTAAACGCCCCGGTCCCGGCGCAAGGCTGCGGCCATTCAGTGCAGCAGATGTGCCGGGAGCCCGCAGATGTCCTGCCCCTTGAGAAGCGACGCGACAATGCGGCCCTCATCGGTGTCGCGGATGGCATAGCCATAGCCGCGCAGGCGGTGGTGCCATTCACGATCCGAGATCGCCATGCGACGCTCGCGCATCACGATTTCCATGACTTTCGACTGCTCGTTGTTCTGGGTCAGCATTGTTTCTTGCCCTTGTTTAATCCCATTGAATGACACCGGATTATCCCCGGTGCGTGGCAAGATTTCAGTCGGATTGTGGCGGCAAAGGGATCATTTCGCGGCCCCTCTGCCTTAATGGCAAAGGGCCACGCGCCCCTGACCCGGGGCCGAGACAGCCATGTAAGGAAAGCGCGGGGCGCTTAGGGCGCGCCGCGCGTTTCGGCCTCGATCTCGCGGCGCGATTTGCGGGCGCGTTCGGTGGCGGATTTGAGCTGACCGCAGGCCGCCATGATATCTTCGCCGCGCGGGGTGCGGATCGGCGAGGCATAGCCCGCCTTGTAGATGATATCGGCAAAGGCGCGGATGCGGTTGTTGGACGAGCGTTTGTAGGGCGCGCCGGGCCATTCGTTGAAGGGGATCAGGTTGATCTTGGCCGGAATGGCGTGATCCTTGATCATCTGGATAAGGCGGCGGGCATCGTCATCGGTGTCGTTGACCCCGTCGAGCATCACATATTCAAAGGTGATCCGTTCCGAGTTCGAGACCTTGGGATAGCTCGCCAGGGCCTGCAGCAATTCCTCGATATTCCAGCGCTTGTTGATCGGCACCAGCTTGTTGCGGGTCTCGTCGGTGGTGGCGTGGAAGGAGATCGCCAGCTGACAGCCGATTTCCTGCGCGGTGCGGGCAATCTCCGGCACGACGCCAGAGGTCGAGAGGGTGATGCGGCGGCGCGAGAGCTGAATACCCTCGGCGTCCATGGCGATCTTCATCGCGTCGCGCACATTGTCGAAATTATAGAGCGGCTCGCCCATGCCCATCAGCACGATGTTCGACAGTAGGCGGGTTTCATCCTTGGGCGCGCCCTGTTCGGGCCATTCGCCAAGGTCATCGCGCGCCATCATCACCTGACCGATGATTTCGCCTGCGGTCAGGTTGCGCACCAGTTTCTGGGTGCCGGTGTGGCAGAAGGAACAGGTGAGGGTACAGCCGACCTGCGAGCTCACGCAAAGCGTGCCGCGATCTTCCTCGGGGATATAGACCACCTCGACCTCGTGACCGCCGGCGATTCGCACCAGATATTTGCGGGTGCCGTCCGAGCTCACCTGTTTCGACACGACCTCGGGGATCTCGATGACAAACTTCTCGGCCAGCTCGGCGCGGTAGGCCTTGGCGAGGTTGGTCATCGCGTCGAAATCGCGCACGCCCCATTGGTAGATCCATTGCCAGATTTGCGAGACCCGCATCTTGGCCTGTTTTTCCGGGGTGCCATGGGCGATGAGCACATCGCGCATCTTGTCGCGGGTGAGGCCCACAAGGTTGACCGGCCCCTCCGGCAGCTTGCGCGGAATGGTCATGACATCCTGGGTGATGGGCGCGTCCGTGGACATGGCGATACCTCGGGCTGAGACAAAGGATTGCCCCACCTATAGCAGATCGCGGTGAAAGAAAACCCGTGGCAGCGCCGTCAAGCGCCGCGTTTAGCGGGTTTGCGCCTCTTGCAACCATCGCTGCACATAGCGCCGGGCCGCGCCGCAGGAGATGGGCAGGCTCTCGCCCCGCGCCAGATGGCAG
>NZ_CH724156.1:1903777-2196568 GCF_000152625.1 Roseovarius nubinhibens ISM | reverse complement strand
CGCGGCATAGCTGCGCGGATCGCCCGCGCCATAGAGATAGTCGATGCTCTCATCGCCCGCGCCGTGACCGCCCTTGATCAGCACCGCTTGCACCCCGAGCCCGAGGATCCCGGCGCCCTGCATCTCGCGGTGGGTGTCGGTGTGGGCCTCAGCCCCACCGCTGAGCTCTGCCGCCTCGGCGAGGTTCGGGGTCAGCAGTGTGAGACCGGGCAAGAGCGGGCGCAGCATCTCTGGCCCGCCGAGCGCGCCACCAGAGCTGGCCTTCAGCACCGGGTCGAGGACGCGGGGGGCGGGACAGTCTGCCAGCGCCTGCGCCACCGCCTCGGCGGCCTCAAGGCTGCCCAACATGCCGATCTTGACCGCGCCCACCGGGCCGGTGGCCAAGGCGGCGGCGATCTGTTCGGCGATCATCGCGGGCGGCACCGGATGGATGGCGACGACGCCCGCATCGGTCTGGGCGGTGACGGCGGTGACCACCGGGCGCGGCGTGAGGCCAAGATCACGGGCCACCTGCGCATCGCGGGTGAGGCCCGCGCCGCCGCTGCTGTCGGTGCCGCCGATGGTGAGGATCGCGCTCATGCCGCCACCGCGGCGCAAAGCGCGATGTCATAGCGCCCCGCTTCGGCCAGAGCCCGCGCCGCGCGCCAGGAGCGGAGCCCGGTCTGACAGCCGAGCACCACCCGGCGGGCGGGATCGAGCGCCAGCTCTGTCACCGCCTCGGGCCGGGCGCGGCGGGCCTGTGGCACGAAGGGCGTGGGGGCCTCAGCCTCGGGGCGCAGCTCGACCATCTGATCGCCGTCGCGCAGGAGACCCGCGTCGATGAAGGGCCAACGCTGGTTGGGTTCCGGCGCGCCGAGAAAGCTGAAACTGCTGGGCGCATAGCTCTCCATGTCGAGGGTGACGAGCCGCCCGGCGGGGCGCGGCTCTTGCCCGGCGAGATGGGCGAGCGCCAATTGCGCGCAGAGCGTGCCGGTCATGCCGACCACCGGGCCGAGCACGCCCGCGGTGGCACAGGTGGCGGCGGTCTGTGGCAGATCGGGAAAGACCGCCCGCAGGCTCGGGGCGTCGCCGCAATACATCCCGGCATAGCCGCGCGCGCCGAGAACCGAGCCGCTGACCAGAGGTGTGCCCGCCGCAAGACAGGCGTCCGAGAGGATATAGGAGACCGCGAAACTGTCGGCCCCGTCGACCACCAGATCGGCCCCCGCCACCAGATCCGGCGCGCGCGACGGCGTCAGGGTGGCCAGCTCGGCGGTGATGTCGAGCGCGGGCGCGAGCGCGCGCAGATGGCGGGCGGCGGCCTCGGCTTTGGGCGCGCCGATGTCATCCATGCGGTAGAGCACCTGACGGTGCAGGTTGCTTTCCTCCACATGATCAGGATCGAGCAGGGTGATCCGCCCGATGCCCGCCCCGGCGAGATATTGCAGCACCGGCACGCCAAGCCCGCCCGCGCCGATCATCAGCACATGCGACGCCGCCAGCCGCGCCTGGGCGGCGGCGCCGATGATCATTTCCTGGCGGGCGTGGCGGCTCATGCCGGGGTCAGGTCGGCGGCGTCGCAGGCCGCGATCCATTCGGCGGTGCGCGCCAACGGGTCGGCGGCGCGCTGGATATCGGTCACCACCGCCGCGCTGTCGGCCCCGGCGGCAAAGACACCGGGCAGCCGTTCCGGCGTCAGCCCGCCAATCGCCACCAGCGGCACCTTGCCCGCCCGCGCCTTCCAGTCGCGCACCCGGTCGAGCCCCTGCGGCCCCCATTTCATCTTTTTCAACAGGGTCGGATAGACCGGGCCGAGCGCCACATAGGCCGGACCCTTGTCGAGGGCGCGGTCAAGTTCCGTCTCGTCATGGGTCGACAGGCCAAAGCGGACACCCGCCCGGCGCAGCGCGGTGAAATCGGCGCTGTCCATGTCCTCTTGGCCGAGATGGACGAAATCACAGCCCTCTTCGAGCGCGATCTGCCAGTAATCATTGACCACCAGCTGACAATTATGGGCGGCGCAGACCTCGCGGGCGGCGCGGATCTGGGCGCGGGTCTCCGCCGCGTCGCGGTCCTTGATGCGCAGCTGCACGAGCCGCACGCCCAGGGGCACCAGCGCCCGCAGCCAGAGCACATCGCTCACGATCAGGTAGAAACGATCCATCATGCCAACTCCGCCAGTCCCAGAAGCGGTGTCGAGGGCACCGCCATGTCACGCCGTTCCATCGGGTTTGCCTCGAACCCGGCGCGGCCTGCCTCGATCGCGCCCGCCATGGCCCGCGCCATGGTGACCGGATCGCCAGCCCGCGCCACCGCCGTGTTCAAAAGCACCGCATCCATCCCGAGCTCCATCGCGGCGCAGGCATCCGAGGGCCGCCCGATCCCCGCATCCACCACCAGCGGGATGTCGGGGAAATGCGCCCGCATGGTGCGCAGCGCCTCGGGGTTGCGCAGCCCCTGCCCCGACCCGATGGGCGCGCCCCAAGGCATCAGCACCCGGCAGCCCGCCGCCACCAGTCGCGCGCCGACGACCAGATCATCGGTGGTATAGGGAAAGACCTCGAACCCATCGGCACAGAGGATTTCCGCCGCCTCGACGAGGCCAAAGACATCCGGCTGCAAGGTGTCGCTGTCGCCGATCACCTCGAGCTTGATCCAGTTGGTGCCGAAAAGCTCGCGCGCCATGCGGGCGGTGGTCACCGCCTCCTGGGCGCTATGGCAGCCGGCGGTGTTGGGCAGGATATGCGCGCCGCTTTCGCGCAGGATGTCCCAGAACCCTGCGCCGCTGCCCTCTGCCGTCTCGCGCCGCAGGCTGACGGTGATCACTTCGGTGCCCGAGGCGGCGATGGCCTCGGTCAGGATCTTCGGCGACGGGTATTGCGCGGTGCCCAGCATGAGCCGCGAGGTCAGGGTCTTTCCATAAAGCGTCAGCATCTCAGCCTCCCTGCATCGGCGCCAGCACTTCGAGCCGGTCGCCATCGTTGAGCTGCGTGCCCGCCCGCGCCTCGCGGGGGACAAAGACACCGTTGAGCGCGGTGGCCGTGGCCTGCGCCTCAAAGCCAAGCTCGGCCAGCGCCGCGCCGAGCGTCTTGCCCTCTATGTCACGCGGGCAGGCGTTGACGATCAGTTTCATCTTCTGTGTCTCCCAGCAAGTTGCGTGCCGCCCGCCGGGCCATGGCCGGGGCGAGCAGAAATCCGTGACGGTAGAGCCCGTTGAGATAGAGCGTGCCGTCGCGGTGGATAAGCTGCGGCAGGTTGTCGGCAAAGGCCGGGCGCAGCCCCGCGCCGATTTCCTCGACGCTGGCCTCGGCAAAGCCCGGATGCACCGCATAGGCCGCGCCGAGAAGATCGGCGAGCGAGCGCAGGCTCGGCGGGCGGGTGGACGAGCTCTCGACGCTGGTCGCGCCGATCATGTAGAGCCCCGCGCCGCGCGGCACGAGATAGAGCGGCGCGCGCGGATGCAAGAGCCGCAGGGTGCGGCTGATCTCGACATCCGGGCAGCGCAGGATCGCCATCTCGCCGCGCACCGGGCGCAGCCGCGGCAAGGGCGCCGCCATGCCGGTACAGTCGAGATCGACGCGCTCCGGCCCGGTCTCGCCCAGACAGAGCGTGCCGCCAAGGCCGGTCACCTGCGCCGCGAGATCGAGAAGCGCCCGACGCGGGTCGAGATGGGCCTCTTGCGCAAAGAAGAGCCCGTGACGAAACCGCCCCGCCAGCGCCGGTTCGAGCGCGGCAACCCGCGTCTCGTCCAGCGTCTCATGGCCCGTGCTGCGGCGGGCGAATTGGGTGAGATCGGCGCGGTCGCGCCCGGCGGCGAGCACCAGGGTGCCGCGCTGCGTCACCGGCGTCACCTCGCCCCAGAAGTCGAGCGCCTCGCGGCCGAGGTCAAGCACCTCTGGCTCGGCGCTCTCGGCCTCGCACCAAGGCGCCAGCATGCCGCCGGCAAAGCGGGCCACACTGGCCGCGCCGATCCTCTCGGCGCGGTCATAGAGCGTGACCGCCGCGCCCCGGCGCAAGAGCACCAGGGCTGTGGTGAGGCCGGCGAGGCCGGCCCCCCGGATGGTGATCATTCCGCAGGCTCCGCCTTGGCATCCGACGCCTCGGGCGCGGGCACATAGAGCTCGCCCCCTTCGCGGAACTTGGCGGCCATCGCCTCCATCCCTTCCTTCTGGGCCTCGGCGCGGATGTCATGGCTGATCCGCATCGAGCAGAATTTCGGCCCGCACATGGAGCAGAAATGCGCCACTTTATGCGCCTCTTTCGGCAGGGTCTGATCGTGGAAATCGCGTGCGGTTTCGGGATCGAGCGCGAGGTTGAACTGATCCTCCCAGCGGAATTCGAACCGGGCGCGGCTCAGCGCATCGTCCCGGCGCTGTGCCCCCGGCAGACCCTTGGCCAGGTCGGCGGCATGGGCCGCGATCTTGTAGGTGATCACGCCGGTTTTCACGTCGTCGCGGTCGGGCAGGCCGAGGTGTTCCTTGGGCGTCACATAGCAGAGCATGGCACAGCCGAACCAGCCGATCATCGCCGCGCCAATGCCGGAGGTGATATGGTCATAGCCCGGCGCGATATCCGTGGTGAGCGGCCCAAGCGTGTAGAACGGCGCCTCGTGGCAACATTCGAGCTGCTTGTCCATGTTCTCCTTGATCTTGTGCATGGCGACATGGCCCGGCCCTTCGATCATCACCTGACAATCCTTGGCCCAGGCGATCTTGGTCAGCTCGCCCAGCGTTTCCAGCTCGGCAAATTGCGCCTCGTCATTGGCATCGGCGATCGAGCCGGGGCGCAGACCGTCGCCCAGCGAGAAGCTGACATCGTATTTGCGGCAGATGTCGCAGATCTCGTCGAAATGATCGTAGAGGAAGCTTTCCTTGTGGTGATGCAGGCACCATTTCGCCATGATCGAGCCGCCGCGCGACACGATGCCGGTCACGCGTTTGGCGGTCATCGGCACCATATGCAGACGGACACCGGCGTGGATGGTGAAGTAATCGACGCCCTGTTCGGCCTGTTCGATGAGCGTGTCGCGGAACACTTCCCAGGTCAGGTCCTCGGCGATGCCGTTTACCTTTTCCAGCGCCTGATAGATCGGCACCGTGCCGATCGGCACCGGGCTGTTGCGGACGATCCATTCGCGGGTGTTGTGGATGTTGCGACCGGTCGAGAGATCCATCACCGTGTCGGCACCCCAGCGGATCGACCAGACCAGTTTATCCACCTCTTCCTCCATCGAGGAGGAGACCGCGCTGGTGCCCATATTGGCGTTGATCTTCACCAGGAAGTTGCGGCCGATGATCATCGGCTCGAGCTCAGGGTGGTTGATATTGGCGGGGATGATGGCGCGGCCTGCGGCGACCTCGTCGCGGACAAACTCGGGCGTCACGTAATCGGGGATATTGGCGCCCCAATCATGGCCGTCGCGCTCTTCCTTGACGGCTTCGCGGAGCTGGTTCTCGCGGATGGCGATATATTCCATCTCGGGCGTGACGATACCGGCGCGGGCATAGGCGAGCTGGGTCACGGCGACGCCATCCTTGGCGCGCAGGGGTTTCGGGCGCACCGGGAATTCCGGCGTCAGACGGTCGCCCTGGACAAAGCCATTGTCCTCGGGCTTGACCTCGCGGCCCTCATATTCCTCGACATCGCCCCGGGCGACGATCCAGTCGCGGCGCAGCGGCGCCAGACCCTGACGGATATCGGTGAGCACATCGGGATCGGTATAGGGGCCCGAGCTGTCATAGACCGGCAGCGGCGGCTCGCCCGCGGTCGGGTGGACCGAGATTTCGCGCATCGGCACGCGGATATCCTTGTGGATCTCGCCTGCGACATAGATTTTGCGCGAGGCGGGCAAGGCGCCCGTGGTGATCTTGGGATTGGGTACGTTCATTTTGGTGCTCCTCAAGCCAGTACTCTGAAGGACACCAGAAGACGTTTGGCTGGGAGCAGGGGGACTTCCCCTTTGTCGGATCGCGCAGTTCGCCCCATCGGGCCAGTGAGCGCACCTAGCTTCCTACGCCAGTATCAACTGGGTCAGGTTCAAAGGGTCGCGTCACCGTGCATCTGCACTGTCAGCCTCTCAGTCCCCTGGGCGGGACCCCCCTGCGTGCAATCAGTGGTAGTGGGAATCACCTGCGCTGACAAGGGGGCAGGCCCTGTGCCACGCAAAACGGCCCGAGGTTGCCCCGGGCCGCCCTGAAATATCTCCTGAAATCAGCGGCTTACTTGCAGCGCTTTTCGGCCTCGCCCATCGCGGCGGTATAGCCCGAGAGCGAAAACGTGTCCTTGGTCTGGGTGCCGCGGCTCGACCGTGCGGTGAGCGTGGCGTTCGATCCGGCCTTCATCGCGGCGATGATCTTGGCGTCGTCGGCCTTGCTCGCGGGCCAGGCCCATTCGCCCTCGGTGAAGAGATCGAAGGAGGTGCCATCGACGTCGATTTCCACCGTCGAGCCACCGGCGAAAGGATAGCCGCCGGTAAAGGCCACCTGCCCCGCCACACCCGCATCGGGGCGGAAGAAGGTCATCAACAGGATCGAGCCGCGGCGCACCGCCACAACCCGCCCGTCGCGCGTGTTGACCGTTTCGGTCGGCGCCGAGACGGCCCAGCATTCCTTGGGGTTCTTGTCTTCGAAGACACTCCAGGCGGTGTTGGCCGCCACTTGGTTGGTGCTTTCCTGTGCCGCTGCGGGCATGGCCGCGCCCGTCAGCGCCGCTGCCGCCACAACCCCGGTGAGTGCTCCGCGAATTTGCGTAAATACCATGTTCGTCCAGCCTCCAGACTGTCCCTTTACCTCAATTTCATGACCGTCCGCTTTATCACGCCCCGGTTTCCGGGCTATACGGTCAATTCCTGCTCGACATTGCAACATTAGCCTGAAACAGGCCAGAAACGAAAGGTCGAATTGGCGAAATCCCGCACATGGCGCGGCCCCCCGGAGGTAACATGACGCAACCCCATCCCCTTGTTGAAATCTGGCGTGGCCCCTTGGCCGAGAGCCTGCATTCCGGCCATGCGGTCATCTGCGACGCCAATGGCAACATCCGCGAAGCCTGGGGCGATCCCGCGACGCTCATCCTGCCGCGCAGTTCGGCCAAGATGCTGCAGGCGCTGCCGCTGGTGGAAAGCGGTGCGGCGGAGGCGGCGGGGCTGTCAACCGAGCGGCTGGCGCTGAGCTGTGCCTCGCATTCCGGCGCGCCGATCCATGTCGAGCGGGTGCAGCGCTGGCTCGCCGATCTCGGGCTCGGTGACGATGATTTCCGCTGTGGCGTTCAGATCCCCATGGGCGAGCCCGAGCGCGACGCGATGCTGCGCGCCAATGGCACGCCCTGTCAGGCGCATAACAATTGCTCGGGCAAACATGCGGGCTTTCTCACCCTTGCCCAGCATCTCGGCGCGGGGCCCGAGTATATCGACCCCGCCCACCCGGTGCAGCAGGCCTGTCTGCAGGCCTTTGAAGAGGTCACCGGCGAGACGAGCCCCGGTTTCGGCATCGACGGCTGTTCCGCGCCGAACCACGCCTGCACCCTGCATGGCATGGCGCGCGCCATGGCCCAGTTCGCCGCCGCCTCCGAGGGCGCGGATGCCCGGCAGACGGCGATGGTGCGGCTCTGGCAGGCGATGGTCGCCCATCCCGAGCTTGTCGCCGGGGAAACCCGCGCTTGCACCGAGCTGATGCGCGCCTGTTCCGAGCCGGTGGCGCTCAAGACCGGGGCCGAAGGGTTCTTTATCGCGATCCTGCCCAAGCGCGGGCTTGGCGTGGCGCTCAAGGTCACCGATGGTGCGACCCGCGCGTCGGAATGCGCGATCACCGCGCTTTTGGTGCGTCTTGGCGTGCTCTCGGCCGATCACCCGACCGCCAAACGCTATATGAACGCGCCCATCCGCAATTGGCGCGGGGTGACGACGGGCATGATCCGCCCGGATGCGCGCCTGCTGAGCTGATTGCGCTTGCGCCCCGCCCCGGAACGCGCCAGTTTGGCGGCACTCTCAGGGCGGGGCGAAACTCCCCACCGGCGGTAACGGGGCCAGCCCCCGAAGCCCGCGAGCGGCCCCGGTTCTCCGGGGTGTCAGCAGACCCGGTGCAATTCCGGGGCCGACGGTCATAGTCCGGATGGAAGAGAGCGACAGGATAGGGGCTAGGCGGCCCTGCCTCCTTTCGTTTGATGCTCTGGGTGACGTGTCAAATGTGAAAGGAGACCCCGATATGACACTTCCCCGCTACGCCTTTATCAAGGCCAACTGGCATTCCGATATCGTCGACCGCGCGCTCGACGGTTTTGCCGAGCTAATCCCGATGGATCAGATCGACGTCTATGACGTGCCGGGCGCGTTCGAGATGCCGCTGCTGGCCCGCGACCTCGCCCAGACCGGGCGCTATGCCGCCGTGGCCGCCGCCGCCTTTGTCGTCGATGGCGGCATCTACCGCCATGATTTCGTGGCGCAAGCCGTGGTCGATGGGCTGATGCGCGCGGGCTTTGACAGCGGCGTGCCGGTGCTCTCGGTGTCGCTCACCCCGCATCACTATCAGGAAACGGATCACCACAACGCGATCTACCGCGCGCATTTCGTCGAAAAAGGCCGCGAGGCCGCCCGCGCCGCGCTCAAGATCACCGAGACCCGCGCCGCGCTGCGCCCGGCGGTGGCGGCGGCCTGATCCACACCCTCTTGTAGAAACGCCAAGCTGACCCCACGTTAACGAATGTTAATATTTCGTTAACGTGGATCGTCACATGAAAAGATATTTCTGGATTATGAGCTTGGCGTTTTTGCCGCAACCTGCCGCCGCCGCGGATTGCGACCCCAATTATTCAGGGGCCTGCGTGCCGATTGCCTCGGACGTGGATTGCGCCGGTGGGTCGGGCAACGGCCCCGCCTATGTCCAAGGCCCGGTGCGCGTCGTGGGGCGCGACATCTACGGGCTGGACCGCGACAATGACGGGATCGGCTGCGAAAAAGGCTAGGCTCTGACGCTCTGGGCCTTACCCCAGATAGGCACGCAGATTGGCGGGCGGGTCGGCAAAGAGCGGCCCGGTCTCGCGCGGGGCATGGGCCACGCCATCGCTGACCACCACCACCTCATCAGCGATGCGCTGGGCGTCGCCCGGATCATGGCTCACCATCAACAGGCTCGCGCCGGTCTCACGCGCGAGCTCGGCCACCATGTCGAGCATCTCGGCCCGAAGTGCCGGCCCAAGCGCGGCAAAGGGCTCGTCCAGCAAGAGAAGCGCCCGGCGCTGCAGCAGCACCCGCGCCAGCGCCACCCGCGCCCGCTGCCCGCCCGAGAGCGCCGCAGGTTTGCGCCCGCCAAACCCGTCGAGCCCCACCCGCGCCAGCGCCTCGGCCACCGCCGCCTCGCCCGCATGGGCGAGCGATGGCCCAAGGCCCAGCCCGGCGTTCTGCGCCACGCTCAGATGCGGGAAGAGATTGCCATCCTGAAAAAGCATCGCCACAGGGCGCGCATCGGGGGCGGCGGCGCTGATGTCGCGGCCCTGCCATGTGATGCGCCCCTCGGCCAGCGGCACGAACCCCGCCACCGCCTCGAGCAGCGTCGTCTTGCCACCGCCCGACGGGCCGATCACCGCCACCAGCCGTCCCGGCGCCAGCGCCCAGTCAGCGGCGAGGCGAAACCCGTCATTGTCGATGACACAGCTCTCAAGCTTCAGCATGATACCGCCCTCCCCGGTCGATGATGTAAAACAGCGCCAGCGACAGCAGGAGCAGCAAGAGCGCCGCCCCCGCCGCGCTCTCCATCCGATAGGCGCCCATGAGGCGATAGATCTGCAAGGGCAGCGTCGCGGTGTCGGGATCGGCAAAGAGCGCAATCACCCCGAGATCGCCCATCGACAGCGCCGCGGTGAGCCCTGCGGCAAAGCCGATCTGCGGCCGCATCCGGGGCCAGAGCACCAGCCGCACAAACCGCCCGCCGGTGAGCCCAAGGCTCAGCCCGAGCCGCCCCTCGCCCGCCAGCACATCGCGCGCCCGTGGCCCGAGGATGCGCAGCGCAAAGGGCAGCGCCATCAGCGCATTGACCAGCGCCGTCACCGGCAGCGCCATGGCAATCGGATCGGTCAGCGGCCGCATCAGGATGAAAAGCCCGGTGCCGATCACCAGCGGCGAGGCGGCCAGGCCCAGAAGTCCCGAGAGCTCGACCATACGGGCAAGTATGCCGCCGCGCCCCCGGCCGCCCCGCGCCGCCGCGATGGCCATCGGCAGCGCCACGATCAGCACCAGCACCGTGCTCGCCCCCGCCACGGCGAGCGAGATCGCCGCCGAGCGCCAGACCTGCCCCGGCAGACCGATCATCCCGGCCAGCCCGGCAAGGACGACTGCGCTCAGCGGCAGCAGCAGAAAGAGCGCCGCCAGCCCGATCCAGCCCGCGTCGAGCCCACGGCGCAGCGCCCCCTGCCCGTCCCAGCGCCGGATCGCCCGGTCGAGCCCCGCACCAAAGCCTTCGCCACTGCCGAGCCGCAGCGCCACCCAGGCGGTCACCCCGGTGAGCACCAGCTGCACCAGCGACAAGAGCGCCGCACGCCCGAGGTCAAAATCGAAGGTAAAGGCCTGATAGATCGCCAGTTCGATCGTGGTCGCCCTCGGTCCGCCGCCCAGCGTCAGCGCCACCGCGAAACTGGTGAGGCAGAGGGCAAAGACCACCGCCAGCGCGCCAGGCACCACCCGCATCAGCATCGGCAGCTCTATCAGCCGCCACATCGACCAGCCCTCGATGCCGAGCTGCGCGGCGAGGCGGAACCGCTCGCCCGGCACCTCCTGCCAGCCCTGCAGGATGAGCCGCGTCGCCAGTGGCAGGTTGAAGAACACATGCGCCAGAACGACCCCATGCAGCCCGTAGATGCTCAGCGGGGGCAGGCCGAACTGGCCCAGGATCTGACTGATCCAGCCGCCCCGGCCAAAGACCGTCACCAGCCCCAGCACCCCGACGATCACCGGCAGGATAAAGGGCGCGCCCATCAACCCGATGAGCGCCGCCCGCCCGCGAAACCGCCGCCGCGCCAGGGCGCGGGCGACCGGCACCGCCAGCCCGACGCTGAGCAGCGCCGACAGGCTTGCTTGCAGCAGGGTAAAGCGCAGCGCCGACCAGTCCGCAGGCCCGAAAAGCCCCGCGCCGCCCTCGGCCCGCAGCGCCACGGTGAGCAATGTGCCAAGGATCACCGCCGCCACGCCAAACGCGGCGACGAGACCCGGCGTGCCGCTTACCGGCTGAGCGCGGTCAGCCATTCATCCAGCGCGGGCTTGCGCAGCGCCTCGGCCTCGTCTGCCGTGTAGAACAGCGCCTTTTCCGGCTGGGTCAGCGTCTCGAACCCTTTGGGCAGACCGGCCTCGGGGGTCACCGCCGGGTACATCCAATTGGTGGTGGGCAGGATCGACTGCGCCGCGTCCGACACCATGAAGGCGAGGAACTGGCGGGCGAGATCGGGCTGATCGCTGCCCTTGAGCATGCCGGCCACTTCGACCTGCATGTAATGGCCCTCGTCAAAGAGCGCCGCCGCTTTGCTGGCGTCCTCTTCGGCAATCAGGTGATAGGCGGGCGACGTGGTATAGCTCAGCACCATATCCGCCTCGCCCTCGAGAAAGAGACCATAGGCCTCGGACCAGCCCTTGGTGACGGTCACGATATTGTCCGACAGCCCCTGCCAGATCGCCGGGGCCTCGTCGCCATAGGCCGATTTGACCCAATAGAGCAGACCAAGACCGGGGGTCGAGCTGCGCGGGTCTTGGATGACGATCTTGGTGTCGCTTTCTGCCAGCGCGCGGAAATCCCCCGGTGCGGCAAAGCCCTCGTTATGGACAAAGGCGAAATAGCCCCAGTCATAGGGCAGGAAACTGGCATCCTCCCAGGCAATCGGCAGGTCATATTCGGCGCTCACCTCATGCGGCGCAAAAAGCCCGGTCTCCGCCGCCGCCGCCATCAGGTTGGTGTCGATGCCAAGCACCACATCCGCCTCGGAATGCGCCCCTTCGAGCCGCACCCGCGCCAACAGCGCCGCGCCATCCTCGATCCCCACGAGGTTGAGATCGCAGCCACAGCTTTCCTCGAACGCCGCCTCGATCTTGGGCCCCGGACCCCAGTCCGAGACGAAACTGTCATAGGTATAAACGGTGAGCTCGGGCGTGTCGGCGATCACCGCCCCCGGCAGCGCCCCGCCCAGACATCCCAGCGCAATTGCAATCTTCTTCATGGCACTCTCCTTGGCGGCGCGAGGGACAAGGAGAGGCAATGTCGTGCAATCCTTCCCTCCGCCGGTTCTAGCCGGTTCAGGTTCAACGGGTTCGCACAGCGTCTCAGTTCGCACGGGCCAGCGGCCCACAGGAACACCCCGAGGTCTCCAGAAAACTAAAGCCCGCCGCCCCGGGTTGCAAGGCCGCTCACTCCGCGAGCAAGAGCTCGATGCCGCGCGACTGGATCATCCGGGCGATGTCCTCGGGCGGGGCCTCGTCCGACACCAGAATGTCGAACCGGTCGGCATGGTCGAGCACCACGGGCGCGCGCTTGCCAAATTTCTCGGCCACGGTCACCACGATGCGCACCTGCGCGTTCTGGGCGGCGATGCGGGCGATATTCGCCTCTTCGAAATCATGCAGCATAAAGCCCATTTCGGCATTCACCGCGCCGATGGAAAACACCGCGAACTGGGTGTTGAACCGCCCCACCAGGTCAATCGCCTCGGCCCCAAACGCGCCGCCGTCATGCGACCGCAGCTCGCCGCCCGCGAGAAACACCCGGTTGCCGTTCCGGGTTGCCAGCGTCTGCGCCACAAAGATCGAATTGGTCACCACATAGAGGTTCTTGTGGCTGCGCAGCGCCATCGCCACATAGGCGGTGGTCGATCCCACATCGAGAAACACCGAATCGCCATCGCTGATCGTCGCGGCGACCCGCGCCGCGAGCCGGGTCTTGATTTCGGCCTGGGTGTCCATCCGGTTCTGAAACGGCGCCTCGTTGAGCCGATGCACCAGATGCACACCGCCATGCACCTTGCGCACCACCTCATTGTCCTCGAGCGAGCGGATATTGCGCCGGATCGTCTCATTGGACACGCCAAGCCGCTCGGCGAGAAAGCTCACCCGGCAGGAGCCACCGGCGCGGCGCAGCTCGGTGAGGATTTCTTCTTCGCGCTGATTTGTGGTTTTCGCGAGGCTACTCATACGGGATCGGGCCATTTCACTAGGATCGGGGAGGCCAGACTAGGCAGTTTGCCACAAAATGCCAAATCCAAACCGCTGGAAAATTAAATGATGTGGCAAACTGTGGTTTTTATTGACAGGTGCCCGAGTCGTATTGCACGGTTTTCCCGGGAGACTTGCGGTGTTGCGGCGAAAACCCAACATTTTGCAACATGGGAGGCTGGTTTGAACCAACAAGAACGTATGCGTCGCATCATGGCGCTGCCCTGCTGGACGGGCGAGGTGACGCTGTCGCCGCTCGAAGGTGGGATCACCAATCTCAACTACCTCGCCGAGGATGCGGCGGGCCGCTATGCGGTGCGGGTGGGCTCGGACATTCCCGAACATCACGTGATGCGCTTCAACGAGCTGAGCGCCATGCACGCGGCCTATGCGGCGGGCGTCGCCCCGGCGGTGAAATATGCCGAGCCCTCGGTCACCGTGCTCGATTTCGTCGACAGCCATACGCTCACCGCCGAGGATGTGCGCGCGCCCGAGATGCTGCCGCGCATCATCGATCTGGTGAAACGCTGCCACCGCGACGCGCCGAAACATCTGCGCGGCCCGGCGCTCATCTTCTGGGTGTTTCATGTGATCCGCGACTATGGCGCGACGCTGGCCGAACGGCAGAGCCCGCACGGGCCCCTGATCGACGAGCTGGTGTCGCTCGGCAACAGCCTCGAAGAGGCGGCGGGGCCTTTCGACATGGTCTTTGGCCATAACGATCTGCTGGCGGCCAATCTGCTCGACGATGGCACGCGGCTCTGGCTCATCGACTACGATTACGCAGGGTTCAACAGCCCGCTCTTCGATCTCGGCGGTCTGGCGTCGAACAACGGCCTCTCGGAGGCGCAGGAAGTGGCCTGTCTCGAACACTATTTCGAGGCCCCCGTCACCGGCGATCTGCTGCACCGCTATGCGGCGATGAAATGCGCCTCGCTCCTGCGCGAAACCATGTGGAGCATGGTGTCGGAACTCACCTCCGAGCTCGATTTCGACTACGCCGCCTACACCGCCGATAACCTCGCCGCCTTCCGGCAATCCCATACCGATTTCCTGACTATGTAAGGACCCTACTGGATGACTGACCTGCCAACCTCAGCCAAGGCCGTGATCATCGGCGGCGGCATCGTCGGCGTTTCGACCGCCTATCACCTGGCCAAGCTGGGCTGGACCGATACGGTGCTGCTCGAACGCAAGAAACTGACCTCGGGCACGACCTTTCACGCGGCGGGTCTTGTCGGCCAGCTGCGCTCCAACGCCAATATCACCCAGCTGCTGGGCTATTCCGTCGATCTCTACAACAAGATCGAGGAAGAGACCGGGCTCGGCACCGGCTGGAAGATGAACGGCGGCCTGCGCCTCGCCTGTAACGAAGAGCGCTGGACCGAGGTCAAGCGTCAGGCCACCACCGCCCATAGTTTCGGCCTCGAGATGGAGCTTCTGACGCCGTCGGAGGCGCAAAAGCTCTGGCCCTTGATGAATGTCGATGACGTGGTGGGCGCGGCCTATATGCCGACCGACGGTCAGGCCAACCCCTCGGACATCACTCAGGCGCTGGCCAAGGGCGCGCGCATGGCGGGGGCGTCGATCTTTGAGGACACCAAGGTCACCGATATCGAGATCGAGGATGGCCGCATCCGCGCCGTGATCACCGATCAGGGCCGCATCGAATGCGAAAAGGTGATCTGCTGCGCCGGGCAATGGACCCGCGATTTCGCCGCGCGGTTCGGCGTCAACGTGCCGCTGGTGCCGATGGAGCACCAATATATGGTCACCGAGGCGATCGAGGGCGTGACCTCCGATCTGCCGACCCTGCGCGATCCCGACCGGCTCACCTATTACAAGGAAGAGGTCGGCGGTCTGGTGATGGGCGGCTACGAGCCGAACCCGATCCCCTGGGCCAAGACCGGCATCCCCAAGGGCTTTCACTACTCCCTGCTCGACAGCAATTTCGACCATTTCGAACAGCTGATGGAGCTGGCGCTCGGCCGGGTGCCGGCGTTGGAAAGCGCCGGGATCAAGACGCTGACCAACGGCCCCGAGAGCTTTACCCCCGATGGCAATTTCATCATCGGCGAAGCGCCCGAGCTGCGGAATTTCTATGTCGGTGCCGGGTTCAACGCCTTTGGCATCGCCGCCGGGGGCGGCGCGGGCATGGCGCTGGCGGAATGGGTCCACAAGGGCGAGCCGCCGTTCGACCTCTGGTCCGCCGACATCCGCCGCTTCGGCGCGCCGCATTTCGACACCGATTGGGTCCGCACCCGCACCATCGAGGCCTATGCCAAGCATTACACGATGGGCTGGCCGCATGAGGAAAACCGCTCGGGCCGGCCCTGCCGCAAATCGCCGCTCTATGACCGGCTGGCGGCACAGGGGGCGTGTTTCGGCGAAAAGCTCGGCTGGGAGCGACCCAATTGGTTCGCAGATGCCTCACAGGGCGAAGAGCCGCGCGACATCTACACCTTCGGGCGTCAGAACTGGTTCGACGCGGTCGGGTGCGAACACCGCGCCGCGCGCGAGGCGGCAGTGCTCTTTGACCAGAGCTCTTTTGCCAAATTCGCCCTCAAAGGCCCGGATGCCGTCGAGGCGCTCAACTGGATCGCCGCCAATGACGTGGACAAGCCGGTCGGCACGCTCACCTACACCCAGATGCTCAACGATCACGGCGGCATCGAATGCGATCTGACCGTCGGCCGGGTGGCGCGGGACGAGTTCTACATCGTCACCGGCACCGGCTTTGCCACCCATGATTTCGACTGGATCCGCCGCAACATCCCCGAGGGTCTCAACTGTCAGCTCTTCGACATCACCTCGTCCCGCGCGGTGCTGTCGCTGATGGGGCCGAAATCGCGCGACATTCTCGCGGCGGTGACCTCGGAGGATGTGAGCAACGAGGCCTTCCCCTTTGGCACGCTCAAACCCATCGGCATCGCCGGCTGCCGCGTCGATGCGCTGCGCGTCACATACGTGGGCGAGCTCGGCTGGGAGCTGCACCTGCCGGTCGAATTTGCCACCACGGTCTATGAGGCGCTGATGGCGGCGGGGGCCGATCACGGGCTGATCAACGCGGGCTACCGCGCGATTGACTCGCTGCGGCTCGAAAAGGGCTATCGCGCCTGGGGCTCGGACATCGGGCCGGATCACACGCCGTTCGAGGCCGGTCTCGGCTGGGCGGTCAAGCTGCGCAAGGACATCCCCTTCAAGGGGCGCGCCGCGGCCAAGGCCCAGAAAGAGGGTGGCGTGAAAAAGCTCATGGCCTGTTTCACCACCGATCAAGAGGTGGTGCTCCTGGGGCGCGAGACGATCTATCGCAATGGCGAGCGGGTCGGCTGGCTCACCAGCGGCGGCTATGGCTACACGGTCGGTAAATCCATCGGCTATGGCTATGTGCGCCACCCCGATGGCGTCACCCGCGATTTCGTCGAAAGCGGCAGCTATGAGCTCGAGGTCGGCACCGAACGGGTGGCCTGCGAGGTCCATATGACGCCGCTCTACGATCCCGCCATGACACGGGTCAAGGCATGAGCCCGACCCAAACAGATCCTGACTGGCGCGGGCCTCTCTCCGCCCGCGCCATTGGGGCGCCCGGAAGGTGGTTCCGGGCGCATCTATACCGGAGCCCCGCATGACCACAGCCAAGACCAAATCCGACGATACAAGCATCCCCACCGAATTCTGCCTCGCCCTCGCGGCAGAGGCGGCAGAGACGGCCAAACGGTTCTTTCGCCGCCCCATCGGGGTGGAATTCAAAGCGGATGAAAGCCCCGTCACCCAGGCCGACCGCGCGATCGAGACATTGGTGCGCGACCGGATCACGGCGCGCTATCCCGATCACGGCATCGTCGGCGAAGAGCACGGGATCGAAGGCGCGGATCGCGGCCGGATCTGGGTCATCGACCCGATCGACGGCACGCGGTCGTTCATCTCGGGCCATCCGCTCTTTGGCTTTCTGCTCGCCCATCTCGACCAAGGCGTGCCACAGCTCGGGCTCATCGGCATGCCGATGCTGGGCGAGACCTACCTCGGCCTGCGCGATGGCGGGGCGAGCTGCAATGGCAAACCGATCCGCGCCTCCAATCAGACGATGCTCGGCCTCGCCACGGTCTATATCAACGAGGGCGACAAGATCGCCACGCATCATCCCGCGCTCTTTCAAAAGCTCCTGCGGTTGGGCCGCACCCGGCGCTTTGGCTATGATTGCTACCCCCACGCGCTTTTGGCGGCGGGGCATGTGGATGTGGTCATCGACTATGATCTCAAACCCTATGATTTCCTCGCCCTGCGCCCGGTGGTGACCGGCGCGGGCGGCGTGCTCACCGATTGGCAGGGCCGCACCCCGGGGCTCGATTACGAAGGCCCGGTCGTCTCGGCCGCCACGCCCGAATTGCACGAAGAGGTGCTCGACATCCTGAAAGATCACCCCGCCCCGGCACCACGCCCCGGCGGATAAGACCTGACCGGTCCGGGGTACGCCCCGGCCCGATCCAAATGACGACAAGGCCGATCAAGCGGCCGCATCATTTTGCAACATGGAGACAGACCTATGGAAATGATAGGGACGGTAATCATCTACATCATCATGGCCTGCGCCGTGCTCGGCGCATTCGCCTATATCCGAAACCCCGAAAGCGGTCTCGGCAAGGAATTCCAAGAAGGGCTCTACTCCATCGGCCCGATCTTCGTGCCGGTGGCCGGGATCATGGCCGCGATCCCCTATCTGTCGGAATTCGTCAGCGCCGTGGTCGGCCCGCTCTTCATGCTGATCGGCGCGGACCCGGCCATCGCCGCCACCACCATCATCGCCATCGACATGGGCGGCTATCAGCTCGCCGATGTGCTGGCGCAGAGCCGTGAAGCGTGGATCATCGCCTCGCTGGTGGGCTATATGGCGGGGGCCACGATCATCTTTTCGATCCCGGTCGGGCTCGCCATGCTCAAGAAATCCGATCACAAATATATGGCGCTCGGCATCATGTCGGGCATCCTGAGCGTGCCTCTGGGCGTGTTCATCTCGGCCATGCTGATCATGGTTGGCGATGTGCAGGTGCGCCCCGATATTGCCGCGAGCGGCGACGCCACCCTGTCGCTCGCCCTCGGGATGGGCTCGATCCTGCGCAACCTCGCGCCGCTGGCGATCTTCTGTGTCGCCATCGCGCTTGGCCTGCGCTTTGCGCCCAATGCGATGATCCGGGGCTTTTTGTGGTTCGGCAAGATCATGTATGCGGGCATCACGCTGGTGCTGGTGTTTTCCATCGTGGAATATTTCACTGGGCTCTTCACCAATGTGCTCGGCGGCTGGGGCTTTGACCCGATCATCGCCGACGAGGCCGATCAGTTCCGCGCCCTCGAGATCGCGGGCTATATCGGCATCATGCTCGCCGGGGCCTTCCCGATGGTCTACCTGATCACCAAATATCTCGCCGGTCCGATGCAGGCCATGGGCCATGCCATCGGCGTCTCGCCCCGGGGCGCGGCGGGTCTGCTGGCGGCGGCGGCCAATGTGCTCGCCATGTATCGGCTGATCGGCGACATGCCGGCCCGCGACAAGGTGCTGGCCATCGCGTTCTGCGTCTGTGCCGCCTTCTCCTTTGGCGACCATCTGGCCTTTGCCGCGAATTTCCAACCGTCGATCATCCTGCCGCTCTTGCTGGGCAAGCTCGGCGGCGGCATCTGCGGCTTTGTCATCGCGCTCTGGCTCTCGGTGCCCAAGGCGCTCGAGCTTGAGGCGGAAGAGCCCGCCTTGGCAGATCCCCAACCCGCCTGATCCGGCTCTCCCCGTGCCGACAGGCCTCTCGCCCCCGCAGTCCGCTGTGGGGGCGTTTTTCGTGACACGGGTCCCTGCCCGTTTTTTTCGCAAATATCTCGCAGCGTGGCTAATTTACATCCACACCCACCAAAGTTTCGGCTAGGCTGCGGCCAAATCAGGGCCACGTAGGTCCCTGCTTTCAATTGAAAATTGTCCCATTGTTGCGTGCGAGAAACCGAACCACCGGCACCGGGCCGCCTTGAGACGGGCGGCCCCGCCCAAAAGACGACAAAGAGTTTTACAAAGATGAGCGCATGAGCTGCCTGACCAATTTCGACGTCTCCACCGTATCGCTCTCGGTGCTGGCCCTCTGGGCGGTCTCGGGTCTGGTGCTGATCTGGGTCGCCCGGTCGCATCGTTTTGCCGGCAAACCCGCCTTTATCCTGACCTTTGCCGCGATGCTCTGGTGGCTCTTCACCGTGGCGGCGGATTTCGCCTCTGTCGGGCTCGACTGCAAGGTCGCCTGGTCGCTCGCCGCCTGGCCCGGTATCGCGCTCTTGCCGATTGCCTGGGCCTTTTTCCTCTTTGACTACACGCTCAACCCCGACCGCCACAGCAAACGCCGCCGCCCCTATACCTATATCGGCGTGCCGCTCGTGGTGAGCCTCGTGGCGCTCACCAATGGCCAGACCCATATGCTCTACACCGAGGCCACCTATCTGGTCGAAGACGCGGCGCATCCTTATGTGGTATTCGATCACGGGCCGCTCTTCTATGCGGTGGCGGCCGGGCTCTATGTCTTTGTGCTGAGCTCGCTCGGTGTGCTGCTCTATGCCTTCCACCGCGCCACCGTGGCGATCCGGCCCTTTCTCGGCGTGCTGCTGGTCATCACCGCAGCACCGCTCAGCGCGAATTTCGCCTATATCGTCTGGGGTTTCACGGTGTTCGGCTTTGATCCGACGCCGTTCATGTTCACCGCCGCGCTGCTCGCCTTCAGCTGGCTTTTGACCAACAACACGATGATGGACACCGAGGCGCAGGGCCGCAGCCTGATCTTCTATGCCACCAGCGACCCGGTGCTGATCACCGATTCCGAGTTCCGCTTTACCGGCGCCAATCCCGCCGCGACCGAGATCTTTGGCCCGCTGCTGCCGAAACCCGGCGGCTCGCTGCGCAGCCTGCTCGCCCTCGCCCCGATCCTCAACACGCTCGACCGCGATCAGAGCACCGCACGCGGCGCGCCGGTGCCGCTCGCCGATCGCATATTCGAACCCCGCATCCTGCCCATCGAGAGCCCCATTCGCACCCGCCGCAACCTGCTCGGCTGGACCATTTCACTCGTCGATATCACCGAACGCGAACACTCGGCCCAGGCCCTGCGCGAGGCGCTGGTGCGGGCCGAGGCCGCCAATCACGCCAAATCGCAATTCATCGCCATGATCAGCCACGAGCTGCGCACCCCGATGACCTCGGTCAAGGGCGGGCTCGATCTGGCGCTCAACGGCTTTCCCGGCGAGCCGAGCGAACCCATCCGCAAGCTTCTCAACATCGCCCAGCGCAACAGCATGCGGATGCTCAAACTCATCGACGACGTGCTCGACCTGCAAAAGCTCGATCTCAACACGCTGCGCCTGCACCCGGTGGCGCTCGACATGGATGAACTTCTCGCCAATCTGCTCGAGGAACATGCCGGTCAGGCGGATCAGGCCAAGGTGCGGCTCACCATCGTCTCCGACAAGATCGGCCAGCAGGTCCATGTCGATCCCAACCGGGTGCGGCAGGTGGTCGGCAATGTGATCTCCAACGCGATCAAGTTCTCCCCCGAGGGCGCCCATGTCGATCTCTCGGTGCAGCTCAAACCCGAGGCGCTCCGCCTCTCGGTCCGCGACAGCGGCATCGGCATCCCGGCCAAATCCGAGGACCGCGTGTTCGGCCGCTTCCACCAGATCGAAAGCGACCTGACCCCGACCCATGGCGGCTCGGGGCTCGGCATGCATATCGCCAAGGTGCTGATCGAACGGATGGGCGGCGCGATCTCCTACGAGAGCGTGCTCGGCCAGGGCACCGTCTTTCACATCGATCTGCCGCTCGCCGCCTGACCCGGCTCAGAGATCCTTGACCAGCCGCAGCGCGTCGTAAATCGCCGCATGGGTGTTGCGGGCCGACACCGCATCGCCGATCCGGAAAAGCTGAAACGCCCCCGCCTCATGGCGCAGGATCTCCTGCGGCCGCCCCGCGACCAGCGCCTCGTGATCCACCGCCCCGCCATTGCGGCTCAGCGGCTTGAGATCGAAATAGAGCGTATCGAGCGGCAGCGTGCCATAGTTCACCACCACCTGATCATAGCTCTGCTCACGGCTGAAATCGCTGTAATCGGTGCCGATGGTGGCGGTGAGCCGATTGCCCGACCGGTCCACCCCCAAGAGCCGCCGCGCCACGGTAAACGTGACATCCTTGTCCTGCAGCGCCCGCATATAGGGCACTAGGTTCATCGCCATGATATCCGGGGCAAAGGTGCGGTCCGGCGTCATCACCTCGACCTTGGCCCCCGCCTTGGCCGCGATCTCCGCCGCCTGCAGCGCCGGGTGATCGCCGCTCTCATCATAGATGAGGATATGGCCCGCCGGTTTCACATCGCCCGCGATGATGTCCCAGGCCGAGACCACATGCGCGGCCTCCTGCCCGGTCTCGAAGAGCTCGAGATTGGGCAGCCCGCCGGTGGCCACGATCACCACATCCGGGTCGAGCGCCGTCACATCCTCGGCCTCGGCCCAGGTGTTGAAGCGAAACGTCACATCGCGCGCCGCGCATTGCGCCATCCGCCAATCGATGATCGAGATCATCTCGCGGCGGCGCGGGCTCTGCGCGGTGAGCCGCACCTGCCCGCCGGGATCGGGCTGCGCCTCAAAGACGGTGACATCATGGCCGCGCTCCGCCGCCACCCGCGCCGCCTCGAGCCCCGCCGGACCGGCGCCGACCACGACGATCTTGCGCCGTGTCTTGGCCGGCGCAATCGTGTGCGGCATCGACAATTCGCGCCCGGTGGCGGCGTTGTGAATACAGAGCGCCTCGCCCGCCTGATAAATCCGGTCGAGACAATAGGTGGCCCCGACGCAAGGCCGGATATCCTCTTCGCGCCCTTCCATGATCTTCTTGACCACATGCGGATCGGCCATATGGGCACGGGTCATCCCCACCATATCCAAGAGCCCCGCCTCGACCGCATGGCGCGCGGTCGCCACATCGGGAATGCGCGCCGCGTGAAAGGTCGGCATCCCGGTGCGCTTTTTCACCTCGCCCGCGAAATCGAGATGCGGCGCACTCGGCATCCCCTGCACCGGGATCACATCGGTCATCGCCGGATCGGTGTGAATGCGTCCCCGGATCACGTTGAGAAAATCGAGCTGCCCGGTCGCCGCCAGCTTCTCGGAAATCTCGAGCCCCTCCTCCGGGGTGATGCCGCCCTTTTGCGCCTCATCCGCCGTATAGCGGAAACCAACGATGAACTCATGTCCCACCCGCTTGCGGATCGCCGCCAGCACATCGAGCGGAAAGCGCATCCGGTTCTCGAGCGTATCGGCCCCATAAGGCCCCACCAGATCATTGGTCAGCGGCGACCAGAACTGATCGAGAAGATGACCGTAGACCTGCAATTCGATACCATCCATGCCGCCCGCCTGCATCCGCTCGGCGGCATCGGCGAAGTCCGTGATGATCCGGTCAATATCCCAATCCTCGATGAGCTTGGGAAAGGCGCGATGCGCCGGTTCGCGATGTTTGCTCGACGACACGGAGGGCAGCCAATCGCCCTTGTTCCAGGTGGTGCGACGGCCCAGATGGGTGAGCTGGATCATCACCGCACAGCCATGTTCGTGGCAGGCATCGGTCAGGTTCTGGATCCACGGCACCACCTCGTCCTTATAGGCGAGCACATTGTTGAAGACCGGCGGGCTGTCTTTTGACACCGCCGCCGATCCCGCCGTCATCGCCAGCGCCACCCCGGCCCGCGCCCGCTCCTCGTGATAGGCGCGGTAGCGGTCCTTGGGCATCCCATCCTCGGGATAGGCCGGTTCGTGACTGGTGGTCATGATCCGGTTCTTCAAGGTGAGATGTTTGAGCTGATAGGGCTGAAGCAGGGGGTCTGTGCTCATGATCTGGGTCTCGGTACCTGGGGGTTCTGGGGCTGGGAAACTGGGCTCGGAAATCTGGGGTTCTGGCAGGCTTGACACAGGTGTCAGGAGAAAGCCTGCGCCACAATTGACATATGTGTCAAGTCTTATAGCATGGCGCCATGACCAGACCCGCCCCCCGCCAGCGTCAACGCGGCTCCAAAGACCTCTGGCTCGACGCCGCCTATGAGATGCTGATCTCCGAGGGGATCGAGGCCGTCAAAATCATGCCGTTGGCCAAGCGGCTCAACCTGACGCGCACCGGCTTTTACTGGTTCTTCAAGGATCTCGCCGAACTGCACGCGGCGATGATCGAACGCTGGCAGAACCGCAACACCGACGCGCTGGTGGCGCAATGCGAAAAACCCGCCGACAGCCTCTGTGCGGCGCTGTTTCATGTGATGGATTGCTGGCTCGATCCGGCGCTCTTTGACGGGCGGCTCGATCTCGCGATTCGCAACTGGGCGCGCAATGATGCGGCCCTGCTGGCGCGGGTCACCGCCGCCGATACCCGCCGCATCGGGGCGGTGCGCGACCTCTTCCTGCGCCACGGCTTTGCGCCGGAACAGGCTCAGGTGCGGGCACTCACCGTCATGCTGACCCAGATCGGCTATAGCTCGATGGACATCACCGAGCCGCGCGCCGAACGGCTCGCCCGGGTTCAGCATTATGTCGAGCTTTTCGCCGGCACGCCGCCCACGCCTGCGGAGGCGGCCGAGTTTCTCGCCCGCCACGCCCCGGCGTAGCCCCGGCCTAAACCCGACTCACATCTCTACGATCGGTGCCACCTCGACGCTGCCCGCGCCGCCTTCGAGGATCGGACAGCCCTGCGCCAGATCACAAGCCGCCGCCATGTCGGCGGCCTCGACAATCGTATAGCCCGAAAGCGGGTTGGCCCCGCCATCGTCGCGCAGCCCGTCCGCCGTCACCGTCTTGGACAGGCCCACCGGGTTGCCCATGTCGAGACAGGCCGCGCCCATCCCTTCGAGCCACCCCTGCCACGCGCCCATGATCCGGGCGATCTCGGCATCGTCATCGGGATTGGGGGCGCTGCCCCCGTGATAGGCGAAGATGAATTTCGGCATGACCGTATCTCCTTGCAAAGGGGGTCGCCCGCACCCCGCCAGAGGCGAAAATCGCCACTGTCGCGATGCCGACGTGATACCGACAGGATACCGACATCGCGTTTTTGCCGCGAAGAGTTTCTGTGAGACCCCGTCAGACGGTCACAAAATCGCTCTTGGCATAGCCCTGAAGGTAAAGGAGCGCGGTCAGATCGCCATGGTTGATCCGAATGTCGCATTCCGCCGCCACGCTGGGCTTGGCATGCATCGCCACCCCCGCCCCGGCCCGGTGCAACATGCCGAGATCATTGGCCCCATCCCCGACCGCGATCACATCCGCTTCGGCAATGCCGAGCCGCGCCGTGATCTCTTCGAGCGCCGCCACCTTGGCCTCGCGCCCAAGGATCGGCATCCCGACCTCTCCGGTAAGCTTTTTGTCGCTGATAATCAACGTGTTGGCGCGATTCTCGTCAAAGCCCAGATCGGCCGCCACATGGGCGGTAAAGGCGGTAAACCCGCCCGACACCAAGGCCGCATAGCCGCCCTTGGCGCGCATCGTCGCGATGAGGGTCCGGCCGCCTTCGACATAGGTGATCCGGCTGCCCAGAACCTTGTCGATCACCGCCTCATCGAGCCCCTTCATCAGCGCCACCCGCTCGATCAGCGCCCCGTCGAAATCGAGCTCGCCATTCATCGCCCGCGCGGTGATCGCTTTGACATGCTCGCCGACGCCTGCCTCCTCGGCCAGCTCGTCAATACATTCCTGCGCGATCATGGTGCTGTCCATATCCGCCAAGAGCATGGATTTCTGTCTGTTTTCAGCCGGTTGCACGATCATGTCGACCCGCTCTTTCTGCAGATCGGCCCAGACGTCCCAGCGATTCCCCGGCACCTCCGCCAGGGTGAATTCCGCCGCTTCATCAGGGGCCAGCCACTGGGCATCGCCGCCGCCCCAGGCATTGCGCAGGCTCTCGACCAGGGCCGGGGCAAGCCCGCCTTTGGCGGCGATCAGGGAAACGACATACATGGGCGGAAATCCTCTCGTTGCTTGGGCTTCGACTAGCCTAGAACGCCGCCTTTGACCAGATGCCAGCCACGCCACAGAGCCGGGCGCAAGTTTCCGATCCGCTCCACTTCGCGTCGCAATTCACCCCCAAACCGCCGCATGGGCGTCATTTTCCCTGTTGCAGCGGCGCAGAAATCCCCCTAACCCTATCCGCGGGACACCCTTCCCCAACGAAGGGCGCTTATCTGGAAGGATAGCATCAATGGCTATTGACTACCCGGCAACGCGGCCGGCCAACCCGCGTTTTTCCTCTGGCCCCTGCGCCAAAATCCCCACCTTCGATCTGTCCAAACTGTCGGGCGCGCCTCTGGGCCGCAGCCACCGCGCAGCCGTCGGCAAGGAGCGGCTCAAATCCGCCATCGAAGGCACCCGTGAAATTCTCGGCATCCCCGCCGATTACCGCATCGGCATCGTGCCCGCCTCGGACACCGGCGCCGTCGAAATGGCGCTGTGGAACCTGCTGGGTGAACGCCCGGTCGAAATGCTCGCCTGGGAAAGCTTTGGCGCAGGCTGGGTCACCGATGTGGTCAAACAGCTCAAGCTCGACGCCGTGGTCCGCGACGCCCCCTATGGCGAGATCGTGAACCTTGCCGAGGTCGACACCGACAAGGACGTGGTGTTCACCTGGAACGGCACCACCTCCGGCGTGCGCGTCCCCAATGGCGACTGGATCAAATCGGACCGCGACGGCCTGACGATCTGTGACGCCACCAGCGCCGCCTTCGCGCAGGACCTGCCCTGGGACAAGCTCGATGTCACCACCTTCTCCTGGCAAAAGGTGCTAGGGGGCGAGGCCGCCCATGGCATGATCGTGCTCAGCCCGCGCGCCGTCGCCCGGCTCGAGAGCTATACCCCAGCCTGGCCGCTGCCCAAGATCTTCCGCCTGACCAAGGGCGGCAAGCTCATCGAAGGCATCTTTGAAGGGGCGACGATCAACACCCCCTCGATGCTGGCGGTCGAAGACTATCTTCTCGCCCTCGACTGGGCGCGCGCCAATGGCGGGCTCAAAGGGCTCGTCGCCCGGGCCGATGCCAATGCCGGGGCGATTGCCAAATTTGTCGCAGCCACCCCGTGGCTCGAGAACCTCGCCCAAGATCCCGCCACCCGCTCGAACACCTCGGTCTGTCTGAAATTCGCCGATGCGCGGATCACCGATGGCGCAGGCTTTGCCAAGGCGGTGGCCAAGCGGCTCGAAGCCGAAGGCGTGGCCTATGACATCGGCGCCTATCGCGACGCGCCGGCCGGTCTGCGCATCTGGTGCGGCGGCACGGTGGAAACCTCCGATATCGAGGCGCTTTTGCCTTGGATCGACTGGGCCTTCCAATCGGAAATCGAGGCGCTGTCGCAGCCCGCGTGACCCGATTTCTTGCAAAGAAATCAGTCCGGGCTCTTTTCAAGAGCCCGGCCCGCTCCCAACATCTGCAATGAAGGACCAGACACATGGCTCCCAAAGTTCTCGTTTCCGACAAGCTCTCTGAAACCGCCGTCCAGATTTTCCGCGACCGCGGCATCGACGTGGATTTCCTGCCCGACGTGGGCAAGGACAAGGACAAGCTCGCTGAAATCATTGGCCAATACGATGGTCTCGCCATCCGCTCGGCCACCAAGGTCACCGAGAAAATTCTCGACGCCGCCACCAATCTCAAGGTGATCGGCCGCGCCGGGATCGGCACCGACAATATCGACAAGGACGCCGCCTCGAAAAAGGGCGTGATCGTCATGAACACGCCTTTCGGCAACATGATCACCACCGCCGAACATGCCATCGCAATGATGTTCGCCGTGGCACGTCAGCTGCCCGAAGCCTCTGCCTCGACCCATGCCGGCAAATGGGAAAAGTCGAAATTCATGGGGGTCGAGCTCACCGGCAAGACGCTCGGCGTCATTGGCGCGGGCAATATCGGCGGCATCGTCTGCGACCGCGCCCGTGGCCTCAAGATGAAGGTCGTGGCCTATGACCCCTTCCTGAGCCAGGAAAAGGCCGACAAGATGGGCGTCGAAAAGGTCGATCTCGACACGCTCGTCGCGCGCGCCGATTTCATCACGCTGCATGTGCCGCTGACCGATCAGACCCGCAACATCCTCTCCGCTGAACGGCTCGCCCAGACCAAGAAGGGCGTGCGCATCATCAACTGTGCCCGGGGCGGTCTGGTCGATGAGGCGGCGCTGGCGGAGCTGCTGAAATCCGGCCATGTGGCGGGCGCGGGCTTTGACGTCTTCTCGCAGGAACCGGCGACCGAAAACCCGCTCTTCGATCTGCCCAACGTGGTCTGCACCCCGCATCTGGGCGCCGCCACCACCGAGGCACAGGAAAACGTGGCGCTGCAGGTGGCGGAACAGATTTCCGACTATCTGCTGACCGGGGCCGTGTCGAACGCGCTCAACATGCCGTCGGTCACCGCCGAAGAGGCCAAGGTGATGGGCCCCTGGATCAAGCTCGCGGGCCATCTGGGCAATTTCATCGGCCAGATGACGGACGAGCCGATCAAGGCGATCAACATCCTCTATGACGGGGTGGTGTCGCAGATGAACCTCGAGGCGCTGACCTGTTCGGCGGTCGCGGGCATCATGAAATCGGTCAACCCCGAGGTGAACATGGTCTCGGCCCCGGTCATCGCCAAGGAACGCGGCGTCAAGATCTCGACCACCCATCAGGACAAATCGGGGGTCTTCGAGGGCTATATCAAGCTCACCGTTGTGACGGCCGAGCGGGAACGTTCGATCGGTGGCACGGTGTTCTCGGATGGCAAGCCGCGCTTTATCCAGATCAAAGGCATCAATATCGACGCCGAGATCGGGGCGCACATGCTCTACACCACCAATGAGGACGAGCCGGGCATCATCGGCATGCTGGGTCAGACCATGGGGCAGAACGGCGTCAACATCGCCAACTTTACCCTGGGCCGCTCGCAGGCCGGCGGCGAGGCCATCGCGCTTCTCTATGTCGATGCCGAAGTCCCCGCCCCGGTGATCAAGCAGCTCGAAGACACCGGCATGTTCAAACAGGTCCGTCCGCTGCAATTCGACGTGGCCTGACGCACAGACCCTTGCCGCCCCCGCCCTTCGCGCCCTAACCTTCGGGCAGCGACAGGCGGGGGCGGTGACATGAAAGACAGGCTACGGGCAGAGATCGAGGCGCGACGCGAAGATCTGATCGCGCTGACGCAGGATCTGATCCGCATCCCGACGCTCAATCCGCCGGGCCGCCATTACCGCGACATTTGCGACTATCTCGACCGCAGACTGCTGCACGCGGGATTCGAGACCGAGCTGATCCGCGCCACGGGCGCCCCGGGCGATAGCGACAAATACCCCCGCTGGAACATCGTCGCCCGCCGTGCGGGCAAACATCCCGGCGACTGCGTGCATTTCAATTCGCATACCGATGTGGTCGAGGTCGGTCATGGCTGGACCACCGATCCCTTTGGCGGCGCGGTGATCGACGGGCGCATCTATGGCCGGGGCGCCTGTGACATGAAGGGCGGCCTGGCCGCGTCGATCATCGCCGCCGAGGCCTTTGTCGACCTCTGTCCCGACTTTTCCGGCGCTATCGAGATCAGCGGCACGGCGGATGAGGAATCCGGCGGGTTCGGCGGCGTCGCCTATCTCGCCGAACGCGGCTATTTCGATCCCGCCCGCGTCCAGCATGTGATCATCCCCGAACCGCTCAACAAGGACCGCGTCTGCCTCGGCCATCGCGGCGTCTGGTGGGCCGAGATCGAGACGCGCGGCGAGATCGCCCATGGCTCGATGCCCTTTCTCGGCGATTGCGCCGTGCGCCACATGGGGGCGGTGCTCGACGAGATGGAGCGCAGCCTCTTCCCGGCGCTCGCCCGCAAACGCACCGAGATGCCCGTCGTCCCCGAAGGCGCGCGGCAATCGACGCTCAACATCAATTCGATCCATGGCGGCGAGCCGGAGCAAGAGGCTGATTACACCGGCCTGCCCTCGCCCTGCGTCCCCGACCGCTGCCGGATGGTGGTCGACCGGCGCTTTCTCATCGAGGAGAACATCGACGAGGTGCAGGCCGAGATCACCGATCTTCTCGACCGGATCGGCGCGAGCCGCGCCAATTTCGACTATGGTCTGCGCGAATTGCACCGGGTCCTGCCGAGCATGACCGACCGCGACGCGCCGATCGTGACCTCGGTCGCCCGCGCGGTCGAAGAGGTGATGGGCCGCGCGCCCGATTACGTGGTCTCGCCCGGCACCTATGATCAGAAACATATCGACCGGATCGGCCGGCTCAAGAATTGCATCGCCTATGGGCCGGGCATTCTCGATCTGGCGCATAAGCCCGATGAATATGTCGGCATCGACGACATGGTCGAGGCGGCGCAGGTCATGGCGCTGAGCCTCCATGACCTGCTTGGCCCGAAACCGGCCTAGCCGTCACTCCACCGCGATATTGTCGATGAGCCGCACCCCGGCGAGCCACGCCGCCGCAAAAAGCCGCGCCGGGCGGGCCGGATCGGGGGCGGTGACAAGGCTCAGGTCGTCATTGGCGCGAATGTCGATGTAATCCACATCGCCAAAGCCCTGCGCCTGCAGGCGCTTGATCGCCGCCTGGGTGAGCTCGGCCGGGTCTTGCCCGCCAAGGAACCCTTCGACAATCCGCTCCATTTCCTCATGCAGCCGGGGCGCTGTCACCCGCGCCCTGTCGGACAAGAGCAGGTTGCGCGACGACATCGCAAGCCCGTCGATCTCGCGGATCGTCGGACAGCCATGCACGGTGATCGGAATATCGAGATCGCGCGCCATCCGCCGAACCACCTGCAATTGCTGGAAATCCTTTTCGCCGAAGAACGCATCGCTGGCCGAGGTCTGCAGGAACAGCTTGGCCACGACCGTGGCCACCCCCTCGAAATGGCCGGGCCGATAGGTGCCGTCCATCACATCGGTGAGCCCGCTCACGCTGACCGTGGTGGCAAAGCCGTCGGGGTACATCTCGTCACCATCGGGCACATAGATCGCATCCACCGAGAACCGCCGCAGCTTGCGCGCGTCATCCTCTTCGGTACGCGGATAATTCTTGAGATCCTCGGGATTGTTGAACTGTTTCGGGTTGACGAAAATCGTCACGATAACCCGCTCACAGCTCTCTTCTGCCGCCTTCACCAGCGACAGATGCCCGTCATGCAGCGCGCCCATGGTGGGCACCACGCCGATCTTTTCCCCGGCCATCTGCCAGCCCCGCGTCATGGCGCGCAGCTCCGCGAGGCTCCGAATGATCGGCGCGGTCATTTGGCGGCCTTTTGGGGCTGTTCGGCGGCAAAGGTATGCTCGCTGGCCGGAAACTGCCTTGCCCGCACCTCGTCGGCATAGGTGGCAATCGCCGCCTCACCCTGGGTGCCGAGATCGGCATAGCGTTTGACGAATTTCGGCTTGAACGCGGTAAAGAGCCCGAGCATGTCATCGACGACAAGGATCTGCCCATCACAGCCCGCCGAGGCGCCGATGCCGATGGTCGGGATTGCGACCTCTTGGGTGATCCGGTCGGCCATCACGGCGGGCACTTTTTCCAGTACCACGGCAAAGGCCCCGGCCTCGGCCACCGCCTGCGCATCCGCCAAGAGCTTCTCCGCCCCCGCGTCGCGCCCCTGCACCTTATAGCCACCGAGCGTGTTGATCGACTGCGGCGTGAGCCCGACATGCGCCATCACCGGCACGCCCCGCGCCACGAGAAACGCGATGGTCTCGGCCATATGGGTGCCGCCTTCGAGCTTGACCGCGCCCGCGCCCGTCTCGGCCATGAGCCGCGCGGCGTTGCGAAACGCCTGCTCGGGGCTTTCCTCGTAGGAACCGAACGGCATGTCGATCACCATCATCGCCCGGCTGAGCCCACGGGCCACCGCCTGCCCATGCAGGATCATCATCTCCATCGTCACACCGAGGGTCGAGGGCAGCCCATGCACCACCATGCCGAGGCTGTCGCCGACGAGGACAAAATCGCAATGCGCGTCCATCATCTTGGCCATAGGCGTGGTATAGGCGGTCAGGCTGACAATCGGCGTGCCGCCCTTCATCGCCCGTATATCATCGGGCATAGGCGCGGTTTTCCTCGCTGTGGCACTCATCTTTTGTCCTCCCAGACCGGCAGTTACGCCGCGTTGCAGCGATGCCTAGCAATTCCGCCACGCGATTTCCACGAAAAACCGCCCCGCGCCCTTGACGCGGGCCGTGGCGTCACGAAACTCTGCGCCATGATCCTGACCGCTCTTTCCCGATGACCGCGCCTTTACGCATCGACAACCGCGCCGCGCGGCGGCTCTGGCTCGATGTCACCGGGCTCGGTCCGACGCCCACCGGGCCGCTCGATGTGCTCGAGACGATACGGCGGCTCGGCTTTGTGCAGATCGACACGATCCGCAACGTGACCCGCGCCCATAATCACATCCTGTGGTCGCGCAATCAGAACTACCGCGAGGGCATGCTCTGGCCGCTTCTGGGCCGGGACCGGGCGATTTTTGAACATTTCACCCATGATGCCTCGCTCTTGCCGATGGAGGTTCTGCCCTATTGGCAGCGCCAATTCGACCGGCTCGGCGCCAAGGCGCGGCGCGCCGCGTGGTTTCAATCGGGGCTCGCCCAGGCCGAGATCGCCAGCATCCGCGCCCGGATCGAGACTGAGGGCCCGCTCTCGACCCATGCCTTTGAAACCAAGGCGGAAAGCCGCGAAATGTGGGCCCGCCCGCCGCATAAAAAGGCGCTGGATCAGATGTGGTACGCGGGCGATCTCGCCACCTGCTACCGCGAGAATTTCGTCAAATTCTACAACCTTCCAGAGCGGGTCTTTCCCGCCCCCCTGCGCGACGCCCATCCCGACCCTTCTGCCGTGGACTGGCTCTGCCGCGCGGCGCTCGACCGGCTGGGCTTTGCGACGCCGGGCGAGGTACAGCGTTTCTGGGCGGCGATGGACGCGAGCGAGACGCGGGACTGGGTCTCACACGCCACCGATCTCGTCCCGGTCGAGGTCGAGAGCGCCGACCGCCGCTGGACCGCCGCCCTCGCGCCTGCGGACATCGAGGCACGGCTCGCGCACACCCCGGCCCCGAGCACCCGGCTCCGCCTGCTCAACCCGTTCGACCCCGCCATCCGCGACCGGATACGGCTTGAGCGGCTCTTCGGCTTTGCCTATCGCAATGAAATGTTCGTGCCCCCGGATCAACGCCGCTGGGGCTATTACGTCTACCCGTTGCTGGAAGGCGATCGTTTCGTGGGCCGGATCGAGCTCAAGGCAGATCGCGGCAAGGGCCAGATGCGGGTGACCGGCTTTTGGGCTGAGCCCTCCATTCGCTGGGGGGCCGCCCGCTATGACCGTCTCGACGCGGAACTCGCCCGCTTTGCCCGTCTCGCCGGGGTCTCTGAGATCCTTTGGGAGGTTGCGACCGCTCGCGCCTGATCCCTCACGCCTCTTGCGCGAAATGCGCGGCGGCCGCCTCGGCAAAGACCTGCATCAGCCGGGTCTGCCGATGCCCGCGCAGATGGCCGATCACCACGCGCCCCGCCGTCGGACTGTCGCTGAGCGGTCGCGCCACCACCCGCCGCCCGTCATAGGTCCGATCATGGCGCGGCCGCGTCACCAGCACCGAATAGCCAAGCCCCTGCCCCACCATGCCGCGCACCAGCTCCATCGAGGGCGAGGTATGGGCGACATCGGCCTCCACCCCGGCCGCCCGGAAAAGCCCCAGAAACCAATCCCGGCTCGGCGGCATGTCGAGCAGGATCAAAGGCTCTGCCGCCAGATCCCGCAACCGCACCTCCGCCTGTCCCGCCAGCCGATGCCCCTCAGGCAAGAGCGCATAGGGCTGCGGCGCCGCCAACACCCGCGCGGCAACGCTCTCGGGCAGGTCGATATCGTAGAGCAGCACCATATCCACCGCCCCCGCCTCCAGCGCCGCCAGCATCGCCGCCTGCGAGCCATCGCGCACCGCGAGCCGCAGCTCGGGATAGTCCCGCCCGAGCCGCGCGATCAGCGCCGGCAGCACCAGCGGGGCCAGCGTCGACACCGCCCCGATGGTCAGCTCACCGGCAAGCCCCGCCCCCGCATCCCGCGCCGCCCGGCCAAGCTCTCCGGCATGGGCCAAAAGGCTTCGCGCGGCGGGCAGGATGGCGCGTGCAGAGGCGGTGGGCGTCACCCCCTGCGCGTGCTGCCGCAACAAGAGCTGCACGCCGAGCTGCGCCTCCATCTTGGCCAGCGCCACGGAAATCGTCGGCTGCGACACGTTGAGCCGCGCCGCCGCCCCGGCGACCGAGCCTTCGTCCACCGCCGCCAAGAGATATTCGAGCTGTCTGAGCGTGAAATCCTGCATGACTACATAGTATATGACTATGCCAATCCCAAAAAGAATGAATTTTGATTATTCACGGACCACCCCTATGCTCGTCCCACCCGGACCGCGCAGCAAAGGACGCCCCGCATGACCCGCCATGACAGCACGCTTTCGCCCCTCGCCGAACTGGCCTCCAACGTGGCCCAGCCCTTTGAACGCGCCCGCGCCATGCCGAAATCGGTCTATACGAGCGAGGAGTTTCTCGCCGCCGAGATCGAGAATGTGTTCAAGCAGGACTGGTTCTGCGTCACCCGCGCCGATGCGCTGCCCAATCCGGGCGATTACACCACGCTCGAACTCGCCGGTCAGCCGATCATGGTGATCCGCGACCGCGAAGGTCAGCTCCGCGCCCAGTCCAACGTCTGTCTGCACCGCATGTCGACCCTGCTCGAAGGTTCGGGCAACACCCGCGCCATCGTCTGCCCCTATCACGCCTGGACCTATAATCTCGACGGGCGGCTGCGCGGCGCGCCCGCGATGACCCTCAACGAGGCCTTCTGCAAGGACGGTCAGGCCCTGCCACAGGTGCGCTGCGAGGAATGGCTCGGCTGGGTGATGATCACGCTCAACCCCGATGCCCCGCCAGTGTCCGAGACGCTCGCCGGCGTCGCCGATCTGGTCGGCGATTACGAGATGGAGAATTACCAGCAGACCTTTTTCGAGACCCACCGCTGGGACACAAACTGGAAGGTGCTGGCCGAGAATTTCATGGAAAGCTATCACCTGCCGGTCTGCCACGCGGGCACCATCGGCGGGCTGTCGAAGCTCGAGGAAATGGTCTGCCCGCCGGGCGAAGAGGCGTTCAACTATCACTGGATCCTGAAAGAGCCGGATTTCGTGCTGGGCAACGCCCATCCGACCAACACCCGGCTCAGCGGGGAACGCCGGCGCACGACCTTTCTGCTGGCGATCTACCCGAGCCTGCTGATCACGCTGACCCCCGGCTATTTCTGGTATCTGTCGCTGCACCCGCATGGGGTCGGTCAGGTCGAGATCCGCTTTGGCGGCGGCATGGCCCCGGAATTTGTCAACGACCCCGAGGCGCAGAGCCATTTCAACGCGCTCAAGGCGCTCTTGGATGACGTCAATGTCGAGGATCGCGGCTGCACCGAAAAGGTCTACAACGGGCTTTGCTCCGACATGGCCACCCCCGGTCATCTGAGCCATCTGGAACGCCCGAACTATGATTTCGCGCAATATCTCAACGCGCGGGTGAACGGCGGCTGACACCGCGCGCGCCTGCGCCGGGCGATCTGGAAAAAACGCCGCCCGGAACCGACGGAACCGGGCGGCGTTCGCGTATCAAAGACATAGCGCAACACCGCCCGCCCCCGGAGCCCCCACGCGGGTCGCCCCGGGCCACGGGCCAAAAGGACAGCCGCCGCATGAGATCCAAGCTTTTCTTCGGCACCGTGGCCCTCGCCGCGTTGCAGATCACCCCGCTCGCCGCCCATGACGCCCCCATTCCCGTGGTCGACACCGCGCAGGCCGTCGAGGCCGCCCAATGGTCCGACAATGTCACGATCACCATCGATCAGGCCGCCCAGACCTTCCGGTTTCAATCCGACGGCATGCCGAGCCATGGCTTTGCCGAGAAATACCTGATCCCCAACAATCCGGCCCAACAGCCCTTCTCGGACAAGCCCGCCGAGGCCTTTACCCCGGTGAGTTCGGCAGAGTATTTCAAACCCTCGCCGGTCGACACCACGATCACCACACGCCCGACCTATACGGAGGAGGTCACCGACACCTCGCTCGGCCGCATCGGCGTGGCCATCAGCGGGGCGCAGATCTTCAACGATTACGAGAACTTCGAACGTTCCGTCGTGGCACAGGACGATCAGGTCGTGCATGACCACGTGGCCTTTCTCGACGCGTGCAACGGCCATACGCTCGCCGATGGGACAAGTTACCATTACCACGGCGTGCCGGTCTGCATCACCGATGATCTCGAGACCCAGGGCAGCCATTCCGTGATGATCGGCGTGATCGAGGACGGGTTCCCGGTCTATGGCAATCAGGACGCCGAGGGCGCGATCGTTACCAATGCCGATCTCGACGAGTGCAGCGGCCACTTTGGCGCGACGCCGGAATTTCCCCAGGGCATTTACCACTATCACCTGACCAAGGACGAAGCGCCCTATATGATCGACTGCTACCATGGCGAGATCGAGGTCACCGCACAGCAGGGTGCCCCCGGTGGCGGCCCGGATTTCGCCGCGGCCGCAGCCACGCTCGGTATCAGCACAGAGGCGCTGCGCGACGCGCTCGGCACCTCCATGCCGCCCGATTTCGCCGCCGCCGCAGCCACGCTTGGGATCAGCGAAGACGCCCTGCGCGCCGCCCTGCCGCCGCCGGGTCAGCCGCGTCCGTAACACTCACGATCACTTGAAATCTGGACCGCCTTCAGGGCGGTCCAGCCCCGGCTCACAGCCCGGTTTCGAGCCGATCCAGCAAGGTGTCGAGCATGCTGTCGCAGCGCTCGATCTGGCTCACTTCGACGAACTCATCGGGCTTGTGCCCCTGCATCATCGACCCCGGCCCACAGACCACGGTCGGAATGCTGAGCTCTTGCGAGAAGAGCCCGCCTTCGGTGCCAAAGGCCACTTTGCAGGTCGCATTGCCGCCGGTCAGCGATTTGACAAAGCCCACCACCTCGGCGGTGCCCGGCGTGTCGAGACCGGGGTAGGAGAAGTTCTCGGAAATCTCGATGCTGGCCTCCGGCGCGTGGTCGCGCACCCGGGCGACGATCTCGTCGGCCCGGTCGCGAATACCGGCGAGGATCTTCTGCGGGTCGTCCTGCGCCAGATTGCGGATCTCGAAATCCACCTCGCAGAGGTTTGGCACGATGTTGAGCGCCACGCCGCCCTGCATCTTGGCCGCATGCACGGTGGTATAGCTCACGTCGTAATCGCCATCCTGCGCCCCGCGCTCGCGCAGATCATCCTGCACCTCGCGCAGCACGCTCACCAGATCACAGCCCAGATGCAGCGCGTTCATCGCCAGCGGGGCCAGCGCCGAATGCCCTTCGCGCCCGACACAGCGCGCCTTGAGGGCGATCTTGCCCTTATGGCCGGTGGCCACGGTGAGGCTGGTGGGCTCGCCCACGATACACATCGCAGGCCGCACCGGCGCATCGCGCAACAGGTCGATCATCGACCGCACCCCCTGACAGCCGATCTCCTCGTCATAGGAAAAGGCCAGGTGCAGCGGCGTCTTGAGCTCGCGTTTCGCGGCCTTGAGGCCCGCGGCCAGCGCACAGGCGACAAAGCCCTTCATATCCGCCGTGCCGCGCCCGAAATACTTGCCGTCTTCCTGGGTCAGGCGAAAGGCGGGCTTGGTCCAATCCTGCCCATCCACCGGCACCACATCGGTATGCCCCGAGAGCATCACGCCCCGGCCATCGCGCGGCCCGATGGTGGCGAGCAGATTGGCCTTCTTGCCATCGCTGTCGGGGATCAGTTCCGCCTCGACGCCCACGTCGGCAAGCAGTCCCTGAATGAACCGCATCAAATCGATGTTGGGGTTGCGGCTGACCGTGTCAAAGCCGATGAGCCGGTCCAAAATCTCTGCGCTGTTCATCCTGTCTCTCCCGGATTGCCTCTCGGCACGGGTTTGCCGGGTTTCCCCGCCGGGATCAAGCGCTCAGACGATGCGGGAAAAGCCGCTGATGAGCTGCCGCAGCCCGAGCGCCGCACCGGCCAGGATCGCCGCGAAGGTCACCGGCGCGCTATAGGCCAGCACCGACATGGCCGAGACCCCCTGCCCGATAGTACAGCCCATCGCCAGCACCGCGCCAAACCCCATCAGCACCGCGCCAAGGATCTGCCGGCGCAGCTCGCGCGGGTCCTCGCAGGCCTCCCAGCGGAAATGCCCCTTGATCGCACTGCCCAAGAGCGCCCCCGCCAGCACGCCAAGCACCGAGCCCACGCCAAAGCTGAGCCCGCCGCCGCTGCTGGTCATCACATAGAGCATGGTCTCGCCCAGCGGCGCGGTGAAACTGTGGCTCTCGATGGGGATGAGGGTGAACCCGCCCCGCGCCAGATGCACCGTCCCGGCCCAGCCGCTGACAATCGCCAGCCCCACCGCCACCGCCCAGAAAAGCGCCCGCCGGTCGCCCCGCAACACCGGCGAGACGAGCAGCGCCATCACCGCCAGCGTCCAGAGGCCGAGGCCCACCGCCCAGACCGGCAGCCCGGTGACCCAGCCCAAGAGCGCCGCCAGATCGCGGCTCTGAACATCGAGCGCCGTGCCATGCACCAGCCACAGCCGCAGCCCGGCCAAGGGCCCCGAGATCGCCGCATAGGCCGCCATCCCCATCACCAGCACGATCACCCAGGACCGCAGATCGCCGCCCCCCGCCCGCGCCAGCGCGCCAAAGCCGCAATTGCCCGCCAACGCCATGCCATAGCCAAAGAGCCCGCCGCCCAGCGCCGCGGCCAGCGGCGAAAACGGCGACATATGGTAAATCGTCCGCCCCAGCGGCATGAGCCCCAGCGCCATAAGCAAAAATACCCCGAGCCCGGCGACCGCCATCGCCATCAGCCACATGCGCAGCCGCAGCGAACTGCCCTGATAGAGCAGGTCTTCGATCGCGCCGAGGGTACAGAACCGCCCCAGCCGCGCCGCCAGACCCAGCACGATACCGCCCGCGCCCCCGACAAGAGCGACGAGAAACGGATCGGGCAAGGCAGCGCTCAGCACGGCCCGTCAGCCCGGATTGCAGAAAATGTCGTAGACCACGTCGAGAACCCGCACCGCCCGTGGATCGCTCAGCGCGTAATAGATCACCTTGCCCTCGCGCCGAGGCCGGACAAGACCCTCCTGCCGCAGCCGAGACAATTGCTGCGACACCGCCGCCTGCCGCGACGACAAAAGCTCTTCGAGCTCGGTCACGGATTTCTCGCCGCTGGCCAGGTGACACAGGATCATGAGCCGCCCCTCATGGCTGATCGCCTTGAGAAAATTCGACGCATCACAGGCGTTTTTCATCATCCGCGTGATGTCCTCATCGGACATATCCTTGGAGATGAGAGGCAAGTTCATGCGCGCCGCCTTGGCTGTGTCGGGGTCCGCGATGGGTAGCGCAGCCCCCGCCATATCGCAAGAATCTTGGGGGTTGGCCGCCTGCATTGCCGGGTCGTCGTGGATTTCGCGCCTCACTGCGGCACCTCCTCTTTCGCCTCTGGCAGGGCCGTGGCCCCCGCCTCTGGCAGGGCCGTCGCGTCTTCGTCAGGCAGGGCCGTGGCCTCGGGATGCGCCTCGAGCATCTGCCCCAGCAGGAACCAGAAAAACTGATCCCCGGCATAGCCTTCGATGCGCTGCAGCTCGCGCCCCTCCTCCATCAACACGAAGGTCGGGGTAAAGACCGGGCGGCTCTTGAACTCCAGATCCTCGGGCAGATCATGCAGATCGACCCGGCGCAGCGGCGCGCGCTTGCCCTCTTCGGTCTTGGGATAGGCGGGCGCGATCTCGCGGTCCCAGGCCTCGCACCAGGGACAGCCAACCTGCTCGACCATCACCAGCTCGGCGGCGCGCAGCGGCTGGGTCGTGATCAGCGCGCACAGCGCCGACACCAAGACCACGCGCGCCCGTCCGGCCCACGCTATCCTTTGCGGCCTCACAGCCCGCATCGTTCCCGTCGCCCTATGCACCCTGGCTCTTCCCCGCGCCTGTCCCACCCGGATCGCCCGAGGGTTGTTCTTGCTAAAATATTCTTATTCTGGAATATGATCAAGCCACGGCTCCGTGATAGCCGCCAACCGGCGAGGTCCCGCATGTTCGATGTCTCCATCCTTGGTGCGATGCTCGGTGGGCTTCTGGTGTTCTTTTCGCCCTGCGTCCTGCCCATCGTGCCGTTTTACCTGAGCTATATGGCCGGGGCCTCGATGGCCGAGATCAGCGCCGATGGCCGCCTCGCGCCGGGGCTGCGCCGCCGCGCCGTGCTGGCCTCGGTGATGTTCTCGCTGGGCATCATCACGGTGTTTGTGCTGCTCGGCGCCGCCGCCTATGGGCTGAGCCAGACCTTCCGCGGCTTGCAGACCGAATTTCGCATCTTCGCCGCCATCGTCGTGGCGCTGATGGGGCTGCATTTCCTCGGGGTGATCCGCATCGGTTTTCTCAACCGCATGGTACAGCTCGAGGCGGGCGACACCTCCAATATGTCGGTGCTCGGCGCCTATGTGGTCGGGCTCGCCTTCGCGGCGGGCTGGACGCCCTGCGTCGGTGGCGTGCTCACCGCCGTGGTGTTCACCGCCAGCACCGAAGAGACTGCGCTGCGCGGGCTGATCTTGCTGATCACCTTCGGCATCGGGATGACCGCGCCCTTCGTGGTGGCCGCGCTCTTTATCGGGCCGTTCCTGCGCTTTGCCGCGCGGTTCCGCCGCCACCTGCCCAAGGTGGAAAAGGCGATGGGCCTCTTGCTCTTGGTCTTTGCGGCGCTCATCGCAACTGATACAATTAACCTGATCGCCAACTGGATGTTGACCGCCTTCCCCGCCTTCCAGAAGATCGGAAGCGGGTTCTGACCGCGGCCCTTCCGGCGCGCCCTCTGCGCCGCGCCTCTTTCGAAAGGACATGCCATGCCCCGTCTCTTCGCGCTCGCCGCCGCCGCCCTGCTCGCTCTGGGCCTGACCACCGCGCTTCCCACCACCGCCGCCGCTGTCGAGCTCGGCGATGACGGTCTGCACAAGACCGACTGGATGCGCGACACGTTCAAGGACCTGCGCGAAGACCTCGCCGAGGCCAATGCCGAAGGCAAACGGCTCGCCATCATCATGGAACAGCGCGGCTGCGTCTACTGCACCCAGATGCATGAGGAAATCTTTCCGCAGCCGGTGCTCGCCGACTATATCCGCGACAATTTCTTCGTCGTGCAGATGAACCTGCATGGCGATACCGAAGTGACCGATTTCGACGGCGAAGCGCTGAGCGAAAAACAGGCGGCGCGCAAATGGGGGATGCTTTTCACCCCGACGATTCTCTTCCTGCCGGAAGAGGTGCCCGAGGATCAGACCGCCGCCCAATCTGCGGTGGCGGTGATGCCCGGCGCCTTTGGGCTCGGCACCACGATCGACATGTTCACCTGGGTGGCGGAAAAGCGTTATGAGCTTGATAACGGGGAGGATTTCCAACGCTACCACGCCCGCCGCATCCAGGAGCGTGACAACGGAAGCACCGACTGACGACCCATGGCGCGGCAGCGGCGGGCTGCGATTTCATCTTGCCCGCTATACAGAGCCTGCGTATTGATATACAAAAAAATGAATATGTTTGGGAGGACACATGGCAAAGACACTTACCCTTAGTGTAGGGCTGGCATTGGCTGCTACGTGCGTTTCCGCCGCGGAAATCGCACCCAGCGATGTCACCTACGAGGACGGCGCTGTGGCGCAGTCGCTCTCCGGTGCGGCAGGCGATGCCACGCGAGGGCGCGAAATCGTCGGCAACAAGAGCCTTGGCAATTGCGTTGCCTGTCACATGATCAGCGATCAGGCCGAAGTGCCGTTCCACGGTGAAATCGGGCCGCCGCTCGATGGCGCGGGCGAACGCTGGTCCGAGGCAGAGCTGCGCGGCATCGTCGCCAATGCGAAGATGATGTTCGACGGCTCGATGATGCCCTCCTTCTACAAGACCGAAGGCTTCATCCGCCCCGGCAAGGCCTATACCGGCAAAGCCGCAGACGATACGTTCGGTCCGATCCTGACGGCCCAGCAGATCGAGGATGTCGTCGCCTATCTGACAACCCTCAAAGAGTGATTGCGGCCCGGCCCGTCGCGGCTGGACCAAGGATTCCAGGAGTTTAAAATGCAGCTTTCACGACGCAATGTGATGATCATGGGCACCGGCGCCTTTGTCGCCTTCGGCCTGCCCATGAGCGCCAATGCCAAGGGCGAGGATGAAATCGCCGCCTTCACCGGCGGCGCGGAGATGGCCGACACCGGCATCACCCTCACCGCCCCCGAGATCGCCGAAAACGGCAACACCGTTCCGATCGAGGTCTCCGCCCCCGGCGCGACCGAGATCATGGTGCTGGCGCTCGGCAACCCGGTGCCGCCCGTGGCCACGTTCAAATTCGGCCCGCTCGCCGCGAGCCAACACGCCTCCACCCGTATCCGCCTCGCCGGAACACAGGATGTCGTGGCCATCGCCAAAATGGCGGACGGCAGCTTTGCCAAGGCATCGAGCACCGTCAAGGTTACCATCGGCGGCTGCGGCGGCTGATCCTCAATTCAGGAGATTTAGAAGATGGCAAAAGATGTAAAACCACGCGTCAAGGTGCCCAAGAAGGCCGCCGCCGGTGAGAGCATCACCATCAAGACGCTGATCAGCCACAAGATGGAAAGCGGCCAGCGCAAAGATGGCGATGGCAATGTGATCCCGCGCTCGATCATCAATCGCTTCACCTGCGATTTCAACGGAGAGAACGTGATCGACGTGACGCTGGAACCGGCGATCTCGACCAACCCGTTCCTCGAATTCGAAGCCACCGTCCCGGAAGCCGGCGAATTCCACTTCACCTGGCATGACGATGACGGATCGGTTTACGAGGACAAGAAAGCAATCGAAATCGGATAAGCGCCGGTCATTCAGGGAGGATACCAATGATAAAAAGAACCGTGGCACTGGGCGCTTTGGGGTCGCTGCTTCTGGCGGCAGCCCCGGCACTGGCCGGACCGGTCGATGACACGCTCGTGGTCAATGACGAGATCGAAATGACCACCCGCACCGCCGCGCCCGAACATCTGTCGGACGTGATGGACGAGGTGATCTCAGGCTGGCATTTCCGCGGCGATGAAACCCGCCTGATGCAAGCCGATGATTTCGACAATCCCGGCATGATCTTCGTCGAACAGGCCCGCGATTCCTGGGGTGAGGTCGAAGGCACCGAGGGCAAATCCTGCGCCTCCTGCCACAACGAACCCGAGAGCCTCGCCGGCGTCCGCGCCGTCTATCCGAAATGGAATGAAGAGGCGGGCGAGGTGCGCACGCTGGAAATGCAGGTCAATGACTGCCGGGTGAACCAGATGGGCGCGGAAGAGCTGAAATATACCAGCGTTCCGATGCAGTCGATGGTGGCCCTGATTTCCTCGGTGTCGCGCGGCATGCCCGTCAATGTGGCGATCGACGGCCCGGCCCAGGAGACCTGGGAAAAGGGCAAGGAGATCTACTACACCCGTTTCGGTCAGCTCGAACTGGCCTGCGCGAATTGCCACGAAGACAATTACGGTAACATGATCCGCGCCGACCACCTGAGCCAGGGCCAGATCAACGGCTTTCCGGTCTACCGGCTCAAGAACACCAAGCTGAACGCGGCGCATGACCGGTTCAAAGGCTGTATCCGCGACACCCGCGCGGAAACCTTTGCCCCCGGCAGCCCCGAGTTCGTGGCGCTCGAGCTCTATGTCGCCTCGCGCGGCAATGGTCTCTCGGTCGAAGGGCCGTCGGTCCGCAACTAACCTGCAAGAGCCTCGCGCCGCTTTGCCGTGGCGCGAGGCTTTTTTGCCTCCGAAAACATTCAATTTTCCGCATATGTGCGATGGGTAGGACGATATGATCTCTCGGCGTGATTTTCTGCAAACGAGCATGGCGGCGGCCGCGCTGCTCGGGACATCGGGCTTTGGCAGCTGGGCGCGGCTCGCGGCGCAACAGGCGCTGAGCCAGGATCAGCTTCTGGAATTTGACACGTTCGGGAATGTCTCGCTGATCCATGTCACCGACATTCACGCCCAGCTCAAGCCGATCTATTTCCGCGAACCTTCGGTCAATCTCGGCGTCGGCCCGAACAAGGGCGAGGTGCCCCATGTCACCGGCGCCGATTTCCGCCGTCTCTACGGGATCGACGATGGCAGCCCCGCCCATTACGCGCTGAGCTCGGGCGATTTCGCCGCCCTTGCCGCGGGCTATGGCCGCGTCGGCGGGCTCGACCGGGTCGCCACCGTGATCAACGCCATCCGCGCCGACCGGCCCGACGCGCTCTTGCTCGATGGCGGCGACACCTGGCACGGCTCCTACACCTGCTACCACAGCCAGGGGCAGGATATGGTCAATGTGATGAACGCGCTCAAACCCGACGCGATGACCTTCCATTGGGAATTTACCCTCGGCTCCGACCGGGTGACCGAGCTGGTCGAAGGCCTGCCCTATGCCGCACTCGGCCAGAACATCTTTGACGCCGAATGGGACGAACCGGCGGAGCTCTTCAAGCCTTACGAATTCTTTGAGCGTGGCGGCGTGAAAATCGCCGTCATCGGTCAGGCCTTCCCCTATATGCCGATCGCCAACCCCGGCTGGATGTTCCCGGAATACTCTTTCGGCATCCGCGACGAACATATGCAGCAGATGGTCGACGAGGTCCGCGCCGAAGGCGCCGAGCTGGTGGTTTGCCTGTCGCACAATGGCTTTGACGTGGACAAGAAGATGGCCGGCATCGTCACCGGCATCGACGTGATCCTCTCGGGCCATACCCATGACGCCCTGCCCGAACCGGTGCAGGTCGGCGACACGATCATCGTGGCCTCCGGCTCGAACGGCAAATTCGTGAGCCGCGTCGATCTCGACGTGCGCGACGGGCGGATGATGGGCTTTCGGCACAAGCTCATCCCGATCTTCTCGGATGTCATCACCCCCGATGCCGAGATCGCGGCGCTCATCGACGAACAGCGCGCGCCCCATGCCGAGGCGCTGGCCGAGGTGATCGGGCGCACCGACGGGCTGCTCTACCGGCGCGGCAATTTCAACGGCTCTTGGGATGATCTGATCTGCGACGCGCTCTTGACCCGTCGCGAGGCCGAGATCGCGCTCTCGCCCGGCGTCCGCTGGGGCCCGTCGCTGATCCCCGGTCAGGACATCACCCGCGAAGACATCTGGGGCGTCACCTCGATGACCTACCCCGAGGCCTATCGCAGCGAGATGACCGGCGAGTTTCTCAAGATCGTGCTCGAAGACGTGGCCGACAATATCTTCAACCCCGACCCCTATTACCAGCAGGGCGGCGACATGGTCCGCACCGGCGGGCTCGGCTACAAGATCGACATCTCCAAGCCGCAGGGCGAACGGATCACCGACATGACGCTGCTCGCCACCGGCGAGGCCATCGACCCGGCCCGCAACTATGTGGTGGCCGGCTGGGCGAGCGTCAATGAAGGCACCGAAGGCCCGCCGATCTGGGATGTGGTCGAAGAGCATATCCGCAATCTCGGCACCGTCTCTCCCGCCGAGAACACTTCTGTTACCGTCACCGGCCTCTGATACCCCCCGTAAAGGAGCAATCGTATGTCCCAAAGACCGACCTCCCGCCGCGCGTTCCTGCGCGGCTCTGCCGCCGCCGCCGCTGGCGCGGGGGCGCTCGCCACCTCGGCGCGGGCGCAATCCGCCGATCCGCTGATCACCGAGGTCCAGCCCTGGGCCAGCGGTCTCGGCGACGGTGTCGATGCCACGCCCTATAGCCTGCCGATCCGCTTTGAGGCGGATGTGATCCGCCGCAATGTCGAATGGCTCACCGCCGATACGATCAGCTCGATCAACTTCACGCCGATCCATGCGCTCGACGGCACGATCACGCCGCAGGGCTGCGCCTTTGAACGCCACCATTCCGGTGCGATCGAGCTGCGCAAACAGGATTACCGCTTGATGATCAACGGCTTGGTCGACCGGCCGCTGGTCTTCACCTATGAGGATCTCGAACGCTTCCCGCGCGAAAATCATGTGTATTTCTGCGAATGCGCGGCCAATTCCGGCATGGAATGGGCCGGGGCCCAGCTCAACGGCGCGCAGTTCACCCATGGCATGATCCACAACATGGAATATACCGGCGTGCCGCTGCGCGCCCTGCTCGAAGAGGCCGGGTTCGATGCCTCGGCCAAATGGGTCTATGTCGAAGGCGCCGATGCCTCGTCGAACGGCCGCTCGATCCCGATGGAGAAGGCGCTCGACGATGTGTTCGTCGCGTTCAAGGCCAATGGCGAGGCGCTGCGCAAGGAACATGGCTATCCCGTGCGGCTCGTGGTGCCGGGCTGGGAAGGCAATATGTGGATCAAATGGTTGCGCCGCATCGAAGTGCTCAACGCGCCGGTGGAAAGCCGCGAAGAGACCTCGAAATACACCGATACCCTGGCCGACGGCACCAGCCGCAAATGGACCTGGGAGATGGACGCCAAATCCGTCATCACTTCACCGAGCCCGCAATCCCCCATCACTCACGGAACCGGGCCATTGGTGATCACCGGGCTGGCCTGGTCGGGGCGCGGGGCCATCACCCGCGTCGATGTTTCCAAAGACGGTGGCATCACCTGGGAAACCGCCCGGCTGGCCAAGCCCGGTGAACGGATGGCGATGTCGCGCTTCTATCTCGACACCGATTGGGACGGCAGCGAGATGCTCCTGCAGGCCCGCGCCATGGACGAAACGGGCTATGTCCAGCCGACCAAGGATCAGCTCCGCGAAGTGCGCGGCGAAAACTCGATCTATCACAACAATGGCATCCAGACATGGTGGGTAAAACCCAATGGGGAGGCAGAAAATGTCGAAATTTCTTAAACTCACCGCTGCGCTGCTCTGCCTGGCCGGCACTGCCGGGGCCGATACTCTGGGCCTTGGCCGCCCCGCCCTGCCCGAGGAAATCGCAGCCTGGGATCTCGACGTTCTGCCCGATGGCACCGGCCTGCCCGAGGGCTCCGGCTCGGTCGAGGATGGCGAGGCGCTCTTTGCCGATTACTGCGCGATCTGCCACGGCGATTTCGCCGAGGGCGTCGACAATTGGCCGAAACTGGCGGGCGGCGATGGCACGCTGGCGGACAAGGACCCGCTCAAGACCGTGGGCAGCTACTGGCCTTATCTGTCGACCACATGGGATTATGTCCACCGCTCGATGCCCTTCGGCAATGCCCAGACGCTGAGCGATGACGAGGTCTATGCCATCGTCGCCTATATCCTCTATTCCAACTATATCGTCGAAGAGGATTTCGTGCTCAGCCGCGACAATTTCCTCGAGGTCGAGATGCCCAATGCCGACGGGTTCATCATCGATGACCGGGCCGAGACGGAATACCCGCGTTTCGCGGGCGAGCCCTGCATGACCGGCTGCAAGGACGCGGTCGAGATCACCATGCGCGCCGCCGTGCTCGACGTGACGCCCGAGGAAACCAAGGCCAAGAAGGTGCAGCAGCTGGTCGACGCGACCAACCCGCGCAACCCGGCCAAGGCCGCCGCCGACCCCGCGCCCGCAGCCGAGGCCGAGCCCAAGGCAGAGCCCGCCGCCGAGGCAGCGCCAGCAGCCGCAGAAGCCCCTGCCGCCCCCGATCCGGCCCTCGTGGCCGAAGGCGAAAAGCTCTTTCGCAAATGCAAGGCCTGCCATCAGGTCGGCGACAAGGCGAAAAACCGCTCGGGCCCGATCCTCAACGGCGTGGTGGACCGCGCCGCGGCCACGGTCGACGGGTTCAAATACTCCAAGGGCATGGTCTCCGCCGCCGAAGACGGGCTGACCTGGGATGACGCCACCCTGCGCGCCTTCCTGACCAAGCCCAAGGATGTGGTGAAAGGCACCAAGATGAGCTTTGCCGGCTTCAAAAAAGACGCAGAGCTCGACGCGATCATCGCCTATCTTTCGACATTTCACGACTGATCTGCGATACTGACACCGGCTCCCTCCGGGGGGCCGGCCCCTCTGACCACCGGAGATGTCGCCATGACACGGATCACCACATCGCTCTTCGCCACAGCCCTCGCCGCCCTCGTGGCCGGGCCGTCTTCGGCCGGGGATCACGCCGTGCTGCTGCCCTATAAGGGCAGTTTCGATGACGCGACCTTTGCCGTGGAAAACGCCATCATCGGGCGCGGCCTCGTCGTCGATTACGTGAGCCACGCGGGCGAAATGCTGGCCCGGACCGCCGCCGATGTCGGCTCGGACGTAAAGCTCTTTGAAGAGGCGGATATCTTTCTCTTCTGCTCGGCGGCCCTGTCGCGCAAGGTGATGGAGGCCGATCCCACCAATATCGCCCATTGCCCCTATTCGGTCTTCGTCTACGAGCGCGAGGGCGAGGTGGTCATCGGCCATCGCACCTTCCCCGAAGGCCCGATGCAAGAGGTGCAGGCGCTCTTGTCCGAGATCGCCACCGAGGCGGCGGAGTAACCGCCCGACATCGCCAAGCCCGGAACAAGGTGCGCAGCACCGCCGGGCAGCGCCCGATCACCGAGCCGGGCAAGCCCGTCCGCGGGGGGGCGCACATCCCTCGTGCAGGCCAGTTTATCTCGCCACCCCAACCCGACCTCACCGACCCATAGGACCGTGCCAAAGCGCCCGCCCGGGGGGCGGACGGGCGCTGCCCGGCGGCGCGACGCGCCTTGTCCCGGGCCTCCTCTCCCCAACAAAAAAGGGCGGCCCCAAGGACCGCCCTCCAATCTCTATGCACCCCGCGTCACTCCGCAGGTTGCAGCACCGGCCCACGGTTGAGCGCACGGTCAGCAACAAGCGCCCCCGCCGCGATCGACCCCAGCGCGACCAGCGCCGCAAGGCTGAGCATCGACACGCCCGAGAGACCCGCCCCCACGGTGCAGCCCCCGGCCAGCACGCCGCCAAAGCCCATCAGCGCCGCCCCCGCCGCATAGCGCAGCGTCTGACCGGCAGTCTCAAAGCTCGCGAATTGCAGCTCGCCGCGCAGCAGCGCCGACAGGAACGCGCCGCCAAAGACACCGCCCACAAGGCCCACGCCAAAGCCCGCCGGGATCGAACTGCTCGCCACGGTCCAGAACAGGCTGTCAGCCCAGGTCGAGGTAAAGGCCAGCGATTGCACCGGCTGCGGCTCGAACTCATCAAAGAAGAGAAGCCCGGTCGCCACCCAGCCCGCCGTGATCAAGAGGCCGATCACCGCCGCCAGCGCCACATGCAGCGGACGCGGACGCAGCCAGGCCACCGCCGCGACCAGCGCTGCCACCAGAACCGCGCCCCAGGTCACCGCGCCACCGGGCAGCTCGGCGAGCGAAGCCAGCCCCGTGTCCACCGTGACCGAGCCCAGCGCTACGCGCAGCGGCGCAAACACGCCCTTGAGCGTGGCATGGGCCACCACGGCAAAGATCAACAGCACCGTCAGCGCCCGCAGGTTGCCGGTGCCGCCCAGCACTGTCAGACGGCTGATGCAGCCCCGGGTCAGAACCATGCCGACGCCAAAGCTCAGCCCGCCGACCACCACCGCCAGCAGCGGCAGCTCGCTCACCATGAGCCGGTGATCCGACAGATCGACCCAGCCCAGCGCAATCGCCGCCGTGGTGCCGGCCACGGCCACCGCCAGCGCGCTGAGCCATGTGCCCAGCGCCGCGCGCTGATCCGACCCGGCCACAAGGCCACGGCGCAGACAGAAGCGGCTGATCTGGGCGGCCACGCCAAACAGCAGGCCAAGCGCCAGCCCGACAAAGAGCTGCGCCCCTTGCGCGTCAAACGGCAGATCATAGGTTTCGAACAACATGGCGGTCTCGCCTCCGGGGATTCGAGTGAATTTCGAAGTCCGCCCTTACATCGTACTTTATATACAGGGGTCAAGAGCGGTCCTACGGGACATCATTCCCATAGGGCCGCCCCTTGAGGAATATCATTCCGATCTGGTGGCATTCATGACCAAAGCGCCCCGGCCCGCCGCGCCGCCCTCGTCATTTCCGTCCTATTTTGCGCTCACTCGAATTCCATCTGCTCGAACACCCGACCGGCGTTCTTGGTGGCCAGCTCCTCGAACGTGTCGAGATGGGCATAGGGCGACTGATCGACATAATAGGCCTCAGACAGATCGCCCCCCGCCTCGAGATGTTCACCAATCTTTTCACGCAGATAGACGAGGTAGTCGCGGGTATAGCGGCGCACCTGCGCCATATTGGTCGGATGGCCATGGCCGGGGATCACATAGGTCGCGCCCAGAGGCTCGAAGGCGGTCTCCCATGTCTCGATCCAATCGGCGGTATAGGTGTGCTCAAAAATCGGCAGCATCCGCTCGTGAAAGGCCATGTCGCCCGAGATCACAAGGCTCTGCCCGGGCAGCCAGACCACGATATCGCCGGGACTATGCGCCGGGCCGAGATACCGCGCCTCGATCCGCATCTCGCCCATCTCGACAATGTATTCGTCGCTGAAACTCTCGTCGGGCAGGTGGATCTCGGTCCCCTCGCCCTGCTCCCCGGCATAGGCCCGCATCCCGCGTAGCACCTGCGCACCATACTCCTCGATCTCTGCGGCGGCCTCCTCATGGGCCACCACCTTGACCCCCTGCTCGGCCCAGTAATTGCTGCCCAGCATCGCATGGCCCTGCCCGTTCTCGAGCAGCACCAGCTTGACCTCCTGATCGGTCACCGCGCGGATCTCGTCATGCAGCGCCTTCGCCAGCCCATAGGACGCGCCTGCATTGACCACCACCACCCCATCGCCGGTCACGATAAAGCTCAGGTTGTTGTTATGGCCCGCGTTCTCATAGGTCGGCGGCGCGGTGGCCCCGATGGCCGAAAACACATGCGGGATCACCTCGACCGGTTTGTCATAGAGCATCGAGCCGGGGTATTTGTCGGCAATCTCCTCGCTCGCCCCCGCCATACCGGCCCAGAGCAGCGCGACCATCATCGCCCCCCGCATCACGCGCCCTCCGCCACGAACCGATAGGCCTCGCCCGCCCGCTCGATCCGGCCAAGCCCGCCGTCCGGCAGGTGATAGCCAATGAGCCGCATCTCCTCCGTCACCAGCATGTCGAGCAGCCGCAGCCGCGTCGCCGCCCCCTGCGCCGGGTCCTGATCCGAGCCGAGCTCCCAGCTCGGCCGTGCCAGCGCCACATGACCGTTGACGATCGCATCCCCCGCCACCAAGAACGCCTCGCTCCCGCCCTGCAGCACAAAGGACATATGCCCCGGCGTATGGCCATGGCTCGCCAGCGCCACCAGCCCCGGCAAGATCTCCTCGCCATCCGCCACCGCCGTGATCCGCTCTTCCACCAACTCGAGCCGCCGCGCCGCGCCCACCGCGAAACTCGCCCGCGCCTCGCCGATCGTCTCCACCGTCTCCGGGTCGCGCCAATAGTTCCACTCGGCATCCCCCATCAGATGCGCCGCCTCCGAAAACACCGGCTCGTCGAAATCATCGAGCACCCCCCAGAGGTGATCGGGATGACCATGGGTAAAGACCACATGGGTCACATCCTGCGGCGCCACGTCGATCACATCGAGCGCCTCGATGAGTTCCCCGGCGCTCTCCATGAACGCAGGCCCCGCGCCGCAATCAAAGAGCACCACCGCCCCCTCGCGCCGCGCCAGCGTCACGTTGCAGGGCGAGGCGATCATATCCCCCATGAGCCCCTGCGCCTCAAGGATCGGGGCCAGCTCGGCCTCGGGCAGCCCGTCGAAATAAAACCCGCGCGGCAGGCTGAGATGGCCATCGCTGACGCTCGTCACCTGCCAGTCGCCCACCGTTGTGCTGACCTGCGCCCAGAGCCGCCCGGACGCGCCAAGCATCATCCCCGCCCCCGCCAGCGCCAGAAATTCTCTGCGTGTGCTCGCCATTTGATCCCCCCTTTGGCCCGCATGGCCCCTATGACCCGTGTGACCCATATGACCCGCGCCGCAGGCCAGATATTTATTCCATTTCATGAATATGATCCCCGCCCGCCCCCTTTGGCAAGCGGCGATTGCCACCCGCGCGACAGCCCGCCGAGCGAAAGCTTAGCTTACACAAATGGTTAGGATAATCCACTTTTGGTAAGCGATCCCGGGTGCTACCCTGCGCCCAGCCCGGCAGGCCTTTGCCCCGCCGCCCTCCCATTTCGGACAGATCATGACGCCCAACCCCTTTTCCCCCGACACCAAACGCCCCAAGACCACCGAGGGCGTGTTTTCCGCCGCCGAAGTCGGGCTCGCCAACCGCAATTCCGGGCTGCTTCTCGAAACGCTCACCCGTGACATCACCCCCACCGGGGCGCATTACCTGCTCAACCATTTCGACGTGCCGCTGATCGACGAGGCGGAGCACAGGCTCAGTTTCTCCGGCGCTTTCGACGCGCCCTATAGCCTGACGATGGACGAGATCCGCGCGCTGCCCACCGAAACCCTGCCGGTGACGCTCGAATGCGCCGGCAATGGCCGCGCCGGGGTCAGCCCCCGCGCCTATTCGATGCCCTGGATGTATGAGGCGGTCGGCACCTCGGAATGGACCGGCACGCCGCTCGCGCCGCTCATCGCCCGGGCCAAGCCACAGAATGACGTGCAGGATTTCGCCTTCACCGGGGCTGATTTCGGCTTTGACAAGGGCCAGCCCCATGCCTTTGGCCGCTCGCTCACACCTGATGAGCTGGCCGCGCTCGACGTGATGCTCATCTGGGGCATGAACGGCCAGCCCCTCTTGCCGCAACATGGCGCGCCACTGCGCCTCATCGTGCCCGGCTGGTATGGCATGGCCTCGGTCAAATGGCTCACCGACATCTCGGCGCTGACCACCCGCTATGACGGGTTCCAACAGGTGCAGACCTACCGCTTTCGCAAGGATGAAAACGACCCGGGCCGCCCGGTGACCACGATCCGCGTCAAATCGCTGATGGCGCCGCCGGGCGTGCCCGACTGGATCAGCCGCGAACGCTGGCTCGAACCGGGGCGCGTGACGCTGCGCGGCCGCGCCTGGTCCGGTGGCGGCACGCCCATCGCCCGGGTCGAGGTGGAAACCCCCGAGGGCTGGCAAGAGGCGACGCTTGATGCCCCCGTCGGGCGCTACGCCTGGACCGGCTGGCATCTCGACTGGCAGGCCACGCCCGGCCGCCATGTGCTCGCCTGCCGCGCCACCGATGCCGAGGGCCGCACCCAGCCCATCGAGCCGCCCTTCGACATGGCGGGCTTTGCCAATAATGCGGTGCAGAAAACCGTGGTCCATGTGGCCCAACCGGACGCGATCCAGAAAGACAGCTGAATGACCCAAGATAAGAAACGCGGTGCCGACCATCTCGTCGCCGCCCTGATCCGCGCCGGTGTGCGCCATGTCTTCGCGCTGTCCGGCAACCAGATCATGCCGGTATTCGATGCCGCGCTTGGCACCGAACTGCGGCTCCATCACACCCGCCACGAGGGCGCGACCGGTTTCATGGCCGAGGCCTATGCCCAGATGACCGGCGAGGTCGGCGTCGCCATGGTCACCGCCGGCGGCGGGCTCGGCAATGCGCTCACCGCACTGATCTCCGCCACCTATTCGCAAACGCCGATCCTGCTCATGTCCGGCGACAGCCCGGTGTCGGGCGACGGCACCGGCGCCTTTCAGGAGATGGATCAGATCGGCCTCACCCGGCCGCTCACCAAGGCGAGCGAACGGATCACCGATCCGGCGCAGTTTCCCGCAACCGTGGCGCGGCTTCTCTCCATCGCCCGCGACGGCATCCCCGGCCCGGTGCATCTGTCGCTGCCCGATGACATGCTGCGGATCGAAACACCCGCGCCCGCGCCCTATCCCGAGGTAACGCTTCCGGCCACCGACCTGCCCAGCAGCGCCACGCCCGATCTCGACCGGCTGACCACGGCGCTTGGGGCCGCGCAAAAGCCGCTGGTGATCCTCGGCCCGCTGCTGTCGGACACCCGCTACCCGGATCTCGCCGACACGCTCCGCCGCGCGCTCGCCGCGCCGGTCTTCTGTGTCGAAAGCCCCCGAGGTCTCAACGACCCGATGCTCGGCCGCTGGAAAGAGGCGCTGCGCGAGGCCGATCTCGTCGTCTCGCTGGGCAAACCGGTGGATGTGACCCTCGGCTTTGGCAAAACCGACAACGCCCCCATCGCCCGCTGGCATGTGGTGACACCGGACGCGCGCGACGCCGGGATCGCGCGCCGCAATCTTGGCGACAGGCTCGATCAGCTCTGGTCCGCCGATCCCCGCGCCGTGGCGCAGGCGCTCACCGAGGCGAAACCCACCGCCGACCGGGCCGCCTGGGTCGACCATGTGACCACCCTCATCGCGGCCCAGGTGCCCGAGGCCGCCGATAGCGCCCTGCTCGACAGCGCCTCGGTCTGCCACGCCATCCAGCGCGTCGCCCAGGACAGCCCCAACCCGGTGGTGATCCGCGACGGCGGCGAGTTCGGGCAATGGGCGCAGGCGCTCATCCGCGCGCCCCGGATGCTGACCAATGGCGTCTCCGGCGTCATCGGCGGCGGGCTCTGCTATGCGCTCGGGGCCCGCGCCGCCGATCCCACGGCGAGCGTCTTTACCATGATGGGCGACGGCACCGTCGGCTTTCACCTGCCCGAGTTCGAAACCGCCCTGCGCGAAAACCTTCCCTTCGTGGCGGTGATCGGCAATGACCATCGCTGGAACGCCGAGTACCTCATCCAGCAGCGCGACTATGGCAGTGACCGCACCCATGGCTGCGAGCTTTCGGGCGCGCGCTATGATCTGGCGGTCGCGGCGCTGGGCGGCTTTGGCGCCCATGTCACCCGCCCCGAGGATCTCGAACCGGCGCTCCGCGCCGCTCTGGCGAGCGGGCTGCCCGCCTGCGTCAATGTCGAGATCGAGACCATTCCCGCGCCGAAATTCCCCTGAGCGGCCCCTCGGCCCAGCACCCGCCCGGACCTGTTAACCCTTGGTCCGGGCCGCAAAACCCGCACTGTCGGGTTACCGACGTGATACCGACGTGTCACCGACAGGCCATTTTCGCAGGGTTTCGGCGAATTAACCCTTTGTCCCACACGGTATTTCCGCCGCGCAATCCTCGTGCAATCCTCTCACGTTTGAGAGAGGCTGTTGAAACGATCCGGCCTCAACAGTGGGATTCTGCCGCCACCGGCCCCATATTCGGCTCAACCCAATGACTGACGGACGGAGGACCGACATGACCTATCGCAAAGACCAAGACGCCATCGCCCGCCTCACCCCCGAACAATACCGCGTGACCCAGGAAAACGGCACCGAACGCCCCGGAAGCGGTGAATATCTCGACAATAAAGAGCCTGGTATCTACGTGGATATCGTCTCTGGCGAGCCGCTGTTCGCCAGCTCGGACAAATACGAATCCGGCTGCGGCTGGCCCAGCTTTACCAAGCCGATCGTCACCGATCATATCAATGAGCTGCGCGACACGACTCATGGTATGATCCGCACCGAGGTGCGCTCATCCCATGGCGACAGCCACCTGGGCCATGTGTTCCCCGACGGGCCGGCGGAGACCGGCGGCCTGCGTTACTGCATCAATTCCGCCAGCCTGCGGTTCATCCCTCGCGACGAGATGGAGGCCGAAGGCTACGGCGACTATCTGGATCAAGTGGAGGATATCCGATGACTGAACGTGCTGTACTCGCTGGCGGTTGTTTCTGGGGCATGCAGGACCTTATCCGCAAGCTTCCCGGCGTTATTTCCACCCGCGTCGGCTATACCGGCGGCGACGTGCCCCACGCAACCTATCGCAACCACGGCACCCATGCCGAGGGGATCGAAATTCACTACGATCCGGCCAAGACGAGCTTTCGCGAGCTGCTGGAGTTTTTCTTCCAGATCCACGACCCGACCACCGCCAACCGTCAGGGCAATGACATGGGCGCGAGCTATCGCTCGGCCATCTACTATGTCGACGAGACCCAGAAACAGGTGGCGCTCGACACGATTGCCGATGTGAACGCCTCCGGTCTCTGGCCGGGCCAGGTGGTGACCGAGGTCGAGCCGGTGGGCGATTTCTGGGAGGCCGAACCCGAGCATCAGGATTATCTCGAGCGCTTCCCCACTGGCTATACCTGCCATTTCCCGCGCCCCGACTGGGTGCTGCCCAAGCGCAAGGCCGACAGCGCCGCCTGAGCGCATAAATGACATATGGCCGGGCGGCCCATGCCGCCCCGCCTCGCCCCAACTGTCCGAAAGCCCCCGCTTTCGGCAAACAGAGAGGACGTGCCATGCAATTTGGAGGACTTCATCAAACCGCGCCCGAGCTGCGCGTCACCCACTGGATCGACGCCAAGGGTGCCCCCCTAGATCGCCCGCTTCGGCTGGCCGATCTGGGGACCGGATACAAGATACTCTATTGTTTTCAACACTGGTGCCCCGGCTGCCATTCGCGCGGCTTTCCGACGCTGCGGCTGCTGCAGGACCGGCTAGCCGATAGGAGTGTGGGCTTTGCCGTGATCCAAACGGTGTTCGAGGGGGCCGAGGTGAACACGGCGGACAAACTGCGCGTGAACCAAGAGCAGTACGGGCTGAAAATGCCCTTTGGTCACGATCTCCCGCCCGAAGGCGAACGCTACCCGACCTTTATGGAGGATTATCGATCCGGCGGCACGCCATGGTTCACCGTGATTGACCCTGAGGGGCGTGTGGTTCATGCCGATTTTCGTCTCGATGCGGCGCGGCTGCTGACAGCGCTTGAGGCAGAGACGCTCGACTTTGATAACGCCTGCCATAACACCACAGGCAGCGCCCGGGATGGCCTGGCTTAGACGCGATAGCCGGTCATCTGGGCCATCAGATGCCCCTCTGCGCCGCGCTCGCGGCGCAGGCTCAGCGGCGAGCAATTGTGGATCTGCCGGAACACTTTGGAGAAATGCGAGGCCGAGCTAAAGCCGCAGGCCATGGCGATCTCGATCACCGTGAGATCGGTCTGCAGGATGAGCCGATAGGCCTTTTGCACGCGGAATTCGTTGTAATAGCGCTTGGGCGACCGCCCGAGGTGATGTTTGAACAACCGCTCAAGCTGCCGGGTGGAAATCCCCACCTCTTCGGCAATCTCCGAGGGCGTCGGCGGCATCTCGATCTCGCGCTCCATGACGTTGAGCGCCTTGACCACCACCGGATGCCGGACGCTCTCCCGCTCGGCGGCGGTCATCCGGGTTTCGCGCTGAATGGCGTGGATGTTGGTGTAATTCATGTTGGCCGCGACCCCGGTCGCCACCTCGCCGCCCAGCGCCCGGGTGAACAGCGCCAGCATCAGGTCGATTGCCGTGGTCCCGCCTGCGGTGGTGAAATAGCCGTCCTCGAGCACGTAGAACTCATCACAGAGCGGCACGGTGTCGAAGATTTCCGCGAAACTTTCGCTGTTTTCCCAATGGATGGTCGCACGCCGATCATCCATCAGCCCCGCCTTGGCCAGCGTATGCGCCGCCGTGCAGAGCCCGCCCACCGGCAGGCCCCGCCGCGCCATGCGCCGCAGATAGGCCAGAACCGCGTCGGTGCTGCCCGCGTCGACCTCGACCCCGCCGACCACAACGAGCGTGTCACCGGGCCGCAGATCCTCGAGCCCCATGTCGAGCGCGGCGGAAAACCCCAGAGAAGATTGTTTCGACAGCCCGCCTTCGCCACAGAGCGCCCAACTGAATTGCTGAAATTTCAGCACCTTATTGGCCTGACGCAGCGCCTCGAGCGCGGTGGTCAGCGACAGGTGCGAGAAATTATCGAGAAGCAGAAAGACAAACCGCGCAGGCCCCTGACCGCCCCGGTCGAAATGCATCGCCCAGTAATCCTTGGCGGGGGTCGTCGGGGATATGTCGCGGCGGCTCATCGGGTCGGCGTCCTGCATTCTCGTCGCAACGCAAAATCTCGGCACCACTGGCGCGTCTCGTTGCGGCCCCTGTGATAGCCCGCGCGCCGCCCGTTCACAATGGGCAGCGCACGGGGGAAGCGCGGGCCAGATCTTAAGGCGCGATATCGGCGCCGAAATTCTGCGCCGGGTCAAGCTCGGGCGCGCGATGGCCCGGTTGCGGCCCGAAATCGCCGGGCGCGCGGGCAACGAACCGGCCATGCCCCGGCTCGACCATGAGCGTGCCGTTGTCGATCACCCGGATGCCACGGGTGAGCACCGTCGTCGGCCAGCCGGTCAGCTCGATCCCCTCGAAGGGCGTGTAATCCATATTGTCATACTGATCCTCGACCGTCACCTTGCGGGTCTCTTTCGGGTCCCAGATGGCAATATCGGCATCCGCACCGATGGCCAGCGTGCCCTTGGTGGGCAGCATGCCATAGAGCCGCGCGGCATTGGTGCTCGACAGAGCGACAAATTGACTGGCGGAAATCCGGCCCTTGACCACCCCTTCCGAGAAAAGCAGCGGCAGGCGCAGCGCAATCCCCGGCATGCCATTGGCGATCTGTTTGAACGTGGCCTCAGGCCCGTTGGCGAGCTTGCCGGTCTCATCAAAGCGATAGGGCGCGTGATCGGAGGAAAACACCGTGAAGGTGCCCGCCTCGAGATGACGCCAGAGCGCGGCCTGCGTGGCCTCGTCGCGCACCGGGGGCGAGCACATGAACTTCGCCCCCTCCATGCCGGGACGGTCCAGGTCCTGCCGCGTCAGAAAGAGATATTGCGGGCAGGTTTCGGCATGGATCTTCGCCCCGTCGAGCCGCGCGCGGCTCACAAGATCCGCCCCTTCGCTGGTCGAGACATGCACGATCATCAGCGCCGCATCCGCCAGCTTGGCCAGGCTGATGGCGCGGTGAATGGCCTCTTCTTCGGCGAGCGCCGGGTGGCTCACCGCGTGATAGCGCGGCGCGGTCAGCCCCTTGTCCAAAAGGCGTTTGGACATCCATTTGATCATGCCATTGTTCTCGGCATGCACCATGGTCAGCGCGCCATGGGCCTTGGCCACGGTCAGGATGTCGAGAAACTGGCTGTCGTCGATATTCATCAGATCATAGGTCATGAAGACCTTGAACGAGGTGATGCCGCGCCGAAACGCCTCGGGCAATTCGCGGGTCAGCGCCTCTTCGCTCGGGTTCGCAACGATGAGATGATAGCTATAGTCGATGACCGACGCGCCCTCGGCCCGGCTGTCGTAAAGGTCGAGCGTTTCCAGCACGCCCATATGGCGATGCTGCGCCGCGAAGGGCACGAAACAGGAATTTCCGCCATAGGCCGCGCTGATCGAGCCGCTGCGATAATCATCCGCCGTCATGCCGCCGGTCGCGCTTTCCTGTGCGATATGGCAATGGGCCTCGATGCCGCCGGGCATCACCAGCTTGCCGGTGGCGTCAATCTCATCCGCCGCGCTGAGCCCTTCGCCCTGTGCCACGATACGCCCGTCGCGAATGCCGAGATCGCCCTTGTAGCTCTCCGAGGCGGTGACCAATGTGCCGTTCTTGATGACCAGATCGTAACTCATCTCCATCCTCCTCAGACCGATTTGATCGACCCGCCATCACAGCGGATCAGGCTTCCGGTGACATAGCTGGCCTGGGCACTTGCGAGAAAGGCCGCCACCGCGCCGAACTCCTCCACCTTACCATAACGCCCCGCCGGGATCGCGGCCCGCGACGCCTTGCGCACGGCGTCGACGTCCTGACCCGTGCGTTTGGCAGCGGCGGCGTCAAGCTCGTCGACACGGTCGGTATGGATACGGCCGGGCAAGAGCATGTTGACGGTGATCCCCTCGCCCGCGAGGTCATTCGACAGCGATTTCGACCAGCCCACCAGCGCCGAGCGCAGCGCGTTTGAAAGCCCGAGATTGGGAATGGGTTGCACCACACCGGACGAGCCCACGGTGATGATCCGGCCCCAGCCAGCCTCGCGCATATCGGGCAGAACCGCCTGGGTGATCTCGGCCAGCCGCAGCACCATCGCATCGAAATGCGTGGCAAGAAGCGCCGGATCGACATCCGCCATCCGGCCCGGCGGCGGCCCGCCCGTGTTGTTCACAAGAATGTCGATGCGGCCCAGCGCCGCCCGCGCCGCCGCGACGAGACCCGGCACCGCGCCCGCGTCATTGAGATCAAAGACATGGGTATGGGCCGTGCCCTTGCCGCGCGCGTTGATCGCCGCCGCATTCGCGGCAAGCGCCTGCGCGTTGCGCCCGGTGAGCAGGACATTCGCCCCTTCCTCGGCCAGCGCCTGCGCGATCCCAAGCCCAAGCCCGCGCGAGGATGACAACACCAGCGCGCCCTTGCCGCTCAATCCCAGATCCATCTCCATCTCCCTGCTGCCGGTGCCGCCCTGCGGCCCGGTGGTTTTCGCTTTGCCCCATGACTGGCAGTTTCGCGGCAGAGGTCAAGCCGTTGCCCCGCTGGTCAAAATTAGGGCAAGCCACCGGGGGTGACCATCGCGATATCGCGCCCGTTGGGAGGAATACCCAAGCAAAGTCAAATATTTAAGCGCTCAATTCGCTCCTGCACATCAATTAATCAAAAACGTTTTTTGACCGCATTTATAAGATGTGCATATAGACATATCGAAAGTTTAATAAGGCTGGCACCATTATTTCTATGACCAGACCGCGTGAAATTTATAGTTATGACCTCAATCATAATGAATCACAGGGAAGTTCAACCATGTTTACGCGCCTCTTCGCGACTGCGGCCATCACGGCCGCGATGATCACCGGGCCAGCGCTCGCCAAGGACAGCTATACCGTTGCCCTCGACGGGACTTTCGCCCCCCATGCCATGCCCAAGCTCGACGGCGGGATCGAAGGCTTTAACGTCGATCTGGCCAATGAAATCGGCAAACGTCTCGGTGCCGAGATGAATATCGTCGCCACGCAATTCTCGGGCATCCTGCCGGGGCTGCAGGCCGGCACCTATGATTTCGTCGTGGCCCCCACCACGATCACCGAGGAGCGCGCCAACAACCTGCTCTTCTCCGAGGGCTATCTGAACACCGACTTTCAGTTCGTGGTCAAAGCCGGCACCCCTGAGATCACCGATCTCAAGGAGTTCAATGGCAAGGTCATCGCCGTGAACAAGGGCTCGGCCTATGACAGCTGGGCGCGCGAGCTGGCCGATGAAATCGGCTGGACCGTGGAAAGCTTTGGCAGCAACACCGACGCCGTCCAAGCCGTCATCTCGGGCCGCGCCTTTGCCAATGTCGCGGGCAACACCGTGTCGGCCTGGGCCGCCAAGAAGAACCCCAATATCGAGACCAGCTTTCTCTATTCCACCGGCAAGGTCTGGGGGATGCCCTTCCGCAAGGAAGACACCGAACTGCGCGATACGGTCGAAAACGTGATCGAATGCATGAAGATCGACGGCACGATCGCGGCCATGCATGAGAAATGGTTCGGCATGCCCCCCGCCGAAGGCTCGGTCGCGCTGACGCCGCTGCCCGGCCATGGCCAGCCCGGTTTCGATGGCTATGCCGAGGATGGGCACACCCCCAGCTGTTAACCTCTCTCTCCCCGAGACTTGGCTTCGCCGCCCAGTGCGGCGGAGCCCTTTTCCGCCCCGTTACCGCCCCGTCCGAACACAGCCGAAAGACCTGCCCTCATGAACGCCCCCACGCAACGCCCCTCGCTCGAGGTTCGCGGCCTGCACAAGCATTTCGGAACTTTTCACGCGCTGAAGGGCGTCGATATCAGCGTCGAACATAGCGAGCTGGTCTTTGTGCTCGGGCCGTCCGGATCAGGCAAATCCACCATGCTGCGCTGCTGTAACCGGCTCGAAGAGCCGGACGCGGGCGACATCTTTCTCGAAGGCGATCCGGTCACCGGCAAAGGCGTCGATCTCAATGCCATACGCCAGCGTATTGGAATGGTGTTTCAATCCTTCAACCTCTACCCGCATCTCTCGGCGCGCCGCAACGTGACACTGGCCCTGCGCAAGGTGCTCGGCCAGTCGCGCGACGAGGCGGATGCCCGCGCCATGGCGGCGCTCGAACAGGTGGGGCTCGCCGATAAATCCGAAAACCTGCCCGCCGCCCTGTCCGGCGGTCAGCAACAGCGCGTCGCCATCGCCCGCGCCCTCGCGCTCGAGCCGCAGGTGATGCTCTTTGACGAACCGACCTCGGCGCTCGACCCCGAGCTTGTGGGCGATGTGCTCGCCGTGATGCGCGAGTTGAAAGAGACCGGCATGACCATGCTGGTCGTTAGCCATGAAATGCAATTCGCCCGCGAGGCCGCCGACCGCGTCATTATCATGGATGACGGGCAGATCGTCGAACAGGGCAGCCCCGAGCGGATTTTCGAGAACCCGAACCACGCCCGCACGCGCAGCTTCCTGTCCCGCGTCACCGGGGGCGCCTGAGATGGAAACAGAGGCGCTCAGCGGGCTCGAACGCTTTGCCCAGACCTTTCTCAACTGGGAGGTGCTGGTCAAATACGCCCCGTCGATCCTCGCCGGGGTCGGGGTCACCGTCTGGCTGTCGGTGCTGATCATCCTCGTCGGCATGACGCTCGGCACGCTTCTGGCCTGCCTGCGGGCGTACCGCGTCGGGCCGCTCTCCTTTCTCATCGTGGTCTTTGCCGATGTGTTCCGTGCCCTACCGCCTCTGGTGGTGATCCTTCTGGTCTTTTTCGGCCTGCCCAATGCGGGCATATACCTGTCGGCCTTCATGGTGCTCTTTGTGGTGCTGACGCTGATCCTCGCGGCCTTTGCCGAGGAAATCCTCTGGGCGGGCATCACCTCGGTCGACAAGGGCCAGTGGGAGGCCGCGCGCTCGACCGGGCTCGGCTTTACCCAGACGCTCGGCTATGTGATCTTGCCGCAGGCGATGCGCCTTGCGATCCCGCCGCTCACCAACCGTGCCATCGCCATCACCAAGATGACCGCCCTCGGCACGGTGATCGGGGTGCCCGACATTCTCAATCAGGCCACCACAGCTCAGAGCTTTTCCGGCAACGCCTCGCCCCTCCTGCTGGCGGCGCTGGCCTATGTGCTGCTTTTCCTGCCCTTCGTGATCATGTCGCGCTGGCTCGAACGGCGCTACTCGTGGAAGAAGGCGTGATCCGATGGACCAGTTGATCGAACAATTCTTCAATATCGAGATCATGATCGCCGCCTGGCCCACGATCCTGCGCGGGCTCTGGATGACGCTGGCGATCTGTGCCGTGGTCATTCCCATGGGGCTTTTGGGTGGGCTCTTTGCGGCGCTCGGCATGCTGAGCCAGAACCGTGCGCTGCGCTGGGCGACGGTGGGGTTTGTCGACTTTTTCCGCGCGATCCCGCCGCTCGTGCTGCTGATCTTTGTCTACTCCGGCCTGCCCTTTGCCGGGCTGCGCCTGTCGCCCTTTGCCGCCGTGGCGATTGCCTTCTTGCTCAACAACTCGGCCTATTACGGCGAGATCTTTCGCGCCGGCATCGGCTCGGTCGGCACGGGTCAGACCGAGGCCGCGCGCTCCACCGGGCTCGGCGCGTCCCAGACCATGGCCTATGTCGTGCTGCCGCAGGCGGTGCGCAACGTGCTGCCCGATCTCATCTCCAACACGATCGAAGTGGTCAAGCTCACCTCGCTCGCCTCTGTCGTGTCGCTGGCCGAGATGCTCTATGCCGCCGATATGGCGCGCTCGGTCACTTATAGCGCCTCTCCGCTCGTGCTCGCGGCAGGCATTTACCTCGTCATTTTGTGGCCCCTCGTCCGGCTTGTCAGCCGGTTCGAACGCCGCATCGCTCATTAGACCAGTTGAAGGAAGGAAACGCAGATGCGTGAGATTGTCATTGGCGGCGCCCAGATGGGCCCTATTCAGAAGGCCGACACGCGCGAGGAGGTGGTCGACCGGATGATCGCCCTGTTACAGCAGGCCAAAGGGGCGGGCTGTGATCTTGTGGTGTTTCCCGAACTCTGCCTGACCACGTTTTTTCCGCGCTGGTACATGGAAGATCAGGCCGAGGTCGACCAATGGTTCGAACGCGAAATGCCCAATGCCGCCACCGCGCCGCTCTTTGCCGCCGCCCGCGAGGCACAGATTGCGATCTCTTTCGGCTATGCCGAGCTGACACCCGAGGGGCGCCATTTCAACACCTCGATCCTCACCGACCGCGACGGCAACATCGTCGGCAAATACCGCAAGACCCATCTGCCCGGTCATTCCGAATTCGATCATGATCGCGCCTTTCAGCATCTTGAAAAGCGTTATTTCGAACCGGGCGACACCGGCTTTCAGGTGTGGCGCAACATGGATGCGATCATGGGCATGTGCATCTGCAACGACCGGCGCTGGCCCGAGACCTATCGCGTGATGGGGCTGCAAGGGGTCGAGCTGGTGATGCTTGGCTATAACACGCCCTCGGTCAATTCGCAGGATTCGGTCGAAGGGCTGGAAAAGCGGCTCTACCATTCGGAACTGTCGATGACTTCGGCGGCCTATCAAAACGCCACCTGGGTGGTCGGCGTGGCCAAGGCGGGCGACGAGGACGGTCATCCGCTCATGGGGGGCAGCATGATTGTCGATCCCAATGGCTATGTGATGGCCCGGGCCGAAACCGAGGGCGATGAACTGATCGTGCATGCCTGTGACATGGACGCCTGCAGCTTCGGCAAATCGACCATCTTTGATTTCGCGCGCCATCGCCGGATCGAACATTACGGGCTGATCTGCAGTCAGACCGGCGTCGTCTTGCCGGATTGAGCGCCTGACATGCTGGACATCGACCTTGGCAAGCTCGACCCGCGGGACCGCTACAAGCTCTTGTGCGGTGTGGTGATCCCGCGGCCCATTGCCTGGGTCACCACCTGCAACCCAGACGGCTCGACCAATCTCGCGCCCTTTTCATTCTTCAATGTTTTCGGCGCCGATCCGGCCACCGTGATCCTCGGGCTTGAACATCACGCGGATGGCACGCCCAAGGACACCACCCGCAATATTGAACGCACGGGCGAGTTCGTGGTCCATATGCTGACCCCCGATCTCAACGCTGTCATGGTCGACAGCGCTGCCAGATACGCGCCGGGGGCGAGCGAGACCGAGGCGCTTGGCCTCGCCACGCAGCCCTCCAAAATGGTCGCGCCGCCCCGGCTTGCCCTTGCGCCCGTGGCGCTCGAATGCCGCAAGACCGTCGGATTGTCGCTTAGCCCCGAGCGCTGCATTCTCGTCGGCGAGGCGCTGGCGATCAGCGCGCGTGACGGGCTCATCGATCTTGACACCTGCTATGTAAACTGGGGCGAGACCCTGCCCACCGCGCGGCTCTTTGCCGACCGCTATGCGCGGCTGGTGGAAAGTGATCGCCTGACCATTCCGGCCCCTTTGGCCGAGAGCTCAACGAGGACAGAATGACCAATCGTTTCGACCGCCACGCCCAGGGCGTCTATATCATCGCCGCCACCCCCTTTGCCGAGGATGGCAGTCTCGACCTCGAGAGCACCGACCGGATGGTCGATTTCTATCTCGACTGCGGTGTCACGGGCATGACAATTCTCGGCATCATGGGCGAGGCCCCCAAGCTCTCGGGCGAGGAATCCGCCCAATTTGCAACCCGTGTGCTGGATCGCGTAGCGGGCCGCGTGCCGGTGATCGTGGGCGTCTCCGGGGCCGGGCTCGACCCGATGAAGGCGCTGACCGACCGGGTGATGGCGGCCGGTGCCGCGGGCGTCATGGTCGCCCCGATGCCGAGCCTGCAAACCGATGCCCAGCAGAAGAAGTATTTCGCGCAGGTCTGCCAGACGCTCGGCCCCGATGTGCCGATCTGCCTGCAGGATTATCCGATGACCACCAAGGTCAATTTCTCGACCGAGACCCTGCTCGACATCTTCCGCGACAATCCGCAGATCATCATGCTCAAACATGAGGACTGGCCGGGGCTGAACAAGCTCGACCGGATGCGCGCCGAGACCGGCTCCGATCAGATCGACCGGATCTCGATCCTCGTCGGCAATGCGGCCCTCTTCTTGCCGCAGGAATTGCAGCGCGGCGCCGATGGGGCGATGACGGGCTTTGCCTATCCCGAGATGCTGGTCGAGGTGGTGCGCCGTCATCAGGCGGGCGATGTGGACGGGGCCGAAGACCTCTTTGACGCCTATCTGCCGATGGTCCGCTACGAACAACAGCTCGGGCTCGGCCTCGCCATTCGCAAGGAAATCTTGCACCGGCGCGGCGTTCTCGCCTCGCCCAAGGTCCGCGCCCCCGGCCCCGTGATGAGCGCCGCCGACCATGCCGATCTCACCCGCCTCATGGCGCGGCTTGACCAAAAGCTCGCCGCGCTCGACACTTGACCCCGCGCCCCTCAGAAAGCCGAACCATGCCCGACACCCGCCCCGGCCCGATCCTCGTCATCAACCCGAACTCCAACACCCATGTGACCGACGGGCTCGTCGATGCGCTGGCCCCCTTTGCCACGCCGCACGGGCCCGAGATCGAATGTCTGACCCTCGCGGAAGGGCCATTCGGCATCCAGAGCCAGATCGACAGCGACAGCGTGATCCTGCCGCTCACCCGGCTGGTGCAGTCGCGCCCCGATGCCTCGGCCCATGTCATCGCCTGCTATTCCGATCCCGGGCTCGACGCCTGCCGCTCGATCAGCCCGGTGCCGGTCTTTGGCATCCAGGACGCGGGCGTGCTCACCGCCATGGCGCGGGCCGATCTCTTTGGGGTGATCGCGGTGGCCGAGCCCTCCATCGCGCGGCACCGGCGGACCATGGCGCGGATGGGCGTTCTGGGGCGGCTGGTGGGCGAAATTCCCCTCAACATGAGCGTCGATGAAACGGCACGCGGCGCGGGCACCTTTGACCGGCTGGTCGAGACGGGCGGCGCGCTGCGCGACCGGGGCGCGGGCGCGATCCTGCTGGGCTGTGCCGGGATGGCGCGGCATCGCAAGCCCCTCGAAGAGGCGCTGGGCGTCGTGGTGATCGACCCGGTGCAGGCGGCGACAGCCATGGCGCTTGGCACTGTGTTGGCGGCCAATATATGAAAATTTCGCGCAAAAATGACCTGTCGCTTCGCCTGCTCGAGGTCTTTGGCGCGATGATGACCCATCAGACCACGGTGCAGGCGGCCGAGGATCTGGGGATTTCACAGCCTGCCGTGTCCCTGGCGATCCGGCAGCTCGAGGAACAGCTTGGGTTTCAGCTCTTCGAACGGCGCAACCGGCGGCTTGTGCCCACGCAAGAGGCGCGCATTCTCTTCACCGAGATCGAGCCGATTTTCCTCAACCTGCGCAGTCTCGAGACCCGCGTGCGCGACCTGCGCGAAGGCCGGTCAGGCGTGCTGCGGGTGCTTGCCACCCCGCCGCTTGGTCATTCGGTCATGCCGCTGGCGCTCAAGAGATTTCTCAAGACACGTCAAGGCGTTAGCGTTCAGTTCGACATCCGCCGGATGGAGAATGTGATCGAGGCGGTCGAGGCGGGCACGGTGGATTTCGCCTTTTTGCTGGGGATGCAATCGCATCCGGGCATTGATGTCACGGTGATGAAAGTGACGCCGATGGTGGCGCTTTTGGCCAAGGATCACCCGCTGGCGACCAAGCCCTTTGTCACGGCGGGCGACTGCGCCGAGCATGGGCATATGGGGCTCGGGCTCGACCGGGGGTCGCGGCTCGGCGTGCTGCTGCGGCAGGCGTTCGAGGCGGCCAATGCGCCCTATCGTCCGGCGGTCGAAGTGCGCTATTGCCATTCGGCGGCGGTGCTCGCCAATGCCGGGCTTGGGATCGCCATCGTCGACAGCTATACCCCTGCAATGATTGCGAAAATGGACCTCGTGGTGAAACCGTTCACGCCGTCGATCCAGATGAATGCCTGCCTGTTGACGCGTAAGGACACGGCGCTGCCGCGGCTGGCGTCGGATTTCGTCAAGGAAGTGTCACAGGTGATGGACGAACATGAGAGCCAGCCCGCAGGGGTGCCGCTGGGTTAGACAGCCGCGCCCATCGCGCCAAGGTAGCTTGCCAGATTGTCGCCCAGCGCGGGCTGCATATAGCCGCCTTCCTGGACGTTGAGCACCGGCAGGCCGAGGCTGGCAATGGCGCGGGCGATCTCGGCGAACCCGTCGGTTGTGACTTTAAGCCCTTGAAAAGGATCGCCTTCATGGGCATCGAGCCCCAGCGCCACAACGATGACCGAGGCCCCGAACGCGTCGATATGGGCCAAGGCGCGGTCGAGCGTGGCGAGGTAGTCGGCATCGCCCTGGCCGCGGGCCAGCGGCAGGTTGAGATTGAAGCCCGCGCCGCGGCCTTGGCCGGTCTCGCAGGCGGCGCCGGCGAAGAAGGGGTAGAACTGGGCGGGATCGACATGGAGAGAGACGGTCAGCACGTCGTCGCGGTCGTAGAAAATGCCTTGGGTGCCATTGCCGTGGTGGACGTCGATATCGAGGATCGCGGGGCGGTGACCGGCTTGGCGCAGCTGTTCGGCGGCGATGCCGGAATTGTTGAGAAAGCAAAAGCCGCCCGCCAGCTCGGCATAGGCGTGATGGCCCGAGGGACGGCACAGCGCATAGGCGGTTTTATCCCCCAAAAGCAACGTCTTGGCCCCGGTCACAGCGGTCTGGGCGGACCAGTAGATCGCCTCCCAGGATTGGGCCGAGATCGGGCAGGAGGTGTCGGCATTGTGAAAGGCCATCAGGGCCTCGGTGTCATAGGAGTAATTCATGCTGCGGTCCGGGCAGGTGCGGCTTGGCACGACCTCGGGCAGATCGCCCACGAGGGCCGAGCGGCGGGCATGAATCGTCCGCAAAAAGTCGATATAGCGCGGCGTATGCAGCGCAGAAATCGGAGCGATTCCATGGTCTTGCGCCGAGGTGAGGGCATAGCCCGCCCGCCCTACACCATCGAGCAGAACATCGACACGCGCCGGGCGATCGGGGTTTTCGATGATCTTGCCATCGAGCAGGCGGAACTGCGGATCGTGGCGGCGTTGGCGGTCGTCGAAAATGGCTTTCATCGGGCTGTCCTGTCGTGTCGGTACTACGTCGGTATTTCGACGGTAACGCGACTGTGGCGATATTGGCGGCATTGGCAAGACCCGCAGCCCGAGTTTCCGGCAGTGCGCGCCCCCGAAAACCGCATCATGTATTTTTTGTGTCGACTCAATTTCGACCATATGTATATTGGATACATCTGCCGCGCCCGGAGAAGGTGACGCGGACAGCCCAACAGAGGAGACGACCATGAACTTCACCCTGAAAACCCTTGCCGCCGCCGGTGCGCTGGCGCTGATCGGGTCGGCGTCGCTGGCCCAGGATGTGACCTGGCGCGTGCCGACCTCGGTGCCCGAAGGCTCGCCCTTCTATGTTAATTTCCTGGAACGCTTTGCCGACAACGTGACGCTGATGACCGATGGCGCGGTCGAGGTGCAGCCCTTTGGCGCCGGTATCCTCGTGCCCGCGCTGCAGGTCTATGACGGGGTCAAGGACGGCATCGTCGAGGCCGGCCATTCGACGCCGAGCTATCTGGTCAACCAGAATCCGGTCAACGCGATCTTTGCAGGCTTTCCCGGCGGCATGGGCCCCGAGGCCTATGTGACCTGGATCTATGAGGCGGGCGGTCAAGAGAAGCTGTCGGAGCTGCGCGCGCAAGAGGGGCTCAAGTCGCTGATCGTCGGCATCGGCTCGTCCGAGATCATGGCGCATAGCAACAAGGAAATCCGCAGCACCGAGGACCTCAAGGGTCTCAAGTACCGGACCTCTGGCCCCTGGGCCGAAGTGATGCGCGACTATTTCGGCGCGGTGCCGACCGTGGTGCCCCCCGGAGAAATCTATACGCTGCTCGAGCGTCGCGGCGTCGATGCCATCGAATGGGCCCCGCCCTCGGCCAACCTGCCCGAAGGGTTCCACGAAGCGGCCCCCTATATCATCACGCCGGGCATCCATCAGCCCACCTTCCTGTGGGAAGTCGTTCTCAAGCAGGAAACCTGGGACGCGCTCGACGAGGCGCTCAAGCCCAAGATCGAAGCGGCGGCCGAGTTGACCACGCTGCAGGCCCTTCTCAACTTCTATGACAAGGACATGAAGGCGATGGAGACCTTTGCCGGGAGCAAGGCCGAGGTGATCGAGCTGGATCAATCGGTGCAGGACGAGCTCTCTGCCGCGGGCGTCGACTGGATCAAGAAGAAAGCCGCCGAAGATGCTGGTATGGCCGCCATTCTCGACGAATATCTCGCCTATAAGGATCGTTGGGCCGCGCAGAGCGGGTATCTGATCCGCAACGGCCACTGATCCAGCAAGGGAGGCAGAGGGATGCAGATGATCCTCAAACTCGTCGACCGGATATCCAGCCTGCTGGATTATGCGGCACAGGCCATGGTGCTCATCCTGATTGCCTCGATGCTCTATGAAGTTGCGGCGCGCTATCTGTTTGGCGCGCCGACCCTCTGGGCCTTTGACATCGCCTATATGAGCACCGGCACGCTGTTCATTCTGGGCTGTGCCCAGACGCTGCGCGAAGATGCCCATGTGCGTGTCGATCTTTTGTCGTCGCGGATGCCGGCGCGGCTGCGCGACATGATCGACGGGGTGGCATTTTTGCTGGTGCTGGCGCCGATCATGGGCTGGCTCAGCAAGATCGCGGGCGAGCGGGCGCTGCGCGCCTATGTCCATGGCGAGGTCGAACATGTGAGCCCTTGGGCGCCGCTGATGTGGCCGTTCTATACGGTGCTGGCGCTGGGCATGGCGGGGCTGACGCTGCAGCTCGCGGCGGAAGGCTGGCGCGCCTTTGCGGGGCAGCGCAAGCCGCCCGCCCCGCATGACGCGCCGCCGCTCGACCTGCCCAAATTCGACACCGCCACATCCCCCAAATCCGAGGCCTGACCCATGGAAATCGCAGCATTGATGTTCCCGGCGCTATTCGCGCTGATCCTTCTGGGCCTGCCCATCGCTTTTTCGCTGGCCATCGTGGCCGTGGGCGCGGCGATCACGGCCTTTGGGCCGGTGGCCTTTAACCAGCTCTATGGCTCATTCTACACCGCCTCGACCAATTTCATCCTGTCGGCGATTCCGATGTTCATCCTGATGGGCGCGCTGCTCGAACGCTCGGGGATTGCCGAGCGTCTTTACCGGGTGATGAACATGTGGCTTGGCCGTCTGCCCGGCGGGCTGGCGATTGCGACGATTGCCATGGGCGCGGTATTTGCCGCCGCCGCCGGTGTGGTCGGCGCGGTCGAGGTGATGATCGGCATGATGGCCATTCCGGCCATGCAGAAGGCGCGCTATGACAATGTGCTCATCGCCGGGACGATCTGTGCCGGTGGCTCGCTCGGGACGATGATCCCGCCCTCGGTGATCGCGGTGATGTATGCCTCGCTCGCGCAGATGTCGGTGGGCAAGCTGCTGGCGGGGATGATGCTGCCGGGGCTTTTGATGGTGGTGCTGTTCCTTGCCTATATCTTTGTGCATGGGCTGTTGCGTCCGGTGCCTCTGGCGCCTGAGACGCGTGACGAATGCGACCGCCCGCTTGGCGAAAAGCTCTGGATCACGGCGCAGGTGATGGTGCCGGTCTTTGGCCTGATCTTCGCGGTGCTCGGCTCGATCCTGGCTGGGATCGCCTCGCCCACCGAGGCGGCGGCGGTGGGGGCGGCCGGGGCGCTGTTGCTCACCCTCGCCAATGGGCGGTTTTCGCTGCCGATGCTCGGCGCGTCGCTGCAGGTGACGGTGCGGATCTCGGCGATGATCCTGCTCATCGTGGCGGCGGGGACGATGTTCATGAGCAGCTTTGCCGCCAATGGCGGGGCGCGGATGATCCGCGATTTCATCGAGAGCGCGGGGCTCGGCACGGCGCAGATGCTGATGTTCTTTCTGCTGGTGGTGTTCGTGCTGGGCTTTGTCCTCGACTGGACGGCGAATGTGCTCATCTGTGTGCCGCTCTTCACCCCGTTCATCCGCGAGGCCGGGGTCGATCCGATCTGGTTCGCGACGATGGTGCTGGTGGTGATCCAGACCGGCTATCTCACGCCGCCGATGGCGTCGTCGATCTTCTACCTCAAATCCATCGCGCCGCCGGACATGACCTATGGCCAGATGTGCCGCGGCGTGCTGCCCTTTATCGCGATGCAGGTGTTCACGCTGATCCTCATCGCGCTCTTCCCGGCGCTGGTGACCTGGCTGCCAGAGCGGATCGTCGGGTTCTGATCCCAGGCTTGGGCGGGGTCGCCTCGCCCAGGTTGCGTCTTCTCGCGGCTTGTCATCGGGCCTGGGCCGCGCCTATGTCATGGCTGTTTACCGGAGGGTGTTTCATGTGTTCCAAACCCGTCACCAAGGCCAAGCTCCGCAAGCGCGGGTCGGGGGCGCAGACGGTCTATGAGGTGCTGCGCGACGAGATCATCGAGCTCACCCGTGCGCCGGGCAGCCCGATTGACGAGGCGCAGCTGGCCGAGCGGCTGTCGATGTCGCGCACGCCCATTCGCGAGGCGCTGGTGCGGCTGGCGGGCGAAGGGCTCGTCACCGCCTTGCCGAACCGGACGGCGGTGGTGGCCAATATCGATTTCCTCAACCTGCACACGTTTTTCGACACGATCACGCTCATGTACCGGGTCACCGCGCGGCTCGCGGCGCAGTATCATCAGCCCGAGGATCTCGATCCCATCCGGCAATGGCAGGCGCGGTTCGTGCAGGCGGTGACCGAGCAGGATGCGCTGGCGATGATCGCCACCAACCGCGAGCTGCACGCGGCCATCGCGGCGGCGGGGCGCAACCATTATTTCGAAGGGCTGTGCCTGCGGGTGCTCGACGAGGGGCGGCGGCTGTTGCGGCTTTATTATTCCTCCTTCGAGGACCGGTTGCCGCAGGCCTATGCCACCGAACATGAAGAGATCATCGCCGCCATCGAGGCCCGCGATGTGGAGCTCGCCGATCGGCTGGCGTCCGATCATGCCGATCAGATCGTGGCGCAGATCCGCGGGCTCATTGCCCGCGACCGGCGGCAGAAGATGGTGCTCTGACGGAGACCCCTGGGGCCTGCGTCACGCACTTATCTGGTCGGCGCGTATTTCACCGTGATTTCCAGCAGAACAGGCGCGTTGCGTGGCAGGCGGGTGACGCCGAGGACTGAACGCGCATGGCGGCCGGCGTCGCCATAGGCTTCGATGAAGATCTCGGAGGCGGCGTCGGCCACCTCTGAGATGTGATCGAACTCGGGCGTCACCGCGACAAAGACATCGACGCGCAGGATCTTTTCGATCCGCTCACCGGGACCCAAGTGTTTGCCCAGCCAGGCGATGCCCTGATGGGCGGCGAGGCGGGCGCTGTCCTTGGCGGTCTCAACATCGATCGTGTCGCCGCAGCGGCCCGCGGCATGGATCTCGGTGGCGCTGATCTTGGCGATCTGGCCCGCGAGAAAGATCATGTCATCGGTGCGGGTCGCCAGCTCATAGGCATAGGTGGTGCCATAGGCGGGGGCCGTGTTCTCTGCGAGGCTCATGCGCGGGTTTCCTCCTTGTGACCCCGGCCGAGGGCGATCTGCAGGGCGTAAATCCCCGCCAGAATCCCGAGCCCCGCCACGGTCGACCAGATGTTGGGATGGATCATCAGCACCGCCACCGCGAACATGCCCGCCCGCAGCGGTATGGCCAGCCGTGACCGGCCGAACCAGCCGACGATCACCGAGGACATGCAAAAGAGCGCCACGCCCGATCTCAGGAACGTATAGGCGAGATCCGGCGTCCATTGCGGATAGAGCAGCGACAGGTCGAGCACGAAGAGGAAGGGGATGATGTAGATCGGCAGGCCGATGGCAAAGGCGGCCCAGCCGACGCGCGAGGCGCTTTCGCCCGCGATCGGGGCCGCCGCATAGGCCGCCACCGCCAGCGGCGGGGTGATCTGGCCCAGGACCGCGAAGTAGAAGACGAACATATGCGCGGCCAGCGGGTCTGCGCCGAGCTTGATCAGCGCGGGCGCGACCAGCGTCGCCTGAATGATATAGGCGGCCGTGGTCGGCATCCCCATGCCAAAGATGAAAGCCGCGAGCATTGCCAGCACCAGCGCCACGTTGAGCGAACCGCCGGAGAAATCGGTGACCAGCGCGCTGAACCGAAAGCCGAGGCCCGAGATCTGCACGATGCCGACAATGATCCCGGCCGAGGCACAGGCGGCGGCCACGACCACCGCGCCCTCGACGCCGGAGCGGACACCGGCGCTCAGCTGATCCGCCGAGATAAAGGTCGAGCGGCGCAGGAAGGGCGTCGCAAGCGCCGCGAGCAGGCCGAAGAAGGCGGCATAGCTCGGGGTGAAGCCCTGCAGCATCAGCACCACCAGCACCGCCACCGGCAGCAGGAAGGTCCAGCCGCCCGCGAGGATGCGCCGGGTCGACCCGGCCTCGGCGCGGGGCAGCGGCGCGAGATTGTGGCGCAGCGCCATGAGATGCACGCTGATCAGCAGCGAGCCGAAGAAGAGCAGCGCCGGCAGCGAGGCGGCGAGCACCACCTCGACATATTCGATGCCGAGTATCGCCGCCATGAGAAAGGCCGCGGCCCCCATGATCGGCGGGGTGATCTGGCCACCGGTCGAGGCGATGGCCTCGATTGCGCCAGCAAAGCGGGCGGGATAGCCGAGGTTCTTCATCATCGGGATGGTGAGCGATCCGGTGGTCGCGACATTGGCCACCGAGCTGCCCGACATCATGCCCATGAGCCCGCTCGCCACGACGGCGATCTTGGCCGGGCCACCGCGGCTCGTGCCGGTCACGGCGCGGGTCATGGCGATGAAGAAGTCGCCGCCGCCCGCCACTTGCAGCACCGCGCCGAACATGACGAAGAGAAAGATATATTCCGCCGACACGCCGAGCGCGGTGCCAAAGATGCCTTCAAAGCTGAAATACATCTGGTCGACGAATTCGCTCAGGTCGACGCCGCCATGGGCCAGCGGGCGCAGCACATCCACAAAACGCAGATAGGGCCCGACAAAGGCATAGGCGATAAAGATCAGGCACAGCACCGGGATCATGACCCCAAGGCTGCGGCGGGTGATTTCGAGGGCCACGAAGACGGTGCCGAGGGCCACGAAAATCTCGAACGGGCTGGCGGTCAGCGTCCAGGGCGGGCGCACCACGATATCGGGGGCAAAGACCACCGCATAGCCGATGCTGACCACGGACAACGCCGCCAGCGCGATATCGGCCATCCGGCCCAGCGCAGTGCGCGCCAGCGGAAAGAGCAGGATCACGATTAGCGCCGCAAAGAGCATATGACCGGCGCGCAGCACGAGATTGGGCGCGAGCCAGAGCGGCGAGGCGGCCAGCAGGTGAAATCCCAGCATAAGCAGCGCGAGACCGGAAATCATCCGGTCCCGCGTCACCACGCCAGCAGTTTGGCGCAGGCTTGTCATTCGGCGAGCTCGGAGCTCGCGTCATAGGCGATGCCCTGGGCGTCGTAGAATGCCTTGGCGCCCGGATGCAGCGGCACGACCATGCCCTTGCCCGCGGTCTCGGCCGAGAGGTTGCCCAAGAGCGCATGGGTCGCCTTGAACTCTTCGAGATTGTCCCAGATCGCCTTGGTGATGTTCTGGGCCAGCTCGTCCGACATCTTGTCCGAGGCAAAGAGGATCGTGTTGGTGCCGACGGTATTGGCCGCCTCTGCCTGACCTTCAAAGAGACCGGCGGGCAGGGTCACCCGTTCAAAGCCGCCCGAGCTTGCGAGGAATTTCTCGAGCACGGCATCGTCGAAGGAGAGGGCGCGCATCGGGCGCACGGTTTCGTTCTGGCGCACGGTGGGGTGCGGCCAGAGCGACAGCCACATGACCGCGTCCAATTCGCCATTGCGCAGGGCGTTGTGGGATTCCGACCAGCTCAGCTTGTTCATCTTGCCGCCGTCGCTTTCGATATCCTCCATGGTCATGCCAGCCGCGGCCAGCAGACGCTCGAACGCGAGCCAGGAGGTCTGACCCGGCTGACCGGCGCTGACCTGTTTGCCGCGCAGATCCTGGATCGAGCGAATGTCGGAATTGCCATCGACCCAGATTTGCACCGCGCTTTGCATGATGGTCATCAACCCGCGCACGTTCTTGATCGGGGCTTCGGGCGTGGCCGGGTCGCGGCCATTCCAGGCGTCAAAGGCGTTGCTGGCCGAGGTGATACCGAGATCGGCCTTGCCGCCCGAGACGCGCAGCAGGTTGGGGCCAGAGCCGCCGGGCTGCACGTCGATGATCGCCTCGGGGTAGGATTGGCGCAGCACATTGGCGAGGCCGGTCGCGACGATGTTGAACACGCCGCCCGAGGGGCCGCCGCCGATGGTCAGAAAATCGAGCCCTTGCGCCCGTGTGGCGAGCGGCAGACCGGCGGCGACGGTGGCCACCGAGGCCGACAGGGCGCTCTTGAGGCATTGGCGGCGGGTCAGGAAATGGGTCATATCGATGTCCTTTCATACCCTTGCGGGCGGCTGATCTTGCCCTCGCGGGCGGCTGTTCCTGCCCTTGCGGGCTGTGAGCGGTGTGTTGATCGTGGTCTAACGGTCGCGGCCTATGACGCCACAGGCTGCAACTTCTATCAATCGCAAACTTCTTAGCTAAGCTTCAGGGTTGCTTAACCTGTTTTCGGGAGGGTTTCGCCCACCACCTGCCGCACCACGTCGCGAAAGGCCAGCGCCGCCGGGGACAGCGCCAGATGGGCATGGCCGATCTCCTGCACCGTGCGGGTGAGCGTCTTGTCGGCCAGCGGCACAAAGCGCAGATCGTCGCCAAACTCGGCCAGCACCAGCTCGGGCAGCACGGTGATGCCGACCTTGCGCCGCACCGCCGAGAGATTGGCATGGGTGCTCATCACCGAGAGCTGCGAGCGGTCGAGCAGCGCCTTGAACTCCGGATCGCGGATCTGCTGGCAGACGCTGTTGACGATGAGCCGTTCCTGCGCGAGCTGATCAAAGCGCACCGGCGCACCGCTCTGGGCGAGCGGGTGATCGGCGGCGCAGACCACGCCAAAGCGGTCGGTAAAGAGCGGCGCGCCCGTCAGGCCCGCGATCGGGTGCAAGAGCGAGGCAAATCCGAGGTCGGCATCGCCCTCTTCGAGCTCTCGCAGCACATAGCTCGTCTCCATCTCGCGGATATGGACACGCACCTCGCCATGACGTTTGAGAAAGCGGCTCAGCGCCTCGGGCAGGATCGTGGTGGCGACCGAGGGAATCGCCGCGATCCGCACAAGCCCGGCATCGGCGCGGGCATAGCTTTCGATGGCATTCACCACCTTGTCGAAATGGTCGATCTCGCGCCGGGCCTCGCCAAAGACGAACCGCCCCAGCGCGGTGAGCCGGTTCTTGCGCTCATTCTCGAAGAGCGGGCTGCCCAGCTGCTGTTCGAATTGTTTGAGCATCATCGACACGGCCGAAGGCGTGCGGCCTAGAAGCTCTGCCGCATCCGCCAAATTGCCGCTCTGCGCGACGGTGACGAAACACCGCAACATTTCCGTCTTGATCGCCACGGCGCCCCCCCTTGCGTTTGCTCTGTTCTACGCAATCCGGTGCCGCCCCGCCAGTGGGCAGCGGTCGGGGCGAACGCCCTGCGCCCGCCCCGCTAGCGGCGCAGATTGGCGGCGGCGGAGAGGGCGCCGTCGAGGCTGGTGGTCACGTGGTCGACGTCCTCTTGCGACAGGCAGAGCGGCGGGACCATGCGCAGGCATTGCTGAAACGGTCCGGATTTCGACAGGATGATGCCCTCGGCGCGGCAGGCCTCGAAGACCTCTGCGGTCATCTCCTTGTCGGGGGTCTTGCTGTCGCGGTCGGTGACAAATTCCAGCGCCAGCATCAGCCCTTTGCCGCGCACATCGCCGATGGCGGAATGCTTGTCCTTGAGATCCTGCAGCCGTTCCAAGAGCTTGGCCCCAACGGCCCGCGCGTTCTCTTGCAGGCCTTCGTCGCGCATCACGGCGAGCACGGCGCGGGCGGCGGCGGCAGAGGTCGGGTTGGCCCCATAGGTGTGGAACATGAATTTCTCGGCCATTGGCGCGGCGACGTCTTTTCTGGCGACCACCGCGCCGATGGGAAAGCCATTGCCGAGCCCCTTGGCCATCACCACGATATCCGGCACGACGCCATCCGCCTCAAACCCCCAGAAGTGATCGCCGGTGCGGCCAAAGCCCGATTGCACCTCATCAGCGATATAGAGCCCGCCCGCCGCGCGCACCCGGTCGGCGGCCCCGGACATATATCCCGGCGGCATTGCGATGATGCCGCCATAGCCCTGCACGCTTTCGACAAAGATGCCGGCGAGCTTGCCAGAGGTGGCGGTCTGAATGGTGCGGGTGATCTCGTCGAGATAGGGCGCGGTGCCTTCGCCAAAGATGCCGCGATATTGGTTGGGCTCCGGCACGAAGGCCACGTTGCCCGGCATCCCCGGATGCCGCCAGCCCGCGATGCCGGTGATCGATTGCGCCGCCGCCGTCGGCCCGTGATAGGCGGTGCGCAGCGCCAGCAGGTCGAGATTGCCGGTATAGGTGCGCGCCATGGTCATGGCGAGATCGATGGCCTCGGAGCCTGAATTGGTCAGATGCACCACCCAGTCATGGCCTTTCGGCATGGTCGCGGCCAGTTCCTCGGCGAGATGGGCGGGCGTCGGGTGGTAGAACATGGTGGTGCAATGGGTCAGCTCTTGTGCTTGCTCCATGGCGGCGGCGACGACGCGCGGGTGCGAATGGCCGACCGAGATACAGACATTCATGCCAAGAAGATCGGTGTATTTGCGCCCCTCCGTGTCCCACAGATACTGGCCCTGCCCCTTCTTGAACACGATGGGATCGCGGAAGGGCGTGAACCGGGTGAGCGAGGCCGCGTAATATTGATCGCGCCGCGCGGCGGTGCTGTCGAAATTCCAGTCGGTGTGCAGGGGATGTTCATTCATGGCGTTGCTCCGGGTTTCATGCGGGTGTCGTCAGGATCAAAAGGCGCCTGTGGCAGGATCGTGGCCGCGCGGCGCGTTCCGAGGATAGAGACGCTGAGCCCGTCGCGCGCGGTGGCGTCGCGCAGATAGGCCAGCGCCAGAACCTTGCCGGTGCGATGACCATAGGCGCCCGAGGTCACGATGCCTACCGGCCGGTCGCCTTGCCAGACGCTATGGGCGTAAAACGGATCAACCTCGCCCGTCGCAATCTCCAGCAGGACCATATCCCATGCCGGGTCGCGGGTGAGGCCGTCGCGCAGGTCCTTGCGGACAAAGGCAGTCAGCCCCGCCTCGAGCGGGCTGCGCTCGGTGGTCAGGTCACTGCCCCAGCCGCGATAGCCCTTCTCTAGCCGCATGGAGTTGGCGGCATAGGCCCCGTAGAAGCCCAACCCATGGGGCGTCGCCCGGCGCTCCAGCGCCTCAAAGAGCGTGGTGGCGGCACCGCGCGCGACATGCAGCTCCCAGCCGCATTCGCCGATGTAAGACAGGCGCAGGGCGCGTATGGCGATGCCGTCGAGCGTCGTCTCGCGGGCGCTGAGCCAGGGCATATCGGCCAGCTCGGGGCAGGTCTCGGGCGCTTTGGGCCCCATCACCGCGATCACCGCCAGATCGTCGGTGACATTGCGGATCTCGACATCCATGCCTTTGGCCCTGAGGCGCAGCAGGTCGAGGTCGATCTCTTCGGCGGCGGCGGCGGAGGTCAGATAGGCGTGGTCCTCGGCGAGCCGGGTGACGGTAAATTCCGACAGAACACCGCCCGCCGGGGTCAGCCCATGGCAAAGCCCGATGCGGCCCAGATCTGGCGCGCGGTTCGCCCCGAGGGTTTCGAGAAACGGGGCCAGATCCGCGCCGGTGATCTCAAACTTGGAAAAGACCGAGAGATCGGCCATGGCCACGCGCGAGGTGGCGGCGCTGACCTCGCGGGCGACTGGCGCGAACCAATTGGCGCGGCGAAAGCTTTCCTCAGGCCTCGCATTTGGCGTCTCCGAGAACCAATTGGGCCGTTCCCAGCCATGCGCCGCCCCCATCACCGCGCCACGGGCGATCATCAGGTCATGCAGCGGCGACAGGCGCAGGCCGCGCCCGGCGGGGCGTTCCTCATGCGGGTAATGCACGCCGAATTGCAGGCCGAAACATTCCACCGCCTTGGCCACGCGATAGTCGCGGTCGGCCCAGGCGCCAAAGCGGCGGCTGTCGACGGCCAGCGCATCCATCGGCGGCGCGCCATGGGTCATCCAATGGGCGAGGAACCAGCCCGCGCCGCCGCCCTCCATCACCCCCATCGACGAGCCGGTCAAAAGCCAGGCGGTGTCGTGGCCATGGGCCGGACCGATGAGCGGGTTGGCGTCGGGGGTAAAGGTGATCGGCCCGTTGACCACGGTTTTCACACCGCCGGTTTCGAGCGCCGGAAGACGCGCCATCGCGGCCTCGATGATATGGGCGACACGGTCGAGATCGGGCGGCATCAGCTCGGCCCCAAAGGAGGGCGGCACGCCATCAACGGACCAGACCTGCGCCTCTTTTTCATAAGGCCCAAGGATCAGCCCGTCGCGTTCCTGGCGCACGTACCAGCTTTCCTCGGGGTCGCGGATCATCGGCAGCTCTGGCAGGCCGCCCGCGATCCTCTCGGCCACGGCGGGGATGGTGTCGGTCACCAGATATTGGTGCAGCACCGGCACGGAGGGGATGTTCACCCCCATCATCTGCCCCACTTCCCAGCCCCAGGTGCCGGCGGCATTGACCACATGCAGGCTCTCGACCGGGCCTTTGGCGGTGTCGATCCGCCAGCGGCCGCGAGTTTGGCGGATCGCCTCCACCGGGCAGTTGCGCCAGATCTGCGCGCCGCCCTTGCGGGCCATTTCGGCCATGGCTTGCGTCGCGAGCGTCGGGTCGACATGGCCATCGTCGGGCTCGTAGATGCCGCCGATCAGCCCGTCGAGACGCGCCAGCGGATGCAGCTCTGCGATGCGGTCAGGTGTCAGCACCTCGAGCGGATAGCCGGTGAACTCTGACAGGCCCGCGACATGGCGGAACTCGTCCATCCGGTCGGGGTTGCGGGTGATGCGCATCGCGCCCGAGCGGTGAAAGCCGCAATCGCGGCCGGTCTCTTGCGGCAGGATGTCCCGGTAGAGCCGGACCGAAGTGGCGCGCAGCTCCTGAATGGTGGCGTTATGGGCGAAATGGGTGCAAAGCCCCGCCGCATGCCAGGTCGAGCCATGGGTCAGGTCGTTCTTTTCAACGAGCAGCAGATCGCGCCATCCGGCCTTGACCAGATGGTAGAGCAGCGACACGCCCATCGCGCCGCCGCCGATGATGACCACTTGCACCTTGGTCATGCGCGCATCCTTTCATGAGTGGGATCAAAGGCCGGGCGGCGGAGCGGCGTGGCCGCATGGTCCTGCCCGGCGATCCTGACGGTGAAATTTCGCGCGCAGCTGTCGTCCAGCGTCTCGCCCGGCTCGGTGTCGATCAGCGCGAAACAGAGGTTGAGCCCGGTGCGCGGGCCGCGCGCGCCGGAGGTGGTAAAGCCCACGTGACGGCCCGCCTCGAAGACCGGCTCGTCATGCAAGAGAAGCGGGGCGCCGGTGACCTGCAGCAAGAGAAGCCGTCGCCGCAGGCCTTGGGATTGTTGCGCCGCGAGCGCCTCTTTGCCGGTGAACGACTTGCGCCAGTCGATGGTAAAGCCAAGCCCCGCCTCGAGCGGCGTGATCGCGGGGCTGAGGTCATGGCCCCAATGTTTGAACCCTTTCTCGATGCGGCAGCCATCAAGGGCGAAATGGCCAAGCGGCCGGGCCCCGGCAGTATAGAGCCTGTCGAAGACACGCGGCGCGATGCTGTTGGGCAGGGTCAGTTCCCAGCCGTATTCGCCGACAAAGCTGATCCGCGTGGCGCGGGCGCGGTGGCCGTCGATCAGCAGATCGCGCAGCTCGCCCAAGGGCGCGGCGGCCCAGGCAGTGTCCGCGTCCCAGGCGCGCAGCATATGCGCCGCCCCTGCCCCCATCACGCCGAGCGTGCAATAGGCCTCGGTGCGGTCGGTGAGGGTCACGGCGCTGGGCAGGGCGCGGCGCAGATAGGCCAGATCGCGGGCGCGGGTGGCGGCGCCCGAAGTGATGTGGAAATGATCCTCGGCGAGGCGCGAGACGGTGACATCCATCTCGATCCCACCGCGCGGGTTGAGGATCTGGCTATAGATCGCGCGGCCCAGCGGCACATCCATCTGCGCGGTGCACAGATCATTGAGCGCTTGCGCCACGTTCGGCCCGCGCAGGTCGATCTTGGTAAAGGGGCTCAGATCGATGAGCGCCGCGCCCTGGGCCATCTGGGCGGCCTCTGACTCGGCTGCGGGCCACCAGGGCTGCGCCCCCACCGAATAGGGCTGGGCCGCGCCATACCAGAGCCCGCGCTCCCACCCGGCGGTCTGGCCGAACTGTGCCCCCGCCTTGGCCCAGCAGTCATGCAGCGCCGAGCGGCGCAGATCGCGGCCCGCCTTGGGCTGTTTATAGGGCCAATGCAGGGCAAAGAGATCGGCCACCGCCTCGTCCATGCGGGCCGCCATATGGGCCGGGGCGGCGCGCGCCGGATCGACCCGCGCCACATCGACCTCCCACATGTTCATCGGCGGATGGCCGTCCACCATCCAATCCGCCAGCGCCCGGCCAATGCCTGCCGAGGACATGATTCCGACCGAATTCATCCCCGCCGCCACAAAGAGACCGTCGACCGAGGTCTCGCCCACCAGCGGCCGGGTGTCGGCGGTAAAGCTCTCAGGGCCGTTCATGAAATGCTGAATGCCGGTGGCGGCCAACCCCGGGCAAAGATCGAGCGCCGCCTCCATGAAGGGGCTGAACTGCTCCCAATCCTCGGCCATTTCGAGAAAGGCGCGGTTGCCCTCGGGCCCATAGGGATCCCAGCATTTGGCCTTCGGTTCAAACCCGCCGATCACCAGCTTGCCCGCGTCGCCCTTGAGGTAAATGCCGCGATCCAGATCGCGGATCACCGGGAAGGGATCGGGCAGATCGGGGATGATTTCCGTCACCACATACATATGTTCGACCGCCTGCAGGGGCAGCGCGACACCGGCCGTGGCGGCAAGCTCGCGCGACCAGGCGCCGGTGGCGATCACCACCTGATCGGCCTGCATCTCGCGGCCATCGGCGAGGGCGACCCCGGTGACGCGGTGGCCCTCGACCAAGAGCCGCGCGACCTCGACGCCTTCGCGCAGGGTCACGCCGCGATTTTTCGCACCCCGCGCATAGGCCATGCAGAGATCGACCGGGTTCACATTGGCATCCTCGGGCACATGCAGCGCGCCGACATGCTGCGACAGATCGAGCATCGGCAGACCCACTTCCTCGGCGGCGATGACCGAAGGCGTCAGCCCCTGCGTGCGGCCCAGATCGGCGATGCGGTGCAGCTCGTCCAGCCGCTCGGGCACGCGGGCCAGCCAATAGCCGCCGGTGCGCCGATAGCCGGTGGCCATGCCGGTCTCGGCCTCGAGCTCCGGGAAGACCTCCAAGGCGGCCGAGGCCAGCGCCGTCATATTCGGCGTGGCGCGCAGCGGGCCGACGATGCCCGCCGCGTGCCACGAGGTGCCCGAGGTCAGGCGGTTGCGCTCCAACAGCGTCACATCCGCCGCGCCGCGCTTGGCCAGATGATAGGCCACTGAGAGGCCGATGGCACCGCCGCCGATGATCAACACCCGGCGCATCAATAGTAATCCTGATCGGGTTTCTCGGCCTTCCGCGCCGCGATATACTCCTGCAGCGCGGCGTCGATCTCGGGGTCGAGACCGGGGTCTTCATAGCTCTCGAGCTGCGACTTCCAGAGCGCATTGGCCCGCGCGCCCGCGTCCTTTTCCCCGGCGGCGCGCCAATGTTCAAAGGCGTTGTCATCCGGCGTCCAGGGCCGGAAGAGCGCGCTCATGTAATTGGCCTGCGTATGCTCGGAGCCCAGAAAATGCTGCCCCGGCCCGGTCTTGGCGATCGCCTCCATCGCCTGCGCGTTCTCGCTCATGTCGATGCCGTCGAAAAACCGCCCGATCTTGCCGCAGAGATCATGGTCGATGATGGTTTTCTCGAACGAGGTGACCAACCCGCCTTCGAGCCAGCCGGTCGCGTGGTTGATCAGATTGGCCCCGGCAAACATCGACATCAGAAGACCCCAGGCCGCCTCTTGCTGGCTCTGCGCATCGGGGAGCTTGGACGAACTGAGCGTGCCGACGGTGTGCAAAGGCACCCCCAGCCGGCGCGCCAATTGCCCAGCGGCCAGCACCAAGAGCCCCGCCTCGGGCGTGCCAAAGGTCGGCGCGCCGGTCTTCATCGACATGGTGGAGGCAAAGCTTCCCATCAGGCAGGGCGCACCGGGGTTCACCAGCTGGGTGAGCGTCATGGTGGCCATGGTTTCGGCGAGGATCTGCGCCAGCGTCCCGGCCACGGTGGCCGGCGACATCGCACCTGTCAGAACCCAGGGCGTGCAGGCCACCGGCTGTCCGGCGCGGGCATAGGTCTTGAGCGCGCCGGACATATGGCTGTCGAGGACCAGCGGCGCGTTGGTGTTGGAGACACAATAGAGCACGGCGTTCTCCGCCATGAATTCGGCCCCGAACACGATCCGCGCCATGTCGATGGCATGGCCCGCCCGCTCGGCCCCGATGAAGGCCCCCATAAAGGCCCGGTCGGAATGGCGGATATGGCCATAGAGCATGTCGAGATGGCGCTTGTTGGCCGGCAGATCCACCGGTTCGCAGACCACGCCGCCGGAATGGTGCAGCCATGGCAGCGTGTGGTGCAGCTTCACCAGATCGATGAAATCCCGGTAGGAGGCATAGCGCCGCCCGCGGTCGAGATCATGCACGAAGGGCGGACCCCAGGATGGGCAGAGCACGCTGGCCTCGCCGCCGAGCTGCACCGAATTGGCGGGGTTGCGCGCGTGCTGGATGAACTGCGCAGGCGCGGTGGCGGTGATGGTCCGGCGGCAGAACCCGGGCGCGAAACGCACCCGCGTGCCATCCACATCACAGCCCGCCCGGCCAAAGATGTCGAGGATTTCGGGATCGCCCTGAAACTCCATCCCGGTCTCGGCGAGGATCGTGTCGGCATTGGCTTCGATCTGTTCGAGCCCGGCCTCGCTCAGCACATTGAAGGTCGAGAGCTTGCGCAGGATGAAGGGGGCGCGCGGCTCTGACGCCGTGTGCTGGGGGTGGGCGCCACGGCGCCGGGAGCTTCGGGTTCGTTTCATGGGATCACGTTGCTACGGCGCTTGACACAAGCCAAGAAATTCCCCTCAGTATTGAAATCTCTTATACTAAGGATGCGCCATGCTGGATCGAACCGGCTTCCCTCCGGGGCTCATGCGCTCTCTCGAAGTGTTCCTTGCAGTGGCGGCCACCGGGCAGATGCGCGCCGGGGCCAAGCTCTTGAACCTGTCGCAGCCGGCCGCGTCCCAGCATATCGCGGCGCTGGAAGAGGCCTTTGGCACGCGGCTTCTTGATCGTGGCACGCGGCCCGCGCGATTGACCCATGCCGGGGCGCGGCTATTGCTCAAGGCGCAAAAGATTCTCGACGCGGTGTCCGAGATGGAAACCGAGCTGCGCCATGTCGGGCAGAAATCGCTCTCGCTCTTGCGGGTGGGGCTGCAGGCCTCGATCGCCACCACGCTCACCCCGCCGCTCATCGCCCTCGCGCAAGACGCCTTTGGCGTCAAGGACATGACGCTCTATGCCGGGCAAAGCGGCAATCACGAACAGCTCTTGCGCACCAAACAGGCCGATCTCGCGATCACCTCCAACCCGTTTCTCGATATGGACGGGCTCGAACGGCATCATGTGCTGAGCGAGCAGTATCTTCTGGTGCTGCCCAAGGATTACAGCGGCCCCGAGGACAGTCTCGAGACGATCCAGTCGCGGCTGCCACTGGTGCGGTTTGGCGACACGACCCATGCCGGACGCCAGATTGCCCAGCATCTGCGGCGCCTGCGGTTCGAGCCGAGCAAGGTCATTCAGGCGGACCGGTCGAGCATGGTGACCTCCTGCGTCGCGGCGGGTCAGGGGTTCAGCCTGCTGACGCCGACGCTGCTTATCGATGGGCTGGTGGAGAACATGAGCCTGCGCATCCGCGATCTGCCGGTGCCGGGCCTGTCGCGGACCCTCACCGTCGTGTCCCGCAAGGGAGAGCTGCACGATCTGCCACAGGAATTTGCCAAGATGTCCCAGCAGACCCTGCTGGCCCAGATCGTCGCCCAGATGGGCGAGATCGGCGCGGCCAGCGTGAGCTGTGACTAGCGCCCCGCCCCGGGTCTGGTTCGGACGAGCCGATCCGTGGCTTAGGAAGCGCCTTCTTGGCCGATCCCCGACCGGCCCGCCATGCTATGACGAAAGAACCCCACCAAGGAGACCGAGATGCAGTTTCACGCCGACACCACCTGCGCCCATCGCACCGGGTTTGTGACCGCCGAGCTCTATTACTGGCATGACACGCTCAATTGGTGCGGTTTCCTCGAGCCCGGGCTCGAGATGCAGCCGGGGCTGCATTTTGAGCATCCCGAGACCAAGCGCCGCCTGCAAAACCTCGTGGAGGCGACCGAGCTTGCGCCCAAGCTCGCATCGCACCGGCCACGGCCGGCGGGCGACGAGATCCTCCGCCTCGTCCATCCGCAGAGCCATATCGACCATCTCGCCAAGATCTGTGCCGCGGGCGGCGGCGACGCGGGCGAGCTCACCCCGGTCGGCCCCGCGAGCCTTGAGATCGCGCGGCTGGCGGTGGGCGGGGTCACCGCGGCGGTGGATGAGGTGATGACGGGGGACTGGGACAATGGCTATGTGCTTTGCCGTCCGCCGGGGCATCACGCGCTGCCCGACAAGGCGATGGGGTCTTGCCTCTTTGCCAATGCGGCCATCGGCGCGAAATACGCCCAAGAGCGGCATGGCATCGGCCGCGTCGCGGTGGTCGATTGGGACGTGCATCACGGCAATGGCACCGAGGCGATCTTTTACGACGACCCCTCGGTGCTGACGATTTCGCTGCATCAGGACAATCTCTTTCCGCTCCACTCCGGCCCGATGGAGGCGCTGGGCGCAGGCGCGGGGCTTGGCCATAACCTCAACATCCCGCTGCCCCCCGGCACCGGCACCGGCGGCTATAAACACGCCTTCGAAGAGCTGGTCCTGCCGGCGCTCGACGCCTTTGCGCCCGAGCTGATCGTGGTGGCCAGCGGGTTTGATTCCTGCGCCATGGACCCGCTCGGCATGCAGATGCTGAAATCGAGCGATTACGCCTGGATGATGGGTCAGCTCATGGAGCTCGCCGCGCGCCATGCGGGGGGTCGGATCATCGTCACCCATGAGGGCGGCTATTCCCCGCAATATGTGCCCTATTGCGGGCTTGCCGTGCTCGAAACCCTCGCCGGCACCAGCCAGCGCCTCACCGACCCCTATGACGAGATCATCGCAGCCTTTGGCGGCCAATCGCTCAGCCATGATCAGCAGCTGCGCATCGCCCAGGTGAAAGAGATGTTTTTCGGGGGATGATGGGTCCAGCCGCCACAGGGGCAAGGCCTTGGGCCTGTGGCCCTGACGCGCCATCCGCCTCAGCGATCTGACGGGAGGGTCAGGTTGGGCCTGATGGCATATGTTGGATAATCTGGTCGGAGTGAGAGGATTCGAACCTCCGACCCCTGCCTCCCGAAGACAGTGCTCTACCAAGCTGAGCTACACTCCGACCGTGGCGCACCAGTTACTGGCAAAGCGCGGGCTTTGCAAGACGCGAGTTGCGAGAATCTTCTGAGCGGTCTTTGGGCGGGCTGCGGGCGGCCCTGCCCAGCGCCCAGCCCCGCGCCCAGCCCCGCGACAGCGCAAATAAAAACCCCCGGTGCGCGGGGCACCGGGGGCGGATCAGCATCACGCCGAGCGCGGATTAGAGGCTCTGGTCGAGCGCCTCGATCACCTTGTCGCCCATCTCGGCGGTCGAGAGCGGCGTGCCGCCTTCGGGACCCATGAGATCGGCCGTGCGCGCGCCGGAGGCGAGCACCGCTTCGATGGCGTTCTCGAGACGGGTCGCCTCGTCGCCCTGATCAAAGCTGTAGCGCAGCGCCATGGCAAAGCTCAGGATACAGGCGATCGGGTTCGCCTTGCCCTGACCCGCGATGTCGGGGGCCGAGCCATGCACCGGCTCGTAGAGCGCCTTGGGCCGGCCATTGGCCATCGGTGCGCCGAGCGAGGCCGAGGGCAGCATGCCGAGCGAGCCGGTGAGCATCGCGGCGCAATCCGACAGGATGTCGCCAAAGAGGTTGTCGGTGAGGATCACGTCGAATTGTTTCGGCGCCCGCACGAGCTGCATCGCGCCATTGTCGGCATACATATGCGACAGCTCGACCTCGGGATAGTCCTTGCCGACGCGGGTTGCGACTTCGCGCCAGAGAATGCCGCTCTCCATCACATTGGCCTTCTCCATCGAGCAGACCTTCTTGTTCCGGCGCATCGCCAGCTCGAACGCGGCGCGGGCGGCGCGCTCGATCTCGCTCTCCGTGTAGCGCTGGGTGTTGATGCCGACGCGCTCATTGCCCTCTTCGAAGATGCCGCGCGGCTCGCCGAAATAGACGCCCGAGGTCAGCTCGCGCACGATCATGATGTCGAGACCGGCGACCACGTCCTTTTTCAGGCTGCTGAAATCGGCCAGCGCGTCAAAGCATTGCGCCGGGCGCAGGTTGGCGAAAAGGTCCATTTCCTTGCGCAGGCGCAGCAGGCCGCGCTCGGGTTTGACCGAGAAATCGAGCTCGTCGTATTTCGGGCCACCCACGGCGCCGAGCAGCACCGCGTCGACCTCTTGGGCGCGCGCCATCGTGTCGTCATGCAGCGGCACGCCGTGCTTGTCATAGGCCGCGCCGCCCACCAGATCCTCGCTCACATCAAAGGCCAGGTCGCGCTTGGCGCCGAACCAGTCGATGACCTTGCGCACCTCGGTCATGACCTCGGGGCCGATCCCGTCGCCGGGCAGGATAAGAAGCGAAGGTGTGCTCATCTGGGCAGTCCTTTTTTGATGGTAAAATTTCTTGCCCAACCGCGTAGCGCGTGGCGTGGGGGTCGTCAAGGAAGCCCAGCCTGCCGTCCGCGCCTGTGCGCCCCATGCAAAAGGCCCGCCCGGCGTCTGCCGGACGGGCCCTGTTGGGTTTGGTTGGGTCTCGCCCCGGTCTCGCCCGGGTCTCGCCCGCTTCCCGCCCGGTGGCCGATCAGGCGTTGGGCAGGATCACGATCTCGACCCGGCGGTTCTGGGCGCGGCCCTCTGCCGTCAGGTTCGAGGCGAGCGGCTGATCTTCGCCACGGCCATAGGTCTGAATACGGCTGAAGGCGACGCCACCATTCATCAGCACATCCGCCACCGCATTGGCCCGGCGCTCCGACAGCGCCTGGTTATGCGCGGCCGAGCCGGTGTTGTCGGTGTGGCCGACCACCTGCACCGTGGTGTCGGGATAGCTCTGCAGGCTGCGCGCCACGGTCAGCAGATCGCCGCGCAGGCCCGAATTCACCGTCGAGCTGTCGATGGCAAAGAGAATGTCCTGCGGCATGGTTACGATGAGACGGTCGCCGGTGTTGTTGACGGTCACGCTGTCATTGTTGAGATCGCGCTCGAGCTCGGCCGCCTGCTTGTCCAGCGCATTGCCGATGGCCGCGCCGCCGAGGGCCCCGATGGCGCCGCCGATGACCGCGCCCTTGCCCTTCTTGTCGCTGGCCGCAGCGCCGGTGATCGCGCCCACCACACCGCCGATCAGCGCGCCCTGCTTGGCGCGGGCGTTGGGGTCATTGCCTTGCAGATGCGCAGGCTCCGCGCAGGCCGTAACCAAAAGAAGGGACGTCCCTGCCATGCAGGTGATAATCTGTTTTGCTCGCATCATGGCGTTGCCTCTTGCTCCATTGCCCAAACTCTTGGGCGCATATTTTAGGGCCCAATTGACTGGGTCTGTGCTAAGTATAGGCTTAGGATTGCCGATCCCCAAGTATTTGACAGGGGGAAATAAGCGGCAATTCGCGCATGACAAGTTGATTATCACGACCACGCATTCACGTATGAGATACCCGCCATGTCCGGCCAAGCACAGCACAGTCCAGAGACCCGTATTTCTGAGACACGCAACAAAGAAACCGCCATCGCTTTTTATGACCTGATGTTCAATCAGGCCGATCCCCGCCGCGCGGTCGAGGCCTATGTCGGCGCGGATTACATTCAGCACAACCCGCATGTGCGCGACGGCAAGGCCGGGTTTATCGATTATTTCGAACGCATGGCGCGCGAGTTTCCCGAAAAGAAAGTGATCATCAAACGCGCCGTCGCCGAAGAGGATCTCGTGGTGCTGCATTGCCACCAGATCTGGCCCGGCTCGGATGATTACGCGGGCATGGATATTTTCCGTTTCGATGCCGGCGGCAAGATCGTCGAACATTGGGACGTGCTGCAGGTGATCACCGGGCTTTCCGCCCATGAGAACGGGCTGTTCTGAGCCCGCTACCCCGCCTCGGCCCGCGCACTTTCCCAGGCGAGGATCGTCCGTTTTACCGGCAAGCCCCAGTGATAGCCGCCCAGCCCGCCGGATTTGCGCAAGGCCCGGTGGCAGGGGATGAGCAGGCTGATCGGGTTGCGCCCGACGGCGGTGCCCACGGCGCGCACCGCCTTGGGGCGGCCGATGCTCTGGGCGATCTCGGAATAGGTGGTGACCTGTCCCGACGGCACCCGCAACAGCGCCTCCCAGACCTTGATCTGAAAAGGTGCCCCGATCAGGTAAAGCGGCGCCTCGCCGCCCTCGCGCAGCCCATAGGCGGTCTCGACCCAAGGCCGCAGCGCCTCCGGGTCCTCCACGAAACGGGCCTCGGGCCAGCGCCCGCGCAGATCCTCCATCGTGGCCTCGCGCCCCATCTCGGCGGCAAAGCCGATGCCGCAAATGCCACGCTCGGTGCCCATCACGAGGCTCTCGCCAAAGGGGCTGTCGAACCAGCCCCAACGAATGCAGAGCCCGGCCCCGCCACGCGCATAGTCACCGGGGCTCATCGCCTCCCAGCGCAGAAAAAGATCATGCAGCCGCCCCGCCCCCGAGAGCCCCGCCGCATCGGCGGTCTCGAGCATGGTGAACCGCTCATCCAAGAGCGCCTTGGCATGGCCCAGCGTGAGATATTGCCGGAACCGTTTCGGCGAGACCCCGGCCCAGGCCGAGAACAGTCGCTGAAAATGCGCCGGGCTCATATGCATCGCCGCCGCCAGCTCATCGAGCGTCTGCCCCGCCGCGCCGCTGTCGATCAGATCAATCGCGCGGCGCATCACCTGATAATGATATCCCTGTGGCTCACTCATCCGACACTCCTTCGGGCAGTCTTGGGGCAGGTCTCATGAAGAGATTAGCCCGCCGCCGCCCCCCCGCGCGACCCGAATATTGCGCATCCCGGCAAATCCGGTCATAGCTTTGGCCATGGCCAAGCAGCTCGATTATCACACGATCCGCGAGATCTTTGCCCGCTTCCACGCGGCCGAGCCCGAACCCAAGGGCGAGCTCGAACATGTCAACGCCTATACGCTGGTGGTGGCGGTGGCGCTCTCGGCGCAGGCCACCGATGCGGGCGTCAACCGCGCCACCCGGGCGCTCTGGCCGATTGCCGACACGCCGCAGAAAATGCTCGACCTCGGGCTCGAGGGGCTGACCGAGCATATCAAGACCATCGGGCTCTTCCGGCAAAAGGCCAAGAATGTGATCCGCATGTCGGAAATCCTCGTCAACGACTATGGCGGGGTGGTGCCCAATTCCCGCGCCGCCCTCGAGAGCCTGCCGGGCGTCGGCCGCAAGACCGCGAATGTGGTGCTCAACATGTGGTGGGGCCTGCCCACCCAGGCCGTCGACACCCATATCTTTCGCGTTGGCAACCGCACCGGCATCGCCCCGGGCAAGGATGTGGTGGCGGTGGAACGCGCCATCGAGGACCAGATCCCCGCCGATTACCAACATCACGCCCATCACTGGATGATCCTGCACGGGCGCTATCACTGCAAAGCGCGCAAACCGATGTGCCCGACCTGCATCATCCGCGATCTCTGCCAATTCGAGGACAAGACCCTATGAGCACCTATCAGGCCGTCGGCATCGGAAATGCCGTTGTCGATGTGATCTCGCAATGCGAGGACGCGTTTCTGCAAGAGATGGGCATCGAAAAAGGCGTCATGACGCTGATCGATCAGGACCGCGCCGAGGCGCTCTATGCGGCAATGCAGAACCGCACCCAGGCCCCCGGCGGCTCGGTCGCCAACACGGTGGCGGGCATGGGCGCGCTGGGCCTCACCACCGGCTTCATCGGCCGGGTCAATGACGACGCGCTCGGCCGCTACTACGCCAAGGCGATGAGCGATGTGGGCAGCCATTTCGTCAACGCGCCAGTGCCCGGCGGCGACCAGACCAGCTCGCGCTCGATGATCTTCGTCTCGCCCGATGGCGAACGCTCGATGAACACCTATCTCGGCATCTCGACCGAGCTCGGCCCCGAAGATGTCGATGACAGTGTCGCGGGTGAATGCGACCTGCTGCTGCTCGAAGGCTATCTCTACGACAAACCGCGCGGCAAAGCGGCCTTTACCGAAGCCGCGCGCATCTGCCGCGAGGCGGGCGGGCTGGCGGGGATCTCGCTCTCGGACCCGTTCTGCGTCGACCGCCACCGCAGCGATTTCCGCGCCCTGCTGCGCGAGCTCGATTATGTGATCGGCAATGATCACGAATGGCGCGCCCTCTACCAGACCGAGGATCTCGACGCCGCCCTGACCCAGGCCAGCCGCGACACCCGGCTCGTGGTCTGCACCCGCTCAGGCGATGCGGTGACGATCCACCGGGGCGAGGATGTGACCGAGGTGCCCGTCACCCCGATCAAGCCGCTCGACACCACCGGCGCGGGCGATCAATTCGCCGCCGGTTTCCTCTTTGGGCTCGTCTCCGGCGTGCCGATGGCGGTGGCCGGGCGCATGGGCTGTATCGCGGCGGCAGAGGTGATCACCCATTATGGCGCGCGCCCCGAGGCGGATGTGCTGGAGATGTTCCGCGCCGAAGGGCTCGTTTGAGCCCCGTCTGAGCCCGGCGGCAGCCGCCGGATTTGGGTATTTGGACCCAGAAAGAGGCGCATCTTCTGGCTTGAAATATCCCGGGGTGAATTGGCCGCAAGGCCAAGAGGGGCCGCGCCCCTCTTCCCCGCTTGCCTCTAGTCGCCGAGCTTGGCGTGGACCTCGTCGAGATCGATCTCGCCGGTCGGCATCTTGTTCGACGGGTCTTCAAAATCGTATTTGAACAGCTCGAAATCGCGGTGATAGATCTCGTAGACGAGATGCATCGCCAGATCGTCGAAGTAGTCTTCGACCGGATGGGCGCGTTTCGGGCCGTGGCCTTCGCTTTCGTTAAAGCGCGGGATCGTGTCGAGATCGACCTGTTTCGGCGTCTCGATGGCGCTCAGCACCTCGCCCATGCCCTCGTTGAACTTCTCGGTCCAGAAGATCTTGTCGTAGCGGCCGCCGTTGACGATGAAGGTCGAGATATGGCCGGCCTGGGCCGACCAGTGGATGTCGGGCTCCATCGGGCGGCGCCAGCGGATGGTGTCGCGGGCAAAGAGCAGGAAGCGGCGGAAGCTCTTGATCTGGTCGAACTCCTGCTTGCCGTCCTCGCCGCCGACCTCGATGCCGTATTTCTGGATCAACAAAGGCACCAGCTTGCCGCGATAGCGGCTGCCATTGCGCTGAATGCCGCAGATCTTGTCGAAGAAGGAGGACAGGATGCGGGTGTAGGGGTTGCGCACGCAGGTGAAGGCGTAGGAATCATGCGCCTGGACGTTGCGGGTGATCAGCGCCTGGCTCTCGTCCAGCGCCCATTTGTGCATGCCGCCCTTGGCGTCATGGATGTCGCCATCAAAGAAGGTCCCGTGATCGGAGTAATACATGATCTGGCCGATGGTCGAGCAGGCGCATTTCGGCACCACTCGATAGACCACACTTTCGCTCTCGGTCATCCATGTCCCGGGAAAGCCCATATTCCTCACCTCCAACCACGGACCGCTCCGTTGCGCCGTCCATGTTCCATTCAACAAAAAAACCCGAAATGCCTGTTTATTCAATGCTTATTCAGCACTATCACTGTAAACAATCCTAAAACTGAGGGCCAGTCGTTTCCAGTATGGCGAAAATCGCATATATCCTTTTGTGTCACAAAGACCCCGAGGCCATCATCGGTCAGGCCGAGATGCTGACGGCGGCGGGGGATTATATCGCCATCCATTTCGACGCCCGCGCCAAGCCCGAACATTTCGCCCGCATCCGCGAGGCGCTGGCCGACAATCCCAATGTGGCCTTTGCCCGCAAGCGGATCAAATGCGGCTGGGGCGAATGGTCCTTGGTGCAGGCGACGCTCTATGCGGTCGAGGCGGCGGTCGAGGCTTTTCCCCGGGCCACGCATTTCTACATGCTCTCGGGCGATTGCGCGGCGATCAAATCGGCGCATTACGCGCATGAGTTTCTCGATGCCCGCGATGTCGATTACATCGAAAGCTTTGATTATTTCGACAGCGACTGGATCAAGACCGGCATCAAGGAAGAGCGGCTGATCTATCGCCACTATTTCAACGAGCGCAACAGCAAGAGGCTGTTCTACGCCTCGATGAACCTGCAGCGCCGGCTTGGCCTGTCGCGCGCGATCCCCGCCGATATCCAAGTGATGATCGGCAGCCAATGGTGGTGCCTGCGCCGCCGCACCATCGAGTGGATTCTCGAGTTTACCCGCAGGCGGCGTGATGTGATGCGGTTCTTCCGCACCACCTGGATCCCTGACGAGACCTTCTTTCAGACGCTGGTGCGCCATGTCGTCCCCGATCACGAGATCGAGACGCGCACGCTCACCTTTCTGATGTTCACCGATTACGGGATGCCGCAGACCTTTTACAATGATCACTATGATCTGCTGCTGAGCCAGGATTTCCTCTTTGCCCGCAAGATCAGCCCCGAGGCGACCGAGCTCAAACAGCGGCTCGGCGCGCTCTATTCCGACGAAGCGGCGACGTTCAAGATCTCCAACGAGGGGCGGTCGCTGTTCAAATTCCTCACCGGGCGCGGCCGCATCGGGCGGCGCTTTGCCATGCGGTTCTGGGAGACCGAGAGCACGCTCGGCCGGCAGCGCGAATTGATGATCGTGGTCTGCAAGAAATGGCATGTGGCCAAGCGGCTTTTGACCGCGGTGCGGCAGGCGACAAACCTGACCGCGATCGAATATCTCTTCAACGAGGACAGCACGCCGCTGCCCGATCTCGGCGGCATTCAGTCGACGATGGAGAAACGCCACCGCCACCGCCGGGCGCTGATGCGGATGCTGTTCGACTATTACGAGACCGATCAGATGATCATCTGTCTCGATCCCGCCAGTCTCGATCTCTTGCAGGATTTCTGCGGCGACCGGTCGGTGACCCGGCTGCTCGAGGTGCAATGCGATTTCACCGATGAATATCTCATCGGCCATGCCATGCGCGTCGGGCTCGCGGGTGAACAGACACCGCAGGAAACGCTGGAACGGCTGTTGCCGACGATCCGTTCGGACATGACGTTTGAGAGCGACCGCATCCGCGATGCCGAGTTCGAAAATCACTTCACCATGCGACAGTCCGACAGCACCGAGGAAAACGCCGCCAAGATCGCCCGCTTCCTTGACATCTCGGCCGACAAGGCCATTGAAATAGCGCAAACCGATCACCTCTACGCGGATTGACCGCGAAAGGACCTGCATGCCCTACGACTATGATGACCAGAATATCTTTGCCAAGATCCTGCGCGGCGAGATCCCCAACGACACCGTGCTCGAGACCGAGCACAGCCTTGCCTTCAACGACATCGCGCCGCAGGCGCCGGTGCATGTGCTGGTGATCCCCAAGGGGCCCTATGTCTGCTATGACCATTTCGCCAGCACCGCCAGCGATGCCGAAATCGTCGACTTCAACCGCAGCGTCGCCGATGTCTGCCGGATGACCGGCGTGGCGCCGGGGGCCGCCGGGGCGGGCTATCGCGCGATCACCAATTGCGGCGAGGATGGCGTGCAGGAAGTGCCCCATTTCCATCTGCACATCCTCGGCGGCCGGATGCTCGGCCGGATGCTCGCCAAGGACTGACCTGACCGGCCTGAGCCTCCTGCATAAGACAGCCGGGGATCAGGACACCCGGCGTTCCGTCGGCGCAAAGGGGCTCAGCCCGAGCCAGGTCTGCATCCTTGCCGCAATCTCGCGGTCCCCCGACAGATCGAGCCGCTCGCGCAGCTCCTGCACCGTGGCCAGCCCCATCCAGATCATCGTCATGCTGTGCAGATCGGTGGTCACCAGCAGGTCGAGCTCGAACCCCGGATCATCGCGGCAGAGCTCGACATCGCCCGAGGGCTCGACCACCAGCCAATAATTCTGTTGTCGCGGCGGCAGTTCGGGAAAGCAGAACTGGATCAGACAGCGCCGGTTCGGCAGCGGCGCAGGGTCGAGATTGCGGTGCATATCCCACATCAACAGCGAGGCATCGAGATTGCGCAGCGACAGCCGCGATTCCACCCATTTCTGCCCCCAATTGCCCACCGCCTCGACCACCGGCAGGAGATCCCGCCCCGCTTCGGTGAGCCGATATTCATGCACGCCGCTTTGATGCGACAGAAGATGGCGCTCGATCACGCCGAAATCTTCGAGCTCGCGCAGCCGCGTCGCCAACAGGCTGCGCGACATTTTCGGCACCCCGCGCCGCAGGTCGTTGAACCGGGTGGTGCCTGCCACCAGTTCGCGAATGACCAGCATCATCCAGCGGCGGCAGAGGATTTCCGCCGCCATCGCGACGGGACAAAATTGACGGTAACTGCTATGGGCCATGGGTTCTCCCTCACTCGGAAACCATTGTCGCGCCCCGCCCTTCCACGTGCCGATTGGCCCTCCACGTGCCGAATGAACAGGCCGAAGAGGCGGGCCGCATGGCGGCGAGTATAGCACAACCCTAGCGTTCTCGCGCCTCCCCGCTCCAGTTCAGAAACTGGACCTCGTGGTACAGACCCTGCACTATCTGGCCGCCGCCCCTCTCTGCGATGCTGTCCGGGCTTTCACATCCCACAGGGATATCAGGAGAGGATAGGATCATGAGTGTGACATTGAAAACGCTGAGCGGCGGCACGCGAGAGCTCGCGGCAGAGACGCTGGCGGCGCTGGCAGGCGGGCTGCGCGGGGCGCTCATCGCGCCGGACGAGGCGGGCTATGACGTCTCGCGCACGATCTGGAACGGGATGATCGACCGGCGGCCCGGTCTGGTGATCCGGGCGCTCGGCACTGGCGACATCCAGATGGCGGTGAATTTCGCCCGTGACAATGATCTGCTGATGGCGGTGCGCGCGGGCGGGCATCAGATCGCCGGGCTGGCGGTGATCGACGGCGCGCTCTTGCTCGACCTGTCGCAGATGCGTTCGGTCCATGTCGACGCGGCGCGGCGGCGGGTGCATGTCGATCCCGGCGCGCTTTTGGGTGATATGGACCGCGAGACCCAGCTCTATGGGCTGGCGGTGCCCTCGGGCGTCAATTCCACCACCGGCATCTCGGGGCTGACGCTGGGCGGCGGCTTTGGCTGGATCACCCGCAAATTCGGCATGACCGTCGACAATCTCGTCTCGGCCGAGCTGGTCACCGCGGACGGTCAGCTCCGCCATGTGAGCGCCGAGGAGAACCCCGATCTCTTCTGGGCGATCCGCGGCGGCGGCGGCAATTTCGGCGTGGTGGCCGCCTTCGAGTTTCAGGCGCATCCGCTCGGGCCCGAGGTCCTGTCGGGGCTGATCGTGCATCCTTTCGCCGAGGCGCGGGAACTCTTGCAGGAATTTCGCGGCATCTGCGACCGGGCGCCGGACGAGCTCACCGTTTGGGCAGTGATGCGCAAGGCGCCGCCGCTGCCCTTCCTGCCCGAGGCGTGGCACGGGCGCGAGGTGCTGATCTTTGGCGCCTGTTATGCCGGCGACATGGCCGAGGGCGAGGCCGCCATGGCAGAGCTGCGCGGCCTTGGCGCGCCGATTGCCGATGTGATCTCGCCGCATCCTTTCACCGGCTGGCAGGCGGCCTTTGATCCGCTGCTCACCCCGGGGGCGCGGAACTACTGGAAGAGCCATGATTTCACCGCGCTGAGCGACGCCGCCATCGACGCGATTCTCGCCGCTGCCGCCGATCTCCCCGATCCGGCCTCGGAGGTTTTCATCGCCCATGTCGGCGGAGCCATGGCGCGGGTCGCCAGCGACGCCACCGCCTTTCCCCAGCGGCAGGCGCATTTCACCATGAATGTGCACACCCGCTGGGAGGACCCGGCCAAGGACCGCGCCTGTATCGGCTGGGCGCGCGATCTCTTTGACGCCACCGCGCCGCATGCGGCGGGCAGCGTCTATGTGAATTTCATCCCCGAGGATGAGCCGGGCCGCCTCGCCGAGGCCTATGGCGGCAATCTCGCCCGGCTGGCCGAGATCAAGGCGCGCCATGACCCCGGCAATCTCTTCCGGGCCAATCACAACATCGCGCCGCAGAAAATTCCGGTGGCGGCAAAATAAAACCGAAGACGGCGAAATAAATCTGCTGTTTCAACCCGGTCCCGGCCTGCCCCGCGCGGGCCGGGGCCATACTGTCGCGATACCGTCGTAATACCGACGTGGTACCGAAACCTTGGATGTGAGCGCCGAAAACGCCCTTTCAGAGGGTCTGATTCCTCAGGCGATTCGCCCCGGAGACCTGTCAAAGTTTGACATTTCTGCCACCAAATTCACGGATTTGGGAACCAATCACCGTCTTTATGCGCTTTTCTCATTGCACACGGGGTGGTGACTGGACCTATGACAACAGGCACCATATTTTTAAACCCGACAGTTTTGTAAACGCCGCAACCGAGGACTTAACCCATGTTGACCAGACGCCATTTCGTGATTTCGGCGGCAGCCATGTTTTCGGCCCCCATCGCCAGCCCCGCGCTGGCCGCACCGACGACGAACCGGTCGAAATGGTCGCAATGGGATGCCCAGGTCACACCCGCCGATTACGACCCCTTCACCTCGAACCCCTGGGGCCTGCACCCGCGCTTTCTGCCGCAGGTGGTCGAGGCCAATGACGGGCTGCGTTCGGGTGACATCCATGTCGATGCGGTGGCCCGCTATCTCTATCACATTCAGCCCGACGGAACCGCCATGCGCTATGGCGTGGCCATCGCCCGCGGCAATCTCTACGAGCCGGGCACCTATTCGATCCGGCGCAAGGCGAAATGGCCGACCTGGACGCCCACCGCGAACATGATCAAACGCGATCCGCATCTCTATGCGCAGCACGCCGATGGCATGGACGCCGGCCCCAATAACCCCTTGGGATCACGCGCTCTTTACCTCTATGTCGGTAATCGCGACACCTATCTGCGCATCCATGGCTCGCCCAACCAGCGCTCGATCGGTGGCCGGGCAAGCTCGGGCTGCGTGCGCATGGTCATGGCCCATATCAACGACCTCTACGAGCATGTGAAGATCGGCGCCACGGCGCATCTCTACGCCCCCGAGGTCTGATCCAGCCAGACATGAAAAAGGCGCGTCCCACGGGGCGCGCCTTTTGCGTTTCTTAGAGGCCGCTGAACGACCCCGTGTCGCCGGTCAGACGGATTCCGGCGGGCGCGAACAGATCGGCTGACCATTGCGCGCGCGCAGCGGCAGCATCGTCGTCTCGACCGGGCCGCGATAGCGATAGAGATAGCAGCCGTCATTGGGATCGATGCTCACCGCCGTCAGATCCTGATTCGGCGCCGCCATCTCGATCAGGCTGGGCGGCAGTTCGTTGAGAAAGCCCTCGGGCGATGTGTTGGCCTGCGGCATCGGCTCACAAGCCGCCAGCAGCACAGGGGCACAGGCCATTAGCCAAAATTGTTTTTTCACGATCGTGATCTCCCTTGGTTTGCCGGCAGGATGGGCGATTCTTTGCTGAAAAACCAGCGCTTTCCGCCCATCCCACCGCTGATCCAAGGGCGGTGTGATCGCTCAGTCGCGCTCGATCGCGATGGCCGTGCCTTCGCCGCCACCGATGCAGATCGCCGCCACCCCCCGCTTGAGCCCCCGGGTCTCGAGCGCGTTGAGCAGGGTCACCATGATCCGCGCCCCCGAGGCCCCGATCGGATGGCCGAGCGCACAGGCCCCGCCGTTCACATTCACCACATCGCGCGGCAGGCCCATCTCATGCATGAAGGCCATCGGCACCACGGCAAAGGCTTCGTTCACCTCCCACAGATCGACATCCGACACCGACCAGCCGATCCGGTCGAGCAGCTTGCGCGCGGCAGGCACCGGCGCGGTGGTGAACCAGCCCGGCGCCTGCGCATGGCTGGCATGGCCGACGATGCGCGCCCGGATGTTGAGCCCCTGCGCCTCTGCCGCCGCCCGTGACGCCAGCACCAGCGCCGCCGCCCCGTCCGAGATCGAGCTCGAATTGGCCGCCGTCACCGTGCCGCCCTCGCGGAACGCTGGCCGCAGCGTCGGGATCTTTTCGGGCCGCGCCTTGGCCGGTTGCTCATCCTCCGACACGGTCACATCGCCCTTGCGCGAGGACAGGGTCACAGGCGCGATTTCGCCTGCAAAAGCACCGGATTTCTGCGCCGCCAACGCCCCTTCGAGCGAGCCGATCGCATAGGCGTCCTGCGCCTCGCGGGTGAATTGGTAATGCTCGGCGCAATCCTCGGCAAAGGTGCCCATCAACCGGCCCTTGTCATAGGCATCTTCGAGCCCGTCGAGGAACATGTGATCGACCACTTCGCCATGGCCGATCCGCGCCCCGCCGCGCATCTTGGGCAGCATATAGGGCGCGTTCGACATGCTCTCCATGCCGCCCGCGATCATCGTCTCGGCATGGCCGAGCGCGATCTGGTCAAAGCCCATCATCGCGGCCTTCATGCCCGAGCCGCACATCTTGTTGAGCGTGGTCGCCGGCACCTCTTCGCCCAGCCCCCCGGCAAAGCCCGCCTGCCGCGCCGGCGCCTGGCCCTGCCCCGCGGGCAACACACAGCCCATCAGCAGTTCGTCCACCGTTGCAGCCTTGGCATCAGCCAGCGCGGCGCGGATCGCCGCCCCGCCGAGCGTCGCCGCCGGCACGCCATCAAAGGCGCCCTGAAATCCCCCCATGGGCGTCCGCGCCGCCCCGGCAATCACCACGTCTTTCATGATCTCATCCTCCTCGTTTGGGTCTGAATACCGAATGGTAAGGTTTTAGGTCTAGCCTCAGCCGTACTAGTACCTATGTGCGGAGGTGACATGGAGCTGTCCAGCAATCCGATACCCGGGCCGCCCGGCGGCGCGGGGGCCACGGTGATCACGGTCAATGCCGCGCGCATTGATGCCTCGGTCGCCATTCAGTTCAAGGACGCGATGCGCGGGCTCACCGCGGGTGGCGCGGGCGATGTCATTCTCGACCTCTCGCAGGTGAGCTTTGTTGATTCGAGCGGGCTTGGCGCGATTGTCGGCGCGATGAAGGCGCTCGAGGCCGACCGTCATATGCATCTCGCCGGGCTGACGGCGGATGTGGACAAGGTGTTTCGCCTGACACGGATGGACACCGTGTTCGCCATCCACGCGCATGCCAGCGATGCCAGCGCGCAATTGGCCGGGTGATGCACGCAGATGACTGATGCCAGCGCCCTGCCCCGGCCCCTCATCCGGCCCCTCATGCGGCCCGGTTGAGAGATGACCGATCAATCGGATCCCATCGGCTTTGCGCTTGCCCTTCGGGCGAACCCGCTGGCCGTGCGCACCGCGCTGGCCGACACGCGCGGCTGGCTCGCCTCGCGTCGCTTGACCGAAGCGTTTTGCAGCACGGTCGAGATCGCGGTCGCCGAGGCGCTCAACAACGTGGTGGAACATGCCTATTACCGGCGGCGCGAGGCGGGGTTTTCGCTGGTCGCGCGGCCCTTTGGCGACATTCTCTATATCGAGATCCGCGATAAGGGGCATGCGATGCCCGACCATCGCCTGCCCGACACGCCGCCCCCCGAACCGGGGGAGGACCGGGCCAGCCTGCCCGAGGGCGGGTTTGGCTGGCACCTGATCCGCAGCCTCGCCGATACGCTGACCTATCGCCGCGAGGGCGAGGAAAACTGCCTGATCCTCGGCTTTACCATCTCGCCCGAGACCCGCCTGCCCCGCGACGGCTGAACCCGCCCTGCCCTTGGGACGGGCGCGGCCTTGTTCCTTTGATCCTGCGGCCCAAGGCCCATGACGCTGATCTCCCCGACAGGAGAGATCACAACCCTCAGGGGCGCGGCGGAAAGTTAACTCTGCCGCAAATTGGTCAAACTCTGCCCCTATTGCGGTCAGGAATCACCGGCATACAGGATCCTGTAGCTGCATAAGGCTTCCCTCGGCGCCGCGTTTAACAGCCCCCACCCAGTACGCGGCGTCGAGGTTTTATGCATCTCCCCGGGCTCGCGCGCCTCCCGCGCCAGCCCTTTTTTCATTCGCACAGATATGAACCCCCTGCCCGCCCCGCCCGATCCCCGGATATCTGCGCGGCGGCAATTGGCTTTTCCCGCGCGCGCGCCTAGTCTCCCTCCCAAGACAAGGAAGGAGCCTTTCATGCGAGATTTTCAACGGCCCGGCCGTTCCCCCGTTCTGGCCCAAAACGGGATGTGCGCCACGTCGCACCCACTGGCCGCACAGGTCGCCGTGTCGATTCTCCAAGACGGCGGCAATGCAATGGATGCGGCGATTGCCGGGGCGGTGCTGCTCGGCCTGTGCGAACCGCAGATGACCGGGCTTGGCGGCGATTGCTTTGTGCTCTGGGGCCGCCCCGGCGAGGCGATCAAGGGCTATAACGGCTCGGGCCGCGCGCCCGCTGCGCTCGACGCTGCTGATCTGCGCGCCCGCGGGCTCAAAACCGTGCCACTGCAAGAGGTCGAAGCGGTGACCATCCCCGGCGCGGTCGAGGCCTTCTGCAGCCTCGCCGAAACCGAAGGCAAGCTCGGCATCGACCGGCTTCTCGCGCCAGCGATCCGCTATTTCGACGAGGGCGTGCCGGTCGCGTCGCGCGTGGCCTTTGACTGGCCCATCGCCGCCAGCGCCCTCAAGGGTCATGGCAAGACCCATTTCCTCAACAACGGCCAGCCCTACCGCGAAGGCGAGATCTTCAAGAGCGCGGGCCAGGCCGAGGCGCTGCGCCATGTGGCCCGCTCTGGCAGGGCCGGGTTTTACGAAGGTCCCGTGGCCGAGGACATGGTCGCCGCCCTGCGCGCGGCGGGCGGCGTGCACACGCTCGACGATTTTGCCAACCATCGGGGCAATGACACCACGCCGATCTCGGGCCAGTACAAGGACCATGAGATCGTCGAGCATCCGCCCAATGGCCAGGGCGCCACGGGCATTCTCATGGCCAATATCCTGTCGCGTTTCGACATCGCCGGGATGGACCCCTGGGGTGCCGAACGCGCCCATATCGAGGCCGAGGCTGCCAAGCTCGCCTATGACGCGCGCGACCGGATCATCGCCGACCCCGACCATACGGCGCGGGTGCAATTCATGCTGAGCGAGGATCTGGCCAACGGTCTGGCGGCGCTTATCGACCCGACCCGCGCCATGACCCATGTCTCGCGGCTCACCGAGGCGGTGCATAAGGAAACCATCTATATCACCGTGATCGACCGTGATCGCATGGCGGTGTCGCTCATCTATTCGACCTTCCACGGGTTTGGCGCGGGGCTCGCCTCCGAGACCTTCGGCATCGGCTTTCAGAACCGTGGCGCGGGCTTTACCCTCGCCGAGGGCCATCCGAACGAGCTCAAGGGTGGCAAGCGGCCGATGCACACGATCATCCCGGGCGTGCTGCGCAATGCGGGCGGCATGGTGATGCCCTTTGGCGTGATGGGCGGCGCCTATCAACCCAACGGCCATGCGCGGCTCGTCTCCAACCTACTGGATTTCGACATGGATATTCAGGCCGCCATCGACGCGCCCCGGGCCTTTGCGGCGGGCGGCAAGATGCAGGTGGAACGCGGCTATGACGACAGCGTGCGCGCCAAGCTCGCCGATATGGGGCATGAGGTGGAAATCCCCGAGACCGCCATCGGCGGCGCACAGGCCATCGTGGCCCGGCCCGACGGGCTCTTGATCGGCGGGTCGGACCCGCGCAAGGACGGCTGCGCGCTGGGCTATTGAGGCCCGGCGCGCCCCGGCACAAGCAACAGTGGCGCGGCCCAGGTTAACCCCGGTCGCGCCGCCTAGTTCAGATGGAAATGGAGCGGGTATTGCCCGTCTTCGAACGGCCCGAAGAGATCGGGAATGTCGGGATGTTCCACCGGCACGCCAGAGTAATCGGCGATCAGATTCTGTTCGCTCACATAGGCGACATAGTAGCTCTGATCATTCTCGGCGAGCAGATGATAGAAGGGCTGATCCCGGGTCGGGCGGCTGTCTTCGGGAATGGAATCATACCATTCCTCGGTGTTCGAGAACTCAGGGTCGACATCGAAGACAACACCGCGAAAGGGATGTTTCTTGTGCTGGACAACCTGTCCGAGATTATATTTCGCGCGTGTTTTTAACATATCATTGCAGCCCCTAACCAGTGATCCTAAAGGTTTCAAGGGGGATTTGTCCAATGGAGAAGCCGGGAAAGATGAGAAACAGTCTGTGAACCTCGTCGTGACAGTTATCGGCGTCGTCGCCCCTGTTTTCTTGCTCGCGGGCATCGGATTTGGCTGGATGCGGCTGGGGTTCGACTACCCGTTGCAGTTCGTCTCGCGGCTGGCGATGAACCTCGCGGTGCCGGCGCTGGTCTTTACCGCCTTGATGCAGGCCGAGGCCGATCTGGCGGCGCTGGGCCGGGTGGCGCTGGCCGCCGTGCTGGCGCATCTGGCGGTGGCTCTGGTGGGCTGGGGGCTCTTGCGTGGGCTGGGCTATGACCTGCGCACCTATCTGGCGCCTTTCCTCTTTGGTAACACCGGCAATATCGGCCTGCCGCTGGCGCTCTTTGCCTTTGGGCAAGAGGGGCTCGAGATCGCGGTGGTGGTGCTGGCGATCTCGGCCTTGGGCTATTTCACCTTTGGGATCAAGCTGGTGGCGGGGCGCGGCGCCGGGCTTCGGATGCTGCGCGAGCCGATGATCTGGGCGACGCTCGCCGGGGCGCTTTGCCTCTGGCAGGGCTGGCAGACGCCGGAGATCGTGACCAAGACGCTGACCCTGCTGGGCCAAATGGCGATCCCGCTCATGCTCATCACCCTTGGCGTCGCGGTGGGGCGGCTGTCCCCCGGCAGGATCGGCCCTGCCGTGGCGCTGAGCGTCGTGAAATTCGCGGTCTGCGCCGGGGTCGGCTGGGGCATCGGCCACTGGTTCGGGCTGGGCCCCGTCGCCTTTGGCGTGCTAGTGCTGCAGATGGCTACGCCGGTGGCGGTCACCGGCTATCTTCTGGCCACGAAATACGAGGCCGATGCCGAGGCGGTCGCCGGGCTGGTGGTGGTCTCGACCCTGCTCGCCGTGCCATTTCTGTCGCTGTTGCTGTCGGTGCTGATCTGAGCGGCGCAAAGACGCGCGGGACGCAAAATTCCCGTTTTCATGTCACCGCGAAATGCGCTAAAATGCTAAAAAAATATAATGAAAGCGAGAGGCAGATGAGCAGACGTCTTTACGCGCTGGTATTGTTGACACTTGTTGCGGCCTGTGGCCGGGGCGGCGGCGTTGGGGAATCCCCCGACGGGCTGGACAATGCCTGCACGATTCTCAGTCAACGACCGGGCTATCTTCGCGCCTTCCAGGCGACCGAACGCAAATGGGGCGTTCCGGTGCATGTGCAGATGGCCACGATCTATCAAGAAAGCAAGTTCGACAGCGATGCGCGGACGCCGTTCCGCTATACGCTGGGCGTGATCCCGATGGGGCGGATCAGCTCGGCCTATGGCTATAGCCAGGCGCTCGACGGGACTTGGGAAGAATATGTCGAAGAGCGCGGCCAGCACCGGGCGCGGCGCGACAACATCCGCGACGCCACCGATTTCATGGGCTGGTACATGGTCGGCACCCGGGATCGGCTCGGCATCCCGCTGCATGACGCGCGCAACCAATATCTCGCCTATCACGAGGGGCGCACCGGCTACAAACGCGGCACCTATAACGGCAAGCCGTGGCTGGTGGGCGTGGCCTCCAAAGTGGCCGACCGTGCCGAAACCTACCGGCGTCAGCTGCGCAGCTGTAGCTGATACCCCGCGCCAGACGCGACACAAAGAGAAACCCCGGCCGGGCCGCCGCCCTGCCGGGGTTTTTCGTGTTCCAAACGGATCAGCTGTCGCTTAGCGGTCCCTGGCCGCCCCCGGCTTGAGGCCCGGAATGACGAATTTGTCATTGCTGAAATTGCCGCCCTTGCGCAGCCCGCCGAGCACCACGGTGGTGCGGGCGCCGTCGCCATCATTGATGATCCATTGCCGCAGCTCGACCGGTGAGCCGGTAAAGACCAGCTCGATATTGCCATATTCGGGATGGGCGGGATCCTGCGCCTGCACGATGGTTTTCGCGCCATCGACACGGTGGCCGGTGACCATGCGGGCGCGGGTCAGATCGACATTGCGCGCCAGAATGATCGACAGCGGCGTCCGGTTGAGCGGAAAGCCCTGCGGCGGCTCGTTCGATTTGCCGTCGATGACCCCCACGGTCGAGCCGTCAGAGACCACGAGCGTGCGATCGGGCGGCGCATATTCGAAGCGGACCCGACCGGGGCGTTTGATGATCACCCGGCCCTTGCTCACGGTGCCATCGTCATTGATCTGGGTGAAATCGCCGCTGGCGGTGGTGATACCGTTGAGATAGCGCGAAATCTCGCCCAGCGAGAGCTTTTCGGCGGCGGTGGCCGGGATCGGTGCGGCCAGTGCCACACAGGCGGCCCCGGTGGCCAGTATCTGTCTGCGGTTCATCATCGACTGTTCTACTCCTTCATACCTGATGCCGCTGTTGCAGTCTCTGCTCTGGGCGGCACCTTGAGGCTCAATCTGGGGTCTTGGCCCCTGTTATGCGATATCAAACCCCGCTTACATGGATATCAGCATGTATAGCCCGCCAATCAAGGCCGCCACTGCGGCGGTCAGACCGACCAGCATCAAAACGCCGTCCCGCACCGTCACCGCGAGGCCAATGATGGCGATGGCCAGCATCGGGATCACAGCGGCAAAGGGCAGGAATTCGAGCGGCGGCACCATGATGCACAGCACGATCACGGCCAGCGCGCCGACCATCTGGGCCACCTTGCCGGTGAACCGTGGCAGACGCTCGCCCACATGCCGGTCGAGCCATTCCGCCGCGGCGTGGATCTTGCGCGTGGCCTTGTCGACCTTGTCATCGCTCACCGCGCGGCAGCCAATCCAGTCGGGAAGCCAGAAATGGTCGCGCCCGACGAGGATCTGCGCCGCGATGAGCACGATCACCAGCGCCATGAGCGACGGCAGCCCCGGAATGCCGCCGAGCGGCGACACGACCACCAACGCGGGGACAAAGATCAGCGGCCCAAAGCCGCGATGGCCCAGCGCCTCGACCATGTCGCGCACCGAAACCTCATCGGATTGTTCGCCAAGATCTTGCATCTCTTCCACCATATCGGTGGCTTCATGCATCTCCGCCATGACCCTTCCCCGCGCCTCTTCCCCAAGTGGTGTACCAAGTGCTGTACTCTGGGGGGCAACGCCCGGGCGCGAAAAAGGTTCAGCTCTTTATTGGCGCATTACTGCTCGGGGACGAGGATCTCGCGCTTGCCGACATGGTTGGCCGAGCTGACGAGCCCCTCTTCCTCCATCTGCTCCACAAGGCGCGCGGCCTTGTTATAGCCGATGGCCAATTTGCGCTGAATATAGGAGGTCGAGCATTTGCGGTCCTGAATGACGATCTGCACCGCCTGATCATAGAGCGCGTCTTCGCCATCGGTATTGCCGCCGGTCGACAGGCCGAGCACCGCGTCGATGCTCTCGGCCTTTTCCTCGTCCGGGCCTTCGACCACGCCACCGATATAGGAGGGCGGGCCATAGGCCTTGAGGTTGTTGACCACTTCCTCGACCTCTTCGTCGCTGACGAACGGCCCGTGGCACCGGGTGATTTTCGCCCCGCCCGCCATATAGAGCATGTCGCCCATGCCCAGAAGCTGTTCGGCGCCCATTTCGCCAAGGATGGTGCGGCTGTCGATCTTCGACGTCACCTGGAAGGAAATCCGCGTCGGGAAGTTCGCCTTGATCGTGCCGGTGATCACATCGACCGAGGGCCGCTGTGTCGCCATGATGAGGTGAATGCCGCTCGCCCGCGCCATCTGCGCCAGACGCTGAATGCAGGCCTCGATTTCCTTGCCCGCCACCATCATCAGGTCGGCCATCTCGTCGACGATCACGACGATATAGGGCATTTTCTCGGGCGCGAATTGCTCGGTCTCGAACACGGGCTCGCCAGTCTCGTCATCAAACCCGGTCTGCACGGTGCGCGAGAACATCTCGCCCTTGGCCTGGGCGTCAGCCACCCGGCCATTATATCCCGCGATGTTGCGCACGCCCATCTTAGACATCTTGCGATAGCGCTCTTCCATCTCGGCCACGACCCATTTGAGCGCGACAACCGCCTTCTTGGGATCGGTCACCACCGGGCTCAGCAGATGCGGAATGCCGTCATAGACACTCAGTTCGAGCATCTTCGGGTCGATCATGATCAACCGGCATTCATCCGGGGTGAGCTTATAGAGAAGGCTCAGGATCATCGTGTTGATCGCCACCGATTTGCCCGAGCCGGTGGTCCCGGCGATGAGCAGGTGAGGCATCTTGGCGAGGTTCGCGACGATCGGATCGCCGCCAATGTCCTTGCCGAGCGCCAGCGGCAGTTGCTGGTTGCCATCGCCGAAATCGCGGGTCGCGAGGATCTCGCGGAGCACCACCATCTCGCGGTTGTCATTGGGCAGTTCGATGCCGATGACCGAACGACCCGGCACGGTGGAGACCCGCGCTGACAGGGCCGACATCGACCGCGCGATATCATCGGCAAGCCCGATCACCCGGCTCGCCTTGAGACCCGGCGCAGGTTCGAGCTCGTACATGGTGACGACGGGGCCGGGGCGAACGCTGACGATATCGCCCTTGACGCCGTAATCGTCGAGCACTGCTTCGAGCATCCGGGCGTTTTCCTCGAGCGCCTCATCGCTGAGGTGATGGCGCTGGATGGTTTCCGGGCTGCGCAGCAGGCTCAGCGGCGGCAGTTCATATTGCACCGCGTTACGCTCTTCGAACTCGAGGCTCGGCTGGGCTTCGGCGGCGGCACGGGTCGAGGGCTGCATCGCCTTGCGCGGCGGATGCTGCACGACTTTCTTGGGCTCCGGCACCGGGATGCGCGGCGTCACGGGTGCGGCAGTGGCGGCAACATTGGGTGCGGCCGCGGCGGCGGGCGCATAGCGCGCCTCGTCCGGCTGGGTTTGATAGGGATCGTCGCCATAGGGCAGATCGTCGAGATCGGCCTCGAGATAGCCCGCCTCGGCATAGCCTGCCTCAACATAACCCGCATCATAGCCCGCGTCCGCCATGGTCGGCTCGGCATGGGACATATCGGCATAGGCCGGCTCTGCATAAACAGGCGCGGCATAGGTCGGTGCCGGATGCGGCATCGCGGGCCGCTGTGCTGCGGTGAGCGGCGGCTCGGGCGGCAGCCCGGCGGCCGGGGCGGTCAGCGGCGGTTCCGGCGGCAGACCCCGGCGCGGCGCAGAGGTGTCGAGCACCAGCGGGATCGGCCCACGGCCACGGCCCTTGGTCAGCGGCGCGACGCTTTCGACGCGGAGCGACGGGCTCTGACGCACGCGGGTCTTGATGACATCGGCGATCTTGGCGCGAATGCGGTCCTCGCCCATCGGCTCGGCGCTGTCCATCACGGGGGCCGCTTGCAGGACCGGTTCCGGCGTGGGCTCGGGACGACGAATGAGCGACGGCATCCGGGCGAGCAGCCCGCCGGATTTCTGCGGTGCCTCGGGTGCGGCGGGCGCCGGGGCGGCGCCGCGCTGGGCCACGATGCGCGGCGCGCCATGGCTGGCCTGCGTCGGCTCGATCAGATCGCTGAGATCGCTTTGTTCTTCATAATCCCGCGCCGTGCCCCGGGTGAGACGCGGCGGCACGATGGTCACGCGCGGCTCGTCGCTGATCCGCGCGTCACGCGGGCCAGAGGCCGCCATCGCCGGGCGTGCCTCGGCGCGCCGGGCGCGGCGTTCGGCATGTTTCTCGGCCCCGGTGCGTGCGACAAAGGCCGCGCCGGTCGCGCCCCGGCCCATCATCGTGATGATCCAATTGTAGGTCATGATCAGGCTGACCAGCAGATAGCGGCCAATCCGGCCCAGCTCATCGCGGTCAAAGCCCAGAACAAAGGCCCCCATGCCCAGCGCCGCCAGACCCAAGAGCAGCGAGAAGAAGCGGAAGGCAAAACTGCCGGACATCGGCTGAATATTGACCAGAACGCCAAAGATCGTGTCACCAAAAAGCCCACCAAGGCCAAAGGTATGGACCTGGCCCCAGACTTCGCCGGGGGTGAGCGTGGTGCAATAGATCGACAGCACCGCAATCCAGATCGGCGCAAAGATCAGCCGGTTCATGGCGCGTTCCTGCCCCCGGTGCAGCACAAACCGTGCGCCCCAGACCGCCAGCAGCGCGGCAAAGCCCCAGGCTCCGAGACCGATGATCATGAACAGCGCCGCCGAGAGCTTGGCCCCGAAGGCCCCGAGCCAGTTCTGCACGGGCGCATCCACCGCCGACATCCAGCTCGGATCGTCGGGGCTGTAGGAGCCGAACATCAACGCCACGATCAGGCCGGCCACAATCAGCCCGAAGCCCAGCAATTCCTTGCCGCGTCGCTCGATCACCTCAGCCATGTTGCTGTCCAACAGCGGATCACGTCCTCGTGCCTGATAAGCCATGTTGCCCTCGTCCTCGTCATCTCTGGAGACAGTCACGCAGGCGGATAAGCCCTTGTGCCATCTCGTCTTTTGGAGCCACCAACGCGGCTCTTATATAGTGCTTGCCGGGGTTACCCCCGTCCGTGTCGCGGCTCAGATAGGCGCCGGGAAGAACCCGCACGCCGGTTTCTGTCCAAAGCTTGAGCGCCGCCGCCTGGCCATCCTCGACGGGCAGCCACAGGAAAAACCCGGCCTGCGGACCCTGGTAGCCGGGGAAATCCGCCATGATCTCATCTGCGAGCGCGTATTTCTCGCCATAGGCGGCGCGGTTCTCGATCACATGCGCCTCATCCGCCCATACGGCGGCGGCGGCATGTTGCAGCGGCATCGGAAGCGGCGCCCCCGCATAGTTGCGCAGCTGCCGGATGCGGGTGATGCTCTTCGGCCCGCCCGCCACGAAACCGCTGCGCAGCCCCGGCAGGTTCGACCGTTTCGACAGCGAATGAAAGATCACCACGCGTTCGGGATCTGCGCCCATCTCGCGCGCCACCTGCAAGGCCCCCACCGGTGCCTCGCCCCGGTAAATCTCGGAATAGCATTCATCGGCGAAGATATAGAAATCATGCTTTTCGGCGAGGCCGATCAGATGCTCCCAATAGGATCTCTCGGCCACCGCACCCTGCGGGTTCGACGGCGAACAGAGATAGGCCACCGCCACTTGATCGAGCACCTCGGGCGCCACCGCGCCGAAATCGGGCAGAAACCCGGTCTCTGCCGTCGCGTTGAGAAACACGGGCTCGGCCGCCACGCTCAGCGCGCCGACCATATAGACCTGATAGAACGGGTTCGGGATCAGAACCTTGGGCCGCGCGCTGCCCTTGGCCTCGGGGCAAAGCGCCATCATCGCGTTATAGAGCCCTTCGCGCGTGCCGTTGAGCGCCATCACCTCGCGCTCGGCATCGACCGTCACGCCATAGCGCCGGGCGATCCAGGCGGCAATCTCTGCGCGCAGCTCGGGAATACCTTCATTGACCGGGTAACGGCCAAAGCCTTCGGCATGCTTTGCGATCACATCCGTGACCCAGGCCGGAAACGCGTGTTTCGGCTCGCCTATGGTCATATGCACCGGCTCACCCCCGGCCTCATGCACGTCCAACAGGGCGCGCAGACGCGGGAATGCGTATTCCGGCAGGGTTGAAAACCGCTCGGGAAACATCAGAAAACTGCCTCAGGTTACGGGATCATTGTCGCCCCGTTTCCTGTGAATCTACCTGCCGATCCCTCTCAGGTCCAGCAAAACCACGCGGCTTGCCTCAAATTGTGGCATTTTGGGCGAGACCGGCCCTAATCTGGCCAAAAGACCCTGTTTCCAACCCCTTAGGACAGCGCCGCCTCGGCCGCCGCCGCCACCCGCAAGAGGCGTTCTTCGCCGAATGCCGCCCCGCAGAGCATGATGCCACAGCTCGGCACGCCGGTGGGCAGGCTCATCGCCGCGAGCCCCATGAGATTGCCCACCCGGGTGTTGCGCAGCGCCAAAAGGTTCTCGGTCACGTAATAGCTGTCGTCGGTCAAGAGCCGTTCGGCATTGGGCGGCAGGATCGGCGACGACGGCATCAGCACCGCGTCATAGCCCGCCACCCGCGCGGCCCAGGCCTCGCGCAGAGCGTTGAGCTTGCGCCAGCCCGCGATGTAATCCGAGGCCAGCGCATCGCGCCCGCCCTCGAACCGCTCGCGGATCGGCGGGAACATGACCTCGGGATTGGCGGCGATCGTCTCGCCCCAGATGCCATAGGCCTCGGCGGTGAACAAAAGCCCCGAGAGCGGCATCGCCTCGGCCACTTCCGGCGCGTCGAGCCGCTCGATCTTGGCACCGGCGGCATGCAGACGCTCTACCGCATTCTCATAGGCGGCACGCGGCGCGTCGCGGATCTCGTCGAGAACCGTGGTCTGCAGCGCCGCAAAGCGCATCCCCTCGAGCCGCGCGCCCCGCAGATCGACCGGTGTGCCGCTGCCATCGAGCGCCGCCAGCATGAGCGCGCAATCCTCGACGCTGCGCCCAATGGGCCCCACCGTGTCGAACCGTTCGCAAAGCGGCACAACCCCCTTGGACGAGAGCCGCCCCGAGGTGGTCTTGAGCCCGACAAGATCGTTCCACGCCGCCGGAATGCGCACCGAGCCGCCGGTATCGCTGCCGATCCCGCAGGCCGCGAGACCAAAGGCCACGCTCGCCGCCGCCCCCGACGACGACCCGCCCGGCACCGCCTCGGGATCATTGATACAGGGCGGCGTCGCCGTGCGCGGGTTGAGGCCGAGCCCGGAAAAAGCCAGCTCGCTCATATGCGTTTTGCCAAGGCAGACGAGCCCCGCCATCGTCGCGTTGCGCAGCACTTCCGCATCCGTCCCCGGCACCCGCCCTGCGAGCAGTTGCGAGCCCGCCTCGGTCGCCACGCCGGCGCTGTCAAACAGGTCTTTCCAGCTGATCGGCACCCCGTCGAGCGGCCCCAGCCGCTGGCCGAGTTGCGCCCGCCGCGCCGCCGCCCGCGCCTCGGCCCGGGCGCGATCCTCGGTCACCACCGAATAGATGCGCTTGGCATAGGGATGGGCGGCAATCGCCTGCAGATAGGTCTCGCACAGCGCCTCGGCGTCGATCTCACCCCGGCCAATCCCCCGGCCCAGCTCTGCCGCGCTCATCGAAAGCCATTCCTGCATGTCCCGCCCCTTCGCGTCCCGGTAAATTCTTGCGTCGAAACGACGCTAGACGGGTTGGCGCGCATGGACAATCCCACAGCTTGGGCCATATTTGGCACATGACGGATTTACAGAGTTTCGACAGCGACATCGTGATCGTCGGCGGCGGTCTTGGCGGCCCGGCGCTGGCCCTCGGGCTGGCGCAGGCCGGGTTCACTGTGACGGTGATCGACGCCGCGCCGCTCTCCGCCCATGAGGCCGCCGATTTCGACGGGCGCAGCTATGCGCTGGCGCTGGCCTCGGTGCGGCTGCTCGACCGGCTCGGGCTCTGGGACCGGGTGGAGGACAACGCCCAGCCGATGTTCGAGATCAAGGTCTCCGACGGGCGCGCGGGCGAAGGCCCGCTCTCGCCGTTCTTTCTGCATTTCGACCATGCCGAGATCGAAGAAGGCCCGATGGGTCATATGCTCGAAGATCGCTTTTTGCGCCGTGCCCTGCTCGACGCGCTCGAGGCAGAGCCAAAGATCACCCATCTCGCGGGCGAAACCGTCGTGGCCCAGTCCTGCGATGCCATGCGCGCCGAGGTGACGCTGGCCTCGGGGCGCAGCCTCACGGCGCGGGTGCTTGTCGGCGCGGATGGCCGCAGCTCGGGCACCGGCGCGCGCGCGGGCATCCCCCGGCGCGGCTGGGATTATGGGCAGACCGCGCTTGTCGCCGCCATCGAACATGACGCGCCGCATCACGGCATTGCGCATCAGTTCTTCATGCCCTCGGGCCCGCTCGCCATCCTGCCGCTGCCCGGCCGGGTGAGCTCGATCGTCTGGAGCGAGACCGCCGACACCGCCGCCGAATTCATGGCGCTCGATGATGCCGGGTTTCTCGACATGCTGCGGCCCCGGTTCGGCGATTTTCTGGGCGACATCCGGCTGCGCGGCAAACGCTACAGCTACCCGCTCGCGCTGAGCCTCGCAGAGCGGTTCACCGACACGAGGCTGGCGCTGGTCGGCGACGCGGCGCATGGGCTGCACCCGATTGCGGGACAGGGTCTCAACGCGGGACTGCGCGATGTGGCGGCCCTGGTGCAGGTTCTGCGCGAGGCCCAGGCGCGCGGCGAAGACATCGGCGCGCCGGATGTTCTCGGTCGTTATCAGCAATGGCGGCGCTTTGATACGACCACGCTGGCGATGACGACGGACCTGACTAACCGACTGTTTTCCAACGACAATCCTCTGGCGCGGCTGACCCGTGACATTGGCATGGGGCTGGTCAACGCGCTGCCGCCGCTGCGCCGCGGGCTGATCCGCGAAGCCGCCGGACTCACCGGCGACCTGCCCGATCTCATGCGCTGACCGGGTTACTTCACGCCCCGGTCACGCACCTTGACCCGTTCAATCCCCATGAGAATATCGAGCATCCGCTTCTGCGGCCCGGTGTGGCCGTGCTGCGCCTCGATATTGTAGTAATCGCCCAGCTGATTGAGCACGATGTAGTTCGAAAACGAGCAATCATTGCCCTCGGGCCGGACATGTTCATAGATCACATTGACCTGCGCCTTGTGCAGCTGCGCCACGAGCTTTTGCGCCGCGCCGTTTTGCTCAAAGGGCTGCGTGCCCGCCAGCAGGATCGCGTCATCCTCGTCGCCACCGCCCGGCGCGGGCAGCCCCTTCATCACCGTGCTTTGCCGCGCCGCGCTGATGCCGCCCGAGCCGCCATTGCCGGTATGGCCATTGGCGTTGTTGTGCAGTGTCAGCACGAACCCCGGCCGCCGGCCCCGCAGGTCGGTGAGAAACTTGGTAAAGATCGGCGCCGGTTTGCGCCGCATCTGGGCACAGGGCGCGGTCGCCTGCGCGGTCGCACCGAAATTGCGGTTCGGATCCTGCCCCTGATAGTCGCGGCTGTCACCGGTCTCCAGCGCGACAAGCTTGCCGCCATATTTGCGCACCGCGTAGAGCGCCGTATCAAAGGCCGAGTTCTCATTGTCATGCAGCAGGAAAATCGTCGGCCCCTGTTGATGCTTGCTGTTCTCGATCACGGTGAACCGCCACGGCACGCCATGTTCGGCGATCTCGATTTCCGAGATACAGACATCCCGAGCGAGCTGCGCCGCATGGCGGCGCACGTCCTTGTCGCGCAGCTGATCCGGCGCGAGACAGCCCTCGCCCGATTGCGCCATCGCCATCTGCCCCAGCGCCAGCCACGCCAGCGCCCCCCATGCGATCACCTTGCTCATTGCCTGCTCCCTGATTGGGTTCATTTTGCCGACAGGCGGAAAAATCCCCGCCCGCAGTAACCATTATAGAGCTCGGCCTCGAGCATCGGCCCGCTGATCGAGGTCGGGTTCTTGGGCCGCGGCGTCACGCCCTCGCGGGTAATCGACAGAAAGCTGTTGTCGCTGATCGTGCCGCGCCACGTATGCCCGCCGGAGGTAAAGGTGATATGGCCCCGCTCCAGATAGGCATCGCCCGAGTAATACGGTTTGCAGATCCGCGCCTTGGCCCCGCTATAGCTGCCGTGATAGCCGCGTTCGAACCGGAACACCCCGGAGAGAAGATTGCCGCCCACCTGACTGCCGCCGGGCACCGCGTCATCGGGCTTGCCCGCGCAGTATTTCTCAACCACCGCCTGGCTCGTCTCGCCCTCGACAAAGCCGGGGTTCATCCGCGCAAAAGCCGCCAGCGCCTTGTGCTGCCCACAGCTCAGCGATGCGCCACCCTCGGCGGTGGCCATCTGGGTCTGGCTCGGTGCGGTGCCCCCGGCGCTGGTCCCGGCCGAGTTGTGGCAGAGCTTGTTCAACTCATCGATCGTGTATTTGCCAATGTCGGCGCTGCCGAGCGTCGGACAGCCCACGTTCATCTTGAACTGTTGCGCCTCTCCCGGCCCCGCCCAAAGCCCGGCCCAGAGCCCGGCCAAGGCCAGCCCCGCGAGCCCCAGAAATTTACTCATCGCATTTCGCTTGTGAAACATAGGCAATCCCCACGCTTGAAAGTGTAATTTCGTCTGTCGTTTCCGTCAAAAACCCCTGTCGGAAGGATATGAACCGTTCTGCCTTGCGGCCATGGTGAATATCCGCCCCCGCCAACTCATCCCCAAGATCGTAGAACATTTCTGTCAGATTGCGGGCATCGACATTATATTTCTTCGCCCGCCAGCCCATATAGCCCCCGGCCAGAAAATCTGCGTGCAATTCGATACATTTGACGCGGTGCGGGTTGGTCTCGACCAGCATGTTGAGCAGCCCGTGCTTGGCCTGAAACGCATGTGCCGCCTCATGGGCGAGCACCGCAATCGCCCGGTTGATGTTGCCGGGCGGGTTGGCGATATCGAGGAAAAACTCGCTCCCCACCACGAGATAATTGCCCTGCACATCGTAATAGGCGCCGTATTCCTCGTCATCCATGCAGAAGGCGTCAAAGCGGAAGTTGAAAAACTCCTCGATATCCCCCCGCGCGCCTAGAAGGATCTGGCGCATGATGTCGCTCTCGATCTCATCCGCCGGATATTGAAACTCTCCCCCGCATCCCGTCTGGGCCGAGGCCCCCTGCCCTGCGCCAAGGAACGTGACGCTCAGCACGGCCCAGAACGCCCAGGAGAGATATGCGCGCCGCCGCGCCATCGTCTCAATGCGCCTCGACCGTGCTGAAAATCCAGTCACGGTGGTCCGAGACCCGGGCATAGACCCCGGGGAACCCTTTCCAGGCACAGCCCTTGCCAAAGCTCACGACACCCACCTGCAAGAACCCGGTCGGCCCGTCGCGCACGATCAACGGCCCGCCGCTGTCGCCCTGACAGCTGTCCTTGCCACCCTCTTCATAGCCCGCGCAGAGATGCGGCCCCTGCCCCGGCCGGATGCCCGGACCATAGCCCTTGCGGCAGGTCTCGGTCGGCAATTGCCGCACATTCACCGCCATCAGATAGGCCGACGCCGCGCCGCCCGATTGCAGCGCGCCCCAGCCCGCCACCTCGGAACAGGTCCGCACATCGGCCAACTTGGCCTCGACCGTTTTCGACGGCAGGATCGCCAGTTGACTGTTGGGAATATCAAACGGCTCTGCCAGTTTGAGCAGCGCCACATCATGCAGGTTCATATCCGCCGGGTCATAGCCCGGATGCGCGATGAGCTTGGCAATCCTGCGCCCCTTGGGGTCAAGCCGCCCATCGCTCCCGGCGCGGTGAATGCTCACATCCTGCGGCCGCGCCTCGCCCCAGCAATGCGCTGCCGTCAGCACCCAGTTCTGCGAGATGAGAGAGCCGCCGCAAAACTGCGTCTTGGCCCCCTGATGATAGAGCCCGACGATAAAGGGCCAGTCGCTCGGCTTGGCCCGGTCGCCATTGACGATGCGCAGCACCGGTTGATCCGACTTGGGCTCGATACATTCCATCTGTGCCTGCGCCACCGCGCCGCCGGCGATTCCCATGGCCAGCACCGCACCCATCAGCGCCTTTGCAACTCCGGCTCTCATCCCGCGCCCCCTCATTGCGTGATCCGATAGTCGAGATAGGTGACATCGCGCGCCGCGCATTTCGCCTGCGACCGCTGATAGGCCCCCAGATGCAGCTGCATCTTCTGCCGCGACACTTTCTGCCCCGGAATGGCGTAATCCTCTTCGGCAAGCTGATCTTCCTCGCGGCTGGTCAGCGCGATGGAAATCTTGCCAAGGCCCACGCCCTCTTCCGGCGGATGGTAGAGCGGAAATGTCTCGCGCGTGCCAAAGCAATAGCGCTCTCCGGCGCTCACCTCGGCCGAGGTCTGCCCCTCGGGATGGCTGAGCGCATTGGGGTAAAGCTGCTGAAAATCGCCCTTGATCGGCGCGTCAAAAATCGCGACATAGCCCGATTGCTGCGGCACGAAACACAGCACCAAGAGCTCATTGACGCGAAAGCTCGGCTTCGAGGTCTGCTGCCCCGCCTCAAACTCGGCAAGCCCGGTCATAAAGGCGTCGATACATCTGGCCTCTGCCGCCAGCGGCGCGGTGGCCAGCATCCCGGCCGTGATCCATCCGGTCACTCTCAACATCAGCACCTCCTACTCTGCGCCCGAAGGCATCATCACGATCTCGACCGTCTCTTGCGGCATGGCGGCAATCTCTGTCTTGCCGCGCAGCACATGGCCCGCCGCCGAATGCAGCGTGGCGGTGATCTCCAACGGGAATTGCGCCTCGGCCCCGACCGGCAGGCTCACCGCATAAGGCGGGCCATAGCGGCCGGTATAGATGCTGCGCGTCACCGTGCCGCCCGGCCCCTTGGCCACCAGGTCGAGCTTGGACCCAGTCGGCACCAGCAGACGCACGAGATAGGTCACGCTGAGATCAATCTGGGTCCGAGTCTCGGTCACATCGCTATCCCGCACAGTCGCCGCACTGCCCGCCGTGGCGGCAGGCTTGGCCGGTGTCGTCGCTGGTTTGCTGGCAGCTTTACTGGCCGGCTTCGCCACTGGTTTCGCGGCTGATTTAGACCCTGCCTGTGTCACCGGCTTGACGGGCGTCGCAGGCGCGTCGCCCTCGTCTGCGGTCGCGGCGATGGCACTGCCATCGCCCTGCGTATCGGGATAAATCCCGCCGATCATACAGGCCTGCAGCAGGATCAGCGCCAGACCGGCCACGGCGATCCGTCCGATCCCACCCATTCCAAACACCCGTTGCCCCATGCCCGCTCCTTGAAAATCTCTCGGCGTTCCATCACTGGTCGTCGCAATCGTCTTATCAATCATCGTCATGTCCGGTGCCTTTCGTGGCCCTGCATGTCACGTTACAGGGATCAGACTAGGCCAAGTGCCAAATGCACTCAATCCGGGGTGGGCCAGCAAGATATCAGCAGCCCAACTATAAATTAGGTGCCCAGCCAGACTTGAATCGGCGCCCTAATTCCTGTTCCTACAGGGGCATGACACCGACAACCGACATACGCACCCTTGAGAGCTTGCGCCGAGCCAAGACAGAATTCCACAATAAACTCTGTCAAAATTCGGCCGATCCCGATCCTTTGCTGCTCAAATCCCTGCGCAGCGAGAATACTTTCGTGCTCTCGGAATTCCTCTTTCTGCTCGAGGCCTTCGATCTTTTGTCCGATCCGGCACGGCTCGAAACCTATATCGAGGCCCATAACCGGCAGTTGCAGGCGCTGATCGACAACCGCGAGGAACGCCGCCTTCTGGGGCTCGAAGTGCCACGTCTCAATCGCGGGCTTTTCTCTGCCATTCAGCTCCACAAGGCCAAGGCAAACCTCCTCTCCGCCACCCCCGGGCTCGATCAGGCGGACATCCAGCGCCTGACGATCTTGCTGTTTTCCCCCGAAACCGGGCGGCGGGTGATCGAGGCGCTGGAACAGGCCGGTTATATCAGCCGCTTGGAAACTCCGTATTTTTCCAAGATTATCCGCTCCAAAGGGGTCGTCGAGCGGTATTTTTCCGAGTATCTGGACCAGATTCGCAAAAATGTTGGCGCCACCAAATCCGGCCCCACCGGCTGACAAGACACGAACAAAGGATGCCCAGGCCATGAAACATCTCTTGACCGCAAGCCTCGTGGCTCTGTCTCTCACCGCAGGCGCCGCCCAGGCGAACCCCTGCGTCGCGCTCGATTTCGATCTCAAGATCGCCGTGCAGGATGCGTTGATGGGGGCCGAGGACCCGCGCGTGTCGCGGCTCGCGGGCTATCTCAACGATTCCTTCTACAATGATCTCTCCTGCCGGATGACCCTGACCTATACCGGCGAGGCGCTGCAGGCGCTGCTCGGCAACCCGCCCGAGCTGATGAAGGCCGCGCTCACCATGCCCGCGCCGCGCAATCAGTCCGACGCGCTCATCCTCATCCTGCAGGCGATGCAGGCCACCGTCGACGAGCTGCCCGGCTGATCAGCCCTCGCCGACGAGGATCGCAGAGACCTTGAGCGCGCGCTGCGCATTGCCCTCGACCTTGAGCTTGCGGGTCATGAAGGCCGTCACCGGGTTCTGATCGCCGCTCAGGATCGCACGAAACACCTCGTCGCGCGCCATGAGCACCACATCGGCCTCTTCTGCCCCCGCCCGTGCGCCCGTCTCGTCGAGCATCACGCTGCCTTCCCCCTCGATATCGAGCCGCGCCACACCCTTGATCGCGCCCTGCGCGCGGGGGGTCAAAAGGCTCACATATTCATCAATGATCTGGGACATGGGCGGGCTCCTCGGGCGCGTCTCTCGGCACGGGCATAGCCTGCCCCGCCGCGCCGCCCCCGGCAATCCGTGACCCTGCGTTACGCGCCCTCTTTCGGCGCCCAGCGGTCAAGCGCCGCCTCATCTTCCTCCTTGGCCGCGACCCATTGCGCGCCCTCGGAGAGATGCTCTTTCTTCCAGAACGGCGCGCGGGATTTGAGGAAATCCATCAGAAATTCCGCCGCCTCGAACGCCGCCACCCGGTGCCGCGCGGCGGTGGCCACCATCATGATCATCTCATCGGGTCCAAGCCGCCCGTGCCGATGAATGATGAGCGCATCACCCAGATCCCACCGCGCCTGCGCCTCTTCGGCAATCTTGCGCAGCGCCGCCTCGGTCATGCCGGGGTAATGCTCGATCTCCATATGGGCCATGCCCCCCGGCAGATCGCGCACGATGCCGGTAAAGGTGACCACCGCGCCCATGCCCCGCTGCCGCGCGGCAAAGGCTTCGGCCTCGGCACCAAAGGCAAAAGGGCTCTCCTGGACGCGAATATCCATCGGCCTAGCCGCCGGTCATCGGTGGAAAGAACGCCACCTCGCGCGCACCCGTCAGGCTCGCGTCGAAATCGGTGAGCTCTTGATCCACCGCCACGCGCAGCGCGCCCTCATCGGCAAAGGCCGCCTCATAGCGCGGCTCGCGCGCCTTGAGCTCGGCCACCAGCTCGCGCACTGTGGCGGCCCCGGTCTCGACCCGCTCTTTCGGCAGGCCGACCCGCTCGCGCACCCAGGCGAAATACAGAACGTCCATCATGCGTCCTCCTTCAGATAGGGCACAGACTTGCGGAAGTAATCATAGCCCGTGATCAGCGTCAGCGCCGCCGCCAGCCACAAGAGCCACAGCCCCAGCCGCCCGGCCCAGATCATCCCCTCATATTTCCACCACAGGCCAAGAAGATCCTCTTCACGCCCCGCGAGGATTTCCGCGACCATCGCCTCATCCATGCCAAAGACCGACATGCCAAGATAATGCTCGAAGACGCCCTGCGCAAAGAGACAGGCAATCGCCACCATCTGCGCCGTGGTCTTCCATTTCGCGAGCTTCGTGACCTTGAGCGTCCCGGCCACATCGCCGAGATACTCGCGCAGGCCCGAGACGAACACTTCGCGGAACACGATAAAGGTCGCCGGCAGCACCAGCCAGGGTGACATCGAGGAATAGCCGACGATCACCATCAGCGCGATCAACACCATCGCCTTGTCGGCAATCGGGTCGAGCATCGCGCCAAGCTTGCTCTCCTGCGCCCAGCTCCGCGCCAGGTAGCCATCGAACCAATCGGTGATCGCCGCCCCCACAAAGAGGATGAGGGCAAACCAATCCGCCCAGGGCCGATGGAAATAGAGAAACATCACCGCAATCGCGGGGGCCGCCAAAAGACGCAGGATCGTCAGGATGTTGGGGATCGTCATGCTCATACCGCCTGTCTACCCCGGCAACCGGAACGGGGAAAGCCCGTTTCTCGCACGCCCTCCGATCCGCATGATCCGCTTACCCCTTGTCGTGGAAATGGTCATAGACCCGCTGCGCCAGCGCCTCTGACACGCCCTCCACCGCCTTGAGATCGGCCAGCGCCGCCCGGCTCACCGCCTTGGCCGAGCCGAAATGCGCCAAGAGCGCCCGCTTGCGTGCCGCGCCAACCCCCGGCACCTCGTCGAGCGGCGAGGCGCTCACCGCTTTCGACCGTTTCGCGCGATGGGTGCCAATGGCGAACCGATGCGCCTCATCGCGCAGCCGCTGTACGAAGTAAAGCACCGGATCATTGTGCCGCAGCGCCATCGGCCGGGTGCCGACACGGTGGAACTCTTCCTTGCCATGGTCGCGGTCCACCCCCTTGGCGACCCCCACCATGGCGATATCCTCAACCCCCATCTCGCGCATGATCGAGGCCACGGCGCTCACCTGCCCCGCGCCCCCGTCGATGAGCAGCAGATCGGGCCAGAGCCCCTTGTCGCGCTCCGGGTCCTCCTTGAGGAGCCGCTTGAACCGCCGCTTGAGCACCTCTTTCATCATGCCGAAATCATCGCCCGGGGTGAGCTCGTCGCCCCGGATGTTGAACTTGCGGTACTGGTTTTTCAGGAACCCGTCCGGCCCCGCCACGATCATCGCGCCGACGGCATGGGCGCCCTGAATATGGCTGTTGTCATAGACTTCGATCCGGCCCGGCGGCGCGTCGAGCCCAAAGGCCTCGGCCAGCCCGGACAAGAGCTTGGCCTGCGTCGCGCTCTCGGCCATCTTGCGGGCGAGGCTCTCGCGCGCGTTGCGCAGCGCGCCATCGACCAGCTCGGCCTTCTCGCCCCGGATCGGCACGAGGATCTCGACCTTGCGCCCCAGACGCTCGCCGAGCGCCGCCGCCATCAGATCATTATCCTCAAGCGCATGGCTCAGGATGAGCTGCCGCGGCGGCTCCTTGCTGTCATAGAACTGGCCGATAAAGGCCTCGAGAACCTCGGGTTCTTCGACATCGACACCGACGCGCGGATAGAAATCGCGGTTGCCCCAGTTCTGCCCGCCCCGGATAAAGAACACCTGCACACAGGCCTGCCCCTTCTCCAGATGGAGCGCGATCACATCGGCATCCTTGACGGTGCGCGGGTTGATCCCCTGCGCCGTCTGCACCTGGGTCAGCGCCTTGATCCGGTCACGCAGCGCGGCGGCTTTCTCGAACTCCATCTCGTCCGAGGCCGCCTGCATATCCTGCGCGAGCTTTTCCTGAATTTCCGTCGACCGCCCCGACAGGAACCGCTCGGCATCACTCACCTGCGCCGCGTAATCCTCGCGCGAGATATAGCCGACACAGGGCGCGGTGCAGCGTTTGATCTGATATTGCAGGCAGGGCCGCGTGCGCCCTTCGAACATCGTGTCGCTGCAATTGCGCAGCATGAAGACCCGCTGTAGCTGCGCCAAGGTCCGGTTCACCGCACCGGCGCTGGCGAAGGGGCCGTAATAGGCCCCCTTCTCGCGCTTCGCGCCGCGGTGTTTCTTGATCATCGGATAGTCATGCGCCTTGGTGACCAAGATATTGGGAAAGCTCTTGTCGTCGCGCAGCAGCACGTTGTAGCGCGGCTTGAGCTGCTTGATCAGGTTCTGCTCCAAGAGCAGCGCCTCGGTCTCGGTCGCGGTGGTCAGGAACATCATCGAGGCGGTGTCACGGATCATCCGCTGAATGCGCCCGGTATGGCCGGTGGGCCGGGCATAATTGCTCACCCGCGCCCGCAGGTTTCGCGCCTTGCCGACATAGAGAACCCGCGCCTGCGCATCCAGCATCCGATAGACGCCGGGCGAGCCATCGAGTGACCTGAGGTAACCCCGGATCACGTCATGCCCGGTTTCTGGCGCGTTGGTTTCAGTCATTTGCCTACAAAGATGATTCTGGAGGGTTCATCAGCATCTTATCTCGCCCGGATCAAGGGCAAACAAATCCCCGCTTTCTGTGGATAACCCCGTAGATAACATTCTGCGAAGGGGATTTTTACCTTGTATACAGCACGCTTCGTTGAACTGCTTATTTTTTAGGCAGTATTGTAACGTATTGATTTTCATAAGTAAAAATCTTCAGATTATCCAAACTCCTGAAAACATTACACTTTTTTAACGGTTCTGTAACGTGCCCTCACGCGGGTGCACAACTCAGCCGCGCGAACCGCGCGGTAGGGTTTACTCCGGCCCTAAAATGTCAGGGGTCTGCCAGCCCAGATGCTGCCCGCCATCGGTACAAATGAGCTGACCGGTGACGCCCCGCGCATAGAGAAGGTAATGCAGCGCGCCCAGAATATCGTCGACATTTGACCCACGGTTGAGCACCGTCGCCGCCCGTTGCCGGGCGAAATGTTCGTCGCTCTGCCGCGCCGCCTGCAATGTCGGGCCGGGGCCGATGGCATTGACCCGCACCTTGGGCGCCAGCGCCTGCGCCGCCGTTCGGGTAAAGGCCCAGAGCCCCATCTTCGCCAGCGTGTAGGTCATGAACTCAGGCGTGAGCTTGCGCACCCGCTGATCGATCATATTGACCACCAGCCCCCGCGCCACCGGTTCACCATTGAGGTCAATCGACGGCTCGGGCATCGCCGCCGCCACCGCCTGAGTGAGGACGAAAGGCGCGCGCAGATTGCTCTGCATATGCCGGTCCCAGCTCTCGCGGGTGGCGCTGTGCAGCGTGTCATATTCGAACACCGAGGCATTGTTGATCAGCACCTCGATCGGCCCGCCCAGCGCCTCCATGGCGCGCGGCACGAGGCTCTGGATCTCGTCCTCGCGGGTCAGGTCCGCCTGGATCGGAGAGGCCTGCTGGCCGATCTGGTTGATCTCGCGCATCACCTCCCAGGCGGCGCCTTCCGAACTGGCGTAATGCACCGCCACGTCATAGCCCTTGTTCGCCAGATCCAGCGCCATCGCCCGGCCCAGCCGATGCCCCGCTCCCGTGACCAATGCCCGTGACATGACCGCCCTCCGTTAGATCAGCAATACCGCGATATAGATCAGATAGGCCGCGCTAAAGCCCGCGCCCCAGATCCGCCCGATGTCCCATTTCCAGAACACGAAGGGAATGAGAACCAGCGACGCGGCCAGCATCACCCAGAGGTCAAAGCGCAGGAATTCCGCATCCACCGGGATCGGCCCGATAAGCGCCGCAACCCCGATGATCGCCAACAGGTTGAACATGTTCGACCCGATCACGTTGCCAAGCGCCACATCCGCCTGTTTGCGCAGCGCCGCCATGACCGTCGTCGCAAGCTCGGGCAGCGAGGTGCCCAGCGCCACCAGCGTCAGACCGATGATCGCATCGCTCACGCCATATTGCCGCGCGATGATCGACGCGTTGTCGACCAAGAGATCCGCCCCGAGCGGCAGGCCGATCAGCCCCAGCACGAGGAACATGATGATCTGCCACCACGGCATGTCCGGGTCCGCGCCTTCGACCTCATCAGCCTCGGTCGCCGCCGCGCTACAGCTCGCCTTGCGGTGCCGATGCGCATCCCGCGCCGCATCAAAGAGCATGAAGGACAGCGCCGCCAACAGGACGATCGCCGCCCAGATGTCAAAGATGCCGCGAAAGGCCAGCGCGATGAACAGAACCGTGGCAAAGATCATATGGCTATAGGTCTTGCGGCTGTCGCAATGGCTCGTATGGACCACCGACAGGATCGCCGGCAGACCCAGAACCAAGAGGACATTGGCGGTGTTCGACCCCACCACATTGCCGAGCGCCAGCCCCGCCTTCTGCTCGATCACCGCGTTGATGGCGATCAACAGTTCAGGCGCCGAGGTGCCAAAGGCCACGATGGTCAGGCTCACGATCAGCGCCGGAATCCCGACCCGCAGGCTCAGGTTCACCGCGCCCTTGACGAGGCTGTCGCCCGCCAGCAGCAGGATCAGAAGCCCCAGTCCCGCATAGAGCCAAACCATCATTTCAACTTATCCTTTCCACAGGCACAGGGCCCGCGACCGATCCGGTAGCGGCCACAGCCTTTGCATTTCGCAGATGAGAGCGTTTTCTGGCCTGGGAAGCGCAGCTTGCCAAACATGGCGAGCACCCCCATGCCGATGAGGAACAAGACGACGATCTTGACGATCATTGACGGATACCGAAACGCGCGAACTCCGCCCGCTCCTCGACCGCGATCAACGCATCCTCGACGACCGAGGCCCCGAACCGCTGAAACAGGCCCTTCTTGCGGCCATAGCGCAAGAGCTTGACCTTGTCGCCATAGAGCTCTTTGAGCTTCGGCTCGAGATGCGCCTCGCCATCGGCAAGCCCCAGCTCAACCGCCTGCCGCCCGATCCAGAACTCGCCGGTAAAGAGCTTCTCATCGCGGCTGAGCTTGTCGCCCCGGCGCGCCTTCACATGGTCGATGAACCCGGTGTGCATCTGCGCCAAGAGGCTCTCGAGCCGCGCCACGTCTTCCTTCTTTTCCGGCTGGAACGGGTCGAGCGTCGATTTCGACTCCCCCGCCGTATAGACCCGCCGCTCGATGCCCTGACGGGCAAGGAACACATGCGCCCCGAACCCGGCCGAGATCACTCCGATAGAGCCGAGGATCGAGCCGTAATCGACCCAGATATCATCCGCCGCCACCGCCAGCCAATAGCCGCCCGAGGCCGCCACATCCTCGACAAAGGCATGCACCGGCACGCCTTTTTCCTCGGACAGGCGACGAATTCGGGCGGCGATGAGCGCCGATTGCACCGGCGAGCCGCCGGGCGAATTGATCACCAGCGCCACCGCCTTGGGCTTGCCCCGCGCAAAAGCCTTGTCGATGACGGGCCCGATGGCCTCGTCGCTGAGCGCCGCACGCGGCCCCGATCCGATTGTGCCCGCCAAACGCACCACAGCGACGCGCGGCCGCGACCGGCGCCAGGGCAAGGCGGATTTCAAGCGTTCCCAGAATGTCATGTGGCCGATGTAGAATGCCACCGCCCCCGAAACAAGGAGCGGGGGCGCCCACCGGCGCAGATATTGCAAAAATATAACGTCCGGCCCCGCGCCGAGGAGAGTGGTTAACAATTCGTCAACCTCTCGCGCGCTACCGTTAACCTCTTCACGGGATTGGGGATATCGATGGTCTGCCGCGCCTATACCGTCGCTTTTGAGGGGATCGAGGCCCGCACAGTCGAGGTGCAATGCGCCGTGGCCGCGGGCGTGCCCGCCTTCTCGGTGGTGGGCCTGCCGGACAAGGCGGTGAGCGAGGCGCGCGACCGGGTGCGCGCGGCGCTGACGTCGATGTCCATCGCGCTGCCCTCGAAACGCATCACCATCAACCTGAGCCCCGCCGACCTGCCCAAGGAGGGCAGCCATTTCGACCTGCCCATCGCGCTGGCATTATTGGCCGCGCTCGAGATCATCCCGGCGGATGCGGTGGCCGACACCACCTCGCTGGGCGAGCTGTCGCTCGACGGCTCACTTGTGCCGGTGGTGGGGGCGCTGCCTGCGGCCCTGGCCGCCGCCGAACATGAGCGCACCCTGCTCTGCCCCCGCGCGTCGGGGGCCGAGGCCGCCTGGGTCGGCGATGCCCGCGTGCTCGGTGCCCGCGATCTGGCCGAGGTGGTGCGCCATTACACTGGCCAGTCGCCGATTTCGCCTGCCGAGCCAGGCGAGGTCCGCGCCGATCCGGGCCTGCGCTGCCTGCGCGACGTCAAGGGACAGGAACGCGCCAAACGGGCGCTCGAGATTGCCGCCGCAGGCCGTCATCACCTGATGATGATCGGCACGCCCGGCTCGGGCAAATCCATGCTCGCCGCCCGGTTGCCGGGTCTGCTGCCGCCGCTCGGGGCCGCCGAGGCGCTCGAAACCTCGATGATCCATTCGCTCGCCGGTCTGATCGACGAGGGCGGCATCAACCGCACCCGGCCCTTTCGCGAACCGCATCACACCGCCTCGATGGCGGCCATCGTCGGCGGCGGGCGCCGCGCCGGCCCCGGCGAAATCAGCCTCGCCCATAATGGCGTGCTCTTCATGGATGAGTTTCCCGAATTTTCCCGCGCCGTGCTCGAAACCCTGCGCCAGCCGATCGAGACCGGCGAGGTCATGGTCGCCCGCGCCAATGCCCATGTGAAATACCCCTGCCGCTTCCTGCTGGTGGCCGCCGCCAACCCCTGCAAATGCGGCTATCTGCCCGATCCCGCCCGCGCCTGTTCGCGCGTGCCGATGTGCGGCGAGGATTATCTGGGCCGCATCTCCGGGCCCTTGATGGACCGGTTCGATCTGCGGCTCGAAGTGCCGCCCGTGGGATTTGCCGATCTCGACCTGCCCGCCAGCGGCGACAGCTCGGCCGAGGTCGCGACCCGCGTCGCCCGCGCCCGCGAGGTGCAAGCCGCCCGCTTTGCCGAACATCCAACAACCCGGCTCAACGCCGATGCCGAGGGCCACGTGCTGGAAGAGATCGCCACGCCCGATGCCGAGGGCCGGGCACTTCTGACCCGCGCCGCCGAACGGTTCGGCCTCACCGCACGCGGCTATCACCGCATCCTGCGCGTGGCCCGCACCATCGCCGATCTCGACGGATCGGATCACGTCGCCCGCCCGCATGTGGCCGAAGCGGTGAGCTACCGCATCACCGGTCTGAAAGAGAGCTGATCCAGCGCGCCGTGCTGGCAATCGCCGCCCGCGCCTCGGGAAACCAGCCGTCGAAAATCTGCCAGACATGCGGCGCGCTGGCCCATGTCTCGAGCTCGACGGCGCCCCCGGCCTGACGCAAAACCTCTGCCATGCGCCGCGCGTCATCCAAGAGGATCTCGCTCTTCGACGCTTGGATCAGAACCGGCGGACAGTTGGAAAACTCCGCAAAGAGGGGCGAGACGCGCGGGTCTTTCGCCGCCATATCGCCCAGCGCCATCGCCGCCAGATCATGCACCCGCCGCGCCGGAAAGAAATGCTCGGTCGCGTCATTGCTCTGGACCGACGCGCCGGAAAAACTCAGATCGGCACAGGGCGACCAGGCGAAAACCCCCGCCGGTCGCTGCCCCTCCCGGCCCAGCTCGGCCAAGAGCGACAGCGCCAGCCCGCCGCCCGCGCTATCGCCCCCGATGATGATCTGCTCCGGCGCATGGCCCTCGGCCCGCAGATAGTCCCAGGCGCGACGCACATCCTCCTGCGCGGCTGGCAGCGGGTGCTCCGGCGCCAACCGATAGGCCGGCATAAAGGCCCGCATCCCGGTCATCCGACAGAGCCGCGCCACCATCTTCTGATGGGTCTCGGGCCGCCCGGCGATAAACCCGCCACCATGGACATAAAGAAGAACCCGCTCCTCGCGCACCGGCCCGGCATTGACCCAGAGCGCCCGACCGCCCGGATAGCGCAGCTCTCGCGTCTCCATCCCCGGCACCCGCCGAAACACCCAGCGCGCCGAAACATCCAGATGCCAGCGCAGCGGCTCGGGCCGCTCGACCCGGTTCATCATGACCCGCATGACGGGCCGCATCAGCCCGCCCATGAGGCGCATCCGAAGGCTCATCCGCGCTTGCGCTCGATCGCCTCCCAGATGATCTCGGCCACATTGGTACCGTCGAACCGCTCAAGCTCCTGAATGCCGGTGGGCGAGGTCACATTGATCTCGGTGAGATAGTCGCCAATCACATCGATGCCGACAAACACCTGGCCTTTTTCGCGCAAGAGCGGCCCGATCCGGGCACAGATCTCGCGGTCCCGCTCGCTCAACGCGATCTTCTCGGGCCGTCCGCCCACATGCATGTTCGACCGGGTCTCCCCCGCCGCGGGCACCCGGTTGATCGCCCCCACCGGCTCGCCATCGACGAGGATCACCCGCTTGTCGCCCTTCGACACATCGGGCAGGTATTTCTGCACGATCAACGGCTCGCGGCTGAAGCTGGCAAAGGTCTCATGCAGCGAGGTGAGGTTGCGATCTTCCTTGCGCAGCAGGAACACCCCCGCCCCGCCATTGCCATAGAGCGGCTTGAGGATCACATCGCCATGGCGCTCTTTAAAGGCGCGCAGCGTCTCGATATCGCGCGCGATGGTCGTCGGCGGCATGAGATCGGGAAAATCGAGGATCAACAGTTTCTCAGGATAATTGCGCACCCAGAACGGATCATTGACCACCAGCGTGCCGGGTGCCAACCGGTCCAACAAATGGGTCGTGGTGATGTAGAACATGTCAAAAGGCGGGTCCTGCCGCAGCCAGACCACGTCGAATTCCGACAGATCCACCACCTGCTCCTCGCCGAGGCTGTAATGATCGCCCTCGACCCGCTGCACCCGTAGGGGCCAGCCCCGCGCCGTCACCCGCCCCTCGTCATAGGCGAGCCGGTCGGGCGTGTAGTAAAACAGCTCATGCCCCCGCGCCTGCGCCTCGAGCGCAATGCGGAACGTGCTGTCGGCATTGATATTGATGGGGCCGATCGGGTCCATCTGAAAGGCGATCTTCATGCTTCATCCCTCGTTCTGGATGAAACCTACATGCGTCAGCCCGCGCCCATGTTCAATTCACAAATGCCCAAAAGCGTTCTCAAGGATGCGCGGCACGCCCATCCCGTCCACCGTCGCCACGTCGAAACGCAGCTCGGCAAGCTGGCCTTCGGGCACCTGACCGAGGAATTCCGACGCCGCCGTATAGATCCGCGCCATCTGCGCCGTACTGAGGCTTTCGAGCGCGCGCTCATGGGTGGCGGCGGATTTCACCTCGACACAGAGGATGACGCCCTGGTGGCGAAAGATGAGGTCAATCTCGCCGGATTGCCCACGCCAACGCCGGGCCAAACAGCGTGCGCCCCGCGCCTCATAGCGGCGCAGCACCGTTTCTTCCGCCGCCCGCCCGCGATCATAGGCGCACCGACCGCGCCGCTGCCGGGCCGCAACCGGTGGCGTGACCATTGGCGCCGCATCCCCAAGCGCCGCCTGTTGATCGGCATAGTCGAAAAGGTCAAAAGGCATCGCGCGCGTCCCGAGAATCACAAAAAAACAACCGATCTCACGGTCGCACAAATCACCTAATATTCACCTAATCATTCGCCCTTTTCGATCTGCAGCGCCATTTGATAGACCTGCCGCCGTTTCCAGCCGGTCTCCTGCGCCACCTTATCCGCCGCATCGCGCACCGATGCGCTCTCGAGCGCCACGCGCAGCCGCGCCTCGATATGGGCCTCATCGACGGTAATCGCCGTTCCCCGGTCGATGAGCACCACGATCTCGCCCTTGAGGCTGCGCGCGCCCACCTCCTCGGCCAATTGCCCCAGCGGGGCGCGGATCACCTCCTCGAATTTCTTGGTAAGCTCCCGGCAGAGCGCCGCCTCGCGGTCCGGGCCAAGCACCTCCGCCGCATCGCGCAGCATCGCCGCCACCCGCTTGGGCGATTCGTAAAAGACCAGCGTCGCCTGCACCCCGGCGATCTCGCGCAGCGCGGTTTTGCGCTGGCTCGCACTGTTGGGCAAAAACCCCTCAAAGAGAAACCGGTCGGTCGGAAGCCCCGCCACGGTCAGCGCCGTCACCACCGCCGAGGGCCCCGGCGCGGCGATCACCCCCAGCCCCTCGTCGCGGGCGCTGCGCACCAGATCAAAGCCGGGATCGGCAATCATCGGCGTACCCGCCTCCGAGGCATAGGCGACCGACCGGCCCTCGGTCAGCGCCGCCATGATGCGCGGTCGCATCTTGCCGCCATTGTGATCGTGATAAGCCCAGAGCGGCCGATCCCCGAGGCTAATGCCATGGATTTCCATCAAATGCCGCAGGCTGCGCGTGTCCTCGGCCACCAGCACCTCGGCCGAGGCCAGGATGTCGAGCGCCCGCAGCGTGATGTCACGCGCCGTGCCGATCGGTACGGCGACAAGGTAGAGACCCGCCGCCAATCTTTCTGTCCTGGGATTCATCTCTGGACCCGCCCCGTGGTAACACTATTATGAGCTGTGACATCGCGGCAGGACCAGCCCGCCGCCCTGACAAAGTGAGGAACACCCATGTTTGCCGTTTTGCCGAGCGCCCGCAAGGTGCTGAGCCGCCTTTTCGTCCTGTTCTCGCTGCTCTGGCTCGCTGCCTGTGACGATGCGATGCTGCCAAGCGCCGGCGGCGGCACCGGGAAGAGAATCGACCCGGGCAAACCGGTGCCGGTGGCGCTTCTGGTGCCGCATGGCTCGGCCGCCCCTGGCGAGGCGGCGCTGGCCCGCGATCTGGAAAACGCGGCCAAGCTCGCGGTGGCCGATCTCGACGGGGTGCGCATCGACCTGCGGGTCTATGGCACCGCGGGCAACCCGGCCAAGGCGCGTCAGGCGGCGCTCAACGCCGTGGCCGACGGGGCGCAAATCATTCTCGGGCCGCTGCATGCGGAATCCGCCAATGCGGTGGCCATCGCCATGGCGCCGAAAAACGTCAACGTGCTGGCCTTCTCCAACAACCCGACCATCGCCGGCGGCAATCTTTTCGTGCTGGGCCATACCTTTGACAACACCGCCAACCGGATGATGAGCTATGCCCGCAAACAGGGCAAATCGCGGGTTCTGGTGGTCAGTTCCGACAATCTCGCGGGCGAGGTTGGCCAAGAGGCCATCGCGCGCGCTGCCGCCGCCAATGGCATCTCGCTGGCCGGGCGGGTGCGCTATGGCTTCTCGCAAGACGGGGTCGTCGCGGCCGTGCCGAAAATCACCCAGACCGCGCGTCAGGCCAATGCCGACATGCTCTTCCTGACTTCCAACACCGCCGGCGCGCTGCCGCTCTTCGCGCAGATGCTGCCCGAGGCCGGGCTCTCGCCCGAGGTCATCCAATATGTCGGCCTGACCCGTTGGGACCAACCGGCCCAGACGCTGAGCCTGCCGGGCATCCAGGGCGGCTGGTTCGCCGTGCCCGACACCGGCCGCATGGCGAGCTTCAACAATCGTTTCCAAGGCGCCTATGGCAGCAGCCCCCACGCCATCGCCGGGCTGGCCTATGACGGGATCGCCGCCATCGGCGCGCTGGCCCGCTCGGGCCGGGGCGACGCGCTGAGCCGTGGCTCGCTGACGCAAAGCTCGGGCTTTCAAGGCACCGGCGGCGCCTTCCGCCTGCTGCCCAATGGCAGCAACCAGCGGGCGCTGGCCGTGGCCACCGTGCAAGGCGGCCGGATGGTGATCGTCGACCCTGCCCCGCGCGGGTTCGGTGGTGCGGGCTTCTGATCCGGACCTCCCGCACATGATCGTGCAAGACGTCGAGGCGGCGCCGCAGACCCTGATCTGCGACGCCGCCGAAATTTTCGACCTCCCCGGAACGCTCACCGCCATCGACGCCACCGCCGAGGCGATCCCCGATCCGCGCGATCTGCGCAGCGCGGTGGTGAGCCTTCTGACCGAACGCCGCAAGGCCGGGCGCGACGCCATCGCCGCAGCGCTCGCGGATCATCCCTTTGCCGCCCATGAGGCGACGCGCAGCTATTGCTGGCTCACCGATTGTCTGGTGCTCGCCGCCTATCACACCGCCACCAAACACCTGCACCCGCGCCCCAACCCGACCCAGTCGGAACGGTTGGCACTGCTGGCGGTGGGCGGCTATGGGCGCGGCGAAATGGCCCCGCAATCGGATGTCGACCTGCTGTTCCTGACCCCCTACAAGATCACCGGCTGGGCCGAGAGCGTGATCGAGAGCATGCTCTACATCCTGTGGGATCTGCGGCTCAAGGTCGGCCATGCGAGCCGCACCATCCGCGACTGCCTGCGGCTCGGGGCCGAGGATTTCACCATCCGCACCGCCCTGCTGGAACACCGTTTCATCACCGGCGATGCCAAGCTCTGCGCCGATCTCGGCCACCGGCTCTGGCGCGATCTCTTCCGCAATTCGGCGCGCGAATTCATCGAGGCCAAGCTCGAGGAACGCGACCAGCGCCACGAGAAACAGGGCGGCCAGCGCTATGTGGTCGAACCCAATGTGAAGGAAAGCAAAGGCGGGCTGCGCGACCTGCAATCGCTGTTCTGGATCGCCAAATACCTGCACCGGGTGCAGCATGTGTCCGAGCTGGTGGCGCTCGGCATGTTCACCGAGGAAGAGTTCGACCGCTTTGCCCGGGCCGAGAATTTCCTCTGGGCGGTGCGCTGTCACCTGCATCTGGCCACCGGACGGCCCAATGACCAGCTGAGCTTTGATCTGCAGGTCGAGGTCGCCTCGCGCATGGGCTTTGTCGATGTCGGCGGCCGCCGCGCCGTGGAACATTTCATGCAGGCCTATTTCCGCCACGCCAATGCGGTGGGCGAGCTGACCCGCATCTTCCTGACCAAGCTCGAAGCGATGCATGTCAAGGCCGAGCCGATCCTGCAGCGGATCTTTGGCCGGCGGCGCAAGCTCAAACCCGGCTATGTCGAGGTGCACGGCCGTCTCGGCATCGCCGACGAGACCGAGTTTCTCAGCGACCGGGTCAATCTCCTGCGGCTCTTCGAGGAAGGGCTGCGCACCGGTCTCCTGATCCACCCCGACGCGATGCGGCTGGTGACGGCCAATCTGCACATGTTCGACAATGAGATGCGCGACGCCCCCGAGGCGCGCAAACTCTTCCTCGGGCTCCTGCTCAAACACGGCAATCCCGAACGCGCCCTGCGCCGGATGAACGAGCTGGGCGTGCTCTCGGCCTTCATCCCCGAGTTCGAGCCCATCGTGGCGATGATGCAGTTCAACATGTACCACCATTACACGGTGGACGAGCACACGATCCAATGCATCTCCTACCTCGCCCGGATCGAACGCGGCGAGCTGATCGAAGAGCTGCCCGTCGCCTCGTCGATCCTCAAGGAAGGGGTGAACCGCCGGGTGCTCTATGTGGCGCTGCTCCTGCATGACATCGGCAAGGGCCGCCCCGAAGATCACTCGATCCTCGGGGCCCAGATCGCCCGCCGCGTCGCGCCCCGTCTCGGGCTCAAGCCCAAGGAGGTGGACACGGTCGAATGGCTGGTGCGCTATCACCTGCTGATGTCCGACATGGCGCAGAAGCGCGACATCGCCGACCCGCGCACCGTGCGCGACTTTGCCAAGCTGGTGCAGACCCGCGAGCGGCTCGATCTGCTCTGCGTGCTCACCGTCTGCGACATCAACGGCGTCGGCCCCGGCACCTGGAACAACTGGAAGGCATCGCTGATCCGGGCGCTCTATCGCCAGACCCGCCGCGCCATGGAAGGCGGGCTCGAGGCGCTCAACCGCGAACAGCGCGGCTCCGAGGCGAAACGCAACCTGCGTCAGGCCCTGCCCGACTGGGACAGCCGCGACATCAAGCTCGAAACCACCCGCCATTACCCGGCCTATTGGCAGGGGCTGCATGTCACCGCCCATGTGGTCTTTGCCCGGCTCCTGCGCGACCTGGGCGAGAACGAGATCGCCATCGATCTCGCCGTGGACAAGGACCGCGACGCGACCCGCGCCTGCTTTGCACTCGCCGACCATCCCGGCATCTTCTCGCGGCTCGCGGGCGCGCTGGCGCTGGTTGGCGCGAATGTGGTCGACGCCCGCACCTATACCTCCAAGGACGGCTTTGCCACGGCGGCCTTCTGGATTCAGGATGCCGACGGCCACCCGTTCGAGGCCGACCGCCTGCCCCGCCTGCGCCAGATGATCGACAAGACGCTGCGCGGCGAGGTGATCCCGCGCGAGGCGATCAAATCGCGCGACAAGATCAAGAAACGCGAACGCGCCTTCCGGGTGCCGACCCATATCACCTTCGACAATGACGGGTCCGAGATCTACACGATCATCGAGGTCGACACGCGCGACCGCCCCGGGCTGCTCTATGACCTGACGCGCACGCTGGCGGCGCTCAATGTCTATATCAACTCGGCGGTGATCGCGACCTATGGCGAACAGGTGGTCGACACCTTCTATGTCAAGGACATGTTCGGGCTGAAATTCCACTCCGAGGCCAAGCAACGGTCGCTCGACCGCAAGCTGCGCGAGGCGATTTCGGCCGGTGTCGAACGCGCCGAGTCCTGAGCCGGTGACGGGCCGCCGGGAAACCACCCCGTCTTGGCCATCTGCCTGCCGCATTGCGCCTGCATCGACGGGCGCGACAGATATGAGACGCCCGATGACAGAGTTCCCCCCGGCGCAGGGCCTACCGGCCCGCGCCCGCCCCGCCCGAGTTGCCCTAGCCCCAGCGCTGGCCGCCTGCCTCGCGCTGGCCGGATCGCTGCTGCCTCTGACCAGCGCGGCCCAGGCCCAGACCACCGCCCAGAGTACCGCCGAGGCCACTGACCTCGCCGCCGAGCTCACCACCGAGCTCGCCCAGATCGAGGCCGAGCTTTCCGCGCTCGAGGCGCGCTTTGCGGAGACCCCGACGCCGGTCGAGGCGGCGCTGCGTGACGCGCTGCGGCTCTCGCACACCCTTCTGCGCAACCGTCAGCTCGCCTTGGACGGCGCCGCCCCGCTCGAGGCCACCACCCCCGCGCTGACGCCCGATCCCGCCCGCGCCGACCGGCTCATGGTGGAAATGGCCCGCGCCCGCGCCCGCATCGCCACCGCCGAGCGCGAGCTGCGCGCCGCCGATGGGCTCCTCGCCACCATGGTGCAGTCGCGGCTCGAAACCGAACGGCTGACGCTGGCCGGTCTGCGCATGGGCTGGCTTTCGGCGAAATACGGGATCAGCTTTCCGATGCTCGCCCCCGCCCCCACGACGCCCGGCGCCGCGCCCGAGCCCGACACAGCGCCTGCCGCAACCACCAGCACCCCGGCGCCCTCCGAGACCGCTGCCGACACTGGCCCGCCGGTCTGGGCCGATCCCGAGCATCCCGAGATCGACTATCGGCTCGCCCCGTTCGAGCTCGCCCACGCGACCGCTCATCAGATCTCCGGCTGGTGGACGATCGAGACCGGCCGCGCCGCTGTCGACGACAGCCCCGAGGTCACCGCGATCAACTATTCCGCCTATGACCCGCGCGATCTCACCGGGCTCACCGCGCTGGTGGTCCGCTGCACCGAGGGCGAAACCGCGCTCATCTATGTGCAGGATGATTACCTGATCCCGGACCTGCGCCGGAACAGCTTTGACGTGACGCTGCGCATCGGCACCCAGGCCGCCCGCAGCCTGCGCTGGAGCGGCCTCACCACCAACAAGGGCGCGGGCGTCTTTGGCGAGGAGGCCGAAGAGATGATCCGCGCCATCTATGACGCGGGTCAGGTGTTTCTGCGGATCACCGAACGCAATGGCCGCACCCATGACGCGCTCTTCTCGCTCGCCGGTCAGACCGCCGCCTTCGAGGCCGTGGCCAATGCCTGCGGCTTCACCACCGTGGTGCTGAGCTCGGACGATTACCACCAGATCCAGGCTTTGCTGAACAAGGCAGGCTTTGAGGCGGGCAAACCCGACGGCCAATGGGGCCCCGGCTCCCGCCGCGCCATGCGCGCCTTTCAACAGTCCCAAGACCTCCCCCAAACCGGCGCCCCCGACCGCGCCTCGCTCGACGCACTGGGGTTCGGCGGGTAAGATCTTTTTTGTGCCGTCGTTTATCAGGCAAGCAAAGACAAGCGTGTCTTAATCTGGCTTCCTATCATTGCGCCGGAAGAAATCCGCTATACCGCGACAAAGTTCGAAGAACCCAGAAGGACCGCTCTGCGAGACAGCATAGAAGACGATCAACGCAATTATCGCCCAAAAAGAGGCGATCTCATTCACAACCATATAAACGGTCAGGCCCAAGAGAACTAACGCTGCAATCACCGAGACTGCCAAGCTTGAATATGCCTGTATGCCCCCGAAGCGAAAACGAGCTTCGCTCATTCTCTCAGAGCGCTCCTCTGCTTTTGCGTTCATTCGTTTAATGAAACCTGGATCGTTCTTCTCCAAGGTCTCCAGCAAAAGGTCAGGTCTCTCAGTATACTGAGAGATTAGTGCAATGTAGTTATCACCGACAGGTCCGTCAGACGCCTGTTCAGGCCCCAATACTTCCCCTGTGGAGGGGTTTTGATCTTCTGCGTCCGTCAAGACTTTGCCGCTCTTTCAAAGTTTCCAGTAATGAAAGATGAAGAATCTTAGGGAGCATCCCCAGTTCTGCACCCTGTTGATTGAGGCTAAGGCCCTCCCAAGCACGCATGCTCTTGCTTGGGTCGATGGTATAGCAATCCTGAAAGGCCCACAAACTACGGGGTCTCATCTTAAGGTTCTTTTTCATTGCAACTACCTCGATTTTTCATCGGCCACACGCCAGGGCGACGTATCTCAAAGGCAAAAGCTCCATCGTCGGCACCTTGAGCTATAAACGTCTACCAGCGTCCTTGTCCACAATTTGTGGACCATCTGAGCATTCGTCAAGGCGCATGTCACCAACTGTGACCCAATCAACCTCTCTTCTAAATATTAAATTTTCATGAATCCTAAGTACGTTTCCGGTAACGTCTCGCGCCCCCATCACAGCCCCCCAAACCCCGCACTGTCGCTTTACCGACGTAATACCGACGTGCCACCGACGGGGCATTTTCGCCCCTCGCCTTGGTTAACGCGGGGGTTTCCGCCGGTCGCCCCGGCCCACCCGCGGCGGCGCTCTTCCCCCCGCCCGCGGCTTCCGGTAACTCTGGGGCAATCACGCATCCAAAGGCCTGCTCATGAAACCCGTCCGCCTGCTCTCTTCCGTCCTGACCGTTGGCGGTTGGACCCTTCTCAGCCGGCTTCTGGGCTTTGTCCGGGACGTGTTCATCACCAACCTGATCGGCCCCGGCCCGGTGATGGATGCCTTCGTCGCGGCCTTCCGCCTGCCCAATATGTTCCGCCGTTTCTTTGCCGAAGGCGCCTTCAACGCGGCCTTCGTGCCGATGTTCTCGAAACGGCTCGAAGCGGGCGACGACCCCGAAGGCTTCGCGGCCCAGGCGATGAGCGGCCTCGCCCTCGTGCTGATCCTCCTCTGCGCCCTCGCCATGATCTTCATGCCGGGCTTCATCTGGGTCACCGCCGAAGGCTTCTACGGCGACGAACGCTTTGATATGGCTGTGGATTTCGGCCGCGTCGTCTTTCCCTACATCTTCTTCATCTCGCTCGCGGCGCTGGTCTCGGGGATGCTCAACGCCGCCGGGCGGTTTGCCGCCGCCGCCGCCGCGCCGGTGCTGCTCAACGTCATGCTCTGCGTCACCATGGGGCTCGCCGCGCTCACCGGATATGTCAGCGTGGTCGAGGCGCTGATCTGGACGATCCCGCTCGCTGGCGTGGCCCAGCTGGTCTGGGTCTGGCGCGATCTGCGTCACGCCGGGCTTCGCCTGCGACCAACCCGACCCCGGCTCTCGCCCGACATGCGCCGCCTCATCGCCGTCGCCGTCCCCGCCGCCCTAGCCGGCGGCGTGGTGCAGATCAACCTCCTCGTCGGTCAGCTGGTCGCCTCCAATTATTCCGGCGCGGTGAGCTGGCTCTACGCCGCCGACCGCCTCTATCAGCTGCCCCTCGGCGTGGTCGGCATCGCCATCGGCATCGTGCTCCTCCCCGACCTCTCGCGCCGCCTCAAATCGGGCGACGAGGCCGGCAGCCGCGAGGCCCTGTCGCGCGCCGGAGAGATGTCTTTGGCCCTCACCCTGCCCGCCGCCGTGGCGCTGGTGGTGGTGCCGCTGCCGCTGGTCTCGGTCCTGTTCGAACGCGGCGCGTTTACCGCCGATGACACCGCCGCCACGGCGCTGGCGGTGGCGATCTACGGGCTGGGCCTGCCGGCCTTCGTGCTGCAAAAGGTTGTCCAGCCTGTGTTTTTCGCCCGCGAAGACACCCGCAGCCCGTTTCGCTACGCCATCGTCGCCATGGTGGTGAACGCGGTGATCGCCGTCGGGCTCGCCCCGGTGATCGGCTGGTTCGCGGCGGCGCTGGCCACCACCGTGGCGGCCTGGGCCATGCTGTTGTTGCTGGTGCTCGGCGCGCGGAAATTCGGCGAAACCACCCGGTTCGACGCCCGCTTTCGCGCCCGCGCCTGGCGCATCGCGCTGGCCTCGGCGCTGATGGGTCTGGTGCTCGCCGGGCTGATGCTCCTGCTCGGGCCGCTCTTTGGCATGCCGGGGCTGCGCTGGCTGGCGCTGCTGGCGCTGATCGGGCTCGGCGGGCTGAGCTATTTCGCCTTCGGCACGCTGACCCGCGCCTTTAGCCTGGCCGAGCTCAAATCCCGCCTGCGCCGCTCGGCCTGACCCGGCGGCGCCCCCGATCAGCCGCGCTGCTGCAGCTTGGCGCGGATCTTGGTCCAGCCGCCGGGCGCCACGAAGAACGACAGGGCAAAGCCGAAACAGAACCCCGCCACATCGGCGATCCACATGCTGTCGCCACCGAACAGCAGCGCGAACAAGAGCTGCAACCCCATCAAGAACCCGATGAGCGAAAAGGCCCGCACCTGCCGCTCTCCGAGCTCGCCGAGCCGCAGCCACATGAGATAGGTGAAACTCCCGATCAGCCCATAAACGCCGGGATAGGCCCCCATGAGCCAGGGCTGCTCATGCGCCACCATGCCATGCGCCAGGGCGCCGAATATGGCCGATCCGGCAAACACCGCCGCCACCGCCCATTGCCGGAACACCTCGCCCACGAACTTGCCCATGGCGAGCAGGATCACCCCGGCAAAAGCCGCATGGGTAAAGGACGCATGCACAAAGGGATAGGTGATATAGCGGATCACATGCTCGAACGGGTAGATGCCATTGGCCAGCATCCAGCGCTGAATATCGGCGTTATAGGCATAGGTCTGGATCGCCGCCTGCCGCCAGCCCACCGCCTGCGGCCCGCCAACGATCCCCTGACTGCCGAGCGTATAGGCCGCCTCGAACCCGAGGATCATCAGAAACAGCGCCACCACCACTGGCGGCAACGGGTTGATCGGGGCTGGCGCTCCGCGCTCGGTCATATGCTCTTCACTCATGGGCCTCTCCTCGGGGCTTGCCTTGACGGCGCTCGACCGCATGGGTAAGCGAGGCGAGCCGGAATTTCCAGTCGGAGACATCATATGACCGAGACCGCCTTCACCCCGCGTGTCTTCTCAGGCATTCAGCCCTCGGGCAACCTGCATCTGGGCAACTACCTTGGCGCGCTCAAGCGCTTTGCCGCCTCGCAAGAGCGCGGGATCGAGTCGCTCTTCTGCATGGTCGATCTGCATGCGGTCACCGTCTGGCAGGACCCGGCCGATCTCACCCGCGCCACCCGCGAACTGGCGGCAGGTTTCATCGCCTCGGGCATCGACCCGGACCGGTCGATCCTCTTCAATCAGAGCCAGGTCCCCGAGCACACCCAGATGGCCTGGGTCTTCAACTGCATCGCCCGCATGGGCTGGATGCAGCGCATGACCCAGTTCAAGGACAAGGCCGGCAAGAACGCGCAAAACGCCTCGCTCGGCCTCTTTGCCTACCCGGCGCTGATGGCCGCCGACATTCTCGTCTATCACGCGACCGAAGTGCCGGTGGGCGAGGACCAGAAACAGCATCTCGAACTGACCCGCGACATCGCCGCCAAGTTCAACCATGACTATGGCGTGAATTTCTTCCCCGAGACCGAGCCGCGCATCGAAGGCGCCGCCACCCGGGTCATGAGCCTGCGCGACGGGTCCAAGAAAATGTCGAAATCCGACCCCTCGGACATGAGCCGGATCAACCTCACCGATGATGCCGAAACCATCGCCAAGAAGATCCGCAAGGCGAAAACCGACCCCGAGGCGCTGCCCTCCGAGGCCGAAGGGCTCGAGGCCCGGCCCGAAGCGCGCAACCTCGTCAATATCTACGCGGCCCTCGCCGACCAAAGCGTCGACGAGGTGCTGCGCGACATGGGCGGGCGCGAGTTCTCCGCCTTCAAACCGGCGCTCGCGGATCTCGCCGTCGATCAGCTGTCGCCGATCACCGCCGAAATGTCCCGGCTGATGCAGGATGTCTCGGAGATCGACGCGATCCTCGCCCGCGGCGCCGAACGCGCCCGCGCCATCGCCCAGCCGATCGTGCGGCAAACCTACGAAATCATGGGGATGGTCACCTCCTGACCCTCCCCTCCCGCTCCCGGGGGCACGTCGGATGTGCGGATTTGGGCAGGTTCCTGCCCCCGCGCCTCTTTCTGGTCGTAAATACCCAATTCCCCCGCTAGGCCAGAGGATGCTACGCCAATATGCCCATGACTGTTGCCAAGGAGAGCTGGATGCGTGCCACAAATCTTGACGAATTGCGCGAGATTTCCGAACGCTTCGCGACGCCCGAAGGGGTTGCTGCGGGGCTCGCCTACCGCCCCGAGCCGAGCGATGTCTTCATCGCGCCCTTCGCCAAATGCGGCACCACCTGGATGCAGCAGATCGTGCATGGGCTGCGCAGCGGCGGCGACATGTCCTTCGGCGAGATCACCCAAGTCGTGCCCTGGATCGAACTGGCCCATGATCTCGGGCTCGCCATCCCCGGCGATCAGCCCAGCCCCCGCGCCTTCAAGAGCCATCTGAGCTGGCACGACATCCCCAAGGGCGGCCGCTATATCGTGGTGATGCGCGACCCGCTCGACGCCGCCCGCTCGCTCTACCGCTTTCTCGAGGATTGGTTCTTTGAACCGGGCAGCATTTCGGTCACCGAATTTGCCTGCCATTTCCTCAACCGCGAAGATCAGGACAATTACTGGACCCATGCCGCCTCCTGGTGGGGTCAGCGGCACCGCGACGAGGTGCTGATCCTCGCCTATGAACATATGGGCCGCGATCTGCCCGGCACCGTGGCCCGCGTCGCAGAATTCATCGGCATCGACGATCCCGCCCGGATCGAGATCGCCACGCGGCAGGCGAGCTTTGATTTCATGAAGGCCCATAGCGCCAAGTTCGACGACCATCTGGTGCGCGAGAGCCGCGACGCCGCCTGCGGCCTGCCGCCCGGCGGCGCCGCGACCAAGGTGCATTCCGGCGAGGTCGGCGGCGAGGCCGAGCTCATCGGCCCCGCGGTGCGCGCCGCCTTCGATCTGCGCTGGTCCGAGACGATGGAGGCCGAGCACGGGCTCAAGGATTACGCGGCGCTACTGGACGCCCTCGCTGACCCGGCCTAGTGTCGGCTCCGACAAGGAGATCAGAACATGGCAACCGGCACGAATATCCACACCTATTTCGAAGGCGCCTGGCACGAGGGCGACATCGCCATCATGCGCGGCGCGGATCACGGCATGTGGCTTGGCAGCAATATCTTCGACGGCGCCCGCTTTGCCTATGGGCTGACCCCCGATCTCGACCTGCACTGCGCCCGCGCCAATGCCTCGGCCCGCGCCCTCATGGTCACCCCCACGGTCGAGACCGCCGATATGGTCGCCATCGTGCGCGAGGGGCTCAAACGCTATGCGCCCGACGCCGCCGTCTATATCCGGCCGATGTACTGGGCCAAGGATTGCGGCTATTCCGCCATCGTCCCCAAAGAGGATGGCGAGACCGGCTTTGCCATCTCGCTCGAGGAAATCCCGATGCCGGCCGAGGGGGCTTCGGCCACGCTGACCCGCACGCAATTCCGCCGCCCGGTGATGGAAAACGCCGTGGTCAATGCCAAGGCCGCCGCGCTCTATCCCAACAACGCGCGGATGCTGGCCGAGGCCCGCGCCAAGGGCTTTACCAATGCGCTGGTGGCCGATGCCATGGGCAATGTGGCCGAAACCGCCACCGCCAATGTCTTTGCGGTCAAGGATGGCGTGGTCTTCACCCCCATTCCCAACGGCACCTTCCTCGCCGGGATCACCCGGGCGCGCCATATCTCGAACCTGCGCGCCGATGGGGTCGAGGTGGTGGAAAAGATCATGAGCTTTGACGAGTTCCACGACGCTGATGAGATCTTCCTGAGCGGCAACATGTCCAAGGTGACCCCGGTCACCGCCTTTGACGACACCCAGTATCAGGTCGGCCCTATCACGCGGCGCACCCGCGAACTTTACTGGGACTGGGCGCGCCGGACCGCCTGACGCCCCCGCCCTTCGCTCAGCCGCCCGCCCGCGCGTGGCTGAGCGCCGTGGTCAGCTCGGTTATGAGCCGCGCCCGCTCCGGCTCGGACAGAAACGCCCCAAGCTCGACCTCCCGCCCCTCGCCGCGCAGCGTGATATATTGCGGCACCGGCCCGCCCTTCGGGTAGATCCGCGCCTCCACCCAATAGCTGTTGGCCTGCCAGCGCTGTTCGCGCCCATCGGGATTGCTGCGGATCAGCACCGCGCGCTCGGGATCAATGCAGAGCTCTTCGCGCGTCTCGCCGCTGCGATAGCTCCGCGATATGGCCCACCAGACCGCCGCCACCGCCACCGCCAGAAACGGCAACAACCCCCAGAGCGCCCCGGTCCCCAGAAGCGCCAGCAAGGGCACCAAGAGCATGGCACAGGTGATCCCGATAAAGAGGACAAAGCCCCAGCGCGGCAACGACCGATGCGGCCAGAGGATAAGGCAGGTCCGGGGGGCCGTGCCGGGGGCAGGGGTCCATTGATAGGGCATGACCGAGATAGTAGCGCCTGCGCCCGCCGAGAAAAGAGCCATCATCGGGGCCGAGGCCCGATGTCGCAGACCGCGCGCCTCCGGGGCCTAACGCTGATACTTGATGAATGGCGTCAGCGTCGCGATCCGGTCATAGAGCTTGCGCGCCTCGGCGTTGAACTCCTGCGTCATCCAATAGACCGAGGGACAGCCCGCCGCATCCGCCGCCGCATAGACCGCCTCGATGAGCGCCCGGCCAACCCCCTGCCCGCGCACCGACGGATCGGCATAGAGATCCTGCAGGTAACAGGTCTTCTCGATCCGCCAATTATGCGGGTGATAGATGTAATGGACGAGCCCCACCGCCCGTTCGCCATCAAAGGCCAAGAGGCCGCATTGATCCGGATGCCCGCCATCGCAGAGCCGCTCGAAAGTGGTGTCATAGACCTCATCGGCGACCGAGCTCTCGTAGAACTCGAGATAGGCGGTCCAGAGCGGACGCCACGCCTGTTTGTCACCGACGCCAATCGGCCGGATGGTCAGAGCCAAGCTCATTCCGCCGCCACCGCCTGCGGATCGGCCAAGGTGACCACATCGCGCATGATGGTGTTGAGCTCGAAATCCTTCGGCGTATAGACCCGCGCCACGCCCATTTCGCGCAACCGGCGGGCGTCCTCCTCGGGGATGATGCCGCCGACGACCACCGGGACATCGCCAAGCCCCGCCTCCCGCATCCGCCGCATCAGCTCTTCCACCAGCGGGATATGGCTCCCCGACAGGATCGACAGGCCGACCACATGGGATTTGTCCTCAAGCGCCGCATTGACGATCTCTTCGGGCGTCAGGCGGATGCCCTCATAGCGGATGTCCATGCCGCAATCGCGGGCGCGGAAGGCAATCTGCTCGGCGCCGTTGGAATGGCCATCGAGCCCCGGCTTGCCGATGAGAAAGCTGAGACGCCGCCCGAGACGGTCGCTCACCATATCCACCGCATCGCGCAGATCGTCGAGACCCTCGGTCTTGTTCGACGGGCTGGCCGAGACACCGGTCGGCCCGCGATATTCGCCATGGACGGCCCGCATCTGCGCCGCCCATTCGCCGGTGGTGACCCCGGCCCGCGCCGCCTTGATCGAGGCGGGCATGACATTCTCGCCCTTTGCCGCCGCCTCGCGCAGCGCCCGCAGCGCCTCGTCCACGGCGGCGCTGTCGCGCTCTGCCTTCCAGGCCTCGAGCCGGGCGATCTGTTCGGCCTCGACGGCGGGATCGACCACCATGATGCCGCCATCGCCGGTCATCAGCGGGCTTTGCTCGCCCTCGGTCCATTTGTTGACGCCGACAACCACGGTCTCGTTGCGCTCGATCCGGCCCAGCCGCTCGGCATTGCTGTCGACCAGACGGCCCTTCATATAGTCGATCGCGCCAATCGCCCCGCCCATGCTGTCGAGATTGGCCAATTCGTGCCGCGCACCGTCCTTGAGCGCCTCGACCTTGGCATCCACCGCCGGGTTGCCATCGAAGAGATCGTCGAATTCCAGAAGATCGGTCTCATAGGCGAGGATCTGTTGCATCCGCATCGACCATTGCTGATCCCAAGGCCGCGGCAGGCCCAGCGCCTCGTTCCACGCCGGAAGCTGCACGGCCCGCGCCCGCGCCTTCTTGCTGAGCGTCACCGCCAGCATCTCGATCAGGATACGGTAGACGTTGTTTTCCGGCTGCTGCTCGGTGAGGCCCAGACTGTTGACCTGCACCCCATAGCGGAAGCGGCGGAATTTCGGGTTCTCGACGCCATAGCGCTCGGTCAGGATCTCATCCCAGAGATCGACAAAGGCGCGCATCTTGCACATCTCGGTCACAAACCGGATGCCCGCGTTCACAAAGAAGGAAATCCGCCCGCAGAGCGCCGGGAAATCCTCGTCGGCCACCCGCGGCTTGAGCTCGTCGAGCACCGCCACCGCCGTCGCCAGCGCAAAGGCCAGCTCCTGCTCCGGCGTCGCCCCCGCCTCTTGCAGATGGTAGGAACAGACGTTCATCGGGTTCCATTTCGGCACGTGTTTGTAGCAATATTCGGCCACGTCCCCGATCATCTTGAGGCTCGGCGCGGGCGGGCAGATATAGGTCCCGCGGCTGAGATATTCCTTGATGAGATCGTTCTGCACCGTGCCCTGCAGCTGGGAAATATCGGCGCCTTGCTCTTCGGCGGCGGCGATATAGAGCGACAAGAGCCACGGCGCCGTCGCGTTGATCGTCATCGAGGTGTTCATCTGCTCGAGCGGGATCTCGTCGAACAGCGTCCGCATGTCGCCCAGATGGCAGACCGGCACGCCGACCTTGCCCACCTCGCCCCGCGCCAGCACGTGATCGCTGTCATAGCCCGTCTGCGTCGGCAGATCGAAGGCCACCGACAGGCCCGTCTGCCCCTTGGCGAGGTTCGAGCGATAGAGCGCGTTCGACGCCTTGGCGGTCGAATGGCCGGCATAGGTCCGGATGAGCCAGGGGCGGTCCTTTTGGGGCGTCTCGGTCTGGGTCATGGCGAATCTTCCTCTGTCACTGTCGCGATGGGCGCTGCGGCGCAGCATAGGTTATCAAATTACCCCCATGCAACCCGTTTTGTAATAATGATGCGCAGCCGATCCGCGCACACCTAGCTGACGCTGCGGTACATGGCCGTCGCCCGGTCAAAGCCAAAGACATGGCGCAAGAGGCCCAGCTCGCTGTCGCCCTCTGCCACAAAGCCCTTGCGCTCATAGAGCGCCCGCGCCCGCGCGTTCTCGGCCACCACATCGAGCCGCACCCGGGGCAGCTCATGCCGCCGCGCCTCGGCCAGAATGGCATCGAGCAGCGCCGACCCGACCCCCTGCCCCCGCGCCGCCTGCGCCACACAGATCCCATCCATCAACAGCACATCGCGCAGCGTCTCACGCTCCAAAAGCGCCAGCAGCCCGCCGCGCCACAGCGCCCCGGGCCAGCCATAGCTCCGCGCCAGATCGCGCAGCCCGCCGCCGGTCAAACTGCCCTCATGGGTCTTGAAGCCTGCCAGCCCCAGAAGCTGCCCTGCCTCATCCACCGCCGAAAAGGCAAAACGCGCATCAAAGAGATCCCTGAGAAAGCCTTCGGCGCGCGGCGCAGGCCCCATCACACGCGACAGTTTCGGCCCAAAGGCCTCCCAATAGAGCGCGGCGGCGCGATCACGCTGGTCTGCGGGGATGCCGGGGCGGATGTGAAAACCTCTCATAGGGGATAAATCACCGCTCCCCCGCGCGGTGACAAGCCTCGAATGCACCCGGCCCATGACCCGGCAGCCCGCCGCCTGTAGATTGAAGAGACGAATCACCATCTTGCGAGTGCCATGTCCCTGTCCTGCCCCTCTGCCGCCCGTCCCCCGCGCCGGGTCTGCTCTCACCGGAACCGCTCTCACCGGGGCCATTCCGCGTGACCGGACAGATCACCCTGCCCGTCTGGCTCTTCGTGCTCATCGTGCTGTTTGCGGCGGTGACCTTTGCCTCGCATTTCCTCTTCCCCTCGGTGCGCTGGTTCTTTCGCCGCCGTCTCGAACGCGCCGTCGAACGGCTCAACCGCCGCCTGACCCGCCCGATCGAACCGTTCAAGCTCGCCCGCCGTCACGACATGATCCAGCGCCTCGTCTACGACCCCGAGGTGACCCAGGCCATCGTCGAACACGCCCGCCGCAATGGCGTGCGCGAAGACGTCTCCTTTGAAACCGCCCGCCGCTATGCCCGCGAAATCGTCCCGAGCTTTAGCGCCTTCGCCTATTTCGGCCTCGGCACGCGTCTGGCGCGCTGGCTGGTGCGGGCGCTCTATGGCGTCAAAACCGGCCGCCGCAACACCGAGATCATCGAAAGCATCGACCGCGACGCCACGGTGATCTTCATCATGAATCACCGCTCCAACATGGATTACGTGCTGGTCACCATGCTCGCCGCCCGCGCCTCGGCGCTGAGCTACGCGGTGGGCGAATGGGCACGGGTCTGGCCGCTGAGCCGTCTCATCCGCTCCATGGGGGCCTATTTCATCCGGCGCAAATCGCGCGGCGGGCTCTATCGCAAGGTGCTCGCCCGCTATGTGCAGATGGCCACCGCCGGCGGCGTCACCCAGGCGATCTTTCCCGAAGGCGGGCTGAGCCTCGATGGCGCGCTCAAACCGCCCAAGCTCGGCCTGCTCGCCTATGTCACCGAGGGCTGGGACCCGGAGGGGCGCGATCTCGTCTTCGTGCCGGTGGCGATCAATTACGACCGGGTGCTCGAGGATCGCATCCTCGTCTCGGCGGGCGAGGCCGGCAATCGCCGCTTTCGCGCCCGCATGGGCGTGGTCTTTCTCTTCGTGCTGCGGATGATCTGGCGCAGGCTCTGGGGCACCTACCGGCCCTTCGGCACCGCTGCCGTGGTCTTTGGCGAGCCCTTGGCGCTGAGCCATTATGGCGCCCAGCCCGACCCCGAGACGCTCGGCGCAGAGCTCATGCGCCGCATTCAGGCGGGGATGCCGCTTCTGTCGATGCCGCTGATGGCCAAGATCCTGCTCGAGGCCGAGGCGCCGATCCCCGAAGCCGATCTCATCGCCCGCACCGAGGCCGCCTTTCGCGCCGCCGAGGACACCGCCGCCCTCGAACCGGTCGAAGACATGGGCCTGCGCGCCCGCCGCGCCTGCGAACGGCTGGCCCGGCGCAAATTGATCCTGCACAGCTCTGAGGGCTGGGCGGCCAATCCCGATGAACTGCCGGTGCTGCGCTACTACGCCAATTCCATCGCGCATTTCTTCCCACCCGTGCCCGCCAGCCCGGGGCCGACTGCCCTGCCCAAGGACAATGCGCAAGATGCTGAAACTTCAGGCGATGCTGCATCCGCAAAGTAGTTTCTGCAACTGCTGGGTCATAAAATTACAATTTCTGGCAAAATAGGATTGCATTATTACTCATGCGATTTTATCCATGGGCCAAAGCCGCGATTCTGCGTTGCGGCATAACCTGACTTCCAAAGGAGGCTCCCATGGCTTTGGACACAAACGGCGGCATCGCCCCCTATGACGCACCCGAGAAAGATCTCTACGAGGTCGGCGAACTGCCGCCCCTCGGCTATGTGCCCGCGAAAATGTACGCTTGGGCCATCCGCCGCGAACGTCACGGCGAGCCGGACAAGGCGATGCAGCTCGAAGTGGTGGATTGCCCCAAGCCCGACGACAATGAAGTGCTCGTTCTCGTCATGGCGGCTGGCGTCAACTACAACGGCGTCTGGGCCGGTCTCGGCATCCCGATCTCGCCCTTCGACGTGCACAAGGCCGAGTATCACATCGCAGGCTCCGACGCCTCGGGCGTGGTCTGGGCCGTGGGCTCCAAAGTCACCCGCTGGAAAGTCGGCGACGAGGTTGTGATCCACTGCAACCAGGACGACGGCAATGACGAGGAATGCAACGGCGGCGACCCGATGATGTCCCCGACCCAGCGCATCTGGGGCTATGAGACCCCCGATGGCTCCTTCGCCCAGTTCACCTGCGTGCAGGCCCAGCAGCTCATGCCGCGCCCCAAGCACCTGACCTGGGAAGAATCGGCCTGCTACACGCTGACCCTCGCCACCGCCTACCGGATGCTCTTCGGTCACCACCCGCATGAGATCAAACCGGGGCAGAACGTGCTGGTCTGGGGTGCCTCGGGCGGTCTCGGCTCCTACGCGATCCAGCTCGCCACCGCCGCCGGTGCCAATGCGATCGGCGTGATCTCGGAAGAGGACAAGCGCGATTTCGTCATGGGCCTCGGTGCCAAGGGCGTGCTCAACCGTAAAGATTTCGACTGCTGGGGCCAGCTCCCCGAGGTGAACACGCCGGAATATGACGCGTGGTTCAAAGAGGTCCGCAAATTCGGCAAGGCGATCTGGGACATCACCGGCAAGGGCGTCAATGTCGACATGGTCTTCGAACACCCCGGTCAGGCGACCTTCCCGGTCTCGACCTTCGTGGTGAAACGCGGCGGCATGGTGGTGATCTGTGCCGGGACCACCGGCTACAACCTGACCATGGACGCGCGCTATGTCTGGATGCACCAGAAGCGCATCCAAGGCAGCCACTTCGCCCATCTGAAACAGGCGGCCTCCGCCAACCAGCTGATGATCGAAGGCCGTCTCGACCCCTGCATGTCCGAATGCTTCACCTGGGATGAAATTCCCGCGGCCCATGTCAAGATGCGCCGCAACGAGCATAAGCCGGGCAATATGTCGGTTCTGGTTCAGGCCCCAAAGACCGGTCTCAAGACCGTCGAAGAGGTGCTCAAAGCCCGCGGCTAAGGGCGATTTTCGCCACAGTCGTCTTACCGACGCAATACCGACAGGTTACCGACCCGCGCCGTTCCCCCGAACGGCGCGGTTTTTCGTGGTCTGTTGCGTCGCGCCAAACGCCCGGTTTTCGCCGCCCGCCCCGCTATTTTGACCGGGCTGGATTCGGTGGGTAACGGGCAAAAACCTCCACATGCTAAGGTTGAATTAACCATGTTTTAACACGGGCAAAAGAGGTTGGTTATGCGAAGTGAATGGATACTGGATGTGCTCGCCGACATGCGCAGCTTCGCCCAAGCCAACAGGTTGCAAACCCTGGCAGATCACTTGGGCGAGGCGCAGATGATCGCACTGGCCGAGCTGGCATCCCTTGGGCAAGGACGAGTGGCGCATGAAAAAGCTGGCAACGGAGCGGTTGACCACGATCCTGTCGCGCCTCGACACCGAGGCAGGCCTGTCCAGCCTGCCGGCGACGGTTGAGGCGCTGCGCCGGGCGCTCAAGGTCGATCAGATCCTGTTTTGCTCCTCCACCGGGCCAGACCGCTCTCAGAACTGGCACACCCTCCCCCCCGGCTGGACCGCCCGCTATGCGCAGCAGGGCTATCACCGCATCGACCCGGTCCGCGCCGAAGCGCAGCGACGGGTCACCCCGTTCGATTGGCGTCCTCTCGACTGGCAACGGCCCGCCGCCCGCGCCCTGCGCGCCGATGCCGTGGCGCATGGGATCGGGCCGCAAGGCTTCACCATCCCCGCCCATGGCCCCAACGGTCAGCTCGCGCTGCTGTCAATCACCGCGGATCGCGATGATGCCACCTGGACGGACCTGACCCGCGCCAATCGCTTCGCGCTGATTCTCGCGGCCCACGCGCTCCACCACAAGATCATGAGCCAGCCGGATGCCGGTCTCGGCGAAGACCCCGACAGCGCCGCCGCGACACCGCCCGCACCACGGCTAAGCCCCCGGGAAACCGACGTTATTACGCTTCTCGCGCGCGGCGATAGCCGCGGCCAGATCGCCACGAAACTGGCCATCTCGGAACATACGTTGCGCAGCTATATCGAAACCGCCCGGCACAAGCTCGGGGCGGTGAACACGCCGCATGCCGTGGCCCGCGCCATTGCCATGGGGATGATCCCTCTGGCCTAGTCTCTGGCCTAAGCTCTGGCTTGCCGCGTCAATTTTTAAGGGGTTAGGCGCGGATCAGCTCAGCCGCGCCTTGATCACCGGGCCCACCGCGCCAAAATCCATCTGGCCGGTGTATTTCGCCTTGAGCGCGCCCATGATCTTGCCCATGTCCCGGATCGAGCTGGCACCGGTCTCGGCAATCGCCGCTTCGATCGCGGCCTCAACCTCGGCCTCGTCGAGCTGCTTGGGCAGGAACTCGGCGATGATGGCGATCTCTTCGCGCTCGCGCTCGGCCAGATCGAGCCGCCCGCCCTCTTCATAGGCGCGCACGCTTTCTTGGCGCTGCTTGGCCATTTTCCCAAGGATCGCAAGGATTTCGGCCTCACCGACGCCTTCCTGATTATCGCCGCTGCGGGCCGCGATATCCTGATCCTTGATCGCCGCATTGATCAGGCGCAGGGTCGCCAGACGGGCACCCGCCTTGTCCTTCATCGCCTGTTTCAAGGCCGCGTTCACACGTTCACGCAAAGTCATGACATGGTCATCCTTGGTTCTGTCGCAAGACAACACCCCTATCGCATAACCCGTGCCCATGGCAACAGGGGCCAGATGCGCCGCTTGCTTCGGCAGTGCAATGCTCCGCGCCAATGTCTTTGGCCCTTGACCCTTGCGGCACAGCCCATTAGGTACATCCCGATTTTCACCTGTTTACGCCCGGAGAATGCGCGCATGGCCTCCTCGTCCCAGCCCTGTCCGACGGCTGCTTGGCCCTCGCAGACGGGTCGATTTTCTACGGCTACGGTTTTGGCGCCACCGGCGTGACCACGGCCGAGCTTTGCTTCAACACCGCGATGACCGGCTATCAGGAGATCATGACCGATCCCTCCTATGCCGGGCAGATCGTGACCTTCACCTTCCCCCATATCGGCAACACCGGCGTCAATCCCGAGGATGACGAAACCGCCGATCCGGTCGCCGCCGGCATGGTGGTGAAATGGGACCCGACCCAGCCGTCGAACTGGCGCGCCACCGAGACGCTCTCGGACTGGCTGGCCAAGCGGGGCCGCATCGCCATCGGTGGGCTCGACACCCGTCGCCTCACCCGCGCCATCCGCCAGCAGGGCGCACCGCATGTGGCGCTCGCCCATGATCCCGACGGCAATTTCGACACCGATGCGCTGGTTGAACAGGCCCGCGCTTTCCCCGGCCTCGAAGGGCTCGATCTGGCGCTCGACGTGACCTGCAGCCAGAGCTACCGCTGGGATGAAATGCGCTGGGCCTGGCCCGATGGCTACCCGCGTCAGACCGCGCCCAAGCACAAGGTCGTGGCCATTGATTTCGGCGCCAAACGCAACATCCTGCGCTGCCTCGCCTCGGCGGGCTGCGATGTGACCGTGCTGCCCGCCACCGCCACCGCCGCCGAGGTGCTGGCGCATGAGCCCGACGGCGTCTTCCTGTCGAACGGCCCCGGCGACCCGGCCGCCACCGGCGCCTATGCGGTGCCGATGATCAAAGGCGTGCTCGAGGCCGGCAAGCCGATGTTCGGCATCTGCCTCGGTCATCAGATGCTCGCCCTGGCGCTCGGTGCCAAGACGATCAAGATGAACCACGGCCACCACGGTGCCAACCACCCGGTCAAGGACAACGAGACCGGCAAGGTCGAGATCACGTCGATGAACCACGGCTTTGCCGTCGACAGCCAGACCCTGCCCAAGGGCGTGATCGAGACCCATATCTCGCTCTTTGACGGGTCGAACTGTGGCATCCGGATGGAAGACCGCCCGGTGTTCTCGGTTCAGCACCACCCCGAAGCGAGCCCCGGCCCGCAGGACAGTTTCTACCTCTTTGAACGCTTCGCCGCCTCCATGGCTGGCTGAGCCAAGGGGTTGAAAACCTGAGCTTTACGGAACGGGCAGGTCCTCACGGACCGGCCCGTTTTCCTTTTCAAATACGGTTAATACCTTATTTACCGTCTATTAATACTGCCCTTGCATACTCGCCCTGCCTTCATTGGCAGGAGGACCAAAATGGGCGTTTCTGAACTACGTTCGATCAAGGGGAAGGCTGGCACGTCCCGGCGGCGCTTACCCCCCCATATTGCGGCCATGGTCGAGGCAGGGCTGATCTCGCAGAATGACGCCTATCTCGCCCAGCTGGTCGAGGATCATTGCGACAGCTCGCTCGAACATATTCTGCAGGCCGAAGGCCTGGTCACCAAGGACGATATCCTCTCGACCCATGCCCGTCTCTCGGGGACTGTGCCGCTCGATCCGTCGCAGCCTTTGCAGGGCGCGCCGATGGACCACGGCATCGACCCGAGACAGCTGTTGAAATACCGGGTGGCCCCGGTGATCGGACCGAGGGGCGACACCTGCCTCGCCATGGGCTCGCCCGCTCTGGGCGCGCGGCTCACCGGCAAACTCCCCGCCAGCCTGCTCGCCTTGCCGCCGGCCATGGCCCCCGAACCGGCGATACAGGAGGCGGTGGCACGCGAGCATCGCGCCACCCTGACCGATCTCGCCCGCGCCCGTGTCCCCGAAATGGAAAGCTGCCGCAGCTGGTCCGCCGACCCGACCCGCAGGCTGGTCAGCGTGGTCAGTGTTCTGCTCGCGATCCTACTGCTGACCATCGCCTTTCCGACACCGGTTCTGGCGCTCTTCGTAGGCTGGGCCGCGTTCACGCTGATCGTGGCCGCAACGCTGCGGATTGCGGCCTTCGTGGCGCATATGACCCGCCCGCCCGCGCGGCTCGCCCTGCCGCCGCCCGGTGCGGCGACACGCCTGCCCAAGGTCTCGGTGCTGGTGCCGCTCTTTCGCGAGACTGAGATTGCTCATGCGCTGGTCACCCGGCTCAGCCGCCTCACCTACCCCAAGAGCCTGCTCGAAGTGATCCTGATCCTCGAAGAAGAGGACGACACCACCCGCAAGACCCTCGCCGAGATCGACCTGCCGCCTTGGATGCGTGCGGTGATCGTCCCCGACGGTCAGCCCCGGACCAAGCCGCGGGCGATGAACTATGCGCTCGATTTCTGCCACGGCGACATCATCGGGATTTTCGACGCCGAGGATGCGCCCGACCCCGATCAGATCACCATGGTCGCGCGCCGCTTTCAGACCGCACCGCCAGAGGTGGCCTGCCTGCAGGGCATCCTCGACTATTACAACCCCAAGCAAAACTGGCTCTCGCGCTGTTTCACCATCGAATATGCCACCTGGTTCCGGGTCATGCTGCCGGGGCTGACGCGGCTCGGGCTGGCGATCCCGCTGGGCGGCACCACGCTCTATTTCCGCAGGGACGCGCTCGAAGAGCTGGGCGGTTGGGACGCGCATAACGTGACCGAGGATGCCGATCTCGGCTTTCGTCTGGCCCGTCATGGCTATCGCACCGAGATGATCAGCACGGTCACCGGCGAAGAGGCCAATTTCCGCCTCTGGCCCTGGGTGAAGCAACGGTCGCGCTGGCTCAAGGGCTATATGACCACCTATCTCGTCCATATGCGGCGGCCACGCCTCTTGCATCAGCAATTGGGACCACGGAAATTCTGGGGGTTTCAGGCCCATTTCCTCACCGCCCTGTCGCAATTCCTGCTGGCGCCTTTCCTGTGGACCTTCTGGCTGGTGCTGTTCGGCTTGCCACATCCCATCGAGGCGCATCTGCCGCGCGAGATATTGGTGGCCCTGGGAAAACTGTTCTTTGCCGTCGAGGTGATCAGTATCCTGATCTACACGAGCGCCGTCTCGGGGCCCTTCCACCGGCACCTGACCCCTTGGACCCCGCTCATGCATTTCTACACGCCGCTGGGCACAATCGCCGCCTACAAGGCGCTCTATGAGATGGTGTTCAAACCCTTCTACTGGGACAAGACCCAACATGGGCTGACGGAATTCGGCCCCGCCGGGCCCGCCCTGGGATCAAAGGGTGCTGTCAACCTCACCGGAATCCAGTTTGAGGCGCGTCACAAACGCCTTTGAGATATGGGTCTTGAGCGCCGCGCCCGCCGCCTCCGGATTGCGCGCCTCGATGCCCGACACGATCTCGTCATGCTCGGCCAAGGCCACCTCGTCACGGCCCTTGGCCGCCAGCGAGGTGGTCGCCATCAGCGCCATCGAGCGATGCACGAGGTCGAGCTGCTGCACCAGAAACCGGTTGTGCGAGGCAAGATGGATCTGCTTGTGGAACCGCCGGTTGGCCCGCGCCATCGCCGCCGGATTGCCGATGAGCCCGCGATCCTGCTCGACCATGTCGCGCAGCACCCGCACCTCTTCGTCGGTGGCATGGCGCGCCGCCAGCCCCGCCGCCAGCCCTTCGAGCTCGGCCCGCACCACATAGAGCTCGGCCAGCTGATTGTGGTCGAGCGAGGCCACGATGAGACTGCGCCCATCCCGCGCCAAGAGGCTCTGCGTCTCGAGCCGCTGCAACGCCTCGCGAATGGGCGTGCGCGACACGCCGAACCGCTCGGCCAGATCGCTCTCGACGAGGCGGTCCCCGGGCCGGTAGATGCCCATATCGATCGCCTCCAGGATGAGCGTGTAGGCGTCTTTCTGAACGGGTTTCATGGGGCGCGGTCCTGATTTCTGCAACTATCCCGCGACCCTACCCGTCCCGAACCCCTGCAAGCAAGCGACAACCCGCCAGTTATCCACTTTGCTGCGACACTTGGGCGGCGTAAAACCCTTGTCATGCCACGAGATCGATTCGCACATGTGTCTGCCTGGGTCTTCGACCTCGACAACACGCTCTACCCGCCGCAGATGCAGCTCTTTCCCCAGATCGAGACGCGGATGACCCGTTTCGTGATGGAGGCGCTCGGCGTCAGCCGCGCCGAGGCCGACCATCTGCGCAAGATCTACTGGCGCGATCACGGCACCACGCTGGCCGGGCTGATGGCCGAACATGATCTCGACCCCGATCCCTTTCTGCTCGATGTGCATGACATCAGCTTTGACGTGCTGAGCCCCGACCCGGCGCTGCGCGATGCGATCCGGGCGCTGCCCGGCCGCCGCGTCGTCTACACCAATGGCACCGCCCCCTATGCCGTCCGGGTGATCGAGGCGCGCGGCCTCTCGGGCCTTTTCGATGCAGTTTATGGGATCGAACACGCGGGCTATGCGCCGAAGCCGCGCGAAGACGCCTTTGAGGCGGTGTTTGCCGCCGACGGGCTCGACCGCGCCCGCGCCGCCATGTTCGAGGACGATCCGCGCAATCTCGCCATTCCCCATGCGATGGGGCTGCGCACCGTCCATGTCGCGCCCGATCCCGCCCCCGCGCCGCATATCCACCACCATACCGACGATCTCGGCGGCTTTCTGTCGCAGCTCGTCTGAACACTGGTCAGCCGCCCCGCCCTGCGCTAGCTCACTCAGAGCCAAGAGAGGAGCCCGAGATGACAAAACCTGCGCTGCAAGAGTGTGACATCCTCGTCTCGGGCGGCGGTGTGGCCGGGCTCACCGCGGCGGCGCTGTTTGGCGCGGCCGGGTTCTCTGTCCTCTGCGTCGATCCCGCCCCGCCGGTGACCGAGGCCGACCGCCCCGGCTCAGATCTGCGCTCGACCGCCTTCCTGCAACCCGCCCAAAAGCTGCTCGACGAGGCCGGTCTCTGGACCCGGTTCGCGCCCCATGCCGCGCCGCTGCAGATCATGCGCATCGTCGACGCTGGCGGCCCCGAGCCCGAACCGCGCACCATCCGCGATTTCGACGCCGCCGATATTTCCGACGCGCCCTTTGGCTGGAACCTGCCCAATTGGCTCTTGCGGCGCGAGCTGGTGGCCCATCTGGCCGAGCTGCCCAATGTCGATTTCCGCCCCGGCACCGGCACCGCCGCGCTCTTTACCCGCGAGGCCGAGGCCCGCGTCACGCTGAGCGATGGCGCGCGGGTCCGCACGCGGCTGGTGATCGCCGCCGATGGCCGTAACTCGCCGATGCGCGAGGCCGCCGGTATCGCGGTGAAAACCACCCGCAGCGGCCAAAAGGCGCTAGCCTTCGCCGTCACCCACCCGATCCCGCATGAAAATGTCTCGACGGAAATCCACCGCTCGGGCGGGCCCTTCACCCTCGTGCCGCTGCCGGACCGCGAGGGTCAGCCGTCGTCCGCCGTGGTCTGGATGGAGGACGGCCCCGAGGCGGCCCGCCTCGCCGCCCTGCCCGAGGCCGAATTCGAGGCCGCCATGACCGACCGGTCCTGCGCCCTCTTCGGCCCGCTCCGCCTCGCCTCGCGCCGCAGCCTCTGGCCGATCATCAGCCAGACCGCCACCCGGCTCTCGGGAGAGCGGTTGGCGCTGGTGGCCGAGGCCGCCCATGTGCTGCCGCCCATCGGCGCGCAGGGGCTCAACATGTCGCTGGCCGATCTCGCCTGCCTGCGCGATCTGGCGCTGGCGCGTCCCGAGGCGCTCGGCGACCGCGACATGCTCGACGCCTATCACGCCGCCCGCCACGGCGAGATCATGACGCGGGTGACCGGGATCAACCTCCTGAACCGCGCCTCGCGGCTCCATGCCCAGCCGCTTCGCGACATGCGCGCCGCGACGCTCGATGCGCTCTATGCCATGACGCCGGTGCGGCGGATGCTGATGCAGATGGGGCTGGGAATGCGCGGCTAGGCCAAGCACCTGGCGCAAATGAAACGGGGCGCCGATCTGGCGCCCCGAAGCTCTTACAGCACTTTGTCGAGCACCGTTTTCAACCGACCCAGCGTCGCGGGCACATCATAGAGCTTGTCGAGACCAAAGAGCCCCAGACGGAAGGTGCGGAACCCTTCCGGCTCGTCACAGGCGAGCGGCACACCGGCGGCAATCTGCATGCCTTCGGCGGCGAATTTCTTGCCGTTCTGGATCTCGGGATCGCTGGTATAGCTGACCACCACGCCCGGTGCGCCAAAGCCTTCGGCCGCCACCGATTTGATGCCCTTCTCAGCGAGCATCTTGCGCACCCCGTCGCCGAGTGCCCATTGCGCCTCGCGCAGCCGTTCAAAGCCATAATCGCGGGTCTCGACCATCGTGTCGCGGAAGGCGCGCAGCGCATCGGTCGGCATGGTCGCGTGATAGGCATGACCGCCGTTTTCATAGGCCTGCATGATCGCGTGCCATTTCTTAAGATCGATGGCGAAACTGTCGGAACTGCTGCTCTCGAGCCGCTCGAGCGCGCGCTCGGACATCATCACCAGACCCGCCGAAGGCGAGGCCGACCAGCCCTTTTGCGGCGCCGAGATGAGCACATCGACCCCGGTCTTCTTCATGTCGATCCAGGCACAGCCGCTGGCGATACAGTCGAGCACCATGAGCGCGCCGACCTCATGCGCGGCCTCCGCCAGCGCGGTGACATACTCCTCGGGCAGGATGAGACCGGCCGAGGTTTCCACATGGGGCGCAAAGACCACATCGGGCTTTTCGGCGCGGATCTTCGACACCACCTCGTCGATGGGCGCGGGCGCAAAGGGGGCGGTCACATCGTTGCCCGCTTGCCGCGCCATGCAGACGGTGGTCTTGGCGGCGAAATCGCCCGCTTCGAAAATCTGGCTCCAGCGATAGGAGAACCAGCCGTTGCGCACGATGAGCGCATGGGCGTCATGGCCGAACTGCCGTGCCACCGCCTCCATGCCATAGCTGCCGCCCCCGGGGACAAGCGCCACCGCATCGGCACTATAGACATCCTTGAGCATCCCCGAGATGTCGCGCATCACCTGCTGAAACGCCGCCGACATATGGTTGAGCGAGCGGTCCGTGAACACCACGGAAAATTCCAAAAGGCCATCGGGATCGACATTATCAAGAAGGGCGGTCATCGGCTGTCTCCTGTTGCGTTTCTCCCCGCATAGCAGGCCGCGCCAAACCATGCATCCCATTCCCGTCACCGCCCGCCCCGTTTTCGTCACCAAGGCCCGCGCAGCGCCTTATCCGATGGGTCCGGGGCGGCGTTCCTCGCTCAACAGGACATTGGCCTCCACATCCCCCACCCCCGGCAACATCATGATCCGCCGCCGCAGGATACGTTCGAAATCGGTGATATCGCGCGCCACCACCCGCAGCCGGTAGTCAAAGACCCCGAGGATATGCTCGACGGTCTGCACCTCGGGGATGGCGCTGATGGCACGCTCGAAATCCTCGAGGCTGACCCGCCCCTTGGTGGCAAGCTTGACGCCCAGAAACACCGTCACCCCGAACCCGAGCTTTTCGGCATCAAGCTCGAGCCGCCGCCCGGTGATCACCCCCGCCTCTTCGAGCCGCCGGATGCGCCGCCATGTGGCGGGCTGCGACAGGCCGAGCTTGCGGCCAAGCGCGCTGGCGCTTTGGGTGGCATCGGCGACCAGCGCCCGCAAAATGGCGCGGTCCATCGTGTCGAGCTCAATCATACCGGCAGCACCTCGTCGGATTTGATCCGCGCCACATGCATGAGCGCCTCGACATCCGCCATATGCGGCAGGGGCAGGATCGCGCTGCGATAGATCTGCTGATAATGTGCCATGTCGCGGGCGATCACCGACAGGCGCAGGTCGACCCGGCCAAGAAAGGTCTGGATTTCCACCACCTCCGGCACCTGCCGCGCGGCGTCGGTGAACTCTTCAAAGGCGCGCGGCTGCGTCTTGTCGAGCGCCACCCTGAGGCTCACCTCGACCTCATAGCCGAGCGCCCGCCAGTCGATCACCGCCCGCATCGCGCGAATGATCCCCTGCTCGCGCATCCGGTCGAGCCGCCGCGCACAGGTGGCCGGCGTCACCCCCGCCCGCTCGGCCAGCTCTGCCGGGCTGAGATCGGGCGCGTGCTGATATTGGCGCAAGAGCCGCCTATCGATGTCGTCTAGCATGAATTTACCGCCAATTTCACGTATCGCGAATAATTATCTCACCCAGACGGGTTTTCCAATGATTAATGAAAACTCTCTCACCGGGGTCGGCGTAGAGTGCCTGCAAAGACATCACATGCCGAAAGGACGACAAAATGCGCGTGTATTATGACCGTGACTGCGACATCAACCTGATCAAGGACAAGAAAGTGGCCATCCTGGGCTATGGCTCCCAAGGCCACGCCCATGCGCTGAACCTGCGCGATTCGGGTGCCAAGAACCTCGTCGTCGCACTCCGCGAAGGCTCGCCCAGCGCCAAGAAGGCCGAAGGCGAAGGCCTCAAGGTCATGGGCATCGCCGAGGCCGCCGAATGGTGCGACCTTATGATGTTCACCATGCCCGACGAACTGCAGGCCGAGACCTACAAGAAATACGTGCATGACAACATCCGCCCCGGCTCGGCCATCGCCTTCGCCCACGGCCTCAACGTGCATTTCGGCCTGATCGAGCCCAAAGAAGGCATCGACGTGATCATGATGGCCCCCAAAGGCCCCGGTCACACCGTGCGCGGCGAATACACCAAAGGCGGCGGCGTGCCCTGCCTCGTGGCGGTTGACCGCGACTCCTCCGGCAAGGCGCTGGAAATCGGCCTGTCCTATTGCTCGGCCATCGGTGGCGGCCGCTCGGGCATCATCGAGACCAACTTCCGCGAAGAATGCGAAACCGACCTCTTCGGCGAACAGGCCGTGCTCTGCGGCGGTCTGGTCGAGCTGATCCGCTGCGGTTTCGAGACCCTGGTCGAGGCTGGTTACGCGCCGGAAATGGCCTATTTCGAATGCCTCCACGAGGTGAAGCTGATCGTCGACCTGATCTATGAAGGCGGCATCGCCAACATGGACTACTCGATCTCGAACACCGCGGAATACGGCCAGTATGTCACCGGTCCGCGCATCTTGAAATACGACGAAACCAAAGCCCGGATGAAAGAAGTTCTCTCCGACATCCAGCAAGGCAAGTTCGTGCGTGACTTCATGCTGGAAAATGCCGTCGGTCAGCCCACGATCAAGGCGTCGCGTCGTGCCAATGACGAGCACCTGATCGAAGAAACCGGCGCCAAGCTGCGCGGCATGATGCCGTGGATCTCGGCCGGCAAGATGGTCGACAAAGAAAAGAACTGATCGCCTCTGATCAGACGGACAGGCAAGGGGCGTCCGCTATGGGCGCCCCTTCGCATTTTCTCACGAAAGCAGGCCCATGGTGGTGCATCCGATCAACTGGTTGAAACTCGCCTTTCTCGGGCTGATCTGGGGCGGCGCCTTTCTCGCGGCCTCGGTGGCGCTCAAGGGCGTCGGCCCGCTGACCGTGGTCGCCGTCCGGCTGAGCCTCGGGGCGAGCTTCCTGCTGGGGCTCGCCTATCTGCGCGGCACCGGCCTGCCGTCGCTGCGCGGCCCGAACGCCGGTCGCATCTGGGGCGCGGCGCTGGCCATTGCGCTGTTTTCCAACGCCCTGCCCTTCACCCTGCTCACCTGGTCCCAGACCCATGTTGCCTCGGGCTTTGCCGGGGTGTTCACCGCCACCGTGCCGCTCTTCATCCTGCCGCTCGCGCATCTTCTGGTGCCGGGCGAAACCATGCATCTGCGCCGCCTCATCGGCTTTGGCATCGGCACGCTCGGGGTGGCGGTGCTGATCGGTCCCGACGCCTTTCGCTCCACCGGCAGCGATATGGAGAGCCTCGCCCGTCTCGCCTGTGTCACCGCCGCCTGTTGCTACGGGATCGGGGCCATCGTCACCCGGCTCTGCCCGCCCGCCGACATGATCGGCCTCGCCGCCGCCGCGCTGACACTCGCCGCGGTGCTCTTCGTGCCCTACGCCATCTCAATGGAAGACCTGCCCGACAGCATCCCCCTGCCGAGCCTCGTGGCGCTGCTCTACCTCGGGCTCCTGCCCACCGGGCTGGCGCAATTGCTCGCGGTGCAGGTGATCCGCGACGCAGGGCCGGTGTTCATGAGTCTGGTGAATTATCAGGTGCCGCTCTGGTCGGTGGCGCTTGGCGTGATGATCCTGGGCGAAGACTTGCCCGACGGCATGGCGCTCGCCCTGCCTCTGATCCTCGGCGGCGTCGCGCTGAGCCAGCTCGGCGCGCTCAAACGGCTCTTCCTCAAGGGCTGAGCGCCCTCATCCCATCCCGGTAGAAGCCCGCCACAGCGCCAGCGCCGCGCGATGGGCGCCGACGTCATGCACCCGCAAGACCTGCACCCCCTGCGCCACCCCGGCCAGCGCCACGGCGACCGATCCCGGCATCCGCTCCGCGCCCTCGCCGGTGCCGCCAATCTCTCCGATGAACCGCTTGCGCGACACGCCGAGAAGAATGGCACAGCCAAGCCCGTGAAACAGCGACAGGTTGCGCAACAGCGTCAGGTTATGCGCCTGCGTCTTGCCAAAGCCGATGCCCGGATCGGTGAGGATCGCCGCCCGCGGCACCCCCGCCGCCTCGAGCGCCGCAATCCGCTCGGCCAGATAGTCATAGACATCGAGCGCCACATCATCATAGCGCGGGTCTTTTTGCATGATATCCGGCGTGCCCTGCGCATGCATCACACAGACCGGCAGCCCCGCCGCCCCACAATAGGGCGCGAGCGCCGGATCAAAGGTGAACCCCGCCACGTCATTGACCAGATCGGCCCCCGCCGCATGGGCGGCCTCGGCCACCGGGGCCTTGCGCGTGTCGATCGAGATCGGCAGGTCCATCTCGGCCCGAATGGCCTCGATCACCGGCGCAGTGCGTTGGATCTCTTCCGCCACCGGCACTTCGCTGGCACCAGGCCGGGTGCTCTCGCCGCCGATGTCGATGATCTCGGCCCCCTCGTCGCGCATCTGCCGCGCGTGCGCCAGCGCATCGCTTGGGTCGAAATGCAGCCCGCCATCGGAAAAACTGTCGGGCGTCACGTTGAGAATGCCCATCAGCCGCGGCGCGTCAAACCTCAGCCCCGCAATCTCTGGCCGCGGCGCACAGAGCCGCGCGCGCATCTCCTCGGGCAGCTCGGAGGCGGGGACAACCCGCCCCGGCCCGCCGCGTTCAAGCAGCTCGACCCTATCGAACCAGCACCAGCCGCCGCCGAGCGTCAGCGCGCCCTCGGGCCGGATCGGATCATGGCGAAGAATGGGACGGTAATAGACGCTCATAGCCCGGATTCTGTAATATCCTGCACGATGATGTCCACCGGCGCCGCGTGCGGCGGCTCGGCCCCGATCACCATCAGATCCGAGGCTTCCATATGGCCCGCGAACCACGCCGCCAGCGCCACCGGATCCTCCGGCCCGACGCGCGGCCCATCGACCGCGTCGAGCACGATCTTCGACGGCGCCCAGACGCTGATCTGACCGTTCTTCATCGCCCAGTCGAGCTCGGTCCGCGTCGCCACCACGACACAGCGATCATCGCGCCCGCCAAGGCACCAGGCATTTTGCTCGATGGCCAGCAGATCGACCCGCCGCTGGGTCATCTTATGGCCGGTCTGCGGCGGCTGCGCGGCCGCCCGCCCGACACAGAGGATCACCGGCTCGGCCCGCGCCTCGAGCTGATCGAGCCAGCGGCCCAGATTGGCCGAGGTGATCGCGTCATTGCTGAGAAAGACCACATGCGGATGCGGCGTGCTGTCGGCCTGCGGCGTGGCCGGGCGCGCGTGATGCTCATCCACCGCGCGGACAATCTCGACGCCAAGCGCCCCGGGCCCCCGGTCGAGCTTTTCGATCCGCACAAAGACCCGCATCGCCTGCGGCTCGCCAAGGATCCGCTCGGCGACACGTTCGGCCAGGGTTTCAAGAAGGTTGAGCCGCTCTTCGGCGAGCGCCCCGGCAATCGCCTCGGTCACCCGGTCATAGGAGAGGATACGATCCACATCATCGTCGAGCTCGGCATCGACAGGCCGGACCTCGACCACCACGTTGAACGACACCCGCTGGGTCAGACCGCGTTCCGCCTGAAAGGCGCCGATCTCGACCTCGACCACATGGTCGCGCACCGAAATGCGATCCAGCGGCGCATCGCCGGCCATGGCCTTGGCCCGCGCTTCGGGATGATCGAATGCCAGGCTGGTCTCATTGCTCATCGCGTGTCTCGCCCCTGCGGCTCGTGGTAACAGACCCGCGCCTTAGCACGGGCCGCGCTGCTCAACAAACGGGATTGACGACGCAGAGGGTCAGTTCTGCGACAGGCGCGTGGGCTGCCGATAGAAATGATGCACGCCAATGGTGGCGGTGCGCGGGAAAATCCGCGCCCAACGCGGGTTGACCGCGCGGGTGTGGTAATGGGTCGCCCCATCGGTGAGCTGACGCGGCGCACCGCTGATCAGCAGCTTGGCGATCTTGCCGACCCGCTCAAAGGCGCGCGGCTCGCCGATCACTTCCTTATGGCCGTCACAGGTATAGGTGAACTGACAGGCGTATTTGCGCCCCGTGCCCTGATTGATGACGCCACAGACGGTGTTGGGATAATTCGGGTTGTCCACCCGGTTGAGGATCACTTCGCCCACGGCGAACTGGCCCTTCACGCTCTCGCCCCGTGCCTCGAAATAGAGCGCCTCGGAGAGGCAGCGCCATTCGGCATCGCCCTTCACGGCTTTCTGGGCATCGACCCATTGGCGCGAATAGGCAAACTTGCCCGCACCGGGTTTGAGAAGCGAGGCCAGACGGTCCTCTTTCATATTCTGCAGGGCGCGTTTCTCCTGCCCGATCAGCTCGGCGGCGGTCGACTCGGCATGTGCCTGCCCCGCCAGCAAAAGCAGTATCGTCATAACTCTCATCAGCATTCCGGTCCTCCTAGCCCGACACGGGCACGGCCTTCGGCGATCCGGGGCGTTTAATCAATGTGGCAAGATTCGTCCACCCATGTGGCAGGGGGCGGAATGTCGCAAGGGCGAAAACCCGCGCGAGACCACTAGATACAGTGTGAAATTAAGGGGGAACCTACCCGATCTTGTCCTTGATGGCGAGCTGCGCCGCGGCGAGTCTCGCCACCGGAACCCGGAAGGGAGAGCAGGAAACATAGTCAAATCCGGCCGCCCGACAGAAGGCAATCGATTCGGGGTTGCCGCCATGCTCGCCACAGATCGACAAAACGAGGTTCGGATTGGTCTCCCGCGCCCGCGCCGCCCCGAGACTGAGCAGCTCGCCCACCCCGTAGACATCGAGCGAATGGAACGGGTCTTCGGGATAGACGCCCTGCTGCACATAATCCGACATGAACCGCCCCGCATCGTCGCGCGACAGCCCATAGGTCATCTGGGTCAAATCGTTCGTGCCAAAGCTCAGGAAGGCCACCTTGGGCGCAATATCTCCGGCCCGCAGCGCGGCGCGCGGCGTCTCGACCATCACGCCGAGACGATAGGTGAATTCCCGGCCGCTCTCGTTGCGCACGGCGCTCGCCACCGCGTCGATCCGGCTCTTGACGAGATCGACCTCGCGGCTCGCCGACACCAGCGGGATCATGATTTCCGGCACCACCGGATCGCGCCCCTCGCCCTGGCTCAGCAGCGCCTCGAAAATCGCCCGCGCCTGCATCTCGTAAATCTCCGGCACCGTGATGCCGAGACGCACGCCCCGCATCCCCAGCATCGGGTTATATTCGCCGAGCGCCTCCACCCGCCGCGTCACATCCGACAGCGGCAGATCGAGCGCCTCGGCCAGCTCGCGATGGCCGCTGCGCCCGGTGGGCAGAAACTCGTGCAACGGCGGGTCGAGCAGCCGGATACAAACCGGCTTGCCCTCCATGATGCGGAAGAGATCGGCGAAATCCGCCCGCTGCATCGGCAACAGCCGCTCGAGCGCGGCGGCCCGGTCCTTGCTGGTCTTGGCAAAGATCATCTCGCGCATCACGATGAGCCGGTCCGCCTCAAAGAACATATGTTCCGTCCGGCACAGCCCGATGCCCTCGGCATTGAACCAGCGCGCCGTCTCCGCATCGCGCGGCGTGTCGGCATTGGCCCGCACCTCGATGTCGCGCACCGCATCGGCCCAGGCCATCAGCACCCGCAGACTGTCGAGATTGCCCGCCTCGAGAAGCGCCGGCTCGCCTGCCAGAACCTCGCCATTGGTGCCGTCGATGGTGATCTTGTCGCCCTCGCGGAAGACCCGGCCATCCGGCGCGGTCAACAATTTGCGGGTGGTCTGGAACCGCAGCGACGAGGCCCCCACCACACAGGGCAGACCAATGCCGCGCCCGATCACCGCCGCGTGGCTGGTCATGCCGCCGCGCTCGGTCAGAACCGCCGCCGCCGCATGCATGCCGCGAATGTCTTCGGGGCTGGTCTCGCGCCGCACGAGGATCGAGGCCACGCCCTGCGCCGCATGGGCCTGCGCCGCCTCGGGGCTAAAGACGATGACACCGCTCGCGGCACCTGGGCTCGCCGCAACCCCCTTGGCCAGCACATCGCGATGCGCCTCCGGGTCGACCTGCCGGTGCAGCAATTCATTGAGCGCCCGCGGCTCGATCCGCATCAACGCCTCTTCGCGGCTGATGATCTTGTCCTCGGCCAGCGCCACCACGATGCCGACGGCGGCCCGCGCATTGCGCACCACCCGCACCCCGTCGAGCAAAAAGACCTCACCATTCTCGATGGTGAACTCGGCCTGCATCTCTTCGCGCAGCTTCTCGCGCATGAGCTGGGTATAGGATTTGAGCCGGGCAAAGGCCTCGGGCGCCAATTCCTCGAGCGAGGGACCACGCGGATCGCGTTCGAGATACATCGCCCCCGCCCCGGAGGTGAGCGCATCGCGCCCCTGGCTCTGGCTCAGGTAACGGCCGGTGATCTTGCGCTCGCCCGACACGCTGTTGACGAGCTGCATCACCCCCGAGCCGCATTCGCCCTGCCCGACGCCCAGCGCCATCGACTGCACCACAAGGCCGAGCCCGGCATCCGCCGGTGCCCCCTTGGCCTGCCGCAAGAGCCGCGCCGTGGTGCCTTCCCAAGCCCGCGCCATCGACCGTAGCACTTCGATGAGCTGCACCGCCGGGTCCTGCGGAAACGGCTCCTCGGCCTCATCCTCATAGATATCGAGCGCCTCTTGAAGCCCTTTCACCGGCGCGTCGCTCACATCGTCGAGATCATCCGGGTCGAGCCGCGCCACATGGATCGCATAGCTCTGCACGAACCGCAGATAGAGCTTGGCCGCCGCCTCGCGCCCGATCCGCTCTGACAGGGCCTCGAACTGGGCATCGTTCATCCCGATGTTGAGCACCGCGCGCGGCCCGCCCCAATCGGGGTCTTCCGACGAGGGCCGCACGCATAGGAGCGGATGCGCCCCAAAGGGCCGGAGCAACGCCTCGGCACAGGTGATATCGCCCGCCGCAATCGCCCGCACCGCCTTGAACGACAGCGCCACCGTCGTCGGCACCGGCAGGTCGAGCCGCACCAGACGCTGCAGGCATTTCGCCCGCCCGCCATGGGTCTCGGCCGCCATCGGCGCGTCCGGGGTGATCAGGGTGATGTCTGGGTCATTATGCTGCATTGCGGCACATCCTTTGCTGTCCGCGCAGCATAGGGGTCGCACCGAACAAGGCAAGGAAAACCGCGCCCCTGCCAGACCGGGGCGCGGCGGCGTCGATTAGCCCTCGACGCGGGTCAGATCGGCCACCGATCCCACCAGCCCGCGAATGCGGCTGAGCAGGTTGAGCCGGTTGCGCCGCACCACGTCCTTGTCGGTGTTGACCTGCACCGCCTCGAAAAACGCATCGATCGGCGCGCGCAGCGCCGCCATGGCCGCCATCGCCGCGTTGAAATCCTGCGCCTTGAGCGCCGCCGCGATCTTGGGCTCCGCCGCATCGAGCGCCGCGAACAGCGCGCGCTCTTCCTCGGTCTCGGCGAATTTCACATCGGCGCCATAGGAATATTCGACACCGTCCTTGTCCTCGGCCTGGCTCAGGATGTTGTTGGCGCGTTTGAACCCCTGCAACAGGTTCTCGCCATCCTCGGTGCCGAGCATCTCGCCCAGCGCCCGCGCCCGTTTGACCACCAGCGCCAGATCGTCATTGCCCTCCATGGCAAGGCAGGCGTCGATCACATCATGGCGCAGACCCTCGTCGCGCAGATAGACCTTGAGCCGGTCATGGATGAAGGACAGGAGGTCCGCCGCCGCGCCATCAGTCGCGCCGGGCTGTTGGCCAAGCCCCTTGGCAATCGCCTCATCCATGTTGAGCGACAGCCCATTCTCCAACACCAGCCGGATCACCCCCAGCGCCGCACGGCGCAGCGCGAACGGGTCTTTCGAGCCGGTGGGTTTCTCGTCAATCGCCCAGAACCCGGTCAGCGTGTCGAGCTTATCGGCCAGCGCCACGGTCACCGACACCGGCGCGGTCGGCACATCATCCGACGGGCCGAGCGGCGAGTAATGCTCTTGCGCAGCCCCGGCCACCTCGGCGGGAAGCCCGGCCTTCTCGGCATAGTACCGCCCCATCAAACCCTGCAACTCGGGGAATTCATAGACCATTTCCGAGCTCAGATCGGCCTTGGCCCAGCGCGCCGCCTGTTCCGCCAGATCGGCATCGGCGCCGGTGACCCCGGCAATCTCGCGGGCCAGTGCCGCGATCCGGTCGATCCGCGCCGCCTGACTGCCAAGCTTGTTGTGAAAGGTCACATTGTCGAGCGACGCAAGCCAGGCCGTGCCGCCCGCTTCCGCCTCGCGCAGATCATTCTCCCAGAAGAATTTCGCATCCGCCAGCCGCGCCGACAGGACCTTCTGGTTGCCCGCAAGGATCGTCGCGCCGTGATCGGCGGTCTCGCGGTTTGCCACGGTCACGAATTTCTCGATCCGCCCGGTCTTGGGGTTCTTCACCGAGAAAAACTTCTGATGCTCTTTCATCGAGGTCTGCAGCACCTCGGGCGGCAGCCCGAGAAACGCCTCGTCAATCGCCCCCATGAGAGGCACCGGCCATTCCACAAGCCCCGCCACCTCGCGCAAGAGACCCTTGTCCTCGACCAATTCCATCCCGGCGGCAAAGGCCAGATTGCTCGCCTCCTGCCAGATCGCCTGCGCCCGCTCTTCGGGGTCGAGCACCACATAGGCGCGTTTGAGCTTGGCGGCGTAATCCTCGAACGAGGTCACGGCAAACCGCCCCGGCGCCATGAACCGATGGCCTTCGGTGCTGTCGCCCGCCGTGATGCCGTCGACATCCATCGGCACGATGTGGGCCTCGCCCGCGTCATTGGTCATCAGGCACAGGATCGAATGCAGCGGCCGCACCCAGCGCAGGCTGCCCGCGCCCCAGCGCATGGATTTCGGCCAGGGGAAATTGCGGATCGTCTGCTCCAGCACCTCGGCGACGATCTCTTCCGCCGGGCGGCCCGGCTTGCTGATCACCGCGAAATAGACCTGACCCTTCTTCTCATCCCGCACCTCAAGCTCATCCCGGCTCACCCCCGCGCCGCGCAGAAAGCCTTCAATCGCCTTCTCCGGCGCATCGACGCGCGGGCCCTTGCGTTCCTCGCGCAGCGTCGGCGACTGCGCCAGCATCCCCTCGATGGCCAGCGTCAGACGGCGCGGCGTGGAAAAGCTTGCCGCCCCGGCATAGGTCAGCCCGGCCTCGACCAGCCCATCGGTGACCCTCTGGCGCAGATCCTCGGCGGCCTTGGCCTGCATCCGCGCAGGGATTTCTTCGGAGAAAAGTTCGATCAGAAGATCCGGCATGTCTCAGTACCCTTCGGGTGGTGTGGGGCAGTCATCGGGCGCAGGCTGGCCATCGAATACGATCTCGCCGCAGCGGTTGATCTGATGCCAGACAAAGCCGCGCCCGTCCTCATGAATGGCAACGACGCGGTCGATGCCATATTGTACATTCTCGGTGCCGAGATAGGCCTTGGCCTCGCCGCTCTCGAGCGCCTCACCGACCTCCGACGCGTCGAAACAATCGAACCAGCCCGGCGCCACGCGCGGCTCGGCCGGCTTGTAGCTGCGATAGGTCTTGTCGAGCGTCGCATGGCTCAGCGAGGTGGTGAAACAGGCGCGATAGCGGATCGGGCTGCTGTCGGCATCGATGCCTTGGAAATTGTCATAAGAGACCGGCTCGGCGTCGCTCGATCCCTGCGGGGTGAGCGCGACATCGGTGCCGGGGATCGACACGACCTCGTCATAATAGTGATAGACCTGCAGGTAATACATGCCGCCGCCCGCGATCACCGCGCAGCCAACCAGCAATATGGCGAGAAACTTGCCCATCAGGCGACCTGCTCCCCGGCTTTGTATCCCCCGGCCTCGGTACGCACGAAGGCATCGGCGCATTGCTTGGCCAGCGCCCGCACCCGGCCGATATAGGCCTGCCGCTCGGTGACGCTGATCACGCCGCGCGCGTCGAGCAGGTTAAAGATATGGCTCGCCTTGATACATTGATCATAGGCCGGATGCGCCATGACGATGCGCTTGCCGGTCTTCGGGTCCACATCCTCCTGCGCGAGGATCGCCTCGCATTCCGCCTCGGCCTCCTCGAAATGCTTGAGCAGCACCTGCGTGTTGGCCACGTCGAAATTCCAGCGCGCATATTCCTCTTCGGTCTGGCGGAACACATCGCCATAGCTGAGCGCGATCGGCGCGTCGGGATCGTTGAACGGCATGTCCATCACGTGATCAATGCCGAGCACATACATCGCCAGCCGTTCGAGCCCATAGGTCAGCTCGCCCGAGACCGGCTGGCAATCATGGCCGCCGACCTGTTGGAAATAGGTGAACTGGCTCACCTCCATCCCGTCGCACCAGACCTCCCAGCCGAGACCCCAAGCGCCGAGCGTCGGGCTCTCCCAATCGTCCTCGACAAAGCGGATATCATGCAGCGCCGCGTCGATGCCGATCGCCTTGAGCGACCCGAGATAGAGCTCCTGCAGATCGGGCGGGCTCGGTTTGATGAGCACCTGATACTGATAGTAATGCTGCAACCGGTTCGGGTTCTCGCCATAGCGCCCGTCGGTCGGACGCCGCGAGGGCTGGACATAGGCCGCCGCCCAAGGCGTCGAGCCGAGCGAGCGCAGCGTCGTCGCCGGGTGAAACGTGCCCGCGCCGACCTCCATGTCATAGGGCTGCATGATGGCACAGCCCTTGGCTGCCCAATAGCTCTGCAGCCGCAGGATGATTTCCTGGAAAGAGCGCGGTTTGTCGATTGCGTCGGCCATGCTGAAACCCCTGAAAATTCGCCCCCTACCTACGGCGAGGGCCGCACAGGGTCAATCGGCCAAAGCGGCACAGCATAAAGAGGTTAATTTTAGATGCATCCCCCCTGAGATTTGATAAAACAGGGTGCAGACCAACGATAAAACGACAGGCCAAGGAATTCTTACTCTCATGATGCGTTATTTTCTCGCGGCGGTTCTCGCTCTGGCGGCTATTATTTCCACCGCCTCGGCCCAGTCGAATGACGATGCTCTCGTCTGGGTCCAGATCGAAGCCCAGCCCAGCCTCGCCGAGGCCAATGAGGCGCTCCGCCGCCGCGCGGCCCAGCTTGAGGATGTGAACGGGTTCGACCTTGGCCGCGGCTGGTTCGCCGTGGCGCTCGGCCCCTATCGCCGCGAGGATGCCAACCAGGTGCTGCGCGTGCTCCGCGCCGAAGGCCGCATCCCCCGCGACAGCTATATCGCCGACAGCGAGGATTATTCCCGCCAGATCTGGCCGGTCGGCAGCACCGTGCTGGCCCAGCTTCTCGGTCAGGCGCCGGTCACTGCACCCGAGACCACGCCCGAGACCACCGCCGAGACAGCCACAGAAGAAACCGACACCGCAGAAACCACCGGCACGACCGACACCACCGTCGCCGAAGTGCCGATCCTGCCCGAGCCCGAACCGGTGGACGAAACCCCCGCCGAGGCCCGCCGCAGCGAACGCGAGCTGAGCTATGACGAACGCGCCGCGCTGCAGGTCGCCCTGCAATGGGCCGGTCACTATGATGGCCGCATCGACGCGGCCTTTGGCGCGGGCACCCGGCGCTCCATGGCGTCCTGGCAGGAGGCCAATAATTACGACGCCACCGGCATTCTCACCACCGCCCAGCGCGCCGACCTGCTCGACCAATATAACGCCGTGCTCAAGGGCATGGGGCTCGAGGTGGTCGATGATTCCGCCACCGGCATCCGGATGAAACTGCCGCTCGGCGTGGTGGAATTCTCCCGGCTCGAGCCGCCCTTCGCCCATTACGAGGCCAAGGGCGACATCCCCGCCAAGGTGCTCCTCATCAGCCAGGAAGGCGATCAGGACACGCTCTTTGGTCTTTATGACATCATGCAGACCCTCGAGATCGTGCCGCTCGACGGCCCACGCGAACGCAAATCCGACAGTTTCGAGCTGATCGGCGAAGGCGCGACCCAGATTTCCCACACCGTCGCCTCGCTCAAAAATGGCCGGATCAAGGGCTTTACCCTCGTCTGGCCCGCCGGGGACGAAGAACGCCGCGCCCGCGTCCTCGCGGAAATGCAAGCAAGCTTTGCGCGGATCGACGGCGTGCTCGACGCCCGCGCAGGCGATGCCGACGCCCAGAGCGTCGATCTCATCTCCGGGCTCGAAATCCGCAAACCGCTGCGCAGCCGCTCGGGCTTTTACGTCGACAACGCGGGCAGCGTCGTCACCACCACCGAGGCGCTCGAGGGCTGCGGCTATGTCACCATCGAGGATGACCACCGCGCCACCATCGCCGCCCGCGATGACGCGGCCGGCATCGCCGTGCTGCGCCCCAATGATCAGCTCGCGCCGCAATCCGTGGCCCAGTTTCAGACCGTCACCCCCCGGCTCAAATCCGAGATCGCGGTCGCTGGCTATTCCTTCGGCGGCGTGCTCGGCGCACCGACCCTCACCTATGGCCAGCTCGAGGATATTCGCGGCCTCAATGGCGAGGCGGGGATGAAGCGGCTGGCGCTCAATGCGCTCGACGGGGATGCGGGCGGGCCGGTGGTCGACACCGGCGGCGCGGTGCTCGGCATGCTCCTGCCCGGGGCCGGGGCTGACCGGGTGCTCCCCGATGGGGTGAGCCTCGCCGCCAATACCGACGCGCTGACCAAGATCCTGCAAGAGGCCGGGATCACCCCCGCCGCCGCGGGCACGCTCGACCGGCTTCCCGCCGATGCGCTGAGCGATGCCGCCGGGCGGATGACCGTGCTGGTCAGCTGCTGGGAATGATGCAGGAGGGGGCCACGCCAGGGCGTCAGGGCGCTCTCAGGCGATCCAAGGCGTGACCTCCGCCGCCAGACCGGGTAAGAGCAGCCAAGCCCGGGTCCCCCCGGGCCTCTCACGCTGCCCCGCTCCGCATAGCAATCAGGCCCTTTCATGACCGACACCCCCAAAGAGAAACGCGGCCCGCTCTATTCCCAGGCAGATCGCGACAACATGCGCTGGTTCTGGTCGAACTACCTGCGCAAACATATGGGCAAGCTGCTGATCGTGCTCGCCATGATCCTCGTGCAGGGCGTGGTGTTCCAGCAATTCCTGTCGATGACCGAAAACGGCCTCAGGGTGATCTTCGAGCGCGGCACGCTGCGCGAATTGGCGATGGTCTGTCTCGCGGTCTTCTTCCTCTTCGCGGTGCGCGGGCTGATGTCCTATCTGGTGCCGCTGGTCACGGTGCGCATGGCCAACCAAGCGATCTTCGAGATGCGCCGCGACATGCTCACCCATCTGATGAAGCTCGACCTCGCCTATTTCGAGCGCACCAAATCCGGCGAAATCATCCAGCGTATCGTGAGCCAGACCCAGACGCTTGGCATGTTCGTCGGCCTCGGCGTCGCCAATGCGGTGCGCGACGCGGTGACCGTGATCATCGTCTCGGGCTATCTGATCTATAAGAACCCCATTCTCTTTGGCACCGCCGTGGTGGTTTTGCCCTTCATCATCTGGGTGATGAACTATGTCTCGGACCGGGTGAAACAGGCGCAGGGCGAGGCCGAAACCGCCATCGCCAACTATATGAACGGGATCGAGGAAACCGTGACCGGCATGCGCACGGTCAAGATCTCGAGCCAGGAGGATATGGAAGTCTCGCGGCTGATGCAGGGCACCAAATCCATCCGCGACCTGCTCAACCGGGTGCAGATCACCCAGGCGCTGGTCATGCCCTCGATCGACCTGAGCTCGGCCTTCGTCTATGTGCTGGTGATCGGCGGCGGCGGTTATATGGTGCTCCGCCCCGAATTCGACGTCGATGGCGCGGGCATCATCACCTTCCTTCTCGGCATGGTCATGGTGTTCGATCCGGCCCGGCTCCTGGCGCAGTTCTTCGGCGGGTTGCAGGCCAATCTGGTGCTGCTCGACCGGGTGCGCGGCCTCTTCCATCAGACCCCCACCATCGCCGACCACGCCGAGGCTTTGGCCGAATTCGACACCCGCGCCGACATCACGCTGGACAAGGTGCGCTTTGCCTATGACCCGGAACAGCCGCTCTTTGACGGGCTCGACCTGACATTCGCCGGCGGCAAGGTCTCGGCCATCGTCGGCGCCACCGGCTCGGGCAAGACGACGATCCTGTCGCTGCTGTCGCGGCTCTATGACACGCAAGGCGGCGAAATCCGCATCGGCGACACGCCCATCGATCGGCTCAAGGTCGGATCGCTGCGCGGCGCGTTTTCGGTGGTGGCCCAGGATATCGTGATCTTCAACGCCTCGATCTGGGACAACATCCGCTATGTGCGCCCCGACGCCACCGAGGCCGAGGTCTGGCAGGCCGCCGAGGATGCCGACATCGCCGAGCTGATCCGCCGTCGCGGCGACACCCCCGTCGGCCCCAAGGGCGCCCAGCTCTCGGGCGGCCAGAAACAGCGCATCGCCATCGCCCGCGCCTTCCTGCGCGACGCGCCGATCCTGCTGCTGGACGAGGCGACGTCGGCGCTCGATCAGGCCACCGAGGAACGGATCAAGGCGGCGCTGACCCGGCTCACCAAGGGCAAGACCACCATCATCGTGGCCCATAGGCTGAGCTCGATCTCGGACGCCGACCGGATCTTCGTGCTCGAAGGCGGGCGTCTCGTTGAAGACGGCCAGCATGACGAGCTCCTGGCCGAGAACGGCCTCTATGCCCAGCTCTACAAGGCGCAGAAACGCGGCTATGACGGGCGCTGAGCCCGCAGGTCCCGACTGACGAAATCCCGGCATATTCTGGCGCAAACCCGTGGGGTGGCAGGGCCAGGATTAGGGTATGGCTCCATCTGGTGTTATAAGTATACGCCCTCTGGCCCTATCGCATTTCCCGATTCTGAGGCCAAACAGGTGGATCGAATAGCAAAGACCCCGCGACCGGCCGCTGCCGCGTCCCATCCCGATGGAGAGTTTCATGATGGACGGAAAATTCCTCGATAACGATATCGAAAAAATCGTGGACGCTGACCGCGCCCATGTCTGGCACCACCTGACCCAGCACAAGCCGTTCGAAACCGGCGAGCCGCGGATCATCCTTGAAGGCAAGGACATGCGCGTCTGGGACCAGAAGGGCAAGGAATATGTCGACGCGGTCTCCGGCGGCGTCTGGACCGTCAACGTGGGCTATGGCCGCGAACGGATCGCCAACGCGGTGCGTGACCAGCTGGTGAAACTGCCCTATTTCGCAGGCTCCGCAGGCTCGATCCCCGGCGCGCTCTTCTCCGAGAAACTGATCTCGAAAATGCCCGGCCTGACCCGCGTCTACTATACGAACTCGGGCTCCGAGGCGAATGAGAAGGCGTTCAAGATGGTGCGCCAGATCGCGCACAAACGCTATGGCGGCAAAAAGCACAAGATCCTCTACCGCGACCGCGACTATCACGGCACCACCATCGCCACGCTCTCGGCCGGTGGTCAGGACGAGCGCAGCGCGCAATACGGCCCCTATGTGCCCGGTTTCGTGCGTGTGCCGCACTGCCTTGAATACCGCGCCCAGTGGGATCTCTCGGGCGAGGAATACGGCATCGCGGCCGCCAATGCGATCGAAGAGGTGATCCTCGCCGAAGGCCCCGACACCGTCGGCGCGCTCTGCCTCGAGCCGATCACCGCCGGCGGCGGCGTCATCGTGCCGCCCGAAGGCTACTGGCCCCGCGTGCAGGAAATCTGCGAGAAATACGATATCCTCCTGCATATCGACGAAGTGGTCTGCGGCGTCGGCCGCACCGGCACCTGGTTCGGCTATCAGCATTACGGCGTGAAGCCCGATTTCGTGACCATGGCCAAAGGCGTCGCCTCCGGCTATGCCGCCATCGCCTGCTGCGTCACCTCCGAGCGCGTGTTCGAGCTCTTCAAGGACGACGCCAGCGATCCGCTGAACTATTTCCGCGACATCTCGACCTTTGGCGGCTGCACCGCCGGTCCCGCCGCGGCGCTGGAAAACATGGCGATCATCGAAGAAGAGAACCTGCTCGACAATTGTAACGCCATGGGCGCCTACATGCTCGACCAGCTGCACGCGCTCAAGGACAAGCATGCCGTCATCGGCGATGTCCGCGGCAAGGGCCTCTTCCTCGGCGCCGAACTGGTCGCCGACCGGTCGAGCAAAGAGCCGGTGGACGAAAAGCAGGCTCAGGCCGTGGTCGGCGATTGTGGCGCCCAAGGCGTGATCATCGGGGTCACCAACCGTTCGATCCCGGGCTTCAACAACACGCTGTGCTACTCGCCCGCGCTGATCGCCACCAAGGACGACATCGACCAGATCATCGAGGCCACCGACAAGGCCCTAACCAAGGTCTTCGGCTGATCCAATACCCTCCCTGCACCTGGCAACGCCCCGTGAGTTTCACGGGGCGTTTTTTATGGGCCGCACCTGCCGGGCTCACACCAGCGCCGCCTCCCGCGCCGCCACCGCCGCAATCGCCGGCCGGTCGGCACAGCGCGCGACCCACGCCCGGATCGCCGGGTCCTCCGGCAACGCCTCGGGCAGCCACTGAAACGGGCTCGAGAGCAGTAGATCCGCCGCCGAATAGCTTTTCCCGAGAAGATAGGGCTGATCCGTCAGCGCCTCCGACAGCCGCGCAAACACCGTCTCCAGATCGCGAAACGTCGCCCGCACCGCCGGGTGATCCACCTTGGCCCAGTCGAGCACCAGCACCGGCTCCATCACCCCCTGATAATAGAACAGCCAGCTGAGATAGGTGCCGCGCTGCGGGTGCCCGACAGGCCGGCCAAGCCCCGCCTCGGGAAAGCGGTCGGTGAGATAGGCCACGATCGCCCCACGCTCGCGCAGATGATCCGTGCCCGCCACCAGATAGGGCACCTTTCCCTCGGGATGCGGATTGCGCGGATCGGGACCGCCGCTGCCATCTTGGCGGCGGACATGGACCTCGACGACATCAATCTGATCGCCGATCCCCATCTCCTCGACCAGCACGAGAAGCGACGAGGACCGGGACTGCGGGGCGTGGTAAAGCGTGGGCATGGCAAGCTCCTGAAAATGAACATTGCCCCGACCTAACCGCCGCGCACGACAGAAATGGTCAGGAGCCTCCCGGCCCTGCCCACCTCATGCTAACTCTTTGAAAAAACAGAGGCCCCGCCTCAATTCACCTTGGCAGGGTCCCAGGCGGCCAGCACCTTGGAATTGTCGTCGCTGTCATATTCATGCAGCACCTGCTCGCGCACGCCGGGCAATTGGCCGAACTGCTCGGCGAGCTGCTTGGGATACCAGGTCGCCGCGATCTGACCGGGGAAAAGCTCGGCCAAAACGCTCGAGGTGCTGCGCGCGCATTGCGCGCTCGGCACCGCGCCATAGCCCTGCACCAGCGCCATCGCCTTTTGCGCCACGGCGGGCGACACGTCGAGCTCTTGGATCTTGACGTGATAGGTCTCGCGCGCGTGATAGCGGGTGTAGACATCGACCACCGGCGGCGTCGCGCCAAAGAGCACGTCATTGCGCTCGGGGATCGTCTCATGCCCGAACGACCCCGCCGGATCGAAAATGATCCGCTGCGAGCCATTGACCATGAGAGAGGTATGCGCCCCCGCCCCGGTCTTGTTGTTGAGCATGGTAAAGAGGGTCAGGCGCGGCGGCCCGTCATGGCGATAGGCCGCGGCCTTGACGGCCTCGTCCGGGGCCCAGACACGTTCGCCCGCGCACCCGCCGAGCGCCAGCATCGCGCAAAGCGCAAACCCGATTGGGCGCATGTCCCGTCCCCCAAGAACTGCGACGCGGCCCGCTCTGGGGCCGCCGTCAGATCAGCAGCTGGATCAGCCGTTGAAAATCGCGAGGAAGATCAGAACCCCGATCGAAAAGATGCCAACGCGCATCGACCATTTGATGAATTGCTCAAAGGTCTTTTCCTGAACGGTGATGTCCATTTCGCCATGCTTGTACTCGGCCATCGTGCCAAATCCTTTTCAAATCGCGTGTTGGTCAGCCTGTTACTGCATTTGCCGCGGGCTGTCACGCCCCATGCTGTCGCAGGGCGGGCGAAAATCGCCCTCCCCTCACTCGGGTTTGAGCCCCTGCGCCAGCCGGAACCCGATGCGTGTCGGCTCTTCTTCCTCAACCTGTTTCGGCAGGGCGCGCAGCATCACGCTGAGCTGCGTCACATGCTGGATGAGCTGGGTCTTGGCCCCGGTCGCATCACTGCCGTAAAAGGTCACGATATCCGGGTCGAAATAGCCCATGCCCTCGATGCGGATCACCCCGGTCGAATCCCCGGCAAAGCCCATGGCGACCTCATGTTCATTATCGAGGGTCTTCTCGAAATTCTGGATATAGAGGATGAGCCGCTCATAGGCCCATTGCGCCGGGCTTTTCTGCTCGACAGGTTCGAGCTCGACGCCTTCCACCACATCCTCGCCGCCACGACAGCGCTTGGGATCGGCATGAACCTCGCGACAGCGCGGGATCGCGGCCGCTTCCATCGCCTCGGCGGATGTCCTGATTTCGTCTTCCATCGCTCAGCCTTTCTTGCAGCCCTCTTGTGCCTGCCACAGCCACGCCCCATCGGCGCGCCGCGCCCGCGTGATGCGGCCAGCCTGATAGAGATGGTTAAGATGTGCAACCGCTTCAACCAGCGCCAGCCCATAGGTGCCGGCATCGATCCGCCGCTTGAAGAGCGGCGCGAAACACTCCGCCGCGGTGCGCGGGGTCGCCAGATGCGCCTCGAGACGGCGCAAGGCCCCGTGGTGATTGTCGATCAATTGCCGCATCCGATGCGGCAGCCCGGTAAAGGGCAGCTTATGCCCGCTGAGCACCAGATGATCCTCGCGCGCAAACCCCGCCAGCCGCTCGCAGGATTCGAGCCACTCGGCCAGCGGATCGGCCTCCGGCTCGGTCGGATAGACGCCGATATTGGGGCTGATCGAGCTGATGATCTGATCGCCCGCTATCACCAGCGCATCGTCGCGACTCCAGAGCGTGACATGCTCCGGCGCATGGCCATTGCCAAGCCGCACATCCCAGTCGCGCCCGCCCGCCCGGATCACCTCGCCCTCGCGCAGGCGGCGATAGCCCACCGGCAGCGGATAGGAGGTATCGGCGAAATTATAGGGCCGGCCCGTGCGCCGCGTCTCGAAAATCTCTGGGTCCATCCCGGCACTGCGCCAATAGTCGAGCGCCTGTTCGGTCGGCACCTCCTCCACATCGAGGATGAGCATCCGCGCCATGAGCCAGGCAGTGCGCGACATCCAGAGCTCCGCCCCGAACCGCTCCATGAGCCAGCCCGCCATGCCGATATGATCCGGGTGATGATGGGTCAGGATCACCCGACTGACCGGTTTGCCCGCCAGGGGGCCGGCGAGGATCTTCTCCCAGAGCGCCACCGCCCGTTTCGAATGAATGCCCGTGTCGACCACGGTCCAGCTCTCGCCCTCGTCCAGCGCATAGATATTCACATGGTCGAGCGCCATCGGCAGCGGCAGCCGCAGCCAGAGCAGCCCGGGCGCGATCTCGACGGCCTCGCCCTCGGCGGGCGGCGTGGGCCATGGCATCTGAATGCCGCGCGGCTTGGTCATGTCTTGCATCTGCGGAGGCCCCCTCTGCGCCTCGGGGCGCGCTGCCCCGGTTCGCGCCCAACAGACCCCGCAGGTGCGGCAAGGTCAACCCGCCTGCCCTATCCCGCCGCCACAGCGTCGCGTCACTTAGGCTCGGGCCTAAGTTTTCCCTTGACCGCACGCGCCCGCCGCCAATACTTAGGCGCATGGCTAAGTATGATTCGACCCTCTCCGACTGCTTCACCGCGCTGGGCGACCCGACGCGGCGGCGCATTCTCGAACGGCTCGCCCGGGGCGAGGCCAGCGTGAGCGAGCTCGCCGCGCCGCATGACATGTCGCTGCCCTCCTTCATGGGGCATCTGACCCGTCTCGAGGCCGCCGGGCTCATCACCACCCGCAAGCAGGGCCGCAGCCGGCTCTGCGCGCTCGCCCCCGAGGCCTTTGCCCCCGCCACCGACTGGCTCGCCACCCAGCGCAGCCTCTGGGAGGGCCGTCTCGACCGGCTCGACAGCTATGTCACAACCCTGATGAAGGACCGCAGCTCATGATGCTCGACCCCAAGACCGACCTGAGTTTCACCCGCCGCCTCGCCGCACCCCGGGCGCTGATCTGGGAGTGCTGGACCTCGCCCGACCATATCCCGCATTTCTTCATCCCCGCGCCGCATCAGGTCACGCGCTGCGACATCGACCTGCGCGTCGGCGGCCGGTTCAACACCACCTTCCTCGTCGAGGGGCAGGAAATGGAGAATACCGGCGTCTATCTCGAGGTCGTGCCACAGACCCGGCTGGTCTTCACCGATGGCTATAGCGAGGGCTGGAAACCCGCCCCCGATCCCTTCATGACCGCGATTCTCGATCTCGAAGACGATGGCGCGGGCGGCACGCTCTACACCGCGACCGCGCGCCACCGCTCGCCAGAGGCCCGCAAGAGCCATGAGGACATGGGGTTTCACGACGGCTGGGGCACCGTCGCCGATCAGCTCGAACGCTACGCCCAGAGCCTGTCCTAACGCAGATCGTCCGGGCTGAGCGCCATCACCCCCTCGGCCCCCGCCGTGGCATGGGCGAGATAGGCGGCGCTCTGCGGCAACAGCCGCCGGATATAGAACCGCGCCAGCCGATGCCGCTTGCCCTCCTCGCCCTCGGCCATCGCCGCCGACAGGTGATAATGCGCACCCAGAACCCGGCCGAACCCCATGAGAAACGGCACCGCCCCGGCAAAGCGCTCGGTCATCTCGCCCTGCGCGAGCATCCATTCCATCGCCTCGCGCAGGTTCTCGGCGGCCTGCCAGACCGGCTCGGCCAGCTCCGGCATCTCGGCCCGCGCCGCCTCGGCCTGGGCCTCGATCTCGTCCAGGATCGCCGCCGCCGCCTCGCCCCCATCCATGAGCTTGCGGCCCACAAGGTCCATCGCCTGAATGCCGTTGGTGCCCTCATAGATCGCGGTGACCCGGACATCGCGGCTATATTGCGCGGCCCCGGTTTCCTCGATGAAGCCCATGCCGCCATGCACCTGCACGCCCAACTCGGCCACCCGCATGCCGGTCTCGGTGCCAAAGGCCTTGGCGATAGGCGTCAAAAACGCCGCCCGCGCCGCCCAGTCCGCGCCGCCCGTGGCATGGGCCATGTCGATCGCCACCGCACAGGCGAGCGCAATCGACCGCGCGGCAAAGGTATCGGCCCGCATCTCGGCCAGCATCCGGCGCACATCCGCATGACCGATGATCGCCTTTTCCGGCCCCGCGCTGCGGCCCTGTACCCGCTCCTCGGCATAGGCGAGCGCGGTCTGACAGGCGGCCTCGGCGACGCCGATCCCCTGCCCGCCGACACCAAGCCGGGCGTTGTTCATCATGGTGAACATCGCCTTCATGCCGCCGCCCTCCTCGCCGATGAGCCAGCCGCGCGCCCCGTCGAACTGCATCACCGCCGTGGGGCTGCCATGCAGGCCGAGCTTATGCTCGAGGCTCACCACCCGCAGATCATTGGCCTGACCCGGGTTGCCCGCCTCATCGGGGATATATTTCGGCACCATGAAGAGGCTGATCCCCTTGGTGCCCTCCGGTGCCCCCGGCAGCCGCGCCAGCACGAGGTGACAGACATTCTCGGTGATGTCATTGTCGCCCCAGCTGATGAAAATCTTCTGCCCGGTCACCGCATAGCTGCCATCGCCCTGCGGCTCGGCCTTGGTGCGCAGCGCGCCCACATCCGATCCGGCATGGGCCTCGGTCAGGTTCATCGTCCCGGCCCAATCGCCGCTCACCAGCTTGGGCAAATAGACCTCTTTGATCTCGTCGCTCGCATGATGTTCGAGCGCCTCGATCTGGCCCTGCGTCATCAACGGGCTGAGCTGCAGGCTGAGACAAGCGCCGCTCATCATCTCATTGACCGCCGTGGCAAGGCTCGCAGGCAGGCCCATGCCGCCATGCGCCGGGTCCGCCGCAATCGACACCCAGCCGCCCTCGGCAATGGCGCGATAGCCCTCGGCAAAGCCCGGGCTCGTCCGCACCACCCCGTTCTCGAGCCGCGCCGGCGTCAGATCCCCGGCCCGCTGCAACGGCGCCAGAACCTCTTCGCACATGCGCCCCGCCTCGCCGAGAATCGCCGCCCGCAGATCCGGCGTCGCCTCGGCGAATCGCTCTGTCCCGGTCACCTGTTCGAGACCCACAACATGGTCAAAAATGAACTGATAATCCTCAACCGGCGCACGATATGTCATGCTGCACTCCTTGCGTCCCAGCCCGTCCCGGCTTTGCATTCCCTTGCAATCTAGCCTAAGCCCCTCACAGTCACCATCAATCGAAACGCCGCGTCACAAATGACCCCCTCTGATCTGGAAACGCTCCGACTTGCCGATGATGCCGAGGGCCACGCCCGCGCCGCCGCCATCCTGCGCGACGGCGGGCTGGTCGCGCTGCCCACCGAAACCGTCTACGGGCTTGGCGGCGACGCGCGCAATGATATGGCCGTGGCCCGCATCTTCGAGGCCAAGGGCCGGCCGCGCTTCAACCCGCTCATCGTCCATGTCGACAGTATCGACCGCGCCCAAGCTTACGTGCATTGGTCGGATCAGGCCGACCGGCTGGCCCAGGCCTTCTGGCCCGGCCCGCTCACCCTCGTGCTGCCCCTGCGCGACGATGCCGGGCTGTCGCCGCTGGTGACTGCCGATCTGCCGACGCTGGCCATCCGCCTGCCCGCGCATCCGGTGGCGCAACGGCTGCTGTCGGAATTTGCCGGTCCCGTTGCTGCCCCCTCAGCCAACCCCTCGGGCCGGATCAGCCCGACCACCGCCGACCATGTGCTCGCCGGTCTCGGCGGGCGCATCGCCGCCGTGCTCGATGGCGGGGCCTGCGATGTCGGGCTGGAAAGCACCATTCTCGGCCTTGGCCGCAGCCCGACGCTCCTGCGTCCCGGCGGTCTGCCCACCGGGCCGATCGAGGCGGCGCTCGGCATGGCGCTCGTCCATCACAGCACCGGCGATCCGCTGGTCGCCCCCGGCCAGATGGCCTCGCATTACGCGCCGGGTGCCTCGGTGCGGCTCAACGCCCGCGCCGCCGAACCGGGCGAGCTGTTCCTCGGCTTCGGCCCGATGGACTGCGATCTCAATCTCTCGGCCTCGGGCGATCTGACCGAGGCGGCGGCCAACCTCTTTGGCCACCTGCACGCGCTCGACGCCCGCGCGCCTGACGGCATCGCCGTGGCCCCGGTGCCCGACACCGGGCTCGGCCTCGCCATCAACGACCGGCTCCGCCGCGCCGCCGCGCCGCGCTAGGGCATTCTTCAGACTTTATTTACGAAAACGGTGGTGTAACCCGAAATTTACCGGTTAACGCCGCGCGCGGTGCTGTAACCGGGGCCAGTTCCCGAAATCCGCACTGTCGTCTTACCGACGCAATACCGACGTGCTGCCGATGTGCCATTTCGGGGCAATTTCGCCTGTTAACCAAGGGGTTTCGACCCTGAGTCGCAGCTCAGGCCCGGCCGCCCTCCGCCGAGAGCATCAGCGGCGAAATTCCAAGGCTCGCCAGCGCCGCCTCCCATTTCTCGCCATCCTTGGCCGCGAACACCAAATCCCGCGTCGCATCACAGACGAGCCAGCCATTCCCGGCGATCTCCCCCTCGAGCTGCCCGGGCCCCCACCCGGCATAGCCCAGCGCCAAAATCACGTCGCTCGGCCCCAGCCCCTGCGCCATATCCTCAAGGATATCCATGGTCGCCGTCATCGAGAATTCGGGCGTCACTTCGAGCGTTGAAATCGCCGATTCATAGGACGGATCATGCAGCACGAAACCCCGCCCATGCTCCACCGGACCGCCGAAATGCACCGGCAGGTCGCGGGCCATGGGGGACTTGGGAATAGACAGTTGTTCCAACAGGTTATCGAGCCGCAACTCGTCGGTCACCTTGTTGATGATCAGCCCCATCGCGCCCTCCGGCGAATAGGCGCACATCAACACGACGGAATGCGCGAACCGGGGATCGCCCATGCCCGGCATGGCGATCAAAAGCTTGCCCGTGAGATCGGTTTCGCTGCTCATATCTCAACAATGGTCTGCCCCGCGCGGGGTTGCAAGCAGAGGCTGCATTCGTGGGCAATCCGATGCCGCATTTGGCCCTTGTCGCGATTGTGAATTGGCATTCCCGCCCCCCTGCCCCATCCTCGCGCCCATGATCATACGTCTCCTCTCCCTCCTTCTGGCCCTCGCCGCCAGCCCGCTTTCCGCCCAGTCCGGCGAAGTCATTTCGGCCCGCATCCTGCCCGGCTGGCGTCTCGCCGACGGCAGCCATATGGCGGGGATCGAATTCACCCTCGCGCCGGGCTGGAAAACCTATTGGCGCGCCCCCGGCGACGCCGGTATCCCGCCCCAGTTCGACTGGCGCGGATCGGGCAATCTGGCCGGGGTCGAGGTGCTCTGGCCGCGCCCGCGCATCATTGATCAGGCGGGGCTCAAGTCCATAGGATACAAGGAAAAAGTGACCCTTCCCCTGCATGTCAAACCGCGCAAATCCGGCGGTGACGTGACCTTGCGCGGGGTGGTCGATCTCGGCGTGTGCGAAGACATTTGCATCCCGGCGCAGGTCGAGGTCTCGGGCCTTCTGGACCGCGCCACGACCCGCCCCGATCCACGCGTCGCCGCCGCCCTCGCGGCCCAGCCGCTGACCGCCCGCGAGGCCGGGCTCACCCATGTCTCCTGCCAGATCACCCCCGCCAAGGACGGCATGAGCATCACCGCCCGCCTCACCCTTCCCACCACCGGCGGCGCCGAAACCGTGGTGATGGAGGCCGGCAACCCGCTGATCTGGGTCGCCCCTGCCAAGGCCAGCCGCCAAGGCCAGAGCCTCACGGTGCAGAGCTACATGACCCATGTCGAAGGCCGCCCCTTCGCGATTGACCGCTCCGCCCTGCGGCTCACGGTGCTCGGCGCGTCAAAGGCGGTGGATATTCAGGGCTGCCCCGCCCCCTGACGGCGCATCTGTCCGATTGCCAGAACCGCGAAAACCAGCAGGGAAATCAACACGCTACCCGCGATGAACAGGCCCAGCGCCGGGCCTGTCCCGGGCGCGCCGACGAGCGCCGCCCCGGTGGTAAGCGCCGCCCCCAACGTCACCACGAACCAGCCAAGGATCCCGCCCACCGCCAGCGTCAGCGCCAGCCGCACCGGCGCCTGACGGAACCGCAGCCCATGGCGCAGCGCCGCGAATTGCCGCGCCACATCCTGCTGCATCGCCATCAGCGCCGGCACCACCAGCAGCACCATCACCATGCCAAAACCGAGCCCATAGACCAGCGTGATCACCGTCGGCTTGAGGAACTGCGCCTGTTGCGACCGCTCAAAGAGCAGCGGCGCAAGGCCAAGCACCGTGGTCAAGGTGGTGAGCATGATCGGCCGCAGCCGGTCCGCCGCCCCGTCGATGATCGACGGGATGAGGCCACGCTCCTTGGCGTAATCGTCGACCGTGGTGACCAAGACAATGGAATCGTTGATGATAATCCCGCTCATCCCGATCAGCCCGACGACCGTGAAAATCGACATCGGCACGCCCCATTGGTGATGCCCATAGATCGTCCCGACGAGGCCAAAGGGAATGATCGCCATCACCACAAGCGGCCGCGTCCAGCTCGAAAACACCCAGGCCAGCACGAGGTAAATCCCCGTCATGGTCAGGATCAGGCCAAGCCGCGCCTCCTTGAGGAACGTGTCCTCCTGCTCGCTCAGCCCCGACAGCCGCCATTCGACCTGCAATTCGCTGGCGATGCGCGGCAGGATATCCCCTTCCAGCGCCTCGATAATTTCTTGCGCCCGTGCCGGGTTGTCCTCGGAAATATCGCCGGTGACTGAAATGAGCCGCAGCCCGTTCTCGCGCCGCACCGTGGAAAACCCCGCCCGCCGCTCGACGCTCACCAGCTCGGCCAGCGGCACATAGCTGCCCGACGGGGTCCGCAGCTGCATCCCCTCCAGAAAATCCGCCGTCAGCTCGTCCTCGGGAAGCTCGACCCGGATCTCGGCACTGCGCGGCCCATCGGGATATTCCGCCGCCGTCATCCCGCCCAGCCGGTTGCGCAGCACCCGCCCCAGCGCATCGATGTCAAAGCCGAGCGCCTGCCCCTGCGGTGTCAGATCGAGGATCAGCTCGTCCTTGTCATAGGCCATGTCATCCTCGACCGCCGAGACCTCGGGATAGGCCGAAAGCGCCTGTTTCAGAGCCTGCGACGCCGCCTTGAGCTGCTCTGCCGTGGCCCCGTAAAACTGCACGTCGAGCGCATCGCCCCCGGGCCCTGACCGCGCGCCGCGAAAGCTCACCGTTTCGGCCAGCGGATGCGCCTCCACCGCCTCTTGCAGATCGGCCACAAAGGCAAAGCTCGAATAGGGCCGCAGGTCCGCATCAATGAGCTCGATCGAAATCGCGCCCAGCTGATCGGCATCCTTGCTCTCGGTCCCCGCAAGGCCCCGGCCCGCATTTCCGCCAACCTCTGCAATGACATAGCTGATCGGATTGCGGCCGTGCTTTGCCTCGTATTCCTTGCCCAGCGCCTCGGTCGCGCGCTGCAATTCGCGCATCATCTCGAGCGAATCCGCCCGTTCCGCCCCCGGCGCCATGGCGAAATTGCCGGTCACGCTGCCGCGCTCCGGCGCGTTGAAAAACCGCCAGTTGACGTCGCCCCGGGCAAAGACCGCGAGCTGCGACGCCAGCGCCAGCAGCATCAAGGCGAGCACCGGATAGCGCGCCCAGACGACAAAGCTCATGGCAGGCCGAAACAGCCGCTCGCGCACCCGGATAAAGCCCCGGTTCACCATCCGGCTCGGCGCGTCATACCAATGCCGTTCGCCGGAATGGGTGAGCGCATGGGCCATGTGGTTGGGCAGGATGAGAAAACATTCGACCAGCGACGCCAGCAGCACCGCGATCACCGTAAAGGGCATGTCGGAGATGAGCGAGCCGAACCGCCCGCTGAGCACCGTCAGCCCGAAAAACGCAATGAGCGTGGTCAGCGTCGCGCTGAACACCGGCATCGCCATGCGCTGCGCCGCGTTTTCCGCCGCCACCATGGGGCGTTCGCCCAATTTCCGGGCCCGCGCATCGGCATGTTCGCCGACCACGATGGCATCATCCACCACGATGCCGAGCGTGATGATCAGCGCGAAAAGCGAGATCATGTTGAAGGTGAGCCCCGCGATATACATAAAGGCAATCGCCGCCAGCATCGCCACCGGAATGCCCGCCGCGACCCAAAAGGCGATGCGCGTGTTGAGGAAGAGAAACAGCAACGCCACCACCAGCACGAGCCCCATAAGCCCGTTTTCCAACAAGATGTTGAGCCGCGCCGAGATAAGCTCGGACCGGGTGCGGATCAGGTCGACGCTGACCCCCTCGGGCAGGCTCGCCTGCATCTCGCGGGCGACCTCTTCGACGGTGGTCTGAATGCCGATGGCGTCGCCGCTGGCGCTGCGGTCGACACGGATCGAAATCGCCGGATCGTCGCCGACGAAATAGCTGCGTTCGCGGGCGATGCCCTCGGTCCGGACCGTGGCGATATCGCCCACCGTGAGGGTCGAGCCATCGGCATTGGTGCGCAGCACGATCCCCGCCACATCGGCGGCGCTGCGCTTTTCAACGCCGGTGCGCACCCGGCTGTTGGCCCCCGCCACATCGCCCGCCGGGGTGGCGTTGACCTCAAACCCCACCCTGGCGGCGATTTCGGCCATGGTGATGTCATAAGCCATGAGATTGACCGAGGGCACTTCGACGATGGTTTCCGGCGCCGAGACGCCGCGCAACGTGGTCCGCGTGACCCCCACTTCAAAGAGCCGCGAGACGAACTCGTCTGCGAACCGGCCCAGCTGCTCGCTGCCCACCGGCCCGGTGATCACCACATCGGTCACCCGGTCGCGCCAGGCGCCCCGGCTCACGCTCGGCTCTTCCGAGGCCTCCGGCAGGGTGGTGATCAGATCGACCGCGCTCTGCACATCATCGGCGGCGCGCCCCATGTCCCAGCCCGGCTCGAATTCGAGCGTGATCGAGGCGCGGCCTTCGCTGCTGCTCGAGCTGCCGGTCTCGACGCCTTCGACCGCCAGCAGCGTGGGCTCGAGCACCTGCACGATGGCCGCGTCCACATCCTCGGCCCCGGCACCCTCCCATTCGACCGAAACGCTGACCGTTTCGACCACCACATCGGGAAAGAACTGCGCCCGCATATTGGGGGCCGCGGCGAGGCCGAGCACCACCATCACCACCAAAAGCAGGTTCGCCGCCGTCCGGTGGCGGGTGAAATAGGACAGGATACCGCCCGCCGCCGGAGGGATGTCGCGCGCCATGGCCTAGCCTCCGATCCGGGTTTCGAGCCGCTGGACAAGCCCCGCAGGCACCTGCTCGCGCTCCAATTGCTGCAAGAGCCGGTCGCGTTCCGAGCTCGGAATATTCGGCGCGCTTTGCACATAGGCGATGAGCCGCGCCCGCCGCGCATCGGTGAGCGGCACCTCCGCTGCCTGCGCCCCGTCACTGCCGAGCGCCCGCACCTTGATACCTTCGCCGAGCAGCGGCGAGCGTTCGGCCACCACCCGCAGACCCGAGAGCCTGTCAGAGGCCACCAGCACCTCGTCGCTCTGGCGGCGCAGCAAACGCACCGGCACCGCTTCGAGCCGGTCATCATCGCCCAGCACCAGCACCGCGCCATCGGCACCGAGCGCCGTGGCCGGCAGGCGGATCGCGTCGGATAGCGGCGGCTCGTTCACCGCGACGGTGACGAAATCGCCGGGTTTGAGCCCCTGCGCCGCTGCGAGCCGCGCAAAGACCAGCCGCCCGGTCTCGCCCTCGGCCACAGCCGCGCTCGCGCGCACAAGCCGCCCCTCGGCGGTGATATTGGCCCCATAGGCGTCCAGCGTCACCCGCACCGGCGCGTCGAGCAGCCGGTTGTCCGGCCCCAAGAGCCGCGAAAACTGTGGGGTCGAGACCCGGAAGGCCACTTCGAGCGTCTCGGCGTCGATCAGATCGGCCAGCCGTTCATTGGTCGACACGATGCCGCCCTCGACCACATCCACCCCGCTCAGCCGCCCGGCGAACTCGGCCCTGATCTCGGTCTCGGCAAGACGGCGCGCCGCCTCGTCGCGGGCCAATCTGGCACGGGTCAGGGCGTTGGCGGTCTGATCCATGCGGCCCTCGGCGCTGGCCACGGCCTGACGGGCGCTGAGCACCGCCTGACGCGCCTGTGCGGCGGCAAGGGCGGCGGTTTCCACCGTGGCCGCTGTGCCGACGCCGCGCGCCTCTAGATCCTGCTGACGGGTGAGCGCGGTCTGGCGCAGCTCGGCCTGTTCGCGCGCCGCCGCCTCTTCATCGCGGGCGAGCACGAGGCTGCGCTCCGCATCGCGCCGGTCGGCCTGCGCATCGGCGAGATCGCTCTCTGCCCCCGCCAGCGCCGCCTCGGCATCGGCGGGATCGATCCGCGCCAGAAACTGACCCTTGGTGACCTCGCCCCCCTCTACGAACTCTTCCGACAGAGCAATGAGTGTGCCCGCGACCTGCGCCCGGATTTCGAGCGTCCGACGGCTCTGCACCTGCCCAAAGGCGATGAGCACCGGCTGTTCCTCGCGTGCCACGGCCTCGACCACATGGACCGCAAACACCCGTTCGCGGCGCGGCTCGGCGCGCGGCTCGCTCGCCAATCGCTCCGACACGGCGCTCCAGACCATGTGCACGGCCAGCGCCAGAAACGCCAAGGTGATAGAGGCTAGGATCAAGCCGGTGAGGCTTTGACGCAGAAAACGCATTGCAAATGGCCTTGGATAGGACTGTCGGACAGAGCTTATACGGCCGAGGCCGCGGCTTCCGTCACAGTTTTTTATTTTCGGCGCAAATGTTCGTCGAGACGGGGCATGATTTCAACGAAATTGCAGGGCATATGCCTGTAATCGAGCTGTTTGACCAAAATTTCGTCCCAGGCATCCTTGCAGGCGCCGGGGCTGCCAGGCAGGGCAAAGAGATAGGTGCCGCCCGCCACGCCACCGGTGGCCCGGGACTGCACCGCCGAGGTGCCGATCTTTTGCATCGACACGATGGTGAACACCGTGCCGAACGCATCGATTTCCTTTTCATAGACGTCGCGATGCGCCTCGACCGTGACATCACGCCCGGTGAGCCCGGTGCCGCCGGTGCTGATCACCACGTCGATCTCCGGATCGGCGACCCAGACGCGCAGCTGCTCGGCGATCTCGTGGCGTTCGTCGCGCAGGATCTTGCGCGCGGCCAGCACATGCCCGGCCTCGCCGAGCCGAGCCGCCAGCACATCGCCCGACCGGTCGTCGCCCGCCTGGCGGGTGTCGCTCACGGTCAAAAGCGCGATGCGCACGGGGATGAAATCGCGGCTCTCGTCGATGCGGCTCATGCTCGGGTCACTCCAGTTCAAACCAATTGGGCACGGGGCCAAGATTGACCAGCTCGCTCGCGCCGATCCGCCCCCGCACGCCCCAGCTGTCATGGATATGACCGCAGAGCGCAAGCCGGGGCTGAATGCGGGCAATGGCCGCATGAATGGCGGTCGAGCCGACCGATTGCCGTTGCCCCGTCCGATCCGCCAGCCCCTTGGGCGGCGAATGCAGCAAGAGGATATCGGCCGCCGCGCAGGGCGCGAGCTGTGCCTCGGCCATGTCTTCGGTCATGTCGCAGGACCAGTCGCCGAAGGGCGTGACCGGCACGCCATAGCCCAGCCCGAAGATCCGCAGCCCGGCAATCTCACAGCCCGCGCCATGCAGCACCGTGACGCCGGGTCCGGCGGCTTGGCTCAATTCCTCGGCGCTCTCATGATTGCCGGGGACAAAGACCCGTGGCGCAGAAATCCCGTCGAGCAGCGCTAGCGCCTCGGCCAGACCGTTGCGATGATTGCAGAAATCCCCCGCCCCGAGCACAAGATCGGCCTCTTGCGCCGCCTCGACGAGCTCTGCGGCCCGCGACGGCGCGCCATGCAGATCGGAGAAGGCCAGGATTTTCATGTGAGGCCTTGGAGCCGTGCCTTGAGGCTCAAGAGATCGGCCCAGGCCTCGCGCTTGGCGCTCGGCATGCGCAACAGATAGGCCGGGTGAAAGATCGGCAGCGCCGGTTTGCCATAGGCCTCGGTCCAGTTGCCGCGCAGCCGCGTGATGCCGCGTTTTCCAAGCCCCGCCTGACAAGAAATATTGCCCACCAGCAGCAGCAGATCGGGATTGGCCAGCGCCACATGCCGCTCCATGAAGGGCACCATCATGGCGATTTCCTCGGGGCTTGGGTCGCGGTTCTGCGGCGGCCGCCATGGCATCACATTGGTGATATAGGCGCCCTGGCCGGGATCGTCGGATCCGCGGTCGAGCCCGATGGCCGCCAGCATCCGGTCGAGCATCTGCCCCGCCTGCCCGACGAAAGGCTTGCCCGCGCGGTCCTCGTCACGGCCCGGCGCCTCGCCGATGAGCATGACCCGCGCGCCGGGATGGCCGTCCGAGAACACCAGCTGCCGCGCTCCGCGCTTGAGTTCGCAATGCTCATAGCCCGCCATCGCCGCCTTGAGCCCTGCCAGATCCTGCGCCGCGAGGGCAGATTTGCGGGCCTCGGCCACGGGATCGGTCTTGGGGGCGGCGACGGGCGGCAGTTTCGCGGCCTCCGCCGGGCTCGGCGCGGCGGCAGGCGTCGCGGGTTTTGGCGCCCGCGGTTCAAGCGCGTAGCGATCCACCGGGCTATCCCCGATGGCCTCGTCCGCACCCAGTTCGACCTGCCATTCGAGCAGGGCGCGGGCGGTGTGAAAATCTAGCGCCGAATCCATGTGCCCAAGCTACCGCGCTTGCCCGTCACTTGAAAGCGCCTCCTGCGCGGGCGTGGTGCCTGTGGTCGCGGTTGCCCTATGGATATTTGCCCCCAGAAAGAGGCGCGGCGGCTCTTTGGGCTATGCCTTGCCGCAGGGGGCATCCGGGCCTATAACCCGGACAATTTTCCGCCCCTCAAGCCGCTCGGAGTGCGCCATGTCCTTTGATCACCGTCATCTCTTGGGGATCGAACCCCTGTCGCCTGCCGCGATCACGACGATCCTCGACCTGGCCGATCAATATGTCGATCTCAACCGGCGCGACATGAAACATTCCGACGCGCTGGCCGGGCTCACCCAGATCAACATGTTCTTTGAGAACTCGACCCGCACCCAGGCCAGTTTCGAGCTGGCGGGCAAGCGGCTTGGTGCGGATGTGATGAACATGGCGATGCAGGCCAGTTCGATCAAGAAAGGCGAGACGCTCATCGATACGGCGCTCACCCTCAATGCGATGCATCCCGATCTTCTGGTGGTGCGGCATCCGCATTCCGGGGCGGTGGATCTGCTGGCGCAGAAGGTGAATTGCGCGGTGCTTAACGCGGGCGACGGGCGGCATGAGCATCCGACGCAGGCGCTTCTCGATGCGCTGACGATCCGGCGCGCCAAGGGCCGGCTGCATCGTCTGTCGATCGCCATTTGCGGCGACATCGCCCATAGCCGGGTGGCACGGTCGAACATCCTGCTACTGGGCAAGATGGAGAACCGCGTGCGTCTCATCGGGCCGCCGACGCTCATGCCGTCGGGGATCGGCGAATTTGGCGTCGAAGTGTTCGACGACATGAAAGAGGGGCTCAAAGATGTGGATGTGGTGATGATGCTGCGTCTGCAACGCGAGCGGATGGATGGCGGGTTCATCCCGTCGGAGCGCGAATATTACCACCGCTACGGGCTTGATGCCGAAAAGCTCAGCCACGCCAAGGAGGATGCGATCATCATGCATCCGGGGCCGATGAACCGGGGCGTGGAAATCGATGGGGAACTTGCCGACGACATCAACCGTTCCGTTATTCAGGAGCAGGTCGAGATGGGCGTGGCCGTACGCATGGCCGCGATGGACCTGCTGGCCCGCAACCTGCGCGCCCGCCCCAAGGAGGTGATGGTATGAGCGACACGATCCAGATCCCGGCCGAGGAACATGGCGTCATCCGTCTGTTTCGGGTGCAATTGCCGCCCGAGGAGATCGCCGAATTTGCCGGGTTGGCGGGCGAGGGCCCGGCGCTCGCAGCCGCACTTGGGGTCGACAGGCTCGATCCCGAATATGTCGAAGTCTTTCCGGTGAGCGATCTCACCGGGCTGGGGCTCGTGGGTTATCTCACCGAAGGGCTGGGCGTGGCGCCCGAGGATCTGGCGCAGGACCGTGCGATGATCGACGCGGTCGATGGCCATGTTCTGGTGCTGAGTTCGGGCGCTTTCGAGGGCCGGGCCGAGACGCTGCGCCCGCGCGCGCCGCTGCGCTGGGTCGGGACCTGGCGCGAAGCGGGCCAAGCGGTCGAGTTCACGCCCCTGCCCGCCGGTGGCGCACAGGGCGCGGTGCACACCGCCCCGGTCAAGACACCCTCAAACAACGCCATTCTGGGCCGGGTCGCCATGGTGGCGCTTTTGGTGCTCTTTGCGCTGACGGCGCTGATGGTCTGGATCGCCTGACGGATCAATCACCTGATGCGGCAGGTGCAGCGCGACGCCCAAACCTCCGATGCGGGTTAGGCGCAAAGGCGTCTGGCTCTTGGCGCGAAAACGTTGCATTACGGCCCGCGAGCCATTCAGCAAGGGGATGCCCGCATGACCACGACCCTTTTGACCAATGCCCGCCTGATCAATCCGGACAGCGCCGAGGAGGCGCAAGGCTGGCTCTTGATCGATCAGGGGCGTATCGCGGCCACGGGGCAAGACGCGCCGCCCAAGGCTGACAGAACGGTCGATTGTCGTGGCAAATGCCTCGCGCCGGGGATTGTCGACATCGGCGTCAAGGTCTGCGAGCCGGGCGAGCGGCACAAGGAGAGCTATCGCTCTGCCGGGCGGGCGGCAGCGGCGGGCGGGGTCACCACCATGGTCACCCGTCCCGACACGCTGCCTGCAATCGACAACCCCGAAACGCTCGAATTTGTGGCGCGCCGCGCCAATGAGGCCGCGCCGGTCAACGTGCTGCCGATGGCGGCGCTGACCAAGGGGCGTGAGGGCCGCGAGATGACCGAGATCGGGTTTCTCATGGATGCGGGCGCGGTGGCCTTCACCGATTGCGATCATGTGATCACCTCGAGCAAGGTATTTTCCCGCGCGCTCACCTATGCCCGCGCCTGTGGCGCGCTGGTCATCGCGCATCCGCAAGAGCCGGGCCTGTCGCAAGGGGCTGCCGCGAGTTCGGGCAAGTTCGCCTCGCTGCGCGGCCTTCCGGCGGTGACGCCGATGGCGGAACGGATGGGGCTCGACCGCGATATCGCGCTGCTCGAGATGACCGGCGCGCGCTATCACGCGGATCAGATCACCACCGCCCGCGCCCTGCCCGCGCTGGCCCGGGCCAAGCGCAACAGGCTCGACATCACGGCGGGCACGTCGATCCATCACCTGACGTTGAACGAGCTCGACATCGCCGACTATCGCACCTTCTTCAAGGTCAAGCCGCCGCTGCGTTCGGAAGAGGACCGGCAGGCGGTGATCGAAGCGCTGCGCGACGGGCTCATCGACATCATCTCGTCGATGCACACCCCGCAGGATGAGGAAAGCAAACGGCTGCCTTTCGAGGAGGCCGCGAGCGGCGCGGTCGGGCTCGAGACGCTCTTGCCTGCCGCGCTCCGGCTCTACCATTCCGGCGATCTGACGCTGGCCGAACTTTTCCGGGCGATGTCGCTCAACCCGGCCAAGCGGCTCGGGCTGGCCAGCGGACGGCTGACCGAAGGCGCGCCGGCCGATCTGGTGCTCTTCGACCCGGACGCGCCCTTTGTTCTCGACCGCTGGAAGCTCAACTCCAAATCCAAGAACACGCCCTTTGACGGCGCGCGCATGCAGGGTAAGGTTCTCGCGACCTATGTGGCTGGCACCCCTGTATTCGAGGCCTCCTGATGCCCCCCATCGACACCGCTCCGCTCATGCTGCTGCTCTGGGCCATGCTCGGCTATTTGCTGGGCTCGATCCCCTTTGGCATCGTCATCACCCGCGCCATGGGGCTCGGCAATCTGCGCGAAATCGGCTCTGGCAATATCGGCACGACCAATGTGCTGCGCACCGGCTCAAAGGGGGCGGCGCTTGCAACGCTGGTGCTCGACGGGGCCAAGGGCGCGGTGGCGGCGCTTTTGGCGCGGGCCATGGCGGGCGAAGACGCGGCCCAGATCGCGGGGCTGATGGCCTTTGCCGGGCATTGCTTCCCTGTCTGGCTCGGCTTTCGTGGCGGCAAAGGCGTGGCGACATTTCTCGGCCTCTTGCTGGCGCTGGCCTGGCCCGTCGGGATCGCGGCCTGCGCCACATGGCTGGTGACAGCACTTATCGCGCGCATCTCGTCACTCTCGGCACTGATGGCGGCGGCGCTCGCCCCGGTCTGGATCATGGTCCTCGGTCATGGCGAGATGCTCATCCTCAGCCTGATCCTCGGCGGCATCATCTTCTGGCGGCACAAGGACAATATCGCGCGGCTACGCGCCGGGACCGAGCCCAAGATCGGCAAGAAATGATCGAAGCCTTCCTTGCCGCGTTCGACGCGCTGCCGGAGGGAAGCTTTACCGGCACGGCCGATGGGCGGCGCTATGTGGTGACGCGCAGCGGGTTTTCCGGCGACAAGGTACAGAAACTGGTGGCCGAAGAGCTGGGCGGCACGGATTACATTTCGCTCAACCTCTACCGGCTGGCGAGCGGCGCGCGGCTCAAACCCTGCGAGATGCCCGCGCAGAAGGTGGTCGATTTCGTGCTCGCCCTGCGACCTGATCCCGAAGTGCGCCGCTGAGTTAGGCCAGCGCTTTGGTGAGTGCGGCATGCAGCGCCGCGTTGCCCGCCACCACACCATCGACCTGTGGCAGACGGTTGTTGTACCGCAGATCACGCCCCGTCCGGTCGCCCGTCACCGCCCCCGCCTCGCGCAGGATGAGATCGCCGGCGGCGATATCCCATTCCCACGTGGGGCGCAGGGTCAGCATCGCGTCGAACTGCCCCTCCGCCACGAGGCACAGCCGATAGGCGAGCGACGGGCGATAGGCGCGCTTTACCTCGGGCGCCTGACCCTTCTTCCAATGTTTGTCTGCGAAATTCGGCTTGGCCGAAAGCACCGTCGCTTTTGACAGATCCTTGGTCCGTGCCACCTTTATCGCTGCCCCGTTGAGCGTCGCGCCACCGCCCCGCTCTGCGGCATAGAGCTTGTCCATCATCGGCAGGTAGACGACCCCCGCCACCACTTCGCCCCGCTCGACCACCGCCAGCGAATGCGCCCAGGCCTTTTCGCCCGCGATGAAACTGCGGGTGCCGTCGATGGGATCGACGATGAACACCCGCTCATCTGCGAGACGCGACGCGCCATCCTCGCTCTCTTCCGAGAGCCAGCCATAGTCGGGCCGGGCGCGGCGCAGCTCGGCGCTGAGCATCCCGTTCACCGCCAGATCGGCATCGGTCACCGGACCCGCCGCATCGGGCTTGTCCCAGCTTTCGGCCGTGCCCGCCTCAAAGAACCGCCGCGCAATGGCGCCGGCCTCGCGCGCCGCCTCGCTCAGCAGGTCGAGATCACGCCCCGGCAAGGGTCAGCCCCTCCACCAGAAGCGACGGCACCACATGCGACAGATGCGTGCGCGCGTCATTGGCCGGGGTCATGCGGCGCAGAAACTCGGGCAGGCTGCCCGCAATCGTGCCCTCGTTGATGGCATGAGAAATCTCGCCATTCTCGACCCAGAAGCCCGATACGCCGCGCGAATAATCGCCCGTGTTGGGGTTGATGGTCGAACCGATCATCGAGGTCACCAAGAGCCCTGTGCCCATGTCCCGAAGCAATTCGTCGCGGCTCTTCGTGCCTTGCGTCAGGGCGATGTTCCAGCTGCCGGGGCTCGGCGGGCTGCCGACGCCGCGCTTGGCATTGGCGGTGGGCTCCAACCCGAGCTTGCGGGCATTGGCCAGATCGAGAATCCAGCCCGTGAGCACGCCGTTTTCCACCAAGGACCGCCGCCGCGTCGGCAGGCCTTCGGCATCAAAGGGGCGCGAGCCCATGACCCGGGGCCGATGCGGATCTTCGACGATATCCATCCCCTCGGGCAGCACCTGCTCGCCCAGACGGTCGCGCAGCCAGGACGCGCCGCGCGCCACCGAGGCCCCATTGGCCGCGCCCAGCAGATGCCCGATGAGCGACCGCGCCACGCGCTCGTCAAAGAGCACCGGATAGGCCCCGGTCGGCGGTTTGCGCGCGCCAAGCCGCTCGACCGCCCGTTCGCCCGCGAGGCGGCCGATCTCTTCGGGGCTGCGCAGATCGGCGTGATAGACCCGGCCATCGCCGTCGTGATCGCGCTCCATCCCCGCGCCCTGCCCGGCAATCGCCACGCAAGACAGCCCATGATCGGTGAGCGTATAGCCCCCCGCAAAGCCGGCGCTGGTGGCCAGCGCAATCTGCCGCCGGTCATAGACCGCACTTGCCGATTGCACCTGGGTCACACCGGCCACCGCCTGTGCCGCGGCCTCCGCCGCCCGTGCCGCCTCTTGCAGCGCGGCGGGCTCGGGCTCGGGCGCGTCCTCGCAGAGGTCGAGCGCCGCGATGTCCCAATCCTTGGCAAGCAAATCGTCGGAGGCCAGCCCGATATAGGGGTCTTCGGGGGCTTCGCGGGCCATGGCAACGGCCCGCTCTGCCAGCGCCGTGATTGTCGAGGCTGAAATATCCGAGGCCGACACGCTCGCCTGCCGCTGCCCCACCAACACCCGCAACCCGATGTCGACGCCTTCGGCCCGCTCGGCCTGTTCCAGTTGTCCGGCCCGCACATCGATGGCCAGCGACTGACCGGCGATGGCCATGGCATCCGCCGCATCCGCACCGGCCCGCCGGGCCGCGTCCAACAAGTGTTCGGTCAATAGATCGGGGGTCACGCTCATCTCGGGCCTTTCCAGATTGCTCACCACGGAGGTAGCCCCTCGCCCCCAAAGGAGCAAGGGCCGCCGGGATCGGGCGGCCCTTCCGGGGTCATCGTCAGGTCATTCAGACGCCGAAGGCGCGCTGACTTGGCCTGTCACTTGATGCGCTGGCCATTCGCCAGAACCTGGCCGTTCTCGGTGAATTCGATACGCGATTTCAGGTCATCCGGCCCGCTCACCGGCACGGTGAACATGCCCATCATGAGACGCGCGCCAAGCGCCTGCTCCTGCGGGATGAGCCCGATCTCGACAAGGCTGTCGAGCAGCGCATTGCCGCCCTTGAGCGTCAGCTCGACATCGCCCACCGGTTTCGGCATGCCGTCATAGCTGCTCAGGTCGCTGTTATCGATCTCAACCGCGCCCCGCCCGGTCAGCTCGGTCCCGGCAAGGCTCAGCCGGAACTCGTTCAGGCTTACCGAGTTGAATTCGCCGGGCACATCGTCGCTGGCGATATTCTCTTCGCTGAGAAGGTCGGTCAGCACCGTCATCGTGCCGCTCAGATCAATCGCGAGCGTGGCCGGATCGCGCGGCAGCTTGGCCGCCGGATCAAACAGGCCCCAGATGAAATCCGACATGGTGAAATCGCCCAGCAGCAGGCCCAGATCAAACTTCTGCGGCGCGTCCTGCTTGCTCAGCGGCATGCCGAGGTTGAACCCCGCCTTCGCCGCATCAAAGGCCACCGGGAACGGCAGGTCGCCACCGACGATCTCCATCGCGAGACTGTCGAACCGGCCTTCATAGCCAAGTCGCTCGCCATTCATCCGCATCGCCAGAGTACCGCCCTGGCTGCTCGATTTGCCCTGCACGGTCTCGCCGTCCTCGGTGACGGTGAAATTGCTCCGGCCGGCCCCAAAGCCAAAATCGCCCGAGACGGCAAAACCGCCTTTTAACAGGGCAGGCATATCCGACCAATCCGGCGATTGCGGCACGTCCGAGCGGCTGTTGAACGTCATCGAGGCGCTTTCGCCGTCCCAGACGAATCGCTCGCTCTTCTCGGCGCTTTTGAAATCCGCCGCATAGCGCACGGCACCGGTGGTCATCTCTTGCGTCATGCGGTGCAGATCACCGGTTTCCGAGCGCGACTGCCCGACAACATCGGCCACCGTCACGCTGGCCGTGGCGATCTCGAGCGCGTCTTCCGCGCCGGTCAACTCGGTCAATGCCAGACCAACGGAGCTGGCTTTGTAATCATAGACCATCTTTTCCGGCGCGCCCGAGACGATCATCTCATAGCCTTCGGTGGTATAGTCGAGCTTGGCCTCGCCGCTGCCATCCTCGCCGGTGAACGTGACGAGAATGGGCATCCGGTCGGGAATATCGACACTGACCGTGCCGCCCGCCATGCCCACCAACGTGATATCACCAAGCGCGATGGTGACGCCGCCCTCGGTCTCGCCTTCGGGCAGTTCGACCTGCAATTCGATATCGCTGAGCACCAATCGGTCGCCCCGGTCGGTCTCTGTCGCGCTCACCCGATAGCCATAGGCTTCCATATAGGTGGTCCAATCGGCCCAGACGTCCCGCGGGCTCACCTCGGCCCAGCTTGCCTGACCCGACAGGGCCAAAATCATCGCCCCTCCACCAATAACCTTCTGAAAACTCATGACCTAATCCTTTCGTTCACCAATTCGCGGCGCCAAATCCAGTTTGGGCGCGGCCATCCCTCGCGTCTGGAACCAGGCGGTTCCTGCTGGACCTTCGATGCCTGCACACGATACCAATTTGCAAACACAATATGGGGGCAATCCATGACAGTTGAAGGAAAAACGGTTCTGATCACCGGCGCAAGCCGTGGGATCGGGGCCGCAGCCGCGCGGATTTTCGCCGCCCAAGGGGCCAATGTCGCCCTCTTGGCGCGCAGCACCGATCAGCTCGCCGAGCTTTCGCAGGAAATCGGCGACGCAGCGCTGGCCCTGCCCTGCGACGTGGCGGATTACGCCGATTACGAGGCGGCCATTCAAAAGGTCGTGGCGCATTTTGGCGGGCTCGATGTGCTCATCGGCAATGCCGGGGTGATCGACCCGATCGCGCCCCTGGCCGAGAGCGACCCGGCGGGCTGGGGTCGTGCCATCGATATCAATCTCAAGGGGATCTACCACGGGATGCGCGCCGCCATGCCGGTGATGCTCAACTCCGGCGGTGGCACGATCATCACGATCTCCTCGGGTGCGGCCCATCGCGCGCTCGAAGGTTGGAGCCATTATTGCGCCTCCAAGGCCGGGGCCGCGATGCTCACCGAGGCGGCGCATCTCGAAACCGCAGGTCAGGGCCTGCGCATCCTGGCGCTCTCGCCCGGCACGGTGGCCACCGATATGCAGGTGGCGATCAAGGCCAGCGGTCTCAACCCGGTGAGCACACTCGACTGGTCGGATCACGTGCCGCCCGACTGGCCCGCCCGCGCGCTTCTATGGATGTGCGGCCCAGAGGCGGATGCCTGGCTGGGACAAGAAATTTCACTGCGCGATCCCGACATTCGCAAAACCGTGGGGCTGACATGATCACACTCGACAAAACGGGCGGCATCTGGACCGCCACCATCGACCGGCAGGACAAGGCCAATTCGCTCACCGAGGCGATGCTCTCGGAGCTGGCCGATATCGCCGAGGCCGCCGCCGCGCCAGACGCGGCCCGCGTTCTGATCCTGACCGGTGCCGGCAAGGTGTTCAGCGCCGGGGCCGATCTCGAGGCCGCCCGCGCCGGGCTTGCCACGAGCGCGGTCTGGGAACGGCTCTCCGCTGCGCTCGCCGCGTTGCCCTGCCTGACCATCGCCGCGCTCAATGGCACGGTGGCGGGCGGCGCCATGGGCATGGTGCTCGCCTGCGACATCCGCATCGCGGCCGAAGGGGCCAAGTTCTTTTACCCGGTGATGAAGCTCGGCTTTCTGCCCCAGCCGTCTGACCCGGCCCGGCTCGCCGCGCTGGTCGGCCCCGCGCGGGCCAAGATGATCCTGATGGCCGGGCAAAAGATCGACACCGCCACCGCCTATGACTGGGGTCTGGTCGACCGGATCGTGACACCGGGCACACAGATCGACATAGCGCATGAGCTGGCCCAGGACACGCTCTCGGCCAGCCACGCCCATGCTGCCGCGATCAAGGGGCTGGTCCGCTAGGACCGCCCCATCTTGGCTATGCTACATTTTTTAGCAGACAAACCCCTCCAGATCGAGCAAAAAGGCCGTGTATTGTGATCAGTTCCTGTTGTTCGCGCCAGCCAGCCGCCGCTAGCCCGCAATTTTCCCCGTAAAACAGAGACTGATGCGCTTTTTCCTTATTCTGATCACTTGTCTGGGCCTCGCCGCCTGTACCGAAGCCGTCCCGAGCGCGGGCAAATCCCGCATTCTGGTGATGGGCGACAGTATGCTTGCCACCCATCAGATGTCGGGGCGCTCGATCGGTCACGTCCTTGAACGGCAATTGGGCGAAACCGTCACCGACCGGTCGGTCTATGGGGCGCGCTATATCTACAACCTGCCGATTTCCGGCAGCCTCGGCGTCAAGATCGCCAGCCAGTACCGCCCCGGGCCCTGGGACTGGGTGGTGCTCAACGGTGGTGGCAATGACCTGTGGTTCGGCTGTGGGTGCGGGCGCTGCGGACCTCGGCTCAGCCGCCTGATCACCCCCGATGGCGAACGCGGCCATATCCCCGATCTCGTGCGCAAACTGCGCCAGAGCGGCGCGCGGGTGATCTATCTCGGCTATCTGCGCAGCCCCGGGCGCGGCTCGCCCATCGAGCATTGCAAGAATGAAGCCGACGCGCTCGAAGGCCGCGTGTCGCTGATGGCCAGCCGCGACCCGGGCGTGACCTTTGTCTCGATTGCCGATCTCGTGCCCCATGGCGATGCGAGCTTTCACGCCCCCGACATGATCCACCCCTCGGTCAAGGGCGCAGCGGCCATCGCAGGCCGCGCCGCACGGGTCATCGCCGATCAGCGATAGGCCGAGGGCGGCTCGCCAAAGCTCTGGGCATAGGCGCGGGAGAAATGCGCCGAATTGGCAAACCCGGTGGCCAGCGCCACCTGCGTCAGGCTGAGCGGCGTGTTGCGCAAAAGTGCCTGCGCCGTGCGCAGCCGCAGGTCGCGGTAATAGACCATCGTGCTCTGGCCGAGCTTGTCACGAAACAGCCGGTTGAGCTGACGCGGCGACACGCCCGCGATCCCCGCCAGATCGGCAAGCGTCACCGGATCGGCCACATGGCTTTCCATCATCTCCACCGCGTCGAGAATGGCGGGCACCCGGCTGCCGACCCGTTCCACCAGCCCGGCGCGCTGCGGCCCGGCCGAGGGGCGCACTTCGGTATGCATGAACCAGTCGCTGACCATCCGGGCGAATTGCGCGCCATGATGGCTCGCGATCAGCGCATGCATGAGATCCATCGGCGCCGTGCCCCCAGCACAGGTCACCCGGTCGCGGTCGATCACATAGAGCGAACGTTCGATCATCAGATGCGGCGACATCTCGGCCAGCGCCTCGGCATGTTCCCAATGAACCGTCATCCGCCGCCCCTCCATGAGCCCCGCCTTGGCGAGGATCACCGGCCCGCCCGACACGCCGCCCATCTTGGTGCCCTTGCGGGCCATGCGCGACAGCCATGACAGAACCCGTCTGTCGTCGAAGCTCACCGGGTCACCGCCGGCGATGACAAAGAGATATTCGAGGTCGAGATCCTCGCCCACCTGCGCCTGACAGGTGACCTGCGCCGCCCCGGAACTCTGCGCCGCCTCGCCCAAGGTGACCGCGATATTGACCACATCATAGAGTGGCGCGCGCGCCTGCAGGTTCGCGGCGCGCAGCATCTCGGCCGTGGCGGCATAGGAGAGGATGGCAAACCCCGGCAGCGGCAGAATGCCGATCCGTAGTGCGGGCCGGGAAGGAAGGGCGGACATGTCCATATCGGACAAATAATCGACCATATTGGAAAAGTCCATTCCGGGATTTTCCACGATGCTAGGCGCGATCAAACACAGGGGCACCGCATCATGCGCTATTCTGCACTCCGGATTCTCCGCGAAGGGCTGACCGGCAACAAAGGCTGGAAACCGGTCTGGCGCGAGCCCGATCCCAAACCCGATTATGACGTGATCATCATCGGCGGCGGCGGTCACGGGCTCGCCACGGCCTATTACCTCGCCAAGGAATTTGGCGTGCGCAATGTGGCGGTGCTGGAAAAGGGCTGGATTGGCTCGGGCAATGTCGGGCGCAACACGACGATCATCCGCTCGAACTACATGCTGCCCGGCAACGAGCATTTCTATGAAATGTCGCTCAAGCTCTGGGAAGGTCTCGAGCAGGATTTCAACTATAACGCCATGGTGTCGCAGCGCTCGATCCTGAACCTGTTTCACTCGGACGCACAGCGCGACGCCTTTGTGCGGCGCGGCAACGCGATGTTCCTCGCCGGGGCCGATGCCGAGCTCGCCGACGAGGCCCAGCTGCGCCGCGAACTGCCCTTCCTCGATTTCGACAATGCCCGCTTTCCGATCAAGGGCGGTCTCTATCAGCGGCGCGGCGGCACCGTGCGCCATGACGCGGTTGCCTGGGGCTATGCCCGTGGCGCCGACAGCCGTGGCGTCGACATCATCCAGAATTGCGAAGTCACCGGCATCGACGTCGAAAACGGCGTGGTGCGCGGCGTGCAGACCTCGCGCGGGCCGATCCGCGCCCGCAAGGTGGCGATGTGCGTCGCCGGCTCGTCGGGGCGGGTGGCGGCCCTGGCCGGGATGCGCCTGCCGATCGAATCCCACGTGCTGCAGGCCTTTGTCAGCGAAGGTCTCAAACCCGTGCTGCCCGGCGTCATCACCTTTGGCGCGGGCCATTTCTATGTGAGCCAGTCCGACAAGGGCGGGCTGGTCTTCGGTGGCGACATCGACGGCTATAATACTTATGCCCAGCGCGGCAACCTGCCGGTGGTCGAAGACGTGGCCGAAGGCGGCATGGCGATCATGCCGATCATCGGACGCGCCCGCCTCCTGCGCAGCTGGGGCGGCGTCATGGACATGTCGATGGACGGCTCGCCCTTCATCGACAAGACCCATATCGACGGTCTCTATTTCAACGGCGGTTGGTGCTACGGCGGGTTCAAGGCGACGCCCGCCTCGGGCTATTGCTACGCGCATCTTCTCGCCCGCGACGTGCCGCACCCGGTGGCCACCGAGATGCGGCTCGACCGGTTCAAACGCGGCCACCTGATCGACGAAAAAGGTCAGGGCAATCAGCCCAACCTGCATTGAGGAGCGCCAGCAGATGATCATCAATCACCCTTTGCTCGGCCCCCGCGACGCGGCGGAATTCGTCTATCTCGGCGATGCGAGCCTCATCGACCGCCCCGATTGGCAAGACCCGGACGCGGCTGAGAAATTCTATGAATACGGCTATTTGCGCGACAATCCTGCGGGCCAGCATCAGGAGCTCTGGTATCACGAACAGGGCGATCGGTCTTGGCTCGTGGTGACCCGCGACACGCTGAGCCATGAAATTACCAAGGTGGAACTGGCCCGCGACGTGGCCAAGGCACGGGGACGCGACAAATGAGCCAGATCAACCGGATCGACGGCGGCCAGATCGACCGCTCCAAACTGCTGAGCTTCACCTTCAACGGGCGTGAAATGCACGGCCACCCGGGCGACACGCTCGCCTCCGCGCTGCTGGCCAATGGCCAGATCCTCGTCGGGCGCTCGTTCAAATACCACCGTCCGCGCGGCATCCTGACCGCCGGTTCGGAAGAGCCCAACGCGCTGGTACAGCTGCGCAGCGGTGCCCGGCAAGAGCCCAACACCCGCGCCACGGTGACCGAGCTGTTCGATGGCCTGACCGCCACCAGTCAGAACCACCGCGGCCCGCTCGAATTCGATCTGATGGCGGTGACGGATTTCGCCTCGCCGTTCCTTTCGGCAGGCTTCTATTACAAGACATTCATGTGGCCCCGCGCCTTCTGGGAAAAGCTCTACGAGCCCGCGATCCGCTCGTCCGCCGGTCTTGGGCGGCTCTCGATGCAGGACGACCCGGATCACTATGACAAGGGCTTCCTGCATTGCGATCTTCTGGTCATCGGGGCCGGGCCTTCGGGGCTGGCAGCAGCGCTGACGGCGGCACGCTCGGGCGCACGGGTCATCCTCGCGGATGAGGATTTCACCCCCGGCGGGCGGCTCAATTCGGAAACCCTGTCGGTCGACAACATGGCCGGGGCCGATTGGGCGCGCATGGCGGTGGCAGAGCTTGCCAGCCTGCCCAATGTGCGGCTGATGACCCGCACCACGGTCTATGGGGCCTATGATCACGGCACCTATGGCGCGCTCGAACGCTGCACCGATCACCTCGCCGACAGTGGCGGCAAGCCACGTCAGGTACTGTGGCGGATCTATTCCAAACGCGCCGTGCTGGCGGCCGGGGCCACCGAGCGCCCCATCGCCTTTGGCAATAACGACCGCCCCGGCGTGATGATGGCAAGCGCCGTGCGGACCTATGTGAACCGTTTCGGCGTGGCACCGGGCAAGCAGGTGGCGGTGTTCACCAACAATGACGACGGCTGGCGCACCGCCGCCGATCTCGCCGCCCGTGGGGTGAGCGTCGTGGCGATCATCGACAGCCGCGACAAGCCCGCCGTCTGCGACGTGCCCGGCGCCCGCCATATCCGCGGCGCGGCGGTCAAGGACACGGTCGGGCGCAAGGCGCTCAAATCCGTCACCCTCACCGACGGACAGGTGATCCCCACCGATTGCCTCGCGGTCTCGGGCGGCTGGAACCCCAACGTCCACCTGACCTGCCACCAGCGCGGCCGCCCGAACTGGCGCGACGATCTGCAGGCCTTCGTGCCGGGCGACAGCCTGCCCGTCGGCATGCAGGTGGCCGGGGCCGCCAATGGCGCGATGACGCTGGGCGCGGCTCTGGCCGAAGGCCATGCACAAGCCGCCCGTCAGCTCGACGCGCTCGGCCTCACCGCCAAGGGCAGCGCCCCGCAGGCCGAGGACGAGCCGCGCGACTGCGCCGGGTTCTGGCATGTGAAGGAGAGCGCCAAGCGTGCCTGGGTCGATCTACAGAACGACGTGACCGTCAAGGACATCAAACAGGCCAACCGCGAAGGCTTCCGCTCGGTCGAACTGCTCAAGCGCTATACCACCATGGGCATGGCCACCGATCAGGGCAAAACCTCGAATATCGCCGGGCTCGCCATCCTCGCCGAGGACGCGGGCAAGCCGATCCCCGAGGTCGGCACCACGATCTTCCGCCCGCCCTATACGCCGATCCCGATCGGGGCGCTGGCCGGGCGCGCACGGGGCAAGGATTTCCGCCCCTATCGCCTCACCCCCTCGCATAAATGGGCGTCCGAGAATGGCGCGACCTTTGTCGAGGTCGGCAATTGGCTCCGCGCCCAATGGTATGCCCGTCCCGGCGAACAGGGCTGGCGCGATTCGGTGGACCGCGAGGCGCTGCAGACCCGGCAATCGGTCGGCATCTGCGACGTGACCACGCTGGGCAAGATCGACATTCAGGGCCGCGACGCCGCTGAATTCCTCAACCGCGTCTATTCCAACGCCTTCCTGAAGCTGCCGGTGGGCAAGGTCCGCTACGGTCTCATGCTGCGCGAAGACGGCATCGCCTATGACGATGGCACCACCGCCCGGATGAGCGAGAACCACTATGTGATGACCACCACCACCGCCAATGCGGTGCTGGTCTTCCGGCGGCTCGAATTTGCCCGGCAATGCCTCTGGCCCGGTCTCGACGTGCACCTGATCTCGACCACCGATGGCTGGGCACAGTTCGCCGTGGCCGGTCCCAACGCCCGCAACCTGCTGCGCAAGGTGGTGGATGAGGCGCATGACCTCTCGAACGAGGGCTTCCCCTTCATGGCCTGTGGCGAAGTCACGGTCTGTGGCGGCATGCCCGCGCGGCTCTTCCGCATCTCCTTCTCGGGCGAATTGGCCTATGAGGTGGCGGTGCCGGCGCGTTACGGCAATTCGATGATGGATGTGCTGATGGAGGCCGGGCGCGAATTTGACGCTGTGCCCTATGGCACCGAGGCGCTGGGCGTGATGCGGATCGAAAAGGGCCACGCCGCAGGCAATGAGCTCAACGGTCAGACCACCGCGCTCAACCTCGGGCTCGGCGGCATGGTCAGCCAGAAAAAGGACTGCATCGGCCAAACCCTGTCGAAACGCCCCGAGATGAACCGCGACGACGCGATCCGGCTGGTGGGCTTCCGCCCGGTGGACCGCAGCAAGAAGCTCATCGCAGGCTCGCATTTCATCACCAAGGGCGACGAGGCGATCATGGACAATGATCAGGGCTGGATGAGCTCGGTCGCCTATTCGCCAAGCCTCGGCCATTCCATCGGCCTCGGCTTTATCAAACGCGGCCATGAGCGGATGGGCGAAATCGTCCGCGCCATGAGCCCCGTCCATGACACCGAGATGGAGGTCGAGATCGTCTCGGCCCATTTCATCGACCCCGAAGGAGACCGGCTCCGTGGCTGATTATTCGCTCATCTCCACCCCGCCTCTGGCCGGGACCGACCTGCGCTTTGGCACGTGCCGGATCACCGCGCCCGCCGATCTGGCCCTTGTGTCGCTCGCCCTGCCGCTCGGCGGCGAAGACGCGGCGCAAAAGGCCATCGCCAAGGCCTTTGGCACCGCCCTGCCCGACATCGGCCAGAGCGCCGCGGCCAGCGATGGGAGCACCACGCTCCTGCGGCTGGGTATTGATCAGGGCTTTGTGATGTTCACCCATGCCACGCCCGATGCCGAACGCGTTGTCGCGGCCAAGCTCGGCGGCGCGGCCTATACCACGGATCAGACCGATGTCTGGTGCGCCCTCGATGTGACCGGCCCCGATTGCCGCCGCGCGCTGGAGCGGATCTGCCCCATCGACCTGCATCCCGATGCCTTCACAATAGGCAGTCTGGCGCGCACCACGATGGAACATCTCGGCGTGATCGTAATTCGCACCGATACGGACAGTTTCCGCTTGCTCTCGGCAAGCTCCTCGGCACAGTCATTCCTGCACGCGGTCGAGACGTCCTTTGCCAACGTGATGTGACGCAAGACCGCCCGGACTGAAGGGCAAGGTAAATGGTAAGCTGGACAGGCGAGGCGCCGCAGGGATTTCCCTATTGGTGGGAGGCGTTCAAGAACACGCCCGACCCCGAGGATGCCGCGCCCCCCGCCAAGGTCGATCTGCTAATCATCGGCGCCGGGTTCACCGGGCTTTCGGCGGCGATCGCCGCCCATGATACAGGCGCCCGCGTCGCGGTGGTCGATGCGGGCAATCCCGGCTGTGGCGCCTCGACCCGCAACGGCGGCATGTTCGGCGCGCACCCACGGCTCAGCCATCCGAAACTCACCGCGCTCTTTGGCGAAGAGACGGCCGATGCGCTCTTTGCCGAGGCCGGCCCGGCCTTTGCCTTTGTCCGTGACCTGATGCAGCGCGAAGAGATCGACTGCGATTATCAGGCGACCGGGCGTATTCAGCTCGCCTGGACCCCCGCCCATGCCGAGAGCCAGAAAACCCTCGCCGCAAGCGTCCGCAGCAAGAGCGACGTGCGCATTGAGACCGTCGATGAAACCGCCATGCGGCGCGAGATCGGCACCGAGCGCTATTATGGCGGGCTGCTCTTTCCCGATCATGGCGCGATCCATCCGGCCAAGTTTCACCGGGGCCTCTGGACCGCCGCCCTGTCGCGCGGCATCCCGGTGAGCGCCAACGCCCCGGTCACCGCGCTCGACCGCGACGGCGCGGGCTTTGTCGCCACCACCCCGCGCGGCACCATCCGCGCCGCCAAGGTCGTGCTCGCCACCAATGGCTATACCACCCGGCCCTTCCGCTGGCACATGGCGCGGGTGTTCCCGCTACCGTCCTTTCTCATCGCCACCGAAGAGCTGTCGGAAAACCTCTTGGGTCAGCTCGCACCGGGGCGGCGCATGATGGTCGAAACCCGCGCCCGCCACAGCTATTTCCGGCTCTCGCCCGATGGCAAGCGCATCCTCTTTGGGGGCCGCGCCGCGATGCGGGACATCCCGCTCGACCGCGCCGCACGCCGCCAACAGGCCACCATGGCCGAGATCTGGCCCGAGCTCGCCGATGTCCGGCTGAGCCATGTCTGGACCGGCTACACCGGCTATTCCTTCACCCATATGCCCCATGTCGGCGAAGAGGACGGGCTGCATTACGCGCTGGGCTTTTCCGGCTCTGGCACGGTCATGGCGCCCTATCTCGGGGCCAAGGCGGCCTATCGGGCGCTGGGCGACGCGCGCGGCAAAACCGCCTATGCCGCCACGCCGCTGCGCCGTCACGCGCTCCATGTCATGGAAAAGCCGCATTTCCTCAAGGCGGCGGATCTGTGGTATCGCACCTGGGTGGATGGCTGGGACAATCTGCAGGCGCGGCGCGGGCGGTGAGCGCGGATTTTGGGTATTTTGACCCAGAAAGAGCGCAGGCCCCGCGCCTGATTTTCAGAGTCTCGCCAAATTTCTGACAAATTACCTTGATAGCCGGGATTTCTGTCACTTGAGGAAATTCCATGCGTCTCGCCATTCTGGCTCTTCTGGGCCTGTGTCTGATCGGTGTCTCTGGGTCTGCGCAGGCGCAAGCCACGGCGCTCAAACGTCTTGAGACCGGCGACGACAGCCGGGGCTGGGAGGCCGTGGGCCGGCTCGATCTCGACGGGCGCGGGTTTTGCACCGGGGCGCTCATCGCCCCCGATCTGGTCCTGACCGCAGCGCATTGCCTCTATGACAAGGAAAGCGGCGCGCGCATTGATCCCGCCCGGATCGAGTTTCTCGCCGGATGGCGCAATGGCCGGGCGCAGGCCTATCGCTGGGTGCGCCGCGCCGTGCTGCATCCCGACTACCGCTTTGACGAGAAAACCACCGCGCTGCGCGTGCGCCATGATCTCGCCCTGCTGGAGCTGCACCACCCGATCCGCAACACCCGCGTGATCCCCTTCACCACCGACCATCAGCCCCGCGCCGGCCAGCGCATCGGCGTCGTCTCCTACGCGCGGGGGCGCGAAGATGCGCCTTCCCTGCAGGAGGTCTGCGAAGTCATCGCGCGCCAACATGGCGTGCTGGTGATGTCCTGTGACGTGGATTTCGGGGCCTCCGGCGCGCCGATCTTTAGCTTTGACGACGGCGGCCTGCCCCGTGTCGTTTCGGTGGTTTCCGCCAAGGCCCAGGTCGACGGCCAGAAGGTCTCGCTCGGCACCGATCTCGAAACCCCGCTGGGCCTCTTGCGGGTGATGCTCGATCAGGGCGAGGGGCTCTTGCCGAGCAGCAGCCCGATGATCTCACCGGTGACCAGCAAGCGGTCGACCTCGGCCAAATTCGCCAAGCCATGAGGCTCCGCGCCGCATATCTTTTGCTTGCCAGCCTGATCGCGACGCTGCCGCTCGCCGCCACAGCGGGCAGCGGGCTGGTCAGCCTGACCGAGCGCGACGATATCTTCGGCTGGGAGGCTGTGGGCAAGGTGATGGTCGGCGAGGCGAGCTATTGCACCGGTGCGCTTATCGCCCCCGATCTCGTGCTGACGGCGGCGCATTGCGTCTATGACGACGAGGGCAATCGCCATGCGGTCGCCGAGTTCACCTTTCGCGCCGGTCTGCGCGGCGATCACTTCATCTCGGAAAGCGGCGTCGCCGCCGTGGCCGCCCATGCGAATTACCAACCGACCAAGGCGCTCGATGCCGAAAACATCCGCCATGATGTCGCCCTTCTGCGTCTCGCCACCCCGATCCCCAGCGCCACGGCAAGCCCCTTTGCCCTCGCCCGCTCGGACGCGAGTGACCAGAGGGTGAGCGTGGTCTCCTTCGGCCGTGGCCGCGACACCAGCCTCTCGTGGCAGCGTGATTGCGGCGTGCTCGCCGCCCGCGACGGCTGGATGGCCTTTGATTGCAATGTCACCTTCGGCTCGTCCGGCGCCCCGGTCTTCTTGCGCGAAAACGGGCGGCCGCGCATCCTGTCGCTGATCAGCGGCGGCGGCCAATATGAGGGCCGCCGGATTTCCTACGGCATGGACCTGCCCGAGGTGGTGGACCGGCTCAAGGCCGATCTGCGGCGCGCTGGCACCACCGCCATGGCCCCGGCCCCCGCCACGGTCAAACGGCTGCGCGTCGGACAGGACCGTTCCGGCACCAGCGCGAAATTCGCCCGCCCATGACCTCTTGAAATCGCCGCGCGATTGCCCAAATCAAGCCTGTTCCGGTGCCCAATGCGGGCCGGAACACTCTCGGCCTGTCCCGGATGGGAAGGCTTCACATATTGGTATCGCTCAACGGAGGATAACCCATGCGTAACCTTGATTTCGCACCGCTTTACCGGGCCAGCATCGGCTTTGATCAGATCGCGGATCTGATGGACCGTGCCCTGACCAATGACGTCTCTACGCCCAGCTACCCCCCTTACAATATCGAGAAAACCGCCGATGACGCCTATCGCATCTCGGTCGCGGTCGCCGGATTTTCCGATGCCGATCTCGCCGTCGAGGTGAAGGATGGCGCGCTGATCGTCTCGGCCCGCAAATCCGAAGAAGAGGGCGAGCGCACCTATCTGCACCGTGGCATCGCCACCCGCGCCTTTGAGCGCCGCTTCCAGCTGGCTGATCATGTGCGCGTGACCGGGGCCAGCCATACCGACGGTATGCTGCATATCGATCTGGTCCGCGAAGTGCCCGAAGCGCTCAAACCGCGCCGCATCGCGATCACCAGCGTCGACAGCGCGACCGACAAGGACGTGGTCGACGCCAAGGCCGTGAACTGATCCGGACCGAGGCGGGCTCGCCGCCTCACCCCTCTCGCGCCCCGTGGCCTTCCGGCTGCGGGGCGCAGTCTTTTGCCGCTCTTTCTGGTGGCAAATACCCAGATCCCCGGGCTCAGCCCGGCAAGACGCCCGGGAATTCGGGATGCGCCGCCAAATCGCGCCAGAGCGCATCGTGATGGGCATGTTGCGGACCCGCCAGCCGGGTGAGCGTGATGCTGAGCTCCTGCTCGGGCAACCCGTCCAGATGCCGCAGCCGCCCCGCCGTCAGATGCCCCGCCACCAGCGTGCGCGGCAGCCAGGCGACCCCGATCCCGCTCAGCGCATATTCGAGCGCCGCAAGAGTGAGCGCCGTTTCCGCCTTGAGCGACAGCACCATGGTCTCGGGCAGCCGCGGCACGATATATTGCCCAAAGACTCGGCCCAGAAACACATCCGGCGGATAGCCAATGAGCGGCAGGTGATCCGCCCCTCCCGTCGCCGCCTGCGCCGCGAGCTCCGGCGCCGCCACCGGCACCAGCTGATCCGCGCCAAGCGCCGTCGCCTCCAGCCCCCGCACCAAGGTCTGACGCCGCTCGTCAGGGGCCTCATAGGCCATGGCAAATTCAACTTCGCCGGACAGCAGCATCATCAGACATTCATCGCGGTTGCCCGACCGCACCCGCACCGAGGCCTCGCCGCGCGCCGTCAATTGCCGCACCACCCAGGGCGAAATGGTCGCGGTGATCGCGTGCTGGCAGACCAGCGTGAAGGCCTCGCCCGCCTGACTGTCCGAGACCCGCAGGTTGAGCTGCAACCGCCGCAGCCGGGCGCTCATCTCGCGCAGCTCCGGCTCGAGCGCGCGCACACCCGGCAGCGCCACCACCGGCTTGCGCGACCGATCAAAGAGCCGCGTCCCGAGCTTTTCCTCGATCGCCCGCACCCGCCGGGTAAAGGCCGATTGCGTGAGAAACCGCCGCTCGGCCGCCTGCGCCAGCGATCCGGTGTCGATCACCGCAAGAATATCGTCGATCCAATCCAACTGCATGGCGCGATCATGGCGTGTCGCGCCCTAAAATGCAATTCCTGCAATTTAGACCACCCATTTCGCATTGGATCAGCCGGTCTCGGCACTGTAAGTTGCCGAAAACGCCTTATCAGGAGCTTCCAATGCATCTCGCCCGTTTCCCCCGCCGCTTCATCGCCCACCTGCCCACCCCGCTCGAACGTCTCGACCGTCTGAGCGCCGAACTCGGCGGCCCGGAAATCTGGATCAAGCGCGACGATTGCACCGGCCTCTCGACCGGCGGCAACAAGACCCGCAAGCTGGAATTCCTCATGGCCGAGGCGGAACTGCAAGGCGCCGAGATCGTCATGACCCAAGGCGCGACCCAGTCGAACCACGCCCGTCAGACCGCCGCGTTCGCCGCCAAGCTCGGCATGAAATGCCACATCCTGCTCGAGGACCGCACCGGCTCGAACGAGGCGAACTACAACCACAATGGCAACGTGCTGCTCGACCATCTGCACGGCGCGACCACCGAAAAGCGCCCCGGCGGCGGTGACATGAATGCCGAGATGGAAAAGCTCGCCGATGAATGGCGTGCCGACGGCAAGAAAGTCTACACGATCCCCGGCGGCGGCTCGAACCCGACCGGCGCGCTCGGCTATGTCAACTGCGCCTTCGAACTGCTGGCCCAGGCCAATGATGGCGGTCTCAAGATCGACCATATCGTGCATGCCACCGGCAGCGCCGGCACGCAGGCCGGTCTGATCACCGGCCTCAAGGCGATGAATGCGCAAATCCCGCTGCTCGGCATCGGCGTGCGCGCCCCCAAACCGAAGCAGGAAGAAAACGTCTACAACCTCGCCTGCGCCACGGCTGAAAAGCTCGGCTGCCCCGGCGTCGTCGCCCGCGAAGATGTTGTCGCCAACACCGATTACGTCGGCCAGGGCTATGGCATCCCGACCGAAAGCGGCATGGAAGCGATCAAGATGTTCGCCGAGCTGGAATCGATCCTGCTCGATCCGGTTTATTCCGCAAAAGGCGCGGCAGGCTTTATTGACTTGATCCGCAAAGGGCATTTCAAGAAGGGCGAGCGCGTCGTGTTCCTCCACACCGGCGGGGCCGCAGCCCTGTTCGGCTATGATGGCGCGTTTGATTTCTCGTCCCGCTGGGTCGGCTGAGGCCGCTCCGGCCCCATTTTCAAGGCAGAATTGATGCTGACCTCTTTCAAATCCCGCTGGGAAAGCCATTCCGGCGGGATTTTTCTCGCCTGTGTGATCGCCGCTTCGGCGACGTTCCTCTCCGAGCATTACGGCGCGCCCGTGATGCTCTTTGCCCTGCTCATCGGCATGGCGTTCAACTTTCTCTCGACGCATGAATCCTGCGCCAAAGGGATCGAGTTCTCGGCCAAGACCTTGCTGCGTTTCGGCGTCGGCCTTCTCGGCCTGCGCCTCTCCATCGGCGATGTCGAAAGCATCGGTTTCACCGCCGTTGCCGCCGTCGTGGGCTTTACCCTCGCGACGCTCGCCTGCGGGGCGCTGCTGTCCTTTATCTTCGGGCGGCGCATGGCCTTTGGCCTCCTCGCGGGGGGCTCGGTGGCGATCTGCGGGGCCTCGGCGGCGCTGGCCATTACCTCGGTGCTGCCGCAACGCGCTGGCCGTGATCAGGATGTGCTCTTCGTGGTCATCGGCGTCACCGCGCTCTCGACCATCGCGATGATTGCCTATCCGGTGCTCTTTCAGGGGCTCGGGCTGTCCGATCTCGAAAGCGGCTTTCTCATCGGGGCCACGATCCACGACGTGGCGCAGGTGGTCGGCGCGGGCTACTCGATCAGCGACGAGGCGGGCGTCATCGCCACTTTCGTCAAGATGCTGCGCGTGGCGCTGCTGCCGGTGGTGATGATCATCGTCATGCTCTCCTTCCGGGGCGCACAGAACCAGAAGGTGACGCTGCCGTGGTTCCTCGTGATGTTCATCGCGCTGGCGGTGCTGGCCAACACCGGCCTCATTCCGCAGGCGGTGAGCGAGCTGATCAAAGAGGCGTCGCGCTGGTTCCTCGTCATCGCGATCTCGGCGCTCGGCATGAAAACCAACCTCGCCACCATCGTCGGGGTCAAGCCGAGCTATGGCGCGATCCTGGTGATCGAGACGCTGTTCCTCTTGGGCATCGCGCTCGGCTATGTGATGTGGATCGGTCTCTGATCCCTCCCGTTCTGGCCTCTCTCAGAGGGGCCAGAACACCGGGATCAACGCCGAGGCCAGCACCCCGATGCTGAGGTTGAGCGGCACGCCGATTTTCAGGAAATCCGTAAACCGATAGCCCCCCGGCCCATAGACCAGCGTGTTGGTCTGATAGCCAATGGGCGTGGCGAAACTGGCGCTCGCCGCCACCATCACCGCCACCACCAAGGCCCGCGGATCGATCCCCATCGCCTCGGCGAGGCCAATGGCGATCGGCGTCACCACCACCGCCACCGCGTTGTTGCTCACCATCTCGGTCAAGAGCGAGGTGAGCAGGTAGATCGCCCAGATCACCAGGAACCCCGGCAACAGCATGAGATAGGGCGCAATCGCATTGACGATAAGCGCCACCGCGCCGCTTTCCTGCAACGCCGCCCCCACCGCCAGCATCGAAAAGATCAGCACCAAGAGCTGACCCTCGACAAAGGAAAACGCCTCATCGGCATCAATACAGCGCGCCAGCAGGACAAAGGCCATGGCAATCACCGCCAAGAGAAGGATCGGCGCCACGCCAAGCCCGGCCAGCACCACGATGCCGAGAAGGGCAAGGATCGCCAGTGGCGCATGACCCCGGCGAAACGCCCGCGCCGAGGGCTGCGAGACATCGACAAGATCCATCTCATTGGCGAGCCGCATGATGTCATCCGGCGCCCCTTCCAGCAGCAGCGTATCACCGACCCGCACCACCAGATCATCAAGCTGCCGCCCGATGTTCTGGTTGCGCCGATGCACCGCCAGCGGATAGACCCCGAACCGCCGCCGCAGCCGCAGCGAGCCGAGCGACCGCCCCACCATCTTGCAGCCCGGCGTGATCAGCACCTCCACCGTCTTGGTCTCCACCGCCGACACCTGATCGACGCGCTTAAGGCTCTTGTTGGTCTGCAGGCTCAAAAGCTCGGTGATCTGCGTCCGCAGAACCACCCGGTCGCCGACCTGCAATTCCACCCCTTCGAGATTGCGCCGCAACGACTGATCGCCGCGCACCACGTCGATGAGCCGCACCCCCTCGCGCTTAAAGAGCTGCACCCCCAGAACCTCGCGCCCGATCAGGTTCGAATCTGGCGGGATCACCGCCTCGGTAAAGAATTTCATCTTCGACCGATCCGACAGCATATCCGCCATACTGTCGCGATGCGGCAGCAGATAGGGCCCGATGAACCGCAGATAGACCATGCCCCAGATCACCAGCACCACGGCCAGCGGCGTCACCTCAAAGATGGTGAACGGCTCGAGCCCCTCGGCCCGCGCCACACCATCGACCAGCAGGTTGGTCGAGGTCCCGATCAGGGTGAGCGTGCCGCCAAGGATCGCCGCATAGCTCAGCGGGATGAGCATTTTCGACGCCGGAATGCCCATGGTCCGCGCGATCTGGACGAACACCGGGATCATCACCACCACCACGGGCGTGTTGTTCATCACCGCCGACCCCAACACCACCAGGGTGAGCAGCATCGCCACCGCCAGCTTGGGGTTGCTCTTGGCCTGGGTCTCGGCCAGCGCGGTAAAGGCTTCGAGCGCACCGGTGCGCACCATCGCTCCCATGATCACGAACATCACCGCAATGGTCCAGGGCGCCGGGTTCGACAACACCTCCAGCGCCGCATCATAGGGCAGAACCCCCATCAGCAAGAGCGCCGCCGCGCCGCCAAGCGCCACCACTTCGGTCGGGTAGATCTCGCGGATGAACAGGAAAAACATCACGGCCACCACGCCCAGCGTCATCAACGCCACGGTGGTCTGGGACAGGTCTAGATAAGCAATCACTTGGCAACAGCCCCTTCTTGGTTCGAACCATCATCCTCCATGGCCCGCCCCGGCACAAGAACTCTCGGCGCACGTGGTTGCACGAGAAACATACCGAGCATCATCACCGCCAGCGCCAGCCAGACCCAGCCGGAATAGCTCTCCTGCAACAGGTAGATCGACCACAGCACCCCGGTGGCGGTCACCACATAAGAGGTCTGCGCCGCAAACACCGACCCCGCCCGCCCGACGAGCCAGACATAGGCGGCATAGACCAGCGCGTGAATGCTCGCCGACAGGATGAGCGCGCCCTCCGCCCGGCCAAGCCCCGCTGTCGGGTCGATCCACTGCCCGGTGCCGAGCGCCAGCATGAGGCAAATCGGCAGCCCCAGAAGCGACGCGCCAAACACCACCTGCAACGGGTCGAGCCCGCCAGTGCCCCATTTCGACACGAGATTGCCCTCGGTCGCGTAAAACAGCGGCGCGCCAAGCGCGAGGAGGACGAAGCCCGCCGCCCAACCGCCCGGCAGGCTCGCCTGCGGCCCGATCAACAGCACGATCCCCACCATGCCAAAGATCAGCCCCAAGAGGCGCTTTGGCCTGAACCGCTCATTGCCCATGAGGATCGCGATGGGCAGCGAAAACATCGGCACCGACGAGGTGACGATCGACATGATCCCGCCGGGCAATTCCCGCGCGGCGCTATAGTAGAAGATATCCGGCATCACCGTGCCAAACACCGCCACCATGAGAAACAGCCGCAGATGCGCCCGCCCGATCACCGGCCGCTTGCCGCGCAGCATCATGATGCCGCCGCTGATCATCAACACGATGACCATCTGCCAGAAGATAAGGCCAAAAGCCTGATGCCCGGTGCTGACCGCGATCTTGGCCAGCGGGATCGATGCGCCCCAGCCCGCCCCCATGGCCACAAGCATCGCATAGAGCCACAGTTTCTCGGACATGCGCCCTTCCTTCACTCGACCGGGGACGGCCCCGCCTGCTGCAACCGTCCGCCCTGCCGGACCATCTCGATCCGCGTGGCCAGCCCGGTCTTGTCATCGGTCTCGACATAGACCCCCGACAGCGTCGCCTCGCCAAGCGCCGGCTCGAACCGGGCCTTCGGCATGCCGGTGACAAAGCGGCGCATCGGTTCGGCCTTGTCCATGCCGATGATGCTGTTGTAATCGCCGCACATGCCGGCATCGCTGAGATAGGCGGTGCCCTTGGGCAGGATCATCGCATCCGCCGTCGGCACATGGGTATGGGTGCCCACCACAAGGCTCGCCCGGCCATCGCAATATTGACCAACGGCCATCTTTTCGCTGGTTGCCTCGCAATGGATATCGACAATCGCCGCCTGCACCCCACCGCCGAGACGATGGGTGTTGAGCGCGCCATCGAGCGCCGCGAACGGGTTGTCGAAGGGCCGCTTCATGAACACCTGGCCCAGCACCTGCGCCACGAGGATCTTGCGCCCGCGCCCATCCTGGAACACCCGCGCGCCCTGTCCCGGCGCGGCCGGGGCGAAATTGATCGGCCGGATGATCCGGGTCTCTTGGCCGATATGCTGCGGCATGTCCTTCTGGTCAAAGGCATGATCGCCGAGCGTGACCACATCCGCCCCCGCCTCGAACAGCGCAGTGGCATGACCGGCGCTAAGCCCCATGCCATTGGTCGCGTTCTCGCCATTGACCACCACGAAATCGAGCCGCCACGCCGCGCGCAGCCGCCCCAGCTGTTCGGAGACCGCCTTGCGGCCGGCCCGCCCCATCACATCGCCCAAGAATAAAAGTCTCATGTCACGGTGTTAGGCCGCGTCACGCCCAAGGGCAAGCGGCCTCGCACCCGTGCCGAAACAATTGCCGCTGCGCGCCGCCCCTGCTACAGTCACCGCCAATGAGGCAGAGCAGGCCCAGGGCATATGACGGCATTTCGCGAATACCAACGGCTTGAGGCCTCGGGCCTCTGGCGCGCCAAGCCCGGCGCGCAACGGCTCGAGGTGATCGTGTCGATCGGCGATGCCACCCTCGTCATCAGCGATATGAACGACCGGCCGCTGACCCATTGGTCGCTGCCCGCGCTGCACCGCGCCAATCCCGGCGACACCCCGGCGCTCTACCATCCCGATGGCGACCCCGGCGAAACACTGGAACTGGCCGAGAACGAGACCGAAATGGTCGCCGCCATCGAGAAACTGCGCAGCGCCATCGGCCGCGCCCGCCCTCAGCCGGGCCGCCTGCGCCGGCTGATCATGCTCGGCATGTTCGCCTCGGTCACCGCGCTCATCCTGTTCTGGCTGCCCGGACAGCTGCGCCGCCATGCCGTCACCGTGGTGCCCGATGTCAAACGCGAAGAGATCGGCGATCTCTTGGTCGACGCGATGCGCGGCATCACCGGCCCCGCCTGCGACGACCCCTCGGGTCAGGCCGCCCTCGCCCGGCTCGCCCTGCGCCTCGCCGGTCCGAACGGGCCGCCGCGGCTATTGGTGCTGCCCGACGGGGTGCGCGACACGGTGAGCCTGCCGGGCGGCATCATCCTGATCAGCCGCGCGTTGGTCGAGGATTACGAGGATCCCGACGTGCTCGCCGGGTTCATCATCGCCGAAAGCCTGCGCAGCCAGAAAGAGGACGCGCTCAACCGGATGCTCCTCGCCACCGGCCCGCTCTCGACCGCGCATCTCTTGACCACCGGCGACATGCCCGAGGGCAGCCTGCGCGACTATGCCAAGGATATCCTGTCGCGCCCCACCGCCAATCTCGACGCGACCCTGCTGCTCGAGACGTTCAAATCCCGCTCCGTCCGCTCAAGCCCCTATGCCTATGCCCGCGACATCTCTGGCGAATCCACCCTGTCGCTGATCGAGGCCGATCCTTTCGCCGGGCAATCGCTGGAACCGGTGCTCGACGATGGCGACTGGATCCGCCTGCAGGGCATCTGCGGCCAGTAACCCCCACCATAGAAAAAGGGCGCCCCACCGGGACGCCCCTCGCCTGTTTTAGACACCCGTGCCCCGCCTCAGCGGCGCACTTTCGCATTGCCGAACCCGGCGTTGCGGATGCGGGTCAGCGCGGTGCTGAGCCGGGCCTGATCGGTATAGGGCCCCGCCAGAACGATGGCATAGGATTGCCCGCCCTTGGTCAGCGTCCCGAGCCGCGCCTGTTCGCCGCTCAGAACCACCTGACGCGCCGCCTCCTTGGCCGCATCGCGGCTGGCAAAGACACCGGCCTGAACATAGCTCTTGGCGATCGGCTCGCTGCTCTGCACGTTGGCCTGTTTGGTGCTCACCCGGGCCGGAACCACGGCGCTCACCCCGAGGCTGGCAGACCCGCCCGCCTTGGGCCGGATGCCGCCACGGCTCGACACCACGGGCGCGCTCCGGGATTTGCTGCGCGTGTTGCGGGTCGACACCACCTGCACGCCCGCCGCCTCCATCTGGGCATAGCTCGTATAGGGATACTGCAGCCCGGGATAGGCCTCGGTCACCACGCGACCCGTCTGCCGCACGACAAGCTTGCGCGGCACGGTCTTGGTCCAGATCAGCTCCATCTGGCGCTTGCCCTGGAAATACTGCTGGGCGCGATAGGGGTTGAGACGGTCATCTTCCCACACCGGCTCATAGCCCTGCGGCACATAGAGGCCCTGACGCGCGACGCGCTGCTGCGCATAGACGTGACGCGGCACCACCCGCACCGGCGGGCTCTGCACGGCGGCGGCATCGCCATAGCTGGTGCCACCTACCATCACCTGACGCCCCGGCAGACGCTGGGTATAGGCGCTGTCGGCGGGCTGATAGGGCTGCGGCGCGATATTATAGCCCGACCCGCCGACCAATACCTGACGACCGGGGTAATAGGGCTGCTGGCCGCGGGCTTCACGCACCGGCACCGACCGGACCTGCCCAGATTGAACCGGCGCCGCTTGCACGACCGTCTTGCCGCGCACCACGCCATTATGCGGCGCTTCGGCCTGCGGGCCACAGCGCACCGCACGGCCCGAAGAGGCCATATAGCGCGCCGAGGTGGCGCTCAGACCGGGGCAGCTCGAGACCACGCGACGGGTCGCGGTGGGCGTGACGGTTTTCTTGGCGACGGGTGCGACCTGCACCTGCGGCTTCGGCTCGGCCGGGGCTGTGGGACGCACCAGAACCGGGGCCACCGCCACGCGGCGCGTCTGCACTACGCGGGTCTGTGTCTGGGCCGGGGCAACACGGCGCACCGGCTGGGGCGCGGGCTTGGCACGCGGTGCGGCTTGAACGACGGTTTTCTGCGGCGCGGGCTTGGCCTTGACCACCCGCTTGGGCGCCGGGGCCGGTTGCGGCGTCGGCGCATCGGCGATCACCGGCACGTTCTGGGCCGGTGCCTTCGCAAATGTCGGTTGATATCCACAGACCACCTGTCGGCTTCGCGCCACGCGCGGCACCCAGGTGACGTTGCCATCAATGCCCGCGCGGATGAACACGCAGCCATTGCTGTCGACATATTGCCGTCCCGTATAGGAACTTGGCGGAAACTCGGCCGGCTCGCCCACTTCGCGGATGGATTTCGCCTGAGCAACGCTCAGGACTCCGGATGCGGCGATCACGGCAATCGCAATCACTCTGGTCAGTTTCATATTGCCCCCACAAGATGTAGGGGTAGCTTGCCTTAAAAAGCGGACGCCGTAAACTATAAATCACGGGGGTCAGAGCCCCCGCCATCGGCTATTTCGTGCCGAACATCCGGTCCCCGGCATCGCCCAGACCCGGCAGGATATAGCCTTGCTCATTGAGCCCATCGTCCAGCGACGCGGTCACCACCGGCACATCGGGATGCGCCTCTTTCATGCGCTGCACGCCCTCAGGCGCTGCCAACAGGCACAAAAAGCGAATATCCTTGGCCCCGGCCTTCTTGACCATGTCCACCGCCGCCACGCTCGAATTGCCGGTGGCGAGCATCGGATCGACCAGGATCACCAGCCGCTCGTCGAGCCGCTCGGGCACTTTGAAATAATACTCGACCGGCTGCAGCGTCTCTTCATCACGGTAAAGACCGACAAAGCCGACCCGCGCCGAGGGGATCAGCTCGAGCATCCCGTCCAAAAGACCATTGCCCGCCCGCAGGATCGAAATCAGCGCCAGCTTGCGCCCGGCCACGACCGGCGCGTCCATTTCCACCATCGGCGTCTCGATGCGGCGCATCTCGGTGTCGAGATTGCGGGTCACCTCATAGGCAAGAAGCTGGCTGATCTCGCGCAGAAGCTGCCGGAACACCGCGGTCGATGTGTGCTTGTCCCGCATCAGGGTGAGCTTGTGCTGCACGAGCGGATGCTCAACGACGGTCAGATGCTGGTCCATGAAACCCCTCCGGTAGAAAACTGGCGCTTCCCCCTCTTACCCAGATGCGCGGGCAAAGGGCAACATGACGATTGCAGCGCCGTTGCGTCCTCCCTGCGCCTCCGGATACCGCCCACGCCGCCTCTGCGCGATTGCGCCCACGCCCGCCTTCGGGCAATCTCGCGGCAACCATCACGGCAAAAATTGCATGTGCCAAAAAATGGTTTAATGTTAAACCAAGTTTCAGTTCCGCCCGAGGAGGCCCCATGACCGACACGCCCCGTGATGACATTCCCCGTGATCCTGCCCGCCAAGCGGCGCTCGATTATCACGAGTTTCCGACCCCCGGCAAACTCGAGATCCGCGCCACCAAACCGATGGCCAATGGGCGCGATCTGAGCCGCGCCTATTCCCCCGGCGTGGCCGAGGCCTGCCTTGAGATCAAGGCCGATCCCACCACCGCCTCGCGCTATACCGCGCGCGGCAATCTGGTGGCCGTCGTCACCAATGGCTCTGCCGTGCTCGGTCTCGGCAATATCGGCGCGCTGGCCTCCAAACCGGTGATGGAGGGCAAGGCCGTGCTCTTCAAGAAATTCGCCGGCATCGACTGTTTCGACATCGAGGTGAACGAAAGCGATCCGGAAAAGCTCGCCGATATCGTCTGCGCGCTCGAGCCGAGCTTTGGCGCGATCAATCTCGAGGACATCAAGGCCCCCGATTGCTTCGTGGTCGAAAAACTCTGCCGCGAACGGATGGGCATCCCGGTCTTTCACGACGATCAGCACGGCACCGCCATCGTCGTCGGCGCGGCGGCCACCAACGCGCTGCATGTGGCGGGCAAACGGTTCGAGGACATCAAGATCGTCTCGACCGGGGGCGGCGCGGCGGGCATCGCCTGTCTCAACCTGCTGCTCAAGCTCGGGGTGAAACGCGACAACATCTGGCTCTGCGACATTCACGGGCTGGTCTATGAAGGCCGCACCGAGGATATGAACCCGCAGAAATCCTGCTTTGCCCAAAAGACCGACAAACGGACCCTCGCGGATGTGATGGACGGGGCCGATCTCTTTCTCGGCCTCTCCGGCCCCAATGTGCTGAGCCCCGAACTGGTCGCGAAAATGGCGCCCAAGCCGATCATCTTCGCCCTCGCCAACCCGACGCCGGAAATCATGCCCGACGCCGCCCGCGCCGTGGCCCCCGATGCGATCATCGCCACCGGGCGCAGCGATTTCCCCAATCAGGTGAACAACGTGCTCTGCTTCCCGTTCATCTTCCGCGGCGCGCTCGACGTCGGCGCGACCGAGATCAACGACGCGATGCAGCTCGCCTGTGTCGAGGGCATCGCCGAACTGGCCCGCGCCACCACCTCCGCCGAAGCCGCCGCCGCCTACAAGGGCGAACAGCTCACCTTCGGCGCCGATTACCTGATCCCGAAACCGTTCGACCCGCGCCTCGTCGGCATCGTCTCGACCGCCGTCGCCCGCGCCGCCATGGAAACCGGCGTCGCCACGCGACCGATCGAGGACATCGCCGCCTACAAGGCCAAGCTCAACGCCTCGGTGTTCAAATCGGCCCTGCTCATGCGCCCGGTCTTCGAGGCCGCCCGCCATGAAAGCCGCCGCATCGTCTTTGCCGAGGGCGAGGATGAACGCGTGCTGCGCGCCGCTCAGGCGATGCTCGAGGAAACCAGCGAACAGCCCATCCTCATCGGCCGCCCCGAGGTGATCGAAACCCGCTGCGAACGGCTCGGCCTCGTCATCCGCCCCGGCGCTATCACCGTGGTGAACCCCGAAAACGACCCGCGCTACCGCGACTATTGGGGCAGCTACCACGCCATCATGCAGCGCCGCGGCGTCACCCCCGATCTCGCCCGCGCGGTGATGCGCACCAACACCACCGCCATCGCCGCCGTCATGGTCCACCGCGAAGAGGCCGACAGCATGATCTGCGGCACATTCGGCGAATATCGCTGGCATCTCAACTATGTGACCCAGGTGCTCGGCGACGCCCATCACCACCCGCATGGCGCGCTGTCGCTGATGATCCTCGAGGACGGGCCGCTCTTCATCGCCGACACCCATGTCCGCGTCTTCCCGACGCCCGAGGAACTGGCCGAAACCGCCATCGGCGCCGCCCGCCATGTCCGCCGCTTCGGGATCGAGCCCAAGATCGCCTTCTGCTCGCAATCGCAATTCGGCAACCAAGGCAGCGATTCCGGCAAGCGCCTGCGCGCCGCCATTGCGCTGCTGGACGCGAAACCCCGCGATTTCTGCTATGAGGGCGAGATGAATATCGACGCCGCGCTCGACGCCGATCTGCGTGCGCGGCTCTTGCCCGACAACCGGATGGAGGGCGCCGCCAATGTGCTCATCTTCTCGAATGCCGACGCGGCCTCGGGCGTGCGCAACATTCTCAAGATGAAGGCCGGCGGGCTCGAAGTCGGGCCGATCCTGATGGGCATGGGCAACCGCGCCAACATCGTCACCCCGGGCGTCACCGCGCGCGGCCTTCTGAACATGTCGGCCATCGCCGGGACACCGGTGCCGAATACGGCTGAACACATAAAGAGAGGCGGCCGGGTCTCTCCTAAAAACGGGCGCTCTCTGCTACACACACTCTGAATCACTTCTTGGTCGGTTTTGTGCCGGGTTTCGCCGGCTTTGCCTTTTTGTCGCCCATGGCAACTGCACCCTGTGCAAAAACGGGGCGGCACCGCGCCGCACCCTGCCTTCAGAACTACCATGGAATCACCCTCTGCTCTGGTGCATTTTCGACCTCGGAAATGTCGAAAACAGGCGGGCTAGCGACGGTCTGCCAGGCCGCAGATTTCCGCCGCCCGCCGCAAAAAGGGCGAGAGCCGCCGCCCGCTGATCAGGCTCGTCGCGACAATCCCCGCGATCACCGCGCAGAGCCCCAGAACCGCCATCGGCGCGCCGGTGGTGAGGCCGAAAAACAGCAGGCTGTCATTGCCCCCCGGCAAGAGAACACCGCCGAGCCCCATCAGGAACCCGCCGGCAAAGCGCTTGGCCAACCGCCGCCAGCCGGGCCAGCGCAGCTCGAACCCGTCGGGGATCAAAAGCCCCGCCACAATCGCCCCCGCCACCACCAGCGCAGCGATCAGCACCGACAACAGATCGGCCATCGACAGATCGGCAAGCAGGGTGATCCACGGAAACTCCCGATGCAGCACCGCGAGCGAGGTGAAACATCCCGCCGCCACCGCAATCGCCAGACTTCCCGTCACCGCCCGACCCAGATTGACCGCGCCGCGCAGATGGAGCAGCACCAGCCGCCCGAGAAACAGCGCCGCAATCGCCCAGAGCGCCAGCGACCATGGCAGCACCGGCCCCGCGCGCATCGCCGCCGCCTCAAGGTCGAGAAATACCGCCCCCTGCATCGCGATCCAGAGGCCAAGCCCGGTCAGGAAATATTCGAACCGCCCGGTGCCGATCTGCGCGATCACGCCAAAGGCACAGGCCCCGTTCACCGCCGCGCCGACCCCAAAGACAAAGGCGCCCAAAAGCCCGATCACCACCGGCTGGCTGAAACTCATGCCGATGGGATAGGCGCCAAGCAGCACCAGCGCCACCAGCGCCCAGCCCGTGCCCTCGAGGATCAGCAGCATCCGATCCGGGTTGCGCCGCCGCAGCAGCGCCTCGGTCGCCGCCACCAGACAGACCGACCCGGCGCGCAGCGCCAGACCGAGGGCAAAGGCCATCGCGAGAACCACATAGAGACTGTCGATCATGGCCCCTCCCGCGCCCAGATCATTTTGCAACTTTGCAAGCTCTCCGCCCCCTTTGCAACGACAAGACACCGCCGCCCGCCCTTTGCAAAGCGGCACCGCCCAAACCCCGGCCCGCGCTGAATTAATCCGCCGCTGCCGCCGGTCTGACCCGGAACGGGCTTGCTGTTGGCGGCGCTTCTCCCCTACCTATTGGGCCGGGAGCGAGGAGAAAGACATGGGCTACAAGGCTGTTTACGACGGGTGGAAATCCGACCCCGAGGCGTTCTGGATGCAGGCCGCCGAGGCAATCGACTGGGATCGCGCACCGACACGGGCGCTCTTCGAGCGTGGCGATCACCTCTATGACTGGTTCGCCGACGCGCGGGTCAACACCTGCTACAACGCCGCCGACCGGCATGTGCACGCAGGCCATGGCGACCGGGTGGCGATCATCCACGACAGCCCGATCACCGGCACCAAGGCCAAGATCACCTTTGCCGAGCTGCAATCGCGCACCGCCAGCCTCGCAGGCGCGCTGCGCGACAAGGGCGTGACCAAGGGCGACCGCGTGGTGATCTACATGCCGATGGTGCCCGAGGCGCTGGTCGCCATGCTGGCCTGTGCCCGGCTCGGCGCGATCCATTCCGTGGTCTTCGGCGGTTTTGCCGCCTCCGAGCTCGCCGTGCGGCTCGACGACGCAAAGCCCAAGGCGGTCATCGCCGGCTCTTGCGGGCTCGAACCGGGGCGCGTCGTGCCCTATAAACCGCTGCTCGACGGGGCCATCGACGAGGCCCGGCACAAGCCCGAGTTCACCGTGATCTTTCAACGCGAACCCGAGACCGCCGATCTGGTCGAGGGCCGCGATTTCGACTGGGACGAAATTCAGCGCGACGTGATCCCCGCCGATTGCGTGCCGGTCGAGGGCGATCACCCGGCCTATATCCTCTACACCTCCGGCACCACCGGCGCGCCCAAGGGCGTGGTACGCCCCACCGCGGGCCATCTGGTGGCGCTCAACTGGTCGATGAAGAACATCTACAATGTCGATCCCGGCGATGTGTTCTGGGCCGCCTCCGATGTCGGTTGGGTCGTGGGCCACAGCTACATCTGCTACGGGCCGCTGATTCATGGCAACACCACCATCGTTTTCGAGGGCAAGCCCGTCGGCACCCCCGATGCCGGCACCTTTTGGCGGGTCATTTCCGAGCATAAGGTCAAGAGCTTCTTCACCGCCCCCACCGCCTTTCGCGCCGTGAAACGCGACGACCCCAAAGGCGAGCTCTTGCACAAATACGATCTTTCGGCCCTAGGCGCGATCTATCTCGCGGGCGAACGCGCCGATCCCGATACGATCGAATGGACGCAGAAGATGACCGGCAAACCGGTCTATGACCATTGGTGGCAGACCGAAACCGGCTGGACCATCGCTGGCAACCCGGCCGGGATCGAGGCGCTGCCGGTCAAGCTCGGCTCGCCCACCGTGGCGATGCCCGGCTATGACGTGCAAATTCTCGACGAGGCCGGCCATCCGGTCGCGCCCGGCACGCTCGGCGCCATCGCGATCAAACTGCCGCTGCCGCCGGGCACGCTGCCGACGCTGTGGAACGCCGAGGACCGCTTTCGCAAAAGCTATCTCACCACCTTCCCCGGCTATTACGAGACGGGCGATGCCGGGATGATCGACGAGGACGGCTATCTCTACATCATGGCGCGCACCGATGACGTGATCAACGTGGCCGGGCACCGGCTCTCGACCGGCGGCATGGAAGAGGTGCTCGCGGGTCACCCGGACGTGGCCGAATGTGCGGTGATCGGCGTCTCGGACGATCTCAAGGGGCAGATGCCCGTGGGCTTTCTCTGCCTCAACTCCGGCTGCGACCGCGATCCGCAAGAGATCTGCGCCGAGGTGGTACAGCGCGTGCGACAAAAGATCGGCCCGGTGGCGGCGTTCAAACTGGCCTGCGTGGTCGACCGGCTGCCGAAAACCCGCTCGGGCAAGATCCTGCGCGCCACGATGGTGAGCATCGCCGACGGCAAACCCTACAAGCAGCCCGCCACCATCGACGATCCCGCCATTCTCGACGAGATCACCGAGGCGCTCAAAACCATCGGCTATCCGCGCGGCTGATCCTGGCCCTCCCAGCGGCCCGGCCTACGCGGCACAGCCGCGGCGATCCCTGCCATGTGCCGCATAGCCACGCAGCCGCAGCAGCGCGCCCTCCCGCACCCGCAGGGTCGGGCGCGCCAGCGGGCCATAGGCCTCGGGGCTCAGATCCCGCCCCGGCAGCGCCTGCCGCAGCGCCAGCTGCCCCGCCAGCCCAAGCGCGCCCCGGGCAATCTCGCCGGGGTAGAGGCTTTCCGACAGGCAGCCTTCGGCATGAATGATCTGGTGGCGGTCGAAGAGAAGATGGCAATAGCTCACCCCCCGCCGCGACACGCGGGTGATCTGCTGCCCGTCCACCAGCGCGATGGCGGGCACCAGCACCTCTGACGCGCCGAACAGCAGCTCGGCCCGCCAATCCGACACCAGCATCCGGTGCTGCGGCGACACCCAGAGCGTCCGGTCATTGCCCAGCGCCCCGCGCGCGATCCGCACCGGGGCAAGCCGCCCGACGCCGAGCACCTCCATCTGCCCCAGCCAGCGCAGCGGTTGCCAGCCATGGTCCAGCGTGCGCAGCCGGTCCCCGGGCTGCAGCGTCTCGATCCGGCGCGGCCCGCGATCCGTCGCGATCAGGGTGCCCGCCATGAAACAGACCGCCTGCGCCCCCATCTCGGAATGGGCGCGCGTGTCGCTGTTGTGGACCTGCGCGTTAGCGACGGTCAGCACCGTATCGGGCGGCGGCGGCGTGCCGATGAAGATCAGGTAATAGCCATCCTCACCAGCGCTGTCGGCGCGGCTGTCGCCATCGAGATCGGCATCGATCACGGCGATCTCATAGGTGTTGGTGCCATCGGTGACCGAAAAGCTGTAATCATAGATCACCGCGCGGTCGACACCGGCGATATTCATCGTCTGCTGGCTGTTGCCGCCAATGTCATGCTGGGCGGCGAACCCTTCGTTATCGGCGTCAGGATCGCCATTGAACTGGGTCGCATCAGTGCGCTCTTCGCGGACATTGGTTCGGGTCATGCTCCCGGTCCAGGACCAGGTATCCCCGACATTCGCAAAGAGCCCATAATTGGCCGACCCACCGTTCAAGGTGGTCTGGGTGCCGCGAATCGTCTGCGCATAGCTGAAATAGATGGGCATGGTGGCCTGCCTCCGACTGATCGGGGACAGGTCACCATGTTTAGCTTAAAATTCGATTAGCTGAAGCGCAAAACCCGCGCCTCATGCGCTCGCGGCGCCATCCGGGCCAAGGGCCCATAGCGTTCGCCACAGAGCGGATCATTGGGATCGAGATCCTGAAACAAGCGGCGCAGCTCGGCGACGCTCTCCTTGGCCATGCCGGCCATCGCCTGCGGCCCGGGATGCAGGCTCTCCGACGGGGCGCCTTCGGCAAAGACGATCTGATGCGCCTCGAACAGCATGTGACAATAGAGAACCTCGGGCATCGGTTGCCGGGTGATCCCGTTGCGCCCGACGAGCGAGGTCGCGGGCAGGATCACCTCCCTTTCGCCAAAGGCCAGCTCGACCTGCCAATCGGACAAGAGCATGCGGTGCTGCGGCGAGACCCAGAGATCGCGACTGTTGCCCAAAGCGCCTTCGCGGATGCGCACCGGCGCAAAGGCACCGCGCCCCGGCACCCGACGCATCGCCATCATCATCAGCGGCTGATAGCCATTGTCATAGGTCTGGACGAGATCACCGGGCCGCAGCGTTTCAATCGGGCGCGGCCCTTTGGCCGTGTGGATCAAGGTGCCGCTGAGGAAACAGACAACCTGCCCGCCCATATTGCTATGCGCCCGGGTGCTGGTGTTGTCCGTGATCGACTGCGTCACGTTCAGATTGGTATTGGGCGGCGGCGGGGTGCCGATGAAAATGAGGTAATAGCCATCCTCGCCCGCGCTGTCAGATCGGCTATCCCCATCGAGGTCGATGTCGATGACCGCCACCTCATAGCTGGTCGTGCCATCGCTGACGGTGAAGCTGAAATCATAGATAGCGGCGCGGTCGACACCGTTGATGTTCATCGTCTGCTGGCTGTTGCCGCCGATATTATGCTGGGCGCTAAAGCCTTCGTTATCATTGTCGGCGTCGCCGTTGAACTGAGTCGCGTCATTGCGCTCCTCGCGGACATTGGTCTGAAACATGCTGCCGCTATAGGACCATGTCCCGCCGCTTGGCGGAGCGTTGCTATAGTTAAACGACGACCCGTTTACGGTCGATTGGGTTCCCCGGATCACCTGGGAATAGGAAAAAAAGATTGCCATCGTCACTCACACGTTACCTAGCGCCGGAAACAGCAGCGCCTACCAGAGCTGACTAGCCCAAAAAAATGTCGGAAATAAGGTGAAAATGGCGCACTCAGGCACCGCAGATCGCCCGCTCGTTTCCCCACGAACGGTCTGCTCGTTCTTCTACAAACGGCGGCAATGGGCGCGTCTTGGCCGTTTGCGCCGCCGCTCAGGCCGCCTGTTGGCCCATCATCTCGGCCAGCGCCCCACGGATCACCGGCCGCGCAGTCTCGCGCTCGCCCTGCCCCATGCGCTCTGGATCAAGCTCGGGAAACAGCGCCAAGAGCTCGGCCCGGCTTTCGTCCGAGAGGCCAAGGATCGCCTGACGCCCCGGGTGCAGGCTCTCCGAGGCACAGCCTTCGGCCATGACGATCTGATGCTTGTCGAAAAGCATGTGACAATAGGTGACCCGTGCCACCGGCTGGCGCAGGATCGTGCGGTCATTGACCAATCGCTTGGCCGCCACCAGAACCTCCGGCTCGCCGGACCAGAGCTCGGCCCGCCAGTCGGCAATGAGCATCCGGTGCTGCGGCGACACCCAGAGATCGCGGCTGTTGCCCAGCGCGCCTTCGCGGATCAGCACCGGCGCAAAATTGCCGTGGCCGACCACCGTGCGCTGCCCGAGCCAGCGCAGCGGCTGATAGCCCTCGTCGCGGGTAAAGATCATGTCGCCCGGTTGCAGCGTCTCGATGGCCCGTGGCCCGTCGATGGTCTGGATCAGCGTGCCCGCCGCGAAACAGACCGCCTGCCCGCCCATGCTGGCATGGGTGCGGTTGTCGCTGTTGTCGACAATGCCCTGCGAGGTCAGCGGCGTGTTGGCCGGCGGCGGCGTGCCGAGGAACAAGAGATAATACCCGTCCTCGCCCGTATCATTCAGATCGCCATCATTGTTGAGATCGACGTCGATCACCGCGACGTCATAGGTGTTGCCGGACGCATCGCGCACCCGGAAGGTATAATCATAGATGACCGCCCGCGCCGTGCCATCGATCTCGACCGATTGCTCGCCGGATTGCCCGACGCGCATGGTGGATTGGGTCTCTTCGTTGGTCGGGTCGCCGTTGTAATAGCTGGCGTTGGGGTCTTGTTCGTAGACCGTATGGGTAAAGCTCGAGCCCGACCATTGCCATGTCGACCCGTTGGCAGGCGCCACGTTATAGGCAAAGGAATTGCCGTTCACGGTGCTCTGCGTGCCCCGGATCGTGTTGTCGTAGCTAAAATATGCCGGCATCTCTGCCTCTTACCCTTGCAGCACGTCCCTCGCACATCTTCCGCGCGCCGGGGCCGGGCATGTTCTTTTGTTTTTGATTTTAACGGGCGGATTTTTCCGCTGCTCGACACTCATAAAATACACAGCCGCGCCTCACCTCGGCTTTAGGGATGTTAGCACTTCTTTAAAGAAATTCAACGGCCCGCCCCGAAAAGGGCGGGCCTGCGTGTCAAAACGGCGTCACTCGGCGGGACAGCTCGGCTTGGCCGGTCGGCTTGACTTACATCCGCGATGCGAAGTCATCGACCTCGCGCTCGGCCTCTTCCTTGGCCATGCCGTATTTCTCCTGCAGCTTGCCGATGAGCTGCTCGCGCTCGCCCGCGGCCTCTTGCAGGTCGTCATCGGTCAGCTTGCCCCATTGTTCACGGGCCTGACCGGTCATCTGCTTCCAGTTGCCTTTGACTTGATCCCAATTCATGGTGCTCTCCTTCACACGTTTCCAAAATCATACTTTGTCGCGAGAGCCGTCATGCTCTCGGGGGATCAACCCGGAGCCCCTCGGCAAGTTCCGGGCTTGGCAGGGGATCGGCGAAAAGCTGCGTCGATGATTGGCGGGACTGCACGGCCCGATGGCGCGATTTCAGGCTAAATTAGCGCCATTTTGCGCACTGTCGCTTTACCGTCGAAATACCGACGCATTACCGACAGGCCGTTTTGCGCTGTTTTCGAGGGGGTTATGCCTCAGACGAACTGCTCGCGCAGCAGCCGCTCTTCGAGCCCATGACCGGGATCAAAGAGAATGCGATGGGCGATTTTCGGCTCTGACGCCACCTCGACCCAGAGCACGTTTTCCACATGCCGGCTGTCGGCATCGGCCATCACCGGGCGCTTGTCGGGCTCGATCACATCGAACCGCACCTTGGCCGCTTTCGGCAGCAAAGCCCCCCGCCACCGCCGCGGCCGAAACGCCGCCACCGCGGTCAGCGCCAGCACATCCGACCCGATAGGCAGGATAGGCCCGTGGGCACTGTAATTATAGGCGGTTGAGCCTGCGGGCGTGGCCAAAAGCGCCCCGTCACAGACAAGCTCATCGAGCCGCGTGTGCCCATCCACGGTGATCCTGAGCTTGGCCGCCTGCGGCCCGCCCCGCAACAGCGACACCTCGTTGATCGCCAAGGCCTCATAGTCGCGCCCATCGGTCGTCCGCGCCCGCATCCGCAACGGGTTGATGACCTCTTCCCCCGCCACCGCGAGCCGCGCCGGAAGGTCCTCGGCGCCATATTCATTCATCAGGAAACCAACGGTGCCCCGGTTCATCCCATAGACCGGCACATCGAGGCTCTGGGTCCGATGCAGCGTCGCCAGCATGAACCCATCGCCCCCCAGCGCCACGATCACATCCGCCTCTGCCTCGGGCACATCGCCATAGCGCTTGGCCAGCACCGTGCGGGCGCGCTTGGCGCTCGTGACATCGCTGGCAACAAAGGCGATCCGATCGGTCATTGGGCCATGGCTCCTGTTTCCCATAGGCACAATCCGGGGCGGATTAGCGCCACTTCCCCTCGACCTGCACCATCAGTGTCGTTGTCGCAAGCACAATTGTCGAAATAAAGGCTTACAGGCCGGGTGGTTTCCGATAGGAAATCGCCTGACTGCACTTGTTAGACGGAGCAATAACAGATGTCCGATTCCGGTTTCTTCACCGAATCCCTGAGCCAGCGCGACCCCGAGCTGCATGACGCCATCACCCAAGAACTGGGCCGTCAGCGCGACGAGATCGAGCTGATCGCGAGCGAGAACATCGTCTCGGCCGCCGTGATGGAGGCCCAGGGCTCTGTCATGACCAACAAATACGCCGAAGGCTATCCGGGCCGCCGCTACTATGGTGGCTGCCAATATGTCGACGTGGCCGAGAACCTCGCCATCGACCGCGCCAAACAGCTCTTCGGCTGCGAATTTGCCAACGTGCAACCCAACTCGGGCAGCCAGGCCAACCAGGGCGTGTTCCAGGCGCTGCTGCAGCCCGGCGACACGATCCTCGGCATGAACCTCGCCTCGGGCGGTCACCTGACCCATGGCGCGGCCCCCAACCAGTCGGGCAAATGGTTCAACGCCGTGCAATATGGCGTGCGCAAACAGGACAATCTGATCGACTATGACGAGGTCGAAGCGCTGGCCAAAGAACACCAGCCCAAGCTGATCATCGCCGGCGGCTCTGCCATCCCGCGCGTCATCGACTTTGCCAAGATGCGCGAGATCGCCGACAGCGTCGGCGCGCTGTTGCATGTCGACATGGCGCATTTCGCCGGTCTCGTCGCGGCAGGCGAACATCCCTCGCCCTTCCCGCATGCCCATGTGGCCACCACCACCACGCACAAGACGCTGCGCGGCCCCCGTGGCGGCATGATCCTCACCAATGACGAGGCAATCGCCAAAAAGGTCAACTCGGCCATTTTCCCGGGCATCCAGGGCGGCCCCCTGATGCATGTGATCGCCGCCAAGGCCGTGGCCTTTGGCGAGGCGCTGCGCCCCGAGTTCAAACAATACATGAAACAGGTGCGCGCCAATGCCGACGCGCTCGCCGATCAGCTGATCAAGGGCGGTCTCGACATCGTCACCGGCGGCACAGACACCCATGTCATGCTCGTCGACCTGCGCCCCAAGAAGGTGACCGGCAACATCACCGACGCGGCCCTCGGTCGCGCCCATATCACCACCAACAAGAACGGTATCCCGTTCGACCCGGAAAAGCCCACGGTGACCTCGGGCATCCGTCTCGGCACCCCCGCCGGCACCACCCGTGGCTTCAAAGAGGCCGAGTTCCGCCAGATCGCCGACTGGATCGTCGAAGTGGTGGACGGGCTTGCCGCCAACGGTCCCGATGGCAATGACGAGGTCGAGGCCAAGGTCCGTGCGGAAGTGGCCGAATTGTGCGCCCGCTTCCCGCTCTACCCGAACCACTAAGCCACAGTTAGGCCACAGATCGACCTGATCTTGAGGGCGGCGCTGGACAGACCGGCGCCGCCCTTGTCATATCCGGAACATGAGTACGACACGCCGGATAGAACGCCAGCTCGGCGACTGGATGCGCGCCCGGCTTCCCGGCTGGGCCGCAGAACTTGTGATGTTTGCGCTCAAGATGGGCTGGTCGGCGATCTTCGGGATATGCCTGCTGCTCGCCATCATCGGCACCCGCGCGATCTGGTCCGATGCGATGCCGGTCTATCGCTACGACCTACTCGTCGTCGTGGCGGTCGGGCTTCAGGCGGCCTTTCTCTGGCTCGGGCTCGAAACCTGGGAAGAGGCGCGGGTGATCTTGCTCTTTCACCTCACCGGAACTGCAATGGAAATCTTCAAGGTCCATGCCGGGTCCTGGTCCTATCCCGAACCGGGGCTTTTGAAGCTCTATGGCGTGCCGCTCTTCTCGGGCTTCATGTACGCCAGCGTCGGCAGCTTCATGGCCCGGACGATCCGCGTCTTCGACATGCGCTTCGCCCCCTTCCCGCCGTTCTGGACAACGCTCGTCCTCGCGGTGGCGATCTATGTGAATTTCTTCTCGCACCATTTCCTGCCCGACATCCGGTTGGGGCTGTTTGCCGCCACGGTGCTGCTCTTTCTGCGGACGCGGATCTGGTACCGGATCGGCGACAATCTCTACTGGATGCCGCTGCCGCTCGCCGCGTTTCTCTCGGCCATCTTCCTCTGGATCGCCGAGAATATCGGCACGATGACCGGCACTTGGGTCTATTCCGGTCAGGCGCGGCTCGAACTGGTGAGCCTGGGCAAACTCGGCTCGTGGTATCTGCTGCTCTATGTGGCCTTCGTCACGGTGACCTTCGTCGTCCGCCGCCCGCTGAGCCGCCAGCCGCTGCTCAGATCAGATCTTGCCACTTCAGAACAAAGATCAGAAAGCCGAGCACCAGCAACAGGTTGAACACGATCGTCCCGGTGAGCGCGAGGGCCAGCCCCTTGCGCCGCTCCACCGGGTTCACCGTCTCAAGATGGCGGTCAAACGTGTCAAAGGCGCGGTCCGTCTCCTCGCCATCGACCTGCAGCCAGAGCTTGGGGATGCCGCGCCGCGCCTGCGCCTCGGTGAGCATCCGCCCCGCCTTTTGCACCCGTTTCGGCAGCCGCCGACCCGCCCGCCGCAGCTTGGCCCGCAGATCACGCCCGCCCACGCCGCATTTCTTATGCAGCGCGTCTTCGAGGCGCGACACCCTGGCATCAAACACGGCCTGATCGATCATCTTGCATCCCTTCCACGCATATTCCGCGATTTACGCGATTTGCGACACACGGTAAAGCTGGGCCCATGTTGAACCAGATCACACATGGCACCCCGACCGCCGCCCGCCCCCTCCTAATCGTTCACGGGCTCTACGGTTCCGCCCGCAATTGGGGCGTGATCGCCAAACGGCTGTCGGATGCCCGACAGGTGGTGGCGGTGGATCAGCGCAACCACGGCGCCAGCCCCCGCACCGAGAGCCACAGCTATCCGGACATGGCGGCCGATCTCGCCGAGGTGATCGAGGCCCATGGCGCGCCGATGCATGTGATGGGCCATTCCATGGGCGGCAAGGCGGCGATGGTACTGGCCCTGACCCGGCCCGAGCTGATCGCGAGCCTCACGGTCGCCGATATCGCGCCGGTGGCCTATGGCCATTCGCAGCTCAAATATGCCGAGGCGATGCGCGGGATTGACCTGTCGGGGATCGAACGCCGCTCGGACGTGCAGGCGCTCCTCGAGCCGGTCATCGACGATCCGGCGCTGGTGCCGTTCTTTCTGCAATCGGTGGATGTGAAAACGAAATCCTGGGTGCTCAACCTCGACACGCTGGCCCGTGAAATGCCCAAGATCATGGAGTTTCCCGAGATGAGCGGCAGCTTCTCCGGTCCGACGCTTTTCCTCACCGGGGCCGCCTCCGACTATGTCAGCCGCGAAGATCGGCCGCGCATCACCGCGCTCTTCCCGCAGGCGCGTTTCGTGAAAATCCCCGAAGCCGGCCATTGGCTCCACGCCGACAAACCGCGCGAGTTCGAGGCCGCGATGCGCGCCTGGCTCGACCGTCAGGACAAGGCCAGCTAACCCACCGGCCTAGCTGACCCGCGCCACCACGTAATCCGACAGATCGCCGAGCATATCGCGCACCGGATGCGCCGGCAGCTTGGCCAGCGCCGCCTGCGCCCGCGCCGCCCAGCCCTGCGCATCGGCAAGCGTCTCTTCGAGCGCGCGATGCTTGTGCAACAGCGCAATCGCATGGTCGAGATCACCCTCGCCCTGCGCGCCCTTCTCAATCGTCCGCCGCCAGAAGGCGCGCTCGGTCTCATCCGCCTTGGCAATCGCCTTGATCAACGGCAGGGTCAGCTTGCGCTCGCGGAAATCATCCCCGACATTCTTGCCGGTCTTGGCGCTATCGCCTTGGAAATCCAAGAGATCATCGGCAATCTGGAACGCAATGCCGAGCGCATCCCCATAATCATAAAGCGCCCCGGTCACCTCGTCCGAGGCCCCGGCAATCACCCCACCCACTTCGGTCGCCGCCGAAAACAACGCCGCCGTCTTGCCACGCACCACCTGGAGATAGGTGGCCTCCGTCGTCGCAATATCGCGCGACGCGGTCAGCTGCAGCACCTCGCCCTCCGCGATGGTCGCCGAGGCATTGGCGAGAATATCGAGCACCCGAAGCGATCCGGTCTCGACCATGAGCTGAAAGGACCGCGAAAAGAGGTAATCGCCGACCAGAACGCTCGATTTATTGTCCCACAGCAGGTTCGCCGTCGGCCGCCCCCGGCGCTGACCGCTCTCATCCACCACATCATCATGCAAAAGCGTGGCGGTGTGGATGAATTCGACCGTCGCCGCGAGCCGCTCGTCGTGGTCGCCCTCATAGCCACAGATCGCCGCCGCCGCGAGGGTGAGCATCGGGCGCAGGCGCTTTCCGCCCGCCTCAACCAGATGCGCCGTGACTTCGGGGATGCGCGGCGCGTGTTCCGACGCCATCCGCGCCCGGATCAGCGCGTTGACCGCCTCCATTTTCGGGGCAAATTGACGTGCCAAACGGTCATGCGGTTTCGTCGCTGCGTCATCGAGGCTCATGCGTAAATCCGTCTCGCCACTCGACATTCGCCGATGGCTCCCTTTATGTCATCCCATGAAACTTCTGCTCCGTAGCACCGATCCCGCGACCATTGCCTTTGCCCAAGCATTGCTTCAGGGCGAGGGTATAGACTGCTTTGAAATGGACGTAAATATGAGCGTCCTCGAGGGCGGAATAGGCATATTCCCGCGCCGGTTGATGGTGCGCGAACGAGATCACGCAAGGGCCGAGCGCGCGCTGCAGGACAACGGGATTGCCACCGATGGCTGAGACCACCCAGAACGCGTTTCTGGGCGGCCGACTGACCATCACGCAGCCCGTTCAGGGCTATCGCGCCGGGGTCGATCCGGTGCTGCTCGCGGCCTCTGTTCCGGCTCGGGAAGGTGAAACAGCGCTTGATCTGGGCTGCGGTGTCGGGGTCGCAGGGCTCTGCCTCGCCGCGCGCGTGCCGGGTGTCGCCGTGACCGGGCTCGAGCTACAGCCCGATTATGCCGCGCTGGCCCGCGCCAATGCCACGGCCAACGGTCTGCCCTTCGAGGTGATCGAAGGCGATCTCGCCACCATGCCCGAGGCGATCAAATCGCGCCGTTTCGATCACGTTTTGGTCAACCCGCCCTATTTCGACCGCAAGGCCAGCCGCCCCGCCCAGCACAAGGGCCGCGAGACCGCCATGGGCGAGGCCACGCCGCTCGCGCTCTGGGTCGAGATGGCCGCGCGCCGCGCCGCGCCGGGGGGCAGCGTCACCTTCATCCATCGCGCCGAACGCCTGCCCGATCTGCTCGGTCACATGGCCGCGCATCTCGGCAGCCTCGAACTTCTCCCCCTCGCGCCACGGCGCGGACGCGAGGCCCGGCTCTGCCTGTTGCGGGGCCGCAAGGAGGGACGTGCAAATTTTCGCTTGCATGCGCCATGGATTTTGCACGCTGGGGATGAACATCCCGGCGACCGGGAAAATTACACGGATGCAACGGCTTGCGTGCTGCGCTCTGGCGCGTCCCTCGGGTTTGACGGGCTGGCTCGCTAAAATCCTTACCGTTTCCTGCGGCAAGATGCTGCGCGCGCAGCGTGACAAATATATGAAACTGTGCTGCACTCATCCCGTTCACGTTGTTCAGATGAGAGGAGACCATGAATGAGCCTGAGTTCGCATGTCGAGGAATTGAAGAAAAAACACCAAAACCTCTCGGTGAAAGTTGAAGAAGCGCAGCGAGCGCCTGGATCGAACGATCTGGAAATCGCCTCTCTCAAAAAACAAAAGCTGAAGCTCAAGGAAGAGATCGAACGTCTGTCCATCTCCGCCTGACGGCCTAGCCTGCCCCGTTAGGACCGGGGCGGTTCGACAATGTCGAAATCGCGATCATGCGCCGAAATCATTGCGGTCTCGGCCATGATCCACTCGCGAAACGCAGCAATCTGGGGCCGGCTCTCGGCCCCTTTTGCGCAGATGAACCGATAATGCGCCCCGGTGGCCAGCGCCATGCGAAACGGCGCAACAAGCCGCCCTTCGCGCAGCATCCGATTGGTCAGGCTGCCCCGGCCAAGCACCGCCCCCGCCCCCGACAGCGCCGCATCAAGCGCATGATCCGCCTGCGAAAACCGCTGCCCGGTCCAGTTCCGCTCGGGCAGGCCGGCCTGTGCGAACCACGCAGGCCAATCGACCGCCGGGCTCAGGAACCGGATGTCGTCTTGATGGATGAGCGGCACCTCCGCCATCCCCTCACCTGTGCCAAACTCCGCCGCCAGCGCAGGCGACATCATCGGCGTCGCCCATTCCTGCAGGAACGGCTCTGAAAAGAGCTCCGGCCCATCCGGCCCATAGCCAAAGCGGATCGCCACATCCACATCGCTATGGGTCAACTCGACCAGCGACAGCCCGGCGCTCAGCCGCAGCTCGATCTCGGGATGCGCCTGCGCAAAGCTATAGAGCCGCGGCGCCAGCAGGATCGCGGTAAAGGCCGGGCCCGCCGTCACCGTCAGCGACATATGATCGGTGATCCGCCGCGCCGCCCGCCACGCCACCTCCAGCATTTCGAACCCGTCCCGCGCCCCGGGGGCCAGCGCCCGCCCCGCCTCGGTCAGCTCTACCGCCCGATTGAGCCGATGAAACAGCGGCGCGCCAAGATGCTCTTCGAGCGATTTGATCTGAAAGGAAAGCGCCGCCGGGGTCACGTGCAATTCCCCTGCCGCGCGTTGAAAGGACATATGCCGGGCGGCGGCCTCAAAGGCACGCAGGGCGGTCAGGGGAGGAAGACGGTCAGCCATTTCAGTTAAATACAGCTTAACTGAACAAATAGAAACTCTCGTTTGTCGCCAAGGTTCATAAGGCGCATATTTGCTACAGTTCAAGTTTACCAATCTGAGGAGAGTTTAGATGTTTGAAATTGCATCCGATCGCAAAACCCGTAGCGCCTATACCCGCGCCCATGATGCCCGCGGCGATCTGATCCGGGACCTCTGGCAGCGCCTCTTCGGGCGTCGCTGAACACCCAACCCCTTCCGCGACCGTTACACGCCGCCACAAGGGAAAAGGGCCGGTCGCCTCCACGACCGGCCCTTGCCATTCCTGCCTCTGCGCAGGCTCAGACGAAGAACTGCGCCCCGTTGGCCGAAATCGTCGACCCGTTGATGAATTGCGAATCGTCCGAGGCGAGGAAGGCCACACAGCGTGCGATCTCTTCCGGCTCGCCAAGACGGCCCGCCGGGATCTGTGCGATGATCGACTCGCGCACCTTCTCTGGCACCGCCATGACCATTTCGGTGGCGATATAGCCGGGGCAGATGGCGTTGGCGGTGATGCCCGCGCGCGCGCCTTCCTGCGCCAGCGATTTCACGATGCCCAGATCGCCCGCCTTGGTCGCGGCATAGTTCACCTGCGCGAACTGCCCCTTCTGCCCGTTGATCGAGCTGATGACGATGACCCGCCCGAACTTGCGCTCGCGCATGCCGGGCCAGACCGGGTGCACGGTGTTGAAGACGCCGGTCAGGTTGGTGTCGATCACCTCTTTCCACTGATCGGGGGTCATCTTGTGGAACGGCGCATCGCGGGTGATGCCGGCGTTTGCCACGACGATGTCGATCGGGCCGAGATCGGCTTCGACCTTGGCGATGCCCGCGGCGCTCTCCTCGTAATCCGCGACATTCCATTTGTAGGTCTGGATGCCGGTTTCCTTGGTAAAGGCAGCGGCGGCCTCGTCATTGCCTGCATAGGTGGCGGCCACTGTGTGGCCTTCGGCCTTCAGAGCCTTGGAAATGGCGGCACCAATACCGCGGCTGCCACCGGTGACGAGGGCTGTTCTGGTCATGTTACTCTCCTGTAGACTCAGTTACCTTTGTAACTTGGTTATCCTTACCGCTCCGAATGCGCAATATTATTACCGAAATAAAATTGCCGCAGCGCAGCTATTTTTGGCATCTTTTTGTGACAGAATGATAAATGCCTATAAAAAAGGCGCCCTTGCGAGGCGCCTTTCTGTCGTTCAGACCGCGCGGGCTTAGCCCCGCTCGACGCAGAGGGCGACGCCCATGCCGCCACCGATGCAAAGCGTGGCAAGGCCCTTCTTGGCGTCGCGGCGCTGCATTTCAAACAGCAGCGTGTTGAGCACGCGACAGCCCGAGGCCCCGATCGGGTGACCGATGGCGATGGCGCCACCATTGACGTTCACCACCTCAGGGTCCCAGCCCATCTCTTTGTTGACCGCGCAGGCCTGGGCGGCAAAGGCTTCGTTCGCCTCCACCAGATCGAGGTCGCTGGCTTTCCAGCCGGCTTTCTCGAGCGCCTTGCGCGAGGCGTTGACCGGGCCCACGCCCATGATCGCCGGGTCGAGACCGGCGGTCGCATAGGACACGATCCGCGCCAGCGGGGTGATGCCGCGTTTCTCGGCCTCTTCCGCGCTCATCAGCAGGGTCGCTGCCGCCCCATCGTTGAGGCCGCTGGCATTGGCCGCGGTGACCGAGCCGTCCTTGGTAAAGGCGGGGCGCATCTTCTGCATCGCCTCGAGCGTCGCGCCATGGCGGATATATTCGTCCTTATCCACCACGATGTCGCCTTTGCGGGTCGATACGGTAAAGGGCACGATCTCATCGTCGAACTTGCCGGCCTTCTGCGCCGCTTCGGCCTTGTTCTGGCTGGCGAGCGCGAATTCATCCTGCTGCTCGCGGCTAATCTGCCATTTCTCGGCAACGTTTTCGGCGGTTTGACCCATGTGATAGCCGTTGAACGCATCCCAAAGACCGTCACGGATCATCGAGTCGATATATTTCACATCGCCCATCTTATGGCCCGCGCGCAGATGCGCGACATGGGGGCTGAGCGTCATGTTTTCCTGACCACCGGCCGCCACGATCTTGGCATCGCCGAGCATGATATGCTGTGCGCCCAGCGCCACGGCCCGCAGACCCGAGCCACAGACCTGGTTGATGCCCCAGGCGGCGCTCTCGATGGGCAGACCTGCATTCACATGCGCCTGACGCGCCGGGTTCTGGCCTTGGCCTGCGGTCAGCACCTGACCGAGGATCGTTTCCGACACGTCGCCCTTATCGACGCCCGCACGTTCGCACACGGCACTCAGCACGGCTGCGCCGAGATCATGCGCAGGAGTATTGGCAAAAGATCCGCCGAACGAACCCACGGCCGTCCGCGCAGCCGAAGCGATCACAACATTAGTCATAGAGTATGTCCCCACCTAAAAAGTTCTGGCCGGACAGGATCCGGGCGCAGAGACGCGCCCAGGCATGATTCCCCCCCGGTTCTCGGGAAATGTAGCCCAGCCATTGCAACGCAGCAACGTCACGCTGGCGCGGCTCAGGCGCGCACCCGCCTGTCATCCCTGACGAGCCAGGCCGGGCGCACCGACGGCGCCCCATAGAAATACCCCTGAAGACAGTCGATCCCGATGGCCTGAAGATAGGCCGCATCCTCTGCCCGCTCGACGCTTTCGGCAACGGTGAACATGTCGAATTGCTTGGCAATCGTGGCGAGCGCCGAGGTGAGCACCTGATTGTCCGGGTCGCGGGCGATGCCGCGAATGAACTGACCGTCGATCTTGAGAATGTCGAAATAGAACTGCTTGAGATAGCGAAAGGAGGTATAGCCCGCGCCGAAATTATCGAGCGCAAAGCTCACCCCTTTATGCTGCAGCTTCTCCATGAATCCGGTCACCAGCTCGGGCACCACCATGGCCGAACTTTCGGTGATCTCGAGGATAAGACGCTCCGCCACCGTCGGATCGCGGCGCATCCCGCGTTCGAGCGCCTGCATCCAGCGCGGATAGCCGATGGACCGCGCCGACATATTGATCGACAGCCGCAGATCCGAGTGTTCGGCCAGGGTCAGCATGCCCTTTTCCAGCGCCAGACAATCCACGATCCGCCCGGTTTCCGTGGTCTCGATCGCATCAATGAACTCGCGCGCGGGGATAATCCGGCCGGTTTCATCCAGGATCCGCACCAACCCCTCGTAAAAGGCCACGTGATCCACATTCTGCGCCGGCACCACCGGCTGATAGGCCAGCATGACCTGCTTGTGGCGCACCGCCGCATCGACCATTTCGATCACCGACCGGTCCCGCGCCGACACCGCATATGACAGAGGATCTTGATGATCCGGCGGTATATCCGCCCATTTCGCCCTACCCTTCGCAACCATGTCAGTCTCCGCGTTACCCGGCGATCAGGATGACGCGGCCCGCCTAAAGAAGGTTTAAGAATTTCGCTCCAATCCCCGGCGACCGGGGGCTTTCTGAGACTGTGGTTAACGCCCGCTTACCCCGCGACGCGCCACGCCGATGGCCCAGGCCGCCCGGCAAATCTCTGCCGACACTTTTTCGCCACATTGGCAGGTGTGGTGAGAGCCCAACGCCAGACCCCCTACATGTAGAAGGAAACGCTCGAAACTCACCATAAAACCGTTGAAAATGAATACTTTAAATGAAGAGCCACCTGTGCTAACGTCATTTCAATAAAACAAGTCAGCCGAAAAATCGGCGGCACGAGGCAGTAGAAGAGCAGAGTCATGAAAACGCGGAAACGGCAGCCGCTCCGCTGGGTATTGCTGGCATTGGCCACGCTATGGATGGTCGTGATCGTCCCCCTGAGCGCCGCAGCGGCCCCCTATGCAGCCATGGTCATCGACGCAAGGTCTGGCGAGGTGCTGCATTCACGAAACGCTGACAGCCGGCTTCACCCGGCCTCCCTGACCAAGATGATGACACTCTATGTCGTCTTCGAGGCGGTGGAAAACGGCGAGATCAGCCTCGACGACACGATCACCATCTCGCGCCACGCGGCGAGCGAACCGCCTTCGAAACTGGGGCTCCGGGCCGGCCAGAAGATCAAGCTGCGCTACCTGATCCGCGCCGCTGCGGTCAAATCCGCCAATGACGCGGCCACCGCGCTGGGCGAGGCGATCGAGGGCTCCGAGGCCCGGTTTGCCCGCCGCATGACCCGCACCGCCAAGGCGCTGGGCATGACGCGCACCACCTTCAAGAACGCCCATGGCCTGACCGAGGACGGCCATCTGTCGACCGCGCGGGACATGACGACGCTCGGGCGGCACCTGTTCTATGACTTCCCCGAATATTACAATCTCTTCTCGCGGGTCGAAACCGACGCGGGCGTGCGCAGCGTGTCGAACACCAACCGCCGCCTGCTGAGCGCCTACAAGGGCGCCGATGGCATCAAGACGGGCTACACCCGCGCCGCCGGGTTCAACCTCGTCGCCAGCGCCGAGCGTGGCAATGAACGGATCATCGCCACCGTCTTTGGCGGCCGCTCCTCGCACAGCCGCAACGCCGAAGTGGCCGAGCTTCTCGATCTGGGCTTCGCGCGCGCGCCGCGCCGTGTGGCGGTCAACAAACCCGCACGCCCGCCCTATTATGGCAAGATCGGCGGCTCGGATGATGCGCCGGACGGCACCCCGGGCGGCACTTCGAAAACCGTGCGCCTCGCCGCTGCCGCCGCTGTGAAGAAGAGCCTGCGGCCAAGCGCCCGCCCGGTCCCAGACACCCCCGACACTGCCACCCTTGTGGCCGAGGCCGATGTCGCCGCGACACCGACCCTGCCCACAGTGGTTCAGGACGACATTCAGCAGGCGCTGGCCCAGGCGATCGAGCTCAAGCCCGAAACGCCCGAGGTCGCCCCGCAAGAGGATACCGTCGTTGCAGCCGCCACCCCGGTCACTGATATCGAGCTGCCCGACCCCGTTCTGGTGAGCGTGAAACCCGCCGCCCGGCCCAAGGATCTGGTGCTCGCGGCGCTGCCCGAAACCGCGCCGGAACCGCAGGTGGTGACCCGCGTCTCGACCTCCGGCGGGCGCAACTGGGGCATCAACGTCGGCCGCTATCCGAGCGAGTACAAGGCCCGCAAGGTGCTCTTGAAAACCGCGCTGAGCGAGGTTGGCACGCTGGATGACGCGCTGCGCAAGGTGGTGGAACGGCGCGGCGGCTATGATGCGAATTTCATGGGGCTGACCCGGGAAACCGCCGATCTCGCCTGCCGCCGCCTGCAGGCCAAGCAGGTCACCTGCTTCATGGTCGATCCCGGCAGCTAAGGGGCCTCAGGCGGCCCCCGCTGCCGCGCCCCGCCCCATCAGCCAACGGATGAAGGTCTTGGTCACCGGGCGCTGCACGCCCGGCCGCGTCACGATGTAATACCCATTGTCGCTCTGATGCTCATAGAGCAGCCGCAGCCGCCCCGCCTCGAGGTCCTTCTCGACAAAGGCGCGCGTCACCACGGCCACCCCCTGCCCGTCCCGCGCCGCATCCAAAAGCAAATTCCCCGGAAGCTGCACCCGCCGCGCCGGCGGTCCCTCCGAGGGGCCGATCACCCCCATCTCTTCCAAGAGAAGATTGGCCTCTGACCGCCCCATATCCTGCAGCACGGGATAGCGCGCCAGAACCGACAGGTTGCAGATCGGGTCCTCGCCCACTAGGCTGGGCGCCCCCACCAGCAACATGGGCGAGCGCAGCAAAAGCTGCGTCTCCACCCCCGGCCAATCCCCCGCCCCATAGCGCAGCGCCACGTCGATGCCGCCGGGGTCGAGCGTTTGCAGCTCGGCCGAGGCGCTGAGGATCAGGTGGGTGCCGGGATGGGCCTCGTGAAACTGCGGCATCTGCGGCATGAGCCAACCCGCCGCGAACATCGGCGTCGTGGCGATATGCAAGGGCCGCGCCGCATCCGCCCCGGTGAGCGCCTCGACCGAAGCCGCAATCGCGCCAAACCCGGTGCGCAGCGCCGAGGCGAGCTGTCGCCCCTCGACAGTGAGCGCCATCGCCCGCCCGCTCCGGTCCACCAGCGCCACGCCCATATGGGTCTCGAGCGCCCGCAACTGCTGGCTGATCGCCGCGTGACTGACGTTGAGCGCGGTGCCCGCCGAGATCACCGACCCGGTCTCCGCAAAGGCCGCAAAGGCACGCAGCGCGGTCAGCGGCGGCAGGGTCAGCCAATCTATCATGTAATTAAACCTTACATATCGGATTTATTGCTGATTAGCAGAATAGCCATGATAGGCGCATATTCCAACCATGGAAACCACAGAAAAAGGATCGAAACCATGTTGGGAATTCTTGCACAGAGCTTCAGAACCGCCGCCCGCATGCAGCCGCAAAGCTACAACCACTGGGGCCGGCGCACCCGCTTTGACGACCGCCGCGAGGCTGAACTGGTCGCGCATACCGAAGGCCGCCGTCGCGACTGATCAGCCGTCACGCTCCATCGCCGCCTGCAACAGGCTCTTGGCATAGTCGGTCTGGGGACGCTCGAACAGCTCCTCAGCCGACCCCGCCTCAATCACATCGCCCTGTTTCATCACCATGATCTTGTGGCTCATGGCACGCACCACATTAAGGTCGTGACTGATGAACAGATAGGCCAGCCCGTATTTCTGCTGCAACCGGCGCAGCAGATCGACAATCTGCACCTGCACCGTCATATCGAGCGCCGAGGTCGGCTCGTCCAGCACCACCAGCTTGGGCCGCAGGATCATCGCCCGCGCGATCGCGATCCGCTGCCGCTGCCCGCCGGAAAACTCATGCGGAAACCGGTCCATGCTGTCCTCGGGCAGTTCGACCTCGCGCAGCACCTCGGCCACCAGCTCGCGCTCGGGACGGCCATCCGGATTGCCATGCACGCCGAGCCCCTCGGCGATGATCTGGGCACAGGTCATCCGCGGGCTGAGGCTGCCGAACGGGTCCTGAAACACGATCTGCATATCCTTGCGATGCCGCCGCAGCGCCCGCGTCGACCATTTTCGCATATCCTCCCCGAGAAAGCGCAACCCGCCCTCCGAGCTGATCAACCGCATGATCGCCATGGCGAGCGTGGTCTTGCCGGACCCGCTCTCGCCCACGACACCCAGCGTCTCGCCCGCCCGCACCGAAAGAGACGCGTCATTGACCGCCTTCACATGGCCCACCGTGCGTTTGAGCAGGCCCTTCTGGATCGGGAACCAGACCCGCAGATTGTCGGCCCGCACGATCTCGGGCGCGTTCTCGGCCACCGGCTCGGGCCGCCCCGCCGCCCGCGCCGCCAATAGCTTTTGCGTATAGGGATGCTGCGGCGCGTCGAACACCTCGCGCGTCGGCCCATGCTCGACGATGCGGCCATCCTTCATCACGCAAACCCGGTCGGCGATGCGGCTGACAATGCCCAGATCATGGGTGATGAACAAAAGTCCCATGTTCTCTTCGCGCTTGAGCTCGGCCAGCAGCTCGAGAATCTGCGCCTGAATGGTCACATCGAGCGCCGTGGTCGGCTCGTCCGCGATAAGGATATCGGGCTTGTTGGCGAGCGCCATGGCGATCATCACCCGCTGCCGCTGACCCCCCGAGAGTTGATGGGGATAGGCCGAGAGCCGCGTTTCCGGGTCGCGAATGCCAACCCGGGTGAGCAGCTCGACAATCCGCGCCCGCGCCGCTGCGCCCGTGATCCCCTGATGCAGCTCAAGGCTCTCCGCCAATTGCTTTTCCAGCGTGTGCAGCGGGTTGAGCGAGGTCATCGGCTCTTGGAAGATAAAGCTGATGTCGTTGCCGCGCACCTGCCGCAAGAGCTTCTCGCTGGCGCCGATCATCTCCTGCCCGTCATAGGTGACCGAGCCACCGACATGGGCCGACCCGCCGAGCAGCGACACGGTGCTCAGCGCCGTCACCGACTTGCCCGAGCCGCTTTCGCCAACCAGCGCCACGGTCTCGCCCCGGTCGACATCGAAGGACACGCCATGCACACAGGCCTTGCGCTGCCCATCCTGAGAAAAGCTGATGCAGAGATCGCGGACCTTCAGAAGGCTCATTCGAATGTCTTCCTCGGGTCAAACGCATCCCGCACGCCTTCAAAGATGAAGACCAGAAGCGACAGCATGATGGCAAAGGTGAAAAAGGCGGTAAAGGCGAGCCAGGGCGCCTGCAGGTTAAACTGCGCCTGGCGGGTCAACTCGCCGAGGCTCGGGGCCGAGCTCGGCAGACCGAAGCCAAGGAAATCGAGCATTGCCAAAAGGGCAATCGTGCCGGTGATGATAAAGGGCAGCATGGTGAGCGTCGCCACCATCGCATTGGGCAGCATATGGCGCATCATGATGCGCAGGTTCCCAACACCGAGCGCCTTGGCCGCGCGCACATATTCGAGGTTGCGGGCGCGCAGGAACTCGGCCCGCACCACCCCCACCAGCGCCATCCAGCCAAAGAGCACGGTGATCCCCACCAAGAGCCAGAAACTTCGCGGCAGGATCGAAAACAGGATGATGATCACATAGAGCTGCGGGGTCGAGCTCCAGATTTCGATCGCCCGCTGAAACACCAGATCGACCCACCCGCCGAAATAGCCCTGCACCGCCCCGGCCAGCACGCCAATCACCGTCGACAGCGCGGTGACGATCAGCGCGAACAGCACCGACAGGCGAAAGCCATAGATCACCCGCGCCATGACATCGCGCTTGGTGTCATCGGTGCCGAGCCAATTTTCGCTATTGCGCGGCAAAGGCGCCGCGCCGGGCCGGTCCACCGCCGTATCGTAGGAATAGGGAATGATCGGCCAGAGCGTCCAGCCCTTCTCGATCGCCTCGCCCGCGACCTCGCCATCCTGCGCGTCCTCGATCACCCCTTCCGGGTCGTCGAAACAGGCATCAAGCCCGCCCGAGACGATGAGACATTCCACCTCGGGATCACGATAGATCGCCTCGGTCTGGAAATCCCCGCCAAAGGCGGTCTCAGGGTAGAATTTGAAAATCGGCATCCGGTACTCGCCGCGATATTGCACGAGGATCGGTTTGTCATTGGCGACGAACTCGGCCATCAGCGTGATCGAGAAAATCACGCTGAACAGGATGAGCGACCAATAGGCGCGCCGGTTGCGGCAGAAATTGCGCCAGCGCCTGCGGGTCAGGGGGGACGGGTTGAACATGCTCATCCCTCCCGCCGGTCGAAATCGATGCGCGGATCGACCAGCACATACATCAGGTCGCTGAGAATGCCGACCACGAGGCTGATCAGGCCAAAGATGAACAGCGTGCCGAACATCACCGGATAGTCACGCCCCACCGCCGCCTCATAGCCAAGCCGCCCCAGCCCATCGAGCGTGAAGATCGTCTCGATGAGAAGGCTGCCGCCAAAAAACACGCCGATGAACACCGCCGGAAAGCCCGCGATCACAATGAGCATCGCATTGCGAAAGACATGGCCATACATGACCCGGCTCTCGCTAAGCCCCTTGGCCCGCGCCGTCATCACATAGTGTTTCTTGATCTCGTCGAGAAAGCTGTTCTTGGTGAGCAGGGTCAGCGTCGCGAAACTGCCGATCAGCATGGCGGTCACCGGCAGCACGATATGCCACAGGTAATCGCCCACCTTGCCCAGGAGGGTCAGCTCTTCGAAATTGTCCGAAGTCAGCCCACGCAGCGGGAATATCTGCCAATGACTGCCCCCGGCAAAGAGCACCAGCAACAGCACCGCGAACAGAAAGGACGGGATGGCATAGGCCGCGATGATCACGCCGCTCGTCCAGGTGTCAAAGCGCGATCCATCATGCACCGCCTTGCGAATGCCGAGAGGGATCGAAATGAGATAGGCCAAAAGCGTCGACCACAGGCCGAGCGTGATCGACACCGGCAGCTTTTCCAGCACCAGATCGGTCACCGACACTTTGCGGAAATAGCTCTCGCCGAAATCGAACCGCATGTAGTTCCACATCATATTGAGGAACCGCTCGAGCGGCGGTTTGTCGAGACCGAACTGCGCCTCGAGCTCCTTGATGAACTCGGGCGGCAGACCGCGTGCACCGAGATAGCCTTCGTTCTCGAACTCGCCCGCCGTGGTGGTGGTGTCCCCCGCCCCGCCGGAGATGCTCGAAAACGCGTCACCCTCGCCCTGCATATTGGCGATGATCTGCTCCACCGGCCCGCCGGGGACGAATTGCACCAAGGCAAAGTTGATGACCATGATCCCGAGAAGCGTCGGAATGATCAGCAACAGCCTGCGAAGAATATAGGCCCCCATTGGCGGCTTACCTCACTGCGCCAGCGGACTTGAGCGCCGCGGCCTTCTCCGCATCATACCACCAGAAATCGAGCGCCCCCAGCGCATAGGGCGGCTGCGGCTCGGGATGGCCATACATATCCCAATAGGCGACCCAGTAATCGGGCGCATAGCCGGTGGGCAGGACAAAGAACTCATGCCGCAGCACCCGGTCGAGGGCGCGCACGGTCATGTCTTCTTCTTCCTGACTCTCAGTGAGCAGCGATTTCTCGATGATCTCATCGACCACCGGACTGGCAAGCCCCGCCGGGTTAAAGAGCGAATATTCCGCCGCCTCCGAGCCAAAGCGCTGGGCCAGCCCGGTGCCAGTGCCGGTGAGCGCCGGATAGCCGTCAAAGACCAGATCATAATCCCGGTCCCGCTCGCGTTTGGTGTATTGCGCCGCATCGACAATCTCGAGCCGCGCATCGATCCCCATCTTCTCGAGGTTCGAGATATAGTTTTCCGCCAGCGCCCGGTCGCTCGCATCGGCATTGGCCGAGGCCAGGAAATCAATGCGCAGCGGCTCGCCCTTGGCGTTCTGACGCTTGCCATCCGCCCCCACGGGCCAGCCCGCCTCATCCAAGAGCTTCATCGCCTGCCGCAGGGTCTTGCGGGTGACGAGCCGATCCGGGTCCGACACATGCGGCTCCCAGGGCGCCTCGGTCAGCACCGTCTCGGGCAGTTCGGCCGCTAACCCTTCGAGAAACGCCTTTTCCTCGCCCTCGGGCACGCCCTGCGCCTCGAGATGGGTGCCGGTCGCAAAGGACCGCTGCTGTTCATAGAGACCGAAGTTGAGCGATTTATTGGTCCATTCGAAATTGAACCCCAGCGCCACCGCCTCGCGCACCCGACGGTCTTTGAACACGTCCGACCCGAGGTTGAACACGATGCCCGTCATCGCCGGCGGCTGCCCATTGGCCAGCTCCTCGCGCTTGACCCAGCCCTTCTCGATCGCCGGGAAATCGTAAAAGCTCGCCCATTGCTTGGCGTCGCTCTCGGTGCGGAAGGTCACCTCGCCCGCCCGGAACGCGGCAAAGGCGCTGTCGGAATTGCCGAAATAATCGAGCCGGATACGGTCGAAATTATGCCGGCCCTTGTTGATCGGCAGGTCCCAGCCCCAATAGTCCGGGTTGCGCTTGTAGGTGATGCGCCGCGGCGGATCGGCCTCTTCGAGCATATAGGGCCCCGAGCCCGGCGAAATCTCCATCCGCGATTCGTCGAGCCGCGCGCCGGTCTCCTCGTACCAGGCCTTGGACCAGACCGGCACCGTGCCGACCTGATCGATCAGGCTGCGCCGCGAGATGCCTTCGGCAAAGTAGAACTTGATCGTGTGATCGTCGAGAACCTCGACCTTGGGGATGCGTTTGCGCACCGCCTCCGCATAGGATTTGAGCCCCTGATCGAGCAGCAGATTGTGGCTGAAGGCCACATCATGGGCGGTGACCGGCGTGCCGTCGGAAAACCGCGCCTCGGGGCGCATGTGAAAGATCACCCAATCCTTGGTCACCGGATATTCGAGGCTCTCGGCCAAGAGCCCGTACATCTCGTCTTCCTGATCGGCGGGCAAGGCACCGCTGCCGGCCAGCACCTGACCCAGCAGGCTCTCATACATCACCGTCGACAGCGCCCCGGCCCGGCCCAGCCGCGTATAGGGGTTCATCGAATCAAACGTGCCGCTCAGGGCGAGGGAAATCTCGCCGCCCTTGGGCGCGTCGGGATTGACGTAGTTGAAATGCGGATAATCCGCCGGATAGCTCAGATTGCCGAAATAGGAATAGCCATGGGTCTTGATGATCTCGACCTCAGAGGCCTCTGATGTCTCGGCGGCGGCATCCGCGCTCTGCGCCTGCGCCATGCTCCCCGCATGACCCCCGGCAAGGAAGACCCCAATCCCCAGCATCGCGGCGCCAAGCCCCCTCGCCACCCAAGTCCGCCCCATACTCCGGGCCCCTGTGAGCGCGTTTGTCGATGCCGTCATGAACTTTCCTCCCTTTGGGGATTGATTTGGCCTCAGTCACTGTCTTTGCAAGCTAAATCCGTGACCTAGGGACAATCAAGCGACATTCCCCCTGTCACCGCCCCGATCGGCAAGTATCACCCTATTGGCCCAAGAAAAAACCGCCCGGCGTGCAGGCCGGGCGGTTCTCAAACACTCAGGTCTCCGAGGCGACCGATCAGCCACCGACGCTTTCGAGATAGGCGATCAGGTTGGCGCGATCCTCGGCCTTTTTCAGACCGGAAAAGCTCATCGTCGTGCCCGGGGCAAAGCCTTTGGGGCTCTCGAGGAAATGGTTCAGGTTCTCAGGCGTCCAGGTGTCGGCCACCGGCTTGAGCGACCCGGAATAGCCAAAGCCATCGGCCGAGGCCACGGCACGGCCCACAACACCGTAGAGATAAGGACCGGTCGCATTCGCACCATCTTCGAGCTTGTGACAGGCTTTGCACTTGCCAAAGACTTTCGCGCCCTTGCTGGCATCGGCCGAGGCCATCAGCTCTTCGAAAGAGGGGCCGTCTTCGCCGCCACCTGCGTCTTCGGCGCTCGCCACTTCGATGGCATAGCCTTGGGCGTGCTCGCCCTCACCATGGCCACCGCCGGTGTGATAGATCGTCTCGGCCGCCCATTTCCCCAGCAGGAAAATCAGGAAAGCTCCGCAAAACCCGCCGAGGATCTTGGTGAATGTCATAGTATCGAACATTGGCCCGCTTCCATTGCATATCTGTTGCGGGGTATCTATCCGCTTCCCCTAGCCGGGTGCAAGGTATAGTTTGCGCGACGAATTGCCCGACCCCGGGCTGCAACAATCAAGAGACCGCCATGACCGGAACCATAGCCTTTCAGGGCGAACTGGGTGCCTATTCGCACCAGGCCTGCCGCGACACCTACCCCGATATGACGCCGCTGCCCTGCCGCACCTTTGAGGATGCGATCGAGGCCGTGCGCTCGGGCGAGGCCGAGCTGGCGATGCTGCCGGTGGAAAACTCGACCTTCGGTCGGGTCGCCGATATTCACCATCTGCTGCCCGAATCCGGTCTCCATATCATCAACGAGGCCTTCGTGCGGGTGCGCATCGCGCTGATGGCGCTGCCCGGCGTGCCGCTCTCAGAGGTGCGCGAGGCGATGAGCCACACGATGCTCTTGGGCCAATGCCGCAACTTCCTCGCCAAGCACAACATCCGCCGCGTCACCGGCGCCGACACCGCCGGCTCGGCGCGTCAGGTGGCCGAGGATGCGCTGCCCCACCGCGCCGCTCTGGCGAGCGAGCTGGCCGGCGAGATCTACGGTCTCGAGGTGCTCGCCCGCGACATCGAGGACGAGGGCAACAACACCACCCGTTTCGTCGTCATGTCCCGCGATCCCGATCACAGCGAGCGCGGCGATCACGGCATGATCACCAGCTTTGTGTTCCAGGTCCGCAACATCCCCGCCGCGCTCTACAAGGCGATGGGCGGCTTTGCGACCAATGGCATCAACATGACCAAGCTGGAAAGCTACATGGTCGGCGACACCTTCACCGCGACCCAGTTCTATGCCGATATCGAAGGCCACCCCGAAGACGCCGCCGTGGCCCGCGCGCTGGACGAGCTGGATTATTTCACCACCGAAGTGAAAATCCTCGGCGTCTACCCCGCCGACCCCCGACGCGGCTGACCCAACGCGGCTGAGCCATCGTCAGCCCCTCCCTTGGGCTGGCGATTTGGCTGATGCAAGCGCCCGGTTTGTTCTGTTGGATGTGTTTGGCCGGCCTAAAGCACGTCGTCATGAACCCGCACGGGCAGCCCCACAAAGACCGCCCCGCGCCCCGCTCAGGCAGAGCGCGCGTGGCGCTGTTCGATGTCGCGGGCAAAGCCCACCATGCGCTTGTCGAACTTGCGCTTGATCGACCCGCGCGCCAGTTTCAGCGATTGCACCAAGAGCCGCGCCGACAGGTTCTGCGGCTTCAGGTCGATGGTCATCTGCAGCCGGGTCCGTTTGCGCGACAGCGCCACCAGCTCGACCGCCACATCCGCCGTCAGCGCCTGCGAGGTCGATAGGAAATTCATCGCGTTGGGCGCGTCATACTCCACCAGCTCGAGCCGCGTCTGCCGCCGCTTGCCGCGAAATTCGAACGCCGCGTCCCAGGCCATCCCGGCCCCTGCCGACGTCAGGTCATCGACCCGCTGCACCTCGGCGCCGCGCCGCAGGGCCGACCGTTCAAGAGAGGCGAAATCCGACACTTGCGCGAAGACGAAATCAATCGGCGCCTCGACATCTTCCTTTGACGAAAATTTCATGGATCGGTCATGCCCCAAATACTGTTATGTCGGTATTTTCGCTTCATTCCAGCCGGTCCGCAAGCCAGTTGCGCAGCAGAAAATGCGCAATTGCGCCTTTTCTCGCGGCGGCAATCCGGGGGTGATCCCCCGCCATCGCCTGCATGATCTCCTCGCGCGGCACCCAGAGCGCATCCTCGATCTCTTTCGGGTCGATGGTGATCTCTTCGCTGAGCGCCTCACCGCGACAGCCGATCATCAGCGAGGTCGGAAAGGGCCAAGGCTGGCTCGCCAGATAGCCGACCGCGCCGACCTCGATCTGCGTCTCTTCATAGACCTCGCGGCGCACCGCCGCCTCGATCGTCTCGCCCGGCTCGACAAACCCCGCGAGCAGCGAATACATCCGCTCGGGCCAGCCCGGCGACCGCCCCATCAGCACCGAATTGCCCCGGGTGATCAGCATGATCACCACCGGATCGGTGCGCGGGAAATGCGGCTTCTTGCAGGCCGGGCAATCGCGTTGCCAGCCGCCCTTGCTCATCACGCTGCGCGCGCCGCAGGCGGCACAGAACCCGTGGCTCTCGTGCCAGCTATGCAGCGCCTTGGCCATCGCCACCAGCTCGGCATCGACCCGGCTCAGCCGCGCCATCAGCCGCCGCAGCTCGGCAAAACCGCTGGCACGCGGCAGTTCGGGATGATGCTGCAAGGTCTCGTCGAGAAACACATCCGGCAGGATCGCGTCCTGCCCGGCCGGCTCCCAGTCCGAGATATCCTGCGCCAGAATCACCGGCCCCTCCGCCGTCTCGGCCCCGAGCAGATAGCGCGCCGCGCCCACCGCCCCGGCCGCCGTCACCACCGGGTGATCCACCGGCAAACGGCACAGCCGCGACAGGCTGTCATCCTCCACCAGAGGCTTGCCCCGCCACAGAAGGATGACCTCCGCGCCGCGCTGCGCAATCGCCTCCGCGAGGGCCTCGGCATCCTCACGCAACAGCGCCAACCGGTCGAGACCGGCGCCGCCAAATGTCACCTCTTCCGCATGTTTCATCCTGCCCCCGCACCGGTTTTCGGCGTCTTCGTTCTACGACCTAAACATTTATGGAATAAAATTTATACCAGAATAAACGCCTACAACTTTCGATTGATTGATACTAAATAGATGATAGCTTCAGGATAGCTTACGTTCCGATTTTGTCACAATTTGTTTGACTGCGAGCCACTACCTTGATGATTGCATCGTGTATCACACCGACCACAGACACCGAGGTGCAGGATCGCGCCCTGTTTCGTCTGATGGCCACATCCGATGTGCACGCCAATTTGCTCCCCTATGATTACTTCACCGATCAGGCGGATCAGCCCTATGGGCTGTCGCGGCTCGCGACGCTGATCAAACGGCTCCGGACCGAGACCGCGAACACGCTGCTCGTCGACAATGGCGACATGCTGCAGGGCACGCCGCTGTCGGATTTCTCGCGGACCCCGGCCCCCGACACCGCCCCCGACACCCCCTCCGAGGACACGCTCAACCCGATCATCGACGCGATGAATGCGCTTGGCTATGACGCGGCGGGTCTCGGCAATCATGAATTCAACTTCGGCCTCGCCTGGCTGCAACGCGCCACGGGTCAGGCCCGCTTTCCCTATGTGGCGAGCAATCTGACCCCGGCGCGCGAAGAGGACCGGTTTTGGGCCTCGCAACTGCTGCTGCACCGCGATGTCACCTGCGCCTCGGGCGCGACCTATCCGCTGACCATCGGACTGCTGAGCCTGGTGCCGCCGCAGATCCTGACCTGGGACAGGCATCATCTCGACGGCCATATCACCTGCACCGATATGACCGACATCGCCGAACGGCTGGTCCCGGCGCTGCGCGCCGAGGGGGCCGATCTGGTGATCGTGCTGGCCCATACCGGCTTTGGCCCCGAGGCCTCGCTCCCCGGGTTGGAAAACGCCGCCCTGCCGCTGTCGCGCATCCCCGGGATCGACGGGCTGGTGACCGGTCACATCCATGACGTCTTTCCCGGCGGCAAGGCTCTGGCCGCCCCCGGCACAGAGATCGATGAAAGCCGGGGCCGGATCAACGGCACCGCCACGGTGATGCCCGGGTTTCGCGGCTCGCATCTCGGGGTGATCGAGTTTGACCTGCTGCGCCGTGACGATCGCTGGCGGCTCTGCGCGGCCACCGCCCGGGCCTTGCCCGTCGCGCCGCATCATGCCGAGACGCTGCCCCCCGATCCGGCGCTCGACGCGCGGCTCACCCCGGCCCATCACGCGACGCTTGCCCAGACCCGGCGCAGCATCGGCACCACCTCGGCGCCGCTCCATAGCTACCTGTCGCTCCTGGGGCACAACCCCGCCGAACGGCTGGTCGCCGGGGCCCAGCGCCGCGCCCTGGCCCGCGCCGTCGAAGGCGGCCCGCTCGCCGATCTGCCGATCCTCTCCTCCGTCGCCCCGTTCAAGACCGGCGGCCGCGGCGGCCCGGAGTATTTCACCGACATCCCCGCCGGCCCGCTGGCGCTGCGCCACGGCGCTGATCTCTACGCCTTCCCCAACACGCTCATCGGCGCGGTGGTCACCGGGCGCGAGCTGCGCCACTGGCTCGATTGCGCGGCGCTGGTCTATCTGCAGGTGGCCCCCGGCGCGCGCGACGCCAAGCTCTGCAATCTCGAGGCCCCCGGCCATATCTTTGAGGTGATCGACGGGCTCACCTATGAGATCGACCTCGCCCAGCCGCCGCGTTTCAGCCTCACCGGCGAAGAGATCGCGCCGGGCACGAGCCGCATCCACGCGCTCTGCTATCAGGGCAAACCGGTTCAGGAGGACGACCGCTTCCTGCTCGCGACCAACCATTACCGCGCCGCCGGCAGCGGGCCGTTCCCCGCGATCGCGCCCGACCGCTGGATCATGCCGAGCCGCGCGCTCTTGCGCGACCTGATCATCGCGGACCTGGCAGAGACCGGCCAGATCACCCCGCCCGAAGACCCTGTCTGGCGCTTTCGCCCGATGCCAGGCACCACCGTGGTCTGCCGCAGCGGGCCGGGGCTGCGCCATGTGCCGCTGCCGCCACGGTTCGCAGGCATCGAATTCCTCGACCTCGACGACGACGGGTTCCAGAAATTCCGCCTCGCGCTCTGACCCCCGTCCCCCCACTCCCGTCTTGCACTCGGGACCCGTTGCCACTACATAGCCCGGTGAGAGGTTGGCGCGGGCAGGCACCTCGCCAACCCGGTCAGGTCCGGAAGGAAGCAGCCGTAACGAGCCCCGCTTGGGTCGTTGTCCAGCCTCTCACCTACACCCCTTCATCCCAAAACCCGCCACAGTGCCGCACAGGCGCCTCGCCCCTACCCGTGGCGCGAAAACTGGTGCATAACGCGGGAAATTCAGTGAATCATCCGCCGCAAGGACCAAAGACATGCATGATATCCGTGCCATCCGCGACAACCCCGCCGCATTCGACGCCGCCCTGGCGCTGAGGGGGCTTGATGGCGCATCGTCGCAAATCCTCGCGCTGGACGAAAAACGCCGCGCGCTGATCCATGCCGCCGAAACCGCCCAGGCCGAACAGAATCGCGCCTCCAAAGAGGTCGGTGCCGCCAAGGCCAAGGGCGACGAGGCCGAGTTCGAACGCCTGCGCGCGCTGGTCGGCGAAAAGAAATCCGAAGTCGCCGCCATGCAGGCCGAGGCCAAGGAGCTCGATCAACAGCTCACCGATCTGCTGATGGGCCTGCCCAACCTGCCCTTCGACGACGTGCCGCAGGGCGCGGATGAGGCCGACAATGTGGAAATCCACCGCTGGGGCACGCCGCGCGTCTTCGACTTCACCCCGAAAGAGCATTACGAGCTCGACGGCGTGCTGCCGGGGATGGATTTCGAGACCGCCGCGAAACTGTCGGGCAGCCGCTTTGTGGTGCTGTCGGGCGCGGTGGCGCGCATCCACCGGGCGCTGGCGCAGTTCATGATCAACACCCATATCGACGAAAACGGGCTGACCGAGACCTGGACACCGGTGCTGGTGCGCCCGGAAATGATGTATGGCACCGGGCAATTGCCGAAATTCGGCGAAGACAGCTACGAGACGACCAATGGCTGGTGGCTGGTGCCCACCGCCGAGGTGACGCTCACCAATATCGTCAACGGGCTCACCGTCGAGGCCGATTACCTGCCGCGCCGCTATGTCGCCCATACCCAATGTTTCCGCTCGGAAGCGGGCAGCGCCGGGCGCGACACCGCCGGGATGCTGCGCCAGCACCAGTTCGAAAAGGTCGAAATGGTCTCGGTCACCCACCCGGATGAGAGCCGCGCCGAGCTTGACCGCATGACCGCCTGCGCCCAGGGCATTCTCGAACGGCTCGGCCTGCCCTATCGCACCGTGGTGCTCTGCACCGGCGACATGGGCTTTGGCGCGCGCCGCACCCATGACATCGAGGTCTGGCTGCCCGGTCAGGACAGCTATCGCGAGATTTCTTCGGTCTCGGTCTGCGGTGACTTTCAGGCGCGCCGCATGAACGCCCGGTTCAAACCCGCCGATGGCGGCAAGCCGCAATTCCTGCACACGCTGAACGGCTCGGGCCTCGCCGTGGGCCGCTGCCTCATCGCGGTGCTGGAAAACGGCCAGCAGGCCGATGGCTCGGTCGCCCTGCCCGAGGCGCTTCACCCCTATCTCGGCGGCAAGACGATCCTCGCCGCCGACGGCACGCTGGTCTGAACCAGCCCTCCGTCACAGGCGCAACGACCCGGGCCGATACTTGGCCCGGGTCTGCACCCGGATCGACACCGACGGATGGATATCCTCCATCCGCTCCGGCCCCTCGCGCCAACGCCGCAAGAGCCCCTCGTCGCGCGGCAAGAGCGTCGTTTCCGCCAGCGGATCGCCCGGCACCCCCGGCAACCGCGCCCCGGGCCGCAACATGATCCCCGGCGCCCCCTCCACCACCCATTGCAACGGCAGCGCGCTCAGCCCGCGATTGCCCGCACTGCCGCCCAGAATGCCATGGGTGCCGATGAACCAGAGCTGCTGATAGGGCCGCGCCGCGCCCCGCACCCCGCCGTTGAGCCCGAGCCTGCTGCCCTGCCGCTCAAGATTGTCCCAAAGCGCCGGGCGGTAGAACAGCCGCTGCTCGTCGAGCGCCACGGCATGGCGCGCCCGTTCGACCAGCCGCGACAGCTGCATGTCATGAAACCTGTACTGCCGGTTCCACAGGCTCGCCACCGGCCCAAAGAGCGAGAGGGGAATGCCCCGCGCGCCCACCGTGTCCCAGACACCGACAAATCCGACCCGGACGAGCTCCGAGCCATCGCCGCGCCAATCGAGATCCTCCTGCGACGTCGCAAACCCCGGCGACATCCGCCGCCGCGCTTCGCGGATATGCGGCGCATCCGGCGCATTGCGCGCGCCGCGCTTGCGATAGAGCGCAAAGGCCCGGTTCACCGCCGCCGGGCTGGTGTCCTCGATCAGCCCGCACTTGCGGATCATCCCGACCACCGACCGCGCCGTATAGGCACCGCGCGAAAAGCCAAAGACCTGTATTTCATCGCCCCGCCGATAGGCTTTGGCGATGAATTGATAGGCCTGTTTCACCTTGTCATCGAGGCCCCAGCCAAAGGCCCCGCCGCCCCATTTGTTCAAAAACCGCCCCACCGCCCCGTCGAACCGCCGGTCGGTGCCAACGCCCGCGAAATAGGCCACCACCTGCCCCTGCCGCGGGTCATTCACCAACAGGCGGCTCAGCTCTACGAGATGGGTGGGCATCACGATATCGGGCGAATTCCACGTGCCGTCGCACAGGATGATGATGCGGGTCATACCCAACCTCCCAAAAACACCGCGCCTTGACTGACGCCAAACAGAGCTACCTTGAGGCTACGCCAAAGATCCCACGCCTCAAATACCGGTATACCATGCCCTATCTCGTCCTCCTCGCCGCCCTGCTCTTTGCCGCAGCCCCGCTCGCCACACCGGGATTTGGCGGCTACGCGCCCGATCAATTCCCGGTGCCGCAGGTCGATCCGCCGGTGCAGCCCGCAGGCTATGCCTTCGCGATCTGGGGGCTGCTCTACCTCTGGCTCATCGCCCATGGCGCCTATGGCGTCTGGGCACGGCGCGACGCGCCCGATTGGGCGCCGATGCGCGCGCCGCTCTTCTTCTCGCTGGCGCTGGGCGTGGGCTGGCTCTGGGTCGCCCAGCAAAGCCCGGTGGTCGCCACGCTGATGATCTGGCTGATGTGGTTCGGCGCGGTCCTGGCCTGGCTGCGCGCGCCTGCCCGCGACGCCTGGTGGGCGCTGGTGCCCGTCGGGCTCTATGCGGGCTGGCTCACCGCCGCGTCTTCCGTCTCGATCGGGCTGTTGCTCGGCGGCTTTGGCGTCGGCACCGGCATTCTCGCGGCGGTGATCGCGCTCATCCTGGCCCTGATGCTCTCCATCGGTCTGATGCTGAGCCGCCCGGGCGCTCTGGGCCTGCCGGTGGCGGTGATCTGGGCGCTGGTGGCGATTGCCGTGTCCAACCTCCCCGACGGCCCCGCCGTGGTGCTGGCACTGGCAGCCGGCGGCGTGCTCATCCTCGCGGTGCTGGCGATCAAGCAACTCGCCGACGGCCCGCGCCGCATCGGTTAACGGCGACCGCGAGCGGCAAAACCGCCACTGTCGTTTTACCGACGCAATACCGACTGGATACCGACGGGCCATTCCCGGCCCGTCGCGCCCCGTTTACTTTTTGTCGGCAGGCCCTTTGCCCAGGTGTTTGCGCAGCCGCGACGGCGTCGATTTCTTCTTCGACTTATAGGGGTTCTTGTCCGACTGGCTGCGCATATGCAGCCGGATCGGCGTCCCCGGCATGTCGAAATCCTCGCGCAAGCCATTGACCAGATAGCGGGTATAGCTTTCCGGCATTTTCTCGGTGTTGCTGCACATCACAACGAACCCCGGCGGACGCGTTTTCGCCTGTGTCATATAGCGCAGCTTGATCCGGCGACCGCTCGGCGCGGGGGGCGGATGCTGCTCGAGCATCCCCGTGAGCCAACGGTTGAGCTGCGCCGTGCTGACCCGCCGGTTCCACACATCATGCGCTTTGACGATGGCCGCATGCAGCCGGTCGAGCCCCCGTCCGGTCTTGGCCGAAACGGTGACCAGGGGCGCGCCGCGCAGCTGCGGCAAGAGCCGCTCAAACGCCTCTTTGAGGGCGCGGAGCTTCTCTTGCTTCTCGTCCTCGATATCCCATTTATTGACCGCCACCACGACCGCCCGCCCCTCGCGTTCGGCGAGGTCGGCAATGCGCAGATCCTGCTGTTCAAACGGGATCGCCGCGTCGAGAAGAACGACGACGACCTCGGCGAATTTCACCGCTCTGAGACCGTCGCTCACCGACAGTTTCTCGAGCTTTTCCTGCACCTTAGCCTTTTTGCGCATGCCCGCCGTGTCAAAGACACGCATCGGCACCCCGTCCCAATTCATCTTGAGAGAGATCGCGTCGCGGGTGATCCCCGCCTCCGGCCCGGTGAGCAGACGCTCTTCGCCGAGGATCTTGTTGATCAGGGTCGATTTCCCGGCATTGGGACGGCCCACAACGGCCACCTGCAGCGGCCGCGCCTCGGTGGGCTTGTGCGGGTCGTCGGGCGCACCGGCCTCGGCCTCTTCCTCGGTCAGGGTGACATCGGTTTCCGGCGCATCCTGACGGGCGCGCTCGGCATAGCCATCGGCCAGCGGCATCAGCTGCGAATAGAGATCGTTGAGCCCTTCGCCATGTTCCGCCGACAGGCGGATCGGCTCGCCAAGGCCAAGGCCATAGGCCTCGATCACACCGGCATCCGCCGCCGCGCCCTCGGCCTTGTTGGCGGCCAGGATCACATGTTCGGACCGTTTGCGCAGGATCTCGGCAAACACCTCGTCAATCGGGGTGACCCCGGTGCGGGCGTCGATCACGAAGAGGCAGATATCGGCCATATCGACCGCCCGTTCGGTCAGGCGCCGCATCCGGCCCTGAAGCGAATCGTCGGTGGCATCTTCGAGACCGGCGGTGTCGATCACGGTAAAGCGCAGATCGCCCAACCGTGCTTCGCCCTCGCGCAGGTCGCGGGTCACGCCCGGCTGGTCGTCGACCAAGGCCAGACGCTTGCCAACCAGACGGTTGAACAGGGTGGACTTGCCCACATTCGGGCGTCCAACGATGGCCAGTGTAAAACTCATTCTCTCGGCTCCGGGCAGAGGTGGGGCAGCAATCAAGCTGCCCCCTTACCCTATCGCGGGCCTAACGGAAAGCGTGCAATTGCCCGTTGGTCGACACGACATAGAGCGTGCGGCCCGCCACCACCGGGTTGCTGGTTGCACCGCCGGGGATTTCGACCGTGCGGCGCAGCGCGCCGGACACCGGATCGTAAAAGCGCAGATTGCCATCGCTCGAGGCCACGACAAGCTGACCACCAGCGAGAACCGGGCCGTAATGGGCATAGATGCGTGCCTTCTTGCGCGGCTTTTCCTTCACGAAGAAGGGCAGTTTCTGCGACCAGACGCGGGTGCCATCCTCGGCGTTGAGCCGGATGAGCTCGTTGCGGTCCGAAATCAGGAAGAGCGCATCGCCAGCCGGCCAGACCGGGCTCAGCGGGCCTTCGGTCGCGGTCCAGATCCGCTCGCCATTGCCCAGCTTGAGCGCCACCAGACGGCCGGAATGGGTGCCGACATAGACCCGGTCGCCAATGATCAGGGGATCGCCCGTGACATCGGCCACCAGCGATTGCGACAGACCGCTGCGGCGACCGGCCACCTGCGCATCCCAGAGCCGCAGACCGCCCTTGCGGAACGCGCCCTGCAATTCGCCCGCGCCAAAGGCAAAGACGGCGTATTTCTCGGAGACGGCCGGGGCCGGGCCACCGAGGATATTGTTGGCATCGGGGGCGGCGCTGAGCTGCCATTTGATGCGGCCATTGTCAGTGTCGAGCGCCCAGGCCTCGTCATCGGCCGAGACCAGATAGACCAGCCCGTCATAGACCGTCGGGCTGCCCGACCCGGTGCCGCGCAGCTTTTGCTCCCAGATCACCCGCCCGGTGGCCGGGTCGAGCGCGCTGATCATGCCAAAGCCCGAGGTGACGAAGAGCTTGCCATCGCCAAAGGCCAGCCCGCCGCCGCTCGCGTCATTGCCGGAATCATTGGGCGGCACGAGATTCTGCGTCCAGAGAACCTGCCCGCCGGTCGAGGTCGCGGCCACCGTGGCCGCGCTGTCGAGGGTGAAGACACGGCCGCCTGCGACCACCGGATCGGCGGTGATCCGCGCCTTGCGCCCGTCGCCCGACCCGATCGAGGCCGACCAGATCCGCTGCGGTGCTGCCGACAGCGCCGGATGCGCCACCCGGGTCATCGGCGAGCCGCTGCGCTGCACCCAATTGGCATTGGCCGTCACCGGAGCGAGCCGGATCGGCAGCGCCTGATTGGTCCGCTGTGCGTTGGTGACGATGCCGAATTCTTCGCCAGCGTCCTCGCGAATCTCTTCGCGCACGCCCGGCAGGATCGGCTCACGCTTGGCACATGCGGCCAGCGCACCAAGGGCAATCAACCCCGCGATCGCAATCTGTCTGGTCACCACTCTGCGCCCCCTAATTGGCTGTCGTTTGCGACGTTAACCGCCGTCCGCCTGCCGTGCAACATCGCTGGCGGCCTCGCCGCTCAGCTCGCCGCCAAGCGCCAGAACGATCTGACCGACCCGCTGCCGCAGGCCTTCGCTCGCTTCGGCATCCACATAGAGCGCCTCAAGCCGGGTCAAGGCCGCCTCTTGGTTGCCGGTCTCGATGTCGAGATAGGCAAGCTGTTCCTCGGCCAGCACCCGGATCGTGCCAGTGCCCAGCGCCAGCCCATCGAGCAGCTCGCGCCGCGTCTCGGCCGCCAGCCCCTCTGCGCCGATCGCCGCCGCCTTGAGCGTGGCAATCTGGCGGTAAACCATCGGCACATCGCCGCGCTCGGCCAGCGCCACCAGCGCCTCTGCCGTGGCCTTGGGATCGGAGCCGAGCGATTCCCCCGCCGCGAGCAGCGTCACAACCGCATCCGCCGACGGGTCCGGCGCGTCAATCGCCTGCAGCGCCGTCACGCGGGCCTCGGCCTCATCCTGTTCCAAGGCTGCGAGAATACCGTCGCCCAGCGCCTCTGCCGCCGCGCGCTCATTCGCCTTGCGCCACTCATTATAGGCCGCGCCGCCCACCAGCAGCAGAACCGCCAGCACGGCAATCCAGCCATAGCGCCGCATCAATCCGAAGAGCCGATCCCGGCGAACCTCTTCGCTCACCTCGTTAATAAAGCTGTCTGTATCGCTCACGTTGGCCTGGCCCCTTGGTCGATTTGCCCCGTCTTAACCTGTCGCCTTGCCGCTGCCAAGGGCCGCAACTGTTGCGCCAATCCGTCATATTGCAAGCCAAAGCGCAAAGACGTACCCTAAACTGGCCCGTTTAGATCAAATCAGCTATTTTCGTTACAACCCGCTTTTCAGAGCCTCGCCCCAGCCCCGCCGCCCGGCCGATGATGAAAAGCCAAACCATTGGGTGCTTGATGCGTCTGTTTCCGATCCTGGCCGCCATCGTCGTCATGGTGCTGATCTATCTCTTCGTCTTCGAACGCGACCGGTTCGGCGCGCCCGACACCGCCGCCGCCGCGACGCCCGACACGAGTGCCGAGCCGGATGCCGAGACGGGCGCCGCCCTGCCCGGGGTGATCGTCACCCGTTCCGTCGCGCGCCAGATCGACAGCGCCGTGGTGCTGCGTGGCCGGACCGAGGCCGACGCCCAGGTCGAGGTGCGCGCCGAAACCTCCGGTCTCGTGACCTCCGAGCCGCGCCGCAAGGGCAGCTTTGTCGAGGCGGGCGAGCCGCTCTGCGCGCTCGATCCCGGCACCCGCGAGGCGACGCTGGCCGAGGCCGAGGCGCGGCTCGCCGAGGCCCGCGCCCGCCTGCCCGAGGCCCGCGCCAAAGTCCCCGAGGCCGAGGCCCGCGTCGCCGAGAGCCGCGCCCGCGTCGAAGAGGCCAAGGCCCGGCTGAGCGAGGCACAGATCAACGACAACGCCGCCAAACGGCTGAGCCAGGGCGGCTATGCCTCCGACACCCGCGTCGCCGCGACCGAGGCCACCGTGCGCGGTGCCGAAGCCACGCTGAGCAGCGCCGAGGCCGGGCTCAAATCCGCGCAATCCGGGCTGGAAAGCGCCGCCGCCGGGATCGAAGCCGCCCGCGCCGGGATCGAAAGCGCCCAGGCCGGGATCGCCGCCGCGCAAAAGGAAATCGACCGGCTCACCATCACCGCGCCCTTCGCCGGGCTGTTGGAAACCGACACCGCCGAACGCGGCAGCCTGCTGCAACCCGGCGCGCTTTGCGCCACGGTGCTGCAGCTCGATCCGATCATCCTCGTGGGTTTCGTGCCGGAAACCGAGGTCGACCGCGTGACGCTCGACGCACCCGCCACCGCGACGCTCGCCTCCGGCAAACAGGTCGCGGGCAAGGTGAGCTTTCTGTCGCGCTCCGCCGACGAAGTCACCCGCACCTTCCGGGTCGAAGTCACCGTCGAGAATGACGATCTGGCGATCCGCGACGGCCAGACCGCCGAGATCCTGATCGCCGCCGATGGCGCTTCGGCGCATCTCTTGCCGCAATCGGTGCTCACCCTGAACGATCAGGGCGACATGGGCGTGCGCCTCGTCACGGAAGAGGACACCGCCGCCTTCCGCCCGGTGCAGCTCTTGCGCGACACGCCCGAGGGCGTCTGGCTCGCCGGTCTGCCCGACAACGCCGATGTCATCGTCATCGGTCAGGAATATGTCACCGACGGGGTCCGGGTTCGGCCAAGCTATCAGGCAGATGCGCAATGACCGGGCTGGTCGACTGGGCCTCTGAACGCGCCCGCATGGTGCTGGCCTTTATCGTGCTGTCGGTGCTCGCCGGCACGATGGCCTATCTGAGCCTGCCCAAAGAGGGCGAGCCCGACATCGAAATCCCGGCGCTCTTCGTCTCTGTCCCCTTCCCCGGCATCTCGGCCGAGGATAGCGAAACCCTTCTGGTCAAGGTGATGGAGACCGAGCTTTCCGATCTCGACGGGCTCGACAAGATGACCGGCACCGCGGCGGAAAACTATGCCGGCGTGGCGCTCGAGTTCGAATTTGGCTGGGACAAGACCAAGATCATGGCCGATGTCCGCGACGCGATGAGCGCGGCCGAGGCGAAATTCCCCGAAGGTTACGAGAAATACACGATCAACGAGATCAATTTCTCGGAATTTCCCATTCTCGTCGTGACCCTCTCGGGCGATGTGCCCGAACGCACCATGGCGCAGATTGCCAAGACGCTGCAGGATCAGATCGAGGCGCTCGATCCGGTGCTCGAGGCTGGGATCGCGGGCAATCGCGACGAGATGGTCGAGGTGGTGATCGATCCGCTCCGGCTCGAGGCCTATAACGTCACCGCGGGCGAGCTGATCAACGTGGTGCGCAACAACAATCAGCTCATCGCGGCGGGCGAGATCCGCAGCGAGACGGGCAGTTTCGCGGTGAAAATCCCCGCCTCCTTCAACGAGCCGCGCGACATTTACGAACTGCCGATCAAGACCAATGGCGACCGGGTGATCACGCTCGGCGATCTGGCCCAGATCAACCTCACCTTCGAGGACCGGCTCGGCACCGCGCGCTTCAATGGCGAGACCACCGTCGCGCTGCAGGTGGTCAAACGCAAAGGCTTCAACATCATCGACACTGCCGCGCTGGTCCGCGAAACCGTCGACGCCGCCCGCGCCTCCTGGCCGGACGAGCTGCGCGCCACGGTCTCTGTCGGCACCTCCGGCGATCAGTCGCGCACCGTGGCCTCCATGGTGAAACAGCTCGAAGGCTCGGTGCTCACCGCCATCGCGCTGGTGATGATCGTCATGCTCGCCGCCCTCGGCATCCGCCCGGCGCTTCTGGTGGGGTTTGCGATCCCGACCTCCTTCCTGTTGTGTTTCGCGCTGCTCGCCGTGATGGGCGTGACCGTCTCCAACATGGTGATGTTCGGGCTGATCCTCGCGGTGGGGATGCTCGTCGATGGGGCCATCGTGGTGGTCGAATATGCGGACAAGCGGATCTCTGAGGGCTCCGGCCCGATGCACGCCTATGTCGAGGCGGCCAAGCGGATGTTCTGGCCGGTGGTGAGCTCGACCGCGACGACGCTCTGTGCCTTTTTGCCGATGCTCTTCTGGCCCGGCATTCCGGGGCAGTTCATGGGCATGTTGCCGGTCACGCTGATCTTTGTGCTCTCGGCCTCGCTGCTGGTGGCGCTGGTTTACCTGCCGGTGGTCGGCGGGGTGACGGGCCGGATCGAGCGCTGGCTGTCGATGCGCATCGACACGCTGAGCCAGGGCCGGCTGCTCTGGCATCTGCTGCTCTTCCCGGTGGCGATTGCGGCGCTGATGCTTGCGGCGGCGCTGATCCCGGCGCTGATGGCGCTGGTGGGTCTGCTCTTTGGCGCGATGAATATGGGGGCGATTGTGGTCTCGGTCATCCCGACGCTCATCGGGGCCTTTGTCCTCATGCTGGGGGTGGTGGCGCTGGCGGCTCTGGGGCTCGCCTCGGTGGTGGCGCTCTTTGTCGGGCTCGGCGCGGGCTTTGCCCGGATCCGCCGATTGGCCGCTGGAATGGTCCGAAATCGCCACAGTCGCGATGCCGACGAGATACCGACGCAACACCGACGTAGCGTTTTTGGCCGTTTCATCCACCTCATCGCCGCCAATCCGGTCGCGCCGCTCTTGGCCTTTGCGGCGATTTTCGTGCTCGTCGGCTCGGTGCTGATCTTCTACATGGGCAACAATCGCGGCGTTGAATTCTTTGTGGAATCCGAGCCGGAAAACGCCATCGTCTATGTGCGCGCGCGCGGAAATCTCTCGCTGGAACAACAAGATAGCCTCGTGCGTCAGGCCGAGGAGATCGTGCTCGAACACCCCAATGTCAAAAGCGCCTTCGCCTTTGCCGGCGACGGCGGGCTCAACAACAACACCGGCGGCGCGCAACCGCCCCGCGACACCATCGGCCAGGTCCAGATCGAGCTCATCGCCTGGGAGGACCGCCCGACCCGCCGCGAGACCTGGTTCAGCCTCTTTGGCCTTGATTTCACACGACAAATCTCCGACCCTGAGGCCGATGGCGACCGCACGATCGACGAGCTCACAGCCCGCCTTTCGCAGATCCCCGGCATCAAGATCGAGATCCTCGCCCTCGAACGCGGCCCCGCCTCCGCCAAGCCCGTTCACCTGCGGATCAAGGGCGACAATTGGCAGCTCCTGCGCGATTTCACCGAGACCGCACGCGAGAAATTCGAAGAAACTCGGGGGCTTACGCTCATCGAGGACACGCTGCCCCTGCCCTCTATCGACTGGCAGATCGATGTGGACGTCGAAAAGGCTGGCCGGTTTGGTGCCGATGTCGCCACCGTCGGCGCCATGGTTCAGCTCGTCACCCGCGGGATCCTTCTGGACACCATGCCGGTCGAGACCAGCGACGAAGAAATCGACATCCGCGTCCGCCTCCCCGAAAAAGACCGCGTCCTCTCCACCCTCGACACGCTCAAGGTCCGCACCAACGAAGGCCTCGTGCCGCTGTCGAATTTCATCACCCGCAAACCCGTGCAGGGTCTCGCCCAGATCGACCGGATTGACCAGACCCGGTTTTTCGACATCAAGGCCGCCGTCGAGACCGGGCTCACCCGCATAGATCGCGATGAAAAGGGCAATGAAACAACGGTTCCGATCAATGCCAACGAGAGGATCGCCCATCTGACCGAGTGGCTCGACAGCGGGGTGCTGCCCGCTGGGATCGCCTATGAATGGACCGGCGATCAGGAAGATCAGGCCGAGAGCGGCGCCTTCCTGCAAAAGGCCTTTCTGGGGGCGCTGGGCCTCATGTTCATCATCCTGCTGGCGCAGTTCAACAGCGTCTATAATGCCGTTCTGGTGCTCTTGGCGGTGGTGCTCTCGACAACTGGTGTGCTGATCGGGATGATGGTGATGAACCAGCCATTTTCGATCATCATGACCGGCACCGGCATCGTCGCGCTGGCGGGGATCGTGGTGAACAACAACATTGTTCTGATCGACACCTATCAGGAATATTCGCGCTATATGCCCCGGATCGAGGCGATCACCCGGACCGCCGAGGCGCGTATTCGTCCAGTGCTGCTCACCACGATCACCACCATGGCCGGGCTCACGCCGATGATGTTCGGGCTCAGCCTCGATTTCGTCAATGGCGGCTATTCCTTCGACAGCCCGACGGCGCTCTGGTGGAAACAGCTGGCGACGGCGGTGGTCTTTGGCCTTGGGATCGCGACCGTTCTGACGTTGATTTTCACGCCGTCGATGCTGGCGCTAAGGGTCTGGGCGACGACCTATCTGATCTGGCTGTCGCGGCTTCTGGCGGCACTTTCACTGGGCCGGGCGAGCCGGGCGGCGCGGGATCTGGCGCTCGACCGGGCGGCGCGGCGGACACCGCCGCCGGAAATCCTGTGGTCGGAGAATGTGACGGTTGGCACGCCTCCGACCCCTTTGGTCAGCGCGGCCAAGACACCGCTCAACGCGGCAGAATAGGGCCCGTGATTCGACGCGACTCTGAGGCAGGATGGCTCTGAGGGGGTCTGCGGCCAGAATTGACCATGAAGCGAGAACAGTCTTTGAAATAAGGGGAATCTGTTTCCCGATTTTGGTGAAATCTGGCAAAACTGTGGTTAAACTTTGCTTTTTTTCGAAGGCATTAGCTAAGCTATCTGCAGGTCATTTCTTGGGGAGATATCATGCTGCGTATTACTCAAACGGCATTTCTTTCGACGCTCGCCGTGCTGACCACGGCCGGGGCGGCTTCGGCACAATCTCGGGGCTGGTGGTTCTGGGACTGGTATTATGAACGCTGGGGTCACGGGTCGACCGGCGGGTCGGGCAATGTGAGCTCGGTGCCGGAAATCGATGCAAGCTCTGGCCTGCTGGCGCTGGCGGCTGTGATGGCGATGCTGGCACTGGCTTGGGAGCTCAAGCGCCGCCGCGGTTAAGCCCGGATCGGTCAAGGAAACAAGGACCGGCGCGCCCTTTTGGGTCCGCCGGTCTTTTCATATGCGCCGCCTAGATCAGGGCCCAGTCGCCGGTCGAGGCGGCGGCGATGGCGATGATCAGATTGGCCACCATATGGGCCGCGACGGCGTCCGCGAGACGCCCACGACGGTGATAGAGCGCGGCAAAGATGACGCCGGCCACGGCGGCCATGATCCAGCGATCATGCAGCAGGGCAAAGCAGCCGACGGAGACGGCAATCGCCAGTAAAACAGCAAATGGGCGGCCCAGCGGGCCGGTCAGTCCTTGGGTCAGGCGGGCCTGAAGATAGCTGCGAAAGAAGAGCTCTTCGATCACCGGGACGAGCAGCGTGGTGCCGAGACAGCGCGCCGCGATCCAGAGGAGGAGACCGGCCTGAGACAGGGTCTGTAACGCGTCGGTATTTGGGCTGTAAGACGACGGTGCGGATTTGACCCATAGAAGACCCACCAAAACCCCGGCCCCCAAGGCCAGCGCCGAGGGGCGGCAGAGGTAGGCGCGCAGGGGCACGCGAAAGCACCAAAGCGACAGCGCCATGATCAGCGCCTGCCACGGGTAGGCGAGGATCGGATCGGCCCAAAAGCTCTGGGCCAGCACGCCCGCCACCATGAAAAGGACAAAGGGCAGAATGCGCGCGGCCAGCGCATCTTCGGCCAGCGGGATCGCCGGGGCGTCGCGGCCGGGGACGCGGCGCAGCCCTGCGATGCGGTCGACCACCAAAAGCACCGCCATGGCGAGCAGCATGAAGAAGAGCCAGCCCGCGAAGCTGTGGAAGCCGTTCACCGCGAGGTCGGGCGAGGCATAGGCCCCGATCATGATCAGCACGGTGATGCGGATGACGTTGAAGAGCCAGCTCAGCAAGAGCGCCACGGGCCAGACGCAGAGCCAGAACCGCGTGAGCCGCAGCCGGTCGCGAAAGAGCACGGCGTAGAGCGCGAGAAAGGCGCTCACCAGAACAAAGCCTTCGACGCCAGAACAGCTATCGGCGACTGCGACCAGAAAGCCATTGGTGCCGATGATCTGCGCCGCCGGGTCGACCACCGGCACATCGGCCACCAGCGCGAGCATCAGGGCGACCCCGGCAAAGGTGATCTGGGTCAGGGTCTCCCAATACCAGATCGGGCCGATGGCCTCGGCCAGATTTGGCAGGAGGGCGGCGAGGAGGACGAGCGCCAGAACCGGCACCAGCCGGGGCCGCAGCCATTGCTGCCAGTCACGGGGCCCTGCCAGCCAGAAGAGACCGCCCACCGCCGCCATGCCGCCGCCCAGCACCATCAGCGGCAGGATGCGGTGAAAGAGCGGGTTGAGCGCGTGATCGGGCACAAGCGCCATGGGCAGGATGATGAGCATGAGCCCCGCGACATGCAGCGCCACCCAGCGGGTGCCGCCATTGCGCGCCGCGGCCAGCCGGAGGAACGCCTGCCAGGCCGCCCGCACCGCCCAGAAATAGACCGCCAGCAGCACCAGGAGCGACACACCGCGCAGCCCGACGCCGCGCAGCGCGCGGCAGGCGCCCTCGACCGAGGTGGCGCGGCATTCCAAGGAGGCAAAGAGCTGAAACGCGAGCATGACGAGCACCAGCTCTGCCGCGAACAGCAGGGTCAGACGCAGGGCGCGCGGCAGGGCAGAATGCAACGTGTCGATCATGCGCGCGGTATGCGGGGCAAAGATGGACAGAAGATGACCGCCGATGGGCGAGTTTCGGAAACCCGGCCCATCATCAGCCCATCGGCGCTATGCGCTAAACGCGTTCCGCCTGTTGCGTGCGCCAGAGCGCGGCATAGCGCCCGTCCTGCGCCAAGAGCGCATCATGCGAGCCGCTTTCGACGATCTCGCCCGCCTCGAGCACGATGATGAGATCGGCATCGGCGATGGTCGAGAGGCGGTGCGCGATGGTGATCGCCGTGCGTCCCTGAGTGGCGCGGGCCAGCGCCGCCTGAATGCCGCGCTCTGTCTCACTGTCGAGCGCGCTCGTCGCCTCGTCCAGAAGCAGCACCGGCGGGTTCTTGAGCAGGGTGCGGGCGATGCCGACGCGCTGTTTCTCGCCGCCCGAGAGCTTGAGCCCGCGTTCGCCGACGGCGGTGTCATAGCCATCGGGCAGGGTCAGGATAAAGTCATGGATCTGGGCGGCGCGGGCGGCCTCGATGATCTCCTCCTCGGTGGCCCCGGCGCGGCCATAGGCGATGTTGTAGCGGATCGTGTCATTGAAGAGCACGGTGTCCTGCGGCACGACGCCGATGGCCTCATGCAGGCTCTGCTGGGTCACGTCGCGCAGATCCTGCCCGTCGATGCGTATCGCCCCGCCCTGCACATCGTAGAAGCGAAAGAGCAGCCGCCCGATGGTCGATTTCCCCGAGCCCGAAGAGCCGACCACCGCCACGGTTTGCCCAGCCGGCACGTCAAAGCTGATGCCCTTGAGAATGGGTCTCTCGGCCTCGTAGCCAAAGCGCACATTTTCAAACCGCAGCGCGCCTTCGCTCACCGCCAGCGGCTTGGCCCCGGGGCGGTCGGTCACATCGGGGGCCTGATCGAGCAGGCCGAACATCTCGCCCATATCGACCAGCGCCTGCCGGATTTCGCGGTAGACCGTGCCGAGGAAATTCAGAGGCATGGTGATCTGGATCATATAGGCGTTGACCATGACGAAATCGCCCACGGTGAGATCGCCGGACTGTACGCCCATCGCCGCCATGACCATCACGATGACCAGCCCACCGGTGATCAGGAAACTCTGACCAAAGTTGAGAATGGCCAAGGAATAGGCGGTTTTGAGGGCTGCCGCCTCATAGCCTTCCATGGATTTGTCATAGCGCGCGGCCTCGCGGCCTTCGGCGCCGAAATATTTGACCGTCTCGAAATTGAGCAGGCTGTCGATGGCCTTTTGGTTGGCATCGGTGTCTTGGTCATTCATCTGGCGGCGCAGTTTCACGCGCCATTCGGTGACCTTGAAGGTGAAGGTGACATAGGCGGCGATGACCCCGACCACCACCACCAGATACCAGACGTCGAACACCGCCCAGAGCACCAGCGCCACCAGCGTCAGTTCGAGGATCAGCGGCCCGATCGAGAAGATCAGGAACCGCAGCAGGAAATCGACGCCCTTGACCCCGCGTTCGATGATCCGGCTCAGCCCGCCGGTCTTGCGGGTGATGTGATAGCGCATCGACATGCGGTGGATATGGGTGAAGGTCTCGAGCGCCAGCTTGCGCAGGGCGCGCTGGGCCACGCGGGCAAAGACCGCATCGCGCAATTGCTGAAAGCCCACGGTCATCAGCCGCGCCATGCCATAGGCGATGGTGAGCCCGATGGCCCCGATGGCGAGCAGCCAGGTCTCGTTCGGCGCGTCGCCCGCGAGGCTGTCGACGGCGGCCTTGTAGAGCGGCGGCGTGGCGACGGCGATGAGCTTGGCCACCAGCAAGAGCAGCAGGGCGACGATCACCCGGCGTTTGACCCAGGCCTCGCCCTCGGGCCAGAGATAGGGCGCGACGCGGCGGATCACCCCCCAGCCATCGGCGGGCATTGGCGTGGTGGGTTGCGTGGGATCAGAGGGCGGCATGGGCGGGACCTTTCATTGCCCCACACCTAACCCGGCCCCTGCCGGTTTTCCAGAAGTCCGGGCGAGAAAGCCGGTCTGCGCCCCGCACATGGGCTGTGCTCGGCGCGAGGCGTGGCGGCAAAGGGTTATTCTGGCAGGGAAAAGACCTGACCGGGGTAGATCAGATCAGGGTTGCGGATGCGGTCGCGATTGGCTTCGAAGACGCGGACATAGAGGATGCCCTCGCCATAGGTTTCGCGCGAGATGGCCCAGAGGCTCGCCCCGGGTTGCACGGTGACGATGCGGGCGCGGGCGGTGGGATCGGCGGCCAGCGCCTCGCGGGCGGCGAGCACCTCGTCATCTTCGCGGCGGAACGGGGTTTCGACCCGCGAGGTGACGGTGCCATCGGCGTTCACCTCGTCGACGCGCAGCGTATAGAGCCCGGTGTCGACCTGCGGCAGCGCGCTGCGCCAGCGGCCGGCCTCGGTGATCCGCGAGGTGGTGATGGGCTGATTGTCGAGATAGACCCGCACGAAGCCATCGCCCGCCGCGCGGCCCGAAAGTGCCACATCGCCGGTGTCGTCATAGGTGATCGCATCGAGCGCGACGCGGCTTTGCACCTCGGGGGCGGGATCGCCGCCTTGCAGGACGCTGACCCCCTCGGCATCGGCCATGAGCACGGTCTGGGGCGCGGGCTCTGTCGCTTCGGGCTGGGCCGTCTCAGGCTCTGCCGGGGCCGCTGTCTGGGGGCTGCCAGTGTCGGTGTCGGGCAGCGTTTCAGGGAGGGTGACCTCGGGCAGATCGAGCGCGGCGATCGACGGGGTTTCCGGCGTCTCGAGCGGGGCGGAGGTCACGGTCATGCTCGGCGCGATGATCACCTCTTGCGGGGCGCGGATCATCGGGCCGTCGGCGCCTTGGGTCATCTTGAGCGACAGGATGCGCGGCTGATCATGGGCAGAAATCGTCACGAATTCAGCGAATTGGCCCTTGCCGTCGAGGGTCGCCTGATGCAGGTCTTCGCCCTCGAGCGTGATGATCACCTGCCAGCCCAGCGTGCCCTTGCCCGCCACCACGGCGCTGCCGTCGGGATCGAGGCGGAAGAGGCTGATTTCCGGGGCGGGCGGCAATTGCGGCGCCTGTTCGGCGGGCGAGGTTTCGACCGGCTGGGCGACGGTCTGAACCGGTGTCGGCGGGGCGTCCGTCACTGCCCAGCGATCGGGGATCACCCCGGCCAGAAAGAGCAGCACGGCCACCAAGCCTGCCGCCACCAGACCGCCCAGAGCCATCATGGCCGGGCTGTCTCCCATCCCCAGTGTCTTTTTCATCTCGACCCTTCCGTCGTCCCGCGCTTGTCCTGCGCAGTTGCCGGAGCATAGCAACGGCGCTATCACGGGTCAAAACAACAGTTTATCCAAGCGAGGCCCCCGGTATGACCCCTTTGTCCGTCTGTGTCTTTTGCGGCTCGAAAACCGGGGGAAACCCGGCCTATGCGGAGGCCGCAGAAACGCTGGGCCGGACGCTTGCGGCTGAGGGCTGGCGGTTGGTCTACGGGGCCGGGGATATCGGGCTCATGGGGCTTGTCGCGCGGGCCAATCAGCAGGCGGGCGGTAATAATTTTGGCGTTATCCCCCAACACCTTATGGACCTCGAGGCGGGCAAGCGCGACCTCAATGCGCTGGTCATCACCGAGACGATGCATGAGCGCAAGAAGGTGATGTTTTCGAACTCGCATGCGATCGTCTTGCTGCCCGGTGGGGCGGGGTCGCTCGACGAGTTTTTCGAGGTGCTGACCTGGGCGCAGATCGGGCTGCATGGGCGGCCGATTTTCGTGGTGAACACCGACGGCTACTGGACGCCGCTGCTCGGGTTGATCGATCATGTGGTGGCCGAGGGCTTTGCCCATGAGAGCGTCCGCGATCTGTTTCAGACGGTGCCAGACATCGCCGCGCTGACCGAGGCGCTGCGGCCGCTGGCGGCGGAGCTCAAGGGTTGAAACCTCCCGAAAATGCCACGTCGGTATTGCGTCGGTAAAACGACAGCAAAGCGACAGTGGGGGTTTTGAGGGGGTGTGGCCGCCCCGATATCCCCCCCTACCCCATGAAAAAACCGCCCGAGGCCGAGGGGGCATCGGGCGGCTGATCTGGTGCGGGGCGGTGGGTCGCCCGGCGGTCGCGGCGCTTACATGCGGCTCGCGACGTTTTCCCAGTTCACCAGCTTCTCGAGGAAGTTCTCGAGATAGGCGGGGCGTTTGTTGCGGAAGTCGATGTAGTAGCTGTGCTCCCACACGTCGCAGCCCAGAAGCGCGGTCTGGTTGAAGCAGAGCGGGTTGACGCCGTTTTCGGTCTTGGTGACCTTGAGGCTGCCATCGCTGTCCTTGACGAGCCAGGCCCAGCCCGAGCCGAACTGACCGGCGCCGGCGGCGGAGAATTGTTTCTTGAACTCGTCGACCGAGCCAAAGCTGTCGGTCAGGGCTTTTTCAAGCTCGCTGGGCATTTTGCTCTCGCCGGGGCCCATCATCTCCCAGAACTGGTTGTGGTTCCAGAGTTGGCTGATGTTGTTGAAGATGCCATTCTGGGCGACGGCCTTGGGGTCGTAGGTGCCTTTGATGATCTCTTCGAGGCTCTTGCCCTCCCACTCGGTGCCCTTGATGGCGGCGTTGCCATTGGTCACATAGGCGTTGTGGTGCAGGTCGTGGTGATATTCCAGCGTCTCTGCGGACATGCCCTTGGAGGCGAGGGCGTCATGTGCGTAGGGAAGATCGGGAAGTTCGAATGCCATGTCTTGGGCTCCCTTCATCGGTTATGAAAATCGGTCTTCATGCACCTGATTGAGGCCGAACGGGCCAGAGGTCAAGGGGCGCGGCGGGGATTTGCCGGATATGCCGGGGAAAAGCTCGGGCCCGGGGCAAACCCGCAGGGCCGCCGGGCCAGCGCCTGCCCGTTCCGGCGGGCTGGCGCTCTGGCCACGGGCGCGCGGGAGGCGAGTGTCCGAGGGCGTGGGACTATAAAGCGTCAAGTCACAGGCCGGGCAGCGCCATCCCCCGGGCAAGCTCTGGCCCGTCTGATGTGGTGTCGGGGGCCCGGCGGCCTGCGGGTTTGTTCCGGGCAGGGCGGTCCTCTCACTGACCTGTTTATTTGCGGGAAATCTATCAAGAGGCGCGTGGGGCTGGGGCCTGCCCGTGGGGTGGCGCGCCATAGGCTGGTGAAAGGCGCTTTATCGCGCCTCCTGCCTCTGCCCTGCCCATCGCACGGGGAGCCCGCAGAAGCGCCAGCCCGCCGGGACGGGCAGGCGCTGGCCCGGCGGCCTTCGGCCTTGTTCCGGGCTGGGCGGTCTTCTCACTGATCTCGCTGGAACGCTATTAGGTGGGGCGAGTGGCGGTTTCGCCTCGCTTGAGGTCGTAGCGCTTGCGGGGAACGGCGGATGCCCGTGGGGTGGCGCTGATCGCTTGTGGGCCTGACGGTTTATCGGGCCACGTCACCGTGCAGTGCCATATCGCGCGCCCCTGTCCAAAGCGCCAGCCCGATGGGACGGGCAGGCGCTGACCCGGCGGCCTTCGGCCTTGTTCCGGGCCAGATACCCTGTCTTGTGCCGGATCAGCCGTAGAGGCGCGGTTCGCTGCCGGGGGCGGCGGCGGCGCTCAGCAGATCGAAGGCATATTGCGCCACCGAGCGGAAGCAGATCACCTGCAGCGATTGCCCATCGGGCATCCACATGGCGGCGGCGATCTGGGCCATGCGCGAGCGGCGGAAATCGCCGGGGCAGAAGGCGGCTTCACTGAAATCGACCGGGCTGAGCTTGGCCATGGCATCGCGGCAGAGCGCGCCTTCGAGGCGGAACATGGCGCGGGCGTCCGAGACGTTGACGGCGAGGAAATGCTCGCCCGCCAGCGCGGTCTCGATCGCGGCGATGATGTCGGCCACCTCGGCATAGGGTACCAGCAGCAACAGCTCGTCCGGCGACATCCAGGCGGCGGCGCGGTCGCCTTCGGTGACGATCTGGCGCTGGCCGGGCACGGCGGTGCCGGTGGCGGTTTGCACCGCCGCCGCCAGCTTGGCCGAAGCGAGATCGCCGCGCAGGGTGATCATGCCTTGCAGGCCCATTTCACGAAGCTTGACGAAGCCCTCGTAGCGGGCGCCGGGGAGGGCGCTTTTGGCATCAGACATTCTGCTTTTCTCCGTCCTTGTCGTAGAAGACCGGGTCGACGACCCGGGCCTGAACCACCGTGCCATCGACCTTGGGGAAGTCGATCACTTCGCCCATGCGGTCGGGGCCGTGGCGCAGGAGGCCCATGGCGATGCCGCGGTCGAGCGTCGGCGAATAATAGGTCGAGGTGACGCGGCCCTGCACCTTGCGCTGGCCGTTCTCGTTGACGCCCTCCTCGGTGGCATAGGCGCCATCGGGCAGCACCGAGCCGTCGAGCGTTTCCAGACCCACAAGTTTCCAGCGGGTCGGATCGGCCATATGGCTCCGCTCCTGGGCGCGCTTGCCGAGATAGTCCTCTTTCTTCTTCGAGATCGCCCATTGCATGTTGAGATCCTGCGGGATCACCGTGCCGTCGGTCTCGTCGCCGATCATGATAAAGCCCTTTTCGGCCCGCATCACATGCAGCCCTTCGGTGCCGTAGGGCATGACGTCATGCTTGGCGCCGACCTCCATCAGACGATCCCAGAGCGCCCGGCCATGGCCTGCGGCGACCGCGATCTCATAGCTCAGCTCGCCCGAGAAGGAGATCCGGTAGGCGCGCGCCGGGATGCCGTCGAGCGTGATGTCGGACCAGCCCATGAAGGGCAGGGTTTCGGCGCTGATGTCCTCCTCGGTCAGTTCGGCCAGCACATTGCGGGCCTCGGGGCCGACGACGGCGATCTGGGCATATTGCTCGGTCACGTTGGCGGTATAGACCTTCCAGTCCCACCATTCGCATTGCAGCCAGTCTTCCATATGGCCATGGATCGACTCTGCGCCGCCGGTGGTGGTGTGGCACAGGAACGTGTCCTCGTCGATGCGGGCGACAACGCCGTCATCCATGAGAAAGCCGTTCTCGTTGCACATCAGACCATAGCGGCATTTGCCCGGTTTCAGCGTCGACATCATGTTGGTGTAGAGCATGTCGAGGAATTTCCCGGCATCCGGGCCCTTGACGATGATCTTGCCCAGTGTCGAGGCGTCGAGCAGGCCGAGACGCGCGCGGGTCTGGCGGATCTCGCGGCTGACGGCGGCGTGATTGTCTTCGCCCGACCGGGTGAAGCAATAGGGGCGACGCCATTGGCCGACGGGTTCATAGACCGCGCCATTGTCATCATGCCAGCCCTGAATGGGCGTGCGGCGGATCGGCTGGAACAGCTCGTCACGCGCCTCGCCCGCGATGGCCGAGAGCGAGATCGGCGTATAGGGCGGGCGGAAGGTGGTGGTGCCGGTCTGCGGGATCGGCTGATTGAGCGCGTCCGACAGGATGGCGAGCCCGTTGATATTGCTGAGCTTGCCCTGATCGGTGGCCATGCCGAGCGTGGTGTAACGCTTGGCGTGTTCGACGGATTCAAAGCCTTCGCGGGCGGCGAGCTGCACGTCCGAGACCTTTACGTCGTTCTGGTAATCGAGCCAGGATTTCATCCGCAGCTTGATCGGCGCGCCTTGCGGCATCATCCAGACCGGTTCGATCGCGGCCTCAGCGGGGCTGTCGCCTTTGGGGGCGTCGGAGGCAGAGGCTTTGAGGCCCAGACGGCGGGCCGCTTCGCGCCCGGCCTCATGGCCATCGGCGAGCGCCCCGGCGAGGGACAATTCGCCATTGGCGGTGCCTGCGGCGATGACGAAAGCCTCGCCCTTGGCGCCGGTGGGGGCGTTATCCACATCAGGGCGGAAATGCGCCTGTGCGGTATCCCACACCAGCTTGCCGCCGCAATGGGACCAGAGGTGCACCACCGGCGACCAGCCGCCGGACATGGCGACCGCGTCGCAGGCGATCTCTTCGATCTCGGCGCCTTCGCCGGCCTGGTTGCAGAGGCTGACGCCGGTGACGCGTTTGCCGCCCTTGACCTTGGCCACGCCCTTGCCGGTCTCGACCCGGATGCCGAGGCCGCGCGCCTCATCGGCGAGCGCACCGCCGCCCGCGCTCCGGGCGTCGATGATGGCGGGCACGTCGAGGCCCAGTTTCTTAAGGGTGATGGCCGTCAGGTAGGCGTCGTCATTATTGGTCACGACAACGGTGCGGTCACCGGCGGAAACCCCGTAATTCACAGCATAATCACGCACGGCAGAGGCCAGCATGACGCCGGGAATGTCGTTTCCGGCAAAGCTCAGCGGGCGTTCGATGGCGCCGGTGGCGGTGATGATCTGACCGGCGCGGATGCGCCAGAGACGGTGGCGCGGACCGGGGGCCGAGGGCTGATGATCGGTGACCCGTTCGTAGCCCAGAACATAGCCATGATCGTAAACGCCGGCGCCCATCATGCGGTTGCGCAGGGTGACATTCGGCATGTCGCGCAGGGCCGCCAGAGTTTCGTCCACGAAGTTATCCACAGGCTGGCCGTTGACGGTGCCGCCATCGACCGGCGCGCGGCCGCCCCAATGGGCGGTCTGTTCCATCACCAGCACCTTTGCGCCCGCCTCGGCGGCGCTGCGCGCGGCCTGCAGACCGGCGACGCCGCCGCCGATCACCACCACGTCAAAGAAGGCGTAGAGATGTTCGTAACGGTCTTCGTCGCGCTCGGTCGGTGCCTTGCCGAGACCCGCCGAGCGGCGGATGAAGGGCTCGTACACATGTTTCCAGAGCGGCCGGGGATGGATGAACATCTTGTAATAGAAGCCCGCCGGCAGGAAGCGGCCCAGTTTCGAGTTCACCGCGCCGATGTCAAACTCGAGGCTCGGCCAGTGGTTCTGGCTGGTGCAGCTCAGCCCGTTGAAGAGCTCGGTCGTGGTGGCGCGCTGGTTCGGTTCGAACTTGTTGCCGGTGCCGAGGCCGACGAGGGCGTTGGGCTCTTCGCCGCCGCTGGCGACGATGCCGCGCGGCCGGTGATATTTGAACGAACGGCCGATCAGCATCTGATCATTGGCCAGCAGTGCCGAGGCCAGCGTGTCGCCTTCAAAGCCGCGCAGACGCTTGCCGTTGAAGGTGAATTCCATCGCGCGGCCCTTGTTCAGGAGGCGGCCGCCCTGTGCCAGACGTGTGCTCATGAGAACTCTCTCCAGCTCCAACCCGGCCGTTTTGCCGAGATCTTGTCTTTGATGTCTTGCGGGGGTTCGGTGGTCTGGGCGCTATAGGTGCCATAGACCTCGAGTGTCATCGTATCGCGGGCGGCGAGAAACCATTTGCCGCAGCCATTGGCATGGCGCCAGCGTTCGAGATGCACGCCCTTGGGGTTTTCCTTGGTGAAGAGGTAATCGTGGAATTCGGCATCCGACGAGCCGGGGCCGAAACGCTTGAGATGCGCCTCGCCGCCGGCGTGAAATTCGGTTTCCTCGCCCGACACGCCGCAGCACGGACAGTCCAGGATCAGCATGTGACACTCTCCTTCAGGGGGGCACCGCACGCGAAAAGGGCGGACGCCGGAAGGCGCCGCCCTGATCGCAAAGACGGTACTGTAGATAGGTTGTTATTCGCTGGGCGTGACAGCTTCGCCCGCGGATTCGGCAGCTTCGCCGGTGGATTCGGCAGCGTCGCTTGCCGCGTCGCCGACGGATTGCGCGGCTTCGCCAGCGCCTTCGACCGAGATGTTGACGTCTTGCGCCCCATCGAGGTCAGAGCCACCGTAGAAGAGCCAGACAACGACGAGCACTGCGACGACGAGGCCGCCGACGACGAAGGCAATGAAGCCATTGTTGCTGGTCGTGGTGTGGTTGTGTTCCGTGTGGTCGGTATGGTCAGACATGATGCGCCTCCAGAAGTGGGTGTATTCAGCGCCTCAACGCCATCCCCCCGCTTCTGGTTCCATGGGCCTGACAGCCCGGCGGCAGCCTGCCGCCTATGCCGGATCAGGGCCTGCATCAGTGCGCCACCCCGGCGGCCACGCTTTCGTCGATAAAGCGGCCCTGGTGGAAGCGGTCGAGACCGAATTCGGCGGTGAGCGGCGAATAGCCCTTGGCCATCAGTTCGGCAAAGCCCCAGCCCGAGCCGGGGATCGCCTTGAAGCCGCCGGTGCCCCAGCCGCAGTTGATGAAGATGCCCTCGACCGGGGCCTTGCCGATGATCGGCGAGCGGTCGCCGGTGACATCGACGATGCCGCCCCATTGCCGCAGCATCTTGAGCCGGGCGATCATCGGGAAGGTTTCGATCAGCGCGCGCACGGTTTCCTCGGCGTGGTGGAAGCTGCCGCGTTGGGTGTAGTTGTTGAACCCGTCGGTGCCGCCGCCGATGACCATTTCGCCCTTGTCGGATTGCGACATGTAGCCATGCACGGTGTTGGCCATGACGACGCAATCCATGCAGGGCTTGATCGGCTCGGACACCAGCGCCTGCAGCGCCACGGATTCGACCGGCAGACGGAAGCCCGCCATGCCCGCCACATGGCCCGCGTTGCCCGCGACCACCATGCCCAGCTTGTCACAGTCGATGGGGCCGCGCGAGGTGTCGACGCCGACCACCTTGCCGCCTTCTTGGCGGACGCCGGTGACTTCGCATTTCTGGATGATATGCATGCCCATGTCGGAACAGGCGCGGGCATAGCCCCAGGCCACCGCATCGTGACGCGCGGTGCCGCCGCGGGCCTGCCACAGCCCGCCAAGCACCGGGTAGCGCGGCCCGCTGAGATTGATGATCGGCACGATTTCCTTGACGCGGGCGGGGCTGATGAACTCGGTCTTGACCCCTTGCAGCGCGTTGGCATGCGCCGTGCGCTGATAGCCGCGCACCTCATGTTCGGTCTGGGCCAGCATGATCACGCCGCGCGGGGAGAACATCACGTTGTAGTTCAGGTCCTGGCTCATCGTCTCGTAGAGCGAGCGGGCCTTTTCATAGATCGCCGCCGAGGCGTCCTGCAGGTAGTTGGAGCGGATGATCGTCGTGTTGCGGCCGGTGTTGCCGCCGCCGAGCCAGCCCTTTTCGATCACCGCCACATTGGTGATGCCGAAATTCTTGCCAAGGTAATAGGCGGTGGCGAGGCCATGACCGCCCGCGCCGATGATGATCACGTCGTATTTCTTCTTGGGCTCGGGCGAGGCCCAGGCGCGTTCCCAGCCCATGTGATAGTTCAGCGCTTCACGGGCGACGGCAAAGGCGGAATAACGTTTCATGATCACTTCCGGGGTTGTGGCAGAATCGGGCCGCAAGGCGGCATGGGCCCTTGTGCGGCATTCTGCCCGAGGACCACATCGGCAGTGCGACATGCAATGCCCAATTTCCGACGTGGGTGCATTTTCCGGGCGCTTGCCCGCCCCTGCCCTCGCGCCGCGAAGATGCGGCTGTCCCGCTGCGGCCAAGCGGCGCGGCGCGGTCAAACCCCTTTCGCCGCGCCGTGACAGAGGTTAGATGCACAGAGAGCTAAGGAGAGTGGCAGGTTTATGGGCTTTTGGGCGTTCTGGATCATCTCGGTCGGGCTGGCGGCGCTGGCGGCACTTGTGCTGATGCGGGCGCTCCTGCGCGGGCGGATCGGTGACGAGGCCCCGGCGGCCTATGATCTGCGGGTCTATCGCGATCAGTTGCGGGGCGTTGACCGCGATCTCGAACGCGGGGTGCTGACCGAGACCGAGGCGGCCCGGCTGCGCACCGAAGTGTCGCGCCGCATTCTGACCGCCGATGCGCAACTGCAGGCGCAAGGCCCGGCGGGCGATCAGCCCAAGGGGCCGAGCCGGGTGTTGGCCGGGGTCTTGGTGCTCGGGCTGGTGGGGGGTGCTGCGGCGCTCTACATGCTGCTTGGCGCGCCGGGCTATGGCGATCTGCCGCTGTCGGACCGGCTGGCCGCGTCCGAGCGGATGCGGGCCAACCTGCCGACTCAGGCCGAGCTTGAGGCGGCGCAGGCCGAGACGCCGCAGACCGATCCGCAGGTGGCGGGCGATTTTCTGGCGCTGATGGAGAAGCTGCGCGAAGCGGTGGCGGGCAATCCCGATGATTTGCAGGGGCTTGGCCTCTTGGCGCGCAACGAGGCGCGGCTTGGCAATTTTGCGGCGGCGCGGAAGGCGCAGGCGCGGATTGTCGAAATCAAGGGCGAAGCGGCGACGGGGCGCGATCATGCGCTCCTGGCCGATCTGATGATTTCGGCGGCGGGCGGCACGGTGTCGGGTGAGGCCGAGGCGGCGCTGCGGGCGGCGCTGCGGCGGGAGCCGGGCGAGGAGACCGCGCTCTATTACCTTGGACTTTATTATCTGCAGGTGGACCGGGCCGATGCGACGTTGCGGATCTGGGACGGGCTGCTGCGGACGAGCGCGCCGGATGCGCCCTGGCTGACCCCGATCCGGGCGATGATCCCCGAGGTCGCGGCGCGGGCCGGCGTGCGCTATGACCTGCCCGAGAGCCCGGCGCTGCCGGGGCCAAATGCCGATGACATTGCCGCCGCAGAAGACATGAGCGCCGAGGATCGCGCCGCCTTTGTGCGCGGCATGGTCGGGCAATTGTCCGAGCGGCTGGCCTCACGGGGCGGCACGCCGCAGGAATGGGCACGGCTCATCACGGCGCTGGGCGTTCTGGGCGAGAGCGACCGCGCCCGCGCCATCGCGCAAGAGGCGCGCGAGGTCTTTGCCGGCAATGCGCAGGCGATTGACCTGATCGACGGGGCCGCGAGCCAAGCCGGGGTGGCAGAATGATCCATGACGCATTTGAGAGCTTTGCCGAGGGCCTGCCCGCGATGGGCGCGCTGATGGGGCTCGATCTCGGGACCAAGACCGTGGGGGTCGCCGTGTCCGACGGGATGCGCGGGGTGGCGACGCCTCTTGAGACCGTGAAGCGGCAGAAATTCACCCTCGATGCGGCGCGTCTGCAAGAGCTTATCGCGGCGCGCAGCGTGGTTGGCGTGGTGCTCGGCCTGCCGCGCAATATGGATGGCTCGGAAGGCCCGCGCTGTCAGTCCACCCGCGCCTTTGCCCGGAATTTTGCGCAGCTCACCGATCTGCCCATCGGGTTCTGGGATGAGCGTCTGTCGACCGTGGCAGCGGAAAGGGCGCTTTTGGAGGCGGATACGTCGCGAAAGCGTCGCGCAGAGGTGATCGACCATGTCGCCGCCTCCTATATCCTGCAAGGGGCGCTCGATCGGTTGCGCCATATCGGGAGGTCATTGTGAGTAAGGATCAGGTCTGGACCCGAGACGAGATCGAATCGCCCTGTGTGCGGGTCTGTGTCGTGCATCCCGAGGCGCGGATTTGCACCGGCTGTCTCCGGTCGATCGACGAGATCCGCGAATGGTCGCGGATGACGCCGGATCAGCGGCGCGAGATCATGGCGGAATTGCCGGACCGGGGCACGATGCTGCGCAAGCGGCGCGGCGGACGGGCGGCGCGGCTCAAGCGCGACGGCTGAGGCGGGTTTGGCGCAGAGGTTTAAGAGGCGGGCTTAGGGGGCGGTGAGCCAGCTGTCCTGGGTCACATCTTCGAATTCAGGACGGAAATAGGCGATCATGCGCCCGGTCTCTTCGGCCTCGGCGCCCTCTGACCAGGGCGCGACCCCGTGCAGCGCCAGCCGGTGCACCAAGGTCGCCATGCCGGGGCTGGCGGGCAGTTCCACCCTTGTGCAACGGTCGAATACCTCGCGGCGGGCGGCCTGATAGATGTCGGTCAAATCGACGCTGGCCCAATCCTCAGGCGCGGTGCCTGAGAGCGCCTCGGTCAGGCTGCGGCGCAGGATGTGATGGCTGCCCTCCCAGACGACCAGCGGGCTTGCGCCGCGATCCGCGTGGCTCAGCGGCAGGCCGAGAATATAGGCGTGGCGTTCGAGCAGATGACGGCGGCGGTCGGGGCCTTGGGCGTGAAGCCCGTCGACATGGGCCGCGTCGCGGTCGCGGCGGTAGCGCAGGGCGGCGTCGCTCTCGCCCGCGCGGGGGCGGGGGTAGCCGGGATAGGTGATCGACACCTGCCCGGCATGGAGCGGCAGCGCGCCATAGGTCGCGCGGGCCGCCTCATAGGCTGTGCCCGAAAGCGGCGGGCCGTCGGGCAGCGCGCCATCCCTGTCATTCAGCAGCGTATCGACGCCCACGAACCAGGTGCCTTCGCAATCGAGCCAGGCCTCGCGATGGGCGGCGTCAGTGACAATGCGGTCGAGGGCGGCGGCGCGGGCGTGATGGGCCCAGCGGCTCACCGCGTCCTCGGCCGGGAAGAGCGCCCAGCCCGTCTCGGCCAGTGCCTCTACCATCCCATCGACTTGCGCAGCATGTTGAGCGCCACGAGGGTGAGAAAGACCGCAAAGACCCGTTTGAGCGGTTTCGGGTCCATGGCATGGGCGAGCTTGACCCCCCAGGGCGCGGTGATCAGCGTCATGGCGATGACCACGACAAAGGCCACAAGATTGACCGCGCCAAGGGTGAAGGGCGGGCGATGCGCCGGGTCGATCTCGAGCAGCAGAAAGCCCAGCACCGAGGGCACGGCGATCAGGATGCCAAAGCCCGCGGCGGTGGCCACGGCGCGGTGAATGGGGCGGCCATAGAGGCTCATCAGCGGGACGCCAAAGCTGCCGCCGCCGATGCCCATGAGCACCGAGAGAAAGCCGAGGATGGGCGACAGGATCATGCGCGTGACACCTTGCGGCATCTCCGGGGCGAGCCGCCAATGGGCGCGGCCCAGCCCCATGTAGAGGCCGACGGTGATGCCGAGAATGCCAAAGATGCCGGTGAGCGTGGCCGAGCGCAGCCCCGAGGCCACCCAGACGCCGATCAGCGCGCCGATGACGATGCCCGGCGCCCAGCCGCGCAGGATGTCCCAATCGACCGCGCCCTTCTTGTTGTGGCTCAGGACCGAGCGCACCGAGGTCACGATGATCGTGGCGAGCGAGGTGGCGAGACACATCTGCATGAGCTGCGGGCCGTCATAGCCAAGGGTCTGAAACGCATAGTAGAAGGCCGGGACCAGAACGATGCCGCCGCCGACGCCCAAAAGCCCGGCCAGCACGCCGGCAAAGCCGCCGATGACCATCAGAAGGGCAAGCATCTGCAACAGGAGGGTGGTGTCGGGCATGGCGGTCTCCGGGGTTCGTGTCCCGTCCGGTGTACACGCGGCTCGGGCCGGGGAAAAGCGGTGATGCTTGGGTCAGCCCATCCTCTCAGGCGGCGAGATATCAGGCGGCGAGATCGGGGGCGATCTGGGTCAGCGCCTCTTCGACCAGCTCGGGGCCGGCACCGGGGCGCGACGCGCCCTCGGACAGCATCCGCCGCCAGGCCCGCGCGCCGGGACGACCGGCAAAGAGGCCGAGCATATGGCGGGTGATCTGGTTGAGCCGCCCGCCCGCGGCGAGATGCGCCTCGATATAGGGCAGCATCGCCTGCACCGCGTCTTCGGCCGTGCTGTCAGGCCCGTCATGGCCGAAAATGCGGCGGTCGGCGGCGCAGAGAATATCGGCGGGCTGATGATAGGCGGCCCGGCCGAGCATGACCCCGTCAAAGCCCTGATCGAGCAGCTCGACCGCGTGATCGAGCGTCGCGATCCCGCCGTTGATCGACAGATGCAGCGACGGGAAAAGCCCGATCATGCGCCGCGCCAGATCGTAATCGAGCGGCGGGATGTCGCGGTTTTCCTTGGGGCTCAGCCCCTTGAGCCAGGCCTTGCGGGCGTGGATGGTAAAGCGCCCCACCCCGGCGGCCCCGACGCGCGCGAGAAACTCGGGCAGCACCTCTTCGGGGTCCTGGTCGTCGACGCCAATGCGGCATTTCACCGTGACCTCGACATCGGTGGCCGCGATCATCGCGGCGCAGCAGTCGGCCACCCGGCCCGGATCGGTCATCAGCACCGCGCCAAAGGTGCCCGATTGCACCCGGTCCGAGGGGCAGCCGCAGTTGAGATTGATCTCGTCATAGCCCGCCTCGGCCCCAAGCCGAGCCGCCTCGGCCAGTTCCTCGGGGTCCGAGCCGCCAAGCTGCAGCGCCACGGGATGTTCCTCGGGCGCGTGATCGAGCAGATGCATCGCCCCGCCCCGCACCAGCGCCGGGGCTGTCACCATCTCGGTATAAAGCAGCGCCTCACGCGACAGGAGCCGGTGCAGATAGCGGCAATGCCGGTCGGTCCAATCCATCATCGGGGCGACGGAGAGGCGGGCGTGCCGTTCTACTTTTTTCTGGCGCGGCTCGGTCACGGGGCTGCTTTCTTGGGTCATCTTGGGGTCAGTGGGCGGGGGTATCGGGGTCCCTAGCATATAACAATGGGGAAAATGACCCTCAATAGGGGCGAGGCGCGGCAAAATCCCGCCCCGGGCAGGGCTTGCGGCCTGCAAGCGCAGGCGGCACGGAGGCTCTGGGCAATTGCCCCGCCGCGCCGCATAATCGGGGCTATGAAAGCCCCGTCGCCGCCCCGATCCGATCACATGCGCCGCGCCATGCGGAACCTGCTGTTGCTGGTTCTGGTGGCGATCGGGCTCAGCCTTGCGGCGCTGCCCCGGATCGAGCGATCCTTTCTGGCCAAGACCAGCGACCGCGAGAGCGCCACTTTGCGGATCGCCACGGAATCGCTGCGCGGGGCGCTGTCGCGGTCCGAGGCGCTGCCGGCGCTGTTGGCCGAGCGGCCGATCCTGACGGACCTTTTGCATGATCCGACCAATGTCGGGCTCTTGCCTTTCGTGAATGAACAGCTGCGGCAGACGGCGCTGACGCTCGATCTGGCGGATATCTATGTGATGGATGCCAAGGGGCTTACCATCGCGGCCAGTAACTATCGGCGCGAGGATTCCTTTGTCGGGCGCAGCTTTGCCTTTCGACCCTATTTCACCGATGCGATGCGCGAGGGGCGTGGGCGGTTTCACGCGCTTGGCCTGACCTCGGGGCAGCGGGGCTATTACTTTGCGGCGCCGATCATCGACGAGACCGAGATCCTCGGGGTGGTGGCGGTGAAGATCCTGTTGCACGGGTTCGAAGAAACCTGGCGCAATGGCGACAACACCATTCTCGTCACCGATCCGAACAATGTGATCTTTCTATCGGACCGCGAGGATTGGCATTTCAACACGCTGGGGCCGGTGGCCGATGGGGTGCTCGCCGCGATTGATGCGACGCGGCAATATCCGCTCGAACGGATTCGCACGCTCGATGTGGCGCATGAGGCGGTGGCGCCTTCGGTCGATCTGCTGCGCATTCAGACCCGGGAGGGGCCGGAGGAATATCTGTCGAATGTCGGCTTGATTGCGGCGGCGGGCTGGCGGGTCTGGGTGCTCACCCCCACCGGGCCCGCGATTGCGCAGGCGCGGCAGGTTCTGGCGCTGCTCATCCTTCTGAGCCTCTTTGCCGGGCTGGTGGCGGCGCTGTTCTTGCAGCGGCGGGCGCGGGCGCTCGAACAGCAGGCGCAGCAGCGGATCTATCAGGAGACGCTCATCGACCGGGTGGCGGAGCGGACCGCCGATCTCAACGCCGCGAACCGGCAGCTCTTGCAGGAAGTGGACGAGCGGCGCGCCACCGAGGATCAACTGCGCCGGACGCAGAGCGAGCTGGTGCAGGCCGGGAAGCTGGCGGCGCTTGGCCAGATGTCGGCGGGGCTCAGCCATGAGTTCAACCAGCCGCTGGCGGCGGTGAAGGCCTATGCCGAGAACGCGCTCACCCTGATGGAGCGGGGGCGGCAGGAAGAGGCGCGCAGCAACATGGGGCTGATCCTGCAGATGGCCGACCGGATGGCGGCGATCTCGCGACATCTGCGCAATTTCGCCCGGCGGCCGCAGGAAAAGATCGGACCAGTACCGCTTATCCCGGTGCTCGAGGATGTGCTGTCGCTGATGGACAACCGGATCAAGGCGGCCGAGGCGCGGATCACCATCGACCGGCCCGAGGGCGATATTTTCGTGATGGGCGGGCAGGTGCGGCTGCAACAGGTGCTGGTCAATCTGCTGGCCAATGCGCTCGACGCGATGGAGACGCAGCCCGCCCCCGAGATCGGCATCCGGGTGGCCGGGCTGGACAGCGGGCGCTGGATCGTCGAGGTTCGCGACCATGGCGAGGGGCTTACCGACGACACGATGGCGCAATTGTTCGATCCGTTTTTCACCACCAAGAGCCCGGGCAAGGGGCTCGGGCTTGGGCTGTCGATTTCCTATAATATCGTGCGCGATTTCGGCGGCACGCTGAGCGCGCGCAACCATCCCGAGGGCGGCGCAATCTTTGCCGTCGAGCTTGATGATGCGCGGGATCGGGTGGCCGAGGACGAGGTGGCGGCGCAATGAGACCGGAAACCATCCTTTTCGTTGATGACGAGGATCATCTGCGGCTGGCGGCGGCGCAGAGCCTGCAGCTCGAAGATCTCGATGTGGCCTGTTTCGCGGATGCGAGCGAGGCGCTGTCGCATGTGGCGCGGGATTTTCCCGGCATTCTGGTGACCGATATCCGGATGCCGGGGATGGATGGGCTCGAGCTCATGGCGCGGGCGCTGGAGATCGATTCCGCCATTCCGGTGATCCTGGTCACCGGTCATGGCGATGTCGATCTGGCGGTGCAGTCGATGCGCGACGGGGCCTATGATTTTCTCGAGAAGCCCTATTCGCCGACGCGGCTGGTGTCCTCGGTGCGGCGGGCGCTGGAACAGCGGCGGCTGACGCTCGAGAACCGGGCGCTGCGGCGGCAGGTGGGGCGGCGCGACGTGATCGAGGCGCGGCTAACGGGTCGGTCGGATGCGATGGTGCGGCTGCGCCAGCATATCCGCGCCATTGCCGGGACCGAGGCGGATGTTCTCATCGAAGGCGCGACCGGCACCGGCAAGGAGGTCGCGGCGCGGGCGCTGCACCGGGCTTCGGCGCGGTCGGAAAAGCCGTTCGTCCATATCAACTGTGCCGCCCTGCCCGCCGACCTGATCGAACGCGAGCTGTTCGGCCATGAGGCGGGGGCCTTTCCCGGCGCGATGCGGGCGCGGGCGGGCCGGTTTGAACATGCGCGCGGCGGGACCGTGTTTCTCGACGAGATCGAGAGCATGGCGCAGCCGATGCAGGCCAAGCTTTTGCATGCGATCCAGAACCGGACGATCACGCGGCTCGGCTCGAACGAGCCGGTGACGCTCGATGTGCGCTTTGTCGCGGCGAGCAAGCAAGACCTCAGGGCGGCGGCGGCGGAGGGGACGTTTCGGCCCGATCTTCTCTATCGGCTCAATGTGGTGACGCTGCGCATTCCCGATCTGACCGAGCGGCGCGAGGATGTGCCCAAGCTCTTTACCACGCTCGTGGCTGAGGCCGCCGCGCGGTATAAACTTGCGGTGCCCGATATTCCCGGCGCGGTGCTCAACGCGGTGGCGGCGCGGCCCTGGCCCGGCAATGTGCGCGAGCTGCGCAATGCGGCGGATCGGTTTGCGCTTGGGCTTGATCTCGACATCGGGCCGGCGGCGGATCAGCCGGAGGCGACGCTGGCCGAGCGGGTGGCGGCGCATGAAAAGGCGCTCATCGCGGCGAGCCTGACGGCGCATGGCGGCAGTCTCAAGGAGACCTATGAGGCGCTCGGCCTGTCGCGCAAGGCGCTCTATGAGAAGATGCAGAAATACGGGCTGTCGCGAGAGGCGTTTATCGCCGAAGGCTAGGCCCCGGCCTCCCGTTTGCGTCCCGTTTGCGGTCAGTTTTCGGGCAGTTTCAGGATCAATCGCGGGCCTACTCTGCGTGATTTCAGGCCCAAATCCGCTGCGATGTACCGTCAGGGGGACATGGCACAGAGGCGCATGTCCCCTTTCCCACCCATGACGCCGATTAAATCAGCATTCCGGCCAAAAAGCGGGCGCGCCCGCGTTGCATTGGCGCGGCGAGGCTTAACAATACGGCCCCACATGGGAGACCGGCACAATGCCGGTGAGACATTTGGAGGAGACCTATTATGAAACTCGGCAAAATTACTGCGTTTGCCCTGACCACGGCGCTGGGCACGACGAGCGTTTTCGCGGCAGGTGACGAGGATCGCACCGGCTGGCCCGAGAGCTTTACCGTGGGCACGGCAAGCCAGGGCGGCACCTATTTCGCCTATGGTTCGGGCTGGGCCAACCTTGTGGCGGATGAGCTCGGCATCACTGGCGGCGGCGAAGTCACCGGCGGCCCGATGCAGAACATGGCACTGGTGCACACCGGCGAGGCACAGTTCGGCATGACCACCATGGGCCCGGCGGCGGAATCGCTGGCAGGGACCAACCCGATTGCCCCCGGTCTGCAGATGACCAATGCCTGTGCCATGTTCCCGATGTATCAGACGCCCTTTAGCGTGACTGCGCTGGCCTCGTCGGGCATCGAAAGCATCGCGGATATCCCGGATGGGGCGCGGATCGGCTTTGGTCCGGCGGGCTCGACCTCGGACACCTATTTCCCGCGCATGATGGAAGAGCTGGGCGTCAAGTTCGAGCGCCGCAATGGCGGCTGGTCCGACCTTGGCGGGCAGCTTCAGGACGGTCTTCTCGACGTGATCGCCTTTGCTGCCGGTGTGCCGGTGCCCGCGGTCAGCCAGCTCGAAGTGCAGACGGATGTGAACATCATCGAGTTCACCGAAGAGGAACAGGCCAAGATCATGGAGGCCTTCCCGGTGTCGGCCTTTGAAATCAAGGCGGATACCTACACCACGCTGGAAGCGCCGGCGCGGTCGGTGTCGATGTGGAACTTCACCATCGCCAATTGCGACCTGCCCGAGAGCTTTGTCTATGCGGTCGTGGACACGGTCATGTCGGACAACGAGCGGATGCAGGGCATCCACCGTGCCGCCGCATCGACCCTGCCCGAGAACTGGGACAAGAACAAAGTCATGATGTGGCACCCCGGTGCAGCAAAATGGTTCGTTGAGAATGCCGGTGCGGATATCCCCGCCGACAAGATCTTCAGCAAGTAAACCGTCACCGGCCTGAATGGCCTGACAGTAGTGCCGCGCCCCCAGAGACCCGGGCGCGGCATTTTTCCAAGTGGGCGCTGCACCCGTGCTATGATGCGGGACGCAGAGCGGAGGGGACAATGACACAAGCACAAGAAACCGCCGACCAGGTCGTCCTGGCAGAGGGCGTCGATGA